>JAVBPU010000014.1:0-85137 GCA_031549415.1 Eubacteriales bacterium | reverse complement strand
GGGGTACAAAGTCATCATGTCCACCTTGCCCACCGGGAAGGAATACTTGCCCCGGTTGACCGCGATGCCCAGCAAACTGCCCGCCGCGATGATGTGGTACTGCGGCGCGTTTTCACAGAAGTATTTGAGTGACGTGAGCGCGCGCTCGCAGGCCTGGATTTCATCCAGGATGATGAGCGTATCGCCCGGGAGAATGGTCTGCCCGGTGGCGACGGAAAGCTCGCGCAGAATGCGCGCGGTATCCAGATCGCGCTCGAAGATATCCTGAAAGCGCGACGAGTCTTCCATGTTGATGTACACGGTGTTCTTATAGTGTTGTTTCCCGAAGGAAATGGCGGCATAGGTCTTGCCGACTTGCCGCGCGCCGTACAGGATCAGGGGCTTGCGGCGCTCGCTTTCCTTCCACTTCGAAAGCTCGACGGTGATTTTACGTTCCATAAAGTGCGTTCACCTCGCTTTTATTATACCCAAAAAGAATGGAAAGTCAACGCGCCGAAATAAAAAGCGCTATGAGTCAGCAAAAAAGATATGTCATTCGCTCACCAGAAATTAGAGGCCCAGTATTGAAACACAAGTTTCCGAGTGGCTCCTGTGCTGCTCAAGTATGGAATTTGAGCTGTGGTTTGAGGGCCTGTCTAAGGCCGGATAGAGCAGCGCAGGTAGTCCGCCAAATCAGGAGCTAGGTATGGCTAGGGCAGCAAAAGCACTGCCAAGCAGGCCGGTTGATACCTGCGCACCTCCCAGCAGTTTGCATAGTGGGGCAAGCACGCGCATGAAGCTGCCAATACCAGAGGTCATTTTTCCAACGACAACCAATACCGGCCCCACAGCCGCCGCCAAGGCCAGTATCTTTATGATGGTATCCTGCGTTTTGGGGTTCATTTGCGTAAACTTCCGCGTGATCTCGGTGATCTTATCAGCGGCTTTTTTGATATAGGGTGCAAGGCGCTCACCGAAAGCAATAGCCAAGCCCTCGACAGCCGATTTCATGGATCGGAAGGAGCCGCCGATACCGCCCTCCATGGTGGCCGCCATTTGAGAAGCAGCACCGTCACAGTTGCCAATAAAACCAGCAAGATTGTCAAATTCCTCACCGCATCCAGCCAGCATGGCCTGTGCGGCCTTTAGGTCAGTCTTATTGAAGATTTCGTTTAAGACGTTGGTTTTATCCTCGTCGTTCATGGTAGCGAGTATGCCATCCAAGTCTTTGAAAACTTCATTGAGCGGACGCATTTTGCCCTCAGTATCAAACACTTTCAAACCAAGGTCTTGCATGATCTTGGCTGACTTTTCCGTCGGTGCGGTCAGGGACAAAATCATATTACGCAGCTTTGTGCCGCCTTCTGCGCCTTTCATTCCGTTGTTGGCCAAGATGCCTAAAGCGGCATTGAGTTCAACAGTCCCGCCTTTCAACACCTTGGCCGTGCCACCAACGGTAAGAATAGCTTCACCAAGCTGGGCAATATTGGTGTTGGACTTTTGCGAGGTTTTCGCCATTTGGTCGGTAAAGCCGGTCAGCTCGTTCATCTCCAGCCCCAGCGCCGACATACTGTCGGTTACGAGGTCTGAGGCATATGCCAGATCCAGCCCGCCCGCTGCGGCAAGGTTCAGCACCTTGGGCAACGCTTCAATCGCCTGATCCGCGTCGTAGCCCGCCAAAGCCAAGTAGTTCAATGCCTGCGCAGATTCACTGGCAGTAAAGCGGGTGGTCGCGCCCATCTCTTTAGCGGTGGCAGTCAACCGCGCTAAGTCCTCATCACTGGCTACCATTGTAGCCTGTACTAAGCGCATGCTATCATCAAAATCCGTAAAAGTTTTGACACAGGCAGTACCCAGCGCCACCACTGGCAGCGTAACCTTCTTGGTCATGGACGAGCCAACGGTTGATATTTTTTTGCCGACTTCCTGGAGCTTCGCGCCAACACCGTCAAGGTTCATCCCAAGCTGATACCAGCCATTTTGATTTAGCTTGATCTGCTGATTGACGGCAGCTAACGCTTTCTCGGTCTGCTCGACCTTAGCTTTGGCTTGTTCCAGCTTTTGCGCCAGCTTTTGGGTTTCTTCCGCATCCGCGCCTTTGGCACGCACGGATTCCTGATAGGCTTTTTCAAGTTGCGCGACCTGCTGCTTTTGTGCGGCAAGCCTCTGGGTCAACGTATTAGCGGAACCTTGCAGCTTTTCGGTGACTTTGCCAAAGTCGGTGATCCCCGTGGTGGAAGATTTGAATTGGCCCTGCACCTTGGTCATCTGCGTTTCCAAGCGTTTGAGGCCATCGTCAAACTTGGCGCTGTCCAACGACAGCCTGACAATCAAATCACCAAGCTCTTTACCCATTGGGGATCACCTCCTTTACGCCGGAGCGCCCTTCGCGCTCGGTTGGTACATTGTGCAATGGCAAGAAAAAAGCGCTTGCACCTTGCGAAAGGTACAGCGCCAAAAGCATGCGAAAGTGGTTAAGGGGCTATTAAAATGCGCAAAAGAAAAACGCCAAGCGTTGCCCGGCGTTACTGGTGACGGTTAGTGATGTTATAGGATGTTGTGCCAGTCGCGGCGTTCATAGAGTATAGCGATGACGTGAACAGCGGGTTCTTCAATGATATAAAAGATGAGGTAGTTGCCCACCTGTACTTTTCTAATTCCCCGTAAGGCAAGCAACCTGTCCTTCACCTTGGCAAAACGCTCCGGCATTTTCCCCAAGGATTGAATTCCTTCCTCAATCTTGTTTACGACCTCGCGGGCGGTATCCGGCTGCTGTAATTCACCAGTAATATAGGCTGCAATTTGGCGAAGGTCTTTTAATGCGCGTGGGGTTATGTGAATTTCATAACGTTCCATTTTCCATGTCCTTCCGCAGTGCAGCCATTGCCTCCGCAAAAGGCATAGTCCGACCCGCAGCCACATCATCCAAGCCTTCCTGCAAATGCTCGTATAGCTCGTTGCGGGCAACAATCGCGCTATATTGCTCCATGCTTAGAAACACATATTTTCCATGGCCATGTTTGGTAAGAAACACAGGTTGCCTTTCGTTATCCACAAAAGAAGTAATCTCGTTCATGCTTGCCCGTAAATCCGTCAAAGGCCGAATTTGCGTAGTTGCTTTAATTTCCACATAATCATCTCCTGTCTTGGAATGCTTTCAGTTTAGCAGAAATCACGGCATAAATCAACGCATAATTCATGTCAAAATTACGGTCAAAATGTGTTTTGAGAATGGGAGCCCTTGCTTTGCCTTTGCGCGTGGCAAGAAAAAAGCGCAGACACTTTCCGCAAAGTGCTGCGCCAAAAAACAGATTCGGGCATGTGCAGGACAACAGTACCGATATAAAACAGCGTCACCCAATCAATACTCTCTTTGGTTTCAAAAGCAGCCGTTACATCAGTAAAGCTATCCCACAATGCCTTTAGGTACTCAACAAATTTGACATAGTAGCTCGGCCCATTCTGAAAGCTACCTTCTACGGTCACGCCCGCCACCTGCCGGTCAGAAACAACTTCGGTACGAAGCGCGTCGGCTAGATGCTTGCTGCTGCGCCCATGGTCGGTGCGGTGCTTGGCGTAACGCGGGATACGCTGCGAGGCCTCACCCTTAACAACCTCAGCGCCAGCCAATAGCGCTTTGTTAATACCTTTCTTCGTATCTGCACCAAGAGCCAATGCCTGCTTACCAACTTCGCCCAAGTTTTCAATGCTAATGTTTCCGGCCACAGCCTACCCCTCCCTTGGAAGGGTACTTGTCGCTAATATTTCCAGCTTCGCGTTTCTGTTGTTAGGGTTGACAATGCTGGAAATTCGGTACTGCACCCCATTGAATTGCAGGCGCATGGTTTCGTCCACGTCGCGGCGGTATCGGATGACAAAGCGCACCTCGGTTTCACGGTTTACCGTGGCTGCTTGCCAAAACTCCCGGCCAGCCAAAGGCTCAGCGGATGCCCAGCAGACAAAAGCAGGTGCCCATATCTCGGATACCACGCCGCTTTTCACCTTGACTACCCGCCCCAGGAAAGCGACGCGATGGCGAAGTTCGCCCGCTGGTTGGTCTATGTCAGAACGTTTTCGGTAACTGGCCATCGCGCCGCCTCCTTCTACATGAGCTTGCTGGTGTCCCGATAAGGCCAAAGCAGGGAGCTAAACGCACGGGTCATATGCTCATAAGCGCCAGCATCCGCTGCTTCCCGGTGAGTATAAAAATAACTGGCATGCAGGAGCATTGCCAGCCAGACCGGCTCCGGGGTATCATTGGCAGAAAAGTTGGTTAAACAAAAGTTTTCAACCGCTGCCTTCGCCATGCGCAAAAGCACACCAAGGTATGCGTCCTCATCGTCATGCTCAATGCGCAGATGAATTTTGAGTTCCTCCAGCGTGGGCATAGCCTTATGCCTTCATTTGGAGGGTTTTGATAGCCTCCGGCAAAATGAGCTTACCGTCCACACGCTGGCTGGCAAGGAAGCCCACCTGCCCGTTCGCGGCATACAACTCATTTAGGCGCTTGAAGCTGCGGCTCTGGCGGTCAGCCACCCAATAGTACGAAAAGTCACCGAATGCCACGGCTTTTGCGCCCGCAGCCATCACAGGCACATAAGCCGAGGTGTAGATGGGGCGGCCCAGCACGGTATCAGGTGTGCCAGCGGTCAGCGAAGGCTGCCATAGGTACTGGCCGTTGTTGTCCTTCAATTTCCGCAGCGCCTTCACCGTTGCATCGTTCATCATAAAGACCGCGCTCTTACGATAAGGCGATTTCAGAGCGTAAAACAAGTCCATGATTTCGTCGGCGGTCAGCGCCGTTGCGCTGGCAGTCGTCACGCCTTGCTCCGCGCCGCCCACGTCGGCAAAAATGCCGGTGGGCTTCCCGGTGCCGTCCCCAACAAAGAAGGCTTCTTCTTCCTTGTTGCCGATACGCCGGGCAAATTCGGCAGCAATATAGCTTTCAATATTGAAAACCGAATCATTAAGCAGTTCCTCGGAGGCGCGAATCGTGGTGGCCAGCTTGAAAGCACCGATGGAAACCAGACCAAAGGTGTCATCGCTTTCGGGATATGCACCTTCTTCATCAATCCAAGAGGCCGTACCCTTGGAAGCCACAACAGGAATCTTGCGGTCGCCGCTGGAGGTCTGGATCACATGGGCCAACTGCCGGAAGATGTTCTGTTCCTCCAAGCCTTGAATGAGGGTGCGCTCGAATTCGTCCGGGGCCAGATAGCCGCCGTCCGGGTCAGAACCAATCTTGAGGGCATTGAGCACCTCAAAGCCCACGCCTTTGTTGCGCATCGTCGCCCAGAAGGACTTTTTATACTCGTCCGTGGCCCGGCCTGTTTTTTCTTCGCCAACGGTCGCGGAGGGTTTGCCTGTGATGGGATCAGCCAGAGGCTTTTCCATTTCTCGGTCAAGAGCGGCTTGGCGCTCCAAGCGGTCAATTTCTTTTCCCAAGGCGACCACGTCGGCCTCCATCTTTTCATAGGTTGCCACGTCCTCGGGGGTCAGCAGGCCATCATTGCCACGTTTGGTGTCCAGGAACGCCTTGGCCGCATCCCAAGCCTTGGAGCGCTTTTCGCGCAGGGTGAGAATCTGATTCATGGTGTTTTCCTCCTTTTAATGCAAAAGGGCCAGCCTCTTGTCGAGGTCGGCCCAAGGTGTACCTGCTTTGGGGGTATCAGGCGGGGATAATTTGTTGAGCAGTACATGGGTGGCGGCGCGGCTGCTGAATTGGAAGTTGCTTGCGCTCGGCAACTCCGGCGCGGTCTGCCGTTCGAGGATGCCGTCAGCAAAATGCAGTTCAACCGCCTTATTTGCGGAGAGCCACGTTTCGCTGTCCATCATTTGAGATAGCACAGACCGGGCAAGCCCCGTTTTGATCTCATAGGCGTTGAGGATGCTTTCTTTGACTTCATCCAGCATGTCGATGGCACGCTGCATATATTCGCATTTTGCATACTATAATACTATTAAGGTTATGGTTATTATTTTATATACATAATCAAATATTGCTCGTGCTTTGGATTGGGAATATTGCCACCCTCTTGAGGCAGCTTTTGTTAGACTCCCTCAGCAAGCAAAAAAGCCCGCAGTTGCGGGCTTTTTTGCTTATCCTCGGGAAATGGGGACAAATTGTTTCCAAGAAGCGGACGGACTGTTTTTCGGAACGCTGAAAGCCAGTCCGTACTATGTATGAAACCGCGCTACAATTTCCGGGCCAGTTCGTGCTTTTATGCCTTGCTAACGTTCCTCTATAAGTTTATCCAGGATGGATAACATCTTTTCATTGCAGAGTCGTTTCATGCGAACAGCTCGCTAGGACGACGACTCTCTCCTACTTCCCCTCTGTTATTGCGGTTCCAATTGCGCCAGCAGCTCCGGAAGGTTTCTCTCCGCGATTTCCAGCACTACCTGGGTAACGCCTTGCCGGCTTACCGCCTCCAAGTCGATGGCGAAGCTGCGTGAAAACGTTAAATGCCCAGCATTATTAGCCAAATAGGGAAAAAGCGCCTCCCCAAAGGAATCCCTGGCCACCCATAGGCGTAAATTGTTTCGGTCGCTTTCCGTCTGAATGGTCATGTCCGAAAGCGACCGCATTTTACCTTTCACCCGATAGCTTCGGGAAAGCTCCGCCACAACGGTCTTTTCCGTGACCGGGTCCTTTGGCAGGTACAAACGCGCCAAATCGCCAGAAAACGGTTGGTCTTCCTTCCAGGCCAGGGTTTCATAGGTTTCATAGGCTTCCCTGGCGGGCTTTGCCATCCGCCCAATCAGCTCCCGGTACACCACCAGCGCCCCCAGGTCGTTCCAGTGGGTATCCGTTTGGTAGTACAGCCTTCCCAAGGGTTTGCTTTCTCGTAGAATCCTCCGGGCGTCCAGCACTTGAACGCCGCTTTTCTCAAGGGCTTCCTGCACCCTGCCCAAGTTGCTTTCCTCTTGGCCTGGAGGCGCGTAATCCGGCATCCATTCCGGGTAGATGGTATTTTTGTTAGGGGCAATCAAAACGGTAAAGGCAGCCCCTCTCGCCTCCAAAGAGGCGGAAAGCGCGCCCAGCGCGGATACCAGTTCCGCTACCTGGGTCTCTGTCATCAGTTCCCTGCGATAATAATCCCGCAGGGTTTTGTCAAAAAACAGCCATCCGTCTTTGCCAATCAGCACCTGCTCATTTCCCGATTGCCCAAAGAGGGCCTGGGAGCCCTTTGCATGGAGCCAAATCAACCAATCTCGGAAACCCACATTCTCTTCCACCCATTCTTCCAGGGACTGCCCCTCCTGCGGGCTTTTTGCGGCCAGCAGGCCGAAAGCGGGCAGCGCCAGCAGCAGAAAAAAAATCGCCACAAACAGGAGTGAAGCGCTGCGTTTCATAGCATCCCCCTACTGCCCGTTCACCACTTCCAGGGTGGTGTTGCTGCCGGTGCAATGATAGTAGATCCAAAGCATCATGTCGTACGGGATGCGGATACAGCCCCCCGTCACTGGCTTACCAAACTCCGAAAACAACTCCGGCCGAATACTGGCTTCGTCAGCCGTCCAAAACAAGGGACCATGAATGTAGCGGCCTGGGGCGAAAGTGATGATAAAGGGCGCGTAGGATGGCCCAAAATAGTGCCAGCGCTCTTTTGCGCCCAGTTGGAACGCACCCGAGGGCGTGGGGGTGGTACGCTTACCAATGGCCACGATTTCGCTTTTGAGGAGCTGTTCCGTCTTTTGCCCTCCCAAATCGGCGGCGTACACGCTAAACTCTTTGTTGCCTTTGTTGAGAAAGAGCACGTACTTCTGCTGGTGCGCCTCGCCGCTTTCCACCTGTTCCAGGGTCCAAACATCGCTTCTGGCCACATAGCCCTCTCCGCTCCCCTGGTTCACAAGCAGATAGTCTCCCACCTGCGCCATCACCATGCCCAGGGAATTGGCGCTGGCCACGGCGCCTGTTTGAGCGCTCCCTGCGCTTGGAAAGGGTAAGAGAACCGTTTGCTTTTCAAAATATACCTCATAGGGTGCTGCCTCCATGCTGATCCCCAGCACTTTCAGGTCGCTGGCGTCCACATAACCGATGGAGTCCCCATGGCGGACGATATAGAAGCCCTCCTTGTTTTGTCCCAACCACAGCCCCGCCCCGGAAGGAATGGTGGTGGACAGCTGGGGCGAGTCCTTCTTCGGCAACACCAGCAGCGGCGTCTGTTTCTGGACCACCGCCGCCACAGCCTGGGAAGCAAACGCGTCTTTTACGGGGCGGAAGCCCTTGATGGGGACGAAGCCGAGGGTGCCGCCCAGCTTCACCAGGTAATACTCTCCAAAGCTTTGTGTAACTTCAAAAAGCTGGTTGGCCGGAACCAAGGGATGGCCATGCAACGGAATTCCGTCATACCGCAAAAGCGGTTCATCCTTTTCCCAGCAGCCGATGGTGGCCTTGGTGCTTCTCAGTTTCAGCGTGCGAATCACGTCTTCACGAACATAAGCGCTTTGCCCCAACAGCCGCAGGAATCCGTTGACGGCGCTATCCGTTTCCACGATCCCATAGGCCGGAATCAATTCCTGCGTATACGATGCCAGCTCCGGCGATGAATAGAGGGGGGCTGTCTCCAAGGCATACCCTACGGCGCGGGTTTCCAGCGACTCAGCGGGCCTTACCAGTTTGCCGCGCAGCACATACCCTTTTCCCTCGCCGTTTTCCACCAGGGCGTAACGGCCGTTTCCCGCGGTCACGTGCAGCCGGGCACTCATTCCCACCACGGCTATGGGCTGCGCTCCGGCCAGGGGATAGGCCAGCAGCACCGCAGGTTCGCTTACGTACGCCTCATAGGCCCGGACCGCCTCATCCGGTGGCAAGCGCACTGGCAATCTGGCGGGAACATACACCTTGGCGCTCCCTACCATACCCATCCAATACGTGCCGTTGCTTGCCACCACCTCCAGGGGTGTAAAAGGCTGCAACACCATAGCCACGGGTGCTCCCGCATAGGGACCGGTGAACAACTGCAGCGGCTCTTCCCCAAATACGGCGAACTTCTCTATGGGCTGGTCCGTCAAATCCTCCATGATTACATTGCCCACATGCACATACCCTGTCCGCCCTCGGTATTGCGTTTGGGCGTACTTGTCATTCACTTTGGTCAGCATAAGCCGCGTATTGGGCGGAATCCATCCAATGGTTTTTGCGTTTGGCTCTGGCTCCGCCCGCAGATACATTTTTTCGGGAAAACTTCCGCAAAAGCTTTCCGCCTGGAGTGTTTCGGCGATTGCCAGATGAACGTGGCAGATCCCCAGAATCATGGCCAATAAGGCGAAGAGCATCCGAAATGCATCACCGCGTCGCACGTGCATGTCCACTTCACAATCCAATCAGAGAGAGTTGCCAAAAATGAGCAATTATCTATAAAATATAGCATCTGCTGTCAAAAGTCAATATAAAGTCTGTCCCAAAATGAGTAAAAAAGAAAAATGAAAAAATGGACAAATACTGTTGACAAGCCTTCCTTTCGGTGCTATGATGCATACGAAATCCGATGAAAATAGTCGGGTATCGAAAGGGGATTGGCGCATGAAGCTGTCCACCCGGGGGAAATATGGCTTATATGCGATGTATTATTTGGCGCAGCATCAGGGGGAGGGGCCCCAGAGCCTGCAAAGCATTTCCACCACAGGGGTTCCCAAGCAGTATTTGGAACAGCTGCTGGGGAATCTGCGGCGGGCGGGGCTGGTGACCACGGTGCGGGGGGCCCAGGGGGGATACCAAATTTCCCAAAGCCCTGGGGCCATTACCCTGCTGGACATTATGGACGCCATGGAAGGCCCCATTGAGCTCACCGAGTGCATGACGGACGAAACCCGCTGCGACCGGGCCTGTGGCTGTCCGGTACGCCATGTATGGCAGCGGCTGACCGATACCATCAACAGCGAGCTGGCCCAAATCACCCTGGGCAGTATGCTCGCCCACCCATGCGAAGGAGAGGCGCTAGAATCATGAAGGAAATCATTTATCTGGACAACGCGGCCACCACCGCTACCCGGCCGGAAGTGCTGGAGGCCATGCTGCCTTTTTTCACGCAGCAGTACGGCAACCCCAGCTCCATCCACAGCGTCGGCAGGGAGGCCCGCCGGGCGGTAGAAACCGCCCGCAAGCAGGTGGCGGATGCCATCGGCGCGGAGCCGCGGGAAATCTATTTTACCGCCGGGGGCAGTGAAAGCGATAACTGGGCCATCCGCTGCGCTTGCCAGAAGAACGCCAGCCAGGGCAAGCACATCATCACCAGCAGCGTGGAGCACCACGCGGTTCTACATACCTGTCAGGCTCTAGAGAAGGAAGGCTACCGGGTCACCTACCTGCCTGTGGACGAATATGGCCGGGTGAACCCCCAGGATGTGAAAAGCGCCCTTTGCGAGGATACGGTGCTGATCACCATCATGGCGGCCAACAATGAAATTGGCACTTTGGAGCCCATCGCGGAGATCGGGGCCATTGCCAAGTCTGCCGGGGTGCTGTTTCATTCCGACGCGGTGCAGGCCGTCGGCGCGGTTCCTGTGAACGTGAACGACTGGAAGGTGGATATGCTCAGCCTGTCCGGCCACAAATTCCACGGCCCCAAGGGCGTGGGCGCGCTGTACATCCGGAAGAATGTTCGTATCAATAACCTGCTCTATGGCGGGGCCCAGGAGCGGGGCCTTCGGGCCGGTACCGAGAACGTGCCTGCCATCGTGGGCCTGGGGAAAGCCATTGAGCTGGCGGTGGCGGAGCTGCCGGAGTACCAGCGGCAGATGACGGAAATGCGCGACGCATTGATCCAGGGGATTCTGCAAAGGATTCCCGAGGTGCGCCTCAATGGGCATCCCACGCAGCGCCTGCCGGGGAATGTGAATGTGTCCGTGCGGTACCTGGAAGGCGAAGCCCTGCTGATGCGGCTGGATCTGGCGGGCATTGAGGGCTCCAGCGGCTCCGCCTGTACCAGCGGAAGCCTTGACCCCTCCCATGTGCTGCTGGCCATCGGCCTGCCCCATGAAATTGCCCACGGCAGCCTGCGGCTGTCCCTGGGCAGGGACAACACGAAGGCCCAGGTGCAAACCGTGTTGGCGGAACTGCCCAAGATCGTGGAAACCCTGCGCGCCATGAGTCCGCTGTTTGCAGGGGCCACTGTGTAAAGGACAAAAGAGACTCTCGGACGAGATCAAAGGAGGAGCTTCCATGTATTCTGAAAAAGTAATGGATCATTTTGAAAACCCCCGCAATGTGGGCGAGATCAAGGACGCGTCCGGCACCGGCACGGTGGGCAACGCCAAGTGCGGAGACATCATGAAGATGGACATTGACGTGGAGGATGGCATTATCAAGGACGTCAAGTTCAAAACCTTCGGCTGTTGCGCCGCCATTGCCACCAGCAGCATGGCCACGGAAATGGTGAAGGGCAAGTCCATCGACGAAGCGCTGCAGCTGACCAACAGGGCTGTGGCGGAGGCCTTGGACGGGCTGCCCCCGGTGAAGATGCACTGCTCCTTGCTGGCGGAGGAAGCCATTCATGCCGCCGTGGAGGATTACCAGAAGAAACATCCCAAAAGCGAATAAAACCCCCTGCCTTTGCCGCCGTGAGGCCGCAAGGGGCGTGAAAGGACCCATATGCCTGAAATCCATGGAAACATTGAAGGCGTACGAAAAAGCGTGTTGGACGTGCTCTCCGCCTGGTATGAGGAACCCGTTCCAGCCGGCGCATTTATGCCGCAGGACCTGCTTTTGCAGCTCTGCGGCTATTCTGCGTCTATGAACCGGGAAATAGCGGTGTACATCACCCGTTTTGGGGAAATCGCGGATATTTTGATTGGAAAGGCGGACAGCATTGACCTGCCGGATGTGCGCCTTAGGCGGGGCAACCGCCGCCTGTCCATGATCCGCTGCATCCATACCCATCCCCAGGGCAGCGGGACGCTGAGCCAGGTGGATGTGAGCGCGCTGCTCACCATGCGCTTTGACGCCATCTGCGCCGTGGGCGTGGACGCCCAGGGAAAGCCCACCACCGCCCAGGCGGCCTTCTTGGACCCGGCCCAGGAAGGGGCGGTCCAAAAGAGCGAGCTGGTCAGCGCCCGGAAACTGCCCGACGAGTCTTGGCTGCGGGAAATCGAGGAGGTGGACGCGGCCTACTTTGCGGAGGACAGCCACACGGTGCAATCGGTGGAAAAGGCCGTTCTGGTGGGCATTGAAAGCGAGCAATCCCTGGAAGAGCTGAAGGAGCTGGCCAGCACAGCAGGGGCGCAGACCCTGGCCATGGTGCTGCAAAAGCGGTCGAAGCCGGACACGGCCTTTTGCATCGGCAAGGGCAAGGCCGAGGAATTGGCACTGCAATGCCAGGCGTTGCAGGCGGATTTGGTGATTGTGGACGAAGTGCTTTCCGGCGTGATGCAAAAGAACCTGGAAGAGCTGCTGCGGGTGAAGGTGGTGGACCGCACTGCCTTGATTTTGGATATTTTTGCGGCCCGGGCCAATACCCGGGAGGGAAAATTGCAGGTGGAAATGGCCCAGCTGCAATACCGCTCCCAGCGGCTTTTGGGGCAGGGCCTGGTCCTCAGCCGCCTGGCGGGCGGCATCGGCACCCGGGGTCCTGGCGAAAGCAAGCTGGAAGTCAGCCGCCGCAGAATCCGGGAGCGTTTGGTGGATTTGCGCAGAGAGCTGGAGCAGATGGAAAAGCAGCGGAACCTGCGCAGGCAGCAGCGGGAAAAGAACCAGATCCCGCTGGTGGCGCTGGTGGGGTACACCAATGCGGGAAAATCAACTTTGTTCAACCTTTTGACCGGCTCAAACGTCTATGTAGAGGACCAGCTTTTTGCCACCCTGGACAGCGTATCCAGACCCCTATCCTTACCCCATGGGGGAAAGGCCCTGCTGGTGGATACCGTGGGCTTCATCCGCAAACTGCCCCATGAGCTGGTGAAGGCCTTTCACGCCACGCTGGAAGAAGCCGCCCTGGCGGATGTGAACATCATTCTGTCGGACGGCTCGTCGCCGGAGCTTTTGCAGCAGCACGCCACGGTGCTGGAAGTGCTGGATAGCCTGGGCGCGGCGGAGAACCACCGCATTGACGCGCTGAACAAAAGCGACATCACAAAGGAAGCCCAGGCGGTATTTCCTGGGGCGGTGCTGGTCAGCGCGAAAACGGGGGAAGGCGTGCAGGAGCTGTTGCTGCGCATAGAAGAGCAGCTGGATGAGGGCATGCAAACAGTAAAGCTGCAGATCCCTTTTTCTCAATACGGCTTGCTTTCCAAATTGCACGGCTATGGCAGCATTCTGGCCCAAGAGCATGGGGACACCGGCGTGACCGTAACCCTGCGGGCAAAAGCCCAATATGTAAAAATTGCTTGCCAAGAAGGAGCCACGTTGCTGAGTGACGAACTAAAATAGTTGATTATTTCTGCATCCCATGCTCGAAGGGACGTGAAAGGGACTTGCTGTTTGAAAAGGTAGTTTCTGTGGTGACGCTGACGGTGGGGCTGCTGGAAGGAAGCTTCCACAAGGCCATGCCGGATAAAGACGTGACCGGCACAGCCTTCTTGGTGAACCGCCAGCACGAGATCCACGAGGCCTACGTGCCCGAGATCCGCAAAACGATGGTTTTCGGGATGTCACAGGCCATGCGGGACGACGCGGCCACAGCCCTGGAAACCATGTTTGCGGCAGCCAAGGAAGAAAATGTGGCCTTGGCTACCGTGTCCGGATACAGAGGATATTCCAAGCAGGCCACCATTTATGCCAGAAAGAAAGCCACCACGGGCAGCGTGGAAAAAGCGGACGCGCTGGTGGCGTTGCCGGGGACCAGCGAGCATCAGTTGGGCATGGCCATGGACCTGGCGCAGAAGGGAAGCTCCCAGCTCAATTCCAAGTTTGGCAAAACCAAGGCCGGCATCTGGGTCAGCGAAAACGCGCATCGGTTTGGGTTTGTGGTGCGCTATCAAGAAGGATATGAAGAAATCACGGGCTATAGCTTTGAGCCATGGCACGTGCGGTATGTGGGCGTGGAGCACGCCACCGCCATTTTTGAGGCAAGCATCCCCATGGAGCTGTATATTTCAGCCCATCGCCTAGAGACATATGACTATTTATTGCATGTAGCGGATAATGAGGTGCTTCCATGAAAAAGCTGATCTGTCTATGGTTCTCCCTGATGCTGGTGGTTTTTTGCTGTTTCCAGGCGTTGGCCGAATCCTCTCTGGATGATGTGTTTGACGAGCCCTCTGAGGAGGAGCCGGAGGAGGAAACCGTGGAAGAGCCGATCCAGGAGGAGCAGGTGGGTGGAGAGGGCCCGGCTGTCCGCTGGACTTATGCGATCTCTATGGCCGCCTTGTACACGGATGAAAGCAAGCTGGTGAACCGGGAAAATCTCCTGGACGAAACCTTTGAGCCCCAGGATTTGGTGAAGATGTCCGTGAAGAGGGCCACTTCCGCGCAGGTTTTTATGCGGGAGATCGCCGCCACAGCTCTAGAAGGGATGTTTGATGCTGCCAAAGAAGCGGGGTACACGCTGTTTTTGAAAAGTGGGTACCGGTCCTACGGCACGCAAAAAACCACGTATAGCAACCGCTTGGAGTCCAATGGCGGGAAGGACGATGGCGTGGTGGCCTATCCGGGCGCCAGCGAACACCAAACAGGTCTGGCCTGTGACATCCTCAATGGGGATTATGCCAAGCGTCCGCGCATGACCACCGATTTTTCCGAAACGGCGGAAGCGCAATGGATGAAGGAGAACTGTACGAAATTTGGATTCATCCTGCGGTATCCCGATGGCGCCATGGATATTACGGGCATCATCTTTGAACCCTGGCATTTCCGGTATGTGGGCAAGGAAGTGGCTGGCTACCTTACCCGTAATGAAATGACCCTGGAAGAGTTTACGGATGAATGGCAGTTGGCCGTGGCGGAATTCCAAGGCCGCGGCGGCGATATTGACGCCCAAATTGAGTACGAAGAAGTGCGGAAAAGCGCGGGCCCCGAACCGTATAATATGAATGTTTTTGGCGACGACGGGGACATGGAAATCTCCCTTCCCTTTTATTAGACTCGAACCCCCGACACTTTACATTTTCCTGCAAAAACTGTACAATAGGAAATGGCGTTAATCGCACAAACGATAGGATAATGAGGGCTGAGCATGGGGAAAACGATCGCCATTACCAACCAAAAAGGCGGCGTGGGCAAAACGACTTCCGCCATTAATTTAACCGCTTGTTTGGCGGAAGCGGGGCAAAAGGTATTGCTCGTCGATTTGGACCCACAGGGGAATAGCACCAGCGGCTTAGGCATTCGTGCTGGCAGCAATACCGTGTACGAGGCTCTCATGGGCCGTGCGCCTATGGCGGCCAGCATTACGAACACTTCCGTACTGAATCTGTGGCTGGTTCCGGCGGATATCCGCCTGGCGGGCGCGGAGCTGGAACTGGTGGGCCTGGAACAGCGGGAGTACCGCCTGAAAAATGTCATCAAGGCCATTGAAAATGAATTCGACTGGATTTTCATCGACTGCCCGCCTTCGCTGGGGCTTTTGACGCTCAATGCGCTCACGGCGGCGCAGCGGGTGTTGATTCCCATCCAGTGCGAGTATTACGCCCTGGAAGGAGTTACCAGCTTGATGAACACCATCAACCGGGTAAAGCAAACCTTCAACCCGGGGCTGGATATTGAGGGCGTGCTGCTGACCATGCTGGATGGCCGGACCAATTTGGGCCTGCAGGTGGTGGATTCCGTCAAAAAGCATTTCAAAAGCAAGGTTTTTTCCACAGCCATTCCCCGCAACATCCGCCTGGGGGAAGCGCCCAGCCATGGCGTGCCCATTCATGTATACGACTCCAAAAGCATTGGCGCTGATTCCTACCGGCAATTGGCCCGAGAGATCATTGAACGGAACAAATGAACTTGCGGGGCTGTGATGAGGATGGATAGAAATGGGTATGCTAATGGATAAAGGGGACGGGCTGGCATGAGAAAGACTGGGCTTGGCAGAGGATTGGACGTACTGCTTCCGCAGAACGAGGAAATATTGGAAACCGTGGTACGGGATATTGCCATTTCGGAAATTGACCCCAACTCTGGCCAGCCCCGCCGGGATTTTGACAAAGATTCGTTGGAACAGTTGGCGGACAGCATTCGGCAGGCGGGTGTGTTATCGCCCATTTTGGTGGTGGAGCAGGGGTCCCGGTTCCGTATTGTAGCAGGGGAAAGGCGGTTCCGCGCCGCCCGCATGGCGGGGCTGGAAACGGTACCCTGCATTGTGCGCAGCATGACCAACGCCCAGCAGATGGAGGCGGCGCTGATTGAGAACCTGCAACGGCAGGACCTCAACCCTATTGAGGAAGCCAACGCCATCCGCAGCCTGATGCAGGAATGCAACTACACCCAGGAGGAAGCCTCCAAGCGCTTGGGCAAGAGCCGCCCAGCGGTGACCAATTTACTTCGGCTGCTGACCTTGCCGGAAGAAATTTTGAACATGGTGGTCAACCAGGAGCTTTCAGCCGGACATGCCCGCGTGCTGGCAGGCGTTTCTCCGGAGTCCCGCCAATTGGAGCTGGCGCATCAATGTATACTACATGACTACAGCGTGCGCAAGCTGGAAGAGTTGTCTCAAAAGCAGAGTACGCACCGGGCCATGCCAAGCCCCACGGCTCAAAGCCTGAGCGCGGAGTTGAACTCGTTACAAAACACATTGCGTGAGGCCCTGGGAGTAAAAACCACCTTGACGGGTAACGAGAAAAAGGGCAAGATTTTACTCACCTATAGCAGCGCGGAGGAACTGGAGCATATTTTTGAAGTCATGGGCCGGTTGGTGAATTAAGCCGAACGGCCATCTGGAAAGCCTGTTCTTCGAGGCGTTTGGAAAGGGAGGTTTCCCATGCGGATGCGGATCAATGCCAACAAAAAAATCCACAAAATGAAGAAGGATCCCTATCAACAGCTTTTGAAAACAGCGGGGATTCTCGCCATCTTGGTGGTAATCGGCGGAGGCGCTTTTTTCCTTTGCCGCTTTTTGATTGAAAACGAGTACCGCACCAAGGCCAGAGCCTTGGAAAAGTACAACATGGAAGCACAACAGGAGTTTAATGCGAAGATGAACACGCTTCGCAGCAACGCTTCCGGCAGCACGGAATTTGAGGAAGTTGTGGATAGAAGCGAACTACAGCACTGGGAAAGCACCATTGACGGCGCTGTATGGCGCATTGAGGATGAAGGCAAAACAGGCCTGGAGAATACCCGGGTGCAGACCTTGGACCGGACCACTTTGATGCATGGCGGGCTATTATTGGTGAACCCATGGCATCCGTTGCCCAGTGATTTTTCCGATGTGGAATTGGTGGGCGTGGGTACGGCCAGCGGGTATAAAATTCAGGTTCAGGATAATACCGTCAAGCTGCTGCCCAACGCTTTTGACGCCTTACAGGCCATGGTGACCGCCGCCGGGGAAGACAAGTTGGAGGATTACATGGTTCGGGAAGCCTACCGCACCATGGACATGCAAACCCAGCTTTTTGACAAACAAAAAGAAAAGCTCAGCGCGGATTACAGCGGAGATATTCTGATTGAGCAGACCAAGAAATCTGTGAATTTCCCTGGCACCAGCGAATACCAGAGCGGGCTTTCCTTCCGGATGGATATTTACAACAAGAGCAATCCGGATTTGCCGAAGTTTCAGCAATCTGACCAGGGCAAGTGGTTTACGGAGCATGGATGGAAATATGGCGTTATCTTCCGCTTCCCCACGGCAGATTTTCCCAGCTCCGCCTGGGAGGATAAGAGCTACAAGACTGGGGTATCCATTCAAATGAACCTGTACCGCTTTGTGGGGAAAGCCCATGCCGCTGCCATGCGCATCATGGATTATTGTCTGGAAGAATATGTGGAGTTCCTGGTGGACCATCCCCATATCTGCATCTACAAGGACGGCCAGCTTCTGTATGAAGTGTTCCGGTTGCCCGCGCCAGAGGTACTCACCACGTATGATTTGCCCGTCACCAACCCTTCCAGCGATTTTCAAGCCTCCATGGACAATTTGGATGGTATTGTGATGGCCTATACCTATAACCAGTAACCAGGATTAGCAGCCAGTGACCAGGAACCAATAACCAGTGATAGAGTCCCGATTTCCAGGGACGCAAAAACCCGCCTCAAGGAGCTGCTGTGCTCGCGAGGCGGGTTTTTTATGGGGATGTCTGGCTACTCCAGGGGTTCGATGGGCGCTCCACAGGCCAGGCAAGGTTGCAGGGATTTGTAGGGGGCATTCCCCAGCTCGCTGTACATGAAGTTGCCAGCCAGCGGCAAATACTGCTCTTTCACCTTGGGACAATTGGGGTCCGCGTGGTACTGTTTGCCGCCGTCCGGGTTGAAGTACAGTTTGGTATTGGGGGGGGGGACGGGGGTCACGGTGGTGGTGGGGGCCGGGGTGGCCAGCCCAATGGTGGTAGGGCCTGCCGTTTGACCGTCCACGGGTGATGGGGTGGGAGTAAGCGTATCGTTGGTGGCTAAGGAATTGGGGTCCACGTACCATTGGTTGCTCTCTTTGACCATCAGGATCATGAACCGGTACCGGACGGGCTCCTTGTTGTTGTTTTTGTCAATGGAGGCAGACATAGTGACGGTACGGGAATTATCCGCGTCCGATCCTGAAATACCTTCAATGGTATAGTCCTGGGGTGTGCGGTTCAGCAGTACGTTGAATAGTTCCTTGGAAGGGTTCTCCTTGGTGGTGGCCCAGCTGGGCTGTACCAAAGAAACCATGTCCTCAATGCGTTTGACGCTCCAAAAATCCATAAAGATCATCAGGCGCTGCTCTGCATCCGATTCGCCCAA
This sequence comes from Eubacteriales bacterium, assembly GCA_031549415.1. Lineage (GTDB taxonomy): Bacteria > Bacillota > Clostridia > Christensenellales > Aristaeellaceae > Limiplasma. Next base: position 66,359 of record JAVBPU010000014.1, on the reverse strand, counting down.
GGCCACAGGCGGCGCGGGGGTTGGCGCGGCTTCAGGAGAGGGGGCGCCGCCGCTTCCGCCGCTTTGGGCGCTGCCAGGTTCATAGGTGGCTTGTCCGGCGCCGGGCTGGTTGGCATTGGCGTTGGCCTGTTGGGCATCCCGCGCGCCGCTGAGCAGCAGGGACACCACCACAATGCACAGCGCGGCGTACACAATGGAGATGGTGGCGCAGGTGGAAGAAACGAATAACCGGCGCACCCACATGGCAGCCAGACCAATCACACAGAGCACCAGGAACGCGTACCGCAAAAAATCCATGGAGGGAGCCACAAAAATGCAGGGAATGAACAAAGCGGGCAAAATGCCAAACAGGTAGGCTTTCAGCACTTTGTTCCAATCCATGGGCTGCGCTTCCCGGGGCTGGGGGGGAGGGGCAAAAGCGCCGCCGGGCATGGAAGGCATCATGGAGGGCATCATGTTCTGGGGAGGCCCGCCCATCTGAACGGGGCCTGGGGCCATGGGCGCAGTTCCAAAGGTGGGGGCCATGGGAGAAAAGCCGCCAGGAACAAAGCCTTGGGGTCTGGGGGCTTGTCCCATGGGAGGGAACGGCGCGGCCTTGGGAGAGCTGGGGAATTGCCCAAAAGGCGGGCCTTGGTTTTGCTGGGCGGTGGGCATGGCAACCAGGGGCATGGGGCTGACCGGGGGAACAAAGCCCTGCTGCCTAGGGAGAAAGGAATTCGTAGGTTGCGGTGTCATCGGTACGCCTGCTACCATGGGGACCCCTGCGGTGAGCATATTTCCCATGGGTGGGCCGCTGATGGGAAGGCCTCCCATGGGTGCGCCGCCCATGGGCGAAAAAGGCTGCATCATACCTTGGGTGGGAACGGACTGCATCGGCCCGGGTTGTATAAAGGGGGGAACGTTGTGGGACATAGCATGGTTTGCGCCGGGCATGGGAGCAAAGGGCGGCAAGGAGGGGGCTTGGCTCGGAAAAAAAGAGGGGCCAGGCATAGCGCTCACAGGAGGAGAAAAGGGATTGGCGGCATAGCTGGGCATTCCATTTTGCGCCATGGGCGCGGGCATATGGGGAAGCTCAGGTATGGGCATCTGCGTAAAATCAGGAGAGGAAGAAGGCAGAGGCGCAGATTTTTTGGCGGTGGTTTGCTTTTGCATGCCATAGGTAGGCGTGCTGGCATATCGAGTGCGCTTACTAGCGTTCATGGGACATCTCCTAACCACAAATCGGATTCGTCAGAAAAGCGTTGAGGAAAAAATGCATACTCCCTACTATTATAGCACATATTGCGGCATTGTAAACATATCCCTCAAAAGCTGTGAAACGCCTGTGACGAATAAATGACAAAGCTTGGAATTTGTGGAGGGCACACAGAGGAATTCCCTATATATAGTATCTCTATACAGGTTGGAGCAAAGGAGTGCAGCAAAGTTGTAACAGTTTCTGGAAATGGGAGAGAAAACCTTCTGCGGCCAGCCTCCATCAGAAAAATGTTGCCATGAAACGGTTGCGCAACGGGCTATGTTCATGTATAATGACCATGATTGCCGTGCGGAGCGCGGGTGGGAATCATTGCCGGGCGCGTTGATCGCTACAAGGAGGCATTGGTACAGAATGGAATGCAAAATTAAGAACGAAATCGGCACAGTGTACATTACCGAGGACGTGATGCTGAAAGTGGTTGGCTACGCGGCTTTGGAGTGCTATGGAATCGTGGCTATGTCCAGCAAGCGCGCCAAGGACGGCTTTGTGCAATGGCTTGGGCGGGAGAACCTGACCAAGGGTGTGCAGCTGCGCCTTTCGGATGACGTGCTGGATGTGGACCTGTTTATTATTGTGGAATATGGCATTTCCATTGCTGAGGTTTGCAAAACCATCGTGGAGACAGTGCGCTATAAGCTGGAGAGCATGACCGGCGTGAAGGTCCGCCGGGTGAATATCTCCGTGGAAGGCGTGCGGGTCTAATTTAGCATCGGGAGGAAACACTGTTGATACAGTCCAAGACAATCGATGGCCTGCTGCTGCGCGATATGGTTTTAGCCGGTGCGGCCATGTTGGAAAAAAACCGGGAAGCAGTGGATGCCCTGAACGTTTTCCCTGTTCCGGATGGAGATACGGGTACCAATATGTCGCTGACCATGATGTCGGCCACAAAGGAAATCAGCAACAAGGAATATTTAAGCGCTGGCGAGGCGGCGGACGCGCTGGCCCGGGGCGCGCTTCGCGGTGCCCGGGGGAATAGCGGCGTGATCACTTCCCAGCTGTACCGCGGCTTCGCTCGGGCGCTGGAAGGCATTGAACGCATCACGCCTACGCAGTTCGCAGCGGCGCTGAAAAGCGGCGCGGAAACCGCCTATAAGGCAGTGATGAAGCCCAAGGAAGGCACCATTTTGACCGTGGCCCGGGTCATTGCGGAGGACGCGGTGAAGCAGGCGGAACGCCACCCTGATGATTATGACGGACTTTTTACCACCATTTTGACCACGGGCGACGCGATTTTGAAAAAGACCCAGCAAATGCTGCCGGCGCTGACCCAAGCCGGGGTTGTGGACGCGGGCGGCCGGGGCTTGCTGCTGATTTATATGGGGTATGCCGCCACCCTGCGGGGCGAAGAGATTCCTTTGGAAAGGATGGACTTTTCCGCCGATGGCGAAGTGGCTTTTGAAGACGACCATGATGCCATGGGCGAAATCGAGTTTGCTTACTGCACGGAGTTTTTGATTCAAAACCTGTATCCGGATATCCTGGAGGAGGACGTGGATTCCTTCCGCCGCCGCCTGAACCGGATTGGCGATTGCGTGCTGGTGGTAGGCGATTTGTCCTTGGTGAAGGTGCATGTGCACACCAATGAGCCTGGAAAGGCTTTGGAGTACGGCCTATCCTTGGGAGAACTGGTGAACCTGAAGATCGAAAACATGGTGCAGCAGCGCCGGGACAAACAGGGCATCACCGCCCCCAAGGCGGAGCCTGCTAACGACCCTCCCAAGGCCTTTGGCATGGTGGCAGTGTCCATGGGGGACGGTTTCAACAAGATTTTTGCGGATTTGACCGTGGACCAGATCGTGGAAGGCGGCCAAACCATGAACCCCAGCATCGAGGATTTGTTTGAAGCCATTGGGAAGGTGCGTGCCAAGTGTGTTTTTGTGCTGCCCAACAATGGCAATGTGATCCTGGCGGCCCAGCAGGCTGCGGAGCTATGCGAGGACAAGGAAGTCCACGTGGTGCCCACCAAGAACGTGGCCATGGGCATTGCGGCGGCGGTGGCCTTTCAGCAGGACGCCAGCGGTGAGGACAACGCCCACCGCATGAATGACGCGGCCCAGCGGGTGCGCACTGGCATGGTGACTTATGCCGTGCGGGATACGGAATTGGACGATTTGCACATCAAGCAAGGGGACATTATTGGCCTGTATAATGGCAAAATCCAGGTGGTGGGGACCGACATCCATGATGTGACCTCTGATCTGATGAAGGAAATCATGACGGATGACGATGAGCTGATCACCGTTTACTACGGCAAGGACGTAAGCGCGGAGGACGCCAAGGCCCTGACCGATGAAATTGCTTCTGCCTATGACATGTGCGATGTGGAAATGCACCGGGGTGGACAACCCCTGTACTACTATCTGGTGTCTGTGGAGTAGCCCATGGAACTGTCTCAGCTACAGGGAATCGGGAACAAAAGATTGGCAGCCATGCACGCAGCGGGGATTTTCTCGTTGCGTGATCTTTTATATGCGCTTCCTACCAAGTACAAGGATGCCAGTTCCTGCCTGCCCATCGGGGAAGCACGGGTGGGGGAATATGCCTGCTTTTGGGTGCGGCGCAGCACCGAGCCAAAGCTGGCCCGGTTTGGGGGGAAGAGCCGTGTCACCTGCCAGTGGGAGGATGATACAGGAGAGGTGACCTGCTGCTGGTTCAACCAGCCCTGGATGAAGGAAAACCTGCTCCGGCGTACCCGGGCGCTGCTGTATGGGCGGCTGGAGCGGTACGGCAAGGGACTGCAATTGGTGAACCCCAGCCTGGAGGATGAGACCCGCATCGTGCCGGTGTACCGGCTCATAGAAGGCCTGCCCCAAAAAACCCACGAAAGCCTCACCAAACAAGCGCTGGCCTTTGTGGAAGAAACCTGCCCGGAAACCCTGCCGGAGAGCTTGCGCCTGCGCTATGGCCTCCCGGGCATTGCGGAGGCCCTCCAAGCGCTGCACAGGCCCCAAGGCATGGAGCAGGTGAAGGAGGCCCGGCGCAGGATCGTTTTTGAACAGATGCTCTTGTACCAAGTGGCGGTACGCATGATGAAGAACCTCCGAAAGATTGGCATGCCCATGCCCGCCCCTTTGGCGCAGCAAGATGCTTTTTGGGACAGGCTGCCCTTTGCCCCCACCCAGGCCCAAAGGCGGACCTTGCAAGAGATTGCCAAGGATATGGCCGCGGACAAAGCCATGGCCCGCATGGTCCAGGGGGATGTGGGCTGCGGGAAAACCGCCATTGCCATGGGCGCCATGCAGCTCTGTGTGGAAGCAGGGTATCAGGCAGCCTTGATGGCGCCCACAGAAATCCTGGCCAGACAGCATTTTGAAAGCATCCGGCCCTTTTTTGAAGCCCAGGGCATCCCCTGCGGTCTGCTACTGGGCGGCATGCCCGCAAAAGAACGGCGGGAAGCCGCCGCGCGTTTGGCCAGCGGGGACTGGCGGGTGGTGATCGGCACCCATGCCCTGATCAGCAAAGGGGTGGAATACCAGAACCTGGGGCTTTGCATCACGGATGAGCAGCACCGCTTTGGGGTCAGCCAGCGGACGGCGTTGCTGAACAAGGGAGCCAGCGGTGCGGGGGAAAGTGCCAGGTCTCCCCATTTGCTGGTGATGTCCGCCACCCCCATTCCCAGAACGCTGGCCTTGGCTATGTTTGGCGATTTGTCGGTTTCCGTGGTGGAGGAGCTGCCGCCGGGGCGTTTGCCCGTGGCTACCCGCATCGTGCCGGAAGAAAAACGGGCGGACATGTACGGTTTTTTGAGGGACAAGCTTTTGGCGGGGCAGCAGGCCTACATCGTATGCCCCCTGGTGGAGGAAAGCGAGGCCATGGAGGCTGTAAAGGCGGCCACCACCCATGTGGAGGAGCTGCAAACGGGACCGCTGAAGGGGTTCACTTTGGGGCTGACCTACGGCAAGCAGCCTGCGGAGGAAAAAGAAAGGACCCTTTCAGGCTTTGTGGGAAAGGAGATTCAGGTTTTGGTGGCCACCACGGTGATTGAGGTGGGGGTGAATGTGCCAAACGCCACGCTGATGATCATTGAGGACGCGGACCGCTTTGGTCTGGCCCAGTTGCACCAGCTGCGGGGCCGGGTGGGCCGTGGCACGGACCAGAGCTGGTGTTTCTTATTGGCTAAGGAAAATGAGCGCCTGACGGCCTTGGTGCAAACCAACGACGGGTTTGAAATCGCCAGGAAGGACCTGGAACTTCGGGGTCCCGGTGAAATTTTGGGGACGCAGCAGCATGGGGCAGCCTCGGCCCTCAGCGGCATGATGTTTGGAGATATGCCTCTACTGTACGAGACCGCCGCCTGTGTGGAAGCCATCGAAGAGGACCCGGCCCAGGCTGAGCTTTGGCAGCAGCTGCAAAGGGAGGCCAAGCAGTATTTGGACCAGATTGCGGAGCGGGTGTCCATGAGCTAAGGGTTGATATTCCCATTTTTTCGCGGTACAATCAGGGAGGAAAACCCGTAAGAAACAGGAGCAAGGCATGAACATTGTATTGGTGAACCCGGAAATTCCCCAGAACACAGGGAACATTGCCCGCACCTGCGCTGCCACAGGCGCGAAATTGCACCTGATCGGTCCGCTGGGGTTTTCCTTGGAGGATAAATATCTGAAACGGGCCGGGCTGGACTATTGGCAGATGATGAGCTATCGTTTGTATGAAAGCTTTGCGGAGCTGTTGGAGGCCCATCCGGATGCGAGGATGCATTTTTTGTCCACCAAGGCCCCCCGCAGCTATACGGAAGCCAGCTACGGCCCGGAGGATTTTTTGGTCTTTGGCTGCGAAACCAAGGGCCTGCCGGAGAGCTTGCTTTCCAAGGCCTATGAACGCTGCATCCGCATTCCCATGGTGCCGGAGGCCCGGAGCCTGAACCTCAGCAATTCCGTGGCTATTGTGCTGTACGAGGCCCTGCGGAGCCAAGGTTTTCCGGGCTTGCAAAGGGCGGGGGAGCTGACAGGCCGGGAGGATGCCAGCGCGCCCTGGATGGATTATGTTTGATGGGACGTTCAATAGGATAGGAAACCTTTCTGGGAAAGGATGGGATGCGCCGTGGACCAGAATACCCGTGTGTTTCAAACGGGCTATCAGGAAGCCATGCCGGAAGAAGAGGACGTTGAAAACGGCCTCTATGCTTCAGCTGGGTATGAAGAGGACGAAGAGGGATACGAGGAAGACTATGCGGGGTATGAACTGGAGGAGGGCTACCTTCCTCAGGAGGAAGAGTACTCCATGTTTCATGAGGAACTGGACGACCAGCACCGCTTTCATGTGGCCATGAATGTGTTTGACACCGCCAGCGTTTTGGCGGGTGTGGTGGTCATTTTGGCGCTGACGGCGCTGATTTTTAGCCTGTTTTCCTGGGTGAAAACGGACATCACCCATTCCTTTGTGATTTTGCAAAGCAATATTCAGTAAGCGTATGGGCCATGAACGCCATGCGCAAAATAGCCTGGAGCAAATCTGGGAGAGGAGACCGCATGGCAGAAGCGACTTTACAAAAAATGGAACGGGAATGCACCCGCTTTTTTGACGGGCTTTGGGCAGGGGAGGGCAAACCCCTGGTTTTTGGGGACGGTTGCCGGGAAAAGCCCGTGCTAATGCTCATTGGCGAGGCGCCGGGTGAACAGGAGGCCTTGCAGGGGAAGCCCTTTGTGGGAAAGGCGGGCAAGAACCTGGACGCCTTTTTGCAGGTGCTGGGGCTTCGGCGCGATGAGATCTACCTTTCCAATGTGGTGAAAATTCGGCCTACCCGAAGAAGCGCGGCAGGACGAAGCGTTAACCGGCCTCCTACCAAGGAAGAGGTGGAGCTGTTTTCTCCCTGGCTGATGCGGGAGATTGCGCTGGTGGAGCCGGGAGCGTTGGTGACGTTGGGCAATGTGGCCATGCGGGCCTTTTTGTCCGGGAACCAGACCATTGGGGACCGCCATGGGCAATGGCACCAGGCCGTGGTGCACCCCCCCAAGGGGAAGGCCCTGACCTTGCCGCTTTTTGCGTTGTATCATCCGGCGGCCGTCATTTACCGTGCGGCGCTGGCGGAAACCTATCAGCGGGACATGGAGCGCCTACGGGATTCTTTGCAAAGGCCAAAAGCGGCCCTGGTGACAATTGAATAGAAAATCTGTATGGTTGCGCGGAGCACAGCATGACAAAGCCCCAGCCATATGGTATGATCAAGACAATGAGGCGAAGCCTTGAGATTTTGGAAGGAGAGGTGGAGGAGCGCGTGTTGGAATTTATTTCCGCAAACCTATCCATTATTCTGTGCTTTCTGTTTGGCATCGGGCTGCTGATTGTGGAGGTGTTCATGCCGGGCTTTGGCCTGCCGGGCATCTCCGGCATCATTTTGGAAATCGTCAGCATTGCGCTGGTGTACGTCAATTATGGCGGGTTGGCGGCACTGGGCATGACCCTGGTGATTTTGGCGTTGATCGGCATTACTGTTTCCATTGCCCTTCGCTCGGCCAGCAAAGGGCGGCTTTCCAAATCCTCCATCATTTTGACGGACCGGGAGACCAACGCCGAAGGCTATACCACCACCTCGGACATGGATGTTTTTTTGGGCAAGGAGGGCACCACCACCACGGTGCTGCGGCCCACAGGCATGGCGGAGTTTGAGGGCGTAAAGCTCAACGTGGTGGCCGACGGGGAATACATCCCTAAGGATACGCCGGTGAAGGTGGACCATGTGGAGGGGGTTCGGGTAGTGGTGCGCAAGGTGACGGAGGCATAAGGACTGCCTCGGCTTGACAGGCTAGATGAGTTTTTGTAAAGGTTCAACATAAAGAAGGAGGGGCTCTTATGGTTTTGAATAGCATGTATCTGGCCTCGCTGGGTTTCAAGGGATTGAGCAATAGCGTCTCGGATACCAACGAAATGGCCCTGGTGTGGGTGATTGTTTCTATCGTTCTGGCTATCATTTTTGTGGTCATTTTCTTACGCTTTGTGCCGGTGGGCCTGTGGATTACCTCCATGGCAGCCGGTGTGCATGTGAGCATCGGGTCCTTGGTGGGCATGCGCCTGCGCCGCATTGAGCCCAAGCGCTTGGTGGAGCCCTTGATCAAAGCCAGGAAAGCTGGTCTGGACGTAACCTTGTCCAAGCTGGAGACCCACTACCTGGCCGGTGGCAATGTGGACCGGGTCATCAACGCATTGATTGCCGCCCAGCGCTCCAAGATTGAAATGCCTTTTGAGAAAGCATCGGCCATTGACCTGGCGGGCCGTGACGTTTTGCAGGCCGTGCAGATGAGCGTGACCCCGAAGGTGATTGAGACCCCGGTGGTGGCGGCCATTGCCAAGGACGGCATTGAGCTGCGGGCCAAAGCCCGCGTGACCGTGCGGACCAACATCGAACGCCTGGTAGGCGGCGCCGGGGAAGAAACCATCATTGCCCGGGTGGGTGAGGGCATCGTCACCACGGTGGGTTCCAGCGAGACCCACAAGCAGGTGCTGGAAAACCCGGACCTGATCAGCCAAACCGTGCTGAACAAAGGCCTGGACGCCGGAACGGCCTACGAGATCCTTTCCATTGACATCGCGGACGTGGACGTGGGCCGGAACATCGGCGCGCAGCTGCAAATGGATCAGGCGGAGGCCGACCGGCGCATTGCCCAGGCCCGGGCGGAGGAGCGCCGCGCCATGGCTGTGGCCCACGAGCAGGAAATGAAGGCCGCTGTCCAGGAGATGCGCGCCCGGGTGGTGGAGGCAGAGGCGGAAGTGCCCAAGGCCATGGCCGCAGCCCTGCGGGAAGGCAAGCTGGGCGTGATGGATTATTATCAAATGCAGAATGTGGTGGCGGATACCAATATGCGGGAGGGCATCGCCAAGGCCAGCACGCCCGGCGGTACCGCGGAGTTAGGCCTGCCCCAGGATAAAAAATAGGCTGGGCGGTATAGCGATAGCGGCAGAGCAAGGCTCTGCCGCTGCTGGACGGAGGGGTGTGTATGGATGAGATCTTTGGGGCGCTGCTTCCTCTTTTGTTCTTTGTCTGGGTCCCGCTTGCCATTGTGAAACGGCTGAAAAAGCAACAAGTGCCCGAGAAAATGCGGTATTTCATCAAAAGTCTTGCAAAACTGGATGAAACAGGCTGGGGACAGAAAACCTGGCAAGAGATCGTTTCCCAGAAAGCGCCCATGGCAAGGCCAGACGCTACGGTGCAAAGCCGTATGGGCACCACCCCGGCCTATCAGCCCGTCAAGCCCCGGACCTTTCTGGAGGGAGAATCCAGCGGAGAGGGCCAGCTGGCCGGTTCCATGGAGTATCAGTCTACGGAAGGGCTGGACCTTTGTGACTCCACGTTGGGCCATGGGGACAGCCATCTTTGGGATTTGGAGCAAGAGTTGCAGGGGCTTCCGCAGCAGCATTCCCTGCCTTTTGCGCTCCATGGGGACAGTTTGGTGCAGGCCGTGGTGATGAGTGAGGTTTTGGCCCGCCCCGGCCAGCGGAAATGGGGGAAGCGGTAAGTGGCAACATTGCGTGTGCTCATTGCCGATGACGATGCCCATATGCGGGACATTCTGCGACGCATCATTGAAAAGGTAGAAGGCTGCCAGCTGGTGGGTCAGGCGGAGGACGGCCCCCAGGCCCTGGAGCTTTTGGAAAGTACCAAGCCCAATATGGTGTTTTTGGATGTGGAAATGCCTGGAGCCACAGGCGTGGAATGCGCCAGAATCATCCAAGACATGGACCCCACTGTAATCATCGTGTTTGCCACTGCCCATGAGGCGTACATGGGGGATGCCTTTTCGGTCTATGCCTTTGACTATCTGATCAAGCCCTTCAAAATGGACCGGGTGATCCAGACGCTGGAGAGGGCCAGGGACCGGGCGACTTTGGCTGGCGCAAGGGCCATAAAGCCCAAGGACACAGGCAAAAAGCCCGTGGTGGATGGCCGCATGATGCTGCACCACCGGGGCGGAGTCAGCTTTATTGACTTGAAGGATATCCTGCTGGTGCAGCGGGAGGACCGGGCCACGGTGCTCTATACCGTGGGCGATGGGCGCTATGTGACGGCAGACAGCCTGGGGGAGATGGAGGAAAGGCTGCAAAGCAACGCCTTTTTGCGGTGCCACAAAAGCTATATCATCAATTTGAACCATATCAGGGACATTACGCCCTATGGCCGCTGGACCTATGTGGTGCGCCTGCACGGCACCAAGCATGACGCCCTGATTACCCACGAGAAATTTGAAGAGATGGAGCAGATGTTTCGGTAATAAAAGAGGTCATCTCAAGAGGGCTGCCGCGGCAGCCCTCTTTTACGACTTTTTTGATAAGCTGTTCACCGCGTGAAACGCGGTTTTAGGGGTGGCAGCCCCTAAACGGGCTTTGAAAATATGGCTTATGGCAATGTGCCGGTACGGAACATCTCGATCATGGCAAAAGACAGGCTCAGCGGTCCCGGATTGGCTGTGATTTCGCTTCTGTGGAACCACTTTGCCTCGGTCAGCTCGCTTTCCTGCAGGGTGATGCGGTCACTGCCGTCCAGTTCCGCGTGAAAACCCAGCATCAGCGTTTGGCTGAGCCCCCAGGGTTGACTGCCCACATAGCGAAGATTTTTTACGCGCAGGCCCACCTCTTCCTGGACCTCGCGCGCCACCGTTTGTTCCAGGCTTTCACCTGCCTCCACATAGCCCGCCACCAGCGAAAAGTGCGTAAAGCGTCCACGGGCATTGCAGGCCATCAGCAAGCGGTCGCCATCGGTTATGGCCACGGAGATGGCCGGGCTGATGGTGGGGTAGATTACCTGCCCGCAATGGGTGCAAGCCAGGGCCCGCTCTGTGGTGGAAGGGGCAAGGGAATGGCCGCAACAGCCGCAAAAGCGGTGGCAACGTGCCCACACCAGCAGATGGTAGGCGGTGAGCAGGGCGAAGCTGTCCCGGCGAGAACCCAGGGTCCGAAAAATGGAAATGGGGTAGAAGGAAAGGCCCTGGGAATCCTTGGGAACGGAAGTTTCCGGCACATCCAACCCAAAAAAGGCGATGCCCTCCACTGTAAAAAGAAAGCTGGGTTTTGTGGGAAACTCCAGGGTGTCTAGCCAAGGAAGGACTTGTTTGCCGCTGGGGAAACCGGGCGTATTTTCCGTTTCGCCCTGCTCCAAAAGAATGGAATCCTTTTGGAGGCAAAGCAAAATATCATTTTCACCGCAGGGTCTATCGGCAGGGGCAATGGAAAAGCAAGGATTTGCAAGCAACACAGGGGGATCTCCTTCCTCCAGGCAATAGATGTCATGGGATACGCCTGTGAAGATTTCAAGGTAGTATGACTCCATTGGATCATTTTGTCAAATGGAATTTGGACGTTTTCGACTTGTCATAGGGGCATGGTTATGATATTCTAATTTTGTATAGCTATTGCATACGGAAGAAGAGCGCCAAGGAGGTGCAGCCATGAGGACCGCTTGGCGAAAATATCAAAAAGTGTGGGTTTGGTTGTTGTTGCCAAGCCTGGTAGTTGCGGTGGCCGTGGGTCTATATGCCTATCTTTTTATGCCGGACCAGTACTGCTCCACCGTGGGCCTGTATGTTTTGCCAAGCGGTGTGGACGTGGACGAACAATATGCCCCAAGCACCCGGGACATGATCGTCCGGGATTGCCAGCAGTTGCTAAGGAACAAGGAATTGCTGGATAAAGCGGAGGCGAAGCTGGCTCCTTATACGATGGACGGCATGCGCCTGACGGTGGAAGGCGTGCCGGACACCCATGTAATCAATATGACCGTTACAGGGCCTGACCCCGAATTGTGCCAAACGGCGGCCATTGCGCTCAGCGTTGTTTTTACGGAGCATTTGCAGCAGGTGTCGGATTTGAAAAATGTGTCCGTGGCAAACCGCGCCCAGTATCCGTTGGAACCCGTTGGCCCCAGCCGTGTCCCTGCCATTTTGCTGGCGTTTCTTGTTTGCTTTGCGGTGGGCACTTTGCTGTTTTTCCTTTTTGTGCCCAAGCAGGAAACCGTCCGTGCGGAGCAGGTGGGCCCGGAGGATTTTGGGGTGCCCACTTTGGGGAAAATCCCCGATTTTCGCAAAGACCTTTCCAGATTTTTTAAGAACAAAGGCAAGCAACAGCGCATGCTTCTTCAATGGGTGAATCGTTCTTGTGTGGAGGAAATCAAGAACCTGTCCCTTTGCCTGAAAGCGCGGGAGGACAAGAAACCCGTCACTTCGCTGGTGCTTACGTCCTACAGCGCGGATGAAGGCAAAAGCAGCCTGACGGTGCTGCTGGGCAGCGAGCTGGTGAACCAGGGGAAACGGGTGCTGCTGGTGGATATGGATTGCTTTGCGCCCACCTTGGGGCGGCTGTTGGGGGTGCACGGCAAGCGGGATTTGATCCATCATCTGGGGGGAGAGGCCACCATCGAACAGGTGATGCTGCCCACGGGCCTTCCCAATTTGTTTTTGATTGACCAGGTGCACCTGGAATCCATGACCACTCGGGTGGTGGGCTCCAAAGCCTTTGACGCGTTTTTAAAGCGTATGACGGAGGAGTTTGATTATGTGCTGTTTGATTCTCCACCGGTGAGCCTGTTTGCGGATGCCGCCGCCCTGGGCAGTGCCCTGGACGGGACGCTGCTGGTGGTGGCGGAGAACCGCATCAGCCCCTCCAAGCTGCGGGATCTGGTGCAAAAGCTCCAGGCGGCGCAAAATCAGCTGTTGGGCTTGGCGTTCACCTATGTGCCCGGCGCGAAGGAAAAGCAATACCGCGATTATGAAGATGTGAGAAGAAAACAAAAGGAAAAGCGAGTGCCCAAGCCCAAGGCGGAAGCCAAGGGGAAGTAACGGATCAGAAAGGGAGCTTTCAAATGGATTTGTTAAAGACCATCCTGATTTATATGTCCATGATATTTGTATCCTCCGTGCAGACGTCCCCGGAGATGCCGGTAACGCCCGCCCCCACCCTGACGGCAACGCCTGTGGCCCTGGTGGCCACCGCCACGCCTGCCGCCACGCCAACCCCTACCCCGGTGCCCACCCCCAACATTACGCCCAACGTGGAATACAAAACCATTCGGGTGGGGGACAAAGGGGAAAACGTCAAAACCATGCAGCGCCGCTTGGCGGAGTTGGGCTATTACGCTGGGGATATCGACGGGGTGTTTGGCAACCAAACCCGCCGCTCGGTGGAACGCTTCCAGTATTATCAGGGCTTGGCCGCGGATGGCATCGCGGGGAAACGCACTTTAACGGTGCTTTATGAAAGCAAGGAAGTGGTCTTTGCGCCTGCGGACGTCACCCCTACGCCCAGCGCGGGAACTCCATCCAGTCCGGCTGCCTCCGCAACGCCGGACATTTCGACCCGGCCTACGGTGGCCCGTACCCCAGGCCCTGGCGGCGAGACGCCAGCGCCCACCTTTATGCCCACAGGCAGCCCCACACCCGTCAGCCCTGTGGTGCCGGAATCCTCCATGAACGTTTCTGGGGCAAATGAAGGATCTGAGGTGGAGGGCGATGCGCCCGGTAATATGTCGGCCACGCCTCCTCAAGATACGGCGGGCCCCGCCGGTGCGCCCACGGAAGCGCCGCCAGCCTTAATGGAGGGCTATGGGTTCTTGGGCGCTGGGAAAGAAACGCCCCTTTTGCAGGACGCCCCGGAGGGAGAAGAGGCGGCTAGGCTGCTTCCCTTGGGACTGGGGGATGGAACCGTGATGGTGCCCTTCTTGAAGTTGCTGGCGCAAGAAAACGTGATGGTGCTGCCCCAGGAGGACACAAACCACGCGGAGTATGCCTTTGCCATTGACAACCGCGATGTGTACCGCTTGGTCTATGATGTCGGCCCGGAAGGCCAGCCCACTGGCCTGGCCATTTACAAAAATGGCGAACCTCAGCTGATGCAGCAGCGCACGGCGGTTTTATGGGAAAATGTGCTGTATTTGCCCATCACGGAAGTCACAGCCTGGACCGGGATTCCCTTCGTCCTGGACGAGGATACGCATCTGTATACCTACACCATGCCGGCCAAGTAAGCCTGGGAGAATGGGTGAAAAGCATCCAGTTCCTGCGTATAGCGCCAGCTTTTACTGGCCGAAACAACTTGACAGGGAAACAGAACTGTCTATAATGAACCATAAGCGCTATTTGGCAAACGGCCTGCTTTGCGTGGCTTGAAGCAGGCGGGATGCAAAGGAGAAAGAAATGAGCATCAGGATCACCAAGACAGCGACCCCCAAGACCAGGCCGGAGGATGAAAGCAAACTAGGCTTTGGAAAAATTTTTACGGACCATATGCTGCTGATTGAGTATGACGCTGGCCAGGGCTGGCATGACGCGCGGGTGGAGCCCTATGGCCCACTGTCTCTGGACCCCGCCAGCTCTGTGCTGCACTATGGCCAAGAGATTTTTGAGGGCCTCAAATGCTACCGCAACCAGGAGGGCGGCTTTCAACTTTTTCGCCCCAGGGACAATTTTTTGCGCATGAACCGTTCCGCGGAGCGCATGGGCATGGCGGGCATTGATGTGGAGCTTTGCATGGAAGGTCTTTTGGCGTTGCTGGCTGTGGACAAGGACTGGACGCCCCAGGCTGAGGGTACGTCGCTGTATATTCGGCCTACCATGATTGCCACCGATCCGTTTTTAGGCGTGGCCGCCTCCAACCGGTATCTGTTCTATATCATTTTGTCGCCCTCCGGCGCGTATTACGCCAGCGGCTTGGCACCTGTGGGCATTTATGTGGAGAGCCAGCTGGTTCGCGCGGTGCGCGGCGGCGTGGGCTTTGCCAAAACCGGCGGCAACTATGCCGCCAGTATTTTGGCGGGTGTGAAGGCCAAGGAAAAGGGATACGCCCAGGTGCTGTGGCTGGACGGGGTGGAGCAGCGCTACATTGAAGAAGTGGGCGCCATGAACATGATGTTTGTGTATGAAGGCAAAAAAGTGGTAACCCCGGAGCTCAACGGCAGCATCCTGCCCGGCATCACCCGGGACAGCGTGATGACGTTGGCCAAGGAAATGGGCTTTGCGGTGGAGGAGCGTCGCTTGTCCATCGACGAAGTGGTGCAAGACGCCAAGTCCGGCAAGCTGCTGGAAGCCTTTGGCACCGGAACCGCGGCTGTGGTATCGCCGGTGAACAAGATTTGCCACAGGGATGAAGAGGTCTTGTTGGGGAACGGCGGCATTGGGGATGTGACATTGAAGCTCTACAACCGCCTTGTGGATATTCAGTTGGGCAAGGTTCAAGGCCCACAGGGTTGGATTGTGAAGGTATAACAAGCAAAAAACCAATTCGGGAAAGGAGGTGTCCCATGCTGCGGGAAGTGATCCCCCATGCGGATTGGGGAGAAAATACCATGAGCATGATGCGTGAAAAGCAGTTTGAAGCATGCGAAAGACGCCTATCTGCCCAAAGCGGCGTTGGCCTGTTTTCCCAGGATGTGACGGTGCTGGATGTACAAATGCTGCTGGACAATTCCTATTATCACGAGGAAATGGACCAGACCCTGTTTACCGTGGAAGGGCTGCGGGCGCGGGTGCTGGAACAGCTCCCGCTGGAGGTGCTGTATCTCTCCCAGGGAGAGAGGGAGCTTTTGGAGCGCCTGCTGGTGGCGGAGGGTTCCATCGCCCTGAGCGAATGGGATGATATTGGCGCGGCGGAAGGGCTGGTTTCCAGGCTTTGGTGCTCTTTCCACATGATGGAGGACGCCTGGATGCTGGAACTTCCCGAGCCTTTGCATGAGCCGATGCTGCTGGCGATGGACACGCCGGAGCATGCCCGGGTAACGGATCTTTTGTACCGTTACGATGCCATGATCATGGGGCTTTTGTACATCGCGGGTTTTTTGCATTGCATGCAGCCCGTCTCCGCCTTTTTGCAAGATGTGATGGAACGCACGGACCCCCTGGCCAACAACCTGGCCCGCAGGTACCTCAAGTCCTCCTTTGAGTATATGACGGATAGCCACAATGAGATGATTTTGGTGCATCCCGGCTTGGCGGACCCATACCGCCTCATTTCCTCCATGAACAGCGCGGGTTTGTTCACCTTGGAGCTGTCCCAGGACATGTTGGCAGGCGGCGTGAACGGGTTGTTCCTAGAGGAGGAGCATTTGCACGAGGCCATATGCGGGGCGCTGGACGGCTCCTTGCGGCCAGAATATGAGGTGGGCGACGCGGCCGAGGACTTGCGCATGCTGGCCAAGCAAGGGGTGAGCCTCAGCGAAATGGAAGCCGTGATGGCCTCTATGCTGTGCGTTTTGCCCACTAAGGCCATGAAGCAGGCCTTGGAGCAGTTACACAATTGCACGCCCCATTGGATTGGGTTGAAGGCGGATTTGCAGCATTGAACCGATATGCATTTGTGGCGCCTTCCGACCTGGGACATACGCGGCTGCTTCCACTCATCAAACGCATGCTGCCGGAGCTACCGGAATACGCCATTCGGGAAGCCTTTGAAAAAAGAGATGTGAAGGTGGATGGGGTTCGCGCCCCAAAGGACGCGCAGGTTCCTCCTGGCGCGGAAATTTGTTTGTTTACCCCCTATGGCGGGATTGCGGTTTCCATTCCCGTTCTCTTTGAAGATGAAAATGTGATGGTGGTACGAAAACCCCCTGGGGTCAGCTGCGAAGCGGACCAGAAGGGCGGAAAAACCATCGTGGACTTGGCCTGGGCGCTTTTGCGGGACAAGGACACGGAGGGAGTGCCGCCTCTGCTGTGCCACCGGCTGGACAACCCCACGGAGGGGATTTTGGTGCTGGCAAAGAGTGAAACCGTTCAGCGGGAATTGCAGGAAGGCTTTCGGCAGCGCAGGATTCACAAGGGCTACACCTGCCTGGTGAAGGGAACCCCCTCGCCCTCTGAGGCCACGCTGACAGCCTACCTTCTCAAGGATGCGGAGAGGGGAAGGGTGCAAGTGCTGCCAAGACCGGAAAGAGGAGCCCTGACCATTGTGACGGAGTACCGGGTGCTGGAAAAGGGAGAGGTTTCCAGGCTGCGGGTGGTGCTGCACACCGGGCGCACCCACCAAATCCGCGCACAGATGGCGGCCATTGGGCATCCGCTGCTGGGAGATGACGCGTATGGAGACCGGGACTTTAACAAGGCGCACAAGGCAAAGCGGCTGATGCTCTGCGCCACAGAGCTTTCCTTTTCCCTCACGGGGCCGCTGGCCTACTTGAACGAAAAAATTTTTCAGATTGAACCGATGTTTTAGGAGCGTTATGAATACCAATGACATTCGACTGATCGCCATGGATATGGATGGGACTTTGCTCAATGAAGAGCAGCGGATTTCGCCGGAGAATGTAAGGGCCTTGCGGGATGCGGCGGCGGCGGGAATCGCCATCGCCATTTGCAGCGGCAGGCCCAGTGGCGATAGCAGTGTCTTTGCCGTTGATGCTGGGCTGGATCATTGCTACATTATTGGGCTGAACGGTGGGTATTGCTTGGAAAAGCCCTTTGGGAAGCCTTATGCGCAGCACCAGCTGCGGCCGGAGACATTGGAAAAAGCCCTTCACGTGCTGGGCCAATTCGATGTGACCTACGCCTGCTTTCAGCAAAACCGCATTATCGTGATGGAAAGCCCCCATATGACCCAAAAGAAAAACTGGGCCACCCACCGGGAACGGGAGGAGGCGCTGGAATACCTGTATGGCCTTCCGGCGCTGGACCGACTCAAGGCGGAGGGCATCAACAAGATCGTTTACGTGGAGGACCGGGACCCAGCGCAGATGGAAAGGATTCGCCAGCTGCTGCTTCCTATCCCCGGGATGGATGTGACCTCCTCCTGGGAGGACAATTTGGAATTGATGCCCAGCGGCGTGAACAAGGGCTTTGCCCTCCGGGAGTTGGCCGGGAAGTTGGGGCTTGCGGCCAGCCAGGTGATGGCGCTGGGGGATTACGACAATGACATTCCCATGCTGACCTACGCCGGGTTTGGCGTGGCCATGGGCAACGCTTCGGAAGCGGTGAAGCGGGCCGCTCGCTACAGCACCGGGACCAACGCGGAGGACGGCGTAGCCCAGGCCATCGACAGGTATGCGCTATCCAGAGAGCATTTTTGAGTGCCTATAAGGAGAAAGCCACATGAATGATTTGCCCGCAAAAATTTTGGACCCGGAGTTTGTGAGCCGTCATCTGATGGGACCCAACAGCCTGACGTTGCTTCGTGAGCTTTTGACGGACCTTTCCCTGCCTAAGAAGGCGCGGATTTTGGACCTGGGATGTGGCATGGGGCTGACCTCCTTGTATTTGGCCAAGGTGTATGACGCCCAGGTGTTTGCCTGCGATCTATGGATTTCCGCCACGGAAAACTTCCAGCGCTTTCGGGAGCAGGGGCAGGAGCAGATCATCCCCATTCACGCGGACGCCAATGCGCTGCCCTTTGCGGATGGCTATTTTGACGCGGTGGTCAGCGTGGATGCGTACCACTATTTTGGCCGGGAAAAAGGGTTCTTGGAGGAAAAGCTGTTGCCGCTGGTAAAGCCAGGCGGGGTGATCGCCATCGTGGTGCCGGGCCTGAAAGAGGAATTGACCCAGGGCTTGCCGCCTGCCATGCTGCTGTCTTGGAGCCAGGAGGACGCGGACACCTGGCACAGCGCCGCCTGGTGGCAGGATTTTCTGACGGGGGAGGCGGCAGGCTGCGCCATACACACAAAACAAATGGAGAGCTTTGAAGAACCCTGGCAGGAATGGCTGCAATCGGACAACCCTTATGCCGTAAGCGACCGGCCCGCTATGGAAGCCGGAGCGGGGAAGTATATGAATTTCGTATCCATGGTGATCCGCAAAGGCCTATCTCCCAAGGAAGGGTAACCCAAGGGGGCGCGCAATGCCGCAATCCCAACATTGATTCTTTGACCCGTTTGCGCTATACTGTAAGCGACCAGGGAAGAGCCATAAAAGGAGGAATTGCAGATGAAGTTGATCATTGCGATTGTACAGGACGAGGATGCCTCCCGCTTGATTGGCCAGTTGATGAATGAAGGCTTTGGCGTAACCAAATTAGCGACCACTGGTGGTTTTTTGCGGGCTGGGAACACAACCCTTTTGGTGGGCGTGGAGGATGACCGTTTTGATTCCGCCATGGCGACCATTGAAAAAATTTGCAAAAGCAGAAAGCAGATCGCGCCCTCTCCCGCTTCCATGGTGGGTGTGCCGGGGGCGTACTCCCCCTATCCCATTGAAGTGGTGGTGGGCGGGGCGACCATTTTCGTATTGACGGTGGACCAGTTTGTGAAGCTGTAATCACTGCGGAAAGGATATTTTTTGAGCGCCAGGGATGGGTTGGCGGCAGAGACGCTGCCTTGTTGGATGGAGTATGGGAAGCTTAGCACAGGCTGCGGTATTGCGCTGGAACAGTTTCGGCGCAGGGAAACCGTGCATGCGTATTTGCTTTCAGGCGCGCAGGGCCTTGGCAAAGCCACCTTTGCCAAGGTTCTCACATGTGCGCTGTTTTGTTCGTCCGAAAAGAAGCCCTGCGGCCAATGCGAGGGCTGCCGGCAGGTGCTTCGGGGGGCCAACCCGGATGTACTGTATATCACCCCGGAGGGGGACAAGCAGATTGGCGTGGACAAGGTGCGGGAGGTCATAGACGCCATATCGCAGCACGCCTTTGGTTCCGGCTGCCGGGTGGTGATCGTGGAACCGGTGGAAAAGCTGACCCCCCAGGCCCAGAACTGCCTGCTGAAATCCTTGGAGGAGCCGGTGTCCAATGTGGTGTTTTTGCTGCTAGCCCATGAGCTGACCGCATTGCTGGGGACCATTGCCTCCCGCTGCGCCCGGGTGAAGCTGATCCCCTGGCCAGACGATGCGATGGAATATACGCTGAAAGCTCTGGGATATGACAATGCGGCCCTTGTGCAGGTGCTGCCCCTGGCCAGCGGAAACATCGGCCAAGCGCTGGACATGCTGCAGGACCGGCAGCAGGACAGGGAATTGCAGACCTTGGTGGGCAAGGCGCTTACGGCAGCCAGCGACGCGGATGTGGTGGGACTGAGCACAGCCCTGAAGGAAGAAAAGGAAGGCGCGTCCCGTTACTTTACGGCATTGGAGAATGCGTTTCGGCAGGCGCTGTTGGTCAAAACGGGCCAGCTGCGGCCCGAGGCCCTGGTTGCCTATCCAAGCGGTTGGAGGGACGCGGTAGCAGCCGCGCCGGTGGAGAGCCTCACCCGCCTTTTGCACAGCGTGGCGGAGGCAAGGCGCCTGAAAGCCAGCCAGGTGAACTGGCAGTCCACCGTAGATCATTTGATGATGAAGATACAGGGGGAGAAAAGCCAATGGCAGCAGTCGTAGGAGTGCGGTTTAAAAACGCGGGGAAGCTTTATTATTTTGATCCAGGTCCCCTTTGGCCCATGGCCGGAGGGTTTGTGATTGTGGAAACCGCCAGGGGACTTGAGTATGGGCAGGTCATCACCGGGGTTCGCCAGGTGGAGGACAGCCTGATCACCGTGCCGCTGAAAAAGGTGGTGCGCATTGCGGATGCCAAGGATGCGGAGCATAGCCTTGAAAATGAGCGATTCCAAGCCGAGGCGTTTGGCGTTTGCCAGCGGAAAATTGAAGAGCACAAGCTGGACATGAAGCTGGTCAGCGTGGAACAAACCTTTGACAATGCCAAAATTTTGTTTTATTTTACCGCCAATGGCAGGGTGGATTTCCGTTCCCTGGTGAAGGACTTGGCGGCGGTCTTTCGCACCCGCATTGAGCTTCGGCAAATTGGCGTGCGGGATGAAGCCAAGATGATGGGTGGCCTGGGTCCCTGCGGACGGCCTATTTGCTGCGGCTCCTTCCTGGGCGATTTCCAGCCGGTGTCCATCAAAATGGCCAAGGAGCAGAACCTGTCCTTAAACCCCACCAAGATTTCCGGCGTTTGCGGTCGGTTGATGTGCTGCCTCAAGTATGAGCAGGACCATTATGAGCAGACCCGCAAGCGGATGCCCAAGGTGGGAAAAGAAGTGGAGACCCCGGATGGCTTTGGTGTGGTGTTGGATATCAACGTCATCAAGGAAACGCTGGTCATCCGCGTACGCCGAGGTGATAGCTCGGAAGTAAAGACCTTTGCCCTGGCGGACATCAAATGGAACCGGCCCGCGCCTCCCCAGGGAGAGGTTGGGCAGCGGGCCAGAGAAGGGGACCGGCGCAAAGCGCAGCCCGCCCAGCCAGTCCAGAGGATCCCCACCCCCGCCGCGCCACCTTTGCAAGAGGAGGAGGACGAAGAACCGGCCTTCGCCGCCCAAGAGACGGAGGAGCAGGGGGAGGCCAGGAATGTGGAGGCCGCCACCACCGGGGTGGAGTTTTCGCAGGAAGAGGAAATGGACCTGGATGGCCATCCAGACGACTGGCGCCGCGCGGTGGAAGAAGCCCTTCACCGGACAGAAAAACCGTGAATTTTGTCATCACGGCGCGAAAAATGTCGCTTGCTAAATGATTCATAGCGTGCTAGAATGGCACTGCACGGCACCAAGCTGTGCGGAGTGAAAACGGGGAGGTGAATGTTTATGGCATATAAAATCACCGATGAGTGCATCAGCTGTGGCGCTTGCGTGGCCGATTGCGCGGTGGATGCGATTTCCGAAGGGGATGGAAAATACGTCATTGATGCGGACAAGTGCATCGAGTGCGGCGCATGCGCGGATACTTGCCCTGTAGGCGCTCCTGTGCAGGAGTAACCACCGCTGATCCTGGAATAGCCAGCAAAGTCAAGAGCAGGGCCGAAAGGCTCTGCTTTTTTTCTTTTTTGTGACGAAATCATTGAAGTATTGTTACATATTGGATGTCGAATTCTGTAGACAGATGTGACAAAGTGTGTTAAAATTTGAACAGTTCAAAAACCAGGCAATGCAACAGAAATACATAGGAGGCTGCTATTCTATGCGGATGCGAAAATGGAATACTATACAAAAGATAGCCGTCACCTTGCTTGCCCTTTGTATCGCGGCTCCCAGCATCCCGCTGGCGGAGGCCACTGTGGTTTCCGCGCCGCTTGTAACCGAATCCGGCTCTGAGGACGGAATGGTGCGCGTGTACCTTTCTTCCCTGGGAAATCCTACCTCTCTAAGCCTCACGGTGGTGGGGAGTTATAGCGTCAATGGTGATGTAACCCAAAGCCTCAGCAGCGGGCAAAGCCTCACGGTGGGCTTTAGTAGCGCTACGGGAGCCATTACGCTCACCCGCGACGGAAGCAAAGCCAACATGGGTACCTCTTTCACCCTGAAACGGCATAGCACCACGGGTACCAATGGCATTAAAATTGCACAAGGCCGCGTTCCTGGGAATCCATATCCCGGGGACATTTCTTTTAAGGCGGTTTTGCAAAGCGGCAGCTTCAAGCTGTATACCATTGCCCATGTGTATATAGAAAACTATCTATACGGGGTTTTGCCCTACGAGATGGGCAACGGCGCCAACATTGAAGCCCTGAAAGCCCAGGCAGTAGCCGCCCGCACCTATACGGTGCGCATGATGCAAAGCCGCGCTTCCAGCACCTACGACGTGGTGGATACCACCAGCGACCAGGTCTATAATGGCACGCCCTCCGGCAACGCCAACTGCGTGGCGGCTGTGGACGGCACCAAGGGCATCGTGCTGAAAAATGGTTCCAGCTATACGGGCACCTATTATTCCGCCAGCAATGGCGGCCAGATGGAGTCCATCGCCAACATTTGGGGCACCAAGGGCTATGACTATTTATGCGTCAAAGACGACCCCTTCGACTTGGCAAACCCGGATTCCGTGGTCAAAAAGTCCACGGTGTACGCCTCCTGCACCGGCGGAAGTACCAATTCATCTTTGCTGTCTTTGCTCAAAACCAAGGCGGTGACGGAGCTGCGAAGCAAAGGCTATGCGGCCACTGCGGATAATACCAGTCTGCAAACCGTCAAGAGCGTTACGCCCCACAGCCCAAAGTATGCATCCCCCAGCAAGCTGTACACCAAAATGGATTTTGCGCTGACGGCCAGCACCCGCAACGCCTCCGGGGGTATTGAAACCGTCTCTGTGACTGTGACCTGCAATATTTTTACCGAGCTGGAAAGCATGCTGGGCATGAGCATCCAGTCCTCCTCCAATGAGCTTTGGAGCGTGCGGAAAAGCGGCAATGATTTTGTGCTGGAAGCCAGGCGGTATGGCCATGGCCTGGGCATGAGCCAGCGGGGCGCCATGTACATGGGAAAACAAGGGTATTCCTATGATTCGATTTTGGGCTTTTACTATACCAATTGCAAGCGGGTCCGCATCAGCTTTACCAACAGCATTCTGGCCGCCGGCTCCTCGGACCAGCAAACCACCGTGGAAGACCCCGCGCAAGTGGAGGAAGGGGACGGCGCCTGCAGTGGCACAGTGAAGCTGGTGGGGTCCTCCTCTTCGCTGGCCATACGCAACGCGAAATCGTCCTCGGCTAGCATTCTGGGGGCCATTGCCAACAATTCTCCGGTGAGCGTATATGCCAATGACGGAACCTGGTGCTTTATCCGCTTTGGCAATATCAAGGGTTATGTGCCCACCAACTCCTTGAGCCTTTCCGGCACCGCCCCCGCCTCGGTGGAGGAGACGGTAACCGCCATCTCTGGCTTTGCCACCGTAAAGGCCAACGGATACCTGAACCTGCGCGCCTCCGGAAGCTCATCCGCCAGCGTGGTCACCACCGCGCCAACGGGCTCCATTGTCACCGTGTTCAGCAACTCCGGCGGATGGGCCCAGGTTCAGTTTGGCGCTACTGTAGCCTATGCCTCCAGCGATTTCCTGGCCTTCTCCGCCACCTATCCCGGAAGCACAGCTAGTTCCGGGGATATGACCGCCACCGTACAGGCGGAAGACGGTGTGAGCAGCATCAACCTCCGGTCCTCGCCTTCCACCAGCAGCAGCGCCTTGGCGCAGATTCCCCACGGTACCGCCGTGACCGTGGTACGGGACGATGGCGCATGGAGCACCGTGGTGTATAACGGAATTACAGGCTATGTGGTATCCTCTTGCTTGAAGTACACGGAGGGAACTGTAGATGGCGGGGGAACCCCTGGCACGGGCAGCACGGAAGAAACGGCCACCGTCACCAGCACGGCGGGTGTGCTATACCCGCAAAAAGACCAGACCGCTACCCCGTTGATGATGATTGCCATGGGACAAAGCGTGGTAGTGACGGAGCGGGGCGACCCCTGGTGCGGAGTGCGCTATGAAGGCGTCACTGGGTTTATGCTGACAGTGGATTTGGCCCTTTCCAGCGGAACAAGCGGCACAGGCAGCGGGGAAACGGCCATTGTCGCCACACCCTCCGGTTCCTTGAACCTGCGCATGGAAGCCAATGCGGGCAGTTCCATTTTGACCACGATTCCCAGAGGGGCGCAGGTGACCGTCACATCCAAAGGCCAGGAATGGTCCGCTGTGGTCTATGGCGGGATGACGGGTTATGTGATGTCCGGCTACTTGCAGTTCACCGGTGAAGTGGTGGGCGGCGATACGCCGGAAGGGACCGGCACGCCCGCGGCCCCGGCCAGCGGCACCGCCCAAGTGACCACCCAATCCGGCTCTTTGAACCTGCGGGCTGAGGACCGGGCCGGTAGCGAGATTGTGCGTACCATTCCCCGTCTGGCCACGGTAACGGTAAACAGCAAGGGCCTGGAATGGAGCAATGTCACATTTGAAGGCAGCACAGGCTTTGCCATGAACGCCTTTTTGACCTTTGCCAGCGATGGGCAAGCACCCGTGGTGGAAGAGGAACAGCCGGAGGGGGATGGGGGCCTCAGTGAAGAGGAGAATCCAGAAGAGCCCCTGCTTCCAGAGGAGCCTGTCACCACCAAGCTATACGCCACAGTCAACACAGTGTCCGGCTCTTTGAACCTGCGCCAAGACCCATTGCCGGGAAGCCCCATCGTGGCCCGTATCCCCAAGGGCACCACCATCGAAATTACGCAGCAGCTTTCTTCCTGGAGCAAAACCGTCTACGGCAACCAGCAGGGCTATGTGGTCAACGAATTCCTGACCTTTGTGGACAGGGAAAAGCCGGTGGATTCCATGGTGATGGCTTCCGTGATGACGGAGAGCGGAACGCTGAACCTGCGGGCGGAGCCTTCGCTCGGCGCGGGCATTGTGCAGCGTATCCCACGGTTTTCCATTGTGGCGGTCCAGCAAAAAGGCCAGGATTGGAGCCGGGTAGCCTTCGCCGGATACTTTGGCTATGTGATGACGCAATACTTAGCCTTCCCAGGCGGCGCACTGCCGGACAGCGTATCGGAGCTGACAGAAGCCGAGGCGGCGGCAGCCAGTGAAGCGGGTACAGAGGGCCAGGGCACAGGCAGCACGGACTCCGCAGGCACTGGAGAAGCCAGCCAGGAGAGCAACGCCTGGGTTTCTACCTCCGGCGGCGCACTGAACCTGAGAAGCGAAGGCTCCTATGCCGGCATTGTGCTGGCCACCCTGTCCAACGCCACGCCCATTACCGTGCTCAGTTACGGTGAAAGCTGGTGCTATGTCACCTACCAGAACCTGACAGGCTACGTGATGACCCAGTATCTGCGCTTTGCGGATGCGGCCATGAACCAGTCCGTCCAGGCCGCCAGCGAAAGCGCCAGTCAAAGTGCCAGCGGGCAGACCGCCAGCCTTGAGGGGACAGCCGCCTGGGTGAACACGCCCTCAGGCTCCTTGAACCTGCGGGTCACAAAATCCACCGCGGCGGAGATTCTCACCACCATTCCATGGCGGGCCAAGGTGACGGTCACCAGTGCCGGAGCGGAATGGTCCCAGATCAGTTACCATGGCATGGTGGGCTATGTGATGTCCACCTACCTGACCAGTGAGGACCTGAGCGGAGCGGTACCCAGCCAGACGGACAACGGAGACGGCTCCACCGGAGGGACTAGCGGCTCCCAACCTGCGGGCGGCGGCAACTCTGGGGGCGGCTCGGCCAGCAGCGCCGATAGCGCCCCAGTGAGCAGCCTCGACAGCGTCTTAGAGGGAAGTGCCGCTGGCAACTCGGGCGGCAGTACCGGCAGTGGCTCTGATGGGGCGGGTAATCATAGTAACGGCGGCAGCAATCATAGCAGCAACAGCCCTGGCAATTCGGCAGAGTCCAGCCTGACGCAAAACCGCGTTTTAGACCCCAGCTTGCAAGATGTGACCCGGGTGACTTATGCCCATGTGAACCCGTTGGAAGGGAACACCATGCAATGCGTGTGGGCCCAGTGCAGCGAGGAAGGACCGCCCCAGGCCACCATGCTTCGGGGGGACCGGGTTCGGGTGTTGCAGCAGGGGGCCAATTGGTGTAAAATCATTTTTGAAGATCAGGAGGGGTATTGTCTCACAGCGTTTTTAACCATCCTGCCTGAGGGGTCATAGATGGAAAGAGGACTGGTTTTGCCCCATGAGCGGGTGGACGACCTGCAGCGCAATGGGCTGCGCATGATTCAAAACCCTGCCGCCTTTTGCTTCGGCATGGACGCGGTGCTGCTGGCGGATTTTGTGACGCTTCGCAAAGGCGAAACAATTGCGGATTTGGGAACAGGCACGGGCATTTTGCCCGTGCTTCTTTCCCAAAAGGAGAAAACGGCACAGTTTCACGCTATCGAAATTCAACCGGACATGGCGGACATGGCAGGCCGCACCATGGAGCTCAACGGCTTGGCCCAGCGCATCCAGGTGCATGCTTTGGACCTGCGGGAGGCCCCTGGGGTTTTGGGCTATGAACGTATGGACGCAGTGGTCTGTAACCCGCCCTATGGCAAGCAGGGCAGCAGTTTACCCAGTGCGGAGCCTGGGGTGCTGGTGGCCAGGCATGAAACGGATTGTAGCTTACGCGAGATCGTGGCGGCGGGTGCTTCCTTGCTAAAAAACCATGGGCGTATATTTCTTGTGTTTCCATCGCCACGCCTGCTGGAGCTGTGCGATGCCTTGCGGGAGAAGCGCTTGGAGCCGAAACGGGTCCGGCTGGTATGCGCCAAGGCCAGCCGCGCCCCTTATTTGGTGCTGCTGGAAGCCATGAAGAACGCAAGGCCTGGCCTTGCCTGGCTCCCCCCCTTGGTGGTCTATCAGGAGGACGGCAGCGAGACGGAAGAGCTGAGGCGCATTTACCACCAAGAGGATACCGGTTCACACCCTGCGAAGGCTTTTCCATAGGATGGCCAGGTTCCAAAGCAGCATGGCCAGCTGCGCGATGGATTGCGCCCAAATGACACCCTGCAGCCGGTACTCCGGCAGGGCGGTCCACAGGTAGGTAAGAACCAAAGAAACCACAGAAGTCACAAGCGTTCCCACCATGGAACGCTTTTGCTGGCCCAAGGCCGCAATGACGCTCATGGCCACGTGCCCCACAGCCGCCAGCAACGCCAGCGGACCGGACAGGCGAAACAAGGGGGCCAATTCCGCCATGCGGTACACCCGAAGGGACAACAGCGGGGCGGCCCAGTGGATGATGCCCCAGCTAAGAAGCCCCACCAGCAGGGCGGCGCCAAAGCACACAAGCAGCAAGCGCTTTAGTTCCGCCCGGTTTTTTTCCGCCTTGGCTAGGCGGGGCAGGGCGACCATGGACAAGGCGCTGGTGAAGATGAAGGGCAGCATGACAATGGGCATCACCATGCCGTTCAGCATCCCCAAACGGGAGGTGGCCTCTGCCGGAGCCAGGCCGGAGACCTGCAGGCGCAAAGGAATCAAAATAGCGGTGAGGGAGCGAAGCCCTGTGTTGATCAGCCGGGTGGCGGTGGTGGGGGCGGCCAGGCGAAAGACGGGTTTTTGCAAAGGCTTTGCCAGCTCCCTGTGTTGCAGGGGCAGCTTGAGCAGGAGGAGGACTAGGCCAAGCCCGGCCATTTCCGCCACTGTGGTGGCCACCACCGGCAAGGCGGCCAGCCAAGGGGTGGTGAGTTGGGTCAGCCAAAGGATCAGGGCAATGGACAGGGCAAAGCGCACCACCTGCTCCAAAAGTTCCGACATGGCAGGGACCCAGCTTTTTTCCATGCCGTAGCAGTACCCGTTATAGACGGCGGAGTACCCCAGGATCAAGATGCAGGGGGCGCTGAGCCATATGGAAGGCAGGACCCGTGGGTCCCGCATGAAGCCCGCCAGCAGCGGCGACCCCAGAAGCAACAGGGGAATGAGCACCACAGAGGCTTTTTGCACCAGCAAAAGACCTGCCATCAAAGGCAGCTCCTTGTCCTTTTGGGAAGCCTTGGCCGTCATTCGGCTGACCGCCAGGGGCAGGCCGGAGGTCAGGGGCGTAATGGCCAGCATATGGACCCCGGAGCAAAGCTCCGCAATGCCCATGATTTCCGCGCCCAGCAGCCTGGATAGATGAACCCGCATGTAAAGGCCCAGGGCCCGCACAATGGCGTTCACCCCGGCCAGCAGCAGGGTTTGTTGTTTCGCGTTCTGAGTGCGCACAGCACCGCCTCCCGCAAGAGGCTATGTGCCGTTGGCCGGGGCCATGACAACGGGGAGCGCCGCCATGGGCTTGGGCGCATTGTCAAAACCAAGGGAATGAAGTATAATTCACAAAAAGAAATGGGAGGCAGGCAGATGGATAAATGGGATATTCGGTTCATGAAGATGGCCTATTTGATTTCCGAATGGTCAAGCTGCTTTAATGAAGGCCGGAACATCGGCGCTGTCATTGTAAAGGACAAGCGCATCATGACCACCGGGTACAATGGCGCACCTGCGGGGATCCAGACCTGCAAAGAGCGGGGTGAGTGCCTGCGCCGCAAGCTGAACATTCCTTCGGGGACCCGGGCGGAGGTCTGCTACGCCATCCACGCGGAACAAAACGCCATTTTGCAGGCGGCCAAGCTGGGCATTTCCATTGAGGGAGGCACGCTGTACTGCACCCACCAGCCCTGCTCCGTCTGCGCGAAAATGATTGTGAACGTGGGCATCAAGCGGGTGGTATATGAGCAAGGGTACCCGGACCCCTTTTCTTTGGAGTTTTTTCAGGAGGCGGGCGTATCCCTGGAACAGTTTCAGCGGGAGGCGGAATAAGCACGCGCCAGAGCATTATGAACGGGTTTCACCGTCCCTTTCAAAGTGTTCTTCCGCAAAGCCGCCCCGCAACCGCCGGAGGCTGCGCTCCAAGGCGGTTTTGCTGTCCCCCCAGGGCCTGTTTTGATTGCGGTAGTCAAACTGCGTTGTGAAGTATTCCAAGTCCTTTTCATCCTGGGTCAGACGGGCATTGAGCAACGCAAGCACCGACCCGGCCAAAACCTGCTGCTTTTTAAGGGACAGATGCTTTTGCGCATGGCGCAGAAGCTCTGCCCCATGAGGCATGCAGGCTCCGTGGGAAGCATCCCATAGCGCCTGAAATTTTTTGTCGGTTTTCCAAAGATGCAAAAAAGTGGCATAGTAGCGGTTCATATGCAGGGCAAGGGCATCACAGAGAACGCATCCACTGGAAAGGGCTTGCAGCTTTTCAATCAACGCGTCCAAATGTGCCTTGGGGGGCCAACCCGCGGGAGACAAGGAACAGGTCTTTTTCAGCAGTTCCTTCATGTGGGAATCCGTCAGCAAGGCATGCCCCAGCCGGTTGTTCTGGGCCAGCAGTTGTCTGTGATGGGTTGCGCAAAAGCCGCGTTTGTTGACCTGCACGCGCACATCCGGCTCCATCACGCTGCCACCCAGGGCCCGCTGGACCTCGGTTTCTTCCAAATGATGATACAAGGCGCAAAAGGGGCATTCCGCATGCTGTTCCAGCACTTCCCACAGTGGAATCGTATCCAAATGGTATTGCATCTTTTGCCTCCGTGCCTGTATAATGAATGCGGTTTGTTTATGGTAACACAGCGTGGCAGGAAGCGCAAGCTACACATAATCCTCCTTTGGGGCGCATAGGGTCAGACGATGCGAAGCATGGGAGGGGACCGGCATGGAAGAAAAGACTCGGGTATACCCCAGTGGTACGACGCAAAGGAAATGGCTTAATTACCTACTGCTGTTTTTATCCGCGGTGCTGCTCTTATCCGGCCTGCTGTGGAGGAACGATGGGGACGGGCTGCAGGTGCGGTTGGCGGAAACCCCCACGCCCATTCCCACGGACGCCGCCTTTGACGAAACCGTGGAAAGCCGGGAAATGACGCTGCCAACAGCAACTTGGTATGCTTTGCAACTTGGCGCCTTTGAAAACCAGGAGGCCGCCAAGAAAATCGCGGAGTCGTTTCAAAACCGTGGCGCCGCCGGATATGTATGGGAGGATACCCGTTTCCGTGCTCTGGCTGCCCTGTATCCCACCAAGGAGGAAGTGGAGGCCGTGCGGGCCCAGCTCTTCCAAAAGCACTCCATTGAAGCCTACGCCTATCAGATTCAGTTGCCACCATTGGTGCTGCGCATGAAGGGCATGAAGGGGCAATTGGACATTTTGGAAGCCGCCTTTTTGCATGGCAGCGATCTGGTGTCCCAGCTGCAAGCCCTGTCCATGCTGATGGACCGGCAAGAGGTGAGCGTGCCGGAAGCCATTGCCCAGGTGCAGGCGGCGGGCCAGCAGGTGGAAACGGTGGCCCTTCGGCTGGAACAGCGCTTTTCTGCCCCCAGGCATCAGGCGGTGCAGGGCCTTATTGATGGCTTGCGGTCCTATGGCGCGTTTGTGAAAACCGTGGATGAAAAGGAAACCTCCGTGCAGCTGGCGACCCAGGTCAAATACCAGGCCATTGCCGCCCTGGACGCGCTGAAAAAAGTGTACGACGGGCTGTCCATACCAAAGGAAGAAGGGTGAGAAGGGTGACCATAGCAGAAGTGGTAGCGGTACTAGACGCCCGGGTTTTGCTTGGCGGGGACAAGCTGGGCCAGGAGGTGAAAACGGCCTGCGGGTCCGATTTGATGAGCGATGTGCTGGCCTTTGTGAAGGATAAAACCATTTTGATCACGGGGCTGACCAACATCCATGTGATGCGCACGGCGGAAATGCTGGACATTCATTGCATCGTTTTTGCCCGGGGCAAGGTGCCGGGGCAGGAGGTTTTGGACGAGGCAGAGGAATTGGGCATTGTGGTGATGACCACAAAGCACACCACCTACACCACCTGCGGGCTTTTGTACCAGGCAGGCATCCGGGGTACGGAAAAGAAAACAGGGGCTTAGCGTTGCGGCCTGATCTGCGAAAGAGAGATACGGACGATGAGCACAATGACCGATACATACAAGATCACGGCGGGCGACTTTGGCTCGGCGGGGGAAGCCTCCGCCACCATCAAGCGGAAGCTGAAACAGCTGGGCGTTGACAGCGCCATTTTGCGGCGCATCGCTGTGGCCAGCTATGAAGTGGAGCTGAACCTGATCATCCATACCATGGGCGGGACGTTGACCGCGGAGATGACCCCCACGGAGCTACTGCTGGTTTCCAAGGACATCGGGCCCGGAATTCCCAATGTGGACAAGGCCATGGAAGAGGGCTTTTCCACCGCCAGCGAGGAGGCTAGGGGATTGGGCTTTGGCGCGGGCATGGGACTTCCCAACATGAAGCGCAACGCGGACGGCTTTGCCATCCAAAGCGAAGTGGGCAAGGGCACCACCATTGAAATGCGTTTTCGCCTGCAACCTGCGCAATAGCCCGATGGATGAAAAGCCCAAAGCGGGGAGGGTTTGCCATGACGGATAAACGGTACCACTCTGTCCGGCTGGACAAGGACAAATGCAAGGGCTGCACCAATTGCTTAAAGCGCTGCCCAACGGATGCCATCCGCGTCCGGGGCGGGCGGGCCCATATCATTGATGAACGTTGTATTGACTGCGGCGAGTGCATCCGCGTTTGCGATTACCACGCCAAATATGCCCAAACGGACCCGCTTGCCAGCATCAACCGCTTCCGCTATAAAATTGCCCTGCCCGCGCCCTCCTTATATGGGCAGTTCAAAAACCTGGTCAGCCCCTCCCAGGTGCTGGAAGGGCTGCTGAAAATGGGTTTTGACGATGTATATGAGGTGGCGCAGGGGGCGGACATTGTCACCCGCGCCATTCGGGAGCGGATGCGCAGCATGGACAAGCAGCGCTTTCCCGTGATTTCCTCGGCCTGCCCTGCCATCACCCGGCTGATTCAAGTGCGCTTTCCGGAGCTGATCTCTCATCTGATTGATATCCGTCAGCCCATGGAGCTGGCCGCCATGGTGGCCAAGCGGGAATTCTGCCAAAAGCATAGCGTGCCCCAGGAGGAAGTGGGCTGCTTTTTCATCACCCCCTGCGCCGCTAAGATGACGGCCATCCGCAACCCCATTGGCCATGAGACCTCCGCCTGTGACGGGGCCATTTCCATGCTGGAGATCTACGGCCTGCTGGCGGGCCAAATGAAGAACTATCCCCTGGATGTGGGCCTGGCCAAGGCCACGGCCTTTGGGGTGGGTTGGGCCAACAACGGGGGGGAGAGCGTTGCCGTATCCCCGGAGCATAGCATGGCGGTGGATGGCATTGAAAACGTGATCCGGGTGCTGGAAGAAATTGAAAACAACAAGTTGGAGGACCTGGTCTTTTTTGAAGGCTCCGCCTGTACGGGCGGCTGTGTGGGCGGGCCGTTGACCTTTGAAAACGGCTATGTGGCGCGCAATGCCATAAGGGCCCTGATGAAGGGCAGCGACATGACCCACCCGGATGAAAAGGTCAACGCCTCTTATCTCAACAAATACGCCGTCCAGACGGACAAGCCCGTCTCCCCCAACAGCGTCATGCGCCTGGACGAGGACATTGTGGAGGCCATGCGCAAAATGGAGCAGATGGAGGAAATTGTGAAAACGCTGCCCGGGTATGATTGCGGCAGCTGTGGCAGCCCCACCTGCATGACCTTCGCGGAGGACATTGTGCGCGGGTATTGCAACAAGATGGATTGCATTCATATTTTGAAAGACCAACTGAAGATCATGGCCCAAAAAATGGTGGAACTGGCCAAAACCACCAGAGAGTAGGAGAAGCGTATGACAGTCCGGCAATTGATGGAGGTGCTTAACGCCCAAAACCTTGTGGATGGCGCGGATCTGGATGCGGAGGTCACCTGTGGGTACGCTTGCGACCTTTTAAGCTGGGTGCTGGCCCACGGGAAGCAGGGCATGGCCTGGATGACGGTGCAAACCCATGTGAACGTTATTGCGGTGGCGGTGCTGATGGAAATGGCCTGCGTGCTGCTCACGGAGGGCGTGGAAATTGAAGAAGCCTCGCTGGCCAAAGCCCGGGAAGAGGGCCTGGCGGTGCTGGCCACGGCAAAAACCGCTTATGAGCTCAGCGGGCTGATGGCAAAGGCCGGCGTGCTGCCGCCAGCGGAATAACCATGCTCGCCTATACGGACCTGCATCTGCATAGCTGTCTGTCCCCCTGCGCGGAGGACGACATGACCCCCTATAACATGGTGGGGATGGCCAAGCTGAAAGGCCTGGATGTGATTGCCGTAACAGATCATAACAGCGCTTTGAACCTGCCCCAGGTGATGGAGGCCGCTCAAGCCCTTTCCATGGAGGTCATTCCCGGGTTGGAAGTGACCAGCAAGGAAGACGTGCATATTTTGGCCTATTTTTATACCCTGGAAGAGGCGTTGGCCTTTGCCAAGATCATAGACGACCATTTGCCGGAAGTGGAAAACCAGCCGGATTTGTTTGGCAGGCAGCTGGTGATGGGGGAAGACGATACCGTTTTGCGAGAGGAGCCGAGGCTGCTGGTCAACGCCACGGATTTCAGCGTGGAACAGCTTTGCGCGTTGATCCGCCACCATCACGGCATTCCTGTTCCGGCCCATATCAACCGGGGCAGCAATGGCATGATTGGCGCTTTGGGCCTGATGCCCATGCTGCCGGAGCACCCGGTGGTGGAAGTTTCCCTGGGGCTGGCCTGCCCCGCCTATGCCACAAAAGGCCGGTTGATCCTGCACTCTTCGGATGCGCACCGCCTGGAAAGCATCCAGGAGCGGGTGTTTGCCCTGGAGGTGGGGGAAGCCACCGCCAGGGGGGTTTTGCTCAAGCTGGAAGCCGCATTTTCATAAAAATAGGTGTCATTGATACCAAAACCGAATGGAGCCAATGGTTTTGGAATTCCCATAAAAAATCGTCAAATTTTTATCAGTTTGACGCTATTTTTGCGTGCAATTCTCTTCTTCCTGTGTTAATATATTAACGCTGTGTTTGCCGCCAGGCAGCAGCAGATGTCGGAAAAGGATTGAGGAGGTCTCAGGCAAGCATGTCACACAATGAAAAGTATGAGAAGCTGCAAAGGTTCATTGATGCGCACAAGGGACAAAAAGGCGCACTGATGCCGGTGCTGCAAGAGGCACAGGGCGTTTTTGGCTGCGTTCCCCTGGATGTTCAGAAAATGATCGCGGACCAGTTGGGCACCACCCTCAGCGAAGTGTACGGCGTTGCGACGTTCTACTCGCAGTTCTCGTTGGAGCCCAAGGGCAAGTATGTATGTGGCGTTTGTCTGGGAACGGCCTGCTATGTGAAGGGCTCGCAAAAGGTGTTGGATCGCCTGTGCAAGGAATTGGACATTCCTGCCGGCAAAACCACACCGGACCAGTTGTTTACCGTGGAAGCCACCCGCTGCCTGGGCGCATGCGGCCTGGCCCCCGTGATGATGATCAATGAGGATGTGTATGGCCGCCTCACCGAGGATGAGATTCCGGAGATTTTAGAAAAGTACAAGGTGAAAAGCAAGGCATGATGCGGGATTTGTCGATGCATGTGTTGGACATTGCCCAAAACAGCATCAAGGCTGGGGCCGGTTTGCTGGCCATCACCTTTGGGATAGATGATAGCCAGCGGCTGACCCTGACCGTTCAGGATGATGGATGCGGCATGCCGCCAGAGCTTTTGGCCAAGGTGACGGACCCCTTTACCACCACCCGCACCACCCGCAAAGTGGGCCTGGGCATCCCCATGTTCAAGCAAAGCGCGGAGATGAGCGGAGGCGCGTTTCAGATCCAAAGCGAGGTGGGGAAGGGAACCACGCTGTGGGCCACCTTTGACCTGCGGAACATTGATTGCCTTCCCATGGGCGGGATGTGCGACACGCTGTTTACCCTGGTGCTGCTCAACCCAGACAAACCGGATTTCTTGTTTGAGGCCACTTCGCAGGCGCTGGAAGCCAGCTTTGACACACGGCAGTTGCGCCAGACGCTGGCCGGGGTACCGCTGAACGAACCGGATGTGGCGCAGTGGATCCGGGAATCCATCAATGAAGAATTCAAACCGATTTTGGAGGGACAACCATGAAATCATTAGCGGAACTGGAAGCCATTCGCCAAAAGACATTGGACAAGGTATCCATGCGCAAGGATGCGGAGGACGGCATCCGTGTGGTGGTGGGCATGGCCACCTGCGGCATTGCGGCGGGCGCACGGCCTGTGATGATGGCCTTTTTGGAAGAGATGAACAAGCGGAAGCTGCAAAACGTCACCGTATCGCAGACGGGCTGCATCGGCATGTGCCGCCTGGAGCCCATGGTGGATGTGATGATGCCCGGCAAGGAAAAGGTGACCTATGTGAAGCTGACGCCCGACATGGTGCCCCGGATTGTGGTGGAGCACATCGTCAATGGGAACCCAGTGGCGGAGTATACCATTGGCGCCGCGGAAGACAAATAATCGCTGTTTTTGAGGAGGGAATCCCATGGAACTCTATCGCGCACACGTGCTGGTCTGCGGTGGTACTGGCTGCACCTCGTCCGGCTCCGGGGAGCTCATCAAACGCTTTGAGGAGCAGATTGCCCTGAACAGCCTGGACAGGGAAGTCAAGGTGGTCCGCACCGGCTGCTTTGGCCTTTGCGAAGCGGGGCCGGTGGTCATCGTGTACCCGGAAGGCACCTTCTACTCCCGCATCACGCCGGAAGACGTGGACGTGATTGTGGCGGAGCATCTCTTAAAGGGCCGTATCGTTCACCACCTGGTGTATAAGGACAAGAGCCAGGTGGGAAGCGATGAAATGTCCCTGGACAACATCGAGTTCTATAAAAAGCAAAAGCGCATTGCGCTGCGCAATTGCGGCGTGATTGATCCGGAGAACATTGACGAGTACATCGCCTTTGACGGATACAAGGCGCTGGGCAAGGCCCTGACGGAAATGAGCCGTGAGCAGGTCATAGACGAAATTTTGAAGTCCGGCCTGCGTGGCCGTGGCGGCGGCGGGTTCTCCACCGGCCTCAAATGGAAGTTTAC
The DNA here is from genome assembly GCA_031549415.1 of Eubacteriales bacterium. Taxonomy (GTDB): domain Bacteria; phylum Bacillota; class Clostridia; order Christensenellales; family Aristaeellaceae; genus Limiplasma. The sequence goes on along the minus strand of JAVBPU010000014.1, from coordinate 30,109 downwards.
CTACAACTCCCAGGCGGACCAGAAGTATGTGGCCTGCAACGCGGACGAGGGGGACCCAGGCGCGTTCATGGACCGTTCCGTGCTGGAAGGCGACCCCCATGCCTTGATTGAAGCCATGGCCATTGCGGGCTATGCCATTGGGGCCAGCGAGGGCTACGTGTACGTGCGCGCGGAGTATCCCATTGCGGTGAAGCGGCTGCAAATCGCCATTGAACAGGCCCACGAATACGGGCTGCTGGGCAAAGGCATTTTTGGCACGGATTTCAACTTTGACCTGTTCATCCGCCTGGGCGCTGGCGCTTTTGTGTGCGGCGAGGAAACCGCGCTGATGGCTTCCATCGAAGGGTTCCGTGGCGAGCCCCGCCCCCGGCCTCCTTTCCCGGCGGTGAAGGGCCTCTTTGGCAAACCCACTATGCTCAACAACGTGGAAACCTATGCCAACGTGCCCCAGATCATCTTAAATGGCGCGGATTGGTTCGCCAGCATTGGTACGGAGCGCAGCAAGGGCACCAAGGTGTTTGCCCTGGGCGGAAAAATCAACAACACCGGCCTGGTGGAGGTGCCCATGGGCACGCCCCTGCGCGAGATCATCTATGACATCGGCGGCGGCATCCCTGGCGGCAAGAAGTTCAAGGCCGTGCAGACCGGCGGTCCCTCCGGCGGTTGCATCCCCGCAGAGCATTTGGATATCTCCATCGAGTATGACACCTTGCTGGAAATCGGCTCTATGATGGGCTCCGGCGGTATGATCGTCATGGACGAGGACAACTGCATGGTGGACATCGCCCGTTTCTTCCTGGACTTCACCGTGGATGAAAGCTGCGGGAAATGCACACCCTGTCGTATCGGTACCAAGCGCATGCTGGAAATCCTGGAGCGCATTGTGGAAGGCAAGGGCGAGGAAGACGATATTGAGAAGCTGGAAACCCTGGCCAAGAACATCAAGGCCACCGCGTTGTGCGGCCTGGGGCAGACGGCGCCCAACCCGGTGCTGTCCACCCTGAAGTTCTTCCGGGCAGAATACGAGGCCCACATCAAGGAGAAGCGCTGCCCGGCCCGGCATTGCCAGAGCCTGCTGAACTTCTTCATCACCGACAAGTGCCGTGGCTGCACCGCATGCACCAAGGTATGTCCCACCGGGGCCATCAAGGGCACAGTGAAGGAATTGCACCATATCGACCTGGACAAGTGCATCAAGTGCGGCTCCTGCATTGAAAAGTGCCGCTTTGGCGCAATCATTAAGAACTAACTGCTTCACGCAAGCAAGGAGGATTGAATATGGAACAGATGATTCAGCTGACCATTGATGGCGTGAAGGTGGAGGTCCCTGCCGGTACCACGGTGCTGGAGGCTGCGCGGAACGCCAATGTGAAGATTCCCACCCTTTGTTATCTGCGGGACGTCAACGAGACGGGCAACTGCCGCATCTGCGTGGTGGACAGCGGCGCCCGCTCCCTGCAGGCGGCCTGCGTGCTGCCTGTGGCTCAGGGCATGGTGGTCAAGACCAACACCCCCGAGGTCCGGGAAGCCCGCCGGGTCAACCTGGAACTCATTTTAAGCAACCATGATAAAAAATGCCTGACCTGCGTGCGCAGCCAAAACTGCGAGCTGCAAAAGCTGTGCCTGGACCTGGGTGTGGAGAGCGGCAGCCGCTTTGAAGGCGAAATGAACCATTATGATGTGGATGACCTGTCGCCGTCCATTGTCCGGGACAACAACAAATGCGTGCTGTGCCGCCGTTGTGTGGGCGCTTGCAGCAATTTGCAGAAGGTGGGCGTCATCGGCGCTGTGAACCGTGGGTTCAAAACCGCCATCGAATCCCCCTGGGACATGAAGCTGAACGAGATGGCCTGCGTGAACTGCGGCCAGTGCATCACCGTCTGCCCTGTGGGCGCGCTGCGGGAAAAGGACGAAACCGACGTGGTATGGGCGGCCTTGGCCAATCCTGCCAAGCATGTGGTGGTGCAGCCCGCCCCGGCGGTGCGTGCCGCCCTGGGTGAGGAATTTGGCATGCCCATGGGCACCAGCGTGACCGGCAAAATGGTGGCGGCCCTGCGCCGTTTGGGCTTTGACAAGGTGTTTGACACCGACTTCGCGGCGGACCTCACCATCATGGAAGAGGCCACCGAGCTGGTGGACCGGGTGAACAACGGCGGCGTGCTGCCCATGATCACCAGTTGCTCCCCCGGCTGGATCAAGTACTGCGAGCATTATTATCCCGAATTCCTGCCCAACCTCAGCTCCTGCAAGTCCCCCCACGAGATGGAAGGAGCCATGATCAAAAGCTATTACGCGGAAAAAGCGAAGCTGCATCCCAAGGACATCGTGGTGGTTTCCGTGATGCCCTGTACCGCCAAGAAGTTTGAGGCCAAGCGCCCGGAGCTCAGCGGCACTGGCTATGCGGACGTGGACTCGGTCATCACCACCCGGGAGCTGGCGAAGATGATCAAGGAAGCGGGCATTGATTTCGCCAATTTGCAAGACGAAGCCTTTGATGATTTGCTGGGGGAAAGCTCCGGCGCCAGCGTCATCTTTGGCGCCACCGGCGGGGTGATGGAAGCGGCCCTTCGCACCGCCTACGAGGTGATGACCGGCAAGGCGCTGGAAGATGTGAACTTTAGCGCGGTACGGGGCGTGGAAGGCATCAAGGAAGCCACGGTGAAAATTGGCGATCTGGATGTGAATGTGGCCGTAGCCCACAGCACAAGCCAGGCGGCCAAGCTGCTGGACGCTGTGAAGAGCGGGGAAAAGAGCTATCATTTCATTGAGGTGATGGGCTGCCCTGGTGGCTGCGTCAATGGCGGCGGCCAGCCCATTGTGCCTTCTTCCATCCGCTCCTTTACGGACATCCGGGTGGAGCGCGCCAAGGCCCTTTATCAAGAGGACGAGGCCAAGACCATCCGCAAGAGCCATGAAAACCCGCAGATCAAAAAGATTTACGAGGATTTCCTGGACAAACCCAACAGCCATAAGGCCCATAAGCTGCTGCATACCACCTATACCCAGCGGCCCAAATACAGCAAGTAAGGGTTTGCGCCCTTGCCCAAACACGGAAAGACAAACGTCTTTCCGTGTTTTTCTTAAAGAAAACACAAATGAAAAGGAAGGGGTTACCTTTGCTAAAAAATCAATATATTGCTTACTGCATAAGGGTTTAGGAAAAGGAATCACGCCTTTTCCCCTTGCTATTTTTGGGAAAGAATGATTTAATAAGTTGGCATGGAAAAAAGCGGGGAATGGGGGAATTGCGTTGGAGATTCAATGGTATCCTGGGCATATGGCCAAGGCAAAGCGCCTGTTGCAAGCGCAGCTTTCCAAGATCGACCTGGCGGTGGAACTGTGCGACGCCAGGCTGCCCCTTTCCAGCCGCAACCCGGACCTGAACCACCTGTTGGGGCAGAAGCGCCGGGTGCTGTTGCTGTGCAAGGCGGACCTGGCCCAGCCGGAGGCCACCAAGCGCTGGCTTCATTATTTTCGTTCCCAGGGCTTGGACGTGATGGAATATGATACCTCGCCGCAGAAAACCAAGGAGGCCAAGGCCCTCATTGAAAAGGCGGCGGATGAAGTGATCCAGCGGGGCCTGCGCCGCGGGATGCAAAAGACGATCCGCGCCATGGTGATTGGTGTCCCCAATGTGGGCAAAAGCACCTTCATCAACCGCTTATACGGCAGCGGCATCACCCGCGTGGCGGACAAGCCAGGGGTCACCCGGGCCAACCAATGGGTGAAGGTGAACCCCTACTTGGAAGTGATGGATACGCCGGGCATGCTGTGGCCTAAAATGAATGACAAGCTGGCGGCCATCCGCCTGGCGTACATCGGTACCATCCGAGATGCGGTGTATGACCAGGAAGCCCTGTGCATCCATTTGCTGGAAGCGCTTTTGCAGGGCATGCCCAAGGCCGCCATGGAGCGCTACAAAATCAAAACGCCGGAAGCCAAGGGGTATGCCCTGCTGGAAGAGGTTTGCAGGGGCCGGGGCTTTTTGATGAAAGGCGGCGTTTTTGATATGGACCGTGCCTGTGCCGTGGTGCTGGATGAATTCCGGGAGGGGAAAGTGGGCCGCATCACGCTGGAGCAGCCGTCGCAAGCCCCTGTAAAGGAGCAGCCCCATGGCTAAAGTTAGCGCGCCCTCGGCGAAACGGATGGCTCATTTTGAACAGATGGTAGCCTTTGATCAAGGCTTTTCAGCCTTTGGAACCTCGCTGGCAGGTATGGACGAGGTAGGCCGTGGCCCTCTGTTTGGCCCGGTGGTGACCGCTTGCGTCATCATGCCCAAAGAGCCGCTGTTTCCCTGGATGGACGACAGCAAGAAGCTATCGGCGGCCAGGCGGGAGGAGCTGTACGGGCAAATCCAGGCCCACGCCTTGTATGTGGGGATAGGACAGGCTAGCGTGGAGGAGATTGACAGGCTGAACATCCTAAACGCCACCAAGCTGGCCATGGAGCGGGCGGCGGAAAAGGCCCCAGCCACCCTTTGCTTAGTGGACGCGGTGCAGGGACTGCATTTGCCCTTTCCTGTGAAGCCCATCTTGCATGGGGATGCCACCAGCTATCATATCGCGGCGGCCAGCATCGTGGCCAAGGTGACCCGGGACAGGATGATGGCCAGGATGGACAGCGAGTTTCCGGGCTATGGCCTGGCCAGCAACATGGGCTATGGAACGGCGGCGCATATGGATGCGATCCGCAGCCTGGGCCCCACGGCTCAACATCGGACAAGCTTTCTCCAGAACATCATTTCAGAAACAAGGAGCAAACTGTGAAAAAGAAGCAATGCTGGCTGATCGGGCTCTGTGTGCTGATGCTGGTTCTTGTGTCCTCCGGCTTAGCCGAAGGGAGCCAGAACCTGGTGCCCAACGGAGGGTTTGAAACCTTGACGGGGGAAGGGAAGCCAGCAGACTGGTTTGCCTCGGCCTACCGTGCCCAGCAAGGCTATTCCCGCATCGTTGCGACGGATGAAAAGGCCCATACAGGCAGCTATAGCGCCCTGGTGGAAAACGCCAATGAAAATGACGCCCGCTTTGTGTGCAACATCGTGGTGCAGCCGGAAAGCTTGTATCGGTTTTCTGGGTACATTTTTGTGGAGGACATGGAGCCAAAGGGCAACGGAGCCAACCTGGCCCTGGAAGACCTGTACGCACACAGCCTGGGCCTGTTTGACACGGGCGGACAGTGGAAATATGTGGAATGCTACGGGGAAACCGGACCGGGCCAGCATACAGCCTCCATTGGTGTACGCGTGGGTGGTTACGGGGCGGAAAGCCTGGGCAAAGCCTATTTTGATGATATCGCGGTTGAAAAAGTGAGCGCCTTGCCTGCGGGCATGGTGGCGGAAATCTGGTACAAAACCAAAACGGAAGCCCCTGCCGTGCAGGAGGCAGGTACGGGTCAGCCCACCAAGAGCACAGGCTGGTTTGTGCTCCTAGGCGGGTTGTTTGTGATGCTGGTGCTGGTTTGCGGCTCCCTATGGGACACCCCGCAGGAGCTGCCTGCGCCCGAGGGCTTAAAAAAGAAAGAATGGCGTGTCCTTCTTGTCTTTGGCCTATTCTTGCTTGCAGCCATGGCCTTGCGCGTGGTGCTGGCCGCAAACGTCCATGGGTACGAGGTGGACATCAACTGCTTTAGGGCCTGGAGCCTGCGCATGGCGGAAGTGGGCCCCACCAAGTTTTATGAAGAAGGGTATTTTTGCGATTATCCTCCGGGTGCTATGTTGCTTCTTTGGCCCATTGGGCTTTTGCTGCATCTGGTCCCGCCCAATCAGATGGACATGGTGCGGCTGGTGGTGAAGCTCACCCCGATTTTGCTGGACATGGTGGGGGCACTGTTCCTGTTTGCCTTTGCAAAGAAGCGGATTTCGATGAAGGCGGCATTGCTGCTTTCGTTGCTGTATGCCTTGAACCCGGCCACGCTGGTCAACGGCGCGGCCTGGGGCCAGATGGACTCCGTGCTGGCATTTTTGATGATGGTCACGGCCTATTTTGCCATGGAGCGGAAGTGGAAAGTGGCGCTTCCGCTGTTCGTGGTGGGCGCATTGGTAAAGCCCCAGGCGCTATTATTGGCCCCGGTGGGCCTCCTGTGGCTGGTGGCCTCCCTGGTGATGGACGCCAAAAGAAGCCGGCAGTTTGTGCAGGTTCTTTGGGGCCTGATCCTCTCCATAGGCTGCGCGCTCTTGGTGGCGCTGCCCTTTTCGCTGCATAAGCAGCAGCCGCTGCTGTGGCTGGTGGGCCTGTATGGGGAAACCCTGGGCTCCTACGGGTACGCTACGCTGAACACGGCCAACCTCTATTATCTCTTTGCCGCTAACTGGGTCAATGTGGATGTTCTGATGCCCTTGGGCCAGAGCCTGACCACGGGTCTGCTTCTGGCGGCGGTGGGGGGGTGGCAGGTAGTCGTTAGCTTGCGAAGGGGGGCTTTTGCCAAGAAAGCGGCCCTAACAACAATCGGGAAAGCGAGCCGGAAAGCAAATAAGAAAGCAATCCAGACCTCGCAAAGAAATGCCTTGGCTGTGGAGGATACGGGCCGGAATAAGCTTCAAAAGCATTTTTTTCTGGGGCTATCCTGCGCGGTGACGGGCATGCTGCTGGCGGTGCTGGCGCTGGCGGGAGTTTCCTACGGGACCTTTGGCACGATTTTGATGGTGTTTGTTTTTCTGTGGACCGCGGTATGCTGCTTCCTGGACCATTCGCCGGAAAAGCTGCCGTTCTATATGGCCCTGGCGCTGATTGGCGTATATGTACTGGGGATCAAAATTCATGAACGGTACCTGTTCCTGGCCCTGCCCCTGCTTCTGATGGCCTATGCCGCCACCAGGGATAAGCGCATGTTGGGGCTCTGCGTGGGATTTTCCGTCACCACCTTCATCAATACCGCCATTGTGCTGGACAATTCCATTTTGTTTGGCGCACCCAGTGGGCATTTGAACAATGATACCTTGCTGGTAAACATCACGCTGGCTGTGATGAACCTGCTGCTTTGCCTCTTTGCGGGCTATGTCAGCTTTTCCGGGGTTCGGGCCAGCAAAGCGTGGAGCGATGCGGCGGCGGAACAGGCGCCGGTGCAAAAGCCCCATACCACGGCGTACCGTGAGGGCTTGCTGTCCCCCAGGGATGCCAGGTTGCACCTGTCCGGCAAGGATTGGCTCATCATGGGTGTTGTGACGGTTCTGTACGCTTGCCTGACCTTTTCTAACCTGGGCAGCATGAAGGCCCCGCAAACCGGGTGGGTCGCCACCTCCCCGGAGGAGGCGATCGTCTTTGAAATCGACGCCGCGCAGCCCTTTTCTCTGGTGTACTATGCGGGGGTCAGCTACAGCAACTTTAGTGTGGCGGTGAGCCAGGACAACGTGAACTGGTCCCAGGAATACGCCTGCGACATGCGAGAAGGCCTGTGCTACCGCTGGCAATACGCCATCAAAGAGGTGGAAGGCGCACACGGGACCTTTATGGATAACAACCCGGACAACATTTTGTGGCTTACAGGGAAATACCTGCGCCTTACGGCGGGCAGCGCGGGGCTGAACCTGTTTGAGATCATCGCCCGCAACAGCCAGGGCCAGGTCCTTCCCATGCAGGTGGTGGGTCATACGGGGGCGAAAACCGCTGTCCTCACCTCCGAAAAGCCGCCGGAAAACCTGCTGGATGAGCAAAACACCATGGAAGGGGAACCCAGCTGGTTCAATGGCACCTATTTTGACGAGATTTATCACGCACGCACGGCCTATGAACATTTGCACGGGCAGCCCCCCTACGAAACCACCCACCCGCCGCTGGGCAAGCTGATGATGTCCGCCGCCATCGCGGTGTTTGGCATGACGCCCTTTGGCTGGCGGTTCGCAGGGGCCTTTGTGGGCGTGCTGATGCTGCCGGCGCTGTACCTGTTGGCCAAGCAGTTGACCCGCCGCCGGGACTTGGCCACCTTTGCCATGCTGCTTCTCACCTTTGATTTGATGCATTTTACCCAAACCCGCATCGCCACCATTGACTCGTTCCCTGTATTGTTCATTCTGCTCAGCTATTTGTGCATGGCCCGGTATATGATGACGGATGTTTTTGCCCTGCCGGAAACGCAGCCCCAAAAACTGCTGAACCGGACCCTCTGGCGCAGCCTGATCCCCCTGGGGCTCAGCGGCCTGTTTATGGGGCTGTCCATCGCCAGCAAGTGGATTGGCCTCTATTCCGCAGTGGGCCTGGCGGTGCTGTTTTTTGTGGCGATTTTCCGTCAATACCGCATGGGCAACATCGCTTTTGAGTACAGTGATACAGAACAGGAAAAACCGCTGACCCAGGGGCAAAAGGACCGGGTGCAAAACGCCCAAGAATTTGCCTTGAAGCGGATTTTCATCACCTGCGGGTTCTGCCTGGTGTTCTTCCTTGCCGTCCCGGCGCTGATCTACTATCTCAGCTATATCCCGTACCTGGCCCCCACCGGGGCCGTGACGCTGCAACGGTTGATGAACGCGCAAACGGGCATGCTCAGCTACCATAGCACGCCGGGTTTGGGCATGAACCATCCCTTCCAGTCGCCCTGGTGGCAGTGGCCCTTTATCCTCAAGCCCATGTGGTTCAACCAGGACAAGTTTGAACCCGCAGGCTTCTCCTCCACCATCCTGTGCATGGGAAACCCCGTCATTTTCTACGTGGGTGCGCTTTGCATGGTGGCGGTCTTTGGGCTGTTCCTCCACAAGTACATATCCTTGCGGCGCGGCCTCCATTTGCGCAGCACGGATGGGGATATGGCGCTGCCTGTGCTGGTGGTAGGGTTCATGGCTCAGTACTTGCCCTGGGTGCTGGTGCCGCGCTCCATGTACATTTATCACTATTTTGCCAGCGTGCCCTTCATCATTTTGGCCACGGCCTGGGTGATGAACTTTTTGCCGGAAAGCAAGCCCCGGCTCCGCTATGGGGTGATGTGGGGCTTTGTGGCGCTGGCGGTGGTGGCGTTCATTGCCTTTTTCCCGTTTGCCTCCGGTATCCTGACTCCCAATTCATGGATGGAAGCCATGCAATGGTTTAAGGGCCTGTATTACTAAAGCGGAAAGAAGGGAAGCCTTTGCTGGCGAAGACCCTTTCCTGTGGCCTCAGCGGCGTCCAGGGCCTGTTGGTGCAGGTGGAGGCCTTTTTGAGCAATGGCCTGGTGGGATTTGAGATTGTCGGCCTGCCCAGCGCCGCCGTGAAGGAGAGCCGGGACCGCATCCGTGCCGCGTTGCTGAGCAGCGGGTTTCCCTGGCCCTTTCAAAAGGTGACGGTGAACCTGGCTCCGGCGGACGTGCGCAAGGAAGGAACCAGCTTTGAATTGGCCATTGCCATGGCGTTGCTGGCGGCGGAGAAGCCGGAAGCCTACCAGGGCCTTTCGGATACCCTGCTGCTGGGGGAGCTGTCGCTGGAAGGAAAGCTGATGCCCATTCACGGGGCCTTGGGCATGGTCATTACTGCCAAGGAACAGGGGATCAGCAGCGTGATCCTGCCAATGCAAAACGCCAGGGAAGCGGCCTGCGTGGAGGGCGTCCAGATCTATCCAGCCGAGACGCTGGGCCAGGCCATTGCGCATTTACAGGGCAAGCAGCCGCTGAAACGGCAAGAGTCCATCCCCTACGCAACGCTACTGGGGGCCCGGAAAGTGGGGGCGGACCTAAAGCACGTGAAAGGCCAAGCCATGGCCCGCAAGGCCCTGGAAGTGGCGGCGGCGGGCGGGCACAACCTGCTGATGGTGGGCATCCCCGGCAGCGGAAAGACCATGCTGGCCAGGTGCATGCCGGGCATTTTGCCGCCGCTCACTTACGAAGAGGCTCTGGAAACCACGCTGATTCATTCCGCGGCTGGAACGCTGGGCGAAAATGAAGGGCTGATGACCGCCAGGCCGTTCCGCTCGCCCCACCATAACATTTCTTTGCCTGCCATGATCGGCGGAGGGACCCGAGCCCGCCCGGGCGAAGTCTCCCTGGCTCACAACGGCGTCTTGTTTTTGGACGAACTGCCGGAATTCCTGCGGCCCACGCTAGAGGCGCTGCGGCAGCCCCTGGAGGATGGCATGGTGCGGGTGATCCGGGCGGCCTCCCAGGCGGAGTATCAATGCCGTTGCATGCTGCTGGCAGGCATGAACCCTTGCCCCTGTGGGAATTATGGCTCCCGCACCAAGCATTGTCGTTGCAGCGGAGCAGAAATCAGGCGATATGTGGGCAAGATCAGCGGGCCGCTGCTGGACCGCATGGACATGCAGGTGGAAATGGACGCGGTGTCTGTGGAGGAGATGGAGGCCACAGGCCACCAAGAGGACAGCGCCACCGTGGGGGCCCGGGTGCTAAAAGCCCGCCAGCGCCAGCAGGAGCGCTACCGGCGGGAAGCCTACTTTTGCAATGCGCAGTTGCCTCAGGAAGGCGTGGAGACATACTGCCGGTTGGGCAGCCAGGCCCAAAAGCTGCTGATGCAAGCGGCGTCCAATTTCCAGTTCAGCATGCGCGCCCACGCCCGCATCCGCAAGGTGGCCAAAACCCTGGCGGACTTGGAGGACCGGGACGAGATCACCGTCCAGGACGTGGCGCAGGCCATTCAGTTTCGGAACGTGGACGGTCAGTTTTGGAGGTGAGCCGGGTTGCCCTTGACAGCGGAACAAAAATGCCTGCTTTGGCTTTCTGCGGCGGAAATTTCCGCGGACCGGGTGCTGGGCCTGGTGGAGGCGTACGGATCGGCCCAGGGCATCTGGGAGGCCTTTGGGAAGGATGACAGGCTGAAATTCAAGGACAAACCCTTTCAGGTGCTCTGCCGCCTTCATGATCGGGAGGCTCTGGACGCTCTTTGGGAGCGGCTAGAAAGAATGCGGGTGGGCCTGCTGTTTCGGGACGACCCGGCCTATCCGGAGCTGTTGGCCGGTATTGACGATCCGCCTTACTTGCTGTATTATGCGGGAAACCTGGCTGCGCTCCGCCGGCCGGCGGTGGCGGTGGTGGGCACCCGGGACCCCAGCCGCTATGGTAGGGAGATGGCCATTTCCATCGCCCGGGGTCTGGCCGAAGTGGGGGTTGCGGTGGTCAGCGGCATGGCCAGGGGCATTGACAGCTGCGCCCATGAGGGCGCACTGCAAGCGGAAGGCGCCACCATCGCGGTGCTGGGAAGCGGGCTGAACGTGCCCTATCCCCCCGAAAACACGGGCATGATGCGCACCATTGCCGGTAGCGGCCTGGTGATCAGCGAATACCCCCTGGACGCGGGGCCTGTCACCTATCACTTTCCTCACCGAAACCGGGTCATTTCCGGTCTCAGCCACGCCCTGGTATTTGTGGAAGGAAAGGTAAGAAGCGGGGGCATGCTGACCGTGGCCAGCGCCTTGGCCCAGGGCCGGGAGGTCTTTGCGGTGCCGGGGCAGGTGGGGACCTTTGGGGCGGAAGGCCCCCACACCATTTTGCGGGAAGGGGCCAGGGTGGCCACCTGCGCGCAGGATGTGCTGGAGGATTTGTGCCTGGAGCTAGCGCACTTCCATAAGGAGGAAAGCCAGGGGGAAGCGCCCGTTTCCACCTTGCAGGCTGCCATTTTACAGGCGCTTCAAAAAGAGCCGCTCGGCATTGAACAGCTAAGCCACATCATCGGAAGGGAACCTGCTTCGCTCATTGCGGAGCTGAGCATGATGGAGATCATGGGGCAGGTCTTACGGGGGGCCGGGAATTTGTTTTCCAAGGCGCTGTAAAACCTGTATCGGATAGAGGAGGAACAAGCATGGCAACAACGACCAGCAACCCCAAACTGGTGATCGTGGAATCACCCGCCAAGGCCAAAACCATTGAAAAGTTTTTGGGGAAAGGCTATAAGGTGGAGGCATCCCAGGGGCATGTGCGGGATTTGCCCAAGTCGCAGATCGGGGTGGATACCACCCGTGATTTTGACATGAAATACATCACCATTCGTGGTCGGGGCGACATTTTGGCAAGGATCAGAAAGGAAGCCAAGAACGCTTCCATGATCTACCTGGCCACGGACCCTGACCGGGAAGGGGAGGCTATTTCCTGGCATTTGGCCAATTTGCTGGACATTGATCCCAGCAAGCCCTGCCGGATCGAGTTTCACGAAATCACCAAAAAAGCGGTGAAGGACGCCATTGATCATGTGCGTCCCATTGATATGCAGCGGGTGGACGCCCAGCAGGCCCGCCGCGCTTTGGACCGCCTGGTGGGCTATAAAATCAGCCCGCTTTTGTGGGCCAAGGTGAAAAAGGGCCTCTCCGCAGGCCGGGTGCAAAGCGTAGCCACCCGCATGGTGGTGGAGCGAGAGCTGGAAATCGAAAGCTTTCTTCCCGAGGAATATTGGGATGTGCTGGCCAATTCCACCGCCCAGGGCGCCAAGGGGAAGAAGATTGGCTTTCAAAGCAAGCTGGTGGGTCTGGATGGGAAGAAGGCCTCCATCACCAACGAAAAAGACGCTTTGGCGGCCAAGGAACGCATTTTGAAGGCGAAGTTCGCCGTTTCCGCAGTGAAGGTGGGGGAGAAGCTTCGTTATCCCGGAGCGCCCTTTACCACGTCCAGTTTACAGCAGGAAGCCAGCCGGAAGCTGAATTTTTCCACGGCCAAAACCATGCAGGTGGTACAGCAGCTGTATGAAGGCATTGACCTGGGCAAGGCCGGTACCGTGGGTTTGGTCACCTACATCCGTACGGACAGCGTCCGGGTCAGCGCGGAAGCCATCACCGCCGTGCGGGAGCAGATCAAAGCGCAATATGGGGAAAACTATTGCCCCGAAAAACCCAATGAATACAAAGGCCGTAAAAACGCGCAGGACGCCCACGAAGCCATCCGCCCCACCTATATGGTCCACGCGCCGGAAACGGTGAAGGCCTTTTTGACCAAGGAACAATTTGGCCTGTATAAGCTTATTTATACCCGGTTTGTGGCCAGCCAGATGCCGCCGGCGGTGTTCCAGACCCTGACCTTGGAGATGAAAGCCGATGGGGTGGAACTGCGCTATTATGGCGAGCACATGACCTTTGCGGGGTACCGGATTGTATACATTGAAAGTGAGGATGACGCGGAGGAGGCCCCGGAATCCGCCATGCCCATGCTTAAAGAAGGGGACAAGGTGGAGATCCAAAGCGTGGACGCCAACCAGCACTTTACCCAGCCGCCTGCCCGGTATACGGAAGCGTCCCTGGTGAAGATGCTGGAAGAAAAAGGCATTGGCCGCCCCAGCACCTACGCGCCCACCATCACCACCATCATCGCCCGGGGCTATGTGGCCCGGGAGAAGAAGCGCCTGTTTCCCACGGAACTGGGCCGGATGGTCACCAGCATGATGACGGAATACTTTGCGCCCATTGTGGATACGGAGTTTACCGCCTCTCTGGAGGACAAATTGGACACGGTGGAGGAAGGCACCGCAGAGTGGAGACAGATCCTTCGGGAATTTTATCCGCCGTTTGAAAAAATGCTGGACGTGGCGGAAGAGCAGATTGAAAAGGTGGAGGTCAAGGACGAGGTCAGCGATGTGGCCTGTGATAAGTGCGGCGCTATGATGGTGTATAAAATGGGCCGGTTCGGCAAGTTCCTGGCCTGCCCCAACTTTCCGGCCTGCCGGAACGCGAAGCCCATTCTACATTACATCAAAGCGCCCTGCCCCAAGTGCGGCGCGCGCCTGATGGAAAAAACCAGCCGGAAGAACCGCAAATTTTACGGCTGCGAAAAATACCCGGAATGCGATTTTGTGAGCTGGGAAATGCCCATCCTGGACAAATGCCCCCAGTGTGGCCACTACATGGTGGAAAAACGGGGGAAAAAGGGAGAGGTAATCCATCTGTGCGCCAATGAAACCTGCCGCCACAAGGTGCAGGCAACCAAGCACGAGGATGACGACGAATGAAAGTGACGGTCATCGGGGGCGGGCTGGCAGGGTGTGAGGCCGCCTGGCAGCTGGCGAAACGGGGGATTCCTGTGGAGCTGTTTGAAATGAAGCCCCACAAGAAAACACCGGCCCAGCAGCTTTCTACCATGGCGGAGCTGGTTTGCAGCAACAGCCTTCGCTCGGACAGGCTGACCAACGCGGTGGGGCTGCTGAAAGCGGAAATGCGCAAGCTGGATTCCTTGGTGATGCGCGTGGCGGACGCCACTGCGGTGCCTGCGGGCGGCGCCCTGGCGGTGGACCGAGAGCATTTTTCCGCCGGGGTGGATGAGGCCATCCGAAGCCATCCCTTGATTACCGTGCGGGAAGAGGAAGTGAGGTCGATTCCCCCGGAAGGCCCGGTGATCATCGCCACAGGCCCCTTGACCAGCGATGGGCTGAGCGAGGCCATCGCGCGGATGCAGGGCCTTCCCATGCTGCATTTTTATGATGCGGCCGCGCCCATCGTCACGGCGGATTCTTTGGATAGGGACAAGGTGTTTCGCATGTCCCGGTACGAGCGGGGAGAGGATTACCTCAACTGCCCCATGGACCGGGAAGCGTACATGGCCTTTTATCAGGCGTTGGTGACGGCGGAAACGGTGCCTGTGCATGGCTTTGAAGAAAAAGCGGTATTTGAAGGCTGCATGCCCATCGAAAGCCTGGCAAAGCGCGGGGAAATGGCCATTGCCTTTGGGCCCTTAAAGCCTGTGGGCCTCAAAGACCCCCGCACCGGGAGGGAGCCCTTTGCGGTGGTGCAGCTACGTTGTGACAATTTCGCGGGCAGTCTGTATAATCTTGTGGGGTTTCAAACCCGGCTGACTTTTCCGGAACAGCGCCGCGTGTTTTCCATGATCCCTGGCTTGGAAAAAGCCGAGTTTGCCCGCCTGGGCGTAATGCACCGCAACACCTTTGTGAGCAGCCCCGGCTTTTTGGACGAGACCTTTCAGGTGATCCAGCGGCCGGGCTGCTACTTTGCCGGGCAGATCACCGGGGTGGAGGGCTATGTGGAAAGCGCGGGCAGCGGGTTGCTGGCGGGCATCACCTTGGCCTTCCGCTTGAAAGGGCTGGAACCGCCTCGCTTTTCAGGAAAAACCGCTTTGGGGGCCATGGGCCGGTATGTGAGCGCCCCCAACCGGAATTTTCAACCCATGAACTGCGCCTTTGGGCTCATTGACCCGCTGGAAGTGGCACCCGGGCAACGTAGGATTCGCAACAAGCAACAGCGGTATGAGCTCATTGCTCAGCGTGCCCTGTTGGAAGTGGACCAGATTTTACAGTTGGTTCAAAGTATGGACATGATGTAGCCCTATGAAATGTGCTATACTGAATGCAACCGGTTTGGAGGAGAGTTCTTGATGAAAAAGCAGTTGGCGGTCTGGATGGTAGCCCTTTGCATGGTCTTCTCCGTGCTCCCGGTGGGGGCCTTGGCAGCGAAACAAATGAATGACGGGGTCCCGGTTTGGAACGAGGAAACCGTGAAACAATATGCCTTGGATTTCATTCGGGGCGAAGATTTGGCCAGGCTGCGCGGCTATTATGATTTGCAACTGCGCCGCTATATGCCCATGGAAACCTACCAGCGCCTGTTGACGGAGTTGGAATGGATGACGGGGGATTTTGTGGAGTTTGGCACCTATACTTCCTTTGCGGAGGAAAACCGCAAAACCAAGACCCATGTGCTGCATCTCTGCATGGAAAAACAGGATTTGGACCTGTATTTTACCCACAAAGACAAGTCGGATGATTGGGAAGTGATGGCGGTAGAATTCATCCCGGCGGAGAAGCAGGCCATTTCTAATGACCGGGATATGCAAGTGGGGGAAAATGAAGAAGGCAGCCCCTTTGCCAATACGCCCACCTATACGGAAACGGATGTGGTGGTGGGGTCGGCTCCTTATGAGCTGAAGGGAAAGCTTTCCATGCCCAATAGCGCCAGCCCCACCAACAGGGTTCCGGCCTGCGTGCTGGTGCATGGCTCCGGCCCCAGCGACATGGACGAAACCATTGGGCAGACCAAGCTGTTCGCGGATATTGCCAAGGCCTTTGCTTCCAAGGGCATTGCGGTGCTTCGCTATGAAAAGCGCACCTATGCCTATGGTAGTAGCATGACGGCGGAGCAAATCGCCAACCTAACGGTCGAAGAGGAGACCATCCAGGACGCGATTGCCGCCGGGAACCTTCTGCGGCAAAACCACAATATCGACAGCAACAAGATTGTGGTGGTAGGGCATAGCATGGGAGCCATGTTGGCCCCGCGCATCGTCATGGAAGCCACGGGCCTGTTCAAAATGATGATTTTGATTTCGGGCACGCCACAGACGCTTACGCAGTTGATTTTATGGCAGAATGAAGAGTTGATTAAGCAAATGGACCCGGAAGCGCAGCTAAACGCCTATGAACAAATCACCCCTATGCGAGAGGTGGTAAAGCGCTTGCCGCTAATGACGGAAGAAGAGGCGAGGCAGCAAACCTTGTTTGGCATCAATGGGTATTACTTCTGGGAAATGGAGCAGCATGACATCATCCAGCTCATCCGCAAATCCAGAATTCCCACCTATATCGTCCAAGGCAATGAGGATTTTCAAATTTCCGTGGAAAATGGCGTGGAATTGTACGAGGACAGGATTGGCGATAAGGTTCGGTTTGTGGATTACAAGGTATACCGTGGGCTGAACCATTTGCTGATGAGATACGAAGGCGATCCAAGCTGGAAGGGAACCCTCAAGGAGTATGACGTGCCCGCGAAGCTGGACACCTCCGCTGCCAGAGACATCATTGCGTGGATGAAAAATGTGTGGGCGGCAGCGGCAGAAAGAGAATGAGGAACGTGCCATGATGAAGGGAACCACCATTTGCGCTGTGAAGCGTGGAAACCAGGTAGCCATTGCCGGGGATGGCCAGGTGACCATGGGGGAGAATACGGTTTTTAAATCCTCCGCCAAAAAGGTGAGGCGGCTGTATGGAGGGCAAGTGATCACTGGTTTTGCGGGCTCTGTGGCGGATGCTTTTTCCCTGTGCGAGCGCTTTGAGGAAAAGCTGACCCAGTGCGGCGGCAATTTGGAGCGGGCGGCGGTGAACCTGGCCCAGGATTGGCGTGGCGACAATGTGATGCGCAAGCTGGAAAGCATGCTGATTGTGGCGGACCAAAGTACCATGCTGATTTTGAGCGGAAACGGGGAAGTGATTGACCCGGACGATGGCGTGGCGGCCATTGGTTCCGGCGGCAATTATGCCTTGGCCGCGGCCCGGGCCCTGGTGCAAAACACCGGGCTCAGCGCGGAGGAAATCGCCGTGAAGGCTCTGCAGGTGGCCGCGTCCATTTGTGTTTTTACCAACGACCACATTTCCGTGGAAGTGTTAGGAGAAGCGTAATGAAAGAGTTGACCCCCAGAGAGATCATGCGGGAGTTGGACCGGTATATCATCGGGCAGGATGAGGCCAAGCGCGCCGTGGCCGTGGCCCTTCGCAACCGTTACCGCCGCATGCAAGTCAGCGAGGACATGCGCAACGAGATTACCCCCAAGAATATTCTGATGATCGGGCCCACCGGCGTTGGCAAAACAGAAATTGCCAGGCGGCTGGCGAAGCTGGTGAACGCCCCCTTTGTGAAGGTGGAGGCTACCAAGTTTACCGAGGTGGGCTATGTGGGACGGGATGTGGACAGCATCATCCGGGATTTGATGGAGAACGCCGTCCGTCTGGTGCAGGAGGAATTCGCCAGAAAAGTGGAAACCCGCGCCATGGTGCTGGCGGAGGACCGATTGGTGAGCCTGCTGGTGCATCCGCCCAAAAAAACCGGCTCCTCCAACCCGTTTGAATTGCTGCTGGGCGGTAAGAAAGAGCCGGAGGTTCCACCGGAAGAGCAGGAACGAATCGCCACCCGCAGAGGCGAAGCGCTACAGCAGCTGAGAAGCGGCAGCTTGGAGGACCGGGAGATTGAAATTGAGGTAGAGGAAAGCGCGCCCCAGCTGGAAGTGGGCGGCAACGCCATCAACATTGGGGATATGATGGGGGGCATGATGCCCAAAAAGACGAAGATCCGCCGGGTGAAGGTGAAGGAAGCCCGACAGATTTTGTTGCAGGAAGAATCCGCCAAGCTGATTGATGAGGATGCCGTGAAGGAAGAAGCGCTGCGGCGTGCGGAGCAGCACGGCATTGTGTTTATTGACGAGATTGACAAGGTGGCTGGGCGGTCTACCGGGGGACACGGCCCGGATGTAAGCCGGGAAGGCGTGCAGCGGGATATTTTGCCCATTGTGGAGGGCAGCACGGTCAACACCAAGTATGGCCCGGTGCGTACGGATTTCATCCTGTTCGTTGCCGCCGGCGCGTTCCATGTGGCCAAAGTGACGGATTTGATTCCGGAACTGCAAGGCCGCTTTCCCGTGCATGTGAAGCTAAAGAGCCTGACCCGGGATGATTTCAAAGCCATCCTGATTCAGCCCGACAATGCTTTAACCCGGCAATATGAGGCGCTGCTATCGGTGGACAAAGTGTTCCTGTCCTTTGAGGATTCCGCCATTGACGCCATTGCCAATGCGGCCTATGTACTGAATGAAACCAAGGAGGACATTGGCGCCAGGCGGCTGCATGCGGTGTTTGAGAAGCTTTTGGAGGACATTTCTTTTAATGCCGGCGGAGAGGATATGCCCAATGTGTATTTGAACATCAATGGGGACTATGTGATGGACCATTTGGGGAAGGACGAGGTGACCGTGGATTTTAAGCGGTTTATTCTATAAAGCAGTTTAGAGCCGCTCAAATACCGGGAAAGCATAAAATATGGAAGAAAGCGTAAAATACCCAAGAAAATAGGTTGACGTAAAAACCGGAAACTGATATACTATTTTTCGCTGGTTCCACTTTGGGGGAGGGCATTGCCCGGTTAACGCAGGGAGTTTGCCGCATGGCAAACCAGGCGCGGAGCCCACAAGATGGAGAGATGGCCGAGCGGTTGATGGCGCTGGTCTTGAAAACCAGTGATACCGAGAGGTACCGGGGGTTCGAATCCCTCTCTCTCCGCCAGCTTTTTCTTTGAAAAGCAAGGGCATACACGGCCGATCACCATGGAGAAGTACCCAAGTGGCCGAAGGGGCTCCCCTGCTAAGGGAGTAGTGTGCGAAAGTGCAGCGAGGGTTCAAATCCCTCCTTCTCCGCCAAAAGACCGCCAAACCCTACGATCAAAGGGGTGGCGGTTTTTTCTTCAATCAATTGCCGTCACAAAAAATTGTAGAAAAAATAGCTAAAAAATGTTCTAATACTCAAACATTACTCAACGGGCTTTAGCTCGTTGAGTGCCGCCACCAGGTCTTTTGTATCAAGCTGATTATAGTGTTTCAGCGTGGTGGTATAATTTTTCTGCCTCATGATTTCAACGATCAGGGCTATAGGAACATTTGCCACTGCTAAGCTCGTGCTAGTGCTGTGGCGGCCAGAATATGGACGTATTTCTGTGCGAATTCGGAGACGCTCCTTCATAGCATTAAAACTTTTATAAAAATTGTCCCGGTTCATTCCAAGCACTCTGCCCTTTGCCGATGGTGATGTATTGCATAAGTCCTCAAGGACCGGTTTGACGAGGTCGGGAAATACGATGGGCTGCTCTTTGCGCTTTTTTGTTTTCAAGCCACACCCAACGATAGCATTTCTGTCCCATTGGATCATGGGCAGCTCAAGAGCAAACAGTTCGCCGGGCATCATGCCACTGTAAATCATCAGAATGCAAGCAGCGGCGATCCTGTCGCCGTCCGCCATGCGGTCCACAGAGCTTTTGTTTCATCTTCATTCCATGGTGTGGTTTCTTCTGCGTAAAGCTCTGGTAACTCAATGAATTGTGAAAGATTGGTCTGCACTTGCCCCTCTGCCACGGCAATTTTGTATAAGTGACTCATCAGGTCTTTTATATATTTTGCGGGGTAATAGTTGAGACCAGAAATGATATCTCGGAGCGCTTGAATACCCACAAGGTCGATTTTATGATCTTTTAGCGAGGCTATGCGCTCATAAGCCTTTTTATAAGCGCCTTGTTTATCTTTTGAGAGCCGTTCAAAACCAAAGGACGCTCTATACATTTCATAGAGTTCCGCAATAGTGTTGACGGCTTTTCCAGATGGTTGTTGTTTCTGAAAGAGTTCGTTCAAGTATTGCTGGGCTTCGCGCTTGGTGGGAAAGCCAGCCTTTCGCTCAGAAATTCGTATTTTCTTAAAAGAGCCATCCTCTTTTTCCACGGCCTGCCAGCCTATAGTACGCTCTGCCATCCATGATGTCCCGATGCTGTAGACGCTGCCAAGGCCGTTTCCATGGGTTCTTTTTTTTTGACGCTTTTGACCTGCCTCGCGCCGCATTGCGGGCAGAATATGGCGCTTTCTGGAAGCTCTATTTGGCATTTGCGACAATTCAAATAAACCAACCTCCTGAATGTGTTGTTCGTAGGCCAACCCCACAGGCAGATTGCACGGCTTAGGTGGGATGGAGTCACCTCCTGGAGAAGTATGCTGGCTCCTTGTTGTGCTAATACGCAGGCCTTCTGTAACACCCCTACATTTTGTGATATCACTCAAAGCGGATACAACAATTTGCACTTTACGCTTTAAGTGATTTGTGCTACACTATAAAAACAAACAAACGTTCCCTAAAAAACATAGAGAGGTGCGGCATATGAGGCAAGATCATTGGGAACCAGATCGGGGGATGGACTATGAAAACGACTCATATTCCCAGGAAGAAGTAGAGATCATTTATCTCTTGAAGTTGCACCCATGCTTGATTGAGTGGTCGCGGCGGCTTTTAACATCCCACGAAAGGCTGCCCGCATCTCTTCCGGCGCGGCGCGGTACAGTCGAATGACCTCATTAACTTCTTCGGCCAACTCGTCATCTGACGTAGAGGCAAATTTCTCCTCGATCAGGTCCGACTTCATCACGCCGAAATAGTCCGCGAGCGACTGGACCTTGTCCATCCTTGGCATTTTTGCGCCCGTGCACCAGCTAGAAAAAGTTGACTGCTTTATCCCTAATTTATCTGCCACCTCTATCTGCGTTTTATCATGCTTTTCAAGTTGCGCATTCAAGTTTTTTGCAAAAATGCTCCTCAAATTATCATCCAGACTCATATGCTTTTCACCTCCGATTTTAATATACACTTAAAGAAATATAAAGTCAATATTTTTGCGAAATAAAAGCACTTTAAGTATTTACAAACCACTTTAAGTAGTGTAAGCTGTGTTTATGAAATGAGAGGAGGAAAGGCAAGTGACCATATCACTCAAAGCAGCCAGGGTCAACGCGGGATATAGGTAGGCAGATGTGGCGGACAAGATCAAGGTTGACAAGACCACCATTATTAATTGGGAAAAGGGACGAACAGCTCCAAGAGCTGATCAAATGCAAGAATTGAGCCGCTTGTATGGCATACCATTAGATCATATTTTTTTGCCGACAAAAACCACTTTAAGTAATTAATACAATGGTTGGAAGTGAGGCGTAAAGGATGACCCTAGCCGATATTGCAGCCATGACCGATGAAGTGCTAACTCCTGCGCAAGTTGCGCCGGTTTTAAAAAGCGCCCCATATGCAATTTCTATCATGGCAAAAACGCAACAAGGGCGGGACGCCCTTGGATTTCCAGTAATTCGGATAAAACGCAGAACAAAAATTCCACGTATTCCATTTTCAAAATACATGGGGTGGAAGGAGGATGAATGCCCATGACCCACTGGACCTGCCAATCACCCGTGCACTACACCCACTGGGCCCGCCTGGACTACGCACTGAAACAGTGGATAGAGACTTGCGGCATGGACCAGCGCTGGGTCTGGGTACTGCACTACAAGGGCAAGCGGGTGTGGGAGGTGCATGCCTCCACAAGTTTGGAAGCCGTGGCCGGGGACGCGGAGGAACACATTGCAAAAGAGGCCGGGAAGGCCTGAAAGGAGGACAACACAGTGACGCTTGATTTTGGACCCACGAAAGACGAAGTTTTGAACCTAACACATAGACGGGGGAGGAAGCCAGGTTCAGCTTACATGGACATTCTTCGGGAATTTCTCGATAGCGGGAATGACGCCGCGAAGGTCAACCTGGACGGTAAGGCGCGTCGGTTAGTTTACGACTCCATGTGGAAAACGGCCAAACGAAAAGGCCTGTCCGTGATCGTAACAACGCGGCAAGACAGCATCTACCTGTTAAGGGGCGATTGATATGATCCGGAAACACGTGCCCCCATCCCAAACCCTTCCCGTGGGCGACTTGGCCAAGGAGGCCCGCGCCCTAGAACGGCTTGAAAGGCAGTATAGACGCAAGGTGATCCTGGTCCTGCTGATGATGGCCGCTGGGCTGGTGGCAATGTTCCTGATAGCAGGCCCCGCCCGCGCCGAAACCACCGTGTACTGCACCGCTGAAAGCTATCTCAATTGCCGCTGGTCCCCGGACCGTGACAGCGAAGTGGTGTACAAGCTCTATCCCGGTGACAGCGCGGTGATGGTGGCGCTGGACGGGTCCTGGGCCAAGCTGGTGATTGCCGGGGATGAGTGCTGGGCCAGCATTGACTACCTGACCGACAGGCCGCCGGATGCGCCGTCCCAAATGGCCACGGTGACGGGCGGAAGGCTGGCGCTGCGGGTAGGGCCGGACGGGAAGCGGCTGGGGTGGCTGGAAAAGGGGCAGGAGGTGACGGTGAAGGGCTGGCTGGATGGCTGGGCCAGGGTGGATGATGGATGGGTAAAAGCAGAACATTTGGAGGTGAGGGAATGAAGGGGTACCGTTGCTATGAATGTGGAGCGTACCTTGATCCTGCCGAACATTGCGACTGTATGAAAAAAGAGGAGCCGCCGCGTAGCACCGCGTCAGCCCCAAAGAACAACTTACACGATTATGATAGCATCCCCAAGCGCCAAATGCAAGAGGCAATCGCCAGAGACAGATACAGCAAGGCATGGAGGGAGTACGACCATGGTTGAAATGCTTGAAAACCCTATGATTTCTGGGTTTGAATATCGTGAGCCGACCCCGGACCTGGTCTGTAAGCGCTGCGGCAGCGAGTGGTACAAATGCGAAGATGGATGTTTTGAAGGGGACCATTCCGCAAGCCGGCGCCCGATGAGCCAAACCGGCCGGTATTGCCGGGACTGCATCCTGCAGGCGGACACCAGCGACGCGCTGGAACGCTGGGCGTTGGAAGAAGTGGATGCGCGGGAAATCATGCTTTGGGCCATTGGCGGGCGCGGTTACGCGTCGGAGACGGAGGCCTCCAAGCTGTTCCTGGAAGCCATGAAAAGCTTTGCGCCCGATGTCTATTTTGATACCCTGCGCGGCTATCCATGCAAAGCATGCGACCATCACCAGGCCTGCCATTTGCACCAGTCGGGGGAGGGAGAGTGCCTGGCAGCATTGTTGATGGACATTTTGCAGGAGCTGCAAAAGATACGAAAGGGGCTTGGGCATGCCGAACATCAAGGAAATCAAGCAAGCAATCCGCATCCTTGATCCCGAGACAACGCGGGATGCATTGATAGAAGCGGAATACTACGGCGGCTTTGACCAAGAAGCGAGGCTAGATGCCGTCAACAAGGCCTGCGAGGTGGCATGCGAGGTCATGCGGGAATATCTGAGGAGGGCAAACGCTGATGGGAGACATTAATACAACTCGGGACGACCTGCGGAGACTTGATGCAGATTTACACGCTGGTGGCGATGGTCTATGTTTTGACATCGCGGGCGTTGTTCGGGAAGCACTTGGCACAATCGACCATCTGTGTCAAGAGGTGAGAAACGAGCGAGACACGCAACGCAGCAAAGACACCTCCATCGGTGAGGCTGGCAACTTCATCACACTACAAAATGTGGAAATCGACGATCTCAAGGCCGCGCTTGATCACCTGACCACCGAGAACGCCGCCCTGCTGAATCAGGTGGACGAGCTGTCCAGGGCGCTTGGGCTGGCTGAGGGGAGGGCCATGGGGGCGGAGATGGCGAAGGCGGAGTACGAACGAATGAGGACGGAGAACGCTAGGTTGGAGAGGGAGAGGGACGCGGCGGTTGCAGACCTAAAGGAAGAAAGCCCGTGCGCCTGTTGCGAACACTTGGATAGCGATTCTTGTATCGGGCTCCGCGATTACAATGATTGCAACGGAAAAGGCTGGCAATGGCGCGGCGTGCAGCCGGAAGGGGTGGAACCATGATTGACATCGACAGGGCGAGAGAACGACTAGAGCGGGGCAGCCACCTGCGGCACATCGACGCGGTTGCCATGCTGATCGAGCTATCTGCCTACCGCGCCGCCGCCCCGCTGGACCTCCTGCGCCGCTGCACCTGCACCGGCTGCATCCACCGCCCCGGCGGCAGGTACGGGGAGGCCTGCCAGGAATGCGTCAGGAACCCGATCAATCACGCGGATTTTTATGAGGAGGGCGACCCATGATGCACCTATCGCCCCGCCCCGGGAAACGCCTCTGCGGCACATGCCTCTGGCTCTGGCCGGGGCTAAAGGGCGAGCCGGACAAGCCCAAGCGCTGTTACAACGGGGAGTGCAGGCACTACCGCCAGGAAAGGCAAGAACGGGGGAAGGCATGCCTACTATACGAGGCCAGGCCGCAAATGGTGGGCTGGGCCGACAGAGGAAGGAGAAAAAGGCGTGACGGTGCGGCAAACCTTGGCTGAAATGCGCGGGCTGATGAAGAAGCGCGGGGAGCTTGTAATGGACCTAGAGCGGGCGAGGAATGCAGGGGAAGGCACCGGCGGCAAGCTGGATGGGATGCCGAAGGCGGCTATGCTGGAATCAAAAGTAGAGCGATATGGGACCTATTGCGCGGAATTGTCCCAGCAGATTGACACCATCGACAAGAAGCTGGCGCTATACCGGGATGATGTCAGGCCTTCGATTGAGGCCGTGCCGATGGGGAGCGAGCGCGAATCAATGTGGCTGCGATATATCGAGTTCCTCCCAGTCCGGCAAGTGGCAAAGAAAATGCATTATGAGCGGGAAGCCATGTATACGCTACTCAAAAACGTGGAAGAAAAATGGATTTTTTGAAAACCTATTACACCCTATTACAGGGTTGGGGTGATATACTGTATAAGGGCGAAGCGACCGCAAGGGAGCTGCCCCCAAAGAGCGTGATGAGCGCTCTTTTTGATGCTTTTTTTATGGAACGCTTGACAACACGTATTATACGTGTTACAATAACCGTGAAAGGAGGGAAGGACGTTGCGAGTAAGCGAGCTGGTTAAGTACTTGGAGAAAAACGGGGTCAAGTTCGTTGAACACGGGGGCAACCACGACAAGTATCTAGGAATCAACGGCAACACCTTCCCCATGAGCCGGGACAAGAACAAGGACTATGGAAAGAAAATGGTGGAGACAATTAAAAAGCAGGCGGGGCTGAAATAAGCCCCCGTCGGCTTCCCCAATAGAAGGAGGGAGAACGGTGTCTAAATATGTATATCCGGCCAAATTGTCCAATGACGACGGACATTTGATGGTTGAATTCCCCGATATCCCCAATTGTTTTACAGAGGGGGACACTCTGGTGGAAGCGCTTGAATTAGCCGAGGACGCGCTGAGCATGATGTTGGCTGAGCGAGAGGATAATGACCAAGTCCTGCCCAAGCCAACCAATGCATCTGCCATTCACTGCGGGCCGGGGGAAACCGTAGCGCTTGTGAAAGCGGATACCTTGGAGTATCGCAAACGCACGTCTACCAAGGCTGTGAAAAAAACGTTGACCATTCCGTCCTGGATGAACGCGATTGCGGAAAAGCACGGGGTGAACTACTCGCTGCTTTTGCAAGAAGCCCTTTCCGCGCATCTTGGATTGAAGGACTAGGGCAGAACAAAATAACAAGCCCTGGGGCGGCCACAAAGCCGCTCTTTTTGACTGAAAAAGCGCCCATGGCTGGACGCTTTGCGGGGAACTGGTTATCCTTGGGGGTCTGGGTCTTTGAGCAAGTCCTGGGGGGCGCAACCAAGCAACACCAGGATGCGGAGAAGGTAGTCAGCTGTGGGTGTTCGCTTTCCATACTCCCACAGCTGAACATGCTGCTCGGTGGTGCCGACAGCCTCACCTAAAGCCTTTTGGGTGAATCCACCGGCTTTCCGGGCGGCCTTTAACGCCTCGGGCGAAAAGACTTGCATGTTACACCTCCTTTTTGGGTTTTAGCATTTTCACCAACAGAACCAGCAGGATAACCTGGATGACCGAGAGAACCAATTGCACGACATTCCCAATGGCTTCAAGCATCTTGCGACATGGGCCGGACTGTGGTAAACTAAGGAGGGAGAGCGGGGGCTTTCACCCCCGCCGGTTCCCGTCATCTGTCTAGCAGTTTGGCGAGTGTGACCACCAGATCGACAACCGCCTTTACCAGACCGATGGCCGCCGCGAGATATGCTAGTCGCAACCTAGCGTCCTCGCGGCTCCTTCGTTTCCGGCTCATGCCCTCACCTCCTTCCCTCTCTTGATGGTCTTATTATAACACATACATTTGTCAGTGTCAACCCCTTTTCAAAGGATTTTTCCATTTATTTTCCAGGAGCGTCCGCGTGGCCGCTCCTTTTCATTGCAGAAAGGAGGTGGGCGCATTATGTGCATGAAAAAGCGCCCAGGCGGGCGCTAGGGGATGATCTGGAAGTGTAGACCCTCTGTGAGAAGAACCGTGCCGCCGGTTTCGGGGTCGTAAGTTATCATCGTTTTCCTGCCGATCCAGTGAGGGGGAATGTCGCCGCGAAAGGCAGCAATGCCTTGGGTCCATTCGCCCTTGTAATCGGCGGGGATGGCCGCCCATTCCTTGCGGGTGATCTGGCGTAAAGGGCAAGGTGTGGTCATGGCTGCCGGGCCTCCTTCCACTGGTCCCGCTCAGCGCGGCAGGCTTCCAGGGTAGGCCGAACACAGGAGTATAATTTGCCGTCATGGTCGCGGTAGTCGTATTGGCAGTATATGCGCTTGTTGATTCGATCCTTGTAATACTCATACTGTTCTTCGCCGGGGCCAATGTTCCGGGGGTCAATCATGGAAAAACCTCCTTTGGTAGCGTGCGCGGGGTTGTGACCGCGCTTCCCGCATTACCGGCCCCGTGGGGCCGTCACTCTGCGTCTTTGCGAACTGCTGCAAATACCATGCAGTTTGGGCCGATGTGCCTGCCCAGGATGTTGTATTCGCCAACATAGTGGGTGGGTTCAGTGTAGCCTTGCTCCCTGGCCTGTTCCGGGGTTAAGACCGCTTCGATTTTGACCTTCAAAAACCGGGGAGTATTTACCCAATCGCCTTTGTTCATGATCAAGCCCTCCTTTGTGCGAATGTGGGCACCCTGGTTTCCAGACCCGTCCACCGCTCGAATACTTCCCGGATTTGGTCACAGTAGAGGCCGGATGCCTCATGAATCACCGTCCTGGTGGTGTCAAAGGTCTTTTTGCTAAAGGTCTGCCGTTCCAGCCGTAGGGTGTAGGTGTCGTCCCCGTCCAGGGTGATGTAAAAGCGGTTTGCCGGGGTGGCGTTGCGGCCAATGCTCATGCGCAAGGTGTGGTCATTGTCCAGCATGAAGTCCTTTGCCCCGGTCATGAAGGTAAAAGCCTTTCCTCCCAGTTGGTTTAGGGCGGTAGTGGCGAAGTCGATTCCTGCCATGGTGGTGGCCTCCTTTTGTTGATCGAGCAAGGGGCGTGAGTCCGGTTGCGCTTTGCCGTGGTGGCCGCTCTTCCTGCCGGGAGTGCGTTTCCCTTGCTGTGACTTTATGATAGCATACTTCCGTAAGTATGTATATTGACAAAATGCACAAACATACTACCGTAATATGGTGCAATTTACATACTACCGTAATATGATATTGTGTGATAAAATAGCAGCATATACAGGTGGAGGTGTTGCTATTGGCGAAAACCCATACATCAAGCGCGGTGAAGAAGCGGTATAACCAAAAAGCTTATGACCGCGTGGAGCTGGTGGTTCCCAAGGGGGATAAAGAAACCGTACAACTCGCTGCTGATGCAGTCAATGAATCAGTGAATCAGTACATAGGGAAGGCGGTGCTGGACAGAATGGGGCTGAAAGAGTGGCCGCATAAATCCGGCCCAAAGGATGAGGAAAGGAGCGGCGCGGATGGCTGACCTACAAAAGCACTTTGAAAACAGCGATGAGCTATGCCAGTACATGGCGGAACTGTCCAAGGGCTGCACCATTCTGGCCTTTTCCACCGGGAAGGATAGCATTGTGGCATGGCTCAAACTGCGGCGGTACTTTGACAAAATTGTGCCGTACTACCTGTATACCGTCCCAAGCGGCCCCCTATCTTTCACCGAGCGGGCGCTGCGATACTATGAGGAGTGGTTTGGGTGTCATATTCTCAGGCTGCCGCATCCATCGCTGTATCGCCTGCTGAATCGGTTTGTTTTGCAAGCTCCCGAAAACCTTAGAACCATTGAAGAAGCCAACCTACCAGAGCTTGATTATGAAGATATCAATGCTCTGGTCCGGGCCACTGACCCGGCCCTTGAAAATGCTTATCAGGCCTCCGGCGTGCGAAGCGCCGACAGTATTGTGAGGCGGCAGTCTATGCTTAAGCATGGGCAGGTGAACCATAAGGCCCGCCGGTGGTACCCCGTGTTTGACTACAAAAAAGAGGACATGGTGCGGGAGCTGGATGCCGCACAAATCGCATTGCCCATTGATTATGAATGGTTCGGGCGCACCTATGATGGCCTGGATTATCGCTTTACTTCCGTCATCAAGGAGAAGTCCCCGGTGGATTATGAGCGGATCAAGGAGGCGTTTCCCCTGGTGGAATTGGACATTTTGCGCCATGAGTATAGGCGCGAATACCATGAAAGGAGCGCTACGCAATGAAGTTACCCAAAGCGCCGGAAAAGACCAAGGAAGCCGTTATCATTTCCCCGGAACAGCTAGAAGAAGGCATAGCCGATGATATGAGCGGGATTTTGACCGCGTTCAAGGAGCGGGCGCAAGATGAAAATGCCCGGCTGCTGGATGCAACCGATTCTGAATTTTGGTTCGCGGTCTGCTTCCAGACCAGGGAGCAAAAAGAAGAGTTTTTGAAAAAGATGGGGCTGTTGGATATCGGCGACAAGTACCTGGATGGGTTGAAGGTTGCCGCGAAGCTGGGAATCAAACTCGAATCCCCCGTACCCCCGGCCAGGAAGATCGTCAAATTTGGGGGCGCGTATTTGAACCGGATTATCAAGTAAGGGAAGATTGCGGCTAGCGTGAAGGAAGTGGAAACCTTCCGCTATAACGAAAAAGGCTTGCAGGAGATCGGGAAACACCTGGGAGCCGCGCTCGCCTAACAATTTGTTGCTCTCAACAAATCATCCCCAAGGCTCAACCCCAACCGGGTTGGGCCTTTTGAATGGAGGACAACCCATGCAAATACTGACTTACATCAACCTCATGGGGGAGCGCGTCGTAAGTGCGTTGATGTTCAGTATGCCAAGGGATGGCAGGCAATCGAGCAGGATGTAATCGTACCGGTCGCGGACGGTATCGAGGTATCTGTTCAAAATGGTTTCTCGGGAAATGGCCTGATTCATTGCGCTGTCCATTGCTGCCAGCATGAGGCTGGAGGGAATGAAGTCCACGCCTTCCTCGTGATGCAGGACACCTTCATTTGGTGAGATGGGTTCGTCACTGATGACTTTGGCAAGGAGAGTGGCCAGCGTGACAGCGATGTTGTCAGGGGTGTGCTGGCCGAGACTGATGGTGAGGGACGCTTGTGGATCGCAATCGATGAGGAGAACCTTTTTGCCCTGTCGGGCGAGGCCGATGCCTAGATTGACAGTGGTTGTGGTCTTGGCGACGCCGCCCTTTTGGTTTGTGATGGCAATGATTTTGGCTGACATGGTGGTGCCTCCTTATATTGATGGGGGAACAAAACAAACCGAGCCATGAAAGCTCGGTTTGCTGCTGCGGTGATGTATTCAGTTGCGACGATACGAGCATAGCGGATAAACCGGGGAAATGCGAACAACTCTTAGCTTTTCATAAACAATATCGTTCTGCGATCGAAAGGGAAAAGCCTTGGAAATACTGCATTTCCAAGGCTTTTGGTGGAGCATAGCGGATTCGAACCGCTGACCTCATCGATGCGAACGATGCGCGCTGACGAGTGTCCGAAAACGAAACCCCAAAGTGTTCTGGTTACCCAATCATGGATTTCATTGTCCCTTCTTGGATTTCTACATTGTACCCCTTCTGTTTGCTGGCTGAGATGGTTTCCATAAGTTCCTCGGTGGACAGATAGAAGTAGAT
>JAVBPU010000035.1:0-5025 GCA_031549415.1 Eubacteriales bacterium | reverse complement strand
TGGTATCCTCTCCTGCTTGAAAAACTTTCCTGAGTATAGCAAATGCCCCTGGGACTGTCAACAAAACGGGGCGCGACAGGGCTGCCGCATTTCCTTTTTTATGCGGGGCTTCGCCCCACCTCTCGTTCGCTTTGGGCTTCGTTCCGGCCCTTCAGTCAGCGCAGCCTTCACTACCGTTCGGCTGCTTGCTTCAGGCCCCGGCTCTCACTCGCTTTTGCCTTCGGCAAAGCGCCCACAGGGCGCACGCTTGTTGACGCCGCCAAGTGCCCACTGGGCCTCGCTTTGATCGGCGTGCGTTTCACTACCGTTCACGCACTTGTCAAAGCTCACACCTGCGGGCCGCTAACCGCTACGCGGTTGTGCGCACTGCGCCTCGCTTTCATCGTCGTGCATTTCGCTACCGCTCATGCGCTCGTGAAAGCTCACACCTGCGGGTCGCTAACCGCTACGCGGTTGTGCGCCCTGCGCACACGCTTCCCTCCGGTGCACTTCCCTCCGGTGCACTCACTGCCGGTGCCCCATCGGGGACAAGTCTCCGAACCCCTCTATTTGGCACCGTTTCACGGTGCCAAAGCCAATGCCAACGGCATAGCTATGCCCCTTGATCCTGGAAAAGGTCGTCGCATCTGCGGAGCAAAAAAGGATGCATCTTCTTCTCCTCTGGCCACGTTTTACGTGGCCAGAGAAAGGGTCCAGGGCGAAAGCCCTGGTGGAGGGGCGGAGGCGAAGCCTCCGCATCCCAAGGAAATGCGATGACCGCGAGGCCCCCACAGTCTCGTTTACATACCATCGCCCTGATGCCAGCCCCATTTTTTCAGCGCTTCACGAAAATCCGCCGGAGGGTCCGCCGCAAATTGCATCCGTTGCCCAGTGCGGGGATGGTCAAAGGCCAGCCGGTAGGCATGCAGCATCAACCGGGGCGCCTTCACCCCATGCTTCCGCCCATAGAGCGGGTCTCCCACCAATGGGTGGTGGATGTGCTGCATATGCACCCGAATCTGATGGGTGCGGCCCGTTATGATCTTTACATCCAAGAGGGCGCAGTCCTTCATGTTTTCCTGCAAGGTCCACTGGGTCAGCGCCTCCCGGCCCTCCGGGTCCACCGCCATTTTTTTCCGGTCCCTTTTGCTGCGGGCCAGGCTGGCTTCCACCTGGCCTCTCTCTTCCTTCATGCAGCCCTCCACCACCGCCAGGTAATGCTTGTCCATGGCGCGGGCTTTTAGCTGCTGGCTGAGCGCCACATGGGCCCCGTCATTTTTGGCGATGAGCAGCAGGCCGCTGGTGTCCTTGTCCAACCGGTGCACGATCCCCGGCCGCTTCACCCCGCCAATGCCGCTTAAATCCTCCATGGCAAAAAGCAGGGCATTGACCAGCGTGCCGCTCTCATTCCCCGCCGCCGGATGCACCACCATGCCGCAGGGCTTCACCACCACGGCCAGGTCCTCATCCTGGTACAGGATTTCAATGGGAATGTCCTCTTTCCTAGCAGGGGACTCGATGGCTTCCAGCACCTCCATCAAGAGAGCCACTCCAGGGTCCACCACTTGCCCCGCCTTGCCCGCCGGTTTCCCCTGGACCTGCACCCGGCCCTCCTGGATGGCCCGGGCCGCCGCCGCCCGGCTGCATCCAAACAGCTCCGCCAGCAACACGTCCAGGCGGCCTTCACGGGGTGCTTCTCCGGTCATCCTTTGCATGCTTTTCTCTCCAGTCCTGGGGCCGAAGCAGCAGGCTCACCGCCAGCATCACCACGCCCGCACAAATGGCGATATCCGCCACGTTGCATACAAACCAAGGCAGCCATGGAAAAAACACCATGTCCACCACATAGCCGTACCAAAGCCTGTCCACAAAATTGCCCACGAACCCGCCCAGCAGCAGCGCACTGGCCACCCGCTTGAGCGGCGCGGGCTCGTACCGGCGGCCCACCAGCAGCCAGGCCGCCACTGCCAATACCGGCAACAGCAAATTGGCCACCCAGTTGCCGGAAAAAAGGCCCAGGGCCATGCCATGGTTGAGGGTATAGCGCCATTCCAGCAGCCCAGGAATCGCCACGATGGCCTTGCCCCCCTGAAGTCCCATCGCGGCCCACAGCTTTGTGCCCCGGTCCAGGGCCACCACCGCCGCCAAAATTCCCCAAAACGCTCCCATGGCTTCCCCCTCTTAGTCCAACCTGTTTTGCACGATGGTTACGATTTGCGCCAGGGCATCCCCAATGAGCGGCAGGTTGCGCTTGGCCAGATTCTGGAGAATCAAAATTAAAATAGCGCCCAAAATGGTGAAACCCACCGCCGTGCCCAGGCCCCGGGCCACACCGCCCAGAAAGTTGGACCAAAAAACCCGCTTGCGGTTATCCAGATACCGCACATATTCCGCCAGTTGCAGCCTTTCCATCTGGCCCAGAAAGCGGTTCAGTTGATGCGCCAAAAGGGACTCTTTGCCGGGCTCCCTCTCCGGGGGCTTTTTCTCTTCCATCCGCACACCTCTTTCCCTTGCCTAGTGTGTGCAGACCCCTGGCAAATATCTACTCTCATGCCAAAAATATGATACCAAAAAGGCATTCTCCTGGCAAGGCTTTCCCCTCATCATGCCAAAACCCGCCCCGGTGTCCCAGGGCGGGCTTGTGCTTGTTTGCAACGGATTCTTAGATGATCTCGATGACGCACATTTCGGCGGCGTCGCCACGGCGGGGCCCCAGCTTGTAGATGCGGGTGTAGCCGCCGGAGCACTTCTTTTCCTCGTTGCGCTTCTTGAACTTGGGGCCGATTTCCCGAAACAGCTTTTCCACCACAGGGTATTTGATGTCCTTGGTGCGCTCTTTGAAATCAGCCTTGTCCTCGTCCTTCTTTTGCACATCCTTGAGCTCGTACAAATAGCTCATGATCATGCGGCGGGCATGCAGCTTGCTGGGCGCGTCGTTAGTCACGTTCAGCGTCACCAGCTGCCCCTTTGCGTTATGGCTTTCCTTGGTCACTTCAATGCTGTTGTCACACTCATTGACTGCCAAGGTAATCAGTCTTTCGGCGGCGCGGCGCACCTCTTTGGCGCGGGCTTCCGTCGTTTCAATACGGCCATACCAAATCAGGTTGGTTACCTGATTGCGGAGCAACGCTTTGCGCTGATCGGCAGGACGGCCCAATTTGCGTTGTGCCATGGTTGATGTTCCTCCTTATAGCGGACTATGGAAGTTACTCGTCGCTGGGGCGCAGGGAGAGGTTCAGGGCTTCCAACTTCTGTTCCACTTCTTCCAGGCTCTTGCGGCCCAGGTTGCGCACCTTCATCATGTCCTCCTGGTTGCGCTGTACCAGCTCGGCCACGGTGTTGATGCCCGCGCGCTTTAAGCAGTTGTAGGCCCGGACGCTCAGGTCCAGCTCCTCAATGGTCATTTCCAGCACCTTTTCCTTCTTGTCATCCTCCTGATCGGTGAAGGAAATGGGCATCACCTGGTCGGTGAGGCTCACGAAAAGGCTGAGGTGCTCGGTCAAAATCTTTGCTGCGATGCTGATGGCTTCATCCGGCTGCACGCTGCCATTGGTCCAAACTTCCAGGGTCAGCTTGTCATAGTCGGTAATCTGCCCGACGCGGGTGTCTTCCACCGTATAGTTGACCTTGCGGATGGGCGTAAAGATGGAGTCCATGGGAATAAAGCCAATGGGCATATTCATGGTCTTATTCTTGTCGGCGCTCACATACCCGCGGCCCTTGTCCAGCGTCAGCGTCATTTGCAGGTGCGCGTCTTCGTTCAGCGTGGCAATGTGCAGATCCGGATCGATGATTTCCAGCTCGTCATCCACCGCGATGTCCCCAGCAGTTACCACCGCGGGGCCCTTCACTTTCAGCATCACCGTTTTGGGCTGATCGGAATACAACTTGGCAGAGAGATCCTTCAGGTTCAGGATCATCTCGGTCACGTCTTCCGTCACGCCGGGCACGGTGGAGAACTCATGCTGGATGCCATCAATGGCAATGCCGGTCACCGCCACGCCAGGCAGAGAACTCAGCAAAACACGGCGCAGGGCATTGCCCAGCGTGTTGCCAAAGCCACGTTCCAGCGGTTCGATGACGAACTTGCCATAACGGTTTTCTTGGCTCATCTCCACGCATTCGATCCGCGCTTTTTCGATTTCGATCATTCGTTTTACCCTCCTGTTTCAAGCCTGTGGGTTGAGGGAGTAGCGCCTCATCATTAACGAGAGTAGAACTCAACAATCATGTTCTCCTGCAGGGTGAGGTCCACATCATCCCGGGCAGGCAAAGCACTGACGGTGGCGGTCAGATTGGCGGCGTCGGCGCTGATCCACTTGGGAACCACGCGGCTGATGCCTTCCTTCACGATCTTGAAGTGTTCCATGTCCTTGCGGGTGGCGCGGACACTGATCACATCGCCCACCTTGGTGCTGTAGGAAGGAATGTCCACTTTTTTGCCATTTACGGTGATCAGCCCATGGCAAACGAACTGGCGCGCCTGGGCCCGGCTGTCGCCGAGGCCTGCGCGGTACACCACGTTGTCCAGCCGCAGCTCCAGGAGCTGGAGCAGGTTTTCGCCGGTGATGCCCTTCATGCCTGTGGCACGGACGAAGGTGCGCTTGAACTGGCCTTCCATCAGGCCATAGGCACGGCGTGCCTTTTGTTTTTCACGAAGCTGCAGGCCGTACTCACTGGCCTTGCGTTGACGGGCCTGGCCATGCTGGCCAGGGGGCGTAGGCCGACGGGTCACCGCGCACTTAGACGAGAAGCACTTTTCACCCTTCAAAAAGAGCTTGGTGCCCTCGCGGCGGCACATACGGCATACGGAATCGGTATATCTTGCCATAACGGTTTGTACCTCCTCGATTCTCTTACACTCTTCTACGCTTGGGCGGACGGCATCCGTTATGCGGAATGGGTGTAACGTCTTTAATCATGTTCACTTCCAGACCGGCGGCTTGCAGACTGCGGATGGCAGCCTCACGGCCGGAACCAGGGCCTTTGACAAATACTTCAACACTCTTCAGACCAAATTCCATTGCAGCCTTTGCAGCAGTTTCT
>JAVBPU010000017.1:0-23440 GCA_031549415.1 Eubacteriales bacterium | reverse complement strand
CATTGCCATTGTGAGGAAGTACACCCGCGCCCGGAAGCTAACGCCCCGGATGCTCAATGAACTGATTCACCGCATTGAGGTTCATCAGGCGGAGAAGATTGATGGCGTGCATGTGCAGCACCTCACGATCCATTACAACTGTGTGGGGACACTGGACATTCCCCAGGAACTGCCCTTGGATATGCCCAAGGTGCTGATGCAAACGCGCAAGGGCGTGCGGGTGACCTATGAGCCCATTTCAGCGATGGGATAGACCAAGGCCATGCAGGAAATCGTGGTAAAAAAGTAACCATACAGGGCATCTCAAGCCCTGTATGGTTACTCCAAGTGGTGCGATCGACGGGACTTGAACCCGTACCCTCTCGGACACGCCCCTCAAACGTGCGCGTATGCCAATTCCGCCACGATCGCATGTTGCCCTTATTGACAACAAAAAATATTATAAGGGATGCTGGTTTTTTTGTCAACAACGGAAACCGCCCTTTTCCTGCCCTTTCCGTTCTTCCTCAGCTTTCTGGGTCAGCCGCAACGGCTCGTTTCTGACGTCACAACGAAGCTCCCCCTCCGCCCTTGTTTTACAACCGGGACATGATATAATGGAACCACTATTTTGCAAAGGCTGGCTACGCCAGCGAGGGGTCTATGCCGAAAGTGTTAGAAACCCAGGAGTTCACGGATTTCCCCATTGTAGATATGCATCTGCACTTGCCTGTGGCCAGCGATGACTGGCTGTCCCCTTGGCGGCGGCGCTATATCGCCCGCAATGGGGAAGAGCGGTTCCAGGAGCTGCAGGCCCTGGGAGGGCAGCCCCCCTCCTGGCTGCCTGAATTTTGCTTTCCCACCCCGGATCCCGCCTTTGAGAGCTGGCAAGAGGCCGCGGACCGCTGGGCGGAGGAGTGCGGCCGCTATCCTCTGGAAAAAGTGGTGTTCCTCACCGGCGGCGGCAATGAAACCCTCAGCCAGGCAGTGGCGGCCCACCCGGACCGCTTTGCAGGCTTTGCCCATCATTCCATCGACGATCCGGACGCGGCGGAGCAGTTGGAACGCGCCATCTTGCGCCAGGGGCTGATCGGCTACAAAATTCTGGCGCCTGTGGTGGAAAAGCCGCTGGCAGACCGGGTTTATGACCCGGTCTTTGAGGTTTGCCACCAGCACCGGTTGCCGGTGGTGGTCCATTTTGGCATTTTGGGCGGGGGCAGCAGCCTGGGCATCGTCAGCGGGCCTAATCTCCGGCCCTTGGCCTTGGCGGAAACCGCCCAGCGCTTTCCCCATGCCCGCTTTGTGGTGCCGCACTTTGGCTGCGGCTTTCCCGATGAGCTGTTGCAGCTTTGCTGGGCCAGCGCCAACGTTTTCGTGGATACCTCCGGCAATAACCTCTGGACCAAGTGGACCATGGCGAACCCTACCCTGGAGCAGCTTTTCTTTCGCTTTTCCGCCACTCTGGGGGCGGGCCGTATCCTTTTTGGAACGGATTCCGAATGGTTCCCCCGGGGCTTTGCGGTCCGCTATCTGGTGGACCAGCTGCGGGCCGTGCGGGCCATCGGCATGTCCGCCGGAGACATCCGCCGGATTTTCAGGGAAAACGCCATGGAGCTACTCAGCCTGTAAATGGGACAAATCAGCCGATCAGAAGGAGCCATCCATGCAAAAAATCTTGACCGTACCCAGGCCCATGGAGGAAAAGGACGCCTTTTGCGTGGCTGGAAACCACTATGTCAGCCTGTCAGAGGTGAACCCGGACGGTACGGTGGCGGCCATCAGCCATTTGCGGGAATCCTTGAACGCGCTGGTGGAGATTCGCGGCGTGCCTTTGTTTGCTTTACTGCTGAACGGGGCGCCCCTTCCGGTACAGTTCCAAGGGTATCAGCAGCCGCTGATGCCTTCGTTTTCGGGGCATGCGCCCGGGCTGTTCATTCAACAGATGGTGTTTGCCCCGGAGGGGCGGCGCGGCTTTGTGTTCCGCGTGACGCTGACCGCTTCCCAGGCCACGCACGGCACCCTGGCCCTCCGGGCGCAGCCCACCGCCTTTTCCCGGGCGGTGTTCCATACCCTTCCCCTGGAAGGGCATTGCGCCCTGGGCACCGAGGACTGGGCAAAAACCGCCTACGCCGAATTTCGCTCCGGCGGCGGGCTCACCGCCATCGCCATCGCCGGGGGCCAAGGCACGGTGCAGGCCCAGGCGGACGCCATCCAGGCGGTCCAGCCCTTTTCGCTGGAGCCGGGCCAGAGTGAAATTCTCTGGTTCTTTGTGGGGGTGGGCGCGGAGTTGGACGGCGCAAGGCTCGCCAACATGGATCTCCGCCGCAGAGGGGCGACCTTGTACGATGCCCAGCGGGCCTTTTTGCAGGCCCGGCATTTTTCCATCCCCACCGATCCGGCGCTGGAAAAAATGGCCAACCTGAACCTGATGTTCTGCTATGCCTTTAGCCTGGGCCGGGCGCTGGATACCGGCGCTTTGCTGCTGACCACGTCCAGAAGCAGCCGGTATTATGTTTCGGGGGCGTATTGGGCCAGGGACTGCATGCTGTGGGCCTTCCCGGCATGGCTGCGGGTGGACAGGCTGCTGGCCAGGGAGGCCTTACTGCTGGCCTGTACCCGTTATTTGGAGCGGGGCGCGGACCACGCGCTGTATTTGAACGGCATGTCCCTCTATCCCGGCTTTGAGATGGACCAGCTGGTGGCCCCCATCCTGGCTTTGAAGCGTTACCTCCAAATAACGGGGGAGGAAACATTCCTAGACCTCCCGGAGATTCGGCATGCCCTTTCCTTTACCCTTGCCGCCCTAGCCTCCTGGCGGGACCCTGCCACCGGGCTGTACCGCACCGAGCTGTCCCCCAGCGACGACCCGGAGGAGCTGCCCTTTTTGACCTATGACAACGCGTTGGTGTTGGCGGCCCTTCGGTTTATGCAAGAGAAGGGGCTTGATGCTTCCGGGGATATCTCTGCGGACATTTCCGCCCTGGAAAAGGGGCTCCGTCGGCATTGCGTGGTCACCCACCAGGGCAAGCCTATGCTGGCCTGGTCCACAGACGGGCAGGGCCGCCACTTGCTGTATGACAACCCGCCGGGGAGCCTGGCCTTGCTCCCTTACTATGGGGCCATGGACGCCAGCGATCCGGTGTACGTGGCCACGGTGGAGCATTATTTTTCGCCCGATAACCCCTGGTATACGGAAAACGAAACCCTTTGCGGCCAGGGCTGCGAGCATGCCCCTATGCCCTGGCCCATGAGCCTTTGCAACCTGCTGCTGGCCCGGGGGCGGGACGAGAAAATCCTGGGCTCTCTCCGCGCCATGGCCATGGACAACGGCATTGCCTGCGAAACCGTGGACCCCGGCGGGCAGCTTTGCACAGGCGCGGCCTTTGCCACCGCGGCGGGCTTTTTGGCCAACGCCATATTCGAGGCGTACGGCCTATGAAAACCAACGTCTTTTTTTCCGTTGGTTTGCCGCCTTTTGCCCCTAGGGATGGGATTACTTTGTTGCTGCCGGAGGTTGTCCCCCCGGGGAACGAAGGGTATTTGGCGGCCTGCCGTGACGTTGCCAAAGCATGTGGTTCCCCTGTGGTGACCGCGCCCTTTGCCCACCGTGGCGGCTTGGCCCTGGCCTGGCTGGATGGTGGGGAAGAGGTCATCCAGCAGGTTTGCTTTCCCGATCCGGGGCTGTCTTTCGGCGAGGATGTGCGAGTGTTCGACACCCGCTGGGGCCGGGTGGCCCTTTGCGGGGATGCGGACCTGTTTCAGCCCCAGTATGCCAGGCTGGCGGCCCTAAGGGGTTGCCAGCTGCTGCTGGCGTCTACTTGCCGGATGAAAATCGACCCGGCAAACCTTCCCACGCCGGAAGCCATACAAACAGGCGGCGATGCCGCGCTGTTTTTGGCGGGCCCTTGGGCCAGCGCCCAGGCCAATGGCATGGCCATTGCGGTGGCGGGCCTGGGCGGCGGGCGGCTGGTTTTGCCCTGCCCGCTCACTCAGGACCAAAGCGGACTGGGGGAAAACAGCTTTGACCCGGACCAGCTGGCCAGGGCCCAGGAGGAATTCCCTGTATTGCAAGGCCTCAATCCAGCTTTTTATTCCCGGTACCGAAAGGAGCTGCTGGCATGATGAGATGGCTGGCGGCAAGGCTGGCGGGGGACCTGCGCCGGCGACTCGGTGAAGGCCGTGTCGCGAAAGCGTTTTCGCGGTTGCCAAAATCTCCCCCAAAGGCAACCGGGGAACCGGAAAACCGCGCTTTGGTGCGGGTGTACGCGGTACAGGCCGAGGCCAAAGCCTATCCGACCCTCCCTGCCTGGGTCCGCCAGGTGGACCGGCATTTTCGGGCCGCCCAGGAAGCCGGAGCGGAGTTGATCTGCTTCCCGGAGCTGTTCGGGCTGCTGCTTTTTGGCCTGCTGCCCCTTGTGCGTTTGGCCCTTTGGGCCTTTTCCAAGAAAGGCCCAGCCGCCTTCCTCCCAGATGCCGTCTCCCCAGCCTCGGAGGGGTCCGTCCTGGGCGGCCCGGCGCCGGACGGCCCAACGCCCCACGGCCCAGCCCCTCTTCTCCCACGCCTTCTGACTCCCTTTGCTTTTTTGCAGGAGCGTTACACAGCCCTGCTGGCCCGCTTTGCCAGGCGCTACGGCCTGTATGTGGCCTGCGGCACCTTGCTGGTCCCGGAGGAAGGCAAAGTATACAACCGGCACCTGCTGCTCTCTCCCACAGGCGAAGTGCTGGGCCAGGCCGACAAGCTGCACCCCACCCAGGAGGAGCGGGCCTTGGGCGTATCCCAGGGCCAGGAGGCGGTCGTGGTGCCCACCCCCATCGGCAACATCGCCCTGGCCGTATGCATGGACGCCACGTATTTTGAAACCTTCCGCATTGGAAAAAACCTGGGGGCGGATTATGCCATCGTTCCCATTGGGGACATGGCCGAATTTCATCCCTGGTTGGCCCTGCGCGGGGCCCAGGTCCGCAGTAGCGAAACGGG
The DNA here is from genome assembly GCA_031549415.1 of Eubacteriales bacterium. GTDB lineage: Bacteria > Bacillota > Clostridia > Christensenellales > Aristaeellaceae > Limiplasma. Next base: position 18,483 of record JAVBPU010000017.1, on the reverse strand, counting down.
GCTTCCCGCCATTAAGCCCGCGTTGGTGTCCAGGCCCCCCTTTCCCATCCGTTTCACCGGCAAGGCAGGCATCTGGTTCCCCCTGGAAAGTGGCCTCCACAGCGTGGAGTGCGGCAGCTTCGACACCCCCGGCGGCGTGGCTGCCACCCTGGACCTGGACGCGCTTCGTGTCTCCCATCCCCTGATGAACCGGAAAAACCCCGCTTTTGACCAAAAGGCCATCGAGGCCTTATGCAAAGGAGAAGAACCCGTATGAAAAAGAACTGGAAGGACCTCTGCTATTCCTTTGGGAATTTTTCGGGTGGCATCGTCAGCTATGCCATGATGACCTGGTTTGCTTTCTTCTATGTGGACCACCTGGGGCTGGACAAGAACCATTATGCCATTGCCATGGTGGTCTACGGTATCTGGAACGCCATCAACGACCCGCTGATGGGTGTGCTGTCGGACAAAACCACCTCCCGCTGGGGCCGGAGAAAGCCCTACATGATGTTTGGCGCGGTGCCGCTGGGGCTGGCGCTGGTGCTGCTGTTTTCGCCGCCCGCTGCTGCTGCTGCCTCGCCCAATGCGTTGTTCTTTTTCTTTCTGGCTAGCATATGCCTGTATGATACCTTTTTTACCATGACCATGCTCACCTGGTCCGCCGTGTTGCCCGAAATGTACCTGGACGAGGGCAACCGGGCCCGGGTGAATGTGTACAGCCAAATTTTGGGCGTGCTGGGCGCTATGCTGGCCACCCTCAGCGCGGAGCCGCTGATCAACGCCTTTGGCTACACCGCCATGGCGGCCATCTTTGCGGTGGTGGGCGTGGCCACCATGCTGCTCAGCGCCTGGGGCGTGCGGGAGAGGCCGGTCAACAGCAGGGGCGGGTCCCTGCCCTTCTGGCGGAACGTCACCGCCACCTTTTCCAGCAAAGCCTTTGTCATCTGCGTGCTGTCCGTGCTGTTCATTGAGGTGGGCAAAGCCATCTGCACCGCCAGCATCGCTTTTTACAGCAAATATGTGATGCAATTCGACCTGGGGGTCACCGTGATCATGGGGGTGATGTTCGTTTCCAGCATGGTTTTTGCGCCGGTGGTCAGCTTTCTGTGCAAGAGATTTGGCGCGAAAAACACCTACATCATTTCCTCGGGGGTTTTTGCCCTGGGCACGTTGGGGTATTTTCTGGCGCCCAGCATCCTGATCGCCGTCCTGGTTTCCGTGGTGGCGGGCATGGGTGTCAGCGGGGTGATGATCATGCCCAATATGCTCTACGCGGAGATCATCGACGAGGACCAGGTGCGCACCGGGGTGCGGCGGGAGGGCTCTTTTTACGGCATGAATGCGCTGGTGATGCGCCTTTCCATTGTGCTGCAGGGCTTGGTCACCACCTTCGTTTGGACCCAGAGCGGATATGTGGAAGGGGCCGCCGCCCAGACCCCAGAGGCGGTGATGGGCATCCGGGTGCTGATGGGCCTGGTGCCCGTGGCCTTCGCGGTGCTGGCGGTGATTGTGCTTCTGTTCTATCCCATTGACAAGCAACGGCTGGCGGAGGTCCAGGCCCGGGTGCGGGCCATGAACGAGGAAAGCCGGGAGGAGAACGCCGCATGACGTTTCTATGGATCGGGCTTGCGCTGGTGGGTTTCGTGTTGCTTCTTTGCTTTTTGGTGGCCCCCGGCCCCATGAGCCCCCAGGTGAAAAAGGCGGCCCAGGTATTTTACGGCTGTAACTGCGCCCACCGGGGGTTGCACACCCAGGACCAAACCGTGCCTGAAAACTCCCTGGCCGCCTTTGCCGCGGCCCGGGAAGCGGGATACGGCGTGGAGCTGGATGTGCAGCTGTCCAAGGACGGCCAGGTGGTGGTGTTCCATGATGACGACCTGTCCCGGGCCTGCGGCGTGCCCGGCCGGGTGGACGCCTTGGACTGGAAGGGCTTGCAAGCCTTGGCGCTGTTTGGCGGCCAGCAGCGCATCCCCCTCTTTGCGGAGGTGTTGCAGGCGTTGGGAGACACGCCGGTGATTGTGGAGTTGAAGTCCGCCGGGAAAAGCAATGCGCTGCTTTGCGAAAAAACCCTGGCCCTTTTGAGAGAAGGTGGCCAAAACTGGTGCGTGGAAAGCTTTGACCCCCGCGTGGTGGCCTGGTTTCGACAGCATGCGCCGGAGGTGCTGCGGGGGCAGCTCAGCAACCCCCCCAAGGATTATGAAAACTTGCGTAAGCCCCTGGGCTTCCTGCTGGGGAACCTGCTGACCAATGTGGCCGCCCGCCCTCACTTTGTGGCCTATGACACCTCCAAAAGGCCTTTTCTGGTTAAGCTTTGTTATGCCCTGGGGGCCATGCGGGTGGTGTGGACCGTGCACGCCTCCGACGCGCCGGAGCTCCGCCAGCGGGAAAACGACGCCGTCATTTTTGAATACTACCGTCCCGCGCCCCGCTATGCCGGAAGGAAGAATGGATGGAAATAATTCCCAAAGGAGGATTTAGGTGGGTTTGTGCAGAAATTAGGTGCTTGGTGTGCGCTGAAAAAAGCGCCAAAAAGACCGAGAAATCGTTGCTTTATGCGCTTTTTGCCAATGAATGGTTCACCTCGCGCCAAAGAATGACAAGGAAAACAAATTCTCCTTATATGGGAAGATTCTGCTAAACGCAATCGTCTTATGATTGAAAATTCCAACTCCCAACGGATAAAGGTATTGGAGGGAAAACCCATGAAACGTCTTTTGGTGATTGCTTTGACGATTACGCTGCTGGTAGGCATGCTATTGGTTCCGGCCACGTCATCCGCAGCCTCGACGGGTGTGGTGCATGGCGGCTGGCTGCGCCTGCGGGCCCAGCCTAATTTTAGTGCGCATACTGTGAGCAGCTACTATACCGGCACAGTGGTGACCATTTTGGACACGCTGAGCAGTTGGTATCATGTGCAGGCCCCCGATGGAAGAACGGGCTATATGTACAGCGCCTATGTGAGCGCGGGCGGCGGCGGTGGCGGCGGCACCGGCAACGCCACCGTATGGAGCAGCAACGGCTATGGGGTGCGCATGCGCTCCGGCCCGGGCAAAGGATATAAAACCCTGGCTGTGTATAGCGTGGGAACCAGCGTAAACGTGCTGGAGCGCGGCGGCATTTGGTCCCGCATCCAGGTGGGCGGCCGCGTTGGGTATATGATGAATGAATTTCTCACCGGCGGCGGGACGCCCGGCCCCATTCCCACGTATGGGCCCCTCAGCAACGCCAGCATTTGGAGCGCCAACGGCTTGGGGGTGCGCCTGCGCTCCGGCCCCAGCAAGGGCTATAGCACCATTGGCGTCTATAGCGTGGGCACCCCTGTCACTGTGCTGCAAAAAGGCCCCGCCGGCGGCTGGGACTACATTCAGGTGGGCAGCCGCACCGGCTATATGATGAATGAATTCCTGCATTACTACAATCCCACGCCCACGGCCACCCCCACGGCTACGGTTACGCCGACCCCCGCGCCGGGGTCCCTGTCGCTGACGGGCGTGAGCCTCAGCCTGGATACCCCCGTGCTTGGAAAGGACATCACCGCCACGGTTCTCCCCGCTGGGGCGACGGCTACCTACCAATGGTTTGTGGATGGCGTTCTGCAAAGCAATGCCAAAGACGCTAAATTTACTGTACCCGCTGGCGCCACTGCTGGCCAATTTGTCTCGGTGATTGCCGTGGGCACGGGCACTTATTCCGGTAGCGCCGCCGTCACGTCCAAGTATGGGATTTTGACCAACAGCGCGTTGGTGGACTCCGTGCTGAATTTTGCACCCTCACAGCAACCCGTGGTGGGCGATACCGTGAAGGTCATCGATGTCATGCCTGAAGGCGCAAAGTATACTTACAAGTGGTACACGGATGACAACGGACTTCGCGCGTTGGTGGGTACCAGCCCCGAATACACCGTGCAGCCTGGCGACAAAGACAAAGAAATTGTGTTCATAGCCGAGGGCGTGGCGCCCTACACCGGACTGGCGCTGGAGTCGCGCACGGGAACGGTACTGGACAAGTGGACGACTAACATTACGGTAACGCTGTGGGACGATGCCCTGCAAAGCGGCGTAGGCACCTCGGCCAATGCGGGCCAAAAGATCAGGCTCGACCTGTGGCCTGAACAGGCCAAGGTCAACTGCGTATGGATGCATGAGTACACCATTAACAGTACTGCGCAGCCTGCGGCGCAAATTGGCAGCGGCAATACGCTGACCATCCCCGCGCCTCCCACCACCGCAGGGTATGGGCTGACCAAAATTTACGCAAAGGTGACGCCAATGGCAGGCACGCCCTATGCGTCCGCAACGGTGACCCAGGCCATGGATATCACGACCGTGACGACAAAGTCCACGCTGAACCGGGTGGTGGTCGGCGGCGACATGCTGGTGGATTCTAAGCTCACCGTCAAGGCCTATGGGCCGGATGCCAACACCGTTGTGGCGGATGCCAATGTGACGTTCGACTGGTATCGCGTGGAAGATGGACATTGCGTGGGAACCGGCAAAGAGTATACCCTGCAAGGCGCCGATCGCGGCAAAACCATCATGGTCAAGGCCAATGGCACAGGCACCTTTACAGGCCTGCTCACGTACACCGCCCCCAAGAAGGTTTTGGAAGAGCTGGACTCAGTCACTTTCACCCAGCCCAGTCCCCTGGTGGTCGGTTCCAAGCTTACGGCGGCTGTAGCGCCCGCGTACGCCAATGTGCAGTATGCCTGGTTCCGTGGACTGGACACCGGTTCCCTGCAAAACATGAACAATGCCACCGAAGAATACACCATTACCAGCGCGGACCTGCAAAGCCCCTACATTTTCGTGGTTCGCGCGGTGGGCATTGGAGACTTTACCGGAAAGGTCAACAGCAAGGGCGTTGCTGACAGCGCGCTCCCGCAGGGCCTGGGGCTGATGGTGGCCCCGCTGACGATGACCATCCCGCTGCCAACCGACAGCGACCCCACGGTGGCCCTGACGCTCACCAGCGACGAGTCCCTTGGCTATATTGCCAACACCGCCGTATCCAACGCGCCTGAGGGCGAGAGGACCTATGAGTGGGTCCTGGACGGGACCAAGATCACCGATTGGACCAAGAGCTACTACCCCGTGTCGGAAGGCGACTATGGGAAGGAACTCACGGTGAAGGTGTTCCTTGGCGACAGCCAGGATACCCTGGAAACCACCTTGACCCTGGTGGCCCCAGGCGAGGCGGTCCGCGAGACCGAAACGCCCGAAGCCTCGGAAACCCCCGCGCCTTCCGAGGGCGCTCCCCAGGAAAACGCGCCGGCCATTGCCCTGAGCCTTTCCAGTGATGAGGCGGGCGTTCAGACGGCGCATGCCACCGTCAGCAATTTGCCGGAAGGCGCATCCCCCAGCTATGCCTGGTACGTGGGCGGGCAGATGGTAACCAGCGGCAGCGACACGTACACCGTGCAGGCGGCCGATTATGGCAGCAACCTGGAAGTCTACGCCACCTTCGGCAGCGAGCCCTTCTTAACCGCCAGCGTGTTCCTCCCGGCGCCTACAGGCACTGGAGAGAGCGGCGGCCAGGGTGAAAGCGGTACGCCTCCCCAAAGCGAAGGGGGCACCGCCGGTACGCCGCCTCAAAGCGATGGCGGAACCTCCGGCACGCCTCCCCAAGGCGACACCGGCACGCCTCCTCAAAGTGAGGGGGGCATTCCAGGCGCGGAGGGCGGCATCATCCCGCAAGGCAATGGCGGCATCATCCCGCAAGGCGACATCGGCACGCCTTCCCAAAGTGAGGGCGGCACCCCAGGCGTAGTGGACGGCGGCATCATCCCGCAAGGCGACATTGGCACGCCGCCCCAAAGCAATGGCGGCGATACAAGCTTCGGGGAAGGCCAAGGCGCAAGTGGAACCGAAGTGATTTTGCCCAGCGTTTCCATCTCCATCAAGAACAACAAAGATGGTACGGGGCAAACGGCCGTTGCGGTGGTGAGCGATGTTTCTGCCCAGTCCACGCTGCGCTATGAGTGGTATTTGGCCAAAGCGCTGGTCAGCAACGAAATCGACAGCACCTATGCCATTCAGCCCGAGGATTATGGCAAATCCTTACGGGTCCGGGTGTATGTGGATGGAAGCACAGAGTCCATCACCTATGGCATCAAGGAGCTGAAAGCGCCGTAAGAACGAAATGGTTGAAACGGCAAGCCAGTCAACGGCCCGCAGCGTGACGCTGTGGGCCGTTGACGCATGAGGATGCGAGAAAGGGGAATGCCCTATGACGGAAATGGAGGACCTGCGGGAGGTGTGGGCTTATTTGCAATACTCCCATGCCCTGGAAAAGGCGGATGTGATCATCGGCTTTGGCTGTCCGGACCGGGCGGTGGCGCAGCGGGCGGCGGCCCTGTTCCAGGAGGGATGGGCGCCCCATCTTCTGTTTTCCGGCGGGCTGGGAAAGTGCACGGACGGGTTTTTTGAAAAGCCGGAGGCGGAGCTGTTCGCGGAAATCGCCCAGGGCCTGGGGGTGCCCAAAAGCGCGCTGCTCATTGAAAATCGCTCCACCAATACAGGGGAAAACATCTTTTTTTCCCGGGAACTGCTGGAGCAAAAAGGCATCGTGCCCAAGACGGTCCTTGTGGTCCATCAGCCCAACATGGGCAGGCGAATCTTCGCTGCCCTGTCCAAACAATGGGAGGGCCCCCGCTTTCTGATTGCCCCGGGCTCCTGCGCCTTGGAAGCGTACCTGGCCAGGCTGCTTGAGGAAGGTGTGCCCCGGGAGGATATCCTCAGCAACATCCTGGGTGATTTTCAGCGGATCACCGTATTCGCCCAGCGTGGGTACCAACTGCCCCAAGAGGTTCCGGAGGCGGCGCGGCAGGCCTACCAAAGGCTGGTGGACCGGGGGTATACGAAATATCTGGTGTAATATAAAAAATCGCTGAAACGGTAAGATCAAGAATCGCTGAAACCCTGGCTTGCATTTTTGAAAGAAAAGGGTATACTGGCACCATCTCATTATCCAATTCTGCGAGGTGTCCTGATGATACGCTAGTTCGATTCCCAACACGGCGGCTAAGGCCCACAGGGCCTGGTTTGTGTTGGAATGGGACTGGCGCGGTCAGAGGACGGGGCGTTTTGCGCCTTGCCTTTTATCTGTTTCTGTCCTTTTCCACACGGGAGAGGATTTTTGTTCATGATCATACAAAACAAGACGTCCAACTGGAAAAAGCGCACCGCGCTCTTTTTGCTCAGCCAAAACCTTTCGCTGTTCGGTTCCTCGGTGGTGGGGTTTGCGATTGTGTGGCATATCACGCTGAAAACTTCCTCCGGCGTCTGGATGATGCTGGCCTCCCTGTGTACCCTGGTGCCCCAGGTGCTGATTTCGCTGTTTGGCGGCTGCTGGGCGGACCGCTACAACCGCAAGCATCTGATTTTGCTGGCGGACGGGTGCACCGCTTTGGCCACGCTGGCGCTGGCGGTTTGCCTTCTGCTGGGATGGCAAGGGCTAGAGCTGCTGTTGGCGGCCTCCGTGGTGCGCGCCCTGGGCGCTGGCGTGCAAACCCCCGCTGTAGGCGCCATGTACCCGCAGTTGGTGCCCAAAGACCGGTTGACCAAGGTCCAGGGGATCAACCAAACCATTGGGTCGGCGCTGACGCTGCTTTCCCCGGCCATCGGGGGCCTGCTGCTGGGGACGGTGGGCATTGTGGGGGCTTTCTTTGTGGATGTTGGGACTGCCGGGATCGCTATGCTGGTGATGAGCCGCATTCCTGTGGAGCAACCTTCCGCGGGCGTATCCGCGCCCTCCCTGTGGCGGGAGATGGGCGCCGGGGTGTCCTACATTTGGGGGCACAGGCAGCTGCGCAGGCTGATGGGCTGCATCCTGTTGTCCTTTCTGCTGATTACCCCGGCGTTTACGCTCATTCCCCTGATGATCGGCCGAACCTTTGGCAAGGAAGTATGGCGGCTGACGGTGCATGAAATCGTGTGGTCTGTGTCCATGATCCTGGGCGGAGTTTTCGTATCGGTGAAAGGCGGTTTTCGGGATCAACCGCGCACCATTGCGGCGTGTATCCTGGGGTCCGGTGTGGCCTTCGGTCTGCTGGGCGTCTCCTGGAATTTCGCGTCCTTTTTGGTGTTCTTGGGGCTGGCAGGGTTTTTTTGGCCGGTGCTTTCGGCGGCGCAAACCGCTTTCGTGCAGGCAACAGCCCCGCCGGAGGTGATGGGGCGGGTGTTTTCCGTCATCCAAATTATGATGACCGGCGCTGTGGCCCTCGCCATCCTGTTCTTTGGACCCCTGGCCGACGCGGTGCGGATTGAGACCATCCTTCTCATCAGCAGCGCATGGCTGGCGCTGGCGGGCATTCTCTATGGATGGAGAGAAAGACGAGGAAAATATTTTGCATCAGGGCAGATACGTTGACGAAAAGTATCAAAGCCGCTACAATGAGAGAACAGTTCCATAAAAAGGAGGGATCGGCTTGCGTACCCTGCTAAAAAGATGCTTTGCGCTGCTTTGCGCCCTTTGTGGCCTGGCTGCCTTCTTGCCCCAAGGGACCCATGCGGAAGAGGGCCTGAAAATCCAAACCAAGTATTTGGTGAACAAGCTGGTTCAGTCAGAAACCTATGTGAACGAAAGCGGAGAGCGGGTTTTTTATGAACCCACAGGATATTGTTATTTTGTCAACCGCTATGGCAGAGCCAAAAAGCTGATGGAAACCACCTATTACAATGAGCAGGACCAGGTGGTCAACAACGCCCAGGGCATCGCCTATGTGCGTTATGAATGGACCCGCAGGGGCAGGGCGGTGAGCACCGCTTATTTTGACAGCGGGGAGAACCTGGTGCAGGGCCCTGGCGGCTTTGCCAAAAGGGTGAACACCTATGACAAGGATGAGATTCTGCTGTCCACGGAGTATTTTGACGCCAAGGATCAGCTGGTGGTGCCGCCCAAGCTGTTTGCCCGCATGGAGAATGAATACGATGAGAAGGGAAATCTGCTGCGGCAGGCGTATGTGGATGAAAAAGGAAACCCCATGATGGGCCCCAATGGGTTTTCCTACCAAACCTATGCCTATGAAAGAGGCGATGTGGTTTCCCATGCGTTTTTTGACGCGGCGGACAACCCCGTCATCAGCCCCCGGGAAGGGTACGCCAGTTTCCAAAAAACCTATGAGAATGGGCGAATCACTCAGGTCGCGTACTTTGACGAGAATGGGGAGCCCTATTTGTGCAAGGGGCTGTATGCGGCCATCACCTACAAGTATTCTGACGAGAATAAAAAGCACTGCCGCGTGACCTACCTGGACGAGCAGGGCGCGCCACTGATGCAGCCGGATGGCTACGCCATGCAGGACATTGAGTACGATCCCAGGCTGCGGCCCATGGCCGAATATCATCTGGACGACCAGGGGAACCGGGTGACCACGGCCCTGGGCTATTGCGGGGTTCGGCGCTCTTTTTCCACGAAGAACAAAATTCTGCAAGAGGCCTATTTTGATGAGAACAAAAAGCCCATGATCTTGCCCGAGAAGGGGTACGCCCGCATGGTTTGCACCTATGACGCCAAGGGCAACCGGCAAACGGAGTATTACTACGACCTGAAGGATAAGCCGGTGGTATCTGTGGATGGGTACGCGGGGATGTACATGGCCTATGACGATTTGGGCCAGACCACCAAAATCACCTATGTGAATGTGGACAAGAGGCCCACGGTAGGCGCCAAAGGCTTCGCCATTCAAACCAATGAATATGACGAGAAAAATCTGCTGGCCCAAAGCTTTTTTGATGAAAATATGAACCCGGTGGATACGCTGGACGGATACCATACCCAGCAGAACCGGCTGGATGTGGACGGCAACCTGCTGGAAACCAGCTATGAAAACGCGGCGGGAGCGCTGGTGCCAGGCCCCTTGGGGTATGCGCGCATGCTGCGGACCTGTGACGGGGCGGGGCGGGTTTTGACCGAGCGCTACTTTGACGCCGTGGAGCAGATGGTGCTCAGCACCAGGGGCAATGCGGGGTTTGAGCGCAGCTATGACACGGCGGGCAACGTTGTTTTTGAAGCGTACTTTGACACGGACGGAGCATGGATGCGGAACAGCCAGGGGTTTTTCGCCAAAACCGTGACTTATGACCAACATCAGCGTGTGATCGGGGAGGCCTATTTGGATGAGGACCGTCAGCCCATGGCGATCCAGGCCGGATACGCCAGTCTGCAACGGGAATACAATGAAAAAGGCAAGGTGATCCGGGAGAGCTATCTGGGCCTGGCAGGAGAACCGGTGAACAGCAAGGCGGGGTACCAGTACCTGGTCCGCGCCTATGACAGGGTAGACAATGTGGCGGAGGAGGCCTATTTTGGCCTTGATGGGACTCCGGCGCTGCATACCAGCGGCTATGCCAGCCTTGAGCGGGAATACAACCCCAAAAAGCAAATGGTGCGTGAAAGCTACTACGGGCTTGAGGGACAGCCCCTGCTGGCGGTGAACCAGTACGCCGCCTTGACCCGCGCCTACGACAACCTGGGCAACATGACCCAGGAGGCGTATTTTGATCTTTCGGGCGCTCCCACTTTGCACCGAAGCGGCTATGCGGCCTTGCAGCGGGAGTATAACGACAAAAAACAGGTGGTGCGGGAAAGCTATTTTGGGCTGGACGAGAAACCCCTGCTGCTGGCCAACCAATACGCGTCCTTGACCCGCGCCTATGACGAAGAGGGGAATGTGGCCCGGGAAAACTACTTTGCCTTGGACGGGACGCCCACGTTGCACCGCAGCGGGTACGCGGGGGTCCTGCGAGAGTACAACGCCAAGAAGCAAATGGTGAGGGAGAGCTATGTGGGGCTGGACGAACAGCCTACGCTGCTGACCGGCGGGTACGCGGCCCTGACCCGCACCTATGACGAAGCGGGGAATGTACAGCAGGAGGCCTACGAGGACCTGAGCGGCCGGCCTGCCCTGCATCAAAACGGGTATGCCAGCTTGCGGCGGGCCTTTAATGAGCAAAGGCAGCTGACCCAGGAGAGCTATTTTGGGTTGGAGGGGCAGCCGGTTTTGACGGTGAACCAGTACGCGTCCTTCGCCCGCGCTTATGACGAGGCGGGCAATGTGGCGGAAGAGGCTTACTTTGACTTGGAAGGGAAGCCTGCTTTGCAAAAGAACGGGTGTGCCAGTGAGCGGCGGGAGTATAACGAAAACAAGCAGCTTACCCGGGAAAGCTACTTCGGCGCGGACGGCCATCCCATTTTGCTGCCAAACGAATACGCTTCGCTGACCCGCGCCTATGACGAAGCGGGGAACGTAACGGAAGAAGCGTACTTTGATTTGACAGAACAGCCCATTTTGCACAAGAACGGATATGCCAAAGTGCAAAGGGAATACAACGAGAAGAAACAACTGGTTCGGGAAAGCTACTGGGACGCGGAAGGTCAGTCCATTCAATTGCCCAACCAGTACGCCGCCCTCACCCGCGTCTATGACGAAGCGGGGAATGTGGCGGAGGAAGCCTACTTGGATGGGGCAGGCCAGCCCACCTTGCACAGAAACGGTTACGCCAGGGTGCAAAGAGAATATAACGAAGGAAAACAGCTCATTCGGGAAAGCTACTTCGGCCTGGACGGGCAGCCCCTGCCGCTGGCCAATGAGTACGCCTCCCTGACTCGCGCCTATGACAAAGCGGGGAATGTGGCGGAAGAAGCATACTTTGACCAGGCGGGCCAGCCCACCCTGCACAAGAGCGGCTATGCCAAGGTGAAAAAAGAATATAACGAAAGCAAGCAGGTGATCCGGGAGAGCTACTACGGCCCGGAGGGCCAGCCCCTGTTGTTGCCGAACCAATACGCGGCAGTCACCCGCGCCTATGACGAAGCGGGAAATGTGGCGGAGGAAGCCTACTTCGATGGGGCGGGCCAGCCCACGTTGCACAAGAGTGGCTACGCCAGGGTGGCAAGAGAATTCAATGCGGATCAAAAGGTGATCCGGGAGAGCTATTTCGGCCTGGACGGCCAGCCCGTCCTATTGCCCAACCAATACGCTTCACTGACCCGCGCCTATGACGAAGCGGGGAATGTGGCGGAGGAAGCGTATTTTGACCTAACAGGCAAGCCCACTTTGCACAAGAGCGGCTATGCCAAGGTGGCAAGAGAATACAACGAAAGCAAGCAGATGGTTCGGGAAAGCTATTACGGCCTGGACGGCCAGCCCATTTTGCTGCCGGGCGAATACGCTTCGCTCACCCGCGCCTATGACCAGGCGGGGAATGTGGCGGAGGAGGCGTATTTTGACCTAACAAGCAAGCCCACGTTGCACAAGAACGGCTACGCCAGCGTGCAAAGAGAATACAATGAAAGCAAGCAGATGGTCCGGGAAAGCTATTTCGGCGTAGACGGCCAGCCCATCCTGCTGCCAGGCCAGTACGCTTCGCTGACCCGGGCCTATGACGAGGCGGGCAACGTAGCGGAGGAGGCCTACTTCGACAAGGCAGGCAAGCCCAACTTACACAAGAACGGCTATGCGAAAGTGCAAAGGGAATATAATCAGGACAAGAAACTGATCCGGGAAAGCTACTTCGGCCCAGAGGGCAAGCCCATCCTATTGCCGAACCAGTACGCCTCTTTGACCCGGGCCTATGACGAGGCGGGCAACATAGCGGAGGAAGCTTACTTTGATGCAGCGGGCCAGCCCGTTTTGCACAAGAACGGCTATGCCAAAGTGCAAAGAGAATTTGGTGAAAGCAAGGAACTCATTCGGGAAAGCTACTTCGGCCTGGACGGCCAACCCATGCTGATGCCGGGTCAGTACGCTTCCCTGACCCGGTCCTATGACGAGGCGGGGAATGTGGCGGAGGAAGCCTATTTTGATGGGGCGGGCCAGTCCACCTTGCACAAGAGCGGCTATGCAAAGCTGCAAAAGGAGTACAACGAAAGCAAGCAAGTGATCCGGGAAAGCTACTTCGGCCTGGACGGCCAGCCCCTGCTGCTTCCCAATCAATACGCGGCGGTCACCCGCGCCTATGACGAGGCCGGAAATGTGGCGGAGGAGGCCTACTTGGACGGGGCGGGGCAGCCCACCCTGCACAAGAACGGCTACGCCAGGGTGATGAGGGAATTCAATGGCGATAAAAAAGTGATCCGGGAAAGCTACTTTGGCCTGGACGGCCAGCCCATGCTGATGCCGGGCCAGTACGCTTCGCTGACCCGGGCCTATGACGGGGCCGGGAACCTGACCCAGGAAGCTTACTTTGATGTAGCGGGACAGCCCACGCTGCACAAGAACGGATATGCGGCCATCCACAAAGAGTTCAATGAAAACAAGCAGGTGACCCGGGAAAGCTACTTCGGCACAGACGGCCAGCCCATGCTCATGCCCGGTGGGTACGCTTCCATGACCCGCTCCTATGACCCGACCGGGAATGTGATCAAGGAGGCCTACTTCGGCCTGGATGGCAAGCGCGCCATGCATAAGAACGGCTACGCCAGCGTGGAGCGAAAGTTCAACGGCGAAAAGCAAATCATCAAGGAAAGCTATTTCAACGAGGAGAGCCAGACCACCCTGGTGCCAAACCAGTATGCTTTTTTAACCCGCGCCTATGATGACAAGGGGAACCTGTCCCAGGAATCCTACTTTGGCCTGGGCGGCAACCCCGCGCTGCACAAGAACGGCTATGCCAGCGTTCGCAGGGAATACAACGCTAGCAAGCAGGTGATCCGGGAAAGCTACTTCGGCACGGATGGGGAGCCCATCCTGCTGCCGGGCCAGTACGCCGCTCTTACCCGTGACTATGATGGCGCGGGCAATGTGACCCACGAATTCTATTTTGGCGTGGACGGAAAGCCCACCCTGCACCAGAAGGGCTATGCCAGCTTCCGCAAGGAATACAACGAGCAAAAAGAAGTGGTGAAGGAAAGCTACTTTGGCCTGGATGGCCGGGAAGTGGTCCCCCAATAATCACGGGGCCGCAAGGCGCTGGGGACGGCACTGCGGACAGCACGGCTTACGGCGTGCCTGGATCATAGTTGGCAATGCCCATCCCTTTGGCGGGGTCCAAGGCGACGGTTTGCGGCGCATGGACCCCGGCGTCGCCTTGGAAAAACACATAGCGCCGGCCTTCCACGGAAAAAAGAAAGGAAGGGTTCCCGTCAGCGCCTTTCAGTGGCTGAATCTGGATGATTTGGCCTTCCGGTACGCAAAGCGCCTGGGCGATGTAGCGCAGGATGGCGCTGCGGCTGTCGGTGAGGTAGCTTTTGTCGTACAGGCGCAGCTCTTCCAAGGATTCAAATTCAATTACAAGACCGGTTTGCGGGTTTACGTACATGGGCAAGGACCGCAGATGGTCCTTGAGGATGTGCTCCCAGTAAAAATTCTCGCTGCCGGGCCGCCGGTAATACTCTTCCAGCAGGGGAAGAAAGGCTTTTGAAAAATCGGCGGAGAGGAAGGCCGGGCCCACAATGCCATAGGCGTCCTGGCCGCCGATGGTCATCTCCAGCATACGCCCCGCTTCGTCCTGCTTCGTCACGCACCACTCGCTGGTGGGGCCCTCCAAAAATACGCAGGAATACCAGCTGTAGGGCTCTGTGGCATGAAAAGGGTTCCGCTCAAACCAATGGTCCGTGGTGAGGACGTAGGAAGAGCGCAGATAGTCCCGCGCAGAATGCAGGGTGGCCAGGTTGTTTTTAGTGGCATACTCCGGATTGTATAAAAGCTTGACCCCGTACTTGGGCTGCAGGTAGGCAAACTTTTCCCGCAGATAGCCTGTCACCAGAAGGATTTCTGGAATGCCCTGTTCCAGCAGCAGTTCAATTTGCGCTTCAATCATGGGCTTGCCATGGACCTGCACCAGCCCCTTGGGCCTGTCATAGGTCAGCGGCGCAAAGCGGGAACCGAACCCGGCGGCCAGAATGATCGCGTTGTCCACAGAATAACCGCTCATATGCTTCCTTTCCAACGGCAAGAGATCATCCATTTGCTGGCCGTTGCGGCAAACCCGTTTCTGCATTATATTGTATGCCGCGCCAAATAGCAAGAAAGGGTCCCTTGCGTGCACGGTCACCGCATTTCCTTGGGACGCAGAGGCTTCGCCTCCGGCCCTCCACCAGGGCTTCGCCCTGGACCCTTTATCTGGCCACGTTTTACGTGGCCAGAGTACAAAAAGACGCATCCTTTTTTGCTTCGTAGATTCGACTCTCTTTTGAGAATCAAGGCGCATCGCTATGACGTTGGCAGTGGCTTCGGCACCGTGAAACGGCGCCAAACAAAGGGGTTCGGGGACTTGTCCCCGATGGGGCGTGGGGGAAACCCCACATAAAAAAGGAAATGCGATGACCGTGCCCTTGCGTGATTTATTTTTTCCTGTTCCAAACGATAGGGGCAGGAGTTGCGCTGAGCGGCGTCAAAGGATAAGGCAAGCGAAATAAATGCATAAAGGAGGACAACCATGGGATTTCGAGAGGATTTTATTTGGGGCGTGGCCACGGCCTCTTACCAGATTGAGGGCGCGGCCTATGAGGATGGCCGGGGGCTGTCCGTGTGGGACGATTTTTGCCGCCAGCCTGGCCGGGTGTTTGAGGGCCACAGCGGGGACACCGCCTGCGACCATTACCACCGCTACCCGGAGGACGTGGCCCTGATGGCGGCGTTGGGGGTGAAAAACTACCGCTTTTCCATCGCCTGGCCCAGGATCTTCCCCGAGGGCAAGGGCGCCGTGAACCAAAAGGGGCTGGACTTTTACAAAAAACTGGTGGACTGCCTGCTGGCCCATGGCATCACGCCTTATGCCACCCTGTACCATTGGGACTATCCCCTGGCGCTGATGCGGCACGGCGGATGGCTCAGCCCGGACAGCTCCGACTGGTTTGCGGAATACACCCACACGGTGGGCCAGGCCCTGGGGGACAGCCTGAAAAACTACTTCACGTTGAATGAGCCCCAGTGCTTTATTGGCATTTCCTACCTGGGCACGGTGCATGCGCCGGGCATTCAGCATTCCCTGAAGGACAACCTGGCCATGGCCCATAATGTGCTGCTGGCCCAAGGCAAGGCCGTGCAGGCCCTGCGGGCCACGGTGCCGGGAAGCCAGATCGGCTATGCACCTACCGGGACCACCTACTACCCGGCCACCTCCAGCGAAGCGGACATCAACGCCGCCAGGGAGGCCACCTTTGATGTATCGGAAGCCAATTGGGGCTTTAATATCGCCTGGTGGTCCGATCCGGTGCTGCTGGGGCACTATCCGGAGGCGGGCCTGCGCCGCCTGGAGGCCATTTTGCCCAACATCGGCCCGGAGGACATGAAGCAGATTCATCAGCCCCTGGACTTTTATGGGCAAAACATCTATCATTCCGCGCCGGTGATGGCGGACGCTACCTTGGGCTACCGGGAGGCGGCCAGGCCCGTGGGGCATACCAAAACCGCCATTGGCTGGCCTGTAACGCCGGAAAGCCTGTACTGGGCCCCCAAGTTCCTGTACGAGCGGTACAAGACCCCCATGCTTATCACGGAAAACGGCCTCTCCTGCCAGGACGGGGTGTCCCTGGACGGCAAGGTCCACGACCCAAGCCGGATCGACTTCTTGCACCGCTACCTGCGGAACCTGCGGAAGGCCAGCGAGGAGGGGGCGGACATTCGCGGGTATTTCCAATGGAGCTTCATGGACAATTTTGAATGGGCCAAGGGCTATGATGACCGGTTTGGCCTGGTATACGTGGACTATGAGACCCAGCTGCGGACCCCCAAGGACAGCGCCTTTTGGTACCAGAAAGTGATGGAGACCAACGGTCGGGAGCTGTAAGGGGGTCTGGAAGGGCCCCTGCAACAGCCCCTATCAAAAAAAGCCCCTTACCCACAGGGCTTTTCGCTGAAATCAATCCGGGCCTGGGCGCGGATTTGGTCCATGACGCGCAGTGCCTGGGCGGGGTCCTGGGCCAACGCTAAAAAGCGGCGAATTTCATACACCATGTCCTGTTCCTGGGTATGCAGGGGCAGGACTTCTTTTTCCGCGCCCCGCAGGTGCAGGCAGGCTTGCTTGGGAATGGGGAAGGGGTCCAGGATTAGAGCAAATTCCGAAAACATAGCCCAGTCTTTGCGGATCTTTTCCCCCGGCGCGTTGCCTCGTCCGGTCCGCATAGCACCAGGATGCCTCCCTTCCTCGGCTGAGTGCCAGGGAAAAATCTCTCGCAATCATCGCAAATCGCAAGGGGTTTCCTTCCTTCGGTATAACAGGATGGGGATTGGCTCGAAGCGCGTCAGCAGCGTTTTTAAGGCACAGTCACCAGGGGATAGACCCTTTCCAGCAACGCCTGGAAAGGGGTCTCGCCCAGGTTGGCGCTGATAGCAAAGAAACCATCGCTCTCCCCGCCCATGGGGAAGTAGGCCGTGGGCTGGTCTGCGGAAATTTCATAGGCATAGGGCGTTCCATTGGCCAGGGCCTTTTGCGCCAGCCCCTGCGTGGTGGACAGGAAGTTGTAGATCATCACCCGGGCCGAATGCCCCTCAAAGGGGACGTAGGCGATCAGGGTGCTGCCATAATCGATGCTGATGGAAACCCGCTCGATGATCCAGCCCTCGGGCTGGAGGAGCAGGCCTTTGGTGGAGGGCAGCAGCGGGGGGAAGGACACGCGGCTGTAGAGGCCGTCCGTCCAAAAGGAGGGAAGGGACCCAGCGGCCACATGCCCCTGGATGCGCATTGCCTCCGCCCGGGCGCTTTCCAGCAGGACCTCGGGCAACGCATCGGCGAAACAGGTGGCCGTGATCACCAGGGAATACTGGCCCGAAAGCACATCGGGCAGGGCCAGCGCGGCGACAGCCGCGTCAAAATCGGTGGCAAATAAAGCGATGTCGCCACTTTCGCTCACCGGGATAATGCCCCACTCGCTGATGTACGCCTGGAAAGCCTGGGTCTCTTCCAGCCGGTATTCATACTCCATGGCGGGGCCGCTGCGGCTGCGGAATACGGACACATCCGCGCTGAAGCTGGCCAGCGACAGGTCGGCGGAGGCGTCAAAGCTCAGCAGTTCCACCGGGGACAATACCCGGTAGTTGCCATCCCCCAGGTTTTCAAACACCGGGGCCGGGGCCAACCATACCTTGGGGCAGGAGGCCAAGGGCACCATCCCGGCCCCGTCACTTTCCAGGGTCAGGCCGCCGGAAGCCAAGGCGGGGCAAAGGGACATGGCCAGCAACAACAGGGCGCATACCATCAGAACAAAACGGGGCAGAGCAGTTCGGTGGGCCTTTTGCGTATGGGTTTGAAAGGGATGGATTCTTTGTGGCATTGCTCACACATCCTTTATGACTTTCTGAAAGGATCATCGCTTCTCGCCGCGCCGGGAAGAAGGGTTTGGTCTTATTGTAGGCGGTCTTGGGAGGAATGTCAATGCGCGGATCCAGGGCGGCCAGGGCGGCGTCATGTAAGGGGGGATGCAGAGGCTTCGCCTCCGGCCCGGTTGCTCGGTGTTGCGCAGGGCACTACCATGCCCTGCACTCTGCCTCGCTGCCCCAGCTCTCACTCGCTTTGGGCTTCGTTCCGGCCCTTCAGTCAGCGCAGCCTTCACTACCGTTCG
>JAVBPU010000016.1:0-10409 GCA_031549415.1 Eubacteriales bacterium | reverse complement strand
CTGTTTTGAGAAAAGTCATGCGGCTTCCCTCAAAAGAGGAAAGCCGCATGGGATTTTGGCGGAGAGTCAGGGAGTCGAACCCTGGGTCCCTTGCGGGACACGACATTTCGAGTGTCGCACCTTAGACCACTCGGACAACTCTCCAAGAATTTATCTTCACATCATCCCTCACCAACAGCCTGGAAGTTGGGGAGAACTGATGGGGAGAACTCACCTGATTCGACCTGGATGGGCAACGGGAACCCCAAGTAATTCAAGGACTTTCAACGTGTAGGTTCCGAAGTGACCACATGTTTTCGAGTCGAGGCCGTTATAACCACTTCGATACTCCTCCGTATGCATGAATATTCAGTTTTTGGGCCTTGCCAAACGATTTCGAGCGCTGCACCTTCAACCACTCGGACAACTCTCCCCAAACCTGTTTTTGCCGGAACCGTTGCGGCGCCTGCAAAAGAACGTCAGCATTATAGCATGGGAGAGTAGGCATTGGCAAGCACAATCGCCAAACCGCCGAGCGGACTGTTGCACAGGCCCGCTTTTAGAAGGCTCTACAAAAACGTTACAATTTGTTCATAAAATTTGCAACATTTTTTCACCTTCGTTCGTCATAATAAATAAGAGGTGATTGCATGGCAACGATTCTCATTTATGGATTGGAACCGGCGACAACGCGGAGGCTCTGCGACCTCCTAAGCAGGGAAAAACATAGCGTTACGGCCTGCAACACGGGGGAATCCATTTCCAGCGGGCTGGAAAAGCCGCCTTTGGTGATCATTGACGCGCGGCTGAAATGGACAGCCTGCCGCCCCCTGTTTGAACAATGCCAAATCCAGGGCTGCCCGGTTCTTTTTTTGACAGCAGACCAGA
The DNA here is from genome assembly GCA_031549415.1 of Eubacteriales bacterium. Lineage (GTDB taxonomy): Bacteria > Bacillota > Clostridia > Christensenellales > Aristaeellaceae > Limiplasma. The sequence goes on along the minus strand of JAVBPU010000016.1, from coordinate 9,542 downwards.
ACATGGTCTTTCATTTGCGTGCTTTGTACGCGGGGCCCTCGGATGTGCTGACCCTTCCTTTTGCGCCCAAGGCCCTGTTGTCCAAGGTTCGGGGCCTCTTGGGCACGGAAGCAAAGCTGCGGGAGCTGACCGTGAACGAAAAGGAGCGGGTGGCCCTGCTGGACGGCCAAAGGGTGGAACTGACCGCGCAGGAATTTGCGCTGCTGTGGGTGCTGATGGAAAACCCAGATACCCCCCTCAGCCGGGAACAGCTGCTACGGCAGGCCTGGGGATACCAAAGCATGGGAGACACCCGTACCGTGGACGTGCATGTGCAGCGGCTTCGCAAAAAGCTGGGCGGCGAGCGCATTGAAACGGTGTATAAATGTGGCTATCGGCTGAAAATGGCGTGATTGCATGATCATACGACTCTCTACTCAAAAACTCGGCCACTTTGCGGTCTTTTTGCCTGCGGCCAGCGTCGCCGTCCCTCACCGTAGCTGCTGGCTACGCCTCGCTCCTACGCCTTGTCAGTAAACAAAATCCACGCAAACTTGATCCTGTTTTTGAGTGGAGAGTCGTATAAAGCCCAACAAAAAGCAGCTCCGTCCAAGCGGGGCTGCTTTTTATCGTAAAAGTGACTACGCTAGGGGGACGGTCAAGGCTCCGTTGATTTCCATGGACACCGGGGTGGGCTCCGCCTGAGGATCGGCTGGCAAAATGCTGGGCGAAGCGGATTTGCATCCAGTCAGGGCCAAAACAAGCAAGGCACAAAGAATCAGCAGATATAATTTCTTCAAAAAATGGTCCCCCTTTTTCTCTGAGTTCATGAAAAATGATATCACACAGAAAGTATACCACAAAAAAAACAGGAAAAGGGCGCATAAAATGTCATGGTTGTTACAATTTTCTTTGTCGGTCAATCCCCAGGCAGGAAGGGAAGGGCATTTCACGCGCGTTTTTGCACAAAGGCCATCAAAAGCTCCGCCGCGCTTTGCGTGGTCAGGCCGGTGGTGCACAGCATCAGGTGATAGTTGCCCCGGTTGCCCCAGTTGCCGTCGGCAAAGAAATTGTAGTAATTTTGGCGCTGCTTGTCCACCCGGCGGACCAGGTCCTTTGCCTTGTCATGAGGCAAGCCCTCCACCGCCATAATCCGCTGAATCCGGGCTTCTACATCCGCATAAAGAAAGAGATTGATGGCGTTCTTGTTTTCCTTCAGCACGTAATCGCCGCAACGGCCCACGATGACGCAGGGGCCCTCCGAGGCCAGGTTGGTGATGGCCTCAAACTGCGCCAGAAAAATGCGGTGGTTTAGCGGCATGCCCATGGAAAGCCCAGCGCCCTCCGTGGCGGCGCTCATCCCGGCCGTCAGGGAAAATAGATAGCTGGGCGTGGCTTTTTCGTCATACTGCTCAAAGAGGTCCTCACAAATGCCGCTTTCTTTGGCGGCGCGGGTCAGGATCTCCTTGTCGTAAAAGGAAATCCCCATCATCTCCGCCAATTTTTTTCCAATTTCGTGGCCACCACTTCCGTACTCACGGCCAATGGTGACTACAGCGTGGTCCAATTGCATACGCAAAGCCCCTTCCAAAATCATTGTATGAAAAAGATTCTTTGCCTGATTATACAGCAAAGCAAGCGTCAATTCAAGATACACTGTAATAAAATGACGATTTTCGCACTCCGCCTAGGAGGGCAAGGCGGAGAGGGCCCCTTTGTGCCGAAGGGAGAGCAACCCCTGGATCAGCACCAGCACCACCAGCGCGTAGGCACCCGCCGCCAGCAACCATTCTGTGGCTGCATAGGGCAGCTGAATGAGGGGCGCAAACAGGGCCACATAAGGCAACGTATAGAGAAAGGGCCAGGGCCCCTTCCCCCTGTGTGGGTCCATAAAGAAGAGCAGCATGGGGGGCAAGAAGTAGATAAAGGTGTAAATACCGCTCCAGGAGGGAACCAGCACCATCAGGCTGGTCAGCAAAACGATGTCCTTCCATGGGGAGGCTTCCCTGTTTTTCCAGAACACAAACAGAATTAGCAAAGTGTACAGGCCCATGAAGAACAGGGACGCCAGCTTTTGCTCCCGGGAGGAGAGGGTGAGGCCCAGGGGTGAGCCCAGGGCCACCACCAGGTTGCGGCCCAAAGTGCTGATGGTGAAAACGGAGGGATTGGCTCCCTGAACGTTGACCAGGTCCTCAAAAAATTGCCGGATGCCGTCCAGTCCGCCAAAGAACACAAAGGGACCGAAGAAGAGGATCAGGCCGTATGCCAGCAGACGAAGGGCTTCTTTGTAACGCTTCTCCTTCAGGTACAGCAAGCCGAACACCGCCGGGTACATTTTGAACCCCGTGGCAACGGCGATGAAAATCAGGGCCAACTCTCTGTATCCTTTGTTTTCACTCTGGCGCAGGATCAGAGCGGCCAACAGCAGAATCACCACGAAATGGACGGAATTGCCCCGCTCCAAAATGCCCACCACAAACACATTGCTGACAAAAATGCCCAACACCGCCAGGCAGGCCTTCCATAAGGGGATGGCGCGCAGGGAGCGGCGGATCATCAGGGCCAACAGCGCGCACAGCACCGCCAGATAAACCGTGTAGATGAGCATGGCGGGATAGGTGGTTTGTACATTCATCCGCACCCATTCTCCTTCAAAGGAGACTGGGGTCACTAGGAGCAGCAGGTAATACATAATGTAGGCCAGGGGCGGGAAATTGGCGTACATATTGGTATAGTAGATCCGCGCAGGGTTTTGCACATATTGCAAATGGGCGGAGTAATCCAGAATAAAGTCGTTGCCCTGCTCAAAAATAGCCTGCACCACCACCGCGCCCTGGGAGTGCAAGGCCGCGAAAAGGGAACATAAAGTAGACAGTCCCATGGCCAAAAGCCAAAGGTTTATGGGCTTTCGCCAAGGGCACCGTTGCCGCTCCATGGGGGACCCCTCCTTTCTCACGCGCGGGGAAGGCAGGGGCCTGCCGCGCCCAAACAGTATACACAATTTTGAGGAAGGGCGCAATCAGCCGAAGGAAGGGCGCACCCTGGAAAACTTTGGCCATACCGCAAGTTTACAATACGTTCACAGCTTTCCCCCGCAAGCTTTGTTATAATAAGGGTGAACAGTTGGGCGGCGTCCTGGTGGCAGCCGTGCCGGGGAAGGGGATCCGTCCATGATCGAGGTGCGGGGGGTCAGCAAGCGGTATGGCAGCGTGTTGGCGCTGGACAACGTTTCGTTGCAGGTGCCCCAGGGCAGCGTGCTGGGCCTGCTGGGCCAAAACGGGGCCGGGAAAACCACGCTGCTGAACATCCTCACAGGGTACCTGGCGGCCACCTCCGGCGGGGTGCTCATTGAGGGCTATGATCCATTGCTGGAACCGGCGGAGGCCAAGAGCCACCTGGGCTATATGCCGGAGCATCCGCCTTTGTACGACGAGATGACCGTGTGGGAATACCTGTGCTTTGCCAGCCGCTTAAAGGGGGTCACCGCCAAGGCGGCCCGGCCCCATGTGCGGGAGATCATGGAAAAAACGGGCCTTGTCAGCATGAAGGACAGGCTTCTGGGGCATTTGAGCAAGGGGTACCGCCAGCGGGCCGGTCTGGCCCAGGCCCTGTGCGGAGACCCGGAGGTGCTGGTGCTGGATGAGCCCACCGCCGGGCTGGACCCCAAGCAGATTTCAGAAATCCGCGCCTTCATCCATCGCCTGGCAGAGGGGCGCACCATTATTTTTTCCTCGCACATTTTAAGCGAAGTGCAACAGCTTTGTGACCATGTGGTGATTTTACACCATGGGCAGGTGAAGCTGGATATGCCGCTCGCTGGCCAGCCGGAGGGCCAGGACGTGACGCTGCTCTGCACCCTGGCTGCGGAGGAAAAGAAGATCGTACCTGCACTGCAGGGCCTGCCCGGCGTCCGTCAGGTGCTGGCGGAGCCTGGGCATAGGGAGGGAGAGACCCGGCTGCGGCTGGTTTTTGATCAACAAGGCAAGCCCGAGGAGGCGCTTTTTACGCTGGCCAGCGGCTTGGCTGTGCCCATCCTGCGCCTGGCCCGCCAGGAGGATTCTCTGGAAGCCGTTTTTCTGCGGGCTATTGCGGAGTAAAGGAGGGGTTGGATGCGCACGGTGTACCGGCGTGAACTGCACGGGTTTTTTCATACGCCCATGGGCTATGTGTTTGTGGGTGTGTTTTTGGCGCTGTCCGGCTTCCTTTTTTATGTGGGCAACCTGCAAACCCTATCCGGGGAGCTGCTCATCTTCTTGTCCCAGCTCACGCTGCTGATCATGCTGCTTTGCCCCATGCTGACCATGCGGCTGATGTGCGAGGAGCGGCAGCGGCATACGGACCAGTTGCTCTTCACCAGCCCTGTCTCTCTGACGGGCATTGTGCTGGGCAAGTTTTTAGCGGCGGCCACGGTGCTGCTGGCGGCCATCGGGCTGACCCAGGTGTATGTGCTGATTTTGAGCCTGTACGGCAGGGTGTACCCAGGGGAATGGTTTGTGGGCTATTTGGGTTTTGTGCTGCAAAGCCTGTCCTTCCTGGCGCTGGACCTGCTGGTGACCTGCTTTTCCAAAAACCAGGTCAGCGCGGCCCTGGCGGCCTTCGGGGCCAATTTTCTGCTGTGGCTGTTGGACCTGCTGGCCAAGTACGCGCCCATGGGGCCCCTGACCCAGGCGGTGCAGTTTGTGAGCCTGTACAGCCGCTATGAACCCTTTATTTTAGGACAACTGAGCTATGCCAGCGTACTGTTCTTCCTGTCCTTCATCGGCCTGTGTCTGGCGTCCACCGTTCACGCGCTGGATGCCCGGCGGTTTTCCAAGGGAGGTTCCCTATGAAAAAGCGGCTGAAAAGCCTTGGTGCAAAGCTGAAACAGCCCAAATGGCGGCATGGGCGCCTTGGCGTGCTGATGCTGGCCGGGCTGGTCGCCATCGGCGTATTGGTGAACCTGGGCGTGGAATCGCTGGAAAAGGAATATGGATGGCGGAAGGATTATAGCTTTAACGGCTATGCCACCACCGGGGAGGAGACCCAAAAGGCCCTGGGGCGGCTTACACAGCCGGTGTCGGTGTATGTGCTCTACCAGGGGGAGGACATCGACAGCCATTTGATGGAGCTGCTGGGCCGCTACGAGGTGCTTAGCCCCAAGGTGACGATTCTGCCCACGAACGTCGCGCAAAACCCCGGAATCCTGGCTCGCTTTCAAGGGGATATGGACAGCGCGCTGGAATCGGGCAGCGTGGTGGTCCATTGCGAAGCCACGGGGCGCTTTCGGGTGTTAAACAGCGCGGATTTCATCACCCAGGGCTATAATGTGGAAGCCGGGACCTTTGAAATTGCGGGCCTGGCCTATGAAAAGCGGATCACCGAAGCCCTGCTGTATGTGACGGAGGCAACCGTGCCAATGATGGGCATTCTCCAGGGCCACGGGGAGCTTACCGAGGCGGAGCTTCAGAATTTGACTCAATTTTTGAAGCAAAATGGCTATGATAGCAAGCCGGTGACCCTGGGCGCGGAAGCCCTGCAAGGGGTGGATTTGCTGCTGGTGGCCGGGCCTGTGAAGGATTTGAGCAGCGCGGACACCGAGGCGGTTAGCGCCTTTGCCCAGCAAGGGGGAAGCCTGCTGGTGATCCGGGATTTTTCCGACCCGCTTCCTTTGCCCAATTTTCAGGCGCTGCTAAAGAACTATGGGGTGGCGCCCTTGCCCGGCGTGGTGATTGCCGGGGAAGAGGACGTGGGCAGCTATGCCGGGGAGCGGAGTTTTCTGCTGCCCACCCTTTGCGAAATGGATATTACCTTGCCGCTGATCGCGGGGAAGATGGACCAGCTGCTGCTGGTGGGGGCCAGCGCTTTTGAGACACCCGACCAGGGAAGCCCCTCGCTGTCGGTGGTTCCGGTGCTGAAAACGGGACAACATGCCTATGTGCGGGACCCCTCCGATGGGAAGGACACCATTGACCGGCAGCCGGAGGACGTGACCGGGGAGCTGAGCCTGGCGCTGTACGCCCAGCGGATGCACGCCAACGGAAATGTGAGCCGCCTGTTTGCCATTGGCAACAGCACGCTGTTTACGGACGAATACATGTACCAGCATACTTTTAACCAAGAGTTCATCATGCAGGTGATGGGCCAGCTGCTGCCCCAGAAGGCGGTGTCCCTGGACATTATGGCGGCTTCGGCCTTCCATCCCGGCCTGCGGCCCGGCGGGCAGACCCTGGGCCTGGCGTTGATTGTGGTCTTGCCGCTGGCGGTGCTGCTGGCGGCGCTGGGCGTGCTGTTGCCCCGGCGCAACCGGTAAGGCCCGGCCAAGAACCAACACAGGAGGTCCTCCATGCAGCATCCCCCCAAGGTAAAAAAAACCCGGCCACAAAAGAAGGCCCAAAGAGGACGGAAATGGATGTTTTTGTCCCTGGCGCTGGGGCTTTCGTTGCTGTTTGTGCTGTTGCTGCCCCAGATGAAGCTGTGGTTCCCTTCCGAGCCGTTCCCCGCGCTGGACAAGAGAGATACCACCGTCACCCTGGGCGAAGGGGACCGGAAGGGCTTGTTTAGCATCACGGTGACCCATGGAACCGAGGACGCCTATACCTTGCTGTACCAGGGAAAGCATTTATACCTGCAAATGCAGGAGGGCACGCTGGCCCAGATCAGCGAGGGTTTGGAAGAGCGCCTTTTGGCCGCGGCCACCCAATTGGTGATGGAGGACACGGTGACCCAGGACGCCAAGGAAGTCCAGGCCCATTGGGCGGACATGGGCCTGTCGCCTCCGCAGGTCACCGCCCGGGTGCGCTACCAGGGCGGTCGGGAGGAGTTGATTGAGCTGGGCTTCAAGGCCCCGGAAACGCAGCTTTACTATTGCCGCTGGTCCGGAGACCCCGGCATTTATCTGTGTGAGCAAGGCGTGTACCAAGCCTTTGAATATACGGCCCCCATGCTGCTGCCTGTGGAGCAGCGGCAGCTGCAACAGGGACTTATCGACCGCGTCAGCATCCAGCTTCGTGGGCGGGAGCCCTTGGAGTTACAATTCACCGTGAGCCCCCAGGGCCAGCCCACCGGCATGCTGGTGAAACCCTTCCGCTACCCCATGGCCACGGAGAGCGTGCAGGCATTGCTGACGGCGGCGGCCAATTTTCGCTTAGGGACCCGCCAAGCAGGCATCACGCCGGAAAATGAAGGGCAGTTTGGGTTTGCGTCGCCGCTAGCCGTGGTGGACATCCATCAGCAGGAGGGCCTGTACGGTGAGGTGGATGAAAACGGCGGGCTGACCCCCCAGACCGCGCCGGAGCAAAGCCTGCAACTGGTGCTGGGCCAAGCGGTGGGCGAATATTTTACCACCTGCCTGGTGGCGGGCCAGTATTACCATGTGAGCAACGTGCTGGTGGCAGCCTTTTTGGGGGCTACGCCGGAGGGATTGATCACAAAAAACCCGGCGAATATGGGGGATGCGGAGCTGGCCTCCATTCAGGTGCAGGCGGAGGGCAGGGTGTTGGACCTGCGCCGGATCAAAACGGAGCGGGTATTGCCCAACAACCAGCTGGCCACGGACGAAAGCGGAAACACCCTTTATGACGTGGAGACCACCTTCAATGGAAAGAGCATCCCCAGCGAGACCTTTGACAGCCTGGTGGAAAGGTTGAAGACCCTCCAGGTGTCCGGACAGGTGGGGGCGGATTTTGTGCTGGGCACCCGGGCGCCCCGCTGGCAGCTGACCCTCACCACCCAGGCGGGGCTCACCCGCAGCCTGGCGGCCTATCCCATGGACGCGTTTTTTGACGTCCTCGCGGTGGATGGGGTCATCAAGCATACCCTGCAAGGGGAAAGCCTGGAAATGGCCCTGGCGGAGTTGCGGTAGCCTTTGTGAAAAGCGGCTGAATTTGATTTGACATTCGCAAGAAGCGCTGGTAAAATGCCTATAATCAAAGAAAGAGAGGATGAGGGACGATGTTGGAAGAGACCATTCGTCAGGGGCTCACCTTTGACGATGTGCTGCTGATTCCCGGCGAAACCGGCTGTTTGCCCAAGGATGTGGACACCTCCATGTGCCTGGCCCCAGGGGTCAAGCTGAACATTCCGCTGCTGTCCGCCGCCATGGATACGGTGACGGATGCCCGTTTGGCCATTGCCATGGCCCGGGAAGGCGGCCTGGGCATCATTCATAAGAACATGACCATTGAAGAGCAGGCGGCCCAGGTGGATAAGGTGAAGCGCAGTGAGCACGGCGTCATCACCGATCCATTTTTTCTTTCTCCGGATCATTTGATCCGGGACGCCGAGGCTCTGATGGCCCGCTACCGCATTAGCGGCGTGCCCATCACCCGGGGCAAAAAGCTGGTGGGCATTTTAACCAACCGGGACCTGCGCTTTGAAACCGACGAAAGCCGCCGCATTGAAGAGGTGATGACCAGTCAAAACCTCATCACCGCCCCGGTGGGCACCACGTTGGAGGAGGCGAAGAAGATCCTGGCCGCCCACCGTATTGAGAAGCTGCCCATTGTCAACGATCAATACGAGCTTTGCGGCCTCATCACCATCAAGGACATCGAAAAGACCACCAAGTATCCCAACTCCGCCAAGGACCCTGGGGGCCGCCTGCTTTGCGGCGCTGCCGTGGGCATCACCAAGGACGCTCTGCTGCGGGTGGAAGCCCTCATTCGCGCGAAAGTGGACGTGATCTCCATCGACACCGCCCACGGCCACAGCCAGGGCGTATATGAAAAGCTGCAAGAGATTCGCGCCGCCTATCCGGACATCCCCGTCATCGCGGGCAATGTGGCCACCGCGGAAGCCACCGCCGCCCTCATCCGCTTCGGCGCCAGCGCCATCAAAGTGGGCATTGGCCCGGGCAGCATTTGCACCACCCGGGTGGTGGCGGGCATCGGCGTGCCGCAGATCACCGCCATTGCCGACTGTGCCGCTGAGGCGGACAAGCACGGCATCCCCATCATTGGCGATGGCGGCATCAAATACAGCGGCGACATTCCCAAGGCCATTGCCGCCGGGGCCAGCGCCGTGATGGTGGGCAGCCTGCTGGCGGGCGTGGACGAAAGCCCAGGGGCCATGGAAATTTACCAGGGCCGCAGCTTCAAGGTGTATCGGGGCATGGGCAGCATGGCGGCCATGGAGCAGGCCCACGGCTCCAGCGACCGCTATTTTCAGGAGGAGAACAAGAAGCTGGTCCCCGAAGGGGTGGAGGGCCGCGTGCCCTACAAAGGAACCCTGTCTGACACCGTGTTCCAGCTCATCGGCGGCCTGCGGGCGGGCATGTTTTACTGTGGCGCGCCCAGCATCGAGGCCCTGCGCAAAGAGGGCCGCTTTATCCGCATCACCGGGGCGGGTCTGCAGGAGAGCCACCCCCATGATATTTCCATTACGAAGGAAAGCCCCAACTATTCCAGGATGGAGTAGGAACGTCCGATAGGGGGTACGAGGGGGGCTTCGCGCAGGCGAAGCCCCCCGCGTAACCCCTACCCCATGTACCCCTCCTCACCCCAGCGTTTGCGTTGGGGGGAAGTAGGTTGAGTCCAAGGCCAAAACGGCCGGGGGGGGGCACACCAGGGCGGGGACGGACGCCCAGT
>JAVBPU010000026.1:0-71464 GCA_031549415.1 Eubacteriales bacterium | reverse complement strand
CCCCCCCCCCCCCCCCCCCCCGGCCCCCGTCCCCATCCCCGTTCCCCCGTTCCCCCGCTTAGAAATTCTCTACCAAGTCAATGTCCTTGTAGCGGCGCCTGCCGGTTCCGGCGGGGATCAGCTTGCCGATGATCACGTTCTCCTTGAGGCCCACCAGCGGGTCTACCTTGCCCTTGATGGCGGCATCGGTCAGCACCCGGGTGGTCTCTTGGAAAGAAGCGGCGGAGAGGAAGCTCTCCGTGGCCAGGGACGCCTTGGTGATGCCCAGCAGGATGCGCTTGGCAATGGCCGGGCGGCCGCCCTGCTCAATGGTGGCGCGGTTAGCCACTTCAAAACGGAAGATATCCACCAGGGAGCCGGGCAGCAAATTGGTATCCCCGCTGTCCTCCACCCGGACCTTGCGCAGCATCTGCCGGACGATCACTTCAATGTGCTTGTCGCTGATGTTCACGCCCTGTTGGCGGTACACGCTAAGCACTTCCCGCAGCAGGTAATCCTGCACGGCCTTCACGCCCAAAATGCGAAGCAGGTCGTGGGGGTTGATGGAGCCTTCAATCAGCTCCGCGCCCGCCTCCACCATCTGGCCGTCCTGCACTTTCAGGCGGCTGCCATAGTTGATCTGGTAGACTTTTTGCTCGTGGCTGTCTTCCAGACTGGTGACGGTGACTTCGCGCTTTTTCTTGTTTTCGCCCATGCTGACCTGGCCGCTGATCTCCGCCAGAATGGCGTCGCGCTTGGGCTTGCGGGCCTCAAACAGCTCCTCCACCCGGGGCAGACCCTGGGTGATATCCTCGCCGGAGGCGATACCGCCGGTGTGGAAGGTACGCATGGTCAGCTGGGTGCCGGGCTCGCCGATGGCCTGGGCCGCGATGATGCCCACCGCCTCGCCCACATCCACCGAGCCGCCCGTGGCCAGGTTGGCCCCGTAGCAGCGGGCGCAAACGCCGGTTTCGTTGCGGCAGGTGAGCACGCTGCGCACCTGGGTCTTTTTGATGCCCGCTTCAATGATCTCATGGGCTTTCTCATGGGTAATGGTCTCGTTCAGGGTTACGATGATCTCGCCGGTCTTGGGGTTTACGATGTCCTCGGCGGCGGCGCGGCCCACCAGGCGGTCTTCCAGGCTTTCAATGACCTGGTTGCCAATGTTGATCTCCTGCACGGTGATTCCGCGTACTTTTTCGCCCCGGGCGGCAAAGCAGTCCAGCTCCCGCACGATCACCTCCTGGGACACGTCCACCAGGCGGCGGGTCAGGTATCCGGAGTCGGCGGTACGCAGCGCGGTATCTGCCAGGGATTTGCGGCTGCCGTGGGAGGATAGGAAGAACTCCAGCACGGTGAGGCCCTCGCGGAAATTGGCGCGAATGGGCAGCTCAATGGTCTTTCCGGAGGGAGAGGCCATCAGGCCGCGCATACCGGCCAGCTGAGCCACCTGGGAGGCGCTACCGCGGGCGCCGGAATCGGTCATCATCCGGATGGGGTTGAACTTATCCAGGCCGGGCAAAATCTTATTCCGCAGGGCGGCTGTGGTGTTGTTCCACACGTCCACCACCTTGCTGTAGCGCTCGTCCTCAGAAAGCAGGCCCATGCGGAACATGTTGTTGATCTCGCCGACGCTTTCATCGGCTTCGCCCAGCATTTCCTGCTTCTCCGGCGGCACAATGATGTCGCTGACGGACACGGTGACCGCGCCCCGGGTGGAGTACTTGAAGCCCAAGGTCTTGACGGCGTCCAGCACCTGCGCGGTCTTGTGGATGCCATGCTTTTGGTACACCTCGTCCACGATCCGGCCCAGTTCCTTTTTGCCCACCAGGGTGTCGATCTCCAGGGCGAACATGTCCTCCAGGCAGGTACGGGGCTTGCGGCCAATGTCCTGGGGAATCACGTCGTTAAACAGCAGCAGGCCCAAAGTGCAGTCAATGATCTTGCGGCCCGTCCGCCCTTCAAAGCTGCGGGTGACGCGAACCTTGATGGGGGCTTGCAGGCTGATCTGCCCGGTCTGGTAGGCCATCACCGCCTCGTTGGGGCTGGTGAACACGCGGCCCGTGCCCTTGCCGCCCGGCCGGTCAATGGTCAGGTAATAGCAGCCAATGACCATGTCCTGGGAGGGCGACATCACGGGCTTGCCATCCTGGGGCTTCAAAATGTTGTTGTGGGCCAGCATCAGGAAGCGGGCTTCCGCCTGGGCTTCCATGGACAGCGGCACGTGAACGGCCATTTGGTCTCCGTCAAAGTCGGCGTTGTAGGCCGTACAGACCAGGGGATGCAGCTTTAGGGCCTTGCCCTCCACCAAAATGGGCTCAAAGGCCTGGATGCCCAGGCGGTGCAGCGTGGGCGCGCGGTTGAGCAGCACAGGATGCTCCTTGATGACGCTTTCCAGAATGTCCCACACCTCGGGCTTGCCCTTTTCCACCATCCGCTTGGCATTTTTGCCGTGGTGGGCGTACTTTAAGGTCACCAAACGCTCGATGACGAAGGGCTTGAACAGCTCCAGGGCCATCTCCTTGGGCAGGCCGCATTGGGACAGCTTTAGCTCCGGGCCCACCACGATGACGGAACGGCCGGAGTAGTCCACCCGCTTGCCCAGCAGGTTCTGGCGGAAGCGGCCTTGCTTGCCGCGCAGCAGGTCTGACAAGGATTTTAGCGCCCGGTTGCCAGGGCCGGTGACGGCGCGGCCACGGCGGCCATTGTCAATCAGGGCGTCCACGGCCTCTTGCAGCATGCGTTTTTCGTTGCGCACAATGATGTCCGGCGCGCCCAGCTCCAACAGCCGCTTCAAGCGGTTGTTGCGGTTGATCACCCGGCGGTACAAATCGTTCAGGTCGCTGGTGGCAAAGCGGCCGCCGTCCAGCTGCACCATGGGGCGCAGATCCGGCGGAATCACGGGCACCACGTCCAGGATCATCCATTCCGGGCGGTTGCGGGAGGTGCGGAAGGCTTCCACCACTTCCAGGCGCTTCACGGCCCGGGCGCGCTTTTGGCCTTCGCTTTCCCGGTCCCGCTCCTTTTCCACCAGCTCGGCAATTTCCTTTTTCAGCTTGGCGCTGATCTCGTCCAGGTTCAGCGCCAGCAGCATTTCCTTCACGGCTTCGGCGCCCATGCCGGCCCGGAAGCTGCCCTTGCCAAACTGGGCTTCCAGCTCCCGGACCTTGGCGTCGGTAATCAGCTCGTACCTTTTCAGCCCGGTCTTTTGGGGATCGCCGGGGTCCAGCACGATGAAGTTGGCAAAATACAGCACCTTTTCCAGGGCGCGGGGGCTGATGTCCAGCAGCATGCCCATGCGGCTGGGAATGCCCTTAAAATACCAGATGTGGCTGACAGGGGCAGCCAGCTGGATATGGCCCATGCGCTCCCGGCGCACCTTGGCCCGGGTGACCTGCACGCCGCATTTATCGCAGACCTTGTTCTTGTCCTTGAACTTGATCCGCTTATACTTGCCGCAGTTGCACTCCCAGTCCTTCTGGGGTCCAAAGATGCGCTCGCAGAACAAGCCGTCCCGCTCGGGTTTCAGGGTGCGGTAGTTGATGGTTTCGGGCTTGGAAACCTCGCCAAAGCTCCACTTCAGGATCTGCTCCGGCGACGCCATGCCAATCTGGATGGAGTCCAGGTTCGTGAGTTCAAACAAAATGCGGCACTCCCTTCAAGTCATCGGGATGAAAATCTCAGTGGAACAACGCTTATTCCGCGTCCTCCGGCGTATCGTCCTCTTCCTCCAGGCCCATGCCCAGATCCTCGCCCAGGTCCATGTCAAAGTCATCCAGGTCATCATCCAGGCTGAAGTCCACGTCCACATCTTCGTCAATGGCGCTTTCGTCGCCCTCGTCCGTAGACAATTCCACGCCTTCCTCGCCATCCAGGCGGTTGGTGATGCTCTCGGTCACTTCCACGTCGTCGTCGTCCAGCTCGCGAATGACGATCTCTTCCTTGGCTTCGTTGAGCACCTTGATGTCCAAGGCCAAAGATTGCAGCTCCTTGATGAGCACCTTGAAGCTCTCGGGAACGCCCGGCGCGGGGATGTTGGTGCCCTTGACAATGGCTTCGTAGGTTTTCACGCGGCCCACGATATCGTCCGACTTGACGGTGAGAATTTCTTGCAGGGTGTTGGCGGCACCGTAAGCCTCCAGGGCCCACACTTCCATTTCGCCAAAGCGCTGGCCGCCGAACTGGGCCTTGCCGCCCAAGGGCTGCTGGGTCACCAGGGAGTACGGGCCCACGGAGCGGGCGTGCATCTTATCATCCACCAGGTGGTGCAGCTTCAGGAAGTACATGTAGCCCACGGTCACGGGGTTTTCAAAGGCTTCGCCGGTGCGGCCGTCATACAGCAAGGTTTTGCCATCGGGGCTGAGGCCCGCCTGCTTCAAGCAGTTTTCAATGTCCAGCTCGTTGGCGCCGTCAAACACCGGGGTGGCCACATGCCAGCCCAGGGCCTTGGCGGCCATGCCCAGGTGCACTTCCAGCACCTGGCCGATGTTCATACGGGAGGGCACGCCCAGGGGGTTCAGCACGATCTGCAGGGGGGTTCCGTCGGGCATGAAGGGCATATCCTCTTCCCGGAGAATGCGGGAAATAACGCCCTTGTTGCCGTGGCGGCCCGCCATTTTGTCGCCCACGCTGATCTTCCGCTTCTGGGCGATGTACACGCGCACCATCTCATTCACGCCGGGGGACAGCTCATCTTTGTTGTCCCGGGTAAAGGTTTTCACGTCCACCACGATGCCGCCCTCGCCATGGGGCACCCGCAGGGAGGTGTCGCGCACTTCCCGGGCCTTTTCGCCGAAGATGGCCCGCAACAGGCGCTCTTCCGCAGTCAGGTCGGTTTCGCCCTTGGGGGTGACTTTGCCCACCAAAATATCGCCGCTGCGCACCTCCGCGCCAATGCGGATGATGCCCATCTCGTCCAGGTCCTTCACGGCGTCATCGCCGATGTTGGGAATGTCCCGGGTGATCTCTTCCGGCCCCAGCTTGGTTTCCCGGGCCTCGGATTCAAACTCCTCAATATGGATGGAGGTGTACACATCCTCCTTCACCAGCTTTTCGCTAATGAGGATGGCGTCCTCGTAGTTATAGCCTTCCCAGGTCATAAACCCGATGAGCACGTTGCGGCCCAGGCCGATCTCGCCCTGCTCCGTGGAGGGGCCGTCCGCCAGCAGGTCCCCTTCCTCCACCTTGTCGCCGGCCTTCACCCGGGGGCGCTGGTTGATGCAGGTGCCCTGGTTGCTGCGGGCAAACTTCGACAGGCGGTAGCGGTGGCGCTCCTTGTGGTCGTCCATCACCACGATCTCGTCGCCGGAGACCTTTTCCACCGTGCCCTTGCCCCTGGAAAGCAGCACCACGCCGCTGTCCTGGGCAGCCTTGAACTCCATGCCCGTGCCGATAATGGGCGCTTCCGGCACCAGCAGAGGCACCGCCTGGCGCTGCATGTTGCTGCCCATCAGGGCCCGGTTGGCGTCGTCATTCTCCAAAAAGGGAATCATGGCTGTGGCCACGGACACCACCTGGCGGGGGCTGACGTCGATGTAGTCCACGCCTTCCAGCGGCACGGAAATGATCTCGTCCTTGTCGCGCACGGTCACATATTCGTTCATGAAGCTGCCGTCCTCGCCCAAGGGCTCGTTGGCGGTGGCCACCTTGTAGAAGTCCTCTTCATCGGCGGTCATGTAAATGATTTCATCGGTGACCTTGTGGGTCTTTTCATCCACCTTGCGGTAGGGGGCCTCGATGAAGCCATAT
This sequence comes from Eubacteriales bacterium, assembly GCA_031549415.1. Lineage (GTDB taxonomy): Bacteria > Bacillota > Clostridia > Christensenellales > Aristaeellaceae > Limiplasma. Next base: position 65,737 of record JAVBPU010000026.1, on the reverse strand, counting down.
TCGTTGATGCGGGCATAGGTGGCCAGAGAGCCGATGAGGCCGATGTTGGGGCCTTCCGGGGTCTCAATGGGGCAGATGCGGGCATAGTGGCTATAGTGCACGTCCCGGACCTCAAAGCTGGCCCGGTCCCGGTTCAGGCCGCCAGGGCCCAGGGCGGACAAGCGGCGCTTGTGGGTCAGCTCCGCCAGGGGGTTGGGCTGGTCCATGAACTGGGACAGCTGGGAGGAGCCAAAGAACTCCTTGATGGCGGCGCTGACAGGGCGGATGTTGATGAGCTCGCCAGGGCGCACGTCATTGGCGTCCTGGATGGCCATGCGCTCGCGCACCACGCGCTCCAACCGGGACAGGCCGATGCGGATTTGGTTTTGCAGCAGCTCGCCCACGCTGCGAAGGCGGCGGTTGCCCAGGTGGTCAATATCGTCCGTGAAGCCAACACCATAGGGCAGGCCCAACAAATAGCTGACAGAGGCCACCACGTCGTCGGTCAAAATATGCTTGGGCACCAGGTTATGCACATTGTCCAAAACGGCCTGCTTCAGCTGGCCCTCGTTTTCACAGGCCGCCAAAATGGCCTTCAAGGTGGGATAGTGCACCATTTCCAGCACGCCCACCTGCTTGGGGTCAAAGGGCAGGTAGCCGGCGGCGTCCACAAAGTGGTTGCCCACCACCTTGTGCTCGTGATTGTCCACCAGAATCTTGACGGCGTTGATGCCGGCATTCTGGATCTTGCGGGCCATGGCCTTCTCAATCCCGTCGCCCTTTTTCACCAGGACTTCGCCGGTTTCCGGATGCAGGATATCCTCCGCAGCCACCCGGTCCTGAATGCGAATGGCCAGGGACAGCTTTTTGTTGAACTTATAGCGGCCCACCCGCATCAAATCATAGCGCTTGGGGTCAAAAAACAGGGAGTTGAGCAGGTTCTGGGCGCTGTCCCGGGTGGGGGGCTCGCCGGGCTTTTGCCGCTTGTAAATCTCGATGAGGCCGTCTTCCTGGTTCTTGGCGTTGTCGCCCCGTTGCAGGGTGGCCATCAGCCGCTCATCCTCGCCCAGCAGGTCGATGATCTCGCCATCGGTGCCATAGCCCAAGGCGCGCAAAACCACCGTGATGGGCAGCTTCCGCGCCCGGTCAATGCGCACCCACAGCACGTCGTTGCTGTCGGTTTCATATTCCAGCCATGCGCCACGGTTGGGAATCACTGTGGTGGAAAAAAGCGATTTGCCCGCCTTGTCAATCTGCTCCCCGTAATACACGCCGGGCGAGCGGACCAGCTGGCTGACGATGACGCGCTCCGCGCCATTGATGATAAAGGTGCCGTGTTCGGTCATAAGGGGGAAGTCGCCCATAAAGACGTCAGACTCTTTGATTTCTCCGGTTTCCCGGTTCTTCAGCCGCGCAAACACCTTCAGTGGCGCCGCGTAGGTCATGTCGCGCTCTCTGCAACGGTCCACGCTGTTTTTGGGCTCGTCCAGGGAATAATCCACGAACTCCAGCACCAAATTGTCGGTATAGTCGGTGATCGGAGAAACATCGGCCAGTACCTCGCGGAGGTCTTCTTCCAGAAAGCGGCGGTATGAGTTTTTCTGCACCTCAATGAGATCGGGCATGTCCAAAACCTCATCAATGCGTGAGAAGCTCATGCGCTTTCTCAACTTCCCCATTTGAACCTCATGCACCATAAATGCCATCACCCCTTATGTTCTCGCAGCGTACGCCACCTGAAAACCCTTCCGTGCCCTCAAAAAACCCACAAGATTTTTCCTGTTGCATTTTTTGCGGCTGCCATGTACAATACCAATCAATACGGAAGGGTTTCCCTGCATAGTGACGATACTGATGCAATTTTACATTTTAGCACCTATATGGAAAGGTGTCAATACATTTGTGGAAAAAGACTTGACTTTTTCCTATCTTGCCGTATGATGATAGGTCCAACAAGAAATTGCATGGTGGTGCGGCGGATGACGAAATTTGGTCAAGTAATTTCATATGATGAACAGACAGGGATGGCGACGATTGAATACGCCCGTCCCGATGCTTGCGGCCATTGCGGAGGCTGCGCCGCCGCCTCTCACCGGGGAACCATTACCTTGCCCGCGGATTGCGCCCCGGGCCAGTGGGTGCGGGTGGAGCTGCCGGAAAGCCGTTTTTTGCAGGCCATTGCCCTGGCCTATCTGTTACCCTTGGTCCTTTTCCTGGCGGGGCTGGGCCTGGGCTTCCTCCTGGGCGGCGGCGGGGACGGCTGGACGCTTCTGGGCGGCGCGGCGGGCTTGGGCCTGTCGCTGCTAACGCTGCGCCTGAGCAACCGGCGCATCGCGGGCCGCCAGGACTGGACCCCTCATGTGGCGGCTGTGTACGAACAAAAGCCCTCTATGGAGGAAATCGGCTGCGATGGAACGCCCACCGCTTTCAAACGCTGAAGCATTTGCCACTTTGCCCAAAACATTTTACAAAACTCTGGTAAGAAATGAAGGGCTTCCCCCTGTTCTTTTTGGAAAAAACGTGGTATACTACTAAGGATATTGGAGACCGTTGCCCACAACGTGCGAAAAAAGGTATGCCTGAACAGGGAACCACTCGCAATGCTTGAGTCGCAAATGCGTCCATTGCGCGTGCTTTTCGTTGATGCGTGTAGCGCTTCATACATGACGTGCAAAGGTTTATATAGCCACAGACGCCTCTTTCCAACTGTTGTCTAAGCCATTTCCAATGGCTTCCATTTCCCATTGAAAGGAGTTCTCCCCATGGCAGAGAGCGAATCAAAACTGAAAATCATTCCACTGGGCGGTGTGGATGAGTTTGGCAAAAACATTACCGTCATTGAATACGAAGACGACATGCTGGTGGTGGACTGCGGGTCCATATTCCCCAAGGAAGACATGTTGGGGGTGGACCTGGTCATCCCGGATGTAAGCTATTTGGTGAAAAACAAGGGCCGCATCCGGGGCATGCTGCTAACCCACGGGCATGAGGACCATATTGGCGCCACTCCCTATGTGCTGCGGCAATTGCCTGTTCCCTTGTACGGCACCAAGCTGACCTTGGCCCTGGTGGACCTAAAGCTGAAGGAGCACCGGGTGCCCGGCATATCCCTCAACGTCATCAAGCCTGGCGATGTAATCAAGCTGGGATGCTTTACGGTGCAGTTCATCCATGTAAACCACTCCATCGCCGGCGCGGTGGCCATTGCCATCACCTCCCCGGCGGGCACCATCATCATGAGCGGTGACTTCAAAATCGACTACACCCCCATCGACGGCATGGTGATCGACCTGGCCAGCTATGCCACCCTGGGCAAGGAGGGCGTATTGGCCTTCCTTTGCGAATCCACCAACGTGGAGCGCAAGGGCCACACCATGAGCGAAACCAAAATTGGCCAGACCTTCATCGACATGTTCCAGCAGGCCAAAGGCCGGGTGATCGTGGCCATGTTTGCCAGCAACATCCACCGGGTGCAGATGGTGGTGGACTCCGCCGCCATGTTTGGCCGCAAGGTCTGCTTTGTGGGCCGCAGCATGGTGAACGTGACCCGGGTGGCCATGGCCATTGGCGAGCTGACCATTCCGGAAGAAAACATTGTGGACATTGACGACATCGACAACTACCCGGACGGGGACCTGCTGGTGGTGACCACCGGCAGCCAGGGCGAGGCCATGGCCGGACTCACCCGCATGGCCTACTGCGAGCACCGCAAGCTGCAAATCCGCCCCACCGATATGGTGATCATCTCCGCCTCCCCCATCCCCGGCAATGAAAAGCCCGTGGCCCGGGTTATCAACCAGCTGTACCGCTGCGGCGCCAACGTCATTTATGGCCAGCTGGGCGACGTGCACGTGTCCGGCCACGCCTGCCAGGAGGAGATCAAGCTTTTGCACGTGCTGTGCAAGGCCAAGTATTTCATCCCCATCCACGGCGAATACTCCAAGCTGTGGCAGCACGCGGAGCTGGCGGAAAGCCTGGGCACCCCCAGCCAGAACATCATCATTCCCGAAATCGGCCAGGTCATCGAAATGAGCCAGGACAGCCTGGCCATCACCGGGGTGGTGCCTAACGGCGGCGTGCTGGTGGACGGCCTGGGCGTGGGCGATGTGGGCAACGTGGTGCTCCGGGACCGCAAGCACCTCAGCCAGGACGGCCTGATCATCGTGGTGATGGCTGTGGACCGGGACAGCGGCGCCCTGGTTTCCGGGCCGGACATCATCAGCCGTGGTTTCGTCTATATGCGTGAGAATGAGGACATCATCGACAGCAGCCGGGACCTGGCCCGCAGCATCGTGCTGGGCTATGGCCGCATGGAAAGCAAGGACTGGCAGGCCATGAAAAACCGCCTGAAGGACGAACTGCACCGCTACATCTATGAAAAGATCAAGCGGAATCCCATGGTGCTGCCCATTGTGATGGAGATATAGGGACTTGGGTGGCCACAACGTGGGTGGGGCCGCTTTAAGAGCAAGCGAAAAGGCCTGGTTGCCACTATGGCAACCGGGCCTTTTGCTTGCTCTTTCGGTTGTTCCACTCATTTGTTTTCCCCGGTTAAGCTTACTCCCCATACGAGATCAGGAAATTTTTCCCGCAGTTGCGATGGACTCTCCAAAAGTGGATTTTCACCCACTGCCAGCTCCGTAAGTTTTAAACTATAAATCGGGGAAAGGTCAGCCACTTGATTTCCGAAGATCGAAAGGGCTCTCAGCTTTGAAAGCTTTTCTAGTGGGCCCACGCTGATAATTTGGTTATGGTCCAAATACAAGGCTTCCAGCTTGCGCAATCCCGCAAGCGGCGTGATATCAGCAATTTTGTTTCCGTTTAAAGAGAGTGCTGTTAGCTTGCTGAGCTTCCCGATGACAGAAATGTCTTCGATTCCGCAATCGTTCAATGCTAGGTTTGTCAACGCCTTCATGTTTGCTAGCGGAGACAAATCAACCAGCTGCGTAGATTCCACAAGGAGGAAGTTTAGCTTTTTCAATCCCGCGATCTGCGCCAGACTATCCTGCGGAAACTTTGTCCGCGACAATTTTAGCTCCTTTAGCGCGCGCATTTGTTGCAGGGGGGTAAAGTCCGCAATGGATTTGTTTTCGATTCTTAGTGTTTCTAACTTTTTCATACCAGCTACCATGGATAAATCAATGCTACCGTCACCACTGTTTACCAGCGTTTTTACGCTGAATAAGCCATCCAAGCCAGAAATGACTTCACCGTCTTTTGTGTCCAGTGCAAGGGTTTCCAACTTTATCATTTTACCAAGACCCGAAAAGTCAAGGGGGCCCTCTGTTCGCAAGTGAAGCTCCTTTAACTCCTTAAGTTCTGCTAGAGGTGCCAAATCAACCTCCCCGTTTGCGGTCAGATCAACCCAGATCAACTGTGTGTTTTGCGCAATAAAGTCCATGTGCTCGTCTGTCAAAGACAACCCTTGCTCACCGCTTCCCAGTTGGAGCGCCTTCAAGCTCCTTTGCGTGTACAAAGGCGACCAGTCAGTAACCGCTGTGGAATCACACTCAAACGCTTCCAACTGCATGCCCGCCACCTGCGAGATATCACTGACTTGGTTCCCAAGCAGGTTGAGTATAGTCAGATTCCCAAAAGCGGAAAGGTCTGGAAGTTTAGTTAGATGAAGCCCTTGCAGGTCTAGCTGTTTGCATGCTAACGCCATTTTGTACGTGGTCGCCGCTCCCGGTTGAAAGACGCCGCTATGGCTTCTTGCTAGCTCTCTTTCAAAGGCCTTTTGCACGTTGGGATCCGCAAAAGAGAACGGATCATTTTGTCGGTCGTAGTCTTCTTTGGTTCCCAGCAAAATGTTGGGGACCGTCTGCCTCGCTTTGGGCATATCTGTAATAGGGTTGTCTATAAACTCGACAGTTGTGAAGTTCATGCCTTTTAAAGGTGAAATGTCTTCCACTCTGTTGGAGGACATCCTCAATGTGTTCAGCTTTTTCAGCTTTTTGAGGGGGGATACATCCGTAATGGCATTGCCAGACACGTCCAAATATTGCAGGTCTTTAAGACCTGAAAGGGGCTTTAGCGATTCGATGTGATTGTTTCTGGCATCTACAGTTATTAACTCCTTAAGTTTTGCAAGCACGGTCAAATCCTTGATTTGGTTATTATTTATATTCAGTTCTCTTAGCTTTGTCAGCTTCTGTAATGGCATCAAATCGGTGACTTTACTGTCTTCAAGCAAGACCAACGTCAAATCCGGCATCTCTGCTAAAAAGCTGATTTCACTAATGCCGCTGTGTATAAGCCCAATCCATTGTAACGAAGGTAGCATAGAAAACACCTCCGCCACTTCCTTGTCCCCGGATAATCTGCCGCTGAGGACCAGTTTCGACAAATTTTTTAACTCTGTCAAGCCCTGCAAATTGGGGATTTCGGATGCAAATACTCTTAAAAATGTCAGTTGGGGCAAAGCACACGCCGCTTCCATCTTGTCTGCATCCATTGGCTTTCTCTCGTTGCCAATATCGAGCACTGAAAGACTGCTGAGTTCTTTAAATACTGAATAATCCTCCACCGCAGAATTGCCCAACCGTAATATCTGCAAACTGTAACAGTTTTTTAAAACCGCAATATCCTTCACTGGAGTTTCAGTAATGTCCAGCTCTGTTAAATTGGGCATCATTGGCAATTTCTCAACGCTTCCAAATCCCAGGGACAAAACTGTTAGCGTTTGACTGTTTTCCAAGACGCCGATGTCTTTGATTTGCGGATTTTGATCCATCCACAGTTTTGCTAGCAGCGGTATGTTTGGCAGGGCCTCAACCTGCGTTCTTGAAATATCTAAGCCGGTCAGAGTGCTATGCCCCTCTAGGCCCGAAATATCCTGAATCGGGTTTCCGGAAAGATCAAGGTTCACTAGTGAGATGAAATCCGAAAGGTCCGGAAGCTCTGTGAGCCCGAGATTTGCCAGCGACAGATAACGCAGATTATGAATGGTATCCGCGGAGTCGAAATCCATCATCAGTGCGCCCCAGCCCTCGGATACCATAGCGGAATTCTTTACTGCTTGGCGCATATAAGGCTGCTTGTATTCATACCATCCACCTGCGTTTTCTGCCCGCGCGACGGGTACAGGCATTTGAAATAGAAAGAATACTATTAGCAGCATCGCGGCGATTTTTCCGAAGAATTGGTTATGCTTTTTCACGATCATACTCTCCTCAAAGATATGAATAGGGCCTAGATTCTTGATGTCTACATTTTAATAAAGATATGTACTAAAGTCAATAGTAAATATCTTTACTGACTAAAATGCTTCTTAGGAGGCGAGGAAGGGTGCAGTATCAAAAAATCATGCGTGACCTGCGTGAGGATGCAGATAAAACACAGAAAGACATCGCAGCCATTTTGCATACTTCCCAAACCATGTACGCCCGATATGAACGGGGCGCCAACGAACTGCCGATACGACATTTGATCATTCTATGCGACTATTATCAAATTTCCGCAGATGTCTTTTTGGGCCGCACGCCTATGCGACCCCACGACTCCCCAAAAAAGTGAGACCCGGTTGCCGTAATGGCAACCGGGCCTCTTTTGTTTGCGTTGGGACTCTACTTCCCCTTACTGCTTCACATCGTCCAAAATCGCCAGGGTGATGGTCAAATCCTTATACTGCCCTTCGGGGATATCCTCGTAATTTTGGATGCTGTCCAGTCCTTCCACCCGGTAGATCTTCACGGCGGCGGTCTGGCCCGCTTCCTTGGCCTGCAACAGGCTGACCATCTGCTTGGTGGAGGTGATGACGGTGCCGTCCACTTCCACCACGATGTCCCCAATCAGCAGGCCCGCCTTTTCCGCGGGAGAGCCCTTTTCCACGTCGGTCACATACGCGCCGGTGGGCAGGATGCCGGAGGCCACCGCGTAATTGGACGTGTTCATATCCGTCACCGTCACGCCGATGCGGGGCTTGCCCGCAGAGGTGATGGGCGCGTCAGCGCCGTTGCTGCTGGCCGTATCGCTGGTCCCCTTGCCGTTTAGGGCATCCTCCAGCAGGGGCTTCACCGCGTTGATGGGAATGGCCATGCCAATGCCCTCCACGGAAGAGCCGGAATAGTAGGAGCTGGTGTACTTGCGGCTGGGAATGCCCACCAGCTCGCCCGCCACGTTGAACATGCCGCCGCCGCTGTTGCCCGCGTTGATGGCCGCGTCGGTCTGGATCATCTTGTTCACATACTCCTGGCGGCGTCCGTAAATATCCCGGGTGGTATCGGTGATCTCACGGTTCAGGGCGGAAATGATGCCCACCGTGGTGGTGCCGGTAAAGGACAGCGGGTTGCCGATGCAAATGGCCCAATCGCCCACATTCAGCTTGTCGCTGTCGCCCAGGGTCACGGGCTGGAGGTCAAAATCAGTCACCTTCAGCACGGCCACGTCCAGGTTTTCATCCGAAGCCACCACCATGGCACTATAGACCTTTTCCCCGGCGGTCACTTCCAGGCGGGAATGGCCTTCCACCACGTGGTAATTGGTGACCACATAGCCCTTGGCAATCACCACGCCGCTGCCGGAGCCCTGCAGCACCTCGCGGCTGCTGCCCTGGCTGCCGCCCCGCTCCGGCTGGTCGCCAAAGCCGCCGCCAAAGCCGTCGCCAAAGCCAAAGGGAAACCCGAAATTATTCCTGCCGCCACTTGTGGCCTGGCCATAGTTGTCCACGCCCACCACGCTGTCCTTCACCTGCTGCACCGCGGCGGTAAAGGGGCTTTGCACCACGGTGGCGCTTTCCGACAGGGTAACGGGTTCAGCATTGGCGCTGGCATTCATTTGAATCAGCGCCGTGGAGGCGACGGCCACCATGGCCAATACCAGCGCCAACGCAATGTATCCATAGAGACTTTTTGTTGTTTGTTTCATCGTGAATCCCTCCTCACTACATGCCCATCATAGCATGTATTTTTGACAGGATTGTGAACGGCCCATGAACGTTATTTGGAAAAACAGAAAATGGTCCGTTAACGCCGCTTTTATACGGGGTCGGCCTGAGGGGTCTGCTCCAGGGCGCAGATGGCCATGGCAATCTCCAGCCGTTTTTGCTCCATTTGGCATTCCATGTCATATGGCTGGCCAATGTCCCCATGAAAGGCGTGGGCGTTGGCGGCGCAGCCGCCGCTGCAATAAAACCGCGCCCAGCACCGGCTGCATTTTTCTTTGCTCAGCACATGGTTCTGCTGAAACTTCCGCTGGATGTCCCGGTCAAAGCTTTCCGTGAGCACGCTGCCCATGCGCATGCCCTCCCGGCCCACAAACTGATGGCATGGATAGATGTCACCCTCCGCAGTCACCGCCACATACTCATTCCCCGCGCCGCAGCCGGTGAGCCGCTTCTTGAGGCAGGGCCCGCCGGTCAAATCCACCATGAAATGGAAAAAATTGAACCAGCGGCCCTCCGCCCGGCGCTTCACATACTCCTTGCCCAGGGCCTCGTATTCCGCAAACACCCGGGGCAGGTCCTCCTGCCGGATGGCGTACTCCCGTTCTTCCTCCGTCACCACCGGCTCAATGGAAAGCTGCTCAAAGCCCTGGTCGGCCAGGTGCAGCACGTCCTGGGCAAAGTCCAGGTTGTGGCGGGTGAAGGTGCCCCGGAGGTAATAGCGCTGCTGGCCGCGCTTTTCCACCAAGCGCTTGGCCTTGGGCATCACCCAATCATAGCTGCCCTGGCCGCGGGGGGTGGGGCGCATGCGGTCGTGCACCTCTTTTCGGCCGTCCAGCGAGAGGACCACATTGTCCATCTCCCGGTTCAAAAAATCCATGGTGTCCTCCGTCAGCGCTACCCCGTTGGTGGTGGTGGTGAACTTAAAAAGCTTGCCATGCTTCTTTTCCAGTTCCCTGCCGTAAGCCACCACTTCTTGGATCACCGGCACGTTCATCAGCGGCTCCCCGCCAAAGAAGTCCACTTCCAGGTTTTTCCGGTCCCCGCTGTGGGCCACCAGCCAGTCCAGCGCTTTCTTTCCGGTGTCCGCCGAGAGCAGGGAGCGGTTTTGCATGTGAAACTCCCCGGTGTCCGCAAAGCAGTACTGGCAGCGCAGGTTGCAGTCATGGGCGGCATGCAGGCACATGGCCTTCACCACCCCCGCGTCCGCCACGCCCACGCCCGTGTAATCGTCCGAAGTGTTCAAGTATCCAGCCTCCATCAGCTGGCGCAGCTCCGCCACCACTTCCTCCGCTTCTACCCGTGAGTATTTTTCCGAAAGCTTTGCCGGGATATCCGCCGCTTCCTCGGCCAAAATCAGGGAAAGCGCGTCAAAGGCGATCTCGTCCAGGGCGTGGACCGCGCCGCTTCCCACATCCAGCGCCATGGGCTTGTCCAAGGCGCGAAACAAATGGATCATCGGTTTTCCTCCCTCTAAAAACGGGCGCCTGCCCGCATAAAAAACGCCGCACCACCCCTTGGGGCATGCGGACGCCTTTGAATCTCAGGGGTTTTACTTGCCAAAGGAACGGTTCAGTTTGCCCTCCCGGCCCGCCAAAACCTGCTGGACCTCTTTGTTGGCGCAAGACTGATTGGCAACCGTGCAGCTGGTTTTGCAAGCGCTTTGGCAAGAGCTTTGGCACTCGCCGCAGCCGCCATGGGCCAGCGATTCACGCAAGCAAGGCTTGGAAATAATCTGGATGTGCTTCATGCTGTATGATTCCTCCCTGTAAATTCCTATCCTCGGTGATTATACAACATCAGCCCCCAAATTTCAATGCCGGGAACCAAAATTCCGTCATTTGCGGAGATTTCCCAGGATCATGCCCATAATGCCGCCTCCGGCCACCCCCATGGCCAAATCCGCTACATAAGCGGAGAGGGGCAGCTGCTGCCCGGACAGCAACGCGTACAGACCCACGCCCAGGCCCATGTAGGCCAGGCCCAGCCCCGCGCCCCGCAGCAGCGCCTTGTCGCCGCCACGGCCCACAAACACCCACACGCCCGCAAAAATAGCCCCCAGTTTGATCACCTGGTTCACCACACGAATGACCCCGTCGCTGGGGCGCAGCCATTGCATCAGCAAGGCAAACAGAAGGATTGCCACCGCTGTAACCCCAATGGCGGCAAGCATTCCCCTAAAAAACCGAGCCCATGGCCCCTTGCGATAGGTTCCCGCCCGCCTGCGCGTGCGCCGCGCCGTGGCAACGGTTTGAGATGTCGGCATACCCGTCCCTCCCTTGTCCCTTTCACTTGCTTCTACCTTATGAGGAAAAGGGCGGCTTCATGCCTGCGGGGACGAAAGGACAACAAAAAAGAAGCGAGACGCGCCCGCTTCCAGGAATCGGCAAAGCGGCGAACCCGCTTTCTCCAATCGGTTTAGTTTAGCGCCTCGCTGTCATTTTCCACGGACACTTCTTCCACGTTGCGGATGGCCCAGCGGGCGAACACCAGCTTCACGTTGTCCTTGCCCACGGAGATCTCAAAAATGTCATCCTTGATGCTGGTGATGGTGCCGTAAATGCCGCCGATGGTGGTGATGCGATCGCCCACCTTCAGGGCCGCCAGCATGTCCTTCACCTTTTTGTCCTTCTTGCGCTGGGGACGAATCAGCAGGAAATAGAACACGGCAAACATCAAAACCATGGGCAAAATCATGCCCACCAAGTCCCCGGTGCCTCCAGCAGCGGCGGCGCCTTCGGCGGTGGTGCCTGCGGCAGGAGCGGCGGCATCCGCCAAGCCTACCAACATGTGAGAGAAGAAATTCATCGTCATAGTACCCCTTTCCAAAATCGTATGACCCGATTATAGCAAAGTACCAGGGAAATAACAAGGAAAATATGACAAGTCTCGCGGAATTCTAACGGCAATGAAAATAGCCTGAAAGAAACACGCTTCACCTGCTTTACCGGTGGTTGCGGTTGGGGCCCCGCAGCAGGTCTCCCGCCTCCACGGCGAAGGGGATCGTCAGCAAAAGCCTGGTTCCGGCCACACTGGCGGTTTCCACCGCCTCCCCCGTTTCCTCCAGCCACAGGCCCGTCACCAGAAAGGGCTTGCTCCCCTTGGGGGTCAAGGCTTCCAGGGTGTCCCCCACATAGAAGCGGTTTTTCAGCAGCACGGGGGTTGGTTCACCCGGCCGGACGCTTGCCAGAATGTCCCCCACATATTCCATGGTCTGGGAAAAACCCCCAGCCCCCGCCGCGGGCCGGGGCGCGCCAAAGAAAAACCCGGTGTTGCTGGGCCGATGGCTGGCCTTGCGCAGCTCTTCCACCAGGCGGGGAAGGGCCTGCCGGTAGGCCTCCCGGCCCTGCAATTCCAGCAGGTCCAGGGCTTGCCGGTACACGCTGACCGTGGTAGCCACGGAATAGGCCGTTTTCATGCGGCCCTCGATTTTCAGGCTGGCCAGGCCCGCTCCCATCAGCTCTGGCAGGTGTTCCAGCATGCAAAGGTCATAGGCGGAAAAGAGATAGCTCCCCCGCTCATCCTCGCAAATGGGCAGGAATTCGCCAGGGCGCTTTTCCTCCACCACCTGGTATTGCCAGCGGCAGGGCTGGGCGCATTCCCCCCGGTTCCCGCTGCGCCCGGTCAGGGCCTGGCTCAGCAGGCACCGTCCACTGTAGGCTACGCACATGGCCCCATGCACAAAGGCTTCCAGCTCCACGCTGTCCGGCAGGGCGGCCCGCATGGCCCCGATGGCCTCAAAGCTCATCTCCCGGGCCAGAATGATGCGCTTTGCGCCCAGGGCCTCATGAAAGTGCAGCGCCGTGCGGGTGTTGAGCACATTGGCCTGGGTGCTGATGTGCAGCGCCAGCCCCGGCAGGTTCTCCCGCAGAACCAGCGCGGCCCCCACATCGCTGACGATGGCCGCGTCCACCCGGTTGGCATATGCCTCCCGGGCGGCAGCCAAATAGCCCTCCATGTCGCTGTCAAAGGGCAGCGCGTTCAGGGTGACGTAAAACCTTTTTTGCAGGCTGTGGGCATAGGCCACTGCCTCCCGCAAGCGCTCCGGGGAAAAATTCCCCGCAAAGGCGCGCAGACCGTAGCCTTGCATACCGCCATAGACCGCGTCCGCGCCAAAGCGGAGGGCCGCCTTCAGCTGTTCCATGCCGCCGGCCGGGGCCAGCAGTTCCATTCGTGCGCCCATGCTTACATGCCCCGCTCCTGGTCGTAGGCCTTCCACAGCGGCGCGTAAATCTCCACGGCCCGCTCGTGCTCTTCCAGGGTTTTGCTAAAGTGCAGCTCCCCGGTGTCCGGGTCCTTGCTGCAAAAATACAGGTATTTTTCCGCCACAAAGGCCGCGTCCGGGTACAGCGCCGCCTGAATGGCCTCCGGCGAGGGATTGCAAATGGGGCCCAGGGGCAGACCCGCATGGAGATAGGTGTTGTAGGGCGACTGGACGGAAAGGTCGCTATTGCGCAGGTCCATGCGCCGCTCCCCGGTGATGTAGTGGATGGACACGTCGCTTTGCAGCTTGGTGCCGCTATCCAACCGATTGTGGAATACCGCCGAAACCTTGGCAAAGTCCGGCGCTTTCCCTTCTTTTTCAATGAGGGACGCTAGGCTCAGCACTTGGTCCAGAGTCATTTCCTGGGCGGCGGCCTGCTCCTGCCATTCAAAATTGAACACCTTGTCCGTTTGGTCCAGCAGCTTTTTGAGAATCTCCGTGGGGGTGGCGGAGGTGTAGATTTCATAGGTATTGGGGGACAGATATCCCTCCAACAGGTATTTCCGCTTTTCCACCCCGGCGCTGCGAAGCTCGTCCTGGATGAAATAGTAGTCCGTCAGCCCTTCGCCTGTGCGGCATTGCTGCAAAAACGCCGCCTCGTCCGCAATGACCCCCTGCTCCTTCAGCTTGGCGGCAATGTTCTCCACCGTCCAGCCGGGGATGACCGTCATCTTGGTGGTCATGGGCCTGCCGTCGCCGGTGGTCAGCTTGTCCGCGATGGCGAACATGTCCATGCTCTTGCTCAGCTTGTAGTCTCCCGCCTGAATTTTCTGCCCCAATCCCGCAAAATCGCAATAGTACTTGAATACGGAACGGTTCTTGATCAGCCCTTGCTGCTCCAGGTTGTTGGCCACCCGGGTCAGGCTGGCGCCGCTTTCGATGGAGAACGGAACCTCCGCCGCGTCCGCCGGGTCAATGGGGCTTAGAAACCGGCTTTGCACCACGCCATACAGGGTGGACAGCAGCCCAAACACCAGCACCAGGGCCGCCAGGCCAATGAGCACCGGCCGCAAAATATGCCACAGGCCGCTATACCAATAAAATCCGTATTCTCTTTCATCCCGGAGCGACTCATGGTCATACTCCCGGTCTCTTCTTTGCCTCGCCACAGCGCTCCCTCCTTACATCCCGGGCAAGTCCATTTCCAGCCCCACCGCCTTGGCGATCTGCTGAAACACTTCTCCGGCCATCTGCTGCACCCGCAGCTGCGCCAGCAGGTACTGGGATACCTCCTGGTTCATGTACAGCAGGCTGGACAGCCCGGAAAATTTTTGCACCGTATTTTCATCCGCTTCCTTGCCCGCCATGGCCGCCATTTGCAGCTCCATCTGGGCCTTTTGGTATTCCTTCAGCAGGGCGCGGTTGGTATCATTTTCCATCACGGCGCTTTTGAGTTGGCCGTAAAGGGCGTATTCTTCACTGTCCTGGATGGCGTCCACCAGCTGCTGCGTGGCTTTGTCAATCTCGCTCTGCGCCATGGGCACTCCCCTTTTCCGCTTTCTCCCTCCCGTAGTATACCGCAAAAAAGAAAAATTTGCATTCCTTTTTCCTCTGCCAGCGGCGGTCCAATGTAAAACCTGCCTCATAGGGGACGACCCAGGCGCATATCCTGCCACAAGCGTAGATGCAAGGAGGAAGCCATATGAAGGATAAGCCATTCAACCTGTACCAGGACATCGCCCAGCGCACAGACGGCGATGTGTACATTGGGGTGGTAGGCCCTGTGCGCACCGGAAAGAGTACCTTTATCAGCCGGTTCATGGAGGAGTTGGTGCTGCCCAACATGCCCCAGACCCCCAAGCGGGCCCGGGTGGCGGATGAGCTGCCCCAAAGCGGCAGCGGGCGCACCATCATGACCACCCAGCCCAAGTTTGTGCCCAGCGAGGCCGTTACCGTTACCATGAGCGACCAGGCCACCGTGCGGGTGCGCATGGTGGACAGCGTGGGCTACCTGGTGGAGGGGGCCCTGGGCACCGAGGAGGACGGCTCCGCCCGGATGGTGCACACCCCCTGGTTTGACCATGACATCCCCTTTGAACAGGCGGCGGAGATCGGCACCCGCAAGGTGATTGCGGACCATGCCACCATCGGCCTGGTGGTCACCACCGACGGCAGCATCGCGGAGCTTCCCCGGGAAGCCTACGCGGACGCAGAGGCCCGGGTGGTGAACGAATTAAAGCACCTGGGCAAGCCCTTTGTGATGGTCCTCAACTCCCGCCAGCCGGAGGAGGAGAGAACCCAAAAGCTGCGGGATATGTTAAGCCAGCGCTATGACGTGCCGGTGCTCTCCTTAAACGTCAAGGAAATGGAGCTTCCTGACATTCAAAACGTGTTTGAGCAGGTGCTGTTTCAATTCCCCCTGCGGGAAATCCGCCTGACGGTGCCAGCCTGGCTCCACGCCCTGGAGGACGGCCATTGGCTGACCCAGCACGTGCTGGACCGGATTCAGGCCGGCGCGGCGCATATTGGCAAAATGCGGGACCATGCCACCTTTGCCGGGGCCTTTGCGGATTCCGACTATTCCGACGGCCTTTCCACCGAGGGCATCGACCTGGGCCAGGGGCGGCTTCGCTTCTCCCTGCCGCTGAAAGACGGGTTGTTCAACCGGGTCCTGGGCGAGGAATGCGGTACGGAGATCAAGGGAGACGCCCACCTGTTAAGCCTCATGAAGGAGCTGGTGGCCGCCAAAACCGAGTATGACCACGTAGCCCAGGCCCTTCGCAGCGTGCGGGAAACCGGCTATGGCCTGGTGACCCCCTCCATGACGGAGCTGACCCTGCAGGAGCCGGAAATCGTGCAGCAGGGCAGCCGCTTTGGCCTGAAGCTGAAAGCCCACGCCCCGTCCCTGCACATGATCCGGGTGGATATCGAAACCGAGGTGTCCCCGGTGGTGGGCACGGAAAAGCAAAGCGAAGAGCTGGTGAAGTACCTGCTGGATGAGTTTGAAAACGATCCCCAGCGCATTTGGAACACCAACTTCTTTGGCAAAAGCCTCCATGAGCTGGTGCGGGAAGGGCTGAGCAACAAGCTGATGCGCATGCCCGCCGACGCCCAGGAAAAGGTGCAGGAGACCCTGTCCAAAATCATCAACGAAGGCAACGGCGGCATGATCTGCATCCTGCTGTAAGGCTCATTTTCCCATTCAGGCTGTGCCCGGAAAGTGAAAAAGCAGCGTGGCCCCGGAGCGTCCCCCAGTCGGGTGCTCCGGGCCTTGCGCTGCCCCTATTGCCGCGTCACCACAGCTTCACCGGCTCCACTTTTTGGAAAAAATGCCGCACAATGTCCTTATAGGTTTTACCCTCCGCCGCCAGGGCATAAGCGCCCCACTGGCTCATGCCCACGCCATGGCCATAGCCCTTGCCCTCCATCACCACTTCCCCTTCGGACAGGCTGATGTCCGTCAGCAAGGTGGACTTCATTTCCGTGCTGCCCAAGGCAATCCGCAGCTCCGCCGCGTTCACTTCATTGTCCCCCACCCGCAGGGTCAGGGCCCGGCCGCTTTCTCCCTTTTCCCCGATGGCCACCTGGACGCCCTCCTCTACCTGGATGCTGGGGTCCTGGGCCTGACAGGCCTTGGCAAACGCCGCCAGGGAAAAGGCTGCCTCCCACTGGGTGGCCTCCGCCAGGGCTTCACTGTCCTCCACGGTTTCCGGGGCAGGCTCCTGGCTGTCCACCACCCGGGTGTAGGCCGGCTCCTCCTTTTCCCAGTTCAGCCCTTCCTTGGCCAGGGCCGTTTTGCCGCCGCTATGGGCATGGAACCAGGTATAGGGCAACTCTCCCCCGCTGCTGAGCACCACGCCCCGGGTCTCCCGCACCGCCTGCTTGATGCGCTCGTCGATCCCCTCTGTGTCATAGGCTTGGGCCTCCTCCACATCGGTGGAGATGTCCGCGCCCTCATACTTGCTCTTCTTTTCCTGCACAAATTTCAGCACAAAGGTCCGGGCCAGCACCGCCTGGGCTTTTAGGGCCTCCATGGGCCAGTCGTTTTTCATCTCCCCGGCCAGCACCCCTTGCAGGTACTGCTCAATGTCCATCTCCCGCGCCTCTTTCTCCTCCACCACGTAGACCGACAGGGTGGGCGTGCCCTCGCTGTTCATGGGCAGCTTGTCCTGGGGCCAGGCCACGGCGTCCGGGTTTACGTTGGCCGGGGTCTCGGCGGATGGGGCCGCGGTGGTGATGGGCTCCATGGTTTCCGCATTGCTGGCGCAGCCTTGCACCAGCAGGGCCAGCGCCATACAAGCCGCTAACAGCGTGCCTTGTTTCCTTCTTTTCATGACAAAAGCCTCCTTTGGCGCTATCTTGTCCAAAGGAGGCTTCTTGACGCCATGCAAAATGCGGCAGTTTTCGCAAAAATGGCAGCGGCGTTACCCTTCCACAGCGTAGCCGGGCTTTTGGCTTTTGCCCTCCTGGCGCATCACGTTTTCCCTGTTTTTGCCGGTGTAGACGCGAAACAAATCCTCCGCGGTCATCCCGGCCTCCAGGCACATGCTGATGAAGAAATGCAAAATATCGCTGAGCTCCTCCTGGATGGCGGGCCGGTCCAATTCCTTGGGGTTTTTCCACCATTTGAAGTTCACTTCGTCCAGCAGCTCCGCCAGCTCCGAAATCATGGCCAGCGTCTGCTTTTGCAGCCACTCCTCCATGGGAATGCCTTCCAGGTGGCGCTCCTTTTTCAGCTTATCCTGAAAGCCTTGCTGCAAGGCAAAAATCTGGTCCAGCTTGTCCATGGGTCACCCTCCGATCATTTGTAAAAAGCCCTTAGCCTCCTTGCCCACAATGGCGGCGCTGGGCTTGGCCCGCAAAACCGCCCCGCCCACCCGGAGAACGTCCTCCAAGGTGACCCGGTCGATTTTGCGCAGTTGCTCCTCCGGGTCGTTGATGCGGTCCAGCAGCAGCGTGCTGCGGCCAAGGCTCTGCATCCGGCCGCTGGAGCTTTCCAGCCCCAGCACAAAGCCGCCCCGCAGTTGGGCCTTGGCGCTGATGAACTCCTTTTCCGTCAGGCCCCCGGTCAGCAGCAGGGCCATCTGGGCCTGGATTTCGCGCAGCACGGTCTCCGCGTTGTCCGGCGTGGTGCCTGCGTACAGGGTGAACGTGCCGATGCCCGGATAGCTGCTGGGATAGGTGTAAATGCTGTAGGCCATGCCCAGCTCCTCCCGGATGCGCTGGAACAGGCGGCTGCTCATGCCTCCGCCCAAGGCGTTGTTGAACACGGACAGGGGGTACAGGTCATCGTCTCCCAGGGGCAACCCCGGGTACCCCATGCAGATGTGCAGCTGCTCCGTGTCCTTCTCCCGGGCTTTGCGGTGGCTGCTGATGGCCTGGGGGCCCGAGGCTGGCTTGCCGTCCTGCGCGGCAGGGTGGGCCTGCGCGCCCTCAAAGCGCTGGGCCACCAGGGATACAAACTCTTCCCAGTCATAATGGCCCGCAATGGCCACCACCATATTTTCCGGCGCGTAATGCCGCTGCCAGTAGCCCAGGATATGCTCCCGGCCATAGGCTTTAATCCCCTTGTTGGTGCCCAAAATAGGGTGCCGCAAGGAACCGGCGTACTGCACCTCGCAGAGCAGCTCGTGGACCAAGTCCTCCGGGGTGTCCTCCACCATGGCAATCTCTTCCAGGACCACGCCCCGTTCCTTTTGCAGCTCCCCATCGTCAAAGGCGGGGTGCAGGGCCAAATCCGTCAAGATATCCACCGCCAGGGGCAGGTCCTCATCAATCACCTTGGCGTAATAGCAGGTACAATCCTTGCTGGTAAAGGCGTTCAGCTGTCCGCCCACCGCGTCCATTTCCTCGGCGATGTCCCGGGCGCTGCGCGTGGCAGTGCCCTTGAACACCATATGCTCAATGAAATGAGACAGGCCGTTTTCCTCCGGCAGTTCGTTCATGGAGCCCACCTTCACCCACAGGCCCACGGTGCAGCTGCGCACATGGGGCAGGCGCTCCCCCACCAGGCGAAGGCCGCCCGGCAATGTGGTTTGATCAAACATCAGCGTTTCCCTTTCTTTGCGGGACAAGGAGCATCACCTCGTAGGTAGGGTGTTCCACTTTGCCCCGGGCCATGCGCGGCCTGTGAAAAAGCCGCCGCTTCAGGCGCAAGGCCTTGGGAAGCGGCGGCAATGCGGGACCTCCGCCTGCTACCTTTTAATTGCGGTCATTGCCGCCAAAGGGCCGTCCGTCCCGGCGGGGGGGGCGGGCCCGTCCTGGGCCGCCGCTACGGGGCGCTTCCGCGCCGGAGGAAGCGGGGTACACCATGTCGTTGCGGATCAGGTTCACACGGCCCTGGGGATCGATCTCGTTGACCTTCACTTCGATCTCATCCCCAATGTTCATCACGTCCTCCACCTTTTCCACCCGGTGGTCGGCCATCTTGCTGATGTGCAGCATGCCGTCCTTGCCGGGGGTCAGCTCGATGAACGCGCCGAAATTCATGATGCGCACCACCTTGCCCAAGTACACATCGCCCACTTCCACATCCTTGGCGATGCCCTCAATGAGCTTGCGGGCCTTGGTGGCGGCGGCCTCGTCCGGGGTGGCGATGTACACGCGGCCATCGTCCTCGATGTCGATCTTCACGCCGGTTTCAGCGATGATCTTGTTGATCATCTTGCCGCCCGGTCCAATGACCTCGCGGATCTTTTCGGGGTTGATGGTGAAGCGCACGATCTTGGGCGCGTACTTGCTCATGTGGTCTCTGGGCTGGCCCAGGCTTTCCAGCATGATTTTGAGGATATGCAGGCGGCCGCTGAGGGCTTGGCTTAACGCCTTTTCCAAAATGGGCTTGTCGATGCCCGCGATCTTGATATCCATCTGGATGGCGGTGATGCCCTTCACGGTGCCCGCCACCTTAAAGTCCATGTCGCCCAGGAAGTCCTCCAGGCCCTGGATGTCCGTCAGCACAGCCACGTTGTCGCTGGCCGCGTCCTTGATGAGGCCCATGGCCACGCCGGCCACCGGGCTTTTGATGGGCACGCCCGCGTCCATCAGGGACAGAGTGCTGCCGCAAACCGAGGCCATGGAGCTGGACCCGTTGGAGCTTAGCACTTCGCTAACCAGGCGCAGGGAGTAGGGGAACTCGTCCTCGCCCGGAATCACCGGCTCCAGGGCGCGCTCCGCCAACGCGCCGTGGCCCACTTCCCGGCGACCGGGGCTCTTCATGCGGCCCGCTTCGCCGGTGGCATAGGGAGGCATGTTGTAATGGTGGATGTAGCGCTTGCTATCCTCGGTGCCCAGGCCGTCCAGCATCTGCACATCGCTCATGGAGCCCAGGGTGGTGACGGTGAGCACCTGGGTTTCGCCACGGGTGAACACCGCGCTGCCATGGGTGCGGGGCAGCATGCCTTCCTCGCACCAGATGGGCCGCACATCCGTCAGGCCGCGGCCATCGGGGCGCACGCCCTGCTCCAAAATCTTCTTGCGCATGATCTCCTTGTTCAGGTAATACAGCGCGTCGGCCACTTCGCTTAGGCGGCCTTCAAACTGCTCCGCAAAATGCGCCATGCAGTCGGCCTTGGTGGCCTCCTCCCGCTCGTGGCGCACATGGCGGTCCGCGGTTTCAAAGGCATAGCAGCACTTGTCGTAGGCGTATTCCCGCACGGCCTGCTTCACATCGTCCCCGGTGGTGACCAGGGCCACTTCCACCTTGGCCTTGCCCATCTCCGCCGCAATGCCTTCCAGGAAGGCCACGATCTTCTTAATTTCCTCATGGGCGAACAAAATGGCGGCCAGCATCTGCTCCTCGGACACTTCCTTGGCGCCCGCTTCCACCATCAGCACTGCGTCCTTGGTGCCGCTGACCACCAGGTGCAGGGTGCTCTTTTGCCGCTGCTCTTCACTCGGGCACAGCACAAACTGGCCATCCACAAGGCCCACCACCACGGTGCCGGTGGGGCCGTTCCAGGGGATCTCGCTGACGCACAGGGCCGCGGAGGAACCGATCATGGCCGGCACTTCCGGAGGGATGTCCTTGTCCACGGACAGCACGGTGGCCACCACCTGCACATCGTTGCGCATGCCCTTGGGGAACAGGGGCCGCAGGGGCCGGTCGATCAGGCGGCAGGTGAGGGTCGCCTTTTCGGTGGGGCGGCCTTCCCGTTTGATGAAGCCGCCGGGGAACTTGCCCACGGAATATTGCTTCTCTTCAAAATCAACGCTGAGGGGAAAGAAGTCCACGCCATCCCGGGGCTTGTCCGACATGGTGGCGTTGACGATCACCACGGTATCCCCGTAGCGCACAAAAGCGGAACCCGCCGCTTGCATGGCATACTTGCCAAACTCAATGGTCAGCGGCCGTCCCGCCAGTTCGGTAGAAAAAACCTTGTATTCCATTTCTTACTCCTCTTCCTGCCCCAGGCCGTGTTGCCTCAGGGCGCCTCCTTCGGCGGGTTTCCCGCCTTTCACAAAACAGCCGCGCCCGGCGGGACCCCCCCGCCGTGCACGGTTGTATCGAGCCAGCTTTGCGGTTACTTTCTCAGTCCCAGCTGAGCGATCAGGGCCCGGTAGCCTTCGATGTCCGTCTTTTTCAGGTAGTCCAGCAAGCCACGGCGCTTACCCACCATCAACAGCAAGCCACGGCGGCTGTGGTGATCCTTGTTGTTGAGCTTTAAGTGCTCGTTTAGGTGGTTGATCCGCTCCGTCAGCAGCGCGATCTGCACCTCGGGGGAGCCGGTGTCGCCTTCGTGGCGGGCGTAGGACTTGATGATCTCGGACTTCTGCATGAAAAAAATGCCTCCTTATTGATGGGGATCGCTTTTGCATCCCGTAAATCGCCGCAAACATAGCCTGCCGTTGGCCTTCGGAAAGCTGCGCCTGCGGTTCTGCGTGTATAAACGCGCTCGTTATTGTAACATGCCCTTTCCCATTTGTAAACCCGTTTTTTCCAGAGGGCTTGCGCATGGGCTTGCACGGAGGGCTTGCCGGGGAAGGCCCTCCGGAAACCTTATGTTTGCCGGTGATAAAAGCGCAAGTCCACCTGGCTGTCTGCTTCCAGGCCGGGCAACGGCCCCACCTGGGCCTGGCCCTCTTTCACCACTTCGATCTCCGCCGGCAGGCTTTGGCCCCCCACCCCCAGCAGCACCCGGTACCGCCCGGCAGGCAGGTCCAGCTTGCCGTTTTTTTGCATCACCAAGGCAAAGCCCTCCCGGTCTTTCGCCACAGCGGCTTGCCGCAGGTAGGGCGCGGCCAGCATCTGCCGGGCCAGGTCCACATCCCCCTGGGCCAGCAAGCCCCGGATGATGCTGGAACTGACATCTCTGCCCCCCAGGGTGATTTTGGGCACCACCTCGGCCCGGTAGCCAAAGACCTCCCCCAGGGCGGAGAGCAGCAGCGGCGTGCCCTCGCCCTTCCGGCCAAAGGTGTGGTTGTACCCCACCACCACAAAGCGGGGATGGAACTGCCTACAAAGCCCGGCGATAAAGTTTTCCGGCGGGGTATCCATCACGGCCTTGTCAAAGGGCTGGGCGCTGAGCAGGTCCACCCCCAGGGCTTCCA
The DNA here is from genome assembly GCA_031549415.1 of Eubacteriales bacterium. GTDB lineage: Bacteria > Bacillota > Clostridia > Christensenellales > Aristaeellaceae > Limiplasma. The sequence goes on along the minus strand of JAVBPU010000026.1, from coordinate 43,127 downwards.
TCTTATGGGCCCGCTCCTCCAGGGTGGTGAGCATGGGGGGGCATTTCTCCGGGTGGACCAGCGCCATGGGGTGGGTGGTGAAGGTGCCGGCCACCAAGGGAACCCCCTGCTGCCTGGCCAGGGCCTTGGCACGCCGAAGCAGCACCCGGTGGCCCAGATGCACCCCGTCAAACATCCCCAGCGCCAAAACGCTGCTTGCCATGGTAGCTTGCCCATCCAAGCAAATCTGCATGTGTCTCTCCTTCTCATGCACCCAGCCAGGTGCGAAGCTTCATTTCCTGCCCCTGCCGCTGGCCAATGGCCGCAATCCTGCCCTCGGCCCACAGGCAGACCGGGGTGTTTTCCAAAACGCCCTGCAAGGAAGAAAACGCCGCCCAGGGCAGCTTCCCCCCTGTGAGAAAAGCTTTGCGCAGAAAAGCGGGCACCTCCGCCTGGGGCAGGTGGCTGAGCACCCGCTCCACGGTCAGCAGGCAGCCGGAAAGACGGTCCTGCTCCTTGGCCTGGGCCAGCGCCTCCAAGGTATGGGCCGTTTCCAGGGTGAACTGCCCGGACTGGGTGCGGAGCAAAAACCGCATATGGGCCGGGCAGCCCAGGGCTTCGCCCAAATCCTGGCAAAGGGTCCGCACGTAAAAGCCTTTGGAACAGCGCACAAACAGCAGCGCGCCCTGGTTTTCCGTCATCCGCCGAAGGGACAGCTCATGCACCGTCACAGCCCTGGGGGGCAGCTCCACCGCCTTCCCCTCCCGGGCCAGCGCGTACATGCGCTTTCCCTCCTGCTTGAGGGCGCTGTACTGGGGCGGCACCTGCCATTGCTCCCCCAGGAACCGGGCCAGGGCCGCTTGTACCGCCTCTTCCCCCGGAGCCACGCCTCCCCGCCGGGTACAGGCCCCTTGGGCGTCCTGGGTGTCCGTGGCGCAGCCAAAGGCCACCTCGGCCACATAGGCCTTTTCCTTTTCCTGCAAATCATCAAATAGCCGCGTCGCCTTGCCCACCATCAGGGGCAGTACCCCGGCGGCCTCCGGGTCCAGGGTCCCGCCGTGGCCCACCTTTTCTCCGTTCAGGAGCCGCCGGACCACGCCCACCACCTGGGCCGAGGACATGCCCGGGGGCTTTAGCACATTCAAAAAGCCGCACAGCGGCCCTTCCTGCTTCTGCGTCACAGCGCCAGCTTCCCTTCCCGGGCCTGGACCAGCACCGCCTGCACCTGGGCCACCGCCTCCTGTAGCGGCAGGCGGAGGGTGCAGCCTGCCGCCAGGGCGTGGCCGCCGCCGCCAAAATGCGCCGCCACGCCGTCCACCCGGCAGGGGGACAGGGCGCGCAGGCTGACCTTGGTGGCGCCTTCCTCCGTTTCCCGGGCAAAATAGGCCATTTTCACCCCGGCGATGTCAATGGCGTAATCCACCACGCCGTCGGTATGCTCGCTGGTGGCCCCCACGGCATGCAGGTCCTGGCAGCTAATTTGCAGGCCCGCAATCTCGCCGTGGTGCAAAAAGGCAAGCGAGGGCAGCGCCTTGCCCAGCAGGCCCACAAAGGCCCGCTCCTTGCGCCGGAACAGCACCCGGCCGCATTTGGCAATGGGCAGCCCGGCGTCCATCAGCCGGGCCATGAGCTGGAAAGCCTCGGCATTGGTGTTCTCGTACACAAAATTCCCCGTGTCGGTGGAAAGGGCGGTGTACAGGCAAATGGCTTCCTCCGGCTGGAGCGAGACGCCCAGCGCCTGCTGCACCCGGCCCACCAGGATGGCCGTGGCCGGGGCGCTTCCGTCAATCACATTGATCTGAGCATAGCCGGGGTTGGTGCCATGATGGTCAATCTGGGCGGTGACGGGCACGCTGCGAAACAACGCCTCCGCCGCCCCCAGCCGGTCCGGGCAGCTCACGTCCACGGCAATGGCCAGCGCCTTGCCAGCCCTCCCCTGCACCTGCTCCGCCACATCCTGGGGACTCCGGATGCAATAAATGTCCGGCAGGAACCCCAAACTGGGGGGCACCACGCCGTCCAGCACCATCAGCACATGCTTTTTCTTTTGCTCCAGCATCATTTTCAGGGCCAGGGCGCTGCCAATGGTGTCTCCGTCGGCGGACACATGGGAAAACAGCAAGATGCTGTCCGCCTTATGGGTGGCGGACAGCAACTCTTTCATTTGATACTTGTCATGCGTCTCCAGGGTGCTCATCATTCGTTCCGTCCTCTGCCTGCACTTGCTTGAGTACGGAGGCGATGTGAATTCCATACTCAATGTTGTGGTCCTCTTCAAAAACAATCTCCGGCGCATAGCGGATGATCATGCTCTTCCCCAGCTCGTGCCGGACAAAGCCCGCCGCCTTCCCCAGCGCCTTCATCAGGGGCTCCCGGTTTTCCGCTTCCAGCACGCTGACGAAGATCTTGGCATAGCGCAGATCCCGCGTTACCTCGGCCCGGGTGATGCTGAAGGTGCCCTTCACCCGGGGGTCTGAAACCCGCTCCCTGATGATCAGGTCCACCTCCCGGCGCACCTGCTCGCTAATGCGGTCGATCCGTTGATAACTCACTCTGTTTTTCCTTTCGGGAAGGGAACTGCCCGGCGGCCATACGCCTTACCGCTCCACTTCCTCCATCACGAAGCATTCGATGATGTCGCCTTCCTTGAGATCATTGAAGGCGTCAAAGCTTACGCCGCACTCATACCCGGTGGCCACTTCCTTGGCGTCGTCCTTAAAGCGCTTCAGGGAGGAAAGCTTGCCTTCAAAGACCACCACATGGTCCCGCAGCAGGCGGACCTGGGCGTTGCGCTGCAGCTTGCCGTCCAGCACATAGCAGCCCGCCACGGTGCCCGCGCCGGTGATGCGGAAGGTGTTGCGCACCTCCGCGTGGCCCAGCAGCACTTCCTTGAACTCGGGGGCCAGCAGGCCCTTCATGGCCTTTTGGATATCCTCGATGGCCTGGTAAATGACCCGGTACAGGCGGATGTCCACGCCTTCCTTCTCGGCGGTGTCCCGGGCGCTGTTGTCCGGCCGGATGTTGAAGCCAATGATGATGGCGTCAAAGGCGGAGGCCAGGTTCACGTCGTCCTTGGTGATGGCGCCCACGCCGCTATGCAGCACCCGCACCCGCACCTCTTCTGTGGTGAGCTTCTCCAGGGCCTGCTTCACCGCTTCCACGCTGCCCTGCACGTCCGCTTTGATGATGATATTGAGGTTGACCACCTTGCCCGCGTCGATATGGCTGAACAGATTGTCCAGCGACACCTTGGAGGAGGCCACCCGGGCGGCTTTCAGCTTGTCGCGGCGCTCCTGCACCACCTGGCGGCCCAGGTGGTCGTCCGCCACGGCCATCATATCGTCGCCCGCGCTGGGCACCTCGGTAAAGCCGGAAATCTCCACCGGCATGGAGGGGCCCGCTTCTTCCACCCGCTCGCCCCGGTCGTTGACCATGGCGCGGACACGGCCGCTGGCCATACCTGCCACAATGTTGTCCCCCACGTGGAGGGTGCCGTTTTGCAGCAGCACCGTGGCCACAGGGCCCCGGGATTTGTCCAGCTTGGCCTCGATGATGACGCCCTTGGCCATGCGGTTGGGGTTGGCGCGAAGCTGGCGCATATCCGCCACTAGCAAAATCATTTCCAGCAGCTGGTCCACGCCTTCGCCGGTCTGGGCGCTGACGGGCGCCATGATGGTATCGCCGCCCCACTCCTCGGGCACCAGCTCGTAAGCGGTCAAATCCTGCTTCACCCGGTCGGGGTTGGCGGTGTCCTTATCCATCTTGTTGATGGCAATGATGATGGGCACGTCCGCCGCCTTGGCGTGGTTGATGGCCTCCACGGTCTGGGGCATGACGCCGTCGTCCGCCGCCACCACCAGCACCGCGATGTCCGTGGACTGCGCGCCACGGGCCCGCATGGCGGTAAAGGCTTCATGGCCGGGGGTATCCAGGAAGGTGATCTGGCGGCCATCCAGGTTGACGGTGTATGCGCCGATGTGCTGGGTGATGCCGCCCGCTTCTCCCGCGGTGACCTTGGCCTGGCGGATGTAGTCCAGCAGGGAGGTCTTGCCGTGGTCCACGTGGCCCATGATGGTGATGACCGGGGGCCGGGCCACCAGGTCCTCCTCCGCGTCTTCAAAGTCCGTATCCGTCAGCTCATCCTCGGCGGTCTTGGCCAGGTTCATTTCCAGCTCCACGCCAAACTCGGAGCAGACCAGCCCGGCGGTGTCAAAATCCAGCTCGCTGTTGATGTTGGCCATCACGCCCAGCAGCAGCAGCTTCTTTAAGATGTCCCCGGCGGGCTTGCCGATACGCTCGGTCAGGTCCTTGACGGTGATGGTCTCGGCGGTCATAAAGGCCTTTTCGATCCTGATGGGGCCCATCATTTGCTGGGCGCTCAGCTTCTTGCCCCGGTTTCTGCGGCCGCCGCGCACCACATCGTCATCATAGCCGGAAAAGCTTTCCCGGGCCAATTGCTTGCGGTTTCTGGCCACCCGCTCCGGGTCATGCTGGCGGATGTAGCTCTTTTTGTTGGGGTCGTAATTGCTGACCCGCTCTTTTTCCGCCGCGGGCGTAATCTCCATGGGCTTGGCCCGGCCTGGACCCCCCATGGGAGGACGGCCCGGCGCGCCGCCCATGGGGCGGCCCGGTCCGCCGGGGCGCATGCCGCCGGGGCCAGGAGGCCCCCCCGCCGGACGGCCGTAGGGGCCCGCCCCCTGGGGGTTGGCGGGGCGGCCATAGGGGCCCTGGGGATTGGCGGGACGGCCATACGGCCCTTGGGGCGCATTGGCAGGACGGCCATAAGGGCCCTGGGGATTGGCGGGACGGCCATACCCACCCTGGGGATTGGCGGGGCGGCCATAGGGACCCTGAGGCGCCTGCCCCTGCTGGTTGGCGGGGCGGCCATAGGGGCCTTGGGGATTCATGGGGCGCATGGGCGCGGCCTGGGCAGGCCGGGCCTGATAGGCTTGCTTCATGGCGGGCTGTGCGGGCTGTGCGGGCTGCACGGGCGAGGCTGCCTTGGAGGGGGCTTCCACGGCAGGCTTTGCGGCCGCTGCCGGAGCTGCCCCTGGGGCTGCTGCCGAAGCCGCTTCCTGCGCGGGCGCGGCAGGCTTCGCAGCCACGGCGGGCTTGCCTTCGGCCACCGCTTCCTTCGCCTCGGCCTGTGGCGCCGCTTCCGGCTTCTCCTGGGCAGGCTTCTCCGCCTTGGCAGCCGCTTTCTCCATGGGAGGCTCCGCAGCCTCTTTTTCAGGGGCCTTGGCGGGCTTTTTCTCCTCCGGGGGCGCTTCCTGCTCCTCCACGTCAGGCATGGTAAAAGCCTTGGTGTGTTGCTTCACCAAGCGCTCTTCCTCCGCCTGCTTTTCCTCTGCCCGGCGCTGCTCCACTTCACGGCTATACTGGTTTTCCAGCTTCCGCGCCTTTTGCATCAGCTCATCCGCCATTTTGCGCATGCTCTGCGTGCTGGTCAGCACTTCATCGGCCCCGGTCAGAAGCTCCTTGGTGGCATCCTTGAGTTTCACTTTGGTCATTGTATCCCTTGCACCCCCGCATTTTTACGCTGTAGGTCTCGTGTATTTCCGCTTGTATCCTTGGCTTACGCCTGGCTTGTTTCCCTCCCGGAAAGGGACGGCTCCAGGCTTAACAATGTGAACAGCTTTTGGGCCATACCGCCCTGTCCTATGGCCGCCATCATGCGGCCTTCTTTGCCCACCGCCTGGGCGATTCTGCCTTCCGGCATGGAATACAGGGGCACCTGATGGGTCTGGCAGGCATCCAGCAGCCGCTTTCGCGTGTTTTCGGAGCATCCCTCATCCAGCAGCACCAGCGCGGCGGCCTCCCGTCGCACCAGGTTCACGCAGGCTTCCTGCCCCAGGCTGACCTGCCCCGCCTTCACACACAGCCCCAGAAACCCGGCCACCCGGGTGGCGGTCATCTCAGTCACGGGGCGTCCTCCTTGCGAAGCAGCAGTTGCTGGAGCGTTTCCGTCAGCTGCTGGTTCGCCTGTTCGTCCAGCTTGCTTTCCAAGGCCCTGTCCAACTGCTTTTGTTTCAGCGCCCGGCGCAGACACTCCACATTGTAGCATACATATGCGCCACGGCCCGGTTTCTTGCCGCTGGGGTCCAGGGAAACCGCCCCCTCGGGGGAGCGGGCCACGCGAATCAGCTCCTTCTTGGGCTTCATCTCGCGGCAGCCCACGCACATGCGCATGGGAATCTTGCGTGGCTTCACCGTTCCAGCTCCCTCCCGGTTTATAGGGTATCGTCCTCATCGAAGGATAGCTCCGACGGTTCCTGGGAATCCACGGCTTCCATGTTGCCGTAGCCGCCCTGGGGCAAGCTTTCCTCGTAGTATTCCGGATACTCCTCGCCTTCCTGGGGCAGGACCCCCTCCATGTCAAACATCTGGGCGGCCTGGGATTGGCTCTTGATATCAATGCGCCAGCCGGTGAGCTTGGCGGCCAGGCGGGCGTTTTGCCCCTCCTTGCCAATGGCCAGGCTCAGCTGGTTATCCGGCACCACCACGCGGCAGGCCTTCTCATTTTCCGCCACAAACACGCTGAGCACATGGGCGGGGTTTAAGGCATTGGCGATGAACTCCGCCGGGTCCGGGGACCACTTGATGATGTCGATCTTCTCGTTTTTCAGCTCGGCCACCACTTTTTCCACCCGGTTGCCCCGGGGGCCAACGCAAGCGCCCACCGGATCGATGACCGGGTCGATGGAATACACGGCCATCTTGGTGCGGCTGCCCGCCTCCCGGGCGATGGACTTGATCTGCACGATGCCCGCGGCGATCTCCGGCACTTCCATTTCAAACAGGCGCTTCACCAGGCCCACATGGATGCGGCTGACGCGAACCTGCGGCCCGCGCAGCATTTCCCGGCCACTGCGGTTGACTTCCAGCACATACACCTTGATGTGGTCGTCCATGTGGTATTCCTCGCCGGGCATCCATTCATTCTGCTCCATCACGCCCTCGGTGCGGCCCAGCTCCACATACACGGCCTTGGGTTCCACCCGCTGCACGATGGCGGTGAGGATTTCGTTTTCCTTTTCGGAGTACTCATCGTAGATTTTGCCCTGCTCCGCCTCCCGGATGCGCTGGATGATCACCTGCTTGGCCGTCTGGGCCGCAGTGCGCAAGAAGCCGCTGGGGGTCACGTCGATCTCCGCGATATCGCCCATGCGGTAATCCGGGCGGATTTGCAGCGCCTCCTCCAGGGTGATCTGGTTGGCGGGGTCCTCCACCTCTTCCGTGATGGTTTTGCGGGCAAACACATGGGCCACGCCGGTGCTGCGGTTTAACGACACAGACAGGTTGGTGGGGGCCATGGAATCCCGGGAAACGTTCTTCTTATAAGCGGCCTTCAAAGCCTCTTCAATGGCCCCAAACAGCATATCTTCGCTGATGTCCTTCTCATGGGCCAGGGCGCGCACAGCCTCAATGATCTCCATTTGCTGGTTTCCCGCCTGATTTTTCTTTGTCACCTTCATGGTTGATGCCTCACAATACCTTGATATTCTTTCTTTTGGGAAAAACGTTACGCCTCGTCCTCCAGGCCCTCCAGCAAAATTACGGGCCGGATCAGCGCCACGCTTTTGCGGGGAAACACCAGGGGTTCGCCCTCCGCTAAAGCCAGCGTCACGCTTTCCTCGTCCATGGCCGCCAGGTTCCCTTGGTGGACCTTGCTGCCCAAGGCCGGGGCGAAAAGCTTCACTTCCACCAGCGCGTCCCGGTGCTTTTCAAAGTCGCGCTGGGTTTTGATGGGCCGGTCGATGCCCGGGCTGGACACCTCCAAAAAGTCGTATTCGATGTCCTCCAGCAGCGGCTGGATGCGCTTGTGGTAGCGCTCGCAATCGTCCAAAGTGAGGCCGCCTTCCTTGTCCAGGTAGATGCAAAGGCATTTGCCCCGGCTTTCCTTTTGCAGCGTCACTTCCACCAGTTCCAGCCCCATCTCCCGGGCTAAGGGCTCCGCCCGAAGCTCCACCCCATGCGTGCCGGTTCCCTGCGCCGGGCCTTGTTTTTTTGTCATTTCTTCTCCTTGCCTATGATGCGCTTTCCGCCAGGCTCAGCCACAATCAAAAAGAGCGGCAATGTATTGCCCCGCTTTTCTCCCCCTCAATCCCACGGCTTTCGGCCATGAGCGCCTCTGGGAAACCCCAAAGGCCACCGGGCCTAGCCCGGCGATGCGGATGAGAACAAGGAGGCAATATCCACTCTTTCGATAAACCCTTCTTTCTTCCAAAACAAAAAGGACAGTGTTCCAGCTGAATCCACACGGCCATCAAACAGACAGTTAGGAGTATACCATATCAATTTCCGAAAAACAAGCGTTTTCCTGGGCTTCGGAAAAGAAATGTGAAAAAGGAAGGCTTTGCGCACCGCCGTCAGGGCGGCGTCATTAGGATTTTTATGCGGGGCTTCGCCCCTGCGCCCCATCGGGGACAAGTCCCCGAACCCCTTTATTTTTCAACGTTTCACGTTGACAAAATGGAAAAAAGAATGCATAACAATGCGCTGATATCCAAAGAGGCTGTGGATTGTGCAGCGCTGAAAGCGGGGCATTTCTGTTTGTTCTGGCCGCGTGAAGCGCGGTCAGAGAAAGGGTCCAGGGCGATAGCCCTGGTGGAGGGCCGGAGGCGAAGCCTCTGCATCCCCCCGTTCAATGACGGCGCCCTGCCGCCGTCAGAATGGCTTGTTCCTGTTGCCGCGTTGTGCTATGCTAAGCCAACCCAACGAATGCCGCAAGAAAGAAGGTGCCCCGCCATGCCCGTCTGCGCCCTCTGCCCCCGGTTTTGTCAGGCCACCCGCACGGAGTCCCAGGGCCAGGGCCGCTGCCGCATGGGCTGGCTGCCGGTGGTGGCCCGGGCTGCCGCCCACTTCTGGGAGGAGCCCTGCCTCAGCGGCACCCGGGGCAGCGGGGCCATCTTTTTCAGCGGCTGCCCGCTGGGCTGCGTGTTCTGCCAAAACGCGCCCATTTCCCATGAAAGGCAAGGCCGCGTGCTCACCGTGAAGGAGCTGGCGGAGCTGTTCCGCCGGGTGGAAGCCCTGGGGGTGCACAACCTGAACCTGGTGAACCCCACCCATTTCGCGCCGGCGGTGTTGGAAGCGCTGGCCCTGGCTAAACCCGGCATCCCCGTGGTGTGGAACAGCAGCGGCTACGAAACCGTGGCCATGGTGGAGTCCGCCCAGGGGCTGGTGGACGTGTTTCTGCCGGATTTCAAGTACGCCACCGCCGAGACCGCTGCGGACTTGGCCCAGGCCCCGGACTATTTTGACACCGCCCTGGCGGCCATTGCCGCCATGTGCGCCGGGACCGGCGGCCCTGTGTATGACGGGGAGGGGTTGCTGCAAAAGGGAACCCTGGTGCGGCATTTGGTGCTGCCCCTGCGGGTGCAGGAAAGCCTGGTCATTCTGGACGCTATCGCCGCCCGCCTGCCCCCGGGCACCCCGGTGAGCCTGATGCGCCAATACACGCCCATGACGGATACCCAGCGCCCCGGCCTTGCCCGCCGCCTGACTTCCCGGGAGTACGCCCGGGCCAAGGAGCACATGCTGGCCCTGGGCCTGCCCGGCTATCTGCAACAAAAAGACGCTGCGGACAGCGCCTTTACCCCGGCGTTTTTGGACGCGGAAAGCACCCGGTTATTTCCCCACGCAGAACCGTGAAAAAATATCGTCCAGCAGCTTTTCATCCACGCTTTCCCCGGTGATGCGGCCCAGCAAATACAGCGCGTCATGCAGGTCCACGGCGGCAAAGTCCAGGGGCTGTCCGCCTGTGAGCGCCTCTTTGGCGGCGGAAAGCCGCTGCAGCGCCTCCCGGGCCACCGCCATGTGCCGCTCATGGGTCAGCAGCAGCTGCTGGGGCGCTTGGGCATGGGCCCGCAGAAAATCCCGCACCGCCGCAAGCCCCTGGCCCGTTTGGGCGGACACCGCCAGCACGGGCCTGTCTCCGGCCAAGGGGGCCACCTCGGCCGCCTCCACCACGCTCTGCCTGTCCTCCTTGCTCAGCAGCACCGCGCAGGGGCAGGGCATGGGCATGCGCAACATCTCCCGCTCTTCCTCCCCCAGGGGGCAGGAGGCGTCCACCAGCAGCAGGGCCGCGTCCGCCTGGGCCAAGGTTTGCCGGGCCCGCTCCACCCCGATTCGCTCCACCTGGTCCTGGCTGTCCCGAAGGCCCGCCGTATCCGTCAAATGCACGCAGAGGCCGTCCAGCAAAAACGTGCCATGAAGCAGGTCCCGGGTGGTGCCGGGCACCTCCGTCACAATGGCCCGTTCCTCCCCCAGCAGGGTGTTGAACAGGGTGCTTTTTCCCGCGTTGGGCCGCCCGCACAGGGCCACCCGCAGCCCTTCCCGCAAAATCCGGGCGCTGCGCTCGTCGATGGCGCTTTCAATTTTTGCAATCAAATGGGAGAGGCCCTCTTGCAGACCCGCCAGGGCTTCTTCCTCGCCAATCTCCTCCGGATAGTCGATGTGGGCTTCCAGCCCTGCCAGCAGCGCCAGCAGCGCCTGCTGGGCCTCCGCCACAAAGCGGCTTTGCCCGCCCATCAGCTGGGCCTCCTCCGCCCGCAGCGCCGCGGCGGACTGGGCCGAAATCACGCCCATCACCGCTTCGGCCTGGGCCAGGTCAATGCGCCCGTTCAAAAAAGCCCGGCGGGTGAACTCCCCGGCCTCCGCAGGCCGCGCCCCCAGCCGCGCCAGCAGCTTCACCGCCAGCGCCGCCGCCACAGGGCCGCCATGGGTGTGAAGCTCGCACACATCCTCCCGGGTGTAGCTGTGGGGGGCCTTCATCACCACCCCCATCACCTGGTCCAGGGGTTGTCCGCCGTCCATCAGCTTCCCCATCATCAGCCGGTGGCTTTCGTAGGGCGGCTGAAAGGCACGGGATACAAAGACCTGCTGAAACAGCCCCAGGGCCTCCGGGCCGCTGACCCGCACGATGGCCACGCCGCCCATGCCCATGGCGGTGGCGATGCCCACAATGGTATCCGTAAAGTCCACAGGCAACTTCCTTTCTTGCGCTTTCGCGTACTTATGATATCATGAGAGCGGCCGTTTTTCAATTTGCCATCAAAGGGGGTGCAGGCATGCCTTCCATCCAAATCTGGACCGCCCGGGCCCACCGGCTGTTGGGGCCTGTGGTGGATGCCATTGGCGCTTTGCACCGCCAGCAGAAGAATTGCCTGTGGCTGGTGCCGGAGCAGTTCACCCTGCAAGCGGAGCGGGAGCTGCTGGACCGCCTGCATCTGCAAGGCTTTTTCACCATTGATGTGCTGTCGCCTTCCCGCCTTTGCGAGCGGGTGCTGGCCGCCGCCGGCAGCGACCGGCGGCAGCCCCTGGGCGGCCCGGGCCAGCAAATGGCCGTCAGCCAAGCCCTGGAACGCTGCGAGGAGCAGCTTTCCTACTACGCCTCCGTGATGCATCGGCGGGGCTTTGCCCAAAAGCTGGCCACCTTGCTCACCGATATGAAGCAGGGGGGCCTCACCCCGGAGGCTTTGGCGGAGTACGCCGCCGCCCAAAAGGAGGGCGGCGAAAAGCTGCGGGACATCGCCCTGGTGTACGGGGCCTACCAAAAGGTGCTGGGAGACCGCTTCACCGACGGGGAGGACCGCATGCGCTATGTGGCGGGCCGCCTGGCCAAAAGCGAACTGCTTCCCGGGCAGCATGTGTTCGTCTATGGGTTTGACCTGTTGCCCCAGCCCCTGCAACACCTGCTGGCCGCCATGGCCCCCCTTTGCGAAAGCCTGACCGTGGCCCTGGTCTGCGACGGGGAAAACGCCCCGGATGGCGAGCTGTACCTGCCCATCCGCCGCAGCATTGGCCGCTTTTTGGAACTGCTACAGGCCCAGGGCCTTAGCGCCCAGGTGGTCCCCCTGCCCTGCAAGCCGCTACCGGCCCCTCCCGCGATCCAGCACCTGGACCGGGCCCTGTACGCCCATCCTATCACGTTGCTTGAACAACCCCAAAACTGCGTCTTTTTGGCCCAGCACCAAAGCCCCTTTGAGGAAGCCACAATGGCGGCCCGGCAGATCCGCAGGCTGCAAGAGCAGGGCATCCCCCTGGAGCGCATGGCCCTGCTGTACCCGGACCAAAGCGGCTACGCCTTTGCGGTGAGCGCCGCCCTGCGGGACGGGGATTTGCCCTTCTATACCGACCAAAAGCTGCCCGCCACCTCCCACGGGCTGGTGCGTTACCTGCTTTGCGCCCTTAGGGCCATGGCCGGCGGCTACCGCAAGGAGGACATGCTGGGCATGCTCAAAAGCGGCTATGCCCCTCTTTCCTTTGAGGAAGCCTGTGTGCTGCAAAATTACGCCCTTTCCTACGGCATTGACAAAACCCGCTGGACCAAGCCTTTTACCAAGGGTGTTCCCTCCCAGCTCCTGGCCCGTGAGGCGCTGCGGCTCCGGCTGATGGAGCCGCTGCAAAAGGCCCGGGAGGCCCTGGTGGCCGCCCGGGATACCCACGCCTCTCTGGCGGCGGTGATTGGGCTGCTTGACGACGCCAACGCCTACCAAACCCTGGCGGAGGAAGAGGAACGGCTGCTAGCCAGCGGCTTGCAGGTGCGGGCGGGGCAAAACAGCCAGGTCTGGGAAACCCTCCTGGCCATCCTGGACCAGCTCTACGCCCTGGTGGGCGGCGCCAGGGTGCCCCTCAAGCATATTGCCAACCGGCTGGAATGCGGCTTTGGGGCGGTGTCCCTGGCCTCCCTGCCCCCCGGCTCCCACATGCTGCCTGTGGGGACCCTGGGCCATTCCCTCTCCGGCGACATGGACGTTGTGTTCCTTCTGGGCCTCCATGACGGGGTGCTGGCCCGCTCCATCGACAGCCTGCTCAGCCAGGAGGAACGGGTCCAGGCCGAGGAAGCCACCGGCACGTTTTTGGGCATGACGGACGAAAGCCGCACCTTGCTGGCCCGGCTGGACCTAAAGCAGGCCATGACCCTGCCTTCCAAGCTTCTGTTTTTAAGCTACGCCAAAACCAGCCCGGAGGGGGTGGCCCTGCGGCCGCTGTCTTTGCTCACCCTGCTGCAAAAGCGCATCCTGGGGGACCTGCCCCAAAGCCCTGTCCCTTTTGCGGAGCTTCCCCTCACCCCCACCCAGGCGCTGGCGGAGCTGTCCCTGCGCCTTCGGGCCTATGCGGACGGGGCCGGGGAGGCTGCCCTGCCCCCTCGCTGGCAGGCGCTGTTGCAGCAGCTGCTGGCGGACCCGGTCAACGCGGAAAAGGCCCTGCGCCTGCTGCGGGCCGCCCAGTTTCAAAACCAGGCCGCTCCCCTGGCCCCCCAGGAGGCCCGCGCCTTGTTCGGAGACCAGGTGCTTTCCGTCAGCCGCTTGGAGAAATTTGCGGAGTGCCCCTTCCAGCACTTCATCCAATATGGGTTGCGGCCCCAGGTGCTGAAGGAATGGAAGGTGGAGCCCCTGGATACGGGCAACTTCTACCACGCGGGGCTGAACCGCTTTGCCCAGCTGGCCAAGGCCCACCCTGCCTTCCCCCACCTTTCCGACGAGCAGGTTCAAGCGCTGACGGACGAGGCCACCGCCCCCCTGCTGGACGAGCTGATGCAGGGGCCCATGGGGGACGGGGCCATGAGCCAGGCCGCCTTCCAGCGCGCCCAGCAAACCCTGCGTCGGGCCAGTCTCACCGTCACCCGCCATTTGGAAGCCGGGCTTTTTTCCATTTTCAAAACCGAGGCCGCCTTTGGCTTTGGCGACCCGGACGGCCTTCCGCCCCTCGTGCTGGTCCTGCCCGATGGCAGCCAGGTGATGCTGCGGGGCAAGATCGACCGCATTGACCGCTATGATGCCCCGGAAGGCGCTTATCTGCGGGTGATCGACTACAAAAGCAGCCGCCAGGACCTGGACGCCGCCCGCACCTGGTGGGGGCTGCAGCTGCAATTGCTGTTGTACCTGGACGTTTGCCTCAGCGCCTTCCCGGGGAGCCTGCCCGCCGGGGCTTTCTACTTCTACGTGGCCAATCCCCTGGTGGAAAGCGAAACGGACGCCAAGGCCCTGGTGGAGGAAGAGCTGCGAAAACTGCTGCAACTGCGGGGCATCGCCCTGGCCGATGTGGAAATCCTGTCGGCCATGGACGGGGGCGAGCTTCCCGTGGCGCTGCCCAAAATGCTGGACAAGGACGGCCACGTAAAGCCCGCCGCCCATGCCCTGGACCTTTCCCAGATGCAGGCGCTTCTTCGCCATGCCCGGGACATGGCCACAGGCCTGGCCTCCGGCATCCTCAGCGGCCAAACGGAGATCACCCCCACCCACAGCGGCGGCGCGCTGACCTGTGAGCGCTGTGATTTTCAAAACATTTGCGGCTTTGACCCGGAGGCCACCCCGGAGGCCGTCCGCGCCATTGCCTCCATGGACATCGCGGGGCTGCGGCAGGAGCTGGACGCTGCCGACGCGCCCTAGCGGTTTCCCTGCTTCCTCTTTTTCTTCCCTGCTTTTTTCCAGCAAAGTTACATGGATCGGGTGTAAAGCGGTTGCTATTCTTGGTAAAATCCTGTATAATAGCCTTGGATGGTGGCTCGTGCGTGACAAATGGCGCCGGGAATCCCCCGATGTGGGCGGCGCGTACCCGTGCCACAGGCCCTCGCGAAAAATCAATATTGTTAAGGAGGCGTTACCATTGATTCAGGTGATTGCCGGCAAAAAAGGCTCGGGTAAGACCAAGCGGCTTATTGACATGACCAATCAGGCAACCCAGGAAAGCCATCACGACATCGTTTTCATTGACGATGACAACCGGTATATGTTCGACTTGCGCCACGAAGTGCGCTTTATCAACGCAGGGGAATACCATTTGGAAAGCGACCAGATGTTCATGGGATTTTTATGCGGCGCGGTGGCGCAAAACTTCGATGTGGGGCTCATCTTCATTGATGCGTTCCTCAAGCTCATCAAAGCGGACCTGTCCTCCACCGCCTGGTTGTTTGAGCGGCTGGAAGACCTCAGCGAAAAGCACAGCGTGGATTTTGTCCTGTCCATCAGCGAGGACGCCGACCATCTCCCCGCGTTCATTCAAAAGTACGTCATTTAATCCCGGTTCTGCTCTTTCATGCGATGCTGGCCGTGGTGGGTTTTAGCCCTGGGCCAGGAAGGCAACCGCAGGGATCGCGTGCAGGGTGAGAAGGAGGATCAGGCTGCCCTTTACATCGGCCTATAAAACGTGTATCATAAAGCTGCCAAGCCTTGGCAGCTTTCTTGGTTGCTTTTGCTTTTAAGCAGGGAGGAGTGGAACCTATGTCCTTTTTTTCTACTCGCGGCGGCGCTTGTGTAACCGCCTCCCAGGCCATCCTCTGGGGCCTGGCGGCCGACGGCGGTCTTTTTGTGCCCTCCATGTTCCCGCGCATCTCCCAGGAGCGCCTCACCGCCTTTCAGCAAGACAGCTACCAGCAGCGGGCCTCCAGAATTTTGCGTTGTTTTTTGGAGGACTACTCCATCCCGGAAATCGAGGATGCCGTCAGCAGCGCCTATACCCCCTCCTCTTTTGACGACCCCGCCATCGCCCCGGTGACGCGCCTGGACGAGCAAACCCACGTGCTGGAGCTGTTCCATGGCCCCACCTTGGCCTTCAAGGACATGGCCTTAAAGCTTCTGCCCCACCTGGTTACCCTGGCGGCGCAAAAAAATGAAGAAACCCGGGAGATTTGCGTGTTGGTGGCCACCAGCGGCGACACCGGCAAGGCGGCCTTGGAGGGCCTGAGAGACGTGCCCGGCGTCAGCTGCACCGTGTTTTACCCCCACGGCGGGGTCAGCCGCATCCAAAAGCTGCAAATGGTAACCACCGGCGGCCAAAATACCCACGTCATCGGCGTGCAGGGCAATTTTGACGACACCCAGACCGGGGTGAAGCGGCTTTTTTCCGACCCATCTTTCCGAGACAAAATGAAGGAACTGGGCAAGCTGCCCTCCTCCGCCAATTCCATCAATTTTGGCCGCCTGGCGCCGCAGGTGGTGTACTATTTCAGCGCCTATACGGACCTGGTCAATTCCGGCGCGCTGCGCATGGGCCAGAACGTGAATTTTGTGGTGCCCACCGGCAACTTTGGCAACATCCTGGCCGGGTACTACGCCAAACAAATGGGGCTTCCCATCGGCCGGCTGATTTGCGCCAGCAACCGCAACAACGTGCTGTCGGACTTTTTTACCGACGGCACCTATTACACCCACCGGGCTTTCTTTCAGACCCTCTCCCCCAGCATGGACATCCTGATCTCCTCTAACCTGGAACGGCTGCTCTACGAGGCCACCGCCCGGGACCCCAAACTGGTGAAAACCTGGATGGGGCAGTTGCAGGAGTGCGGCAGCTTTTCCATCGGCGCCCAGCGGCTGGCCGAGCTGCAAAACACCTTCTGGGCCGGATACGCGGACGATGTGATGACGGCGGAAGAAATCCGCACGGTCTTTGAGCGCAAAGGCTACCTGCTGGACCCCCATACCGCGGTGGCCAGCCATGTGTTGGCCCAATACCGAGCCCAGACCCATGACATGGCCCCCACCGTGCTGGTGTCCACCGCCAGCCCCTACAAGTTCTCCGAATCAGTGCTGGCCGCCCTGCGGGGCCAGCTCTCCGTGGGCTCTCTGGATGCCTTCACCTGTGCGGAACGCCTGCAAGAGCTGACCCATGTGCCCATGCCCCGGCAAATTGAGGAATTGCGAAGCCTGCCCGTCCGCCACCAGCGGGTCTGCGGCAAGGATGAAATGGAAGAGGCCCTGCTGGCGGAATTTTCTGCCAAAAAGTAAAAAATCGGTTTCACCTGCGGCAGCCTTCGGTATATCTTTGTCCGAAGGTTGCTTTTGCGTGAAAAGTATAGAGGAGGAACTCAACATGAAATGGATTTGCAAGGTTTGCGGTTATGTACATGAAGGCCCCGAGGCTCCCGCGTTCTGCCCCCAGTGCAAGGCCCCCAAAGAAAAGTTTGAGAAAATGGCTGGGGAAAAGAACTACGCGGACGAGCACCGGGTGGGCATTGCCAAGGATGTGGACCCCCGCATTGTGGAGGGCCTGCGCATGAACTTCACCGGCGAGTGCACCGAGGTGGGCATGTACCTGGCCATGAGCCGCCAGGCGGACCGGGAAGGCTACCCCGAAGTGGCGGAAGCCTTTAAGCGCTATGCGCTGGAAGAAGCGGACCATGCCGCCCGCTTTGCGGAACTGCTGGGCGAAGTGGTGACCGGCAGCACCAAGAAAAACCTGGAGTTCCGCGCCGAAGCCGAATGGGGCGCCACCAGCGGCAAAAAGGAGCTGGCCACCCTGGCCAAAGAGCTGAACCTGGACGCGGTCCACGATACCGTCCATGAAATGTGCAAGGACGAGGCCCGCCATGGCCGTGGCTTTGACGGCCTGCTGAAGCGGTATTTTGGCTAAACGCGGGACGTGGTGTAGGGGCTGCCGCCCCTAAAATCCCGCTCAGGGCTTCGCCCTGAACCCTTCCCTGACGGCGTGCCGCCGTCAGAATGGTAATTTATAGAAAATGATAAGGCCTTCCCGACATTTGCTGGGAAGGCTTTTATCCTATGATCCATTCAAAAACGCGATACAATTTGCGAGGATTTTTGTTGTCCGACAAGGAGCAGGAGCGATGCGTAGCCAGCTGCTACGGTGAGCGACGGCGACGCGGGCGGCAGGCAAAAAGATCGCAAAGTTGTCGTGTTCTTGAGTGGATCGTTGTATTATGTGCTAACGCAGTCAACCACGGGGAGGTTTGGAGGGGCCAAAGTCCCTCCAAGTACAATCGTATCGCCCGGCTTTGCCGGGCGTGCGGGGCGTTTCCGCGCCAGCGGAAACAATTCCCGTAAACTCAAAAAAGTGGCGACGCCACTTTTTTGAAGGCGCAGCTTACTCTTCCTCCACCCGGATCACGCTTTCCACAACGGCGCATTCCGGCGAAATTTTTTTCAGCGCGTCCTGCATGGCCTTTTCGTAGGCGCTGTGGGTGATCAGCACCATGGTCACCCAGCCGTCCTGCCGCTCCTCCTTTTGCTGCATGGCGGCAATGCTAACGCCTTGCTCCGCAAAGGCTCCGGCCACCTGGCTCAGCACGCCGGGGGCGTCCTTGGCCACCAAGCGGATGTAAAAGGGGCAGCGCCAGTCCATATTGCGGCGCAAGGCCACCGCCGGGCAGAGGGCGTTGTCAAAGGTAGGATACAGGTGCTTCTGGGCGGTGGCCGCCCGCACCAAATCGCTGACGATGGCGCTGGCCGTGGGCATGTCCCCCGCGCCCCGGCCTAAAAACATCATCTCCTGGCAAGCATGTCCCTTCAAAAAAACCGCGTTGAAGGACCCGGAGACGTTGGCCAGGGGGTGGTCGCTTTTGATAAAGGTGGGGTGTACCCGGGTCTCCACCTCCATGCCCTTCCGCTTGGCAATGGCCAGCAGCTTCAAGGTGTAGCCCAGCTCCAACCCGCAGCGCACGTCCTCTGCCCGGATGGCAGTAATGCCCTCCACATAAACGCTTTCAAAAGGAACCCTGCCATGAAAGGCCAGGCTGGCCAAAATGCTCAGCTTGTAAGCCGCGTCCAGGCCTTCCACGTCCGCCGCCGGGTCCGGCTCCGCCAGCCCCAGGCGCTGGGCCTCCCGCAGCACCTCCTCATACGGTTCGTTGCTCTTGCTCATCCGGGTCAAAATGTAGTTGGTGGTGCCGTTGACGATGCCGTAAATCTTGTCGATCCGGTTGGCCTGCAGGCTTTCCTCCAGCGAGTGGATAATGGGAATGGCCCCGCAGACCGCCGCCTCGTAATACAGACCCGCGCCGCTTTCCTTGGCGGCCTTTTGCAGGGCGTGCCAATGCAGGGCAAAGGCCACTTTGTTGGCGGTGATCACGGTTTTGCCCTGGCTGAGGGCCTGCTGCATCCAGGCATAGGCAGGCTCCTCCCCGCCCAAAAACTCAATGACGATGGAGATCTCCGGGTCCTCCAGCACATCCTCCACCCGCTGGGTCAGCACCCCCTCCGGGAAGGCAATGCCCCGCTCCTTGGCCAAATCCCGCACCAGAATCTTTTTCACATAAAAGGACAGGTCTGTGCGGTGCTTCATTTCCTGGCCAAAATTTTCCAGCAGACGCCACACGCCGCTGCCCACATTGCCGCAGCCCAAAAAGCCCACACAAACGATCTTCTCCATCCCGTTCCACCCTTTCACAGCCCACTTGGCCAGTATGCCTACGGCTGGTTCCGCTCATACAAAATGCGAAGGCCCTTTAAGGTCAGCAGGCCGTCCAGCTGGTTGATCACGCTTTGGTCCTCCGCCACCAGCACCGCCATGCCCCCCGTGGCCACCACATAGGCCTTGGGCGCTTTCAGCTCCTTTTTCATCTGCCGGACCAGGTATTCCACCTGCCCGATATACCCGTAAATCAAACCGGATTGCAGGTTCGTCACGGTGGTCTTGCCAATCACATGGTCCGGCTTCACCAGTTCAAAACGGGGCAGCTTGGCGGTATCCCGCACCAGGGCCTCGCTGGCCAGCTTGATGCCCGGGCAGATGCAGCCGCCCACAAAGGACCCGCTGCCGTCCACCGCCCCAAAGGTGGTGGCTGTGCCAAAGTCAATAAAAATACATGGCCCGCCGTACAGCTCATAGGCGGCCACCGCGTTGGCGATGCGGTCGCTGCCCAGCTCCCTGGGGTTTTCGTACTTGATGTTGATGCCCGTTTTAATGCCCGGGGCCACCATCATGGGCGCTTTTTGAAAGTAGTTTTTGCACATGTGCTCCAAGGTAAAGTTGATGGTGGGCACCACGCTGGACATCACAATGCCCTCCACCTCGGCCATGTCCACCCCTTCATGGGCAAACAACCCGGAGAGGATCAGCCCATACTCATCCGACGTATAGGTTATGTTGGTGGAAATGCGCCAGTATTTGAGCATGTTCGCCCCTTCAAACAGGGCGGTTTTGATGTTGGTATTTCCCACGTCCATGGTCAAAATCATGGCTTTCGCTCCTTTTGTACAGCCTTTGCCGCGCCGTGCCCGCCGCGCCTTTTCATGGCTTCCACCGCCGTTACCAAAACAGGGACCAAAATGGCCGCCACAATGGCCTCCGCGATGCCGTTGGGCAGGCCCACCGCCGCCACCAGCCAGGCCGCGCCATTGCCCGCGTACTCTGCGGCCCCCGCGTTGCCCCCGCCCACAATTCCTTGCAGCAGCTCATTCAATTCTTGCCGGTATAGCAGCACAATCATGCCCAAACAGCCAACCGTGTTGGTCAGCGCTCCCACGCAGGCCGCAACACCTGTGGCCACCTTGTCCAGCACCTTGCCCCGCCGCAGCTTTTGCAGCAGCCAGAACACCCCCAGCGCCACCAAGGGGATCAGCAGCCGCGGCAGCACGCTGACCAGCGGGTTCCGAAAGAAGAGGGTCAGCCCCACCATGCCGCTTTCCCAAGCGCGGACCCAGCTACAGGCCCCAAATACCAGGCCCACCAGCAAGCCCACCACGGGCCCTTCCACCAGGGCCGCCAAAATGACGGGGATGTGCACCAAGGTCACTGCCGGCAGGGGCGGAGGCAGCGGAATCATGCCGATGGGCGTAAACACCAGCACCGCTGTAATGGCGCTGAGCATGGCCGCCACCACCATGCGGCGCGTGTTTTGGCTGCGCTTGTTTCTGTTTTGATGCAAACTGTTATTTTCCATTGCGTTCCCTCCGTTCGAGTTCCATAGGAGATACCCGACGTGCTTCCAGGCGGCAAACATGGCATTCCAACGCATGGCGCGTCCAACTCCGGGGGGATGTTGGCGCGGCTCCTGGTTGCATTATAAAGCCTTTGGCCCAGATTGTAAAGGAAAGGCGCAGGCGCAAAAGCGCATGCGCCCCAGCCTGTGGAAAAAGGTCCGTTAGGGGCTGCCGCCCCTACATCCGGTTGTTCGGTGTCGCACAAGGCACTGCCGTACCTTGTGCTCGCCTCTACTTGCCACCTCTCACTCGCTTTTGCCTACGGCAAAGCGCCCACAGGGCGCATGCTCGTTGGCGGTGCCCCGCCCAGGGCTTCGCCCTGGACCCATCTATGAAACGCCCATAAAATGGGCGCTTCAGGCAAAAATTGTGAAGGGCGGCGGCCCTTATGCCGCAGTTAGCCCAAGCCCTCTCCCGGCATGGAGATGCTGATATTTTCCGGCGCGGCCATATCCGGAACACTCACCCAGTACCGGTCCATGGGTTCGTCCGGGTTCACCTGCCACACGAACCGCCACACGCTGATGTCCCCGTCAAAATTCGATTTGTCGTAGTAGCCGTAGCCCAGCGGCAGCTCTAAAAACGCCTCCTTGGAAAGCCCGCTTCTTTCCAGCATGGCCTCTGCCGCAATGTCAAAAGCCTCCTGCAAGGTCAGCATCGCCTCTGGAGAAATCTCGTATTGGCTGTCCGTCTGCCCCCAGAAGATCGCCTGAAAGCCGATGGAAGCGTCCTTGGAATAAACAAGCGGGTGCATCCCCGGATCAATGCGCGGGTTATTCTTTGGAGTGATCACGCCGTTATCCATCATGCTATACACACCCACTAAGCGAAACTCGGGCGCGATCTGCACGGTCAGGCTGGCACTTGAAGATTTCGCCTCCGCGTTTGTCAAGACGCAGTCCACATAGCGCGCCTCACTGGTTTCCATATCCGAATGAATCGCAGCTCGATCCAAGACCGCGCCTTGCAGCACAACGCCGCTGACCTGCTGTCCATACTCCAGCAGCACGCTTTTCAGGTTGGCGGGCAGCACCAAGGGGGAGTTTCGATGCTCATCCCCGTTAGAAAACATATCCGATTGGGTCAAGGAAACCAACCTTCCTGCGCTTGTCAGTTCCATGTAATACCTGGGCGCATTGCCGCCCTCTGGCGGCCAAACGGTGACTTCCCAGCTGCTTTCTCCAAGGTTTCGCACGCGGTAAAGATACTCCCCTTCAATGGCCACCTGATCCTGGGGATACAAGGCCAGCAGATAGCGCTTTGCTTGGGCTTTGGCTTCGGTGGCGCTCATAAGCGGCGACAGCGCCACGGGCTCGCCAAAGTTGGCTTCGGGAACCGGATAGCTGTCGTTTTCCGAGAAGGGAAAAACTGAGGCATCCGCCGAGAGGAGATGGGTTTGCTTCACGGACTCCGCCGTGGAAAACGCCGCCACCGTCAGCACCGCCACCATGGCCGCCGCCGTCTTTCGCACCGCCCGCATATGCGTGATGGCTTTTACGCGCCGCCGCAGCTTCTTGCCCGTCAGGGTGAGCCCCGTGGCCAGCACGCCCGCATGGGGCGCATAGGCCCGCTGGGCGGTGTTCACCAGGGTCCCCGCATAATGGAGCCGCTCCTCTTGGGTCAGCTTGGAAGCCACCCGCTCGTCACAGGCCAGCTCGCAGTCCGTCTTCACAAACCGCTGCCCGATCCATACCAGGGGATTGAACCAATGCACCATGCAGCAAACACAGCGCAGAAGCACCCACCAGGGGTCCTTGGCCTTGTAGTGGTACAGCTCGTGGGCCAGCACCTCCCCCAGCGATTCCGGCGGCAGCAGGAGAGGCAGCGCGATGACAGGCCGAAACACGCCCACCAGGCAGGGCACCGGCAGGGGGTCCGCGTAAAAAACAGGAAGCTCTTTGACGCCGATCCGTTTACACAGCTGTTGGTACAGCTCCCTTTGCGGGCCTTCCAGCGTACCAATGGTATTTTTCTTCAGCTTGCCCCGGAAGCGAAGATGCCGCCCGGTGAAAACCGCCGCCACGATGAGGCCGCCCGCCATATAGAAAAGCAGGTAGCCCTTGCCGAACCAGCCGTAGGAGGTATAGGAGGCAATGTCAAGGGTCAGGCTCGACAGGCTTCTTTCCAGGGGGGAGACGGTTCCGGTGCTGCCCCCGGAGGAAAAACTGCGGGACAGGTCCGACAGCGTATCCACATAGCGCACCCGGATCTGATCGGCCACCGGGCGCGCCCCCGCATCCGTGGAGTAGGTGGGGCGGAACTGATCCATCAGCGGGTTGGGGAGGGCCACGGGCAGCAGCAGGCGAATGGCCACCAGCACCCAGGCCAGGTACACCAGCCGGCTGCCAATCTGCCTGCGGAACACCTGGCGCAAAACCAGCACCACAAGGATGAGCACGCTGCCCGCCAGGGTGGCCTCCAGCAGGAAGTTGAAATAGGTCATGCTGCGAAAGGGCAGGCTCTTGCCCGCGTGGAAAAAATCAAGAATGCTCTGCGGTATCATGCGCGTTCCTCCTTTGCTTTTTGCAGCAGGCGAATCATCTCGTCCAGCTCGTCGTTGGTAACGCCGCCTTCCTCCACCATGTTGCTCATCAGCATGGTGGGGCTGCCCTGAAACAGGCGTTTCAGCAGGCTTTTTGTTTCCTGCTTGGCCACCGCCTTCCGGTCCAATACAGGCGTATAGGTTTTGGGGAAAGCCGTTTCGTCCACGCTCACAGCACCCTTGGCAATCATTCGCTTGAGAAGCGTGATCACCGTGTTTTTGGTCCAGGCGGTTTCGGGAAAAAGGGTCTGGGTCACCTGCGCCATGGTCTGGGGGTTCTGCTCCCACAGCACCTGCATAATTTTCAGCTCCGCATCCGAAAGCTGCATGGGCTTGCTCATTGCGCATCCCTCCATACGACATATGTCTAATTCATACTACAACTGTCTAACGCGTCTGTCAATAGAATACTTGTAACAAACGGTTCCCGATGCCATCAAAAAGCCGCCGAAGCAGAGCATGCTTCGGCGGCTTTTTTCAATGGCTGGTCCGCAGGCGGTTTATTCCTCGTCCTCGCCTTCCATCACGTCCTGGAAAAAGGGCTTGTCGCACTTCGGGCAGACGGGGCTTTGGTCAAAATCAATGTCCGACGCCTTGAGCTTCATGGGGTTTCCGCAATGAGGGCATTCAAAGGACAACTCCTCATTCTCGTCAAAGACGTATTCCTCATCCTCATCGTCCTCGTCGTACTCGCCGTCCTCGTCCTCATCGCCAAAGAGAACCTCTTCCATGTCGCTCAGGTCCTCGTCAATGGACTCCACATATTCGTCCAGCTCGGCCAAATCGCCCTCCAGCTCCGCCACCTTTTGGGCCATTTCATCCATCACGGCCAGCATTTCCAGCATCAGCTTGTGCTCGTTCTGGTCCTTGGACAGCTTCATGCCCTCCGCCAAACCCCTCAAATAGGCCGTCCGATCGGTCAAATTACTCATGGAAACTCCTTTCGCGGCCTTCCGCTTCATGGGAAATGCCCGCTTGTCAGTCCTTTACTTGCAGCGCTCCATGTACTCGCCGGAGCGGGTGTCCACGCGGATGCGGTCGCCGGTGTTGATGAACAGGGGAACCTGCAAGGAATACCCGGTTTCCAGCTTGGCCGGCTTATAGGTGTTGCTGGCGGTGTCGCCCTTAAAGCCAGGCTCGGTGTCAACAATCTCCAGCTCCACAAAATTCGGCGCTTCCACGCTGAACGCGCTGCCCTTAAAGAATTTCACCGTCACGTTGGTGCCTTCCTTCACAAAGGGGATGGCATCCTCCACCTGGTCCTTGTTCAGCGGAATCTGCTCATAGGTTTCGGTGTCCATGAAGTAATACAGGCCGCCGTCCTCATACACGTAAGACATTTCCTTGGTTTCCACGATGGCCCGGGGCATTTTATCGGTGGGGTTGAAGCTGCGCTCCACCACCGCGCCGTTCATGATGTTTTTGATTTTGGTCCGCACAAAGGCCGCGCCCTTGCCCGGCTTCACGTGCTGAAAATCCACAACGGTCCAAACCCCGCCATCCCACTCCACGGTAATCCCTTTTCTAAAATCGCCTGCTGTAATCATTGGTTCTCCTCCGTTCACAATCAATCCAGGATATTATTTATGAAATGATGATTAAATCGCGGCTGGGCAGCGTGAAGGACCTGCACCCATCCTTGGTGACCACCACAGTGTTTTCGATGCGCACGCCCCCAACGCCGGGCAGATAGATGCCGGGTTCCACCGTCATGATCTGGCCTTCCTTGAAGGTGCTGTTGGCCTGCTGGTTGCAGCGCGGCGTCTCGTGGACATCAATGCCCAGGCTGTGCCCCAGCCCGTGGCCAAAGCGGCCCTCATAGCCCTGCTGGCCAATGTAATCCCGGGCGATGCTGTCAATCTCCCGGCAACCCTTGCCCGCGGCTACGGCATCCTGGGCCATCTGTTGGGCTTTTTGCACAACCTCATAGACCTTCCGCATTTCCTCGCTGGGCTGGCCCAGGGCGAAGGTGCGGGTCATGTCCGCGCAGTAGCCGTCCACTTTCGCGCCAAAATCCACTGTGACCATGTCCCCCTGCCCCAGCCTGTACTCGCTGGGGACCGCATGGGGCAAGGACCCGTTAGCGCCTGCGGCCACAATGGTGGAAAAGGCCGCCCGGTCCGCGCCGTGGCTTCGCATGTCGTATTCGATCCAGCAAGCAATTTCCTTCTCGCTCATGCCTGCCTTCACATAGGAAAGCAGCCTTTCAAAGGTATCCCCGGTGATTTTGCAGGCCTTTTCGATCAGGGCCAATTCCCCGTCGTCCTTCACCGAACGAAGCTGCTCCGGAGCGCCTGCCACAGGCTTCCACTCCACGCCCTTGATTTCGTCTTTCAGCTTTTCAAAGTCCCGCACCGTCAGGAAATCATCTTCATAGAACAGCTTGTCCACGCCCTGCTCCAGGCACAGGGCTTTCACAAGGTCCTCCTGGGTTTTGGCTTTTTCCGTCATCCTCACGCCAAAGCCCTGGGCCTGGTTTTCCGCCTGCTCCGTATAGCGGAAATCCGTCACCACGGCGCAAACCGCGCCGCTGATAAACAGGCAACCCTCCCCGGTATAGCCGGACAGGTAAAACATATTGGAAGGGTTGTGAATCAGCACCGCGTGGTGCTTTGTGGCCTTCATCAGCTCCAACAGCCGCTGTACCCTGTTGTTCATGCGATCATTCCCCCGCAGAGTCCATGGACTCCCGCTCAATGTTGGGCATAGCCCATTGATCAGTTTACCATAAAGCCTCTTCGGACGCTACCATTTTTTCGATTTGTTCAATATTTTTGCTGGCCCCTGTCCCTGCCCTTTTGCTCCCTGCTTTTGGCCCCTTCATTCCTGGTTGGTGTAGCGGATCACCGGCTGCCGAGCGCCCTGGCCCTCCACATAGGGGGCCAGGCCGATAAAGGAGGCGTTTTGCAGCTTGTCCATCACCCGCAGGGCATCCTCCCCCTCCACCAGCACCGGCTGGTAATTGTTCCTTCGCCTTTCTCCGCTGCTGCGCAGGGGCCAGATCGTCAGCTGCATCTGTTGAAGCTCCCCCTCGGAGAAGGAAAGCTCCACCCGCAAAAGCGCCGCGTCCAGCGTCTTGGGCAGCCCGTTTCCGCCAAAGCTGCCATTGCCCAGGCTGTACAGCACCGGCACGCCCTGCAGCAGCTCCATGCCCTGCACCACATGGGGATGGTGCCCCACCACCAGCTTCGCGCCGCTTTCCACCGCTTGGGCCGCGGCATCCCGCTGCCTGCGGGTGGGGGCCTGCGCATACTCTTCCCCGGCGTGCAGGGAATGAACCACCCACTGGCAGCCCGCCCGCCGCAGGGCTTCCATTTGAAGGCCCAGGGCCTGCGGGTCCACGCCAAATTGGCTGCCGGTGAACCCAATGCGCACGCCATCCTTTTCCAGCACGGTCACCGCGTCCTCGCCAAAATAAGCGATATGCTCCTGCTCCAGCGCCTGGACCGTGTCCTGATACCCCTCCCGGCCATAATCCAGGGTATGGTTGTTGGCCAGGTTCACGGCCTCTACGCTGCCCTGGCTCAAAATGCCCGCATAGCTGCTTTTTCCGATAAAGCAAAAGCGCCTGCCGGGGGCCTTGTCCCGCTTCTGGTCCGAAAGCACCCCTTCCAGATTCACCACGGTGAAGTCATCGGTGGCAAACAGGGATTGCAGCTTGGCAAAGGGATAGGCCAGCCCGCTTTTCTCCACCACGCCGCCAAACCCTCTGGCGGCGCTCAGGGTACCCGCCGTGCCGCCCAAGGTGCAGTCCCCCGCAAAGGTCAACGTCAGGGTCACGTCCCCGGCGCAAACCTGCAAGGCGGTCTCCGTCAGCTCCTTGGGCACCGCCTGGGGCGCAAAGGTATACACCTTGCTTTCCCCCAAGGCACAGCCCGCCCCCGCCAGCCAGGCCCACAGCCCAAAAAGGGCCCATGCTTTTTTTCGGCAACCCATGTGGCCACCCCGTTTCCTTGGTAGTTTCGTAGTGATCACCGGGCCGATTTTCGCTGGGGCTGGGAAAAGCAGGGGATTTGCACCCTCACTTCCAACCAGGACTGGTGGGGGGTGACCAGCATTTCCGCCTCCAGCCCCGCGTCCCGCATCTGCTCCACAATGCTGCGAATGGCGTTTACATACAGCCGGTGATCCCGCATCAGCGGGATCATTTTCCTCTCCTTGGGCATGGGAATGGGCATCCGGGCCAGGGTCTCCTCCACCAGCGCCTCTGTTTCCTTTACGGACAGGCGCTTTGCGGCCGCATGGGCCAGTATGCGCTGGCGGCCTTGCTCCCCCGGAATCCGCAGCACCGCCAGGGCGTGCCGCTCGCTTAGCGGGTTCTCCCGCAGCACTTGCCTGCACCCCTCCCCCAAAGAGAGCAGCCGCAGCTTGCGCTGCAAGGCGGCCTGGGAGCATCCCAGCCTGGCAGCCAGCTCCGGCTTGGACAGGGGTCCTCTTTGCAAAAGCTCCTGATAGGCCAGGGCCTCCTCTACATAGTGCAGCTTGCCCTGCAAAAGCTGGGTCAGCAGCGCAGAGATCCGCTCCTCCAGGTTCCAGCGGGGGCTGATGACCGCATTCACGCAGCTCTGCCCCTGGGCCCTCATCTCCAGCAGCCGCTCCCGCCCGGCCACCAGCTGATAGCCGCCCGCTTCCCGTTGTAACAGCAGTACCGCGT
The DNA here is from genome assembly GCA_031549415.1 of Eubacteriales bacterium. Lineage (GTDB taxonomy): Bacteria > Bacillota > Clostridia > Christensenellales > Aristaeellaceae > Limiplasma. The sequence continues at coordinate 15,292 of JAVBPU010000026.1, read as the reverse complement.
CCCTGCCCTCTAACGCCGCCACTGTGGAAGGGGGCGGCAAGGCCGCCTCTTCCTCCCATCCCGTGATCTCGCTCATTGGCACCCATCGTACCTGTTCCGCGGTCCTCAGCACGGCTGTTGCCCCCTTATTCCCCGTTGATTTGCATGAACGCGCCAGCCGGCACGCATGCCCTCCCCCTTGGCATGCGCAGCCGTCCGGCGCGCCCATAACTTGCAAATTCAAGAAATGGAAGGATTTTCCTGCTGCCTCCTCCCCAGAATCGTTCCCCTAAAAACGTCAGGCGCATCCCGCGAAAGGGCGCGCCTGCGGCCATATGCAAAAGAGATTTGTCACACCCTGTCGTTTTTCCCCAGGGGTTGCCTGGCAGGCAGCCCAGCTTTTCGGGGAAACTGTCGAAGGGTTTTTTCCTTTTTTTCGCTGACCACCACACAGTGCTGCCACTGAGGCTGCCAGGGCAGCGCCACCGGGACGATCACCGGCGGGCCTCCGCCCAGCCGCTTGGCCGCCAACGCCCCCTGGTCCTGCTCCTCCTTCGCGGAGGGGCCTTTGTAACAGAGCATCTTCCCGCCTACCTTCACAAAGGGCAGCAACAGCTCGCACAGCACCGGCAGCGGGGCCACGGCCCGGGCCACCGCCAGGTCAAAGCCCTCCCGCAGGGATGGCTCCTGGGCGGCGTCCTCCGCCCGCGCATGCAACGTCCTCACATTGGGAAGGCTCAAAGCTTCGATGACGGCGTCCAAAAAGCCGACCCGCTTTTGCAGGGAATCCAGCAGCAGCACCTGCAAATCCGGCCGGACAATGGCCAGAGGAAGCCCGGGGAAGCCCGCGCCGCTTCCCACATCCACCAGCGTGCTTCCTGCGGGAAACAGCCCTTCCACTTGCAAAGGCGCCAGGGAATCCAGATAAAGGCGGTCCAGGGCGGTATCAAAGGCGGTGTCCCCGGTGAGGTTCATCAGGGTATTCCAGTGGCACAGAAGTTCGTGATACCGGCGCAGCCGCTGAGGCGCGGCCTCATCGAACCCAACGCCCAAGCTGTGCAGCCTCTCCCGGAAGCTGGCCTCCCTCTCCGCCTCAGTCATCGCGGCAAACCCAGGTGCTTGACGCCCCAGTATTTCACCCAGGAAAGGGCCTCCCGCATATGGTTCTTCATCCAGAACCCGACGCCGGGCTTGCAAAGGCTGCCCGCGCCCTGGGGGTGCAGGCCCACGTCCTCCGCCAGGGCCAGGGCCCGGGGCAAATGATAGTCGCTGGTGACGATGAGGGGCCGCTCACAGCCCATGGCGCTGAGCATGGCCCAGGCGTTGCGAATGTTTTCCGAGGTATCTTCGGATTGGGTCTCCGCAAAGGCATGGCTCTCCAAAACGCCATCGGCCATCAGCAGCGCCCGCATCACATCCCCCTCCGGGGCCGGTTCGTTAACCCCCTGGGCGCCGCAGGCCACCACGGGGCAGGGCTGCTTTTGGTACATCTCCACGGCCTTATCCAGCCGCCAGCGCAGCTGCACCGAAGGCTCCCCAGTGGGCAGCACCTGCGCCCCCAGCACAATGATGGCGTCATATTGCGAGGGCACGGGCACGTGGGTCTCCTGGTAATATACAAAGCCCACCAAGCCTGCGTATGCCAGCAGGCCCAGGCAGCAGAAAATCCCTACCAAGCGCGTCAGCCTCCTGCACCATTTTTTTCCGGGCTTTTGGTTTGCGGCTTTCTCCTTACGGGTCCTCGTTTTTTTGGTTTGCGTATTCTGGTTCATGTATCCTCCTGGTTTCCTGTCTTTTTGGCGGCCCTGCCCAAGAGCTGGTTGCGGATGCGCACCTCGCTGGCGGGGTCCGCCACCCGGGTCAGCACCCCCGCGGAGGACACCTCCTGCTCGATCAGCTGGTGCCTGACCATGCTCAGCGCCTGGCCATCCGCCACCACGATGTGGTCCACCAGCGTGATTTCCAATCCCGCCAGCAGGCTAGCCAGCTGGCGTGTCACTTCCACGTCTCCGGCGGAAGGCGTCAGGGACCCTCCCGGGTGGTTGTGGCACAAAATCACGCTGTGAGCGTTATGGGTCAAGGCTTTTTCCGCCACAATGCGCGGATAGGCCGCCACATCGCTGAGGGAGCCCTTGGCCACCAGCGCGGCATGCAATACCTCCATTTGCCCGTTTAAGCAGATCACGTAAAAATGCTCCACCCGATGTCCATCCAGCAATTGGATGCAATAGCTTTCCGCCCGCCCCCGGTTATCCAGGCTGACGCGTTCGCCCGCCTTTTCCAACTGGGCATACCGGGCCACCGACGCAAACAGGCTCAAAAACGTGGCGGCATATTCCCCAATGCCCTTCACCTGGGTCAGCTGCTTCGGCTCCGCCTGCAGCAGGGCGTAAAGGCTGCCAAAGTGGTCCAGCAACTGATGGGCCAATGGATTCACGTTCTTTTGCGGAATGGCGTAAAACAGCATTAGCTCCAGCACCTCATGGGACGCAAACCCTTCCAATCCCTGCTTTTCATAGCGTTCCCTCATGCGCTTCCGATGCCCGTCATGCTCCATGCTCTTCCCCACCTCATTTGTGCCCGCAAGGCGTTGCGCTATACCCCTGATAGTATAGCACAGATGAAAGGAAAGGAAAACCAGCGTACTTCGCATGATTTCTTTCTTCCCATGCGTTTCATTCCCGTTGCGGATTGTGAAGAAATGCTGAACTTTTTGGCGCAGGGCTTTTCCCGCCTTAGGAAATGATGTATACTGCAAGGTAGGAAATCTTTATTTTTACGAAAGTGGGGCCTGGAACACATGCAAACGCTTTGGGTGCAAGTCAAGACCGTTCTGTGGAATGTGTTCAACCGCCCCACCATTACGGATATCCTGGACATTTTTATTGTAGCGTTTTTGCTTTACAAGCTGCTCATGCTCACCAAGGAAACCCGGGCCAGCGCCGTGCTCAAGGGGCTGGCCACTCTGCTGCTGGCCAGCTGGGTCAGCGACCTGCTGGGCCTGACGGCGCTGAACTGGGTGCTGCTCAACGTGGTCAACAACGGCGCGGTGGTGCTGGTGATCCTGTTTCAGCCGGAGCTGCGCAAAGCGCTGGAGCAAATCGGCCGTGGCGCGATCCGGGACAGCGCCCATCTGACCGACCAGGAGGAGAGCACCCATATCGTTCGGGAAATGAGCCATTGCCTGCTTTCTTTAAGCAGGCGGCGGGTGGGCGCGCTGATCGTGCTGGAGCAGCGGATCGGCCTCAAGGACGTGGTGGAAACCGGCACCATGCTGGATTCACAGATTTCCGCCGCCCTGCTGGAAAACATCTTTGAGCCCAACACCCCCCTCCATGACGGGGCGGTGGTGATTCGCGGCAGCCGCATCATGGCTGCGGCCTGCATCCTCACTTTAAGCGAAGGCACGAGCATCAGCCGGGAGCTGGGCACCCGCCACCGGGCGGCGCTGGGCATTACGGAAACCACCGATGCCATCTCCCTCATTGTCAGCGAAGAAACCGGCATCATCTCCATGGCCAAGGAAGGCCGGCTCACCCGCCACCTGGACCGCACCGCGCTGGAAGCTTTGCTCTTCAGCATCTACCACCAAAAGGAAAACAGCCTTTGGTCCACTTTGCTGGAAAAGACCAAGCGGCGCAAAGGAGGCGCGGCATGAACGCAGAACCCAAAATGAATGACAAAAAAGGCCCGTCTCAAGAAAAAAGTCCCCTGCGGGATTTGCTAAAAACCCTTCCCCAGCGGCTCTGGGGCATGTTGCTGCATAACCTGCCCTTCAAGCTCCTGGCGGTGTTTCTGGCCATTTGCCTGTGGGCCGGCCTCATCACCCAGGACCCCACCCTCACCCGGGAGCGCACTTTTTCCGATGTGCCCGTCACCATTACCGGCGCGGACGCGTTGCAGCGCAACGGGTTGGTGGTCCTTACCAACTTTCAGCAAAGCCCTCTCACCATCCGGTTGCAGGCGGATGTGCCCCAGCGGGAGTACAACACCGTTTCCGCCGCCCACTATAACCCCCGCCTGGATCTCAGCAAAATCACCGAGACAGGCGCGCAGACCCTTCGCATCAGCACCAGCTCCTCCACCACCTATGGCGCGGTCACTTCCCTCTCCCCGGAAAGCGTGGAGGTGATGGTGGATGAATATGTGCCCAGCTACCGGGTGCCCGTGTCCGTAGAGCGCAAAGGCCAGTTCCCCAAAGGATTTTATGGCACCTCGCCCTCTTTGGACCCTCCCAGCGTATCCATCAACGGCCCCAAAAGCATCGTTTCCCGCATCGCCCGGGTGCTGGTGGACTTTGACGTATCAAAGCTTCCCTCCCAGGCGGGGCTGACCCGCACCGCGCTGCCCATGCGCTTTACCGATGCGGAAGGCAACGAGGTCAAGAGCGATTTTATTGATGTGACCAGCGCCGGGGTTCTGCTTCGCAGCATTGTGGTGGAGCAAACCCTGTATACCGCCAAAACGCTGCCTGTCAGCGCCCTGTCCCTCACCACGGGCGCCCCGGCGGCGGGGTACGAGGTGAAAAGCGTCAGCGCCACGCCGAATATTTTGGTGGCCGCCGGGGACGAAACCGGCCTGGCCGCGCTGGATTCCCTCTTTCTGGACCAGCCGGTGGACGTGTCGGGCAGAACGGAATCCTTCTCGGTGGATGTGCGCCTGCACAAGCCTGCGGAGCTGATCTACCTCAGCTCCGACACCGTGAAGTTGTATGTGGAAATCGCTCCGACGATTAGCACCAAGGACTTTGCCAACGTACCGCTTTCCTTCACGGACCGGTCCAACCAGCGTTCGGCTTCCTGCAAGGCAAAATCGGTCTCCCTCACGCTGACCGGGCCGTCCACGCTGCTCAACGAGCTGAAAGCCGCTTCTTTAAGCGCCTACGTGGACATTAGCGACCTGGCCGACGGGGACCATGAGCTGCCCATCCTGCTGCGCATCAACGGGGTGGATGAGCGCAATTTCACCTATTCCATCACGCCTAAAAACGCCTCCCTCCATGTGGATGTGAAATAGCGTCTCCCAAAAAGCGGCCGTTTCGCCCATGGATTGGAAAGGAGGTGCTGCATGAACGGTTTCGCGGGTGCCATCCTGTCCCTGTTGCTCGGTTGGCTGCGCGCTTTTTTCAACCACTTTTGGCGCATCCTAAACAGCGAGGACGGCGGCGCTCTTGTTTCCTTTTTGAGCCTTCATTGGAAAGCGGTCTTTTTGGGGCTTTGCGTGGCCGGTTTTGTGGTGGACCGCATCATCTTTTTCTTTCGCTGGCGGCCGGATTACGTGTGGAGTACCAAACTGGGGCGGCTGCGGCGCAAAGGCCGCCAGGAAGCGGACCCTGAGGAGGAGGCTGCCTTTCGCCCTATCCCGCAAAATATTGCGCCGGAAAGCGATGCGCCCGCCGCCTACCAGCGGCCTTTTGAGCCGCCGGAAATGGACTTTGCCCCGGGCCAGGCCACCCAGTCCTATGCTCCTGCCCAGACGGACTTCGCCCCCATGGTCCAGCCCTCCGCCTATGCCTATGCTCCGGCGGCTCCCATCATGGATTTTCAGCCGGTGTTCGACGAGCCCACCGAAAGCTGGGCCCCCGTCCACCCCTATGAGCAGCCCTATGACTCCCCCGCCCAGGGCATGGAGCCCAGCTTTGGCATGGAACGGCCCGACCCCGCCGCCTATTTGCAGGACGTGCAGGCGGGCTTTGCCCCCCCGCCCACGCCGGAAGCCCTGTACCCCCAGCGCACTTTCGCCCCCATGCTGGAACCGGTGCACCCGGGCCTGGATGTGGAGACCTTCCAGCAGAACATTGGCCTTAGCGAAGCACCGCCCCCGGTGGCGGAGCCGGCCTCCGCCCTGCCATCGGCCAACTTTCCCGATACCACCTATGTGCCCTTCTATCAAAATACCGAGGTAACCGCCGCGCAAAAAAGCAAGGGCGGCCTTTCTTCCCTTGCCAAAAGGGCCCGAGAGTTGGTGCGGGTTTCCGATGATGACGGCAACCAGCCCACCATCCGGGATTTGCAATCTCCTGTGAATATCAAAACGGCCTTCCACCCCCCGGTGTTGCCCCGCAGGCCCGAGGAAGGCGGCGAAGAATGACTTTTCCCTTTGCCTCCAAGTATATCCTGCTGCTGGGCCATTATGGCAGCGGCAAAACCGAGCTGGCCCTGGCCCTGGCGCGAAAGCAGCGTCAGCAGGTGACTGGGCGCACCGTGCTGGTGGACTTGGACATTGTGAATCCGTATTTTCGCAGCGCGGAGCAGGGCGATCTGCTTCGCGGGGAGGGCATTGAGGTATTGATGCCTTCCTTTGCGCTGTCCAGCGTGGATGTGCCCTCCTTGCCCGCCCAGATCCAGTCCGTTTTTGAGGCGGACTACGCCGGGGTGGTGATGGATGTGGGCGGGGACGACACCGGGGCCACCGTGCTGGGCCAGTACCACCCGCAGCTGTCCCGCCTGCGGGACCAGATGACGGTGCTGTACGTGGTGAACCCCTTCCGCCCCCTGTCCGGCACGGCGGAGGAGATTGGGGACCTGTTTGCCCGTATTGAAAAGCGGGCCCGGCTGCGGCCGGATTTTCTGGTGAACAACGCCAATTTGCAGGAGCAGACCACGGCCCAGGACCTGATGGACGGCCAGGCGCTGCTGACCCAGGCGTCCCAGCGGCTGGGCGTGCCCATCGGCCTGGTGGCGGGCCGGGAAAAGCTGCGGGCGGAGCTGCCCCCTGCCATGCAAGCCCTGTTCTTTCCCTTTGAGCCGCTGATGAAGCCGGATTGGCTGGTGGACGAGCCTTGAACACGCCCGCCCTGCCCATGGCCTTTGTGGAGCGCATGGTCCGGCAGCTGGGCCGGGAAGCCCCCGCCTTTTTGGAGGCCCTGGAAGCCTCTCCTCGCCGCGGCCTGCGCCTGAACCCCCGCAAGGCTTTGCCCTCTGTGGCCGAAGTCCAGGGCCTGCAAGGCCCCATCCCCTGGGAGCCGCTTGGGTCCTACCTCTCTTTGGAAAGCAGCGCGGGCAGCCACCCCCTCCACGAAGCGGGGGCCTATTATTTGCAGGAGCCCAGCGCCATGATCCCTGCGCGGGTCCTGTGCCCCCGGCCCGGCGAAAGGGTGCTGGACCTGTGCGCCGCCCCCGGGGGCAAGGCCACCCAGCTGGCGGACGGGTTGGCGGGCCAGGGGCTGCTGGTGTGCAACGAGCCGGTACCCTCCCGGGCCCAGATTTTAAGCCGGAATGTGGAGCGGATGGGCATCGCCAATGCCCTGGTGGTCAGCGCGGACCCGGAAGCCCTGGCCCGGGCCTGGCCCAGCGCCTTTGACGCGGTGCTGGTGGACGCCCCTTGCAGCGGGGAGGGCATGTTCCGGCGGCACCCGGAAACCCGGCTGGAATGGAATGAAAGCGCCGCCGCCGGGTGCGCCCAGCGGCAACGGCGCATCCTGGCCAGCGCCCATGCCCTGCTTGCGCCGGGAGGCCGCCTTGCCTATAGCACCTGCACCTTTAGCCCGGAGGAAAACCAGGAGAGGATGGCCTGGTTCCAAGGACAGTTCCCGGACATGAAGCCTCAAGATTTCACCGTGGCCATGGGCCCAGGCAAAACCCTGGCCAGCAGCGCCGGGATGCTGGCTCTGTACCCCCACCACATCCAAGGGGAAGGCCATTTTGTGGCCCTTTTGCAAAAGGAGGGCCACGCGCCCCCTGCCCCCTTTCCCCCCGCCAGAGCCAGCCTGCGGCCTCCCAGCCAGCCCCTGCTCGTAGCCTTTGAGGCCTTCTGCGCCCAGCAGGCGACAGACCTGGCGGACACAGCGGAAGCCCTGCCCAGGCCCAACGCCCAGCTGGGCGAAACCGCCCTCTTTGCCCCGCCTTTGCCGCCCTTGCAAGGCATCCGCGTCCTGCGGGCGGGGCTGCACCTGGGCCTTGTGAAGGGCAAGATCTTTGTGCCGGACCATGGACTGGCCCTGTGCCTGCGGCCCCCCTACCCCTTCCCCACCCAGCCCCTGACCCTGGCCCAGGCCAGGGCCTACCAAAGCGGAGAAACCCTGGCCATGGAAGGGACGCAAAGAGGCTATGCGCTGATGACCTATGCGGGCCTTCCCCTGGGCTTTGCCAAGGCCAGCGACGGGCAGCTGAAAAACCATTACCCCAAGGGCCTTCGCCGCCCCTGATCCAAAGGAGGAACTATGGAATACATCCCCCTGAAAGGCCTTGCCTTACAAGCCAGCCGCCTGTGCATGGGCGGCTGCCCCGCCGGAGAATACGGCTGGGGCAACGTGAGCCGCAGCGAGGTGGAGTCCGCCATGGGCCGGGCGCTGGAGATGGGCGTCAACTTTTTTGACACCGCCGATACCTATGGCCTGGGCCGCTCGGAGGAAACCCTGGGCCAGGCGCTGCGGGGCTGCCGCGACCGGGTGATTTTGGCCACCAAATTTGGCGTGCGGATGGAAAATGGCAAGACCTTCTACGACAACAGCCCCGCTTACATGGAAACCGCGCTGGCCGCCAGCCTGCGCCATTTGCATACGGATTTCATCGACCTGTACCAGGTCCATTACCTGGACGGGGTCACCCCGGTAGCCCAGATGATGGAAGCCCTCATTGCCTGCAAGCAAAAGGGCCTGATCCGCGCCATCGGCCTGAGCAACATCCAGGAAGGCGATATCCCCGCCTTCCTGCCCTACGCGGCGGAGATCAGCAGCTTTCAGCAGCATTACAGCCTGGCCCACCGGGACAGGGAAGCCTCCCTCCTCTCCATGGCCCGCCAGCTTGCCGCCGCGCCTCTCACCTGGGGCAGCCTGGGCCAGGGCATCCTCACCGGCAAATACGGCCCGGATGTGCGCTTTGCGGCCGACGACCGCCGGAGCCGTCCCATCTACGACAATTTTTACGGGGACAAGCTGCAAAAAAACCTGGCCATCGTGGAGGCCATGCGCCCCATGGCGGAGAAATACGGGGTCCCCGTGGCCAGCATCGCCGTGCGGTGGATTTTGGACGCCCTGCCGGGCAGCGTGGTCATTACCGGAGTCAAGACCCCCGCGCAGGCGGAGGACAACGCCAAGGCCTTCTCCTTTGCTTTGAGTTTAGAGGAACGGGCGGCGCTGGACGCGCTTTCCAGATAACGCAAAAAAGGGGCAGCGCCCGTTTTTGGGGGGCCGAAAAAGGTCCGTTAGGGCTGCCGCCCCTAAAATCCCGCCCAGGGCTTCGCCCTGAACCCCTTCTTTCCCCGCGTTTCACCCGGTGAAACAAAAAAATCAAAAGGTTTTTTCTTGCAAAGATACAGCTTTATGGACAGGCTGGACCCCCTCACTGCAACGCCCATGAAATGGGCGTTGCAGTGAGGGGCCAGGGGCAACGCCCTGGCGAAGGCTTGGAGGCGGAGCCTCCCAAAAGAATCGGCGCCCCATTGACAATATGACCAGCAAGTCATATAATGTGACTTGCTGGTCATATCTTTTTTTCGAGGTGATGAAATGCCATCCAAAACCTTTATGAGACTGGAGGAGGAAAAGCAGGAAAGGGTGATGCGCGCGGCCATCAAAGAGTTTCAGGAAAATGGGTACAATCAAGCGAACATCGGCCGCATCGCGGATCTGGCGGATGTGGCCAAGGGCAGCCTGTATCAGTATTTTGAGAACAAAAAGGAGCTGTTTCTGTACTGCGTACAGTGGACCCTTACCTACTTCATGGCGGAAATCAACACGCAAACACCCCTGCAAGAGTTGGATGTCTATGAATACTTTCGGGTGGGCGGCCTGGAGAGGGCGGAAATCCTGAAAACAGAAGGGCTTCTGGTGGCCTTTTCCCAGGATGTGTTTTCCGGCAGGTTTTCCGAGCTGACCCGGGAAGCCACCGAGCGCATGTGGAAAACGGCGGACGCGTACATGATGGGGTTGATTCACAACGGGCAACGCAAAGGCACCATCCGCAAGGACCTTCCGGACCACATGCTGCTCCTTTTTTTCAAGGGCGTCACCGGGGAGTTTGACAAGCAGGTGTTCGCCTCTCTGGCGCAGGCCAACTATGAACTGACAGGCCCTCTGGCGGAAACCATCAATGAGTCCATCAATCATATGCTTATTTTATTACAGCAAGGGATGGGGAAATAAATGTTGATCACGGTAGAAAAACTCAGCAAAAGCTATCAAACAAACGGCCTTGCCAGCCAGGTGCTGAGGAACGTCAGCCTGGGCGTGGAAAAGGGCAGCGTTACGGTGGTGCTTGGGCCGTCGGGATCGTGCAAGTCCACATTGCTTAATATCATTGGCGGGGTGGACCGGGCGGACAGCGGTACCGTGGTGGTGGACGGGCTGGACGTGACGGGGATGGAGGACGCCAGGCGGACGGAGTACCGCCGGGCGGACATCGGCTTTGTGTTTCAGTTCTATAACCTGGTTCCCAACTTGACGGTGAAAGAAAACATAGAGGTCATTGCCCACATCAGCAAAGCGCCCCTGCCCGTACAGCAGGTGCTGGAAGCCGTGGACCTTACCGGGTATGAGCACCGCTTTCCCAGAGAGCTGTCCGGCGGAGAGCAGCAGCGTGTGGCCATTGCCCGGGCCATCGTAAAAAATCCAAAGCTGCTTCTATGCGATGAACCCACCGGCGCGCTGGATTTTGAAACCTCCCGGAAGGTGCTGGCCCTGCTGGAACGGGCCAACCGGCAGTTTGGCGCCACCTTGCTCATGATCACCCACAACGAGGCCATCGGGCACATGGCCCACCAGGTGTTGAAGCTGCGTTCCGGCGAAATCGTCGATGCGGTCCGCCATGAACAACCGGCACCCGCGGAAAGGATTGAGTGGTAATGGCATTGTTTCGTAAGGCGGTTCGCACCCTCCTGGGCCACAAGGCGCAATACCTGGGTGCGCTGGCTTTGGTCCTTCTGTCCAGCATGCTGTTTGTGATGCTCACTTCCGTGGCCGCAAACCTGGACCATATCTTTCAGTCGTTCACCACCCAAAACCATCTGGCGGATGCGGAGTTTGTCACAAATCAGCCCATCGACGCGGCCTCCCTCGCCCAAAGGCATGGGGCGGCCCTGGAGGCCTGCGGCGTGGCGGATGTGGAGCTTCGCCCCGGCCAGGTGCTTCGCGTTTACCAGCAAACCAACACGCTGAACCTGCCGGCGGTGGTGGAGGGCAGCGCGCCCAAAACCGGGGAAATTTTGCTGGACAAGGCCTTTGCCACCGCCAACGGGTTCACCCTGGGCAAGGCGGTGCCCCTGGGCGGAAAGGCCTTGGTTGTTTCCGGCTATATGCATTTGCCCAATTACATTTACATCACCAAGTCCAAGGACGAGCTGATGAACGATCCCGCAAAGTTCGGGTTGGGCATGGTGGGCGCGGAGGACTTTGCGGCGCTGCCGGGCGCAACCCCCTTTTATGCCATCCAGTATGGGGATTCCGCCGCGAAGAAGGCGCAGGAAACCGCCATCAAGCAGGACCTGCTCAGCCAGGGCGTGAAGCTGGTTAGCTGGACCAACACGGAAAAGAATACCAGGGTGTCGTACGTGTCCATGGAAATCGGCGTTCTGGGCAGCATGAGCCGCGTGGCTCCCTTTGCCATTTTGCTCCTGACCTGCGTGCTTCTGGCCGTGGTGATGGGCCGCCTGGTGAAAGGGGAAAGCGTGATCATTGGCACGCTGTATGCCCAAGGCATGCGCAAAAGCGAACTCACCCGGCATTACCTGCTCATGCCCCTGCTCATTGGCGGGCTGGGCAGCGTGCTGGGCGCGCTGCTGGGCCGGGTGAATGTGGGCCCGGTGGTTTCCTTTATGCTCACGGCCTTTCCCATGCCCGCCCTGCCGCTGACCTTTGACGGGGGCAGCGTGCTGTTGGGCATTTTGCTGCCTGTGCTGTTCCTCAGCCTCAGCGTGTGGCTGACGGTGCGCAAGATTCTGCGTACGCAGCCCGCCGTGCTGATGAAGGGCGGGGACACGAACACGAAGGTGAATGTCCTGGAGCGTTCGCTCAAGCTGAACCGGCTCCCCTTTCCCATGAAATTCAAAATCCGGGAGCAGGTGCGCAGCCTGCCCAGAGCGGCCTTCCTGGTGCTGGGCATTATGGTGGCAACGATGCTGCTGCTGTATGGGCTCACCATGCAAAGCTCGGTGGACTACCTGCTGAACCAGGGCGTGAAAGAGCTGTACCATATGGAGCATGAGTATGTGTACAGGGACGCCCGGCAAGGCCCTCCGCCGGAGGGGACCGAACCCTTCAACGCCGCCTTTGCCACCCTGCAAAGCGACCAGGAAACCAGCTTCTACGTCACAGGCGTCAGGCCCGATTCCACGCGGATTTTGCTGAAGGATCTACAGGGCAACAAGCTTCTGCCGGAGCAGAACGTCTTTACCCTGCCCTTGGCGAAAAAGCTGGGCTTGAAGGTTGGGGACAGCGTAGCCGTCTTTGATCCGGACACAGCCAAGCAATTTTCCCTGCCAGTGGAGGCCATCGCGGACACCTACGCGGGAGAGTTTGTCTTTCTGCCCCTGGCCCAGTTCAATGCCCTCCTGGGCCTTCCCGCCGACACCTATACGGGCCTGTGGACCGACCAGGCCATGACCTTCCCGGAAGGGGAGATCCGCAGCGCCAAAACCATGGCGGACGTGATGCAGGCCATGCGCATGCTGCTGGACCAGATGGGCGTCATGATCTACAGCCTGACCATCGCGGCGTTTTTCATAGGCCTCATCATTGTGTACCTGGTCACGGGCATGGTGGTGGAGGAAAACCGGGGCGTCATTTCGCTGTTCAAGGTTTTTGGATACCGCAAGCGGGAGCTTGGCAAGCTCATTCTCAATGCCAATACCCTGCTGGTGGTTCTGGGCTACCTGCTGGGCATCCCGGCCCTGTTGGCCTCCGTGGGCGCGCTGTATCAATCCATTACGCAAAGCCTTCAACTGATTCTGCCGGTGAAGCTGAACCCTTGGTTTATGGTGCTTGGGCTTGCGGCGGTCCTGTGCACGTATGAGCTGGCCAAATGGATGTGCCGCAAGAAGGTGGACCGGATTCCCATGTCCGAGGCGCTGAAAAACAGCGCGGAGTAGAACGGGTTTTGGGCCGGCGAAAAAGATCCGTTAGGGGCTGCCGCCCCTAAACGGGCTTTGTCAACGCTCTGCGGCCCGCGGTTTTTTAACCGCGGGCCGTTCTTTGCCTTGCCTTTATTTTTCTGTCTTTCCGCGCCCAAATCCAGCAGTTCCCAAATCTTTCCCCCGCATAAAGCCCCCTCAAAATTCCATACTAGGGATGCAAAGACAAACGGCAAAGCAGTGCAACATAGCATTTTAGCAATTGCCATCAAGGAGGCAGGCAGACCATGCGGGCGACGGGAATTGTGCGGAGAATTGACGAGCTGGGGCGGGTGGTCATTCCAAAGGAAATTCGCAGAACGCTGCGGATTCGGGAGGGCGATCCGTCGCTGATAACATGGGGAGCGAAGGAAGGGTTTTGTTTTGCTATGTGTGATTTGGGGAAGAGGAGAGGGTGGTAGGCACACACAGCGAACCTATTGCGAGGCTGCATATGCAGGCTCGCATTTTTTTGCAAAATTTGCTAGAATGATGGACAAAGACTATATCAATGCGCGGCGGTGATGTGATGCGCCACAAATCCTTGAAATCCCTTCAGTCTATCGAAAAATGGCTGCCCCTGCTGATGCTGCCGCTGATCGTGGCGGTGTGCTTTACGCTGTGGATGAACATGAGCAGCGCGCCCTACACCGTGATGTACAGCGACACCGGCGTATGGGATTTGCGCGGCTTTGATTTTGCCCACGGCAGCGCCAGCGTGCGCGGCGAGGTGGAGTTTATCCCGGGTGCGCTGCTGACGCCCGGTGAGTTCGCGGCCCGCGAAAGCGAAATCATCCTCGGCAATCCGCAGGATGAATCCCAGTACGCCACCTCGCGCATCCGCATTCTGCTGCCCGAGGGCAAGACCTACATGCTGGCTGGTCGCAGCACCGACTACGCTGAGCGCATCTTTGTGAACGGCCAGCATGTGGCCGACGTGGGCACGCCGGGCGCGAGCCGCGAGACCATGGTGCCCAACACCGCAGACCTGGCCTTCATGTGCGAGCCAAAGGACGGCGTGATCGAGATTGTGCAGCAGGTCAGCAACTTTGTGCACCGCGAGGGCGGCTGGCACGACGACATCCGCGTGGGCTACCCTGACGCGGTCAATGCCGCCTATAGGCATGACTTCGCGGTGCTGCTGATGGGCTGCTTTCTGGCGCTGTTCATCGTACACATGGCTCTATTTGTCCAACTGCGCAGCTACCGCGCCAACCTGTACTTCTCGCTGTTCTGCCTCACCTGGTTTTTGCGCAGCGGCGTCACCGGAGCCAAGGTGTTCTCGGCGCTGCTGCCCCAGCTGTCGTGGTACGTCAAGTTCCGCATCGAGTACCTGTCGCTGCCGGTCAGCGGTCTGCTGGTGATCCTGCTGCTGCACGCGCTGTTTCCCCGCCTGCTGCCCAAGTGGTTTCGATACGCGGTGTACACGATCTCCTCGGCGTTCATCGGGCTGTTCCTGTTCGCCGACACCGTGCTGATGAGCTGGGCGATGCTGGGCTGCTACGCCTATTTGTCGGCTTCCATCCTGTTCGTGGTTGTCCTGCTGCCCATGCGGATCCGGCGGCCCGACCTGCCGCAGGCCATTACCCTGGCCGGATTGGCGATATTCTTCTACGCTGGGATTCGGGACATGTTTTATCATAGCGACATCCTGCTGCCGCCCAACCTGCCCGCCACGTTCTCTGAAATCGCGATGCTGATCTTCGTGTTCTTCGAGATGACCGCCATGTTCGTGGGCACCGCCCGTGCCACCGACGCGGCCAAGGCCCTCGAATTGCGGCTGAACGCAGAGAACGCCATGCTCGACCGCATGAACCGCCTGAAAACCGACCTGATGGACACGGTCAGCCACGAGACGCGCACGCCGCTGGCGGTGCTCTCCGGCTACGCGGAACTGATCGCCATGGGAATGCGCAAAAAGGGCATCGATGCGCAGACCGCCGCCGATTTGGATCAGATCGCCAACGAGACCCAGCGCATCGCCAAGATCATGGCGGAGATGCAGGAGCTTTCGGGCAATCGGGACAACACCGCACACCGAACCGAGGTGCAAATCGGCAACATCCTGCGCCAAACCGCTCGCCTGTACGAGCCGATTCTCGCACGCAAAAACGTGGTACTGACCGTGGACGCGCCGGAGGACTTGCCTCCGGTCTACGCCAATCCGGACGAGCTGACACAGGTGGTGTTCAACCTGCTGCAAAACGCGAGGAACCACACGGAGAACGGCAGCGTGGAGGTTAATGCACAATGCACAATGCATAATGCA
>JAVBPU010000028.1:0-14397 GCA_031549415.1 Eubacteriales bacterium | reverse complement strand
TGGACCCTTTCTCTGACCGCGCTTCACGCGGCCAGAACAAACAGAAATGTTCCGCTTTCAACGCTGCACAATCTACAGCATCTTTGGATATCAGCGCATGGTTATCCATTCCTTTTTCCATTTTGTCAACGTGAAGCGGTGTCAAAAAAAGGGGTTCGGGGACTTGTCCCCGATGGGGTGCGGGGCGAAGCCTCGCATCAAAATCCTTCGCCCCGAACCCCGTACGGGAATGCCCGGGATCAGAAAAGACGAAAAGAGGGCCTTCCATGCAAATCGACCGCCTTTTGGACATGGTGCTCCTGCTGCTGGAAAAGAAAACCGTCACCGCCGGGGAGCTGGCGCAGCGCTTTGGCTGCTCCTCCCGCACCATCTACCGGGACCTGGACACGCTGAGCCTGGCGGGCATTCCCGTCACGTCCAGCAAGGGCCATGGGGGCGGCATCCGCCTGCTGCCCGGGTATACTCTGGACAAGGCCCTGCTGTCGGAAAAGGAGCGGCAGGAGATCCTTTTCGCGTTGCAGGGCCTGGGCGCGGCCCGGTACCCGGAGGCGGAGGCCACGTTGGAAAAGCTGCGGGGCCTGTTTGTTGGCAGCGCCCGGCAGCAATGGATTCAGGTGGATTTTACCCAGTGGGGCGGGGGCGCCCAGGAGAAGGAGAAGTTCAGCCTGCTGCGGGAGGGCATTTTGGGCAAGCGGGTGCTGGCCTTCACCTACACCAATGGGAACGGGCAGGTAACCCGGCGGCGGGTGGAGGGCCTGCGGCTGCTGTACAAGGCCCAAAGCTGGTATTTGTGGGGGTACTGCCAGGGCCGGGAGGATTTCCGGCTGTTTCGTCTGTCCCGAATGGACGGGCTGGAGGTGGGGGCGGAGCGGTTCCAGCGGGAATGGCCCCCGGAGGAGAGCATCCCCCTGGAATATTTGCCCGCGCCCCCCGCCATCCGGCTGGTGCTGCGCTTTGCCAGCGCCGTGGCCCACCGGGTTTATGACGAGTTTGGGCCCGCAAACGCCACCGCCCTGCCGGACGGTAGCCTGGAGGTAGCCTGTCCCATGCCCTTTGATGAGTGGATGATGGGGTATTTGCTGTCCTTTGGGCCTCATGTGCAGGTGCTGGAGCCCGCCCATGTGCGGGAAGCCTTGCGGGAGCGCATTAGGGCCATGGCGGAGCCATATGCGCAAGATTGAAAACATTTTTTGAATATGACATGGGTTGTCGCATTTTATTTGCTACAATGAAGGCAGCCAAGGAAAGAAGGAAGGCCGAGCGCTTTCCTGAGAAAAAGGAGAAGATACCATGGAAAACACAAAATTCTGCCAAAGCTGCGCCATGCCACTGGCAAAGCCCGAGGACTACGGAACCAACGCCGACGGGAGCCAGAACCAGGACTATTGCGGGTACTGCTTTCAGGGCGGGGCCTTCACCGCGCCGGAGATGACCATGGAACAGATGATTGGCTTTTGCGCCCCCTATATGGCAGAGAATACCCCGGGGATGACGGAGGCGGAGGCCAGGAAGCAGATGGAGGGATTTTTTCCCACGCTGAAGAGATGGGCGTAATATTGTTCTCCACACAAAAAACACGGCAAACACGGCAATTTTGCCGTGTTTTTGTTTGGCCACGCGTATCACACAAAAAAAGTGGGCGAACCCACTTTTTGACTCTCTTTTCTCCAACTCTACGCGGAAAACCGCAGCACAATCTCCTCCAGGCCCTTGAGCCCGTTGTGGAACCCATTGCCATTGTTCATGGACACATCGGCAATGCCCTTGTAAATGGGCATGCGCTCCTCATAAATGCGCTCAATCTCCTCCCGGCCCTTCTGGGCCAGCAGGGGGCGCTTTTCGGCGCGGATGTCCATCATAATATCGTCAATGGGCCGGTCGATCAGCACAATATACCCGTGGTTGCGCATAATCCTGCGGTTTTCCTCCCGCAGGGACACGCCGCCGCCGGTGGAGATGATGCCGGGAGTGGCGTTGATCAGCTCTTGCAGCAGGCGGGTCTCCCCGTCCCGGAAGGCCTGCTCGCCATAGGTCTCATATATTTCTGCCGTATTCATACCGGTGCGCTCGGTCAAATACGCGTCCGTGTCCAGGTAGGGCAGTTGCAGCTTCAGCGCAACCCTGCGGCCCAGGGCGCTCTTTCCGCTCCCGGGCATCCCCACCAAAAAAATATGGCGGTCCATCCGCATATCCTCCTTTGTGGTGCAATCCTCCGGCTGGCCCGCCTAGCGGGGCCTGCCTAAGGCCGGGCCTTTTGCCCCGCCTGTAGCGTAAACCGGAAGGCCACGCCCATATCGCCTGGGAGCAGTGAAATACTTTCACCGTGCATGTCCATGATCTGCTTGCATATGCTCAGGCCCAAACCCGTACCTTTTCCAGAGGTGTGCGCCTTATCCGCCTTGTAAAACCGCTCAAAAATGTGTGGCCGGTCCGGTTCCAAAATGGGCGGACCATCATTGCCAACGGTCACCGATACCCTATCATGCACCAAAAGGGTATGAATTGTCAAGTTCCCCCCAAAGCCTACAAATTTCACCGCATTATCGACAAGGTTCAGCAAAACCTGTGTAATCCGGTCTTTGTCGGCATGGACGGGGCAGGGATCGGTTTCAAATTCCAGGTGAACGTTCAACTTTTTTTCTTCCATGTCGCTCATCCGGCCAATCAGCACCCGGCGGATGGACTCGTTGATGTCGTACTCCGTGTAGTGGAGCGGGTCCGCGCCTTTGTCCATGCGGCTTAGCTGCAACAGGTCCGCGATAAGGGTTTTGAGGCGCACGGTCTCATCCTTGACGACCTGTAAGTATTTTTTCTGTTCTTCTTGGGGGATGGTGCCGTCCAGCATGCCCTCCACAAAGCCGTGGATGCTGGTGACCGGGGAGCGCAGCTCGTGGCTGACGTTGGCCACAAACTCCCGGCGGCTGTCCTCCACCTGTTCCAGCTTTTCCGCCATCACGTTGAAGGCCCCGGCCAGCTGGCGCACCTCGTCCACGCCGGTGATGTCCGCCCGCTGGAACTGGCCCCGGCTCATGGACTCGGCAGCCTGGGTGATGACGGTGAGGGGCCTTAGGATGGAGCGGGTGTACAGCACAGCGGCCACAAAGGCCAGCAGGGAAGCCACGGCAAAGCCCAGCAGCATTTGCGCCAGCACGCCCCGGTACTCGGCCTCAATGACCTGGGCGCTGGTGTGAATGAACACAGCCCCCAGCACCTTGCCGTTTTGCACGCAGGGGGCCGCCACGGTGAAGATCACCCCCTGCTTGCCGCTGGCGATGCGGGTTTTCACCTCCTTGCCGGAGAGCACCTCCAGCAGCACGTCGCCCATATCCTCCTTCTTTAAGGTATCCGCAATGTCCGGCTGCTTTTCGATGGCGAAGGGCATGTTGTCCCTCACCACGCCGTTGCGGTCCACGATGAAAATGTATGCGCCGTAGTCCTGGAACACGCTTTGGGCCTTCCATTGCAGGTAATCCTCGGTGGGGGTGTCCACGCCCAGGTATTCATTCAGGGCGGAATTCTCCACCCGGCTGGCCAAAAAGGCGATGTCCCGGGCCTGGACCATGAGGTTTTCCATGCGGGAGGCGGTCATGTTGGTGCGGATGGCCACGATGGAAAGGGGCGCGCCGATGAGCACCACCGCCACAATGGCCGCCAAAAACAGCGCCAGGAGCCTGCCAAACATGCTTTGAAACATCTTTTTCGCCCCGCTTACGCCTTGCACTCAAACTTGTAGCCCACTCGCCACACGGTGTGAATCTCCCAGCCGTGTTGCTCGCAGCCGGGCAGCTTTTCGCGCAGGCGCTTGATGTGTACGTCCACGGTGCGGCTGTCCCCAAAGAAATCAAAGCCCCAGACCCGCTCCAAAAGCTGCTCCCGGGTGAACACCAGGTTGGGATGGGAGGCCAGGTAGTAGAGCACCTCCAGCTCCTTGGGGGGCATCTCCACGGGCTTGTCCTCGTAGGTGACCTCGTAGCGCAGCAGCGATACCGTAAGGCCGGGGAACACCAGCGTATCGTCCCCTTCCTCTTTGCTGGTCTCCGCCACGGCCCGGCGCAGCACCGCCTTCACCCGGGCCACCAGCTCCTTGTTTTCAAAGGGCTTGGTGATGTAGTCGTCCGCGCCCAGCTCCAGGCCCAGCACCTTGTCAAAGGTCTCGTCCTTGGCGGTGAGCATGATCACCGGGGTTTTGCCCAGCTTGCGAATCTCCCGCAGCACCTGCAGCCCGTCCACCCCAGGCAGCATCACATCCAGCAGCACCAAATCCGGCGGTTGCCGCTTGAAGGCCACCAGGGCCTCGTCCCCGCGCACGGCCTCGGTAACAGCATACCCTTCTTTTTCCAAATACAGCCGCACCAAATGGCTGATGTTCACATCATCGTCCACGAGGAGTATCTTTTGTTTGTCGCTCAAAACTACCGTCCCCTTTGCCTAACAGCCTTCGGCCAAATTGCCAACGAAGTCTCGTTGGAGGGTGGTATGGTCAGGAGAATCCCGACCATGGAATTCGTATCGACCGGCTTTGCCGGTCGGGCGGGGCGTTTGCGCGTCAGCGCAAACATCACCCGTAAACTCGACAAAGTGGGTTTGCCCACTTTGTCGAAGCTCACTTGAGCCGCACCACCGTAACCCCCTGCTCGCCTTCGCCGTACACGCCGTCCCGGTAGCTTTTCACGTGCATGTGGCGTTTCAGGTGGCGCTGGATGCCGGTGCGCAGGACGCCGGTGCCCTTGCCGTGGATGATGCTGACCTCGGAGAGACCCGCCAGGGTGGCCTCGTCCAGGTAGGTGTCCACGGCGGGAAGTGCCTCGTCCAGGGCCATGCCGCGGACGTCGGTTTCCAGGGGCACGGTGCGGCTGGCGGTGCCGGTCTGGGCCAGCACCCGGGAGGCCTTTTCCTTGGGGGGTTCCAGCAGCTTTAGCTGGGTTAAATGGGCTTTCATCTTCATAATGCCCGCTTGGATTTGCACCTCACCCTTGTTGTCGGGAAGGGAGAGGACGGTGCCCTTGGTTTTCAGGTGGACGATCTCCACGCTGTCGCCCACCCGGACGGTTTTGGGCGGGGTGAAGGCGAACTGGCTGGGCTGGGCCAGGCCCTCGCTTAATTCGTCAATGCCTTTTTCCAGGCGCTTTTGCAGGGCCTGGGCCTCGGCCAGGGGCGAATTTTGCTGCTTGCGCAGGGTCTTGAGGTCCGACAGGATGCCCTCCGCCTCCCGGCGGGCGTTTTCCAGCACCCGGCGGGCGTCCTCCTTGGCCTTGTGCAGGTGCTTTTGTTTGGCCTCCTCCATGCTGCGTTGCAGCTTTTCCGCCTCGTCCCGCATGCGCACGGTCTCCTGGCGCAGCTCCTCGGCCAGCACCCGCTCCCGCTCGGCCACCTGGCGGTGGAACTCGGCGTTGGCAATCACGTCCTCAAAGCGAATTTCCTCCTTGGACAGCAGCGCCCGGGAGGCGTCGATCAGCTCCTGGGATAACCCCAGCTTGCGGGAGATTTCAAAGGCGTTGCTCTTGCCGGGGATGCCGATGGACAGTCGGTAGGTGGGCCGCAGGCTTTCCACGTCAAACTCCACGCTGGCGTTTTCCACGCCGGGGGTGCCCAGGGCAAAGGCTTTCAGCTCGCTGTAGTGGGTGGTGGCCATGGTGCGGATTTGACGCCGCAGCAGGCTCACCAAAATGCTTTGGGCCAGGGCCGCGCCCTCGGTGGGGTCCGTGCCCGCCCCCAGCTCGTCAAACAGCACCAAATCGTTTTCCTGGGCGTTTTGCATGATGTGGACGATGTTGGTCATGTGGGAGGAGAAGGTGGACAGGGACTGCTCAATGGACTGCTCGTCGCCGATGTCCGCAAAGACCCGGCCAAAGACGGCCATTTCCGTGCCCAGCTGGGCGGGCACGTGCAGCCCGGCCTGGGCCATGAGCGTGAACAGGCCCACGGTTTTCAGGGTGACGGTCTTGCCGCCGGTGTTGGGGCCGGTGATGATGAGGGTGGTGAAGGCCTCCCCCAGCCAGAGATCGCTGGGTACCACGGCTTTTGGGTCGATGAGGGGGTGGCGGCCCCGGATGATCTTGATGTAGCCCCGCTGGTTCAGCTTGGGCAGCACGGCGGACATGTCCCGGGACAGCTGGCCCTTGGCAAAGGCCATGTCCAGATGGGTCAGCAGGTCAATGTTCTCGTGAATGGCGTCCGCATGGGGGGCCAGCTGGTCGGAGAGGGCTTGGAGAATACGGACGATTTCCAGCTGTTCCTTGGCGCGAAGCTGTTTCAGGTCGTTGCCCATTTCCACCACGGCCATGGGTTCAATGAACAGGGTGGCCCCGCTGCTGCTTTGGTCGTGAACCAGGCCGGGGACGCTGGTGCGGTACTCCTGCTTCACGGGGATGCAGTACCGGTCCCCCCGAAGGGTGATGATAGCATCCTGCAAGTATTTGGAAAAGGTGGCGCTTTTGATCATGCTGTTTAATTTGTCCCGCATGCGCTCGTTGGCCCCGCGGATCTGGCGGCGAAGCTGGTACAGCTCGGCGGAGGCCTTGTCGGCGATTTCCTCGTCGCTGATGATGGCGCTGGTGATCTCCTGCTCGATGCTGGGCAGGGCGGTGAGGCGGCTGGCCAGCCCGGTGAGGATGGGGGTGTCGCCCTTGTCCCGGACCAGGGCGGAGCGGGCGGCCCGGGCGGCCCGCAGGCACCCGGCCACGTCCAGCAGCGCCCGCAGCCCCAGGGCCGCGCCCTTGCGGGCCAAGGTGACCTGCTCCCGCACGTCCCCATAGGCCACCAGAGGGCAGCCGCCCAGGAAGCTGAGCATCACCACGGCTTCCTCGGTTTCATCCAGGGCCCGGCGCACCGCGCTAAAATCCGCGCTGGGGCACAGGGCGCGGCATTTTTCCGCCCCCAGCTCCGTCACGGCCAGCCCCGCCAGCCGCTCCCGTATCTTCACAAATTCCAGCACCCGCAGGGCGCGTTCCTGTTCCATGGCAGCAAAAATCCTTTCCGCAAAAGGCAAGAATCAGTTTCGGAATTTGATTCCCTTTTTATTCCACTGGCTTTATTCCACGCCCCGCAGCAAATGCCCTGCCGTATGGGCGGCGGGCTCGGTGAGGGGCAGGGGGGTCCGGTCCTCAAACAGCGCGGAAAAGCACCGCACCAGCTGGAGTTTCTCCTCCTTGGGCTCCACGGTGAAGCTGAGTAGCATGCCCGCCCCCAGGCCCCGCCGCTTGTCCTCCTGGCGGCGCAGGTCCGTGGGCAGGGCGTTCAGTACGTTGATCAAACAGCCCTCCGGGGTGAGGGTGCGTTGCAGGGGGAAATGGTAGCCCTTCCGGTCCTGCATTTCGGGCCGCTGCAGGCCGCAGGCCATGTGGCTGCCCTGGCAGAGGGCGCAGCTTCCCCGGTCCGCGGTCAGGCCCTGGGCCACCCGCTCTGGGCAATGGTGCAAAATCATCACCCGCTCCCGGCCATAGACGGTGAGCAGCGCCGGGACCTCCCCTTGGGGGATGGCTTTCAGCTCCTGAAAGCTCCATTCCGGCCACAGCACGGTAAAGAGGGGCTTGCTTTTTAGCAGTTCCGCCCGGGAAAAGCGGTTGGTGACGGGCACGCCGCCGCCCAGGGCGATGGGCAGCGCCCAGTCCACCCCCAGCTGGCCCACGCTGCCCAGCACCACGCCGCCCAGGGCGTCCTTGTGGCGGCGCAAGACCTCCGCCAGGCCTTGCAGGTTCGCTTCCGTCAGCACCGGGGGCAGCTCCAGCCAGGTGGCTTTGGGCAAGACGCTGATGTCCTTTTCCACGGCCTGGGGCCGCACATCCCAAGGGGCGAAGATCAGCGCCGCCGCTCCGGCGGTTTCCAGGGCGTCCCCCTGGTCCGCCTGGCAAAAGCGCACCACAGGGCCGTCCAGGAAGGGGTTTTTCGCTTGGGGGTCCGGCAGGGGGGCACTGCGGGCCTGGGCCACCGTTCCCGCCTCTGCTTCCGCCGCTTCCAGCGCTTCCGCCGTTGCCGCTGGTTCCCCCAAAAGCTTGGCTTCCAGGGCCTTGGAGGTGTGCACCAGCTCCCCTGCCTCCGGCTCCTTCATGGCTTCCTGGGCCACCTCCCAGCTTTTGGCCGGGTGAAATTCCAGCCAGGCCTCCCGGGCCTCGCCATAGAAAGCCTGACAGCGGGCCTTGCGCAACTTGGCCACCGCCTCCCGCCGCAGGGCGTTCAGGCTGCTGAGGGGCACGTACAGCTCCCCCTCCAGGGTCAGCGCGAAGTCCTCGTCCTTTTCCACATAAAAGTCCGTGTCGCCCAGCTTTGTCAGCTGTCGCCGGACCTCCTCCGGGGTGGTGGCGCGGGTTTCCGCCGCCTCCGGCACAGCGCCCTCCGCCACGGCTTCCCGCTTGCCATCGCTGATGGCCAGCGTCATAGGCGCATGCAGCCGCAAGGTGGCGGCCAGGGTGACGGCCACTTCCTTGTCCCGGCACAGATCCGCCGCCCAGGTCATCTGCCGCACCGAGGCCAGCCGCGCCACCGGGTCCCCCACCCGCACGATGCTGCCGGGCCGAAGGCGCAACAGGGCCTCCTGGCCAATGGCCTTGTCCTTGCCGCTATAGCGCAGGTCCACATCCGCCGGGCCGCGAAGCTGCAGGCTGTCCCCATCGTGCAAATTGCGGGTCAGCCGCAGGGTGGCCAGGCCGTTTTTTACCTGCACCACCTGGCCCATGGCCACGCCCCCGTGGCTCACCCGGCCCGGGTCCGCCAGGGCCGCGTCCTGGGCGCCCCCGGCGTGGCCCTGGGTGAACCCGCCCCGGTGATACGCCTGCATCAGCCATTCCCGCTCATGGGCGGCGCTTTCGCCGGGGGTGTGCGCCCTCAGCCCGTCCAGGGCCCGGCGGTAGCTGTCCACCACCACGGCCACATATTCCGGATTTTTCATCCGTCCTTCGATTTTCAGGGCCGCCACTCCGGCCTTCACCAGCCGGGGCAGCTCTTCCCGCAGGCACAGGTCCTTCAGCGACAGCAACGCGCCGCTGCGCTCCCCCAGCCGCAGGCTCTGACGGCAGGGCTGGGCGCAGCGCCCCCGGTTGCCGCTGCGGCCCCCCGCCATGGAGGACAGCAAACACTGGCCGCTGACCGAGGCGCACAGCGCCCCGTGCACAAACACCTCAAGGGCCGGGCCCTCCTGGGCGGCCAGGGCGATCTCCCGCAGGCCGCACTCCCGGGCCAGCACCACCCGCTTGATGCCCTGCCGGGCGGCCCAACGCACGCCGGTGGCGTTGTGCAGGGCCATTTGGGTGCTGGCGTGGATTTCCAGGGTGGGGAAATGCTGCCGGGCCAGGGCCACCACCGCCAAATCCTGGGCGATGACCGCGTCCGCCCGGGCGTAGGCGATGACTTCCAGCGCCCGGTAGGCCGCTTCCAGCTCCGGCTCCTTCACCAGGGTGTTCACGGCCACGTACACCCGCACCCCGTGAAAATGCGCGTATTGAATGGCCTTTTCCAGCTGCTCCCCGTCAAAATTGGCGGCGGAGGCCCGGGCGGAAAAGGCGCTGTAGCCCAGGTACACCGCGTCCGCCCCGGCGCAAACGGCGGCATGCAAAGCCGCCTCGTCCCCGGCGGGGGCGAGGAGCTCCGGGATGGGCAGGGGCTTCTTTGCGTTCATAACATCTCTATTATACGCGATGCTTTGGTATCTTTCAACCGGAGCGGCGCTCCGGGGCAGGGTGGCGTCATTAGGATTTTTATGCGGGGCTTCGCCCCGGACCCCATCGGGGACAAGTCCCCGAACCCCTTTATTTGTCAACGTTTCACGTTGACAAAATGGAAAAAAGAATGCATAACAATGCGCTGATATCCAAAGATGCTGTAGATTGTGCAGCGTTGAAAGCGGAACATTTCTGTTTGTTCTGGCCGCGTGAAGCGCGGTCAGAGAAAGGGTCCAGGGCGATAGCCCTGGTGGAGGGGCGGAGGCGAAGCCTCTGCATCCCCCCGTTCAATGACGCCGCCCTGCGCCCCGGGACTGATGCGGCCTTACCGGTGCTCGAAGGGGTACACCTGGCCGTCGGTTTCCACCCGGATGCTGCCAATGACCTGGGGGGTCAGGGGCCGGTCGCTATGGTCCGTTTCCTGGGCCACAATGGCATCCGCCACATCCAGCCCCGCCGTGACCTTGCCAAAGGCCGCGTAGGAGCCGTCCAGATGGGGGCTGTCGCTGGTCATGACAAAGAACTGGGACCCGGCGGAGTCGTTCATGGCGCTGCGGGCCATGCTCAGCACGCCCTTGGTGTGCTTTAAGGGGTTGCTTACGCCGTTTTTGGCAAACTCGCCTTGGATGTGGTACCCAGGCCCGCCGGTGCCCGTGCCGCTGGGGCAGCCCCCCTGGATCATAAAGCCCGGGATGCACCGATGGAAGATCAGCCCGTCATAAAACCCGCTGTTGGCCAGCGCGATGAAGTTGCCCACGGACTGGGGCGCAATCTCGGGATACAATTCGCCGCTCATGACGCCGCCGTCTTGCATGGTGATGGTAAAAGTAGGGTTTGGCATACTTTTCATTCCCTTCCGGTTGATGGAGTAGGTGTAGTATACCATAGTTTGGGAGGGATTTTCAATTTGTTTCCAGATGGGCCGCCAACGGCCCTCAGCAAAGCGGCTGCGACAACCACAAATTTCATTTACAAAATATGAAAAAAGTGTTAAGCTATGATCGAAAAATGTCGAAACGTTCGCTATGATCAAAAACGGGGGGGATGGGCAAATGGTCCAGACAGCCCTTGCGTGGCTGCAAAACAATATCAGCAACCTGTGGGAAACGCTGGTGTACGTGGCCATTGGCCTGGTCACCCTGGCCGGGCTTTTCAAATGCATTTACCCGGTGTACCGCAACGGCACGCTCTTAAACCGCGCCATTATCAAGCTGGAAAAAAGCACCGCCCAGGGCAAGGCCCCCCTTTGGCGGGAGCCCCGGTTTTTGGGCCGCTCCCTGCGGGAGGAGTGGCAGCGCTTTTTGTTAAACGCCAGCCAGCTGGACCTGCGGGGCATCTCCTGCAACGCCCAGGAGTATATCAACGAGGACAGCGTGGTGTATAAGCCGGGCCACTCCCAGCTGGCGGAGCTGATCCCCAGCCTGCTGACCTCCCTGGGCATTCTGGGCACCTTTATGGGCATGATGCAGGGCCTGTCCACGGTGAATTTCAGCAACGCGGAGGGCACCATCCAAAGCATCCCCGTGCTGCTGCAGGGCATGCGGTTCGCCTTTGCCACCTCAGTGGCGGGCATCGCCTGCTCCCTCACCTTTAACATGACCCACCGGATGGTGGTGGGCCGGGCTTTCAAAGCCCTCGATGCCTTTGACGAGGCCTTTTATGACCTGGCCATGCCCCGGCCCCTGGAGCCGGACGTGCAAATGCTGTGCCTGAAACAGGACGATGACGCCCATGCGAAGCAGCTGGCCGAGGGCCTGGGCAACCAGATCGCCGGGGCGCTGGAGCTGGCCGTGGGCCGGGCCATGCACCCGCTGACCCTGTCCATGGACAACTTCATCAAGGGGGCCACCCGGGAGCAGGTGGAGGGCATCAAAAAGGTGGTGTCCCAGTTCATTCAGCAATTGAACGCCTCCCTGGACGGGCAGATGACCGATTTGGCCAACACCATGCACCGGGTGAACCAGGGCCAGCTGCAAACTCAGCAGAACCTGCAGCGCAGCCTGACCGCGGCGGAGCGGCTGACCCTGGACGCGGCGCGCATCCAGGAAGCCAGCCAGGACATTGCGGAGCGCATGCGGCAGCTATCCGAAAGCCTGTTGCAAGAGCCCCGGCGGGAAGCCCCAGGCGGGCCTGTGGACACGGCCCTGGCGGCGGAGATGGAGACCCTCACCGCCACCATGGAGCGGATGACCGCCGCTGTCAGCGAGTTAGCGGACCGGATGGAAGGGCCCAGGCCCCTGCCGTCCGGCCCGGTTCCCGGGCAGCCCTACCGGGGCGGCGCCACCGCCCTGTGGGATGAGGACGTGGCCCCGGCCTGGGAAAACCCCACCCTGTCCCCCCTGCCCACCCAGCCGCCGAAAAGGCCGGGCCGCAGCCTGGGAAAACCCAAGGCCGAGCCAAAGCGCCGAAGCCCCGGCCTGGAGGCCTAGCCATGGCGGCGAGAGCGCGGCAAGCGCGCAGACGGCCCGGCAGGACGGATTCCGGCGCGTCCTGGATCAGCTATTCGGACATGATGGCGGCGCTGCTGCTGGTGTTTGTGCTGGTGCTTTGCTACAGCATCTACCAGTATTTTTTGATGCTGGAAACCAAGACCGCCGAGCTGGACCAGCAAAGCGCCCTGCTGACCACCCAGCAAACCCAGCTGGAAACCCAAAAAGCCACCCTGGACGCCCAGCAGGGCACCCTGGCCCAGCAGCAGACGGACCTGGCCGCCAAGCAAAGCGAGCTGGACGGGGCCCTGGCAGCCATGGACCAGCAGAAGGGCCAGCTTTTGTCCCAGAACCTGACGCTGGAGGAGCAGGAGGCCGTCATTTTAGCGGCCCAGGCGGCCCTGCAGCAGAAGGAAACCGACCTGGCCACCGCCCAGGCCAGCCTCACCACGGCCCAAACCACCCTGGCGGAAAAGCAGACCGCCCTGGACGCGGCCACGGCGCTGCTCACCACCCAGCAAACCGCCATGAGCCAGCAGCAGCAAAAGCTGGACGACCTGGTGGGCGTGCGCACCCAGATCATCCAGGCTCTCAGCGCGGAGCTTTCCAAGGCCCAGCTGAAAGCCAGCGTGGACAAGAACACCGGGGATATTATGCTGGAAAGCGCCGTGTTTTTTGACGTGGGCAGGGACGAGATCAAGGAGAGCGGGCAAGCGCTGCTGAACGACTTCATTCCCGTGTATTTGTCCGTGCTGCTGCGGCCGGAGTATGTGGATTTCCTGGGGGAGATCGTCATCGAGGGCCACACCGACACCCAGGGCGCTTATTTGAAAAACCTGCAGCTGTCCCAGGAGCGGGCCCTGTCCGTGGCCACCTATTGCCTGGGCATGCCCGGCATCAGCGAAGCCCAGCGGGAGATGCTGCGAAATATCCTCACCGCCAAGGGCCGCAGCTATTCCGACCCGGTGCTGGACGAGAAGGGGCGCATCAACATGGACGCCTCCCGCCGGGTGGAGTTCAAGTTCCGCTTGAAGGACTCGGAAATGATTGATGAACTTCGCACCATTTTGGCACAATAAGCAGGAATGGGCGTTTGCCCGGCGAACCCAAAGGGAGATATGGGCCGCCGGGCCGGAGAGGATGGAACGCATTGAAGGCGCTGAAATACATCGCTATTTTTATGAGCATTGTGCTGGTGCTGGCCCTGCTGTTGGTGGGTTACTTTTTCCTGACCGCGGACGTGAGTATCGTGGCCTTCCGCGCCCAGGGGGTGCCCACCGCGCAGATTCCCGAGCAGTTTGAAAAAATCAAGGCCTCCGTCACCGACAAAACCTTTCAGGGCATGGTCTACGGCGCGGAGCCCATCGGCAGCGTGGAGGACTACGCCCTGGTGACCTACACCGTGCGCCTCAGCAACCAATGCCTGGTGCCCATTGACATGATTGAGCTGCAGGTGATCCCCGATCCGGTGGACGTGCTGCAGCTGGGCGACAACCAGCCCCACGCCCTGGGCCCGAAAACCGAGGGGGACATCACCGCCAGCATTTTGACCGCCAAGGACAGCCACACCATCCGGGAGCTGGTGGTGACCTATTACGTGTGGGGCGTGAGCTTTCGCGTGAAGGAGACCTATACGGGGCAGTAGGGGAAGGGCCTTTTGGGGGCCTTTTGGGGGCCTTTTGGGGGCCCTTTGGCTGACGCAGGTTGAGGGCAAGCCCACCTTGGAATTTCACCACTCCCCTTTTAAGCGAGCCATCCTCATTGGCTGCGACGGTTTTTTCACGCTCGGCCTGTGACTGGACGGAAGTATCATTCTGAAACTGCTTTTCAGCAGTTTGGAATAAGCCTGAACCCTGACCGCTTTGCGTAACGGTCAAAAAAACTTCAGCGCACGGGTGAAGCCGCAGTCGCGGTCTAACCCGTGCGCCAAAATGCTATGACGACTTAGCTGCGCAATTCCTTAATCGTTCATGGGTACCCACGCTCTCTACGCACGTCCAAGGAGTTCCACCTCTTCCCCGCTTGGTCCCTCCAAAAAGCATAGGGTAAGCGCTGGACCTGCCTTCATTTCGCGCTTGACTGGATACCCCTCGGCTGCCAGTTTATCTTTTGTGGCTGCCAAGTTCTCCACATCAAAGCCCACGCTGAAACCGGAGTATTGGACCCTCTCCTCCGAGGGAACCAACTCCAAATTCGGTTCTCCCTCCACGCCCAGGAAAATCAGCTCCTTGTTTGGTCCAATGGGTTGCCTGCGAACCATGGGCATTTCCAAAAGTGTGTGGTAAAAGTGGAGTGCTTTTTCCATATCTTGAACG
>JAVBPU010000003.1:0-102436 GCA_031549415.1 Eubacteriales bacterium | reverse complement strand
GGAGGGGTCCGGGGTGTCCCCGGGCGGGGAGGGGGTGCGGAGGGGATCGCTAAGGGGAGGTCCAAGGGGGAACCTCGCCGTTCCCCCTAGACCTCCCCTTAGCATCGCAACCTGTTGCAAAACAGACTGCTGTGCTGTCAGGAACAAAAGCAGCCCCCTTGCCTAAAACACCAGCCCCTTCGGCACCCCGGCCCGCTCACAATACTCTTCCCACACGGCGCTCCAGGGCAGGGTCTTTTGCTCCTCCATCATCACCAAGCGCTTGGTGAAGTCAAACTTCGCCTCGGCGTCCCGCATTTGCGCATAAGGCTCCAGCAGGGCGTACAGCAACGCCTTGCGCATGTTCCGCGCGCCCACCGCCCAGGCGGTGATCCGGTGGATGGAGCCGTCAAAGTAATCCAGGCCAATGTGGACGCGGCCGGTCAAATCATGGCGGATGATCTCCTTGGCAATGGCCATCAGCTCGTCGTCAAAAAGCACCACATGGTCGCTGTCCCAGCGCATGGGGCGGGACACATGCAGCAAAATCTTGGGCACAAACAGAGAAATGGCGGAAAGCTTGGCGGAAATGACCTCCGTGGGGTGGAAATGCCCCGCGTCAATGCAAAGGGTCATGCGGTTTTTGACGGTATAGCCCATGTAAAACTCGTGGCTGCCCACGGTATAGGCCTCCACGCCAATGCCGAACAGCTTGCTTTCCACCGTGTCGATGTGCAGGCTTTCGTCCATCTTCTCTGCTAGGATTTCGTCCAGGGAGGCTTCCAGATGCTTGCGGGGGGTCAGGGTGTCGGCGGGCACGTCCTTAAAGCCGTCGGCGATCCAAATATTGTTCACCGACACCTGGCCCAGGGCCTTGCCAAAAGATTCGCTGATCACCCGGGAGCGCTTGCAGTGCTCAATCCAGAACTTGCGGATGCCCGGGTCCGGGTGGGCCAGGGTCAGGTTGTCGCTGGCCTTTTCGTGGCCGAAGAGGGTGGGGTTAAAGTCCAGGCCCACCTTCTGCGCCTTGGCCCAGTCCACCCAGGCGGCAAAGTGCTTCGGCTCAATCTGGTCCCGGTCCACGCCCTTCACATCGCCGTAAATGGCGTGCAGGTTCACCTTCTTGGCCCCGGGAATCAGCGCCATGGCCTCCACCATATGGGCGCGCAGCTCCTCCGCCGTTCTGGCGCGGCCCGGAAAATTTCCCGTGCTCTGGATGCCGCCGGAGGCCCCGGCCTGGTTTTCAAAGCCCGTCACGTCATCGCCCTGCCAGCAGTGCAGCGAAATGGGAATCCGGTCCAGTTTGGTAAGCGCCGCCTCGGTGTCGATGCCCAGCTCCGCGTACCGTTCCTTGGCAAGTTCATAAGCCTTCATGGGTCCATCCTCCTATGCCCGTTACTTTAAAATACTTTTGCGGTAGGCTTCGCTTTCCCAGCCCGCAATAAATTTCATGGCGTTTTCGTCCATGGCCTGGGGCTTCTCCCCCCGTGCCCGCAGCGTCATCTGAATGAAGGCTACAGACGCCAAAATTTCCTGCTGCACCGGGGTGAGGGTTAAATACACCTGCTGGTCCGGGTACAGGGTCATGGCCATGTCCTTCGCAAAGGCCGCAAAGTCCTCCGGGGTGACCCCATAGGCTGCCGCGATGCGCCGGTTGATCTCCTCATGGATGCGCAGGCATTCCTCCGCCGTGTCCGCCGTGGCCACCAGCCCGTGGTTGACCATAAACACCGCCTGGGTTTCTGGCGTAAGCACTTTGCCAATGGCCGCCGCCAGCTCCGCGCCGGGGTTGATGTAGGGCACCACCACATAGGAGATACCCTCCATGATTGCGGGCAGCTTGTCTGTGCCGCCCACGGAGCAAAGGATCAGGTTGGCATACACGGAATGGGTGTGAATCACAAACTTTTTCAGCAGGGCATGAAAGGAGAACTCCACCGAGGGCCGCAGCGCCTGGTAGCCGCTTTCCACCGTCACGTCCTTGAGGGTATCCGTTTCCACCACGGCAAAGCCGTCGCTTTCCGTGATCTGGCTGAGGCGGTAGCCGCTGGCCTTGATGGCCATGAGCTTCCCGTCCTTTACCGAGGTATTGCCGCCGCCGCCCTGCACGTAATCCAACCGGGCTCCCACGGTCTGTGACATCTTGGAAAAGGCTTTCAGCAGTTCCGTATTCATCCTTCAAACTCTCCTTTATTTGGGGCTATAAGCCTGCACGGCAAAGGAATCCCTCACACAAGCCCGGGCCGCACCCACATCCGGCAGCTCTGCTTTGGCGATCATCTGGGCCAGCAGGTTGCCAATGGCCGTGGCCTCTGTGGGTCCTGCGGTGACCTCCTTGCCGGTGATGTTGGCCGTCAACTGGTTCAAATACGACGCGTTGGAGCCGCCGCCCACCACATGGATGGCATCAAACACCTTGCCCGTCAGCTGCTGCAAGTCCTCCACGGTGGCCCGGTAGCAATGGGCCAGGCTGTTGTAAATCACCGCCGCGTACTCCGCCGGGGTGGCCGGGGCCTGCTGGTTCGTTTCCACGCAGAAGGCCTTCACCGCGTCCATCATGCTGGCCGGGGCCAAAAAGCGGTCGTCCTGGCAGTCCACGATGGAGGCGATCTTCGCCTCCGCCGCCATGTCGCACAGTTCCGCGTAGCTGTAGCGCTTATCCAGCTCCTTGCGCAGGCACTGCACCATCCACAGCCCCATGATATTCTTCAAGTAGCGGTAGCGGGAAGCATAGCCGCCCTCGTTGGTGAAGTTGTGGCGGAAGCTAGTATCGCTGGTGTCCGGAGTCTCCCGCTCGATGCCCATCAGGGACCAGGTACCGCTGCTGATGTACAGGGTATCCGGCTCCAAAGAGGGCACCGCCAGCACCGCCGAGGCAGTGTCGTGGGAGCCGGGCAGCACCACCGCGCAGGAATAGCCCACGGCCTTTTCCACTTCCGGGGTCAGGGGGCCCAGCAAGGTGCCGGGCATTTGCAGCGGGCCAAAAATCTTCCTGGGATATCCGCAGGCGTCCAAAATGGCCGGGTCCCAAGCCTTGGCTTCCGCGTTCACCATGCCGCCGGTGGAGGCCTCGGTGTATTCATTGGCCATGACGCCGCACAGCTTGTAATGCAGGTAATCCGGCATCATCAGCAGCCGGTGGGCCTGCTCCAAATACTCCGGATGGGCCTTTTTCACGGCCATTAGCTGGTAAATGGTGTTGAACACCTGCTTCTGAATGCCTGTGCGGGCATACAGCTCCGCTTCGGGCATGCAAGCGTACACCTCCCGGTCCATGCCGATGTTCCGTGCGTCCCGGTAGCCCACCGCGTCCCCCAGCAGGTTGCCCGCAGCGTCCAGCAGCACAAAGTCCACGCCCCAGGTGTCAATGCCCACGCTGACGGGGATTTTGCCCAGGTCCTTGCACTTTTTCATGCCGGAGAGGATTTCGTGAAACAGGGCCTGGGTATCCCAGCACAGGGTTCCGTTTTTGTCCACCATGCCGTTGTCAAAGCGGTGGACCTCCTCCAGTTGCATTTTGCCGCCTTCCAGCCAGCCCAGCACATGCCGTCCGCTGGAAGCGCCAATATCAATGGCCAGATAATATTGCATAGGGTTTCTCCTTTATCTACAGGATGAGGGCGTGATTGCCTTACAGCGTAACGGATTCCATGCCCATCAGCGTGGCCACCTTTTCAAACAGCGCGGCGTTTTGCCCCACGCTCATGGCCAGGTGATGGGTGGGCGCGTGCATGAACCACCGGTCCATATAGGTGTCCGGGTCCAGGCCAAAGCGCACATGGGTC
Organism: Eubacteriales bacterium; assembly: GCA_031549415.1. Lineage (GTDB taxonomy): Bacteria > Bacillota > Clostridia > Christensenellales > Aristaeellaceae > Limiplasma. The sequence continues at coordinate 98,672 of JAVBPU010000003.1, read as the reverse complement.
TGGGTGTTGCCAATCATCAAAATGGGCTTCTTCACGGCCTCGCCTTCACTGATGATCATGCGCAGCCTGCCTTCCTTCACCTGGGTCATGCCCAGCAGTGTCACGGGACCGGCCTTCACCTGGGCCTCCACGGACACGCCGCTGCCCCGCTTGCCATGGTAAATGCCCATGCCCCGCAGCACGGGCTTTCCATCGGAAATCTTGAAGTGGAAGGGGCCGTCATGGCCCAGGATGATGCTGCCCACCTCGTAGTCATTGGCCACGATCTCGCAATAGCTGCCGCCCACGTCCAGGGTGTCGCAAATCTTCATGGCCAGGGCGGTCTTAATGTCCGCCTCCCCGGCGCAGGGCACGCCGGAGGCCGTCAGCAGGGAATGCCCCACAATGAAGCCCGCCTGGACCCGCTCGTACTCGTTATCCTCGCTGCCATGGTAGTAATAGGTGAGGGCGTCCAGCCCGTAGCCCGCCACCATCCGCGCCTGGGCGGCGGCCACCCGGGCGGACCAGTCCAGCTGTTCCTCCGTGGGTTTTTTGGCGATGGGGTCTGCGGGGGAATCCCCCTCGATATGGAAAAACGCCTGTATATCCTTGCGCTTTGCGGCCACCTCGTCCTTTGTGACCTGGTTTAAAAAGCGCATCAAATCGCACATTTCAAGCAGCTCGATATGCATGCCGGTTTGGGCCTGCAGCATGGCAAAATCGCTGTACATGTCCAGCATGCCGCTGTAATAGTTCCCCAAGAATCCAAAGCGGGCATGGGTCAGCATGCGCTTCACACCCGCCGCCCGGGTCCATTCAATGATTTCTTTCCAGGCCCGCACAGCCTCGGGACGGTGGGCGGTGACCTCGTCCGCCACGGAGATGTCCGGGGTTGCTTCCAGGCCCAGCAGCCCGCTGATGGTATGGTAGGCAATGCCCGCCCGGTTCATGGCGTTGCACAGCTCCGGCACGGGGCAGCCCACGCAATGGGCCAGCCATTCCCCTGTGGTGGTTTTTTCATAGTTCATCTGGGCGGTGGGCTGCAAATTGAGGATCACCACCGGGGCCTTGCAAATTTGATGCACGGGCAGGGCCACAGCGCTGGTAAAATAGGTGGCGCTATGGCAGAACAGAATGTCCACATTGCGGGCATTCAGCCACTCCCCCGCCTCCCGGGCGCGAATCTCATCGTCCACTAGGCCAAAATTGTGGACCTCGGCATAAGGGGCCAATTGCTCGGCAATAAACTGTCCATAGCCTTCAATGCGCTCCCGAAGGCCCGGAAACTGCGGCCAGTAAGCCTTCAGCCCGGCGCTGTACAGCCCCACGCGAGCTTTGAGGAGAGGTTTGTTTCTTTGGATGGCGTTCATAGGCCTGCCCCTTTCTGTGTCCTGTAACGGGTTTCTTTATGTGCCAGCCCCTGCCGAGTCCGGCAGGGGCTCAGATTGGCGGCAAACCCTGTTTGACGCCAATCTGGAGGCTGCTGCAAAAAGTCTCGGCTGCTAGGAAGCAAGGTGGTATAAGGGGATGAGCGTACATGGCGTACGTGATTCCCCTTTGCCACCGCAGCTGACAACGCAGACGGGCTTTTTTAGCCGCCTACACAGCCCCTGCCGAGTCCGGCAGGGGCTGGCATCGGTCCACCAAGCTCGTCCATCAGCTGGACAGGTTTCTTAGTAAACGGTCTTCCACTCAGCGATGTTCTCGGGGGTGAAAGCGAAGGGAGGTCCAAGCAGGACTTCCGTGCCGCCATCGGCCGCGGGAGTCACAACGTAGTCGCCCAGGCGATCGGCCTTGAAGGCATCGCCTTCCGCGCCGGTGATGGCGCCGGTGGCAATGGCATCCACGACGAAAGCGGTCATGAAGCCCAAGTCAATGGGATTCCACAGGTACATGTAGGGGCAAACGCCGTTCTCGATGTACTCGGCCATTTCGCTGGGCAGGCCCAGACCGGTGACCTTCAGGGTGTCCGCCTTGCCAGCGTCCATGACGACCTTGGAAGCAGCGGCAATACCCACGGTGGTGGGGGCCACGATGCACTTCAGGTCCGGGAAGCTCTGCATGAGGCCTTCGGTTTCAGACACGGACTTGTCGCGCAGGTCATCGCCGTAGGCGATCTTCACCAGCTCCAGCTTGGCATACTTCTCGTTCTTCAGCACTTCCTGCATCACGGCGATCCAAGCGTTCTGGTTGGAAGCCTGGGCAGTGGCGGACAGGATGGCGAATTGGCCTTCGCCGCCGCAGAGGTCAAAGGCGGCCTCTACCAGGGTCTCGCCGATCTTCTGGGTATCCGCCTGGTTGGCGTGGGTCTTGCGGCTGTCGGGGTTCACAGAAGAGTCCACAGACACCACGGGGATGCCGGCGTCCATAGCCTTTTGCAGCACGTTCTGCAGGGCGTCAAAGTCATTGCCGGCAATGGCAATGCCGTTGACCTTCTGCTGGATCAGCTCTTCCACCATGGCGATCTGATCTTCAGCGGTGGGGTTGGCGGGGGCCTTCACGATGGCCTCAGCACCGATGACCTTGCAGCCATCCTGGAAGCCTTCGGCTTCTTTATCGTTGTAGGGGTTGCCAGTGTTCTTCACGACGATCGCATAGCGAGCGCCGTCGGCCAATGCTGCCACAGACGTCAGCACCAGCACCAGAGCCAGTACCAGAGATAGGGCCTTTTTCATGACGGGTTCCTCCTTGATGTATTTTCTCACGCGCTACGCGCGGTGGAGACGGGGGGACGCGTATGGCATCGTGGAGGTTTCACCTCCACACCACCACCAGGGCTGCGCCCTGGACCCATGATCTGGCGCGTTTCACGCGCCAGAGGGGTCAAAACGCGTTGCTTCCAGATGCTGCTAGCTGGGGACATGGGGATACGGGATACGAAGTCAGGACGGGGCCACGGTGTGCTGGGCCGCCTGGTTCACCCGGCGCTCGTGCCTGCGCTGGGCGGCCTTGGCCCGAAGCTCCGGCAGGGCCACAGAGAGGATGAGCAGCGCGCCGATGATGATCATCAGGATCTGCTGGTTGATGTTGATGAGGCCCAGGCCGTAGCGGATGAGGCTGACAATGAAGATGGACACCAGCACGCCCCCCAGGCGGCCCACGCCGCCCGCAGTGGACACGCCGCCCAGCACCACCATGGCGATCACGTCCATCTCATACCCCACGGCCACGTTAGGCCGGGTGGAGCCCATGCGGCTGGTCAAAAACAGGGCGGTGACGGCGGCCATCAGGCCGTTTAGGGTATAGTTCAGGAAGATGGCCCGGTCCACATGCACGCCGGAGAAGCGGCTGACGGTGCGGTTCTTGCCAATGGCGTACAAGGTGCGGCCATAGCGGGTGAAGTGCAGCACAAAGGCAAAGACGCCGAAAAACAGGATGAAGGCCACCAGCATCACCGGCATGCCCAAAATGGTTTCCCAGCCCAGGAAGTTGAACCATTTGGGGAACTTGCCCGCCGCCTGGTCCCCCAGCAGAATCAGGGCGATGCCCCGGTAAATGATCTGGGTGGACAGGGTGATGATCATGGGGGCCAGCTCCTTGAACTTCACCAGCAGCAGGCCGTTGAGCATGCCGCAGAGGGAACCCACCAGCAGGCAAAGCACAATGGCCAGCTCCATGGGCAGGCCCATGTTATAGGTCACGCCCATCACCACCGCGGACAGGGCGATGGTGGAGGCCACGGAGATGTCGATCATGCCCGTGACGATGATAAACGTCATGCTCAGGGCCAGGAAGCCCTTGTCGATGAAGGTGTTGCTGGCGCTGGGCAAATCCAGCGCGCTGTAGTAGGGGGAGATGAACATGTTCATGGCGTTCACCGCCACAAAAAGCAGCACCAAAATCATTTCCCAGTTATAGGTCTTGTACAGGCGTTTGATCGCGTTCATCAGATCTGCCTCCTGACCAGCGTGCGGTAGTCCGAATTCCGCTTCACCATGGTGTTGAGCAGGATGGCCACCAAAATGATGGAGCCTTGAATGAAGGATTTGGAAAACTCCGATACAAAATTAATGAGCGGCAGGGCGTTGTTGATAATGCCAATGAGCATGGACCCCAGCAGCACGCCCAGCACCTTGCCGGAGCCGCCGGAGATGGACACGCCGCCGATGACGCAGGCCGCGATGATGTTGATTTCGTACCCCACGGCGGTGTCCGGCTGAGCGGAGGCGAACTTCGACACCCACAGCACGCCGCACAGGCCCGCCAAAGCGCCCATGATGGAATAGGCCAAAAACTTGGTTTTCACCGCGCTGATGCCGGACACCCGGGCGGCTTCGCAGTTGGAGCCCACGGCGTAAAACCGCCGGCCCGTTCGGGTGTAGGTAAGAAAATACTGCGCGATGAGGTACAGCACAATGGCGATCCACACCAGGTTGTTGATTTCCAGAAGCTTGCCCGTGGCAATGGCCTTGAAGCCATCGCTCATCTGGTGGGCGCTGACCCAGGACCCGCCGGAGAGAAGGAACACCGAGCCCCGGAAGATGTAGTTCATGCCCAGGGAGGCGATGATGGGCAGCATGTTCAGCCGGGAGACCAGCAGGCCCACCAGCATGCCGCAGACCAGGCCCACCAAGGTGCCCTCCACCAGCAGCAGCACCGGGGGCACCCCCGGGTTCAGCTTCACATGCAGCGCGGCCACCATGCCGGACAGGGCGATGTTGGAGCCGATGGACAGGTCAATGCCGCCAGTCAGCAGCACCACCAGCATGCCGATGGACAAAATGGCGATGATGGCTGTATTGGTCAAAATGCTGGAAATGTTGGTGGGGGTTAGAAACTTGGGGTTGGCAATCTGCACCAGGGCTCCCAGCAGAACGATGAACAGCAGCAGGCCCAGCTGGCGGAAGCTGCCCATCTTGAATTTCTTCGTCATTGCGCCTTTCTCCCCTCTGCCACCATGGCGGCTTCCAAAATGGCCTCCTGGGTGGCCGTGGCGGTCTCCAGCGTGCGGGTGACGCGGCCTTCCCGCATCACCACGATCCGGTCGGACATGCCCAGCACCTCGGGAATTTCGCTGGACACCATAATGATGGCAATGCCCTCGTCCGACAGGCGGCGCATGATTTCATAAATGGCGAACTTGGCGCCCACGTCCACGCCCTTGGTGGGTTCGTCCATGATGATGACTTTCAGCTTGGAGGCCAGCAGCTTGGCCACGATGACCTTCTGCTGGTTGCCGCCGGAGAGAGAGCTGGCCAGGTCCTCGATGCCGGTGGCCTTCACGTTCACCAGCTTGGACAGCTTTTCCGCCGCCACGTCCTCCTGCTTGACGTTGATCACGCCGCGCTTGCCATAGTCCTTCAGCGTGGCCAGGGTGATGTTCTTGCCGATGGACCAGTCCAGAATCAGGCCCTGCTTCTGCCGGTCCTCCGGCAGGTAGCCGATGCCCAGGTCCATGGCCTCCTTGGGGCTTTGGGGCTTCACCAGCTTGCCGTCCAAATCAATTTTGCCTTCGTCATAGGGCCAGTAGGCGAACAGCGCCTGGCACACCTCGCTGCGGCCGGAGCCCACCAGGCCGGAAATGGCCACGATCTCCCCGGCTTTCACGTCAAAGCTGATGTCCTTGAAATAGCCCACCTTGCTGAGGCCCGCCACCTTGAGGCGCTCCTGGCCCACGGTGGCGGTCTTGGGCGGGTACATCTGCTTCAGCTCCCGGCCCACCATGGCGTAGATCAGCTTGTCGTTGGAAATGTCACCTACATCCCAGTCGCCAATGTACTTGGAATCGCGAAACACCGTCACATGGCTGGCCAGGCGGTACATGTCCTCAAAGCGGTGGGAAATGAAGATGATGCCCTTGCCCTCGTCCCGCAGCTGCTCGGTGATGCGGTACAGCTCTTCGCTTTCCCGCTTGGTCAGGGCGGCGGTGGGTTCGTCCATGATGAGGATGCGGGCGTCCGTGGAAATGGCCTTGGCAATTTCCACGATCTGCTGCTGGGCTACGCTTAAAGTGCCCATGACGGCGTGGGAGTCGATCTGGGTGCCCAGGCGCTGCAAATACTCGCTGGCCCGCTTGTACATCTTGTTCCACAGGATGCGGCCGGTTTTGTCCACTTCCTCGTGGCCGATGAAGATGTTTTCCGCCACGGACAAATCCGGGTAGCAGGTCACATGCTGGTAAATGGCGGCGATCCCCGCCTGGGTGGCTTCCTTGGGGGTGCTAAAATGCACCGGGGCCCCGGCCAGAAACATTTCTCCGCCTGGGTCCGGCTGGTGCACCCCGGTGATGACCTTGATAAAGGTGGACTTGCCCGCGCCGTTTTCCCCCATCAGGGCGTGGATCTGGCCCGGATAGAGCTTGAAGTGCACGCCGCTGAGCGCCTTCACGCCCGGGAAGGTCTTGGATATATTGCGAAGTTCCAGCAAACAATCAGCCATTTTCATTTCCCCTCGTGCAAAAAGACTTGTTGTAGCAGCACCGCGGTGCCGGTGGCGGGGTCCATCTCCATTTCCATAACGTCCTTCATGTACAGGTTCCAGCGGTCCACCACGGGGCTTTCCGCCTGCACCTTGGCCGCAAAGCCAATATCGTCGCACTCGTAATAGCCAAACAGCTCATCGCCCACACTCCAAATGGTGTAGTTGCGAATGCCCGCCTGGTGCAGCACCTGGGTCATTTCCGGCCAAATTTCATCGTGGCGCTTCACATACTCCTGTCGCATGCCGGGCAATACCCGCGCCTTCCACGCAAACCGCTGCATCTGTGTTCCTCCTATGTTCTGGGGGGATTGGAAATACAAGAATTTCCAAATGTCTGGAAACCAGGGCTTCTCTTTCATCTCTTTATAGTGTATTATACTGTTGAAACTGCATAAATGCATCCATCAATCTTGTGCACTTATGCCACTATCTTGGTGTTTCTGCGCACCCCTGGAAGGAGGCCCCAACATGGGCAAGCCTTATTTGAAATATGAGCTGGACATTGCGCCCAATTCCAGCTGGATCACCGCCACCCCCAGCCCTCAGGTGCGAAGCGGGTTCCTCTACGTGCAGGAGCTGGGCGATTTCTATGCCGGGCCCCGGTATTTTACCGAGCGACGGGGGCTTTCTTCCTATTTAATTAAATACGCGGTGGCCGGGGAGGGCCTCCTCACCTACCGGGACCAAACCCACATCATCCGCCCCGGCCAGTTTTTCTGGCTGGATTGCACGCTGCCGCAGTACTATGCCACCTCGCCGGGTTCTTCCAATTTTCACGTGTTGTGGGTGCACTTTTACGGGGCCAACTCTGCCAAATATTACGAGCAGCTGTTGGCCCTCAATAACGGCTCCAACATTGGCACGCTGCCCTCCCACCACACCGTGGCCGACGGCCTGCGCAGCCTGCTGGCCATGTACCGCACCGGGCAGAACTCGCTGAACGAGGACCTGCGCGCCTCCGCCATTCTGGCGGAGATTTTGGCGGAATGCGCCTGCGCCAGCCACAGCACAGGCGCCACCAGCAGCGCCACGCCGGATGTGGTGGTGCAGGCCCAGCATTTCCTGTCCGAGTGCTACGACCAGCGGATCACCCTGGACCAGCTGGGCGAAAAATACGCCCTGGACAAATATTATTTTTTGAAGCTATTCAAACGGCATACGGGCCTGACGCCCAATGAGTTTCTGCTGTTAACCCGGCTGACCCAGGCCAAGGAGCTGCTGCGCACCACCCAGCACAGCGTGGGGCAAATTTCGCTGGAGGTGGGGATTCCCAACGCTAGTCATTTTATCAAGCTGTTTCAAAGGCATGAGGGGGTCACCCCGGGGGGGTATCGGCAGAGCTGGTATCAGTCGTGAGGCTTCGGGAAAGGGGGCTTTCTTCTGCCTCCTGGTTTTTGGTTGGTGCCGCCTGACGGCGGTTGGTGGCCTAGCCTGATGGCAGTTGGTTGCCTAGCCTGACGGCAGTTGGTGGCCCAACTGGATACGACGTTAAGGAGGGACCTAGGGGGAACGGCGAGGTTCCCCCTTGGCTCCCTCCTTAACAATCCTCCCAGCACCCCCTTCCCGCCCGGGGTTCCACCCCGGACCCCGCCGGGCTCTGCCCGGACCCGTCTCCACTAGGGAAGGGAAACGTCTGCTCATATGCGGTCAAGTTACAGTACACATGCCGCATCCCGCCAGCCCCACCTTGGCCGCGTGATAGCAAACGGTACAAGCCCCTAACTAAGCGGGGTCCGGGGTGGAACCCCGGGCGGGGAGGGGGTGCTGGGAGGATTGTTAAGGAGGGAGCCAAGGGGGAACCTCGCCGTTCCCCCTAGGTCCCTCCTTAACGTCGTATCCAGTTGGGACACCAACTACCCTCAGGCTAGGCCACCAACTGCCCTCAGGCTGGGCCACCAACTGCCCTCAGGTTGGCCCACCAACTACCCTCTTACTTAATTACCCCTTTGGTCAAAATCAAATTCGCATACAGCGCCTTTTCACTGGTTGCAATACAAGCATAGCACTTCTTGCCCCGCTCGTAGAAATCAAACCGGCTGAGGGTCGTGTCCCGCAGGCCGTCCTTTTCATACCGCTTGGCAATTTCCCGGTACTCTTCCCAAATCTCCGGCTTGTAAGGGTCCCCCGGCACCACGCCCATCATCGTGGCGGGGTGGTCCACAAAGGTGTCCAGGGGGAAGAAGCGCAGCAGCGCGTCCAGAATCTCCGGCACGCCGTGGCCTTCCAGGCGCACGCAGCGCTCCGGGCAGCCAAACTTGGGGTAGTTCCCGTCGCAGATGAGCAGCTGGTCTCCATGGCCCATTTCCAGCAGAATTTTCATCAGCTCCGGCCCTAAAATTTCTGGAATTCCCTTTAACATGTTTGTTTCCTCCTTCTATACTGTAGCAGATTGAAATCCTATTTTGTGATGGTTCCATCCAAATCCCATAAATCCTGCCAGCCCTGGGCCCCTGGCCACAGGAACACCTGCCCCTTGATCAGGCGGCAATTTTTGTCCATGGTGCCCAAGGTGGCCATTTCGGCTTCCGTGAGGGGGTCCTCCGTCACGCAGCGCAGGTTTCCCACGTACTGCGCCTCTTTCACGGAGAAAGGAATGGGGATAGCGCCCCTCTGGGCTGCCCATTTCAGGCACACCAGAGCCGGGTGTATCCCGTGCGCAGCCGCGATGGCCTCCACCTCCGGCATCTGCGTGTCCGCAATGTCCTCCGGGGTCTTGTCCCGCTCGGGCCGGGCGGGGGAGCCGATGGGGCAGTAACCCACAGGCTGGATGCCCTTTTGCACGCAGTAAGCGAAGAGCTCTGGCTGCTGAAAGCTGGGATGCAGCTCCATTTCGATCAGCGCAGGCTGGATGCGGCACTGGGGCAGCACCGCCTCCAGCTTCGGAACCGTCATGTTACTCATGCCGATGGCCCGGACCAGGCCGCTGTCTACCAGGGCCTCCATCTGCCGCCAGGTGGCCAGGAAGGCTTCGGGGGAAAAGGGGGTGGAGTCCGGGTTGCGGGCGTCGCCGTCGCAGCCCGGCGCGTGATAATTGGGGAAGGGCCAGTGGACAAAGTAGAAGTCCAGAAAATCCAGCCGCAAGTCCGTCAGGGTCTTTTGGCAGGAGCGCAGCACGTCCCCGTCTCCATGCATGTCGTTCCACAGCTTGGAGATGATGAAAAGCTCTTCCCGCTTTACCAGGCCCTGGGCCATGGCCTCCGCAAAGACCAGGCCGATTGGGTCCTCGTTGCCGTAGACCGAGGCGCAGTCAAACAGGCGGTACCCGCAACGGATGGCCCCTGCCACCGCCGCGGACACCTGCTGGGGGGAATACCGGTCCGAGCCAAAGGTGCCCATGCCCATGCAGGGGATCTCTTGGCCAGAGGAGAGCTTGCGTTTGGGGACCGCCTGGGGGTCGATGCACTGGGTCATGGGGACGCCTTCTTTCTCTGTCTACTCTATTTACTCTGTTTACTTTTTCACGCAAAACGAAATGGAATATCTACGGCTTCACCGCGTTTCACGCGGTGAAAAAAGGGGTTCAGGGCGAAGCCCTGAGCGGGGCACCGCCAACGAGCGTGCGCCCGGTGGGCGCTTTGCCGTAGGCAAAAGCGAGTGAGAGGTGGGGCAGTGAGGCGAGTACAGGGCACGGCAGTGCCTTGTACGACACCGAACAACCGGATTTAGGGGCGGCAGCCCCTAACGGACCTTTTTCGACAGGCCTACAGCCGGGCGATGTCCACCTGGGGCAGCAGCCGCTGGAAATCCTCCTGCAAAAAATGCCCGGTGGCCAAAGTGAGGGCGTTGGCGGCGGACACGGCCACGGCCAGGCGCAGCATGTCCGCGGGGGCCAGCCCTCGGGCCAGGCCCACCGCAAACCCCGCCACCATGCTGTCCCCGCAGCCCACGGTGTTGACAGGCGTGATCTTTGGGGGCCTGCCGCTGTAAACGCCCTCTGGGCAGGCCATCAACGCGCCCTCTTCCCCCAGGGAAACCACCACGTAGGCGATGCCCTGGGCCTGCAGCTCTTTGGCGGCGACCACCAACTCCTGCCGGGACTCCACCTGCCTGCCCAGCAGCTGGGCGATCTCGTCCGTGTTGGGCTTGATCAGCGTGGGCCGGGAGAGAACCCCCTGCCGCAGGGTTTCGCCGCTGGTGTCCAGCAGCACCGGCTTGCCCGCCCCCCGGGCCAGGGCAATCAGCTGCCCGTACCAGTCCCCCGGCAGGCCCTCCGGCAGGCTGCCGGAGATCGTGATCACATCGCTGTCCGCTAGCGCGGCCCGAAAATCCGCCAAAAACCGCGCCGCCTCGGCCTGGGACACCGGCGCGCCAGGCTCTAAATACTCGGTACTGCGGCCACAGGACAGGTCCCAGGCGTTGATGCAGCTGCGGGTCTCCGCCGCCACCGGGGTGAACCGGGCCCGGATGCCCGTGTTTTCCAGCAGGGACACCAAATACTGCCCGTTGTAGCCGCCGATCAGGCCCAGGGCCGTCACCGGCTCCCCCGCCAGGGCCGCCACCCGGGCCACGTTCAGCCCCTTGCCCCCGGGGGTGTTGCTTACCTGCTTTACCCGCATCACTTCGTACAAATCAAAGCGGTCCAGGGTATATAGCTTGTCAATGGACGGATTCATGGTCACTGTGGTAATCACCGGCGTCTCCCTCCCCTCACTCCACCATCAGCATGATCTTGCCGTGGACCTGTGCGGGGTTCTTGAACAGCGCAAAGGCCTCCGCCGCCTGGCTGAGAGGAACCCGCTTGTAAATGAAGCCCTCGTCAAAGCGCAGCTGCCCGGTGGCGAAAAAATGGGCGGTCAGCTCCCATTCCTTGCCCGGGAAGGGCGCGGAATAGCTCATCCAGCTTCCGGTCAGCAAAAATTCCTTCCGGTTCATGCATTCCCATTGCTTGGGGGGAAAGGTCAAATCCACATGGGGGGTGCCGATGAAGCACACCCGGGCCTTGCTGCCCGCCAGTTCAAAGGCCATTTGCATGGTGGCGGTGTTGCCCGCGGTTTCAAACACACAGGGGTAGCCCTGCCCGCCCGTAAGGGCCAGGGCCTGTTCCATATACCCTTCTTCCCGGGTGTTCACGGTTTCGTCCGCCCCCAGGCGCTTGGCCAGCGCCAGCCGGCCGGGGTCAATGTCAAAGGCCACGATCTTGCGGCTGCCAAAGATTTTGGCCCACTGGATGGTAAAGAGGCCGATGGTGCCGCAGCCCAGCACCGCCACCGTCTGGCCGCCCTGGTACCCGTTTTGCAGCAGACCGTGGAGCGCCACGGTGGAGGGCTCAAACATGGCCCCCTGCTCGTAGGGGATGCTGGGGGCAAACTTCACCGCGTTCCGGGCGGGAAGGACCACGTATTCCGCAAAGCTCCCCTGCTGCCGGGAGCCGATGAAGCTGTAGTTTTTGCACAGGGCGTAGTTGCCCTGCTGGCAGTCCGCGCAAGTCAGGCAGGGCACCAGCGGTGCGCCGGAAACCCGGTCCCCCACCGCAAGGCCTGTGACGTCCGCAGACACCTCCACCACATCCCCGGCAAACTCATGGCCCAGCACAATGGGAAAAAAGTGTGCGCCATGGTGCAGCACCCGGGGTACGTCGCTGCCGCAGATGCCCGTGGCCCGCACCCGCACCTTCACCGTCCCCGGCCGCAGCTCCGGCGTGGGGTATTCCTCGTAGCGCAGGTCCTCATTGCCATGTAAAACCGCTGCCTTCATGCTTCTTCCTCCTCCATCATGGGCCGTAGCCGTTCATACGCTTGGCGGTACCGCTGGTACCCCTGTTGGTAGATGTCCCGGTTGTCCGGGTTGGGCTGATGCTCTCGCCGCAGGGTGATGGTGCGGGCCACCGCCTCCTCACAATCCTTATACAGGCCCACGCCCACCCCGGCCAGCAGGGCTGCCCCCAGGGGGGTGGCGGTGTCCGAGGCGGGCACCACCATGGGCCTTTTCGTCACATCCGCCTTGATCTGGGTCCATACCCGGCTGTTGGCCGCCCCGCCCATGGCCCGCAGGCTTTCCGGGGAGGCCCCCGCCTCCCGGGCCACCTCCAGGTTATGCTCCAGGGAATAGGCCACGCCCTCCATGCAGGCGCGGATCAGATGGGCCCGGGTCTTGGCGTAGTCCAGGCCGTAGAACAGCCCCTTGGCCTTGGGGTTCCACAGGGGAGAGCGCTCCCCGGCCATATAGGGCAGGCAGAGCAGGCCGTCGCTGCCTGGGGGAACGGTGTCCGCCAGGGCGCTCATTTCCTCAAAGGAAAGCTCTGGGCAAACCTGGGCCCGCAGCCAGCGCAGCATGCCGCCGCCGCCCACGGTGCCCCCTTGCAGCAGCCAGCGGCCCGGCGCCACGTGGAAGCTTAAAATCAGCCGGGGATCGGCCAAAAAACGGTCCAGGCAAATGCTCATGCCCCCGGCCTGGCCCCCCTGCTCCTGGGTTTGCCCCGGACGGCAGACCCCGGCCCCCAGGGCGCCGCAGGCCGCGTCCAGGCCCCCTGCCACCACCGGTATGCCCTCCGCCAAGCCCGTCTGGGCCGCCGCTTCCGCCGTGACCGTGCCGATGACCTGGTGGCAGTCCGCCAGCTCCGGCAGCAGCGCCGGGTCGATGCCCATCCGGGCGCACATCTCCGTGTCCCAGCAGCCCTTTCGCATATCAAAGCAGTGCAGGCCGTAGCCCTGGGAGCGGTCCTGGGCCATGACCCCTGTCAGCCGGAAGCCAATAAAGCCGTTGGATTGCAGGATTTTGGCGGCTTGCTGGTACACCTGGGGGGCGTGCCGCTTGTACCACAGGATTTTGGGCAAGGTATACATGGGCTGCAGCGGGTTGCCGCACAGGGCGAAGAGGGTCTCCTCCCCTATCTCCTGCCGCAGCTCCTGGCAAATGCCCTGGGCCCGGGTGTCCGTCCAGATGGGGGTGCGGGCCAGCACAGTGCCCGCCGGGTCCACGGGGATGGCGGACCAGCTCTGCCCGTCCAGGCCGATCCCGGCGATGCTGCCGGCCGCAATGCCGCTGGTGGCAAGCATCTCCCCCAGGCCCTGGCACACCGCTTCCCACCAAGCCTCCGGGTCCTGCTCCGCCCAGCCGGGCTGGGGGTAATACACCGGGTACTCCCGGCTGGCCTGGGCCGCCAGGCTGCCCTCCGGCGTGAACAACGCCAGCTTGCAGGCGGAGGTGCCGATGTCGATACCCAGTACATAGGTTTGCATACGCTTCCTCTATGCCTTTCTGTAAGGATGTCTTACAATACGCCTTTTGCTATGGTACCTTTGCCTGTGATGCCTTGCGCTTATGATGTCTGCTTTTTATAACGCTTTCCCCTCTGACCCGCACAGCCGGATCCGGTCGCACACCAGCGCCTGGACGGCCTGCCGCCCGGCCTTCAAATAGACCTTGGGGTCCAGCGCATCGGGCCGCTCCAAAAGGGTCTGCTTCACCGCCTGGGTGAAGGCGATGCGCAGCTCCGTGGCGTAGTTCACCTTGCACACCCCCCGCTGGATGCAGGCCCGCACCTGGGCTTCCGGCACGCCGGAGGTACCGTGGAGCACCAGGGGCACGGAAACCACCTGCTGAATCTCCGACAGCCGTTGCAAATCCAGCTTGGGCTCCCCCTTGTACACCCCATGGGCCGTGCCGATGGCCATGGCAAAGGAGGAAACCCCTGTGCGCTGTACAAACTCCGCCGCCTGCCGGGGGTCGGTATACTGTACCCCCGCGCCGCCCGCGCCGTCCTCCTTGCCGCCCACGGTACCCAGCTCCGCCTCCACGGGCGCTTCCCCGGCCATGTCCACCACCCGCCTGGTCAGCTGGATGTTCTCCTCAAAGGGCAGCAGAGAGCCGTCAATCATCAAAGAGGTATAGCCCTCCGCCAGGGCGGCCTGGGCCAGCTGGAAGCTGCTGCCGTGGTCCAGGTGCAAAATCACCGGCGCCTTGGCGTCCCGGGCCAAGCGGGACACCATCCCGGCGAACACGCCGGGGGGCGCGTATTGCAGGGTGCCGGAGGTGGTTTGCACCAGCACCGGGGCCCTCATGTCCTCCGCCGCCGCGATCACGGCCTGGGCCATCTCCATATTTTCCACATTAAACGCGCCCAGGGCGTAGGCTCCCCGCTGGGCCTTGCGCAGCTCTTCCCTGGCTGCCTGTCCGGACAGAAGCGGCATAAGGGCACCTCCAAAGCGTAACGTTTCGTTTTTTACAGAATACCGGAACTGGAAGAAGTTGTCAAGCCCATTTTCCCATGGTTCGCCACAGAAAAAACGACACCACAGAAAAAACTACACCGCGTTCAGCCGCCGGACGGACTCCCCAGGCTGGAACTGGGTGGACAGGGTGACCACCGTGGCCGCCGCCGCCTCCTTGTGGTCCAGCCGGTTTTCCAGCCGGGAGAGCACCAGATGGGCCGCGTGCTGCCCAATTTGCAGCATGGGCTGGGCAATGGTGGTCAGCGTAGGGCGCACCACCCGGGAGAGCACCAGGTTGTCAAAGGAAATGAGGGACAGGTCCTGGGGGAACTTCACCCCCAGCTCGTTTAGGGCAATCACCGCGCCCAGGGTCATATCATAGTTGGTAATCAGCACCGCGGTCATGTCCTTACAGGTATCCAGCAGGTGCTTGATGCTTTCATAGCCCCCCTGCAAGGAATAGTCGCTGGGGCGGATGAAGCGCTCCTCCATGGGAATGCCGTGCTCCGCCAGGGCTTCCCGGTAGCCCTTCAGCCGCTGCTCCGAGGTGTAAATCCCCGCCGGACCGCCGATGACGCCGATTTTGGTATGCCCATATTCCACAAAATGCTGGATGGCCTTTTTGGAGGCCAGGGCATTGTCCACCATCACCCCGTCCACATACTCGCCATATTTTTGGATCATCCGGTCCACCAGCACAATGGGCAGGTTTTTTTCCACCGCGGGCCGCAAATGGTCCCCATCCTTGGAGGCGGGCATGTTAATGATGCCGTCCACACCCTTGTTCACCAAAAATTGCACTGCCTGAAACTCCAGCTCCGGGTCGGTGCGGCAGTCGCACACCACGATGGCATAGCCGCTGCGGCGCAGAATATCCTCCACCACGGTGATGATGGTGGTGATGAACTGGCTGCTGAGCTCTGGAATGACAATGCCGATGGTTTTGGACCGGTTGGTTTTCAGCCCCCGGGCAAATTCATTGGCGGTGTAATGGAGCCGTTCAATGGCCTGCTCAATGGCCATGCGGTTCTTTTCTCGCACGTTGCCGCCGTTTAAATATTTGGAAATGGTTGCCAGCCCCAGGCCTGTTTGGTTGGCAATGTCTTTGATGGTGGCCGCCATGGGGGTCCCCTCCCTTGCTGGATCTTTCCCTGTTCTTCCCCTGGTCTTTACCGCGAAACGTTTACTGTTTCATTATGCTTATTTTTCGATTATACACCCTTTTTCGCTTTCAAACAATGAGGAATTGCAGGCGTAAAAAAATGCCGTCACTGCCAAAAGCCAAGACTTTTACTAGAAAATGGCTCGCTTCCCTGTGACGGTAGCACAAAAAAAGATATTTTCCTGTTGACGAGTCCATAAACATGTGATATATTAATGGTAACAAACAACGTGAAACGTTTCGTTAGCTCTTGCAGAAAGTGAGTATGGCATGGCTGAAGCATTGCTGAAAATGGAAGGCATTGAAAAGCTCTTTCCCGGTGTGCATGCGCTGAATAACTGCCAGTTCGAGCTGAACCCTGGCGAAGTGCATGCCCTGGTGGGCGAAAACGGCGCGGGAAAATCCACTTTGATGAAGGTGCTCAACGGCATCCACAAGCGGGATGGCGGCACCATTCATTTTTGTGGAAAGCTGGCGGAAATCCATTCCCCGGACGACGCCAAGCGCCTGGGCATCGGCATGATCCACCAGGAGCTGAACCTGATGCCGGACTTGACCGTGGCGGAAAATATCGTCATCGGCAAGGAATACACCAAAGGCCCCTTTTTGGACAAGGGCCGGGCCAATTTGGCCGCCAAGCGCCTTATGGAATCCTTAAACCTGGACATTGACCCCACCATCCAAGTGAAGCGCCTGTCCGTGGCCAAGCAGCAGATGGTGGAAATCGCCAAAGCCCTGTCCCATAACAGCGAGCTGCTGGTGATGGACGAGCCCACCGCCGCCCTGACGGAAAGCGAAATTGCCGAGCTGTTCAAGTTCATCCGCAAGCTGAAGGCGGACGGCAAGGGCATCATTTATATCTCCCACCGGCTGGAAGAGCTGTGGGAGATTACCGACCGCATCACCGTCATGCGGGACGGGCAATATGTGGGCACCGTCAACACCGCCGACGTGACCCGAAAAGAAATCGTAACCATGATGGTGAACCGGGTCATCACCGAGGAGCAAAAGACCAAGAGCAATTGCCCTCCGGACGCCCCCGTGGTGCTGGAGGCCAAGAACCTGTGTGGTTCCAACGTGAAAAATGTGTCCTTTACCCTGAAAAAGGGCGAGATTTTGGGCTTTGCGGGCCTGATGGGCGCGGGCCGCACCGAGAGCATGCGCAACCTGTTTGGCGCGGACCCCCGCACCCAGGGCGAGATCCTTTTGAACGGCAAGGCCATTCAAATCCACTCTCCCTATGACGCGGTGCGCCATGGCATCGGCTACCTGTCCGAGGACCGCAAGGCCTTTGGCTTGGCCCTGGGCCTTTCCGTCCGGGACAACTCCGTGATGGCCTCCCTGGACGATTTTACCGCGGGGCCCTTCACCAATGACAAAAAGGCCCAGCAGGTCACCCAGGAATATATTGAAAAGCTTTCCATCAAAACCCCCTCCGCCGCCCAGCTGGTGAAAAACCTCTCCGGCGGCAACCAGCAGAAGATCGTGCTGGCCAAGTGGCTGATCCGCAACTGCGATATCCTGATTTTTGACGAGCCTACCCGCGGCATCGACGTGGGCGCGAAAAGCGAAATCTACGCCCTGATGAACCAGCTGGCTGCCCAGGGAAAGTCCATCATCATGATTTCCTCTGAAATGCCGGAGCTGCTGCGCATGTCCGACCGCATCGTGGTGATGTGCGAGGGCGCGGTGACGGGCGAGATGGATATTTCCGAGGCCACCCAGGAAAAAATCATGAACCTGGCCACCATGACCATGGAATAATGCGGCAGCCCGCCGTGCAGATTTAGGAAATGAGGGAACGTACATGGGTAAAAAAATTGACCTGCAAAAGCTATTGGCGCCAGCCGTATTGGTCCTGCTGTTTGCTTTTTTCTCCTTTTCAAGCAAAACCTTTTTCTCCCTGGACACGGTGGTCAACATCCTCAACGCGTCTTATTTCATTGGATTTTTAGCCATCGGTGTTACGTTTGTGATTATCACCGGGGGCATTGACCTGTCCCTGGGCACCACCATGATGTGCGGCGCGCTGCTGGGCGGCTGGGCCTACAACACCTGGCACTGGCCCATCGTGGCTTGCCTGATTTTTGCGGTGGCGGTTTCCACCTTCATCGGCCTGCTGAACGGCTACCTGATCGCCTATGCCAAGCTGCCCCCCTTCATCGCCACTTTGGGCACCCAGATGGGCGGCATGGGCTTTGGCGCCATCGTCACCAAGGTGATGACCATGCGCTACCCCACCATCGACAAGCCCGACGGGTTCTTCAAGCACCTGTTCTACAAGGCTGGCAACGATTTCTTCCTGCCCGGCTTCCCCGTGGGCGCGTTGTGGCTGCTGGTGGCCTTCTTCATTGCTTGGCTCGTGCTGAATTACACCAAGTTTGGCCGCTACACCTACGCCATGGGCTCCAACCACGAGGCGGCCCGCCTGTCCGGCATCAAAACCCAGCGCTGGCAGCTGCTGGTGTACACCCTCTGCGGCTTCTTCTGCGGCCTGGCCGGTATCTTCTACGCCGCGGTGTACACCACCATCGTGCCCTCCACCGGCAACGGCCTGGAACTGCTGGCCATCGCGGGCGTGGTCATCGGCGGCACGTCCATGAGCGGCGGCAGCGGCTCCCTGACCGGCACCATGATCGGCGTGTTCATGATGAGCGTGCTGCGCCAGGGCCTGATGTCCATGGGCCTGCAGGGCC
Organism: Eubacteriales bacterium; assembly: GCA_031549415.1. Taxonomy (GTDB): domain Bacteria; phylum Bacillota; class Clostridia; order Christensenellales; family Aristaeellaceae; genus Limiplasma. The sequence goes on along the minus strand of JAVBPU010000003.1, from coordinate 80,265 downwards.
ACTGGCAAACCTTCTTAACCGGCGTGGTGGTCATTGGCGCGGTGCTGCTGGACCAATACCGGGTGCGCAAGAGCAACCAGGTCCGCCGCATTTGATCCATGGGTTGGCGCGGCCCTGTGCCGTAAGCGCCTAACAATCCCGTATCTACACGGCCCAGTGCCGTTAGAGAATAAAAAAAGGAGGCAATTTTTCATGAAAAAGACTCTCGCTCTGGTCCTGTCCCTCGTTTTGGTCGCCGCGATGATGCTGCCCGCTTTCGCCACCGAAAAGCCCTACATCGCTGTTATCTCTAAGGGCTTCCAGCATCAATTCTGGCAAACCGTCGCCGCTGGCGCCAAAGACGCCGCCGAAAAGTATGGCGTAGACCACACCTTCGATGGCCCTCCCTCTGAGTCCGACATCCAGATCCAGGTGGATATGCTCAACGCCGCCATCGCCAAGAAGCCCGTGGCTCTGGCCCTGGCCGCCCTGGACACCGAGTCCGTTACCGAGCAGCTGACCAAGTGCAAGGAAGACGGCATCCCCGTCGTCGGCTTTGACTCTGGCGTGCCCAATGCGCCCGAAGGCTCCATCGTGTCCACCGCTTCCACCAACACCGAGAACGCTGGCGCCCTGGCCGCCGAAAAAATGTTTGAGATCCCCGAAATCGCTGCCGCTCTGGCCGCCGCCACCGCTGACGCCCCCGCCATCATCGCCGTGTTCAGCCAGGATGCCACCTCCGCGTCCGTCACCGGCCGCACCATCGGCTTCCTGAACAAGATGGCCGAGCTCTGCGAAGGCGTTGCCCCCGGCAAAGTGGCCATCTCCGGCCATGACAAGTATGCCAAGCCCGTGGATGGCGCTGTGATCGACCTGAACGTCAACGTGCCCGCCACCACCAACCCCGCTGATTGCCAGACCACCGCCCAGGGCATCCTGGACAAGGCTGGCGTTGTGGGCGTGTTCTGCTCCAACGAAGCTTCTGTGGGCGGCATCTTGGCCGCTACCACCGACGGCCAGGATCTGGACCGCGCCAATGGCAAGTACAAGAGCATGATCTGCATCGGCTTCGACGCTGGCGCGAACCAGAAGAACGCCGTGAAGCAGGGCTGGTTCTATGGCTCCATCACCCAGGATCCTTACATGATCGGCTACCTGGCGGTTGAGCTGGCTGTGAAGGCCGTGAACGGCGAAACCGTTGAGCCCATCGTGGACACCGGCTGCCAGTTCTACAACGCTGCCAACATGGACGATGCCAAGATCGCGCAGCTGCTGTACGACTAAGAAATACCTGTCACTGAAACAAAAAGGGTTGGTCCGCGCAAGCGGACCAACCCTTTTTTTGTTGTGTGTAGGATTGCCAAACATATTGGACAGTGAAGTTGCGCAGAATTGTCAACCCTTTTGTTGCATTTCTTGACAATTTGAAAAACTTGATGTACAGTAAATCATACTCACATGAGAAGAGAACGCAGGCGTTATCCATCCGTACAAAAGAGGGAAGTGAAGCTGTGACTGCTATCATGGAGGAAACGAATGTGCCCGCCAAAAAGGTTGCCCGTCCGGTCATAGCAGCCAAGGCAAAACAGCCCATAACAGTACGTGGCGCCCTGTCTCAGCAAGGCAGTGTTCAGTTGAAGGCTGTGACCATGGCCGTACAGCGTGCGCCCACTGATCCCCAAACGGTTCTGCTTCATTGCAAAAAAGCGGCAAAACGGTTCCCGTTCTCCGCTGTGAAAAAGTAAATGGAATGACACCGCCATGGGGGTACCGTCATGGCGGCGTATGATTTTTGAGGGATCTCATAGTGCAAAATAAAACTATGTATCTTTTTGCAGGGCCTAATGGCAGCGGCAAATCCACCATGATTGCTCAGTTTACCACGGAGCATCCGGAGATTTTTTATATCTGCGCCGATGAAATCAGCCGTGACCCGGCTCTCCTTTCTATTCAAGATCGGGCGGAGCGCAATGTGACGGCGTTGCATTGCGCGGAGGCCATGGTCCGAGCCTTGATTCAGCAGGGCGCTTCCTTTGCCTATGAAACGGTCCTCTCTTCCCAGTACAAATGGCCGCTCCTTCGGGAAGCCAAGGCATGCGGATACCAGTTGATATCAGTATTCGTCACAACATCGGATGTATCCATCAACATCCGCCGCGTGTCCAAACGGGTGGCCGCCGGAGGGCATGACGTCCCGGTGGATAAAATCAAAAAGCGCTATCAGGGGTCTATGAACAACCTGGGAACTTTGTTGAGCCTCTCTGATGAATTGGTGGTTTACGACAACACCGTAGACAGCGGCTTGCTCAACACGGCAAAAATTGTACTGTATCACGGGCCTTTGCGTACCGTCATTGACCCCTCTTGCCAGTGGTTGGCAGTCCTCCGGCAACAGTGGGTCCAAAGCGGGCTGATGCCCGCCACTCGAATTCGTCGCAAGCGAACGCCTTCAAAAGACCCATCCACTTGAAACCGTTCTTTTCTTTCCCCTTTTCAGGGCCGCCCTCATTCCTCCGCCCACAGCTGCTCCTGCGTCAGCACCGCATGCACCACAAAATACCAGGGATGCCGCCCGCTGGTGCAGGTGGCCAGGGTCAGCACCCGGTCGCCGCTGGTGGGGACCAACTCGGCTTTGATGAGGGACCGCTTCCGGGCCTCGTACAGAAACGCACCCCGGTCATGCTCCGAAACAGCCTCCTGCCCGCGAAAATCCGCCTGGCCCTCCCCCTGGGACACATAGGCCGCAAACACCTGGTAGGTCCGCTTGGCATCAAACTGGGTGACCTCAATGGTGGGATGCTCCTGCAGGAAGGCCTGGCGCTCATACTCCCTCAGCCCGGCGAACATGCTGCCGTCGTTCATGTTGTGGCCAAAGATCACGGTGTTGAAATTGCTAAAATCCGGCGTATTCCAGCAGTCCATGAAAATGGCCCCGCTGGGGTTTCTCTTTTTTGAAAAAGTGTGTTCCACATAATATTCGTTGTTGTCCGTCTGCACCAAGGGGTAGGCGATGCTGGTGCCGGGTATTTCCAGCCAGCCGACGGTATCCTGATTGTCCCGGCGAAGGGCGCTGACCTTGGCGCTGTAAAAACGGCGGGGCGTGGCCGTTGGTTTTGCAGCAGTCCTGGCTGTAAGGCTTTCCAAGCCTGGGATCATTCCCAAGGGTTCGACGGGCTGTGGCGGTGCCGCCTCCGCCGCCAGCGGCGCTTCCGTGGACGCATCTAGGGGCGCTTCGGTGATTTGGGCATAGGCCTCATATTCCTGCCGGGCCGCCTGGTATTCGCCCAGCCGAAGGGCCAGCACCACGCCCACGCCAACCATCGCCGCCACCAACAACCCAAGGAGGAGGCGTCCCCCCCTCCGCCTCGGCTTTTTGGGCGTAGGCGGCCCCCAGCGTTCCGACAGGGTATCAAAGGGTTCTCTTGGATGCTGCATACCACACCCCCCCTTACGGATTCACCTTTCCCTTGCGCAGCCGCAGGGCAACCACTACCGCGCCCACCACCAGCACCGCCAGCCCGGCCACCATCCAGCCCAGCGGGAACGCGTCTCCAGTCTGGGGCAAGCTGCTGGGCCGGTTGCCGCCCCGTGCCAGCACCGTCAGCGTGCCCACCACGGTCCCCGGGTTGGCCGCGTTATGAGCCGTAGCAGCCGAAGCAACTGTGATGGGATAGCTTCCCACCGCCAGGGCGTTCATCTCCGCCGCGGTAAAGGCAAAGCTCACAGGGCCGTCTCCAATGCGGGAGGCGGTCTTTGTGGGGTTGATGGAGGCTTGGAAGTTGATCAGCTCATTGTACGCGCCCGTCACGTTCACCGTAATTGTCAGCCCGCCCACCTGGCCGACGATGCCGGAGGGGTTCGCCCCTGCCAGCGTAAGGCTGGGGGCGGGCAAAATGGACTCAAACACCGTCAGGGTATAGTTGGCGGTGGCGGTCCTGCCCAGCACGTCCGTGACCTGCACGGTGAAGGGATGGTTGGCCACCGCTGTGGTGGGTGTGCCGCTGACCACCCCCGCCGCGCTGAGGACCAGCCCAGCGGGCAGCGTAGAACCAGCTTGCAGCACGAAGGCGCATTGCCCCACGTTGCCGGACACCTGCCCCGCCAGGCTTTCCGAGTAGTTCCCGCCCACCGCCGTGTTGGCAATAGGGGTTCCGGATAAAGCCAGCGCGGGGTTTGCAAAGCCTGTCAATGTCAACACGCCGGGCGCTACCGTCACCTGCCCGCCTAGCCCCATGTTCAGCGTGCCGACGGTCAGCTTACCGCCATTCGCGCTGGTGATGGTAAGCGTCTGGCCTGCCGCCACATTCACTGTGCCCAGCGACACTTCGCTGGCGTGGGTGCCGTCCACCGTGATGGTGGTGGCGGCACTGACTTGTAACGTGCCGATATCCACATCTACGACGCTACCGCCAAGCCTAACGCCTCCGCCCAAGGGGTTGGTGAAGATGAGGGCAGGCGCACTCAGCGTGCCCGCGCATTGCAGGCTGGCCTCGCCGCCCGATCTCCCGATGTACCCACCCCTGCCCGACGCGCCGTTTTGCACCACAACAGAACCCGTCAACGATACGCTGACATTGGCGGCCGACAGAACCAAGGACGCGCTGCCGCCAACGCCTCCGCTTCCGCTTCCGCCTAAACCTCCCCCAACACCAGAGTCAGCCCCCCCATCGCCACCGCCCGAACCCGCAACCACGGCAATGGAGTCTGGCGCGGCTTCAGGGGAATTCAAAACCGCGCTGAGGCCGGGGACGCCATTTCCGCCCCACCCGCCTCCCTCGTCCGTTCCAGCCGCGCCCGGGGTTGCACCCTGGCCGCCCTCTCCGGTTCCTGGCCCAGCCGCGCCGCCAGCTCCATGGCTTAATAGATAGCCATTTGCATCTCCGCCCCTGCCCCCTGCCCCAGCAGACCCGCCGCCGCCACCGCCGCCGCCGCCGTAGCTTCCGGCATAACCGTTTCCGCCGCCGCCGCCCGCAAAGCCGTTGAGGGCTGCGACGCCACCCGCGCCGCCAGCGCCGCCAGCACCGGGTGTGCTAGTAACGATCAAGCCCCCGCCGCCGCCGCCGCCCCCGCCGCCAGCACCGTAGACCTCTATGGCTCCGGCAGCCTGGGCGGTGAGGGGAAGGGTCAAAAAAACAAGCAGCCAAATGGCCAGCACCAGGGAGCCGGTCCGTTTTGTGGCTTTTTGATTGCTACGAAGAGACCGCTTCTCTTTTGTCTTCGTTGTCATGGCGGGTCCACCCCTCTATATCATTGAGAATGACATGAATCTTATCAAGCATTATAGCATAAAAAAGAAAAAAGGCGCAAGCCTGTCAAAAATATAGCCCCTGGACGGAGCCAAAAGCGGGTCCAGAGGCGAAATCCCTGGTGGGGGCGCCAACAGCGGGCGTGGTCCCTGCGGCATAGCCGAAAGCGAACGCGGGGGGAGGCCGTAGGCCCACGCGGAACCGGGCTTGGGTCGCAAGCGAATTGCGTAGCCTCCGCCCAGGGAAGCGCTGGTGGAGGCCGAAAACGGCGGCGCAGCCCGCCACCACCGGAGGGCCGGACCAGGGGCGAAGTCCCTGGCGTTACAAAATCAGCATGCAGTCGCCAAAGGAGAAGAAACGGTACTGCTCCCGCACGGCCTCTTGGTAGCAGCGCAGGGCAGCTTCCCGCCCCATCAGGGCGGACACCAGCATCAGCAGCGTGCTTTCCGGCAGGTGAAAGTTGGTGATCAGCCCGTCGGTGGCATGGAAGGGGCTGCCGGGGGTGAGAAAAATGCCCGTGTCCCCGCTGCCTGGCCGCACCAGGCCGTCGGCCCCGGTGACGGTTTCCAGGGTGCGCACGCTGGTGGTGCCCACACAGATACAGCGGCCCCCGGCCCGCCGGGCGGCGTTGATGGCCTGGGCGGCGGTGGCCGTCACCTCGTAGTGCTCCACATGCATGGGGTGGGCCTCCACCTCCGGCTCCTTCACCGGGCGGAAGGTGCCCAGGCCCACATGCAGCAGCACCGGCACGATGGAAACGCCCATGGCTTCCATGTCCCGCAAAAGCTCCGGGGTGAAGTGCAGGCCCGCGGTGGGCGCGGCGGCGCTGCCCTCCTGCTTGGCGTACACGGTCTGGTAGCGGCTGCTATCCTGCAATTTTTGGTGAATATAGGGCGGCAGGGGCATTTGGCCCAGCTGGTCCAGCAAAGCCTCGAACACGCCCTGGTAATGAAAGCGCACCTGCCTGCCGCCGGCCTCCGTGGTGGAAAGCACCTCTGCCCGCAGCCGCCCGCCCCCAAAGGAGCAGAAGCTGCCGGGGGGCAGCCGGCGGCCTGGCCGCACCAGGCCCTCCCACACGTCCTTTTCCAGCCGCTTGAGCAACAGCAGCTCCACAGGCACCCGGGTTCCTTCCTTTTCCCCCAACAGCCGGGCAGGGATCACCTTGGTTTCGTTCAGCACCAGCACATCCCCAGGGCGCAGAAATTGGGGCAGGTCATAAAAATGCTTGTGCTCCATGGTGTTTTCCCCCCGGCGATAGACCAGCATGCGGCTGTGGTCCCTGGGGGTGACGGGGGTTTGGGCGATGAGGCTCTCCGGCAGGTCATACCAAAAATCGCTGGTTTTCAAGGCGAAGGCTCCTTTTGGGCCTGGCCCTCCGGCGGAGGGCGCGCATTTGCATTGGTCCGGTTTTCATGGATCAGATTTTCATTTGTCACATTTTCATTTGTTCGCCGCTGTCCTTGGGGTCCGCCAGGGGCGCGCGGCCCATGTGGGCGTAGGCGGCGGGGGTGGCCACCCGGCCCCGGGGGGTGCGCATCAAAAAGCCCAGCTGCATCAGGTAGGGCTCGTACACGTCCTCAATGGTGGCGGAATCCTCCCCGGTCATGGCGGAAAGCGTGTCCAGCCCCACGGGGCCGCCAGCGAATTTGTCCATCATAGTGGCCAGCATCACCCGGTCCAGCTTATCCAGGCCCAGCTCGTCCACGTCCAGCATGTCCAGCCCTTGCTTGGCCACTTCATAATTGATCACGCCGTCGGCCTTGATCTGGGCATAGTCCCGCACCCGGCGCAGCATGCGGTTGGCAATGCGGGGGGTGCCCCGGCTGCGGCTGGCGATTTCCAAAATGCCTTCCTCGGTGGCCTGCACGCCCAAAATGCCCGCGCTGCGGCGGATGATGGAGGCCAGCTCCTCCGTTTGATACATTTCCAGCCGAAAGAGGATGCCAAAGCGGTCCCGCAGGGGGGCGCTGAGCAGCCCCGCCCGGGTGGTGGCCCCCACCAAAGTGAACCGGGGCAGGTCCAGCCGGATGCTTCGGGCGGTGGGGCCCTTGCCGATCATAATATCCAGGGCATAGTCCTCCATGGCCGGGTACAGCACTTCCGCCACACTGCGGCTGAGGCGGTGGATTTCGTCAATGAACAGCACGTCCCCGTCGGCCAGGTTGGTGAGAATGCTGGCCAGATCGCCGGGGCGGTCGATGGCGGGGCCGCTGGTGATGCGGATGCTCTGCCCCATCTCCGAGGCGATGATGCCCGCCAGGGTGGTTTTGCCCAGGCCCGGCGGGCCATAGAGCAGCAAATGGTCCAGGGATTCCCGCCGCTTTAGCGCCGCCTCGATGGAAATGCGCAGGCTGGCCTTGATGGGCTCCTGGCCCACATAGTCCCGGAGGGTTTTGGGGCGCAGGCTGGTTTCCTGCTCGTCCTCCCCCTCCCGGAACCCGGATGTGATCAGTCTTTCGTCCATGTCCATGCGTGTTGCTCCTTATGTGGCTTGGCTTGCTTTGCCTTGCTTTCCCTTGCTTTCCTTTGCTTAGCCCTTTTGGGCCATGTGCCGCAGCGCCAGGCGGATCAGCTCGTCGGCGGTGTCCCCTTGGCCCTTCACGCCCTTTAGCGCGGCGGCGGCCTCCTGGGGGGAATACCCCAGCGCCTTTAAGGCTTGCATGGCCTCCCCCAGGGCGTCCTGGGCCAGGGCCTCGCCGCTGTCCAGCACAAAATCGTCCACCTTCACGCCGCTGGCCAGGGCATCCTGGGCCACCCGGTCCTTCAGCTCCAGGGCGATGCGCTGGGCAGTCTTTTTGCCAATGCCCGGGGCCCGGGACAGGGCCGCCAGGTCCCCGGTCAAAATGGCCAGCCGCAGATCCGACAGGGGCATACTGCCCAGCACAAACAGCGCCGTGCGGGGGCCGATGCCCGACACGGAGATGAGCCGCCGGAACATGTCCCGCTCTTCCTTCTGCTGGAAGCCGTACAGCTCCATGGCATCCTCCCGGACGGCCAGGTGGGTGTGCAGCCGGCATTCCGCGCCGGCCCCCGGCACGGCGGCCAGGGTGTTCATGCTGCACAGCAGCCGGTAGCCCACGCCCCCGGCGGTTTGCAGCACCACCTCGCCCTCGCTTTTTTCGGCCACGGCGCCTAGGATCATGGCAATCATGGTGTGGTACCTCCTGTTGTGTGGGGTTGGGTGGGGCTGGGTTAGGCTGGGTCTGGCCTTGTGCCGATCATTTCATCATAAACTGCATTTTGGACGGCCCTGTGGCCGCGTGGGTCAGGGCAATGGCAATGGCGTCCGCCGCGTCATCGGGCTTGGGGATGTCCTCCAGGCGCAGCAGCAGCTTCACCATTTGCTGGACCTGCTTCTTGTCCGCGCCGCCATGGCCCGCCACGGCCTGCTTCACCTGCATGGGGGTATATTCGTACAGTTTGGGGGTGTGGGCCGCGCACACCGCCACCGCAATGCCGCGGGCCGCCCCCACCGTCAGCGCCGTGGTGACGTTTCTGGCAAAAAACAACTCTTCAAAGGCAATTTCTTCCGGCTGAAACCGGGTGACGAGGGCCAGCATGTCCCTTTGGATCGCAAGCAACCTCTCCGGCAGGGTTTGCTGCGGGGTGGTCAAAATGCAGCCATAGTCCAGCAGCTGCTGCCTGCCCGGCTGCGCCTGGATCACGCCCCAGCCCAGAATGGCCAACCCCGGGTCGATCCCCAGTACGATCATGGAACCCCTCCGCATTTCTTTTTCCTGCGCATCACCGTTCATCATACGGGGTTTTCCTGGGTTTGTCAATGTTTTGGGGAATGTTTGTTCTGCTTGTTTGCGCCGTTTTGCCCCGGCCACCGCATTTCCTGCGGTAGCCCTGATGTTTTCATTCTAAGTGGTGACAATGGTGCCTTTTGTTGGTATAATACCAGAATATTCCTATTCCTGATATTTCCCAAGTGAAGAACCCATGGCTTTGCTCCCACAGAAAGGATGGTATTTTATGAAAAAGCGATTGGTTTTCCTCCTCGTATGTCTCTTTGTTTTCTCCCTTGTAGCTTGCTCTGTCGCGGAGAGCCATGCGGAAAAGTCCCCCCCTCCCACCGTTGATTCCGACAAAGTGAAAGCAGCCGTGGAAAGCTTTTTGCAAACAGAAGTGAAAAACCTGAGTGCTACTGCTCAAAATGGCTGGCAGCGCTTCATTGCTCAGCAAGGTGTCAGCGAGATTACTTTTTCCTTGGAAAAATTTGATATTTCAGCGGGAAAGCCGCTCTCTGTAAGCTTTATGCTTGTTTCTGGCCAGCCCGACATCAAATCACAGCCCAAATATGGCGACAACCCAGTGGCTTGGCTGGAGGGTGTGCAAAAATCGATCCTTGCCTTTGACAGTTCCTTCAAAATCAACCTGGTCCTCGTATCCAAGGGAGACGGGTACCAGGTGAACTACGACGAAGGCGAGGAAACCTTTTTACAAAAGACCGTGGAAAAGCTGGCAAGCAAAGCCCCCAAAACCTTTGCGGATAAAACCCTTCTCAAGGCAGTCGTTGATTATTTGATGCCTTCTCCCTTTGCGTTGGGGAGCAAAAAACCGAAAGATCTAAGTTCCCTAACCGTGACCCCCATATTCGAATCTTTTGCGACCCGCAACCATCTGGTGCCCACGGACCCTGATCCCTTTGGGCTTGAAGCAATTTCTTATGTGCCTCAATTCTTGGGGATCAAGGGTTGCTCTATGGACGTATCTGCCGGGCCTGAAAATGCGACGATTTCTTTTACTGTCCCAAAGCTCAACGATCGAACCAAAGCTGCAATGGAGACTCTCAAAGAACTTCTTCCCTATCTCGAAGATGCAAATCAATGTTCTGCATCAGAGTTGCGGACTTATTTACTCGGAATAATGCTTAAAACAATGATAGACTACCAATATACTAAGGGCGGCGATCAAGATGAAAGCTACACCTTTTCGCTGCTTTCTCTGCCTACCGATATTCAAGCATCCACCTATTATACCCACGAACAAAACGGCATTGTCACCGATCCAACATACTTCGACGACGAGTTGACTGGTTTTGCCGCAAAGTTGCCCGATTATCCCGCATTACCTGTTCCAGAGTCTGGTCTTATTGTAGGTGATAGCACGGGAGAGCGGATCACCTTTAAGCCCGTTAAAGATGGTTATAGTCGTTGTATTAGTGTTTATCGAGTCTATGATGATGAACTGCAAGCCATGGTATATATCAATGCCGACAAGCAAGCCTCCATCCGACTTCCCGAAGGGCAATATTATTGCGAGATCGGCATTGGCAAGACATGGTATGGCGCTAAACATCGCTTCGCAGATATTGGTACTTATTATACCACAGAGGTGTTTAATATTTATCATTTCACAAATCATACATATTCATTGGACGATACCTTCGAGGACGCTGCCAACTAACCCGAAATTCGCCTCCTTGTAATGAAACGGCGGCGTTCCAGCGAACGCCGCCGTTTCCCGTCCCTCACGCCAAACGCGTGCAACAGCAAATCGCTATCAAGGGACAGATGAGTACCACAGATGCTATGGGAACGCAAACCGAGATTGTGAAACGAATCCACCACAGACCAGCGGACTATGCGCTGCGCTGAAAGAGAATCCTATGAATTGGTACAAGGACGTGCAGGAACACTTTCAGGATCAGGAACCGCTGTCGCGTTGCGCCTATCTATTCTAAGAAAAGGCGCGAGGCGGTGGCCTCAAATCCATTGCCGTGACACGCAATACCATCTCATACGTTTGGCGTGCTCGTCCCCCCTGCCCATAGCATAGCTTGTTTGACACTGGCAGCGATACATTTTTCCATCTCTGGCCGCGTGAAACGCGGCCAGAGAAAGGGTCCAGGGCGAAAGCCCTGGGGGAGGTGCGGAGGCGAAGCCTCTGCATCCCCCGTTTACATACGTTTGCGCCGTTTTGCCTCGGCTTGGCTTCCCATTTTCGTCATTTTCCTTTATAATGTTCTCATCTTCATTCGTGAAAGGGGCTGTTTCCCCATGAAAGGCATTGTTCTGGCAGGCGGCGCGGGCACCCGGCTCTACCCCCTTACCATGGTCACCAGCAAGCAGCTGCTGCCGGTGTATGATAAGCCCATGATCTACTATCCCCTGTCCACGCTGATGCTGGCGGGGATTCGTGAGATCCTCATCATCTCCACCCCCACGGACACCCCGCGCTTTGAGGCCCTGCTGGGGGACGGCAGCCAGTTTGGCCTGTCCCTGCACTACCAGGTGCAGCCCTCCCCGGACGGCCTGGCCCAGGCCTTCCTGCTGGGCGAGGCATTCATCGGCGGCGACGCCTGCGCCATGGTGCTGGGGGACAATATCTTCTACGGCAACGGGTTTTCCGCCATGCTGGCCGATGCGGTGAAAAACGCCCAAGAGGGCAAGGCCACCATCTTTGGCTATTACGTCAGCGACCCGGAACGCTTTGGCATTGTGGAGTTTGACCGGAACGGCAAGGTGCTGTCCGTGGAGGAAAAGCCCAAGGAACCCAAGAGCAACTACTGCATCACAGGCCTGTATTTCTATGACCGCCGGGTGACTGCCCTGGCCAAGCAGGTACGGCCCAGCCACCGGGGAGAGCTGGAAATCACCAGCCTGAACGATCTGTACCTGCAAATGGGCCAGCTGCAAGCCAAGGTGCTGGGCCGGGGCTTTGCCTGGCTGGATACCGGCACCATCGATTCTTTGGTGGAGGCCGCCACCTTTGTGCAAATGGTGGAGAAGCGGCAAAGCATCAAAATTGCCGCCCTGGAGGAGATCGCCTACAGCAAAGGCTGGATCAGCAGGGATCTGCTGCTCTCTTCCGCGGAGCGCTACGGAAAATCCCCCTATGGGGAGCATTTGCGGCGGGTGGCGGAAGGCCGCATCCTCTATGACAAAGCGGCGGAGTAAAGGAGAAGTGCAATGAAAATATTGGTCACCGGCGGCGCGGGCTTTATTGGCGGCAATTTTGTGTACTACGAGCTGGCCCACCACCCGGAGGATTCCCTGGTCTGCGTGGACGCCCTCACCTACGCGGGCAACCTGTCCACCCTGGATACGGCCCTGAAAAGCTCCAGGTTCCGCTTCGTGAAGGGGGACATTGCGGACCGGGCCTTCATCTTTGCCCTGTTTGAAGCGGAAAAGCCGGACCTGGTGGTGAACTTTGCGGCGGAAACCCACGTGGACCGCTCTGTCACCGACCCGGAGGTGTTCCTGCGCACCAACATCCTGGGCACCCAGGTGCTGATGGACGCCTGCCGGAAATACGGCATCCGGCGCTACCACCAGGTATCCACCGACGAGGTGTACGGCGATTTGCCCCTGGACCGGCCCGACCTGTTCTTTACCGAGGAGACCCCCCTGCACACCTCCTCCCCCTACTCCGCCAGCAAGGCGGCGGCGGATTTGCTGGTGCTGGCCTATGCCCGCACCTTCGGCCTGCCCGTGAGCATCACCCGCTGCTCCAACAACTACGGCCCCTACCATTTCCCGGAAAAGCTGATCCCCCTGATGATCACGCGGGCTTTGCGGGACCAGCCCCTGCCCGTCTACGGCCAGGGCGAAAACGTGCGGGACTGGCTGTATGTGGAGGACCACTGCGCCGCCATCGACCTGGTGCTGCGAAAGGGCCGGGAGGGCGAAACCTACAACGTGGGCGGCCACAACGAGCGCAGCAATCTCAGTGTGGTGAAGGCCATTTTGAAGGAACTGGGCAAGCCGGAAAGCCTGATCACCTACGTGGCGGACCGCCCCGGCCACGACCTGCGCTACGCCATCGACCCGGCGAAGATTCATGCCGAGCTGGGCTGGCTGCCCGCCACCCGCTTTGAGGACGGGATTCACAGGACTGTGGCCTGGTATTTGGACAACGGGCCTTGGTGGGAACGGATTTTGGCCGGAGAGTATCAGAATTATTACCAGAAGATGTATGGGGGGCGGTAACCGATACGAATGCACTTGGAGAGGCTGCGGCCCTCCAAACCTCCCGAGAAGTCGGTTTTTTGACAACCTGGAGTCCCCCCTCTTGGGGGGCTTTTGCCATGCACAAAACCAGTTGTGCAGCATTCCTGGTGGTGCGTACCCAGGAGCGTAACCAATGGGGAGCCAGCATCATGCTGGTTTGGGCCTCTAACCGTCGGGCGTTCCCTGCATAGGATGAAAGGGCCTTGCCCCTCCTTTTGGGCATTGCCGAAGCGCCTAAATGATGTTGGAGGACACTGCCATGAACGAGAATTACTGCTGCCATTGCTGCCCGGTTCCCATGCCCACGCCGCCCTTTGGCTCCACGGACCCCATGCCCCAACGCCACGTCCACGAGGTGCTGGGCAGCGTGATGATCGCGGAAGCGGAGGAAGAGCCCCATAACCACCGCTTTGCCACGGTCAGCGGCCCGGCCATCATCGTATCCGGCGGGCATGTGCACGAAGTGGCCGTCCGCACGGATTTTTATGATGATCACTATCATGTCATCGTTGGCCAAAGCGGCCTGGCCGTGCCGGTGGGGGATCGCCACGTGCACTTCCTGAACGCGCAGACCTCTGTCAACGATGGTCACTCCCACGCGTTCCGCGCCGCGTCGTTGATTGAGAATCCTATTGGGGACTGACAGGCCCTAGACAACTAGAGCACATTCCGAAAACGTAGCGACAGGATTTGCGAGAGATTTTTCCCTGGCGCTCAGCCGAGGAAGGGAGGCATAGCGGCGCTATGCTGACCGGACGAGGCAACGCGCCGGGGGAAAAGTTCCGCAAAGACTGGGCTATGTTTTCGGAATTTGCTCTAAAGAAAAAGGGTCTGGCCGCGAGGGCGGCTGGCCCCAAATCGTATGGCAGTTGGTGGCCTAGCCTGAAGGCAGTTGGTGGCCCAACCTGATTGCAGGTGGTGGCCCAACCTGACGGCAGTTGGTGTCCCAACTGGGTACGACGTTAAGGAGGGACCTAGGGGGAACGGCGAGGTTCCCCCTTGGCTCCCTCCTTAACAATCCTCCCAGCACCCCCTCCCCGCCCGGGGACACCCCGGACCCCTCCAAGATTCTGGCAATGTCCGCTTACCATCGTGCGGACAAGAGGGGTTTGGCGGGATGCAACTTGTGTATTGTAACTTGAACGCATATGAACAAACGTTACCCTTCCCTAGTGGAGACGGGTCCGGGCAGAGCCCGGCGGGGTCCGGGGTGGAACCCCGGGCGGGGAGGGGGTGCGGAGGGGATCGCTAAGGGGAGGTCCAAGGGGGAACCTCGCCGTTCCCCCTAGACCTCCCCTTGGCATCGTTTCCAGTTGGGACACCAACTGCTGTCGGCAACGCCGTTTCCAGTTGGGACACCAACTGCTGTTAGGTTGAGCCACCAACTGCGGTCATGTTGGACCACCCACCGCCGTCAAAAACCAAGCTACAAATCATATCATTGAAGCGTCCACACTCTCCACAATCCTCCCATACCCCTCATCCACATCCAGCGTGGCAAAATAATCCATCGGGGTCTCCGCCCGCCGGATCAGCGCGAAGCTGCCGTCCTCTTTGTACAGCACCTCTTTGCAGCGCAGCTTCCCGTTATAGTTGTATCCCATGGAAAGCCCGTGGGCTCCGGTGTCATGAATCACCAGCACATCGCCGATGGCTGTTTCCGGCAACATCCGGTCGATGGCGAACTTGTCGTTGTTCTCACACAAGCTGCCCGTCACGTCCACCTTCATGCTATGGGGCAAAGGCTCCTTCCCCGGCACGGTGATGTGGTGATAGGCCCCGTACATGGCCGGGCGCATCAAATCGCAGGCGGAGGCGTCCAGGCCCAGGTAATGCTTGTGAATGCGCTTTTCGTGGGTCACATGGGTCACCAGCCAGCCATGGGGC
Source organism: Eubacteriales bacterium (assembly GCA_031549415.1). GTDB lineage: Bacteria > Bacillota > Clostridia > Christensenellales > Aristaeellaceae > Limiplasma. The sequence goes on along the minus strand of JAVBPU010000003.1, from coordinate 65,195 downwards.
CCGGTCATGTAGCGGCCCAGCTCGGTTTTGATGGCCACGCCTGTGAGCCCACCAGCCAGGAGCACCTCCCGGTACGCTTGCTCCACCCCCCGGCCAATGGCCAGCAGGTCTGCCTGGGGCTCCTGCGGATGGTAAGGGATGCCGATGCCGCCGGACAGATTCAAAAAGGCCAGGGTGAGCCCGGTTTCTGCCACCAGCTCCCGACCGGTTTCCATCAGCAGCCGGGCCAGGGCCGGGTAATAGGCGGCGTCTGTGGTGTTGCTGCTTAAAAAGGCATGGAGCCCAAAGCGCCGGACCCCATAGCCCTTTAGGGTTTGTAAAGCCTCCGACAGCTGCTGCCGGGTCATGCCGTATTTGGCGTCCCCCGGGTCGCCCATGATGGCGTTGCCCACCACAAAGGCCCCGCCGGGGTTGTAGCGCAGGCAAATCTCCTGGGGAATGCCCCCGTTTTGGCGCAGGGCTTCAATATGGGTGATGTCGTCCAGGTTGATGAGGGCGTCCAGCTTCCGGGCCAGGGCAAATTCCTGGGGCGGCACGTCATTGGCGCTGAACATGATGTCCGCGCCCTTGCAGCCCAGGGCCTCCGCCAGGCACAGCTCCGTCTGGCTGGCGCAGTCCAGCCCGCAGCCCTCTTCCAGCAAAAGGCGCAGCACGCCCGGGGTGGGCAGCGCCTTCACCGCAAAATACTCCCGAAAGCTGGGGGCCCAGGCAAAGGCCCGCTGTAACAGGCGGGCCGTGGCGCGGATGCCCTTTTCATCGTACAGGTGAAAGGGGGTGGTATATTGCTCCGTGGCTGCCTTCCAGACAGCCTCATCCAGGGAAAAATTCGGCATGGTGTCGCTCCTTCTGTGGCTCATAGACTGGCCCGGCCGTTTTGTAAGCCCCATTCTACCATGGCCGGGGGGCGGTTGGCAAGACGGAACCCGCCTGCGCTAGCAAATCACCCGGGCCCCCACCAGGCCGTAGGGCACCTCAAAGGTCTGGATGCCGGAGGAATACGGGGCGATGGCGTATTGCTGGTAGTAGATCACAATGCCCGCCGGGGTCAAATAGAAATTCTCCTCGTCAAAGTTCTGTGCCACCAGGCTGCCCACATCCGGGAAGAACGCTGTTGGGTTTTCCTCCGCCCGCCGCTGGGCCTCCGGGATCACCACCGCCAAGATCCGGTCCTGGTAGTTGACCCCTGGCCGGAACAGGGCCGACAGCGGCATCCTCTCCGCCGTGCGGGCGTTCCAGGTATCGCTTTGGCGCAGGGTGTTGCCGTGGGCGCCGCCGGTATAGGTGTATTCGTCCATGTACAGGCTGATGGCGCAGCGCTCCCCATAGGTCATCTCAAAGGGCCGCTGAAACTCATAGGCCAGGCAGGGGGCCGCCTGGTCCTGCCGGCTGATGCAATCCCCCACCGCGTCCAGAAACAGCCTTTCCTGGACGTAGGCGGCCAATTCCCTGGCCTGCTGCTTGTAATGGGCGTTGATGCGCCGCAAGCTGGCCATGGCTGAAAACGTCACAAATTGCGGATATGCGATCTTGTAGGTCAGCACCGTCTGTCCCAGGTATTGACGCTCCCCCGCGATGGAATGGCTTACCGCATAAATATCGCCCGTCATAGCATCCTCTCCCCTCCTGGTCCTGGGAAAGTATATGATCGGGCGGCTTGGCCAGTTGCCTGGAAAAACGAGGATCAGGTGCCCAAATACGCCTCTTTTACCTTTTCATTGTCCAGCAGCTGTTTGGCTTCGCCTTCCATGACGATATGCCCGGTTTCCAGCACATAGGCCCGGCTGGCAATGGACAGCGCCATGTGGGCGTTTTGCTCCACCAGCAAAATGGTGGTTCCCTCCTGGTTGATGCCCTGGATGATGCTGAAAATCTCCTCCACCAAAATGGGCGACAGGCCCATGGAGGGCTCATCCATCATCAGCAACGAGGGGTGGCTCATCAGCGCCCGGGCGGTGGCCAGCATCTGCTGCTCCCCGCCGGACAGGGTGCCCGCCAGCTGCTTGATCCGCTCCTTCAGGCGCGGAAAGTGGTGGAACACCATGTCCAAATCCGCTTCCAGCTCCCCTTTGTTGCGCCGGGTATAGGCCCCCATTTCCAGGTTTTCCCGCACGGTCATGGTGGCAAACACCCGGCGGCCCTCCGGCACCTGGGAAAGGCCCATGGGCACCAGCCGGTAGGCCTCCTCCCGGGTAATGTCCTTCCCGCTAAAAACAATGGAGCCGCTCTTTAAAGGAATCAGCCGGGAAATGGCGTGGAGCACCGTGGTCTTCCCCGCGCCGTTGGCCCCGATCAACGTGACGATCTCCCCCTGGTTTACGGTGAAGCTGATGTCATGCAGGGCGTGGATGGACCCGTAGAACACGTTCAAATCTTGGATTTCAAGCATGGGCTGCGCCCTCCTTCTGCTGGCTCTTGCCCAGGTAGGCGGCCACCACCTCCGGGTTGCTTACGATCTGGGTGGGGGTGCCCTCCGCGATGACGCGGCCATAGTTCAGTACGTAGATCCGCTCGCAAATGCCCATCACCAGCTTCATGTCATGCTCAATCAGCAGCACGGCCACGGAAAACCGGTCCCGGATCAGGCCGATGGTCTCCATCAGCTCTTTGGTTTCAATGGGGTTCATGCCTGCGGCGGGTTCGTCCAGCAGCAGCACCTTGGGGTTGGTGGCCAGGGCCCGGCAGATTTCCAGCTTGCGCTGCTGGCCATAGGGCAGGCCGTCGGCGCGGATGTCGGCGGTGTCCTCCATGTCAAAGACGCGCAGCAGCTCCCGGGCGCGGATGTCGATGCCCTGCTCCTCCCGGGCGTAGCCGGGGGTGCGGAAAATGCCGCTGGTGGCGGAGTAATGCATGCGGCTATGGAAGGCCACCTTGATGTTTTCCAGCACGGTCATGGACTTGAACAGGCGGATGTTTTGAAAGGTCCGGGCGATGCCCGCCGTGACGATCTCGTAGGTTTTCTTTCCGGCGATGGGCCTGCCCAGCAGCGTGATCTGCCCCTCCGTGGGCAGATACACACCGGTGAGCATGTTGAACACGGTGGTCTTGCCCGCGCCGTTGGGGCCGATGAGGCCCACGATTTCATTGTCCCGCAGGGTGATATCCACGGCCTCGGCGGCCTGCAGGCCGCCAAAGCGGATGCCCAGGTTTTTGGTTTGCAGCACCGGGGCCTCGTCCCCCACGTCATAGCGGGGCACGTCCGGCAGTTTGGGGGCCTTTTCATGCCGCCTGAGGCCCAGCTTTTTGCCGATACTGTCCCAGATCTTCACCAGGGAGAACTCCGCCGTGCCCATCAGCCCCGCCGGGCGGAACAGCATCATCACAATCAGCAGCACGCTGTAGGCCAGCAGGCGGTAGTCCGCGAACTCCCGCAGCATTTCCGGTAGCAGGGTCAGCACGGCGGCGGAAATGATGCTGCCCGTGATGGACCCCATGCCGCCCAGCACCACCATCACCAGGTATTCGATGGACTTGTTAAAGTCGAAGGAGGCGGCGGAAATACGGCCCACATAGTGGGCGTACAGCCCGCCCGCCACCCCGGCAAAGAAGGCTGCCAGGGTGAAGGCGAAAATCTTGTAATAGGTGGTGGAAATGCCCGTGGCCTCCGCCGCCACCGCGTTTTCCCGGATGGAGATGATGGCCCGGCCATGGCGGGACCGGCCCAGGGTGAACATGATGATGATCACCGCCACCATGACGAAGTAGGTGACGGGAAAAGTGGTAACCTTGGGAATGCGGCTGATGCCCGACGCGCCGCCCGTGATGTCCAGGTTTTGGATGATGACCCGCAGGATCTCGCCAAAGCCCAGGGTGATGATGGCCAGGTAGTCCCCCTTGAGGCGCAGGGCCGGAATGCCGATGATCAGCCCAAAGACCGCCGCCAGCAGCCCGCCCGCCAGCAGAGAGAGGGGCAGCGCCGTCTCCGGCGCCCAGCCCCAGCCCGCCGCCATGGCCTTGGTGAGGATGCCCGCCGTAAATGCGCCCACGCTCATAAAGCCTGCGTGGCCCAGGGCCAGCTCGCCCAGAAAACCCGTGGTGAGGTTGAGGCTGACGGTCATGATGATGTTGATGCCCACCAAAATGATAATGCCTGCATAATACTTGTTGATGACCCCGGCGCTGATCAGGGTGGAAACCACAAGGAAAACGAGGAAAATGGCGGACAGGTTCAGCACGTAGGATTTGAATTTCTTGCTCATGCCATGTACCTCACACTTTCTCGCGGGCGGCGTTGCCCAGCAGGCCCGAGGGCTTTACCAGCAGCACCACGATCAAAATGCCGTAGACCACGGCGTCGGAAAGCTGGGAGGAAATATAGCCCTTGGTGAGGCTCTCCGCCACGCCCATGATGAAGCCGCCCAGCATGGCCCCGGGCAGCACGCCGATGCCGCCCAGCACTGCCGCGATGAAGGCCTTGAGGCCCGGCATGGAGCCCATGGTGGGGGCCACCGTAGGATAGGCGATGTTGTACAGGAAGGCCCCCACCCCCGCCAGGGCGCAGCCAATGGCAAAGGTGACGGAAATGGTCACGTTCACGTTGATACCCATCAGCTTGGCGGCCCCGGTGTCCTGGCTGACGGCGCGCATGGCCTTGCCCATGCGGCTCTTTTGCACAAACAGGGTCAGCAGCACCATCAGCAGCACCGCCACCGCCACGGTAAGCACCGTAATAAAGCTGATGGACAGGCCGCCGATCACAAGGGGCTCCACGGTGATCACCGTGGGAAAAGGCCGGGGGTTGGCGGTAAACAGCAGCTGGGCGCTGTTTTGCAGCAAGTAGCTGACGCCAATGGCAGTGATCAGCGAGCAAATGCGGGGCGCGGAACGCAGGGGCTTATAGGCCACCCGCTCAATGGCCACGCCAAAAATCACGCAGACCAGCATGGAGGCCATCAGCGCCACGGGAAAGGGTACGCCCACCTGGACCATCAGCAGCACGGCGGTGTAGGACCCCACCATCAAAATATCGCCATGGGCAAAGTTGATCAGGCGAACAATGCCGTACACCATGGTATAGCCCAGGGCAATCAGCGCATAGATGGCCCCGGTGCTGAGGCCGTTGATGACCTGGCTTAAAAACAGCAGCAATCCTCTCATCCTCTCTTACAAAAAACAGTTCAGCCCTTTCAAAAAAGGTAGGACAGCGCTACCCCTTTTGAAAGGGCTGAAAGAGAGAGCCTTCGGCTACGCCTTTCACGGAAGTGGGCGCTGCCCACTTCCGTGAGTGTACGGGACCCGTTTCCGCTGGCGCGAAAACACCCCGCCAGGCCGGGAAACCCGGTCGATACGCATGCACTTGGAGGGGCCAAGGCCCCTCCAAACCACCCGAAGGAGGGCTTAGCGGATGCAGGCCATTCCCCGTCCCCTGCCGCCTCTCTCTTTCAGATGTGGGGCTTACGGGTTCTGTTGCTTCACAAAGACCTGGTTGCCTTCCACGTCAAAGGTCAGGATGAAGGCGCTCTTGATGGGGTCGTTGTGATCGTCAAAGGTGATCACGCCGGACACGCCTTCCACGTTGGTGGCCTTGATGGCGGCGATCACAGGCTCATACTCGGTAGAAAGGGCGGTCTTGATGGCTTCGCAGAGCACCAGGGCCGCGTCATAGCCGGTGGCGGAGAAGGAGATGCTGGGCATTTCGCCATACTTCTCCTGGTAGCCGGTGAGGAAGGACTTCACCATCTCGCTGTCCGCGGAGTTGCTGAAATGGTCGGAGTAGTACATGTTAGTCAGCAGGCTCTTGTCGCTGATGGAATCCACGATGCTGGAGATGCCGTCCGCGCCGATGAACTTCACATCCAGGCCCAGTTCCTTGGCCTGGGTCATGATGAGGGCGGCTTCCGGGCCGTAGTAGGGCAGGAACACCACTTCCGGGGCGGCTTCCTTGATCTTGGTCAGCTGGGCCTTAAAGTCCACGTCCTTGGCGGCGGTGGCTTCCACAGCCAGCACTTCCTGGCCGTTGAGGCCCGCCTGCTCCACAAACTTGTCCTTCAATCCGGTGGAGTACTCGTTGCCGTTTTCATACAGCACGGCCAGCTTGGTGGCGCCAAACTCATCCTTGGCGAAGTTGGCCATGGAGATGCCCTGGAAGGGGTCCAGGAAGCAGGTGCGGAACACGTTGGGCCGGTCCGTGGTGATGTAGTAGGCCGTGGCGGAGGCGGTGATCATGGGGATGCCGTCCTCGGAGGCGTAATCGGCCACGGCGTCGGTGGCGCCGGTGAGCACGGAGCCCAGAATGGCTACCACGCCGTCATTTTGCACCAGCTTGTTATACGCGTTGGTGGCCTTGGCGGGGTCGCCCTCGTCGTCCTCCCAAACCATCTCGATCAGCTTGCCGTCAATGCCGCCAGCGGCGTTCAGCTCGGCCATGTACAGGTCGATGCCGTTGCGCACGCCGATGCCATACATGGCATAGGGGCCGGTGAGGCATCCAATGCCGCCGATTTTGATGGTATCGTCCGCCATCGCAGGCAGAATGAAGCTGACCGCCATCAGCAGGGTCAACAGTGTGGCTACAAATTTTTTCATCCTCGTCTCCTCCTCTTTCTTTGGCTCTTTTCGCATCCATTTGCAAAAAAATGCTTGGCTTATTATATCGGTAGCCCGGCCCTTGATGCAAGCTATTTTCCGCTTTTTCTTGTATTTGGATTGTATTTTGGCATGTATTTCCAGCCTATTTATATACCTTGTCACATTTGGCAAAAATGCCACCAGTCTACTGGTCTTTCACGGTTCCTTCCGGCAGAGCGTCCCCGCTGGCAGGGGCTTGCTTGGCCAGCACGCCCAGGGGCTCCACCACGGCGGCCACGGCGGCTTTCAGGGTTTCGTTAAAGCCCGTTCCATCCGTAACGGCCTGGTTGGTAATGTCCAGCTTTTCCAGCAGGGCGGGCACGCCGCCCAGGGTGTCAAAGAGCACATTGCCCTTTCCATCCACGGTGCCGCCGCCAAAGTTCACAAAGCGAGCGTTTTTACCGATCTCAGCCATGATGGTGGCCGTGGCCGTGGCTACCTCCACCCTGGCTTTGGTCTCAATCTCCAGCTTGGCAATTTTGAAGTTGACCTCATTGTTGGCGGCGCGGGCATCCGCCAAGGCCTTTTCGCCCTCCGCCTCGGCCAGGGCTTTGGCCCTCACCGCCTCGGCCTCCGCCTCGCCCATTTGACGACGGACGTCCGCTTCCGCCTTGCCCTTTAGGGCAATCTGCTCCGCTTCGGCGGCGGCGGTGGCCTTCAGGCCCAGGGCCTCGGCGGCCGCTTTGGCTTTCACGGCTTCCGCCTCGGCGTTGGCCTGGAATTTCAGGGCGTCGGCGTCGCCGCTGGCTTTCAGCTTCACGGCGTCGGCCTGGCCCTGGGCCTCCATTTTTACGGCGGCGGCCTTGGCGTCGGCTTGCCGTTCGATGACCTTGGCATCCGCGTCCACTTCAATTTCCCGCCGCTTTTTCTCCGCCTCGGCCTTGGTGGCGATCACTTCCGCTTCCTTTTGGGCGGCCAGATTGGCCTGCTCCTGGCGGCGCACCTCGATTTGGCCCTCCTCCACCGCCAGCTCCCTTTGCCGGGTGGTGGACTGCAGCTGGCCCGCGATGTTGGCGTCGGCCTGGGCCTTGTCGGTTTCAATTTTCATTTCCGCCATGCGCAGCGCGTTTTGGCGTTGCCTTTCAGCCACCGCCAGCTGGGCGCCTAGCTCGGTCTCCTGGGCTTGCTGGTCGGCCTCGGCCTTCTTCTGGCGAATGGCCTGGTCCGCTTCCGCCCGCTTTTGCTGAATGGCCTGCTCCGCTTCGGCGGTGACGTTGGCGGCCTCCCGGCGACGGAACTCCATGTCCTTGGCCGCCATGTTGTTGTAATAGCCGCCTTCGTCCGTAACGTCCTGAATGTTCAGGGACACCAGCACAAAGCCCATATTGTCCATTTCCTCGGCCACGGAGCTTTTCACCTTCGTGCTAAAGGCGTCCTTTTTGATGAGCACCTCTTCCGGGGTCAGCTCGGCCACCACTTCGCGCACGCCGCCGTCCAGCGTCAGCTTGATGTCCTTGCGGATGCCGTCGCCGCCGCGCTCAAAGAAGCTTCGGGCCGCGTTGAGCAGCTTGACCGTTTCCTCGGAGTTGGGGCGGATTTGCGCGGTCCAGTTCACCACGATGGGAACCCCGGTCACGGTTTTGATTTCGTCTCCGGAGGCTTCGATGGTGATCATGCACAGGTCAAAAAAGGCCGCCCGCCGGATATAGGGGATCACGAAAGCGCCGCCGCCCACTTTGATCTTGGGGCGTCTGCCGCCGGTGATGATCAGCGCTTTGTCCACAGGCGCGACCTTGTAGCAACGAATGACGAAAATAATAGCGAGGACCAGCGCCACAAGCGCCGCGCCGACAATGATCAATAGCAATGAATCCATGATGAAAACTTCCTTTCGTGTAAATATTTCTGCCTATTCCCAATCCCTTTTCAGGAGAAAACCCCTTGTATTTCCGGGAAGGCTTCCATGGCCGCTTCCTCGGCGATGGCCCCACCCAGGCACACATCCCCCTGGTACAGCACCGCGCTTTGGCCCGGGGTCACCGCCCGCTGGTTGTCGTCGGCCTTGATATAGACCTCCTGGCCCAGGCACACCGCCCAGACGGGCTGGTCCTGCTGGCGGTAGCGGAACTTGCAGGCGGCCCGGAAAGCCACGCCCTCCGCCGCCGGGGGGACGCCGCTGACCCAGGTGGGCTGGGAGGCCCGCACATAGCGGCTGTACAGGGCCGGGTGGTCCTCCCCCTGGGCCACCAGCAGCACGTTGCGCCGAAGGTCCTTCCCGGTCACGAACCAGCTGCGGCCATCGCCGCCACCACCAATGCCCAGGCCCCGGCGCTGGCCCAGGGTGTAGTAGGCCAGGCCTATGTGCTCCCCCACCTTCTTTCCGTCCTCGGTTTGCATCTCCCCGGCCTGCAGGGGCAGGTACTGCCGCAGGAACTGGCGGAAGTTCCGCTCGCCAATGAAGCAGACCCCGGTGGAATCCTTCTTCTGGCTGACGGGCAGGCCCGCCTCCAGCGCCAGGGCCCGGACCTGGGCCTTGGTCATGTCCCCCACCGGGAACAGGGCCCGCTCCAATTGCCTTTCCCCCAGCATGTACAGGAAGTAGCTTTGGTCCTTGCTGCCGTCCGCCCCCTTTTGCAGCACTGTGTGGCCACCCAAGCGCCCGGTCCGCACAAAATGCCCGGTGGCCATTTTTTCCGCGCCCAGCTGCAGGGCAAAGTCCAAAAACGCCTTGAACTTGATCTCCCGGTTGCACAGCACATCCGGGTTGGGGGTCCGGCCCTTTTGGTACTCCTCCAGAAAATACGCAAAGACCCGCTGCTGGTATTCCTTTTCAAAATTCACCGCATAATAAGGGATGCCAATGGTATCGCAAACCGCCTGCACATCCCGCCAGTCCTGGGTGGCGGCGCAGGCCCCGTCCGGGTCCTGCTCGTCCCAGTTCTTCATGAACACCCCCACCACGTCATAGCCCTGCCGCGTAAGTAGCAGCGCCGCCACGGAGGAATCCACCCCGCCGGACATCCCCACCACAATGCGCTCCACCCTTATGCCTCCTGCTTCCTCTCCGGCTCCAAACGGCCCAGCACCGCCAGGAGGGCGTCCTTGGCCACCTCCGCCACCGACTGGTCCGCGTTGATGATCAGGTAGCGCTTCTTGTTGTCATGGATGAGCCGCTCATAGGTTTTATGCACCCGCTCGTGAAAATCCAAGGCTTCCAGCTCCAGCCGGTCCGGGGCGGTGGCCCCCAGGCGGCGTTCCAGCCCCACCTGGGGCTCAATGTCCAGGTAGAGGGTGGCGTCCGGGGTCATGTCCGCCACGGCGGGGGCGTTGATCTGCTGCACGGTTTCCAGGCCCAGCTCCCGCCCACCGCCCTGGTAGGCGATAGAGCTGTCCACAAAGCGGTCGCAGAGCACCAGCATGCCGGTCTCCACCGCCGGGCGGATCACCTGCTCCACATGCTGGGCCCGGGCCGCCGCGTACAGCAGGGCCTCGCAGGCGGCGCACATCTCCATGTTCTTTGTGTCCAAAATGATGTGGCGGATGTCCTCGCTGATGTCGCAGCCCCCCGGCTCCCGGGTGCGCAGCACGCTGAACCCGTACTCCCGCAGGTTCTTTTCCAGCAGGTCCACCTGGGTGGTTTTGCCGCTGCCGTCCGGGCCTTCCACGGTGAGGAAGAAGCCCCGGGGGATCTCCGCCCCCTGGCAGAGCAGCGCCCGCAGCGCCTCGGTATCCGGCACGATGTGCTCCGCCCCGGCGTCCCGCAGCTCCTCGTCGCTGCCAAAGCCATAGCCCGCGCCAATGCCATCAATGCGGTTGTTTACCGCGCCCTCCATGTCAAAGCAGCGGTCTCCCACCATGGCGGCCCGCTTAAACTTGTCCGGCAGCGCCCGGCGGATCAGCTCCGCCTTGTCGGCCGGGTCCTCATCGTCGCTGGTGGCCACGATTTTGTCAAAATAATGGGCCAGGGCAAAGTGCTCCAGCAGCGCCATGGTGGGCTTTACCGGCTTGCTGGTGGCCAGGGCCAGGTACGCGCCCCCCTGCCGCAGCATCTGCAAAATGGAGCGGATGTGCGGATACAGCGTGCATTTGAACATCCCTTCCCGGAGGAAATACGTGCGGTACACCTCCATCACCGCGTCCGCCTGCTCCCGGGGGAGTTGCAGGAGGCCCTCGAAGGTGTCCCGCAGGGGCGGGCCAATCATGGAGCGCATATCGGTGCCCTCCGGGATGGTCAGGCCCAGCTGGTCCATGGCGTATTGGGCCGAGGCCAAAATCCCCTGTTCTGAGTTGCAAAGGGTGCCGTCCAAGTCAAAAAGTACCGCGTCGTATGGAAGAATGTTCACGCTTGATGCTCCTTTAGGGGGAAAATCCCCGTTGTTGTTTTTCATTCAGCGCTGCGCCAGGCACAGCAGTGTCCCGTCCTCGGAAAGGCCGAAAAGCCGCCGGGGTTCCTGGGCCGCCAGGAAATCCGCCCAGTCCTGGGAAATGAGGTCGCCAGGGGTCAACAGGGCGATGCCCGGCGGGTACAGCCCCACGCAGGCGGCACTGACCCGGCCCACGGCCTCCGGGAAGGGAATCCCCTGGCAGGGCGCGAAGGCCGCCTCACAAAGGGGCGTCTGCCGAACGGGCCACTGGCGGGGCCAGGGCGGGCCTGTAGGGGCCGGGGCGTGATCGGTAGGGGCCTGGGACTGGCCTGTAGGGGCCTGGGGCTCTGCCGCAGGCGTGGCCGGGATGCGTCCAAGAGCCCGCAACAGCTTGCGCAGCAACGGCTGATACCCCCGTAGCGGCACAATGCCCACGATGCAGCGGTCGTCGCACAGCTCCAGGTCAATGCCTTGGTCCTGCAATGCCTGGCCCAGGGCATACCCGCCCTGGGGGGCCTGCAGCACCAGCCGCAGGGGGTCAAAGGCATGGCCGGGGGGCGCGGGGCCTTGGCCGGGGGCGTAGCCCAGGGCCTGGGCCTTCCCGTAAAAATCCTGCAAGGCCGCCAAAAGGCCCTGGCAGGCTGCCCTTCCCCAACGGTCCATCCAGGCCCGGGCATCATCCAGGGCCAGCAAGGTCAAAAAGGACGGGCTGCTGGTTTGCACCATGCGCAGGATACGCCGCAGGCGGTTTACATCCACCCTTTCCCCGGCATGGAGCCAGGCCCCGGCGGTGAGTGCGGGCAGCGTCTTGTGGGCGCTTTGCACCGCCATGTCCGCCCCCAGGGAGATGGCGCCTTTGACATCCGTCCGCCAGGGATAGGTGGCCCCGTGGGCCTCGTCGCATAGCAGCCACAGGCCTTTCTTGCGGGCCAGCGCCACCAGGGGTTCCAGCTCCGGCATCAGGCCATAATAATCCGGCCGGACCACCAGCAGCGCCTTGGCCTGGGGGTGTCGCTCCATGGCCTGGGCATAGGCCGCAAGGGGGGTGTGGGGCCTGACCCCTTCCAGGACCGCTTCGGCAAACACCGGCTGAATGCCTGCCGTGGCGCACAGGTGCAGGGCGCTCACATGGCAGTTGCGGGGCAAGATGACGCGGTCCCCCCGGCGCAAGCAGTACAGCAGCATGGCATGCATGCCCGCCGTGCTGCCGCCGTGCAGCATCAGCGTATGGGCCGCGCCGCTGCTGGCCGCCGCCAGCGCCTGGGCCCGGGCGATGGCCCCGGTGGGCCGGTACAAATCATCCGTCACGGGCAGCTCCGTGGTGTCCAGGCGGTATGGGTCCGGCCTACCAAAGGGGGCTTTCCCTCCGGTGGCGGGCATATGCAACGAGCTCCGCCGGGAGCTTTGCTGTAGCATTCGGTAAATAGGCCGCTCCACGGGCCGCCTCCTTGGCGTGGAAGGGGGATTCTTATGAAACCCATACTATTGAATACCACACCAGTATACAGCATAACAAAAAAAGCCCTGCTTGGCAAGGCTTAGACGCTTGGCATGCGCCAAAGAATCCCGTTACCGAAAGACCGGCTTTACCGGCATTTCAAGGAGGGGTTCAGGGCGTAGCCCTGATGGGGTGCCGGGGTCACGCCCCTGCCCTTGGGCTGCGCCCCGTATAACCGCAGCAAGTTCGCCCGTCTTTGGCGGCTGATGCTGGCGGCCGTGGTTCGCAGCAGTTCCTTTTCACAAGAAAAACAGAGCAGGCATCCCATCACGTTCAGCCCGGTGGAATGCTCCTGCCCACACAGCAAGCATTGTTGTTGCAACATAAAATCGACTTCCTTTCCATATATGGGAACGACTTCCACCCCCAGCGTTCCCCCATGGAATCAAAATTATGCGAAACAGTCCTTTTGGTGCAATCTGCCCATTTCCTCCACTTATTTTCGCACCGGATGGCGGATCACGGTTTTCAGCTTTTCCGGCGCGGTCTTTCGCGGGTCGCTCAGGTAGATTTCATGGTGGTGGCGGGTATCGGAGAAGTCGGCGTGATAACCCTGGACCGCCACAAAGGCGTCCATCTGGGCCACGGTGGCGGGTTCCGCGTCATAGGGGCCCAGGTGCATCACCTGCACGCAAAGGCCCTCCGTAAAGTCAACAAGCCGCACCAAAGAGGTATCCAACCCCGGCTTTTTCTTGCGCAGGGCCGCCTGGGCCTCTTGCAAAACCTCCGCCGTCACAAACTCCGGCTGGCGCAGCAAGGAGGTCCAGCAGAACTGGCTTTTGTCCTTGTTGGTGACGCCGTCATAAATGGCTCCCTGGGTCCACCACAGCCCTTCCAGGGGCGGCACCACATAGTCAAAATACCCGGCGGGCTGCTGTCCGCCCATTTTGCTCATCTTGATGGCATAGCTCAGCCCATAGAGGGCCTCCACCGCGTCCGCGTAGGCCTGGGCCGTGTTGGGGTCCCCCTGGCCGTCCACCATCAAAAACCGCATGGAAGGCACGTCGATGATGCCCGGGGTGGTGGCGGGCTGGTACAGCGCCTTGTCCTTCTTTTTGAAATCAAGGGCCTCGCTCATGGGGTCTCTCCTTCCTTGGGGAGGGCTTGCGCATGGGTCAGCAAATAGGCCATGGCCCGGAGGGCCGCATCCTCGTTAACGCCCGTGCGAACGCACAAAACGCCGCCCTTCACCAGAGCGCCGCAGGCCCCCAGCCCCTGCAGAGAATCCGCCGGGATGCCGTACTGGGCCAGCTGGCCATCGGCTTCATTCCGCGCCTTTCCGGCGGCCAAATTCATCCCTGCCACCGGCAGAGCGCCACTTTCCACAAAGGGGCCCAAATCCACCAGCGCGCCCCCTGCGGCCAAGTGCGCAAACCGCTGCTTTTGCAGCAGAAACAGGTCCCCCTGGCCCGCGGCCACCCAGACGGAGAGCTGCATGTCGCCATAGGGCCCATCCTGGGCCAGCAAAACATAACTGACCTCTTCCATCTCCGGCGTGGCCTCCTGGTGAACGCCGCGCATGAACCCTTCCATGGCGGCGTCGGCCTCCTGAGAAACCGAAATGCCGTCCACGTAGAAATCCAGCTTTCTTTCCTCCGGCACCCGGTAGCGGGTGACGGTGAACAACAGGTTCCAGCCAAACACCGCCAAGGCGGCCAGCAGCAGATATTTCCAAAAATTGTAGCGGAAATGGTCCCGGAGCCGCTCCTTGGTGATGGGCGCGCGAAAGGTCATGAAAACTCACCTCTGTCAAAAAACAGGCAGGCCGTGCCGTAAAATGGCGCAGTCTGCCCGCAAAATGTGCTAATCCCTGGGCTTCATAGTGGGGAACAGCAGCACGTCCCGGATGGAGGCGTTGTCCGTCAGCAGCATCACCATGCGGTCGATGCCAAAGCCCAGGCCTCCCGTAGGCGGCATGCCATGCTCCAGCGCGTTGACGTAGTCCTCGTCCACCTTCACACCCAGCAGGCCCTGGCTGTGGCGCAGGGCCACCTGGTCCTCAAAGCGGCGGCGCTGGTCCACCGGGTCGTTCAGCTCGGAGAAGGCATTGCCCATCTCATGGCCGCAGATGAAGAACTCAAACCGCTCCGTCAGCTCCGGGTCCTGGGGCTTGCGCTTGGCCAGGGGCGAAATGTCCACCGGATAATCAATAATGAAGGTGGGCTGGCGCAGCGTGGCCTCCACATGCTCGTCAAACAGCGCCGCCAGGCAGTCCCCCCGCTTGGCCGTCTTGTCCACGTGCACGCCCATGGCTTTGAGGGCGTCCCGGGCCTCCTGGTCCGTTTGCCAGGTTTTCCAGTCCACGCCGCAGGCGTCTTTCACGGCCTGGGCCATGGGAACGCGGGGCCAGGGGGCTTTCAGCTCAATTTGCTCCTCCCCGTGGGGCACGCAGGTGCTTCCGCAGACCTTTTGCGCCACATAGGCGTACAGCGCCTCCACCATGTCCATGACCTCGTTGTAATCCACGTAGGCCTGGTAGGTTTCCACGCTGGTAAACTCCGGGTTGTGGGTGGCGTCCATGCCCTCGTTGCGGAACAGGCGGCCCACCTCGTACACCTTTTCAAAACCGCCCACGATGAGGCGCTTCAAGTACAGCTCGGTCTCGATGCGCAAAAACATGTCGATGTCCAGCGTGTTGTGGTGGGTTTTGAAGGTGCGGGCCGCCGCGCCCATCTCGATGGTGTGCAGCACCGGCGTATCCACTTCCAAAAAGCCCCGGGCGTCCAAAAATTCCCGCACGGCGGCGATGATCTGGCTGCGTTTGCGGAAGGTGTCCCGCACCTCGGGGTTGACGATCATGTCCACGTACCGCTGGCGGTAGCGCAGGTCCGGGTCCTTCAGGCCGTGGAATTTTTCCGGCAGCACCTTCAGGCACTTCGATAACAGCGTGATCTCCTGGGCGTGGACGCTGATCTCGCCCTTTTGGGTGCGGAACACCGTGCCCTTTACGCCCAGCACATCGCCGATATCCATGTCCTTAAAGGCGGCGTAGGGCTCGTCCCCCACATCGTCCCGCTTCACATAGATTTGCAGGCTGCCTTCCCCGTCCAGCAGATGCGCAAAAGAGGCCTTCCCCATCACCCGCTTGCTGACCATGCGGCCCGCCAGCGTAACGGTTTGGCCTTCCAGCGCGTCAAACCCGTCCAGGATGTCCCGGCTACCATGGCTGACGGGATACCGGGTGATGGCGTAGGGGTCCTGCCCCGCCTCGATCAGTTTTTGCAGCTTCTGGCGGCGGATGCCCTCCTGCTCGCTGCGCTGGGCCTGTGTGAGTTCCGCGGGCTGTTCCTGGGCGGGAAGAGTGTGTTGCGGTTCGGTCACTGGGTTGTCCTCCTTTATGGGTCAGGGGATACGCAAAGGAGTCGCAGCCCCGGAAAAATTTACGCTTACCTTGAAATCTCTTCTACCTTCAGCTTGATGTTCCCCACGGGCACATCCACAGACACGGTCTGCCCCACCTTTTTGCCCAGCAGCGCCGCGCCGATGGGGCTATCCAGGCTGATTTTCATGGCCTTGGGATCAGTCTCATTGCTGCCCACGATGGTGAACACCTGGTCCATCTTCGCGGTGAGGTTCTTCACCTTCACGGTGTTGCCCACGCCCACGGTTTCGGTGGTCACGTCGTCATCGTCCACCACGATGCAATTGCGCAGGGCGTTTTCCATGTCGATGATCTTGGCCTCAATGCGGCTTTGCTCGTTCTTGGCCTCGTCATACTCGGCATTTTCGGAAAGGTCGCCAAAGCCGCGGGCCACGGCAATCTGCTCCGCGATTTCATTGCGCCGCACGCTGGTAAAATACTCCAGCTCTTTTTCCATTTTTTCAAAACCCTCGCGGGTCAAAACAACTTTTTTCTCCTGGTCTGCCATATGTGGTATCCCCTTTCAGTCTGAACGCAGCCTCTGGCTGCGTCCTTGCGCATCCCTGTCAATGCCTATATAGCAGACTTGCACCGCCCGCCCACTAAAAAATGGGTTTCGCGGTGCAATTGATGCCAACCGAACAGACCGAGAAGAACTGTTGGGTTGATTCGGCGCTCACAAAAGATACTGATGTATTATATCCGCCTGCGGGTGGTTTGTCAATGGGCGGGGGGAAGTGTGATATGTTTTTAGGATTGTTTTTGGCATGGCTCCTTGGGGTCGTTGGTGGCCCAAAAGGCAGTTGGTAGAACAAACTGGAAACGATGCCAGGGGGGACCAAGGAGGAACGGCGAGGGGCAGTCCGTGTTCCCCTTAGCGCCCTCCTTAGAGCAAATTCCGAAAACGGAGCCACAGGATGTGCGAGAGATTTTTCCCTGGCGCTCAGCCGCGAGGGGGAGGCATCCTGGCGCTATGCGGACCGGACGGGGCAACGCGCCGGGGAAAAAGATCCGCAAAGACTATGTTATGTTTTCGGAGTTTGTTCTACCATCGCTTCCAGAGAGGGCAAATTGCCATCAGGAGTCCCGTGGGTGCACTCGCCCATCCTTCCGCTCACACAACCCATCATTGGTGCGGATGTAATCAATCCGGCTTAGGGGCACAAAGTAGCTGCTGGTGTTGTTCACCACCCGTAGGGTGTCTCTCTGCAAAAAGATGGGCGTTCCCGTCAAAATGTAGCCGCGGACCGCCAGATCCACCTCCCGCATAAACCACCAGTCCTGGTATTGCAGGTACCCGGCGCCCCGGGTGTCCAAAATGGCCTCCGGAAAGGTTGGCTCAAAGGGATACCGCTCTGGAAACTCTTTGCGCCCTTCCTCCGCGGTGACCAAAGGAGCCAGGTGGGACAAGGGGGGCAAAACGGGTTCCTGCTGCAGAGGACCGGGGCCTTCCAACCTATCCGCTACCCTTTCCGTTTCCACCCCCATCTCCAGGTCTGTTTCTAGCTCTGGTTCCGTTTCCATTTCCATTTCCGTTTCCATTTCCGTTTCCATTTCCGTTTCGATTTTTGGTTCTTGTTCCAGCTTTGTTTCGGCTTCCACTCCCATTTCCATTTCCACTTCCTGTTCGGCCATCGGGGTTTTCAATTCCTTCCCCTCTGACGGAGGTGGTGGGGGCGGGAGCGGTGGAGGCGGCACAGGGGGCAACACCCCCTGCGGCAACGCCTGAGGCGCCCTTGCCACCATCGGCGGTGGCACCGGCGGGGAGGCGCAGGGCATGGAAACCGGCTGCGGCCCTTGGGTGGAAATCCAGAGGGGCGCAAAGGGGTCCTGCATCCTCGGCTTTGGCGCGTAGTATAGGTATCGCATGCAGCAATAGGGCGGCAGCACGCCTTGAAGCCCTTTGTGCATCGCATGGCATGGCGTGGGGTTCATACGTTCACATCCGTTTCTGGTTTGCCGACGCTTTGGCTGGGATCACGCGGCATGGCCGCTGCTTCCAGTGTATGCGCCGCAGGGGAAGGGGTTCGGGCTCATCACCCTGTAACGCCCTGCAAAAAGAAAGGAGCCCCCGCAAATATTCGCGGAGGCCCCGTGGAGGATGCTGGACGCCGCTACGAAAAGGCCCTTTGCAGGGAATTAGTCATTGGAATCGCAGTCCCCACGGCCGATGCAACGGGTGCTGAACTCCAACTGCGGCTCCCGCACGGCGGAAATGTGCAGGAAGGGGATCAAAACCTTGCAACCGTTGGAGGTGATCAGGCGCACGGCATTGCCGATGACGTTGAGCACCAAGCCCCGGAAGGACTGGCCATTCACCAGGTGCAGTACCACGGGATGGCCCACTAAACGCCGCAGGGCGCCGTCGATGTCGCCGCAAGAGTCTCTATTCATGATGCCTTCATAGTCGTTCATAGTTGTTTCTCCTTTTAGGATGTCTATCAAGGCAAAAGCCTTTGACAGTGGTATGGTATGCCGCCCACCAAACCGTGTGCACGAACCCTGGGCTACAAACGCCGCCCTTGCTTTTTTCATTCTTTGGTGTATGATAGGAAGGAGTTAGGAAACGGAGGCTTTTCCTTATGCAAAAAAAAGTGCTTGCCATTCACGATATCTGCTGCGTAGGCCGTTGCTCCTTAACGGTGGCATTGCCCATCCTCTCCTCCGCAGGCATCAATACCTCCATCATTCCCACCGCCTTGCTCAGCTCCCACACCGGGGAATTTACCGACTACACCTGCCTGGACCTGACGGACCAGCTGCTGCCCATCGCAAGCCACATTTCCGCCCAGGGCCTTTCCTTTGACGCCATTTACACCGGGTACCTGGCCTCCAGCGCCCAGGTGGGTACCGTATTGGAAATCGTCAGCCAAATGGCCGGACCCCTCACTCACCTGTTTGTGGACCCGGCCTTTGCGGACCACGGCCAGATGTACTCCTTGCTGGACAGTGGGGTGCCCGCCCAGATGCGCCGCCTGTGCGCCAAGGCCCACACCATTGTGCCCAACCTCACCGAGGCGGCCTTCCTGCTGGGCAGGCCCTACCCCGGCGACAGCTACAGCCCCGCCTATATCAATGAACTGGCCCGGGAGCTGTCTGCCCTGGGCCCGAAAAACGTCATCATTTCGGATGTGTCCTTTGGGCCTTCGGAAACGGGCATCGCCATTTACCAGCGGGGCATGGACGACCCCATCTTTTCCTTCACGCCCCGGTACAAGGGCACTTTCCATGGCACCGGCGACGTGTTTGCAAGCTTCCTGCTGGCCGGGCTGCTGCGGGGCAAGTCCCTGCTATCCGCCGCCAAGCTGGCGCTCACCCTCACCCATGACTGCATCCGCATCACCCTGGACGAGGACCAGCCCCTGCGCTTCGGCGTACAGTTTGAGCAGGTCACCTCCAAGCTGCTGCACGAGCTGGGCATCCAAAACCCCTTTGATTACTACCACCGGTAGCCGGTCTCCGGCCCAGGAAAGGAACCGCCATGAGCGAACCCATCCAACTTCATTTTATAGAAAAAGGCGCTGGCTTTCCGCTGATTTTGCTGCATGGCAATGGCGAAAGCGGCGCTTATTTTGAGCGGCAAATCGACGGCTTTGCGGCCCATGCCCGGGTCATCGCCCTGGACACCCGGGGGCACGGCGCATCCCCCCGGGGGGATGCGCCCTTTACCCTGGACCAGTTTGCGGAGGATTTGCACGCGTTCCTGCAAGCCCGGGGCATCCTCCAGGCGGACCTGCTGGGCTTTAGCGACGGGGCCAACATTGCCCTGCTGTTTGCGTTGCGCCACCCTGGCTGCGTGCGAAAGCTGGTGCTCAACGGGGGGAATTTGTCGCCCCTGGGCGTGCGGCTGATCTTCCAGGCGCCCATCTGCCTGTCCTACTGGCTGGTGAGCTTGCTGGCCCTGGTGGACCCAAAGGCCCGCCCCAAAAAGGAAATGCTGCGGCTGATGGTCCATGAGCCGCACATTGCGCCGGAGGCGCTGGGAGCCTTGCAGCTGCCCACCCTGGTGATTGCGGGGACCCACGATTTGATTCGCACATCCCATACAAAGGCCATGGCCCAGGCCATCCCCCACAGCCAGCTTTGTTTGCTGGACGGGGATCATTTTGTGGCCAATAAAAAGCCGGAGGCGTTTTACAAGGTTGTGCGTCCATTTTTGTGGGGGAAGGCAGCCCCTTCTGTCAGCTAGTACCACCGCGTCGCAGAAAAAAAGTGGGCAATCGCCCACTTTTTAAAACCCTTTTTTAAAGCCCTATATCCCCGCCAGCCTCTGGGTGGCCACCCACCCCAAGTCAATGCTCTTCTGATGCGAGGTGGCATACGGCCCAATGGCCTCCACCTGCTCCATCTCCCGGGGGAAGTGGATGCACACATGCCCGTTGAAATCGTTGGTACGGATGTGGTAAGGGTCATGCGGGGTATTGTGGGTGGAGGCCAGGTACACCCGGCCATCGCTGAACACCACCCACACTGCCTTGGGGGTCCAGGTGGTTTTGCCGCCAAAGGCCCGGTTCATATTGGCGGTGTCGTTGGAGGTCAGCGGCTCCGCGTCGGCATGGGCCCCGGTGGAGAAGATGTTCATTTGCCAGTTCAGGCCCGTCACAAAATCATACACGGTCACATTGGGGTATTGCTTGCAATGGGCCTTCACTTCCGTGTACCAGTTGGCATAGCGCACATTGGCCGCAGAGGGCGCGTTGGTCAGCAGCAGGGCCCCCGGCTTGGGGGTGGCCACCGCGTCCAGAGAGGGCCGGGCGCTGTTGCTGTTGAGGGCGGCCAGGGTCTTGGCCCCGGCAATGCCGTCCGCCGTCAGGCTGTTCCGGTTCTGGAAGGCGATCAGCGCCAGGCTGGTGGCGGAGCCAAACTTGCCGTCCGCCGCGCTGCTTAAATACCCCAGGGAGATAAGCCGAAGCTGCAAGTCCTTCACCGCGGCGCTGACAGCGCCTTGTTTCAGTGTGGAGGAAGCGTCCACCTTCTTGGCCACCACCACGCTGGCGGTGAGCGCCGCCTGGGTTTTCGCCCCGGCCTTGCCGTCCCGTACCAGATTGTTGGCCTTTTGGAAGGCAATCAGGGCGGTTTTGGTGGCCATGCCAAACTTGCCGTCCGCGCTGCCGGTTAAATACCCCAGCTCAATGAGGCGGTTTTGCAGGGCCACCACATCGTTGCCCGCGCTGCCGTAGCGCAGGGTCACGCCCGGAGTGGTGATGGCGCTGCCGCGAATGGCCTCCTCGCCAAAGAGGCGGGTTTGGGTCTCCAGGCCCGCTTTGCCGTCCACCTTGAGGCCATTGGCCTTTTGGAAGGCGCGCACGGCGGTGATGTCGTCCTCCAGATAGACGCCGTCCAGCCGGGAAGCGTAATAGCCCAGCTCCATCAGGCGGCGCTGCAGGTTCATTACATCGTTGCCCCGTGCGCCGGATTGGATGATGACCACGTTGGCCGGGTTAAAGGGCGCCACCGTGGCCGTTAGCGGGATGGCCGTGGCCTTGGCGTAGGGGGCGTTCACCCCAAACAGCGCCGCCCGGGTGATGGTGCCGCATACGCCGTCCTGCTTGAGGCCGCCCTTCTTTTGGAAGGCTTTGAGGGCCTTCACCGTGCCGGATTCAAACTTGCCGTCAATCTTGCCGGTGTAATAGCCCAGGTCTTTTAGCCGTTGCTGCACGGTTTTCACGTCATCGCCCTTGTCGCCCTCCCGGACGGTGCCCTTGGGCGGGGCCAAGGTGGGCAGCGGGGTGGGGGTCACCACGGTGCCCGCCGACAGGGCCGTGGCCCCGTACATCCGGTTCTGGGTCTCCAAATCCGCCTCGCCGGTGGGGTCCAGTCCGTGGAGCTTTTGAAAATCCTTGATGGACTGCACGGTGGCCTTGTCGCTGGTGCCGGTGCTCTCGCCAATGTAAAAGCCCAGGACCTTGAGCCGCTCTTGCAGGGCCTTCACCGGCTCCCCCACGCTGCCCGCCCGGATGATGGCGCCGGGCACCGGAGGCAGGGTCTTTAAAATCTTGCGGTAGCCGATGGTGTTCTTGGGGGTGCCTTCATACAGCAGCACCTGGATGGCCGGGGTGATGATGCCGGTCTGGTCCAGGCCGTTGCGCTTTTGGAAGGTGGTTACCGCCTGGGCGGTTTGGTCGCCAAACTTGGAATCAACGGCCCCCTCGTAAAAGCCCAGCTCGGTCAGGGCTTCTTGCAGCGTCTTGACCATGACGCCCGTGCTGCCCTTTTTCAGCTCCGTATACTTTTCCGCGCCGGGAGGGGGCGTGGGCGTGGGCACCGGGGTGGGGGCTGGGATATTGGCCAGGTTGATGAAATCGCTTTTGGCATAGCCGGTTTTGCCGCTATACTTGACCTTGGCAAAGCCGTTGCTGGTCAGCTCCAGCACCAGCACCACGTCGTCCCGGGGAATGCGCAGGAGGACCTCCCCCGAAGGCTCGGCGGTCTTGCGGAGCTTCACGCTGTCAATGGTGTTGGTGTCATAGGGATAAGTGGACACGCCGCCGGGAGGGGGCAGCGCGGAGATCACGGAGGGCATGCCGTCCGGCGAGTCCGAAAGCCCGTCCACGTATTTTTTGAGGGCATAGCCCTTCATGCCGCCCGCGTCCAGCTTGTAATACTGGCCGGACACCCCCACCACCGTGACGCTGGACCCCGCCTTGATGCGCATCAGCACCGTAGCATTGGCGCTGGCGCTCTTGCGCAAGTTCACATTGTCCAAGCACCGGGTGTCATAAGGATAGGAGGCGGACAGCGCGGCCTCCACCAACGACGCCAGCAAAAGAACGCACAAAAACCCCGCCACCAAACGGCTTGTCCTGGCGCTGTGCCTCATTCCACAACCCTCCATGGCCGCAAAGCGGCGGGCCCTTTTCGGTTTTTGGCTCGCAAAAGGGCATATATTTCGTATCATATCTATTTTATGACAATTCATGGGTTGTGTCAAGGCGTTTTCGTCATACTCACGTAACAATCGCGGAAAAAACCCGCGAAAAGGCCCATTTTGAGAAAAGGGGGTGACAAGGCCCACGCTTTCCTTTATACTGATTTTATTCAAAAAGGATAGTCTCTCAACATCACAAAAATGGAGGTATGCCCCATGAAAAAATGGCTGTCTTTGGTCCTTGCCCTGTTGCTTCTGGCCGTGCCCATGCTGTCCGTGTACGCGGAAGCGGCGCAGCCCGCCTACGGTTGGGAAGAGAACGTGTTTCTCGTGTATGAGCTGCAACTGGGCTTTGCCGTGCCGGAAGGCGCCCGGGCCATGACCGAGGAGGAGATCGCTGCGGGCAACGCCCCGGTGCCGGGTTTCACCCTGGCCACCAATCCCCAGTCGGTGGCGGGCATCACGGTGGACGAGAAGGCCATCTCCTTCCAGGTGTCCTACCAGGACCTGTCCAATGACGCGCCCCTGCTGGCGGAGTATCCGGTGAAGCTGGCCACGGACATGGCTACTTTGCTGGGCATTGATCCCGCCACGGTACAGATGGCGGAGCAGCCTTTCTGCGGCGTCGCTTCCACCTACCTTCTGCTGGCCACCTCCACGGGCCTGGTGGCGGAGGTGAACGTGGTGCCTACGGGCGTGGGCGCGTACACATTCCTCTTCTTGTACCCCGCAACTGAAGTGGAAGCGGTACAGGCCTTTGCCACCGCCGTCTTTGCGCCCATGATGCCATAGGCTACAAACGAACCAAAAAAGGCCGCGCAAAAGCCCCGGCTGCGAGGAAACAAGGGGCAAAGGGGATGGGCGTACACGAACATATGTGATTCCCCTTTGCCACCGTTGCTGACAAGGCAGACGGGGCTTTTTCAGCGGCCTGGGGCAGAGCCGGTTGGCCCTGGTCTCTTGCTGTTTCCGCTCACCCAAGCCCCAATTCCGCTCTGGTTTTGGCAATGACCTCCCGCATGAACTGCCAGGAAGCGTTCATGTCCGCCACCAGCTTGAGCTGGGTACGGCAGCGGTCCAGGTTCTGCTGGGGATGCTGGATGTGAAAATACTGGTCGCCCGCCAGAAAATCGGTCAGGAAGCGGATCCCGCATTCCAGCGTCATCAGCTTTGCGCCCAGGGGAAGGGTTTCCATTTCCATGGCGGTGAGGCGGCTGCCGCAGGCCCCCAAGAAGCCATGTACATAGGTTTCATACAGCGGCAGGGAAAAGTGGACCTTGGACAGGTCCTTTTCATCCTCGGCGGCGGTGGTGGCCCCAAAGCGGATGGAATCGCCAAAATCATTGGCGGCCAGCCCCGGCATCACCGTGTCCAGATCGATCACGCAGAGGGCCTTGCGGGTGGTGGCGTCCAGCATCACGTTGTTCAGCTTCGTGTCATTATGGGTCACCCGCAGGGGAAGCTCGCCCCGGGCCAGCATATCCAGCATGATGGCGGCGTCCGCTTCCTGGGTCAGGGCAAAATCGATTTCGGCCTGGGCCTGCTTCACACGGCCCTGCGTGTCCGCCTGGATGGCTTGGTGCAGCGCCGCGTAGCGGTTTTTGGTATCGTGAAAGCGGGGAATGGTCTCGGTGAGGGTTTCGGCGGGAAAGTCCGCCAGCATGTTTTGAAACGCGCCAAAGGCAACGGCGCTTTGGTAAAAGTCCTCTTTGCTTTCCGCCTTTTGCAGACAGATGCTATTGGTGATGAAATCATACATGCGAAAGCACTCCCCGGCCTCGTCCTGATGGTAGCTTTCTCCGGCCTGGGTGGGGATGAGGGTGAGCACATGCCTTGGGTCCGGGTCTTTGCTGGACAGGTGCCGGGAGACGGCGGCGACATTGCGCATCAGTGCGGACACATCGTGGAACACATGCCGGTTGATCCTTTGCAGGATATAGACATGGCCCGCATCGGTTTTGACCCGGTACGTCTCATTAATGTGGCCGAAGCCGTAGGCCTCGCAAACGGTGGGTTGTCCCTCCAGGTGAAAGGCTGATACCGACGCTAGCATAATGATTCCTCCCATAACTTTTGAGGATAGAAACCCTGGGCGCGCAGGGCGGCCAAGGCGTCCCGCACGGGCCGCAGGTCCTGCTGATAGGTCACCCCATACCATTTTTCCGCCGTGGAAAGCACGCGTATGCTTGCCTTTTGCTCATGCAGCAGCTGGTTTGGCACCAGGGGCAGGAAATATTCGCATTTCAGGGGATTCCCCGGCAGATTCTCCCGCAAGAAAGCAGAAAAACGGGTTTCCATTTCCTCCAGAACGGAGTGCTGAAAGCCCCACAGATTCATAGAAACAATGGTGCCCTTGGGTACGAAGGTGAAATGGGTTCCATCCTCGGTAAAAGCCGCGCCGCCTTCCCGGGGCTCCACATGCACCCGCTCCACCACTTCCACCAACTGTCCCTGGCCGTCCACCTCGCAAACGCCACGGGCCACATTACCGTTTTCCGTCAGCGTATTTTCAATGCGGTAACCTGCCATAGCGTGCTCGTTTTCGCCATGGGGCGCTTTCAAAAAATCATAAATGGCCTGAAAGGCTGTGCGCCCATAAAAATCGTCCGCGTTGATGACGGCAAAGGCGGCGTCAATTTGTTGCCTTGCGCACAGCACCGCGTGGGCTGTGCCCCAGGGTTTGGTGCGGCCCGTTGGGATGGAAAAGCCTTTGGGCAGCGCATCCAGGGTTTGGTGCGCGTATTCCAGTTCGATCCGGGAGGAAACGCGCCGGCCGATGGTTTGGTGAAAATCCTCTTCCATTTCCGGCTTGATGATGCAAATCACCTTGGAAAAACCGGCGAGGACCGCGTCGTAGATGGAATAGTCGATGATCCATTGGTGCGCTTCATCCACGGCCGCCATCTGCTTCAGCCCGCCATAGCGGCTGCCGAGGCCCGCGGCCATAATGACCAATATGGGATTTTTCAAGGTGTTGCCTCCTTATGGGGTGGAAAAATTATACTGGCTAAAGTCCAGATGCCGGGGAAGGGGCACGGTGGCCTTGATCTGCTGAAGGAAATCCTCCGTCAGCGGCAGGCCCAGCTGCTTGGCCCTGGTTTTGGCCTCCTGCAAAAACCAAAGGTCGTATACCTGGGTTTCGCCTTCCTTCACCACCGTAAACTCCGTGGCGAAAAGCGCTTGCAAAAAGGCGTCTTCCTCTTGCTCGTAAGCGCTTTTCATGACGGTAAGCCGCACCCGCTCCTCCGCTTGCAGGCTTTGGGGCAAAGAGCGGTAATAAGCGAAAGCCTCGGCGAATTGCCCCATTTCCGTCAGCAGGGTGATCAACTCGATGGCATAAGGCCGTAGCGCCTCGGCATCGGTCAGCAGGCCTGCGGCGCTTTGCCTCTGGGAAAGCGCCGCGCTAGGATTGCCCTGCCGCCACAGCAAACAGGCCAGGTTCCGGTGAGCCATGGGCGTTCCTTTCAGCCGAAGGGACGCTTCCCAGGCGCTTTGCGCCTCTTGGAGGCGGCCATTTTCCAGGTAAGCCACGCCCAGCAGGTTCCACAGGGCGGCGGATTTTTCGGCCACCGCCTCCATCCGGGCCACCCAGGCATCGGAAACCATGAAAGAATCGCAGCTTTCCATGGCTTTGCCCCGCAAAAGCTCCAGCCAAGGCTGCTGCTGGAGGGAAAGGGTGCTGTCCGGGAAGGAAAGGTGGGGCGGCAGGGCGGCGGCATCCCGGCGCCTTTCCAAAGCGCCCCAGCCAAGGCCCTCGTAAAGAATCTCATCCGCCGCCTTTTGGGAAAGCGCCTGACAACGCCGGTCCATGGCCAGCAGGGCCTGGATGGGCAGCAGCTTTTCAACCGTGGCCTGGATTTGGGCTCTGGCCTGCCCGTAGTCCCCCGTGGGCGCGGGCGCGTCGGCAAAAGTAAACTGCTGGGTGATGCGCAGGGCGCTGTGGGCGGGCAAGGTGGCGGGATGGACCTGGGTGCGCGAGATGCCCGCCTGCACTTCCACATACTCCCCCGCGCCCTGCCCAGCCAAAAATTCCTGCCAGTGCTGGCCGCCGGTATGGGTGCCCCAGCAAAAAACCTTGCGGTAGGGAAGGTTGCTGGTGGAGCGCTCCGCAAACAGGCGGCCGTCTGGGTAGCGGGCCGCTTCAAAGGAGGCTTCCAGGGTGGGCGGGTTTTGAAAGAAATATTCCGTGGACATCTTGAACTGGGTGGGATCGCTGCCGTCAATGCCCGGATAGCAAAGCTCCGGCAACTGACCATGATAGAAATAGCTCTCGGCGGGGTTGATATGAATGTGCTGGCCCACCGCCTCCCGGGTGCCGGAATAGACGTGCATGCCCGGTTCTTCCACAATGGCGGTGTTTGTCCACAGAAAGATGGGCGCGTCCGTTGGCAAACGGTTGTACAGGCACAGGTGCGCCGTCAGGGCGTCCGCCTCCTGGGGCAGGTGAAAATCCACCTGAAAGGTGACCTGCTTACAGCGCTCAAACTCGTACATCCGCAGGAAGGCTTCCCCGTTTTCATCGGTGCAGGCGGCAAAGAACACCTCCTGGCAGGTGAAAAAGGTGTGGCCAAAATGGCCGAAATTCCATTCGATACCGCCGGAAAACCAGGCGTTGCGAAGGGCCAGGTTTCGCAGAATGATCTCGCTGTTGGAATACAGGCATTCCCGGTTATTTTTCTTGTCCCACAGGGAATGGAGCCGTCCCCCATAGCCGGGGAGGAAGGTGGCCCGAAGGCGGCTGTTTTCCAGCACAACGGTGGGAATCGTGGTTTCTTTGGCAATAGGCTCATTCCGGTCTTGCATGCGATAGGGCAGCACGCGAAAGCCGGTGTCCTTGGCAAAGCCTTCCTTTTCTTCGGGCAACAGGCCCCCATCCCGCAAGGGGCGGTCCTTCGGGTCGGCAAAGCGGGGCAGGGGATTTTCGGGCAAAAGGGCTGTCACCGGAAGGGTGAGGGTAGATTTTTGAATGTGGGTTCGCATCAGCCTTTTACACCTCCGCCGGTGACACCCTGAATGATCCGCTCAGACAGGAAGATGAACATCAGGAAGGTGGGCAGGAACACGATGATCACCGAGGCGAAAATGCCCGCCCAGTTGCCGGTATAGCGCATAGATTCGATCATTCCGTACATGCCCACCGCCACGGGGCGCACCCGGTCGCTGCTGGCAAAGATGAGGGACATGAAGTATTCGTTCCAGATGTTGATGAAATTAAAGATGGTGACGGTGATGATGCCCGGTTGGGCCAAGGGCAGCATAATGTTCCAGAAGGTGCGTATGGGAGAGCAGCCGTCGATGGCGGCAGCCTCCTCATAGGAGCGGGACAGGTTCCCAAAGAAGGACAGCAGGAAAATGGACGTGTAGGGAACGTTATAGCCCACAAAGAGGAAGATCATCAAAAGGCGCACGGTGATGTCCTGCTTCAGCAGATGCAGGCCGGTAACGATGCTGAACAAGGGCAAAATGATCATGACCACGGGCACGCCCATGGCGGCCACAAAGCCGCTTTGCAGCGGATGGTTCAGGAAGAATTTGAACCGGGACATGACATACGCCGCCGGGGCCGCCACCAAAATCAGCAGCGCCGAAGAAAAAGAGGCATACAGCAGCGAATTCATGAAAAAGGTGGACACATTGCTGCCAGACCAAGCCTTTGCGTAGTTTTCAAAATGCAAGCCGGAAGGGAAGGAAAGGGACGTGCCCCTGAAGATTTCCTTGGTGGTGGCCAGGCTGGCCGCCATAATCCACCCGATGAGCACAAAGGTAAACAGCACCCACAAGGACAAAATGAGATAGCCCGGGGCCAGGCGCAATTCATTGCGCCAGTTGATGGGCGCGCGCATCCGCTTTTCTTTGCTCATGATTGCCACCTCCTTTTAGTATTCGATGTCGTCTTTTTTAATGATCATATTGATGACCAGGAACACCGCCACCACGAAAATGGAAAGAAGCACGCCCACCGAGGCGCCAAGGCCCGCGTTGCGTTCCGTGACGATGTTGCCTGTGCCAAAGGTTTGCAAATACATATACACCATAGGGGTAATGGTTTGATTGCTGGCTGTTACCGTGGAGAACAGCTGCGACCAAACGAAGAAACCCGCCGAGGTGATGGACCACATGGTAATATTGGTTTTGAGCACGCCTTTGAGGAGCGGCCAGGTGATATGCGCAAATTGCTGGGGCTTATTGGCCCCATCAATGGTAGAGGCTTCGTAATACTCCACGGGGATTTTTTCAATGCCACTGGAGAAGATGAGCATGTGATAGCCCACCATGCCAAAGCAGTACGCAAACAGCAGCGACCAGAACATGTGGTCCGCGTCTGTCCACTGGATTTTGGCAAGGTCCGTCAGGCCCAGGGAGGAAAAGAAGTTGGTGAGAAGGCCGAACTTGGGGTTGTATACATATTGCAGCCACATGGTGGCCAGCGCCACCGCACTAATGATGTTAGGCATGTAGATGACCGCCCGGAAAAAACGCTTGAAGCGGATGCCACTGTTGAGGATCACAGCAAACAGCAGCGCGAAAAACATGACCACGGTTCCGCCCACAGCCCAAATGCGGAACAGATTCCACAGGGCCGTGCGGAAAAGCCCGGTATGGTACAGGCTCACATAGTTTTCAAAGCCCACCAGCGACCATTCCGATACAGGTGCCACAACGCTTTCTACATTGAAAAAGCTCATGATGAAGGTACGAATGATCGGGTACACAAAGATGACAAGAAATAAAATCAAGGCCGGTGAAAGGAAAGCAACGATCATTCCCTTGCTTTTTTTCATGGTGCTCGCCTCCTGTTCGGTGGGTAAACGCGGGAAAAGAACCCTTTTCCCTATGACATACGCCCCATGCAAGCACGGGGCGTATGTCATTTGTGAGAAGGAAGCTTACTTCACGGACGCTTCCAGGTTGTCCACGAATTCCTGAGGGGTAATAGTGCCGCCCAGGAGCTTTTGCAGGTTCTCTTTGAGAACCGGGGTCACGTTGTTGTTATCCTCGGCGCCGGCGGCCCAGGGATAGCGAACCATCACAGCGTCCATCACGGGCTTTACGTTGGCCAGCACAGCGGGCCAATCCGTGTTGGTGCTGTCGGCGGGAATGCCCAAGGATTCCTGGGCCAGAACCAAGTCATACTCGCCCTTGGTGATAAAGGCGGCCAGGTCGAAGGCTTCCTGGGCAACCTGGCTGTCCTTGTTGACGCCGAAAGCCTGAGAACCAAAGTTGGCGGCATCGGTGCCGGTCTTTCCACCCTCCAGGGCGGGATACGCGAAGCAGCCGAACACGAAGCCGGGCTCCACCAGTTCCTTCACTTCGTTGGGCAGCCAAGAGCCGTTCAGGTACATGGCGGCTTGGCCTTCCAGGGCAAATTCGCCGTTCTGGTTGGCGGGCCATACGGAGGAACCGATGGTGGGAGACAGGAAGCCCTTAGCGGCCAAGTCCGCATAATCCTGGGCGAACTTCAGTACGGCGGGTTCTTCCGCGAAGAGGCCTTCCTTCACAACCTTGCTCACTCCATCGGAGCCAATGTAGCGGGCCATGTGGTAGCCAAACAGGCAGTCGATGTACGCGTCGTCGCAGGTGAGGGGGATGAAGCCGGCGTCCTTGATCTTCTGGCACACATCCAGGAACTCGGCCCAGGTGGTGGGAACCGCGGTTACGCCAGCGGCTTCAAAGATTTGGGGGTTGTAGAACATGTTGAAAATGAAGGGCTGATAGGGCAGCGATTTCAGCTGGCCATCCGTCAGCGCGCGGCAGGCGGCCATGAGGCCCGCGTTCGCGGTGGCTTCGTAGTCGGCGGCCTTGGCGAAGTCTTCCAGATTATACAGGTACTTGCCAAAGATCAGGTTGATGCGGTCAATGTCCTCGTCAAACAGGTCCACGGTGGTGTTGGCGGCCAGCGCGGGCTCCAAACCATCGCGGATGCCGCTGCGGCCTTTGAACTGCAGGTCAACGGTGTTGCCGGTGGCGGCCATATAGGCGTCAACAGCCTTTTGGATGGCAATGCCCTGGCCTTCGGTGCTGTTCCACATGGTCCAGTACACGATTGTTTTGCCTTCGGCGCTGGCCGAAACGGCTACCATGGAGAGAGAAAGAATCATCACGAGAAGCCATGCCAAACCCTTTTTCATGGATAAAAACCTCCCTTTTCACTTGTGGCGGCGAAAAACCAACCAACATGTTATATCAATATCATAATCGCTCCTGGGCCAAAAACAATGGAAAATTCCGCTCAAAATTCGTAAAATCTTCCGCAGATAGAGGTTTTATGCTATAATAGGGCAGGGATGTGTGGGGTTTTCCTTGTGACGCGGGAGGGCTGAAAATGTTGGATTCCAATGAATACCAGCGGTTGGGCAGGCTGCTGAACGCGCTGCACCAGTGCATGAACATCAAGTTTGCACTCATGGACAAAAACGCCCGGGAAGTGTATACCTCGTCCTTTCAAACGGCGTTTTGCCGGGCCATCGCCGCCGCGCCGGGGGGCTATGAACGCTGTGTGGCCTGCGACTGGAACGCGCTGAGCGACATTCAAAAAACCAAAAAGATGAAGCAATACTATTGTCACGCAGGGTTGATTGAAATTGCCCTGCCTGTGACCGAAAAGGGCGAGACCATCGCCACCATTTTGTTTGGGCAGATGCTGGACAATTCTCCCCGGGAGGACCAATGGCAGCGAACGAAAAAGGCCTGCGCCTGGCACCCCAATGTGGAGGAGCTGTACCAGCCCTTTTTGCAATTAAAGCGCATCTCGGCGCAACAAATCAGCGCCTGCACCGAAATTGTGCATGCCTGCGTGACGGAGGTGCGCCTGTCGGGGATTGTGGCCGCCAACAGCCGGGACGATTTGCACCGGCTGCTCAGCTACCTGGACACCCATTACCACGGCAAGGTGACCGTGGAAGGCGTGTGTGAGGCGCTCTCCATTGGGAAAACAAAGCTATACCAACTGTGCAAGGTGCGCCTGGGCAAAACCATTTTGGAAATGGTGAACGAGCGGCGCATGGAGGCTGCCAAGGAGCTTTTGTGTACCACCAACCAGTCCATCCAGTTTGTGGCCGAAACCGTGGGAATACCGGATTTTAATTACTTTACCAAGGTGTTTAAAAAATTGGAGGGAACCACCCCCAGCGAATACCGCAAGGGCCTGGCGCAGAATATGTGAGGCGCGGAGGGATCAAAAGCAAAAAAGAGGTAAACGTTTAGTCCGACCTTCCCTTGATAGTTGCGTAGGAAGATGCCTATCCCCTTTCCCATCTGAAATAACGAATTCATTGAATTCACAAAATTATTCCGGCGAATAGGGTCACTTATCGTTGCATTTTTCTGATTCATATGCTATACTCCAGATAGGTTAAACGATTGTACTTAGGCGGTGCTCCATGAAAGTCACCATACAAGACGTAGCCCGCGCCAGCGGCGTTTCCGTGGCAACGGTTTCCAAAATCCTCAATGACAAAGGCCAGGGCTATAGCGAAAAAACCCAGGTCCGGGTGCGGGAAACCGTGGAACAGCTCCAATACATCCCCAACCACATGGCCCGCAGCATGGCCCGCAAAAAGTCCATGCGCATCGGGTTGGTGACCACCAATCTGGGGAACCCCTTTTGCACAGAGCTGCTCCGGGGCGCCACCCGCGCGGTGCAAAACACCGGGTATTCCGTGCTGCTGTTTGAATCCACGGAGGATTACCGCCAGCAGATCCGCACCATCCAAGAGTGCATTGAAATGCAGGTGGACGGCCTCTTCATCCACATGTTGGCGGAGCTGTCCAGCCAGCGGGAGCTGCGGGCGGAGGTATTGCAACCCATTCTAAAGAACCAAATCCCCCTGGTGCTCACCGAGCGGGAGCTGATCCCCAACGACAACATCTGCAAGGTGCTTTTTGACTTTGAAAAGGGCGCGCATATGGCCGTTCAGCATCTCATTGAACTGGGGCATACGCGCATCGGCGGCATCTTTACCAGCTTTGACAACGCCCGCTTTTTTGGCTATCTTCGGGCGCTGCGGGAGGCCGGTATCGATACGGATTTCAACCGCGTCATCGAATGCGTTTCCCCCATGGTGAGCGGCGGAGAGGCGCTGCGTCAGCTGTTGGAGCGTGACCCCACATTGACCGGCATCTTCCTGGCCCAGGACGTGCTCACCATGGAGGCCTACCGGTATTGCCACCGCATCGGGAAGCAAATCGGCCGGGAGCTCTCCATCATCGGCTTTGACGATATCCCCAGCGCGGAGCTGTGGAACCCGCCCCTCACCACCATCCACCAGCCCGGCTACCAAATGGGCGAACAGGCGGCGGACCTGCTGTTTCAGCAGATCCAGGGGAAGCCCATCGAGCGGCAGATCTACGTATTTGAGCCGAAGCTGGTCCTGCGCCAGAGCACGGCGCGTTTACAAGGCTAGGAGGTTTTCTTTTCCCAAAAAGCTAAACGCTTTCCTTGGAGGGACGCAAAGATGGAAAGAATCCAAAACCGAACGCACCTCGCGTTCACCCTTCCGGCGCTGCTGATGGTTTCCTGCGTGCTCTTCTTTCCCATCCTGTACGACATCTATCTGAGCTTCTTCAACATCAAGCTCATCGCGCCCAACCGCCCCCTCCGCTTTTTGGGCCTGGAAAATTATATGACGCTGTTTCGGGACGCCCACTTCCTCAAGGCCCTCCGTACCACCGTTTCCATCGGCCTTCTGTGCGTCGCCATTCAAATCGTCCTGGGCATGTGCCTGGCGCTTCTGTTTGAGCGCAAGCGCCGCTTTGGCCGCGCCTTGCCCGGCCTGCAGACCCTGCGGGGCGTCATGATGCTCCCCTATTTGATGATGCCGGTGATGATCGGCACCATGTGGAAGCTGATCATGGACCCCTCCTTCGGCTTTCTGTACCGGTTTGTTACCCAGCTGGGCCTGCCCCGGGTCACCTATTTTTCCGATCCGGCGTGGAGCTTTTGGATGATCATCCTGATCGACACCTGGCAGTGCACGCCCATGGTCATGCTGATCCTCAGCGCGGGGCTGAAAACCATCGACGAAACCCTCTACGAGGCGGCCCATGTGGATGGGGCCAACCGGTGGCAGAACTTCTGGCGGATCACGCTTCCCAGCATCCGGCCTTCGCTGAAGGTGGCGCTTTCCGTACGGCTGATGGACGTGCTGCGGATTTATGACACCATCTTTGCCTCCACCAAGGGCGGGCCCGGCGATGAAACCACGGTGCTGAGCATCTACGTATACAACAAGGCGTTCTTGCAGTACGAAACCAGCCGGGCCGCCGCCGCCGCCCTGGTGGTGACGGTGCTGATCCTGCTGATGAGCCTGGTGGTCATCAAAGGCCTGGCCAACCGGGATTGAGGTTGCCCAGGGGCAACAGCGGAAGGAGGTTGTGGCGATGGAAATGCGGGCCGCCAAACGAAATATGCGGGACTTGCTCCACAATGCCTGGCCCTATGGCGTGCTGGCGGTGGTGATGACCGTTGCGCTGGTGCCGGTCTTTTGGGTGGCGCTGTCCTCCTTCAAGTCCAGCGGAGATATCCTGGCCATTCCGCCCAGGTTCTTCGCGCAGCAATACACACTGCGGCATTACTTCGACGCGTTTGTCACCCGCCAAGCGGGCGGAGCCTTCGTCAACAGCCTGGTCATCGCGCTCTCCACGGTCTGTGTTTGCCTGATCATCGGCACCACCGCGGCCTATTCCTTTGCCCGCTCCCGCAGGCCCTGGGCCCAGCGGCTGATGACGCTGATCCTGGCCGGCCGGATGCTGCCCGGCATCGCGCTGTGCATTCCGCTGTATACCCTGATGCGGCACGCCGGGCTGCTCAACACCCGTTTCTCGTTGATTCTGGCCTACATCTCTTTCAACCTGCCCTTCACCATCTACATGATGAGCGGGTTCATCTCGCAGATTCCCTATGAGATTGAGGAATCCGGCTCCATCGACGGCTGCACCACGCTGCAAAACCTGTTCCGGCTGGTGCTGCCGCTGATCACCACCGGGTTGGGGGCCACCTCCATCTTCATCTTCCTGCAATCCTGGAACGAGTTTCTCTACGCCGTCATTTTCATGTCCAACCAGGCCAAACGCACGATCCCCGTCGTGGTGGTGTCCTTCAATACCGGTCTGGATGTGTACTGGGGAGAAATGTTTGCCGTCATGTCCGTTGCGCTGATCCCTGCCTTTCTGTTCTCCATTTTTGCGCAGAAGCAGCTGGTCAGCGGCATCGTTGGCGGCGCCGTAAAGGGGTGATCCTGCCGGAGGAAGATTTTTTTCAAAAAGGAAAACGTTTACTCTCCCGACCTGCACGCCTCGGGCGGACCCATGGCACGCGCAACCAAGGAACCACAGAACATAAGGAGGGTTACTATGAAAACTAGCTGGAAACATGTCCTTTGCCTGGCACTGGTGGGCTTGCTGTTCTTCACGTGTCCCTTGGGCGCGGTAGCCTCAACGCAAGAAAGCTACCCGTCCCAATCCGGGAAAACCTTCGATTTCGGCGGGGAAACCATCGTGGTGTACAGCCGCGAGGGAGAGCAAAGCAACGCGCTGAAGGCGCAAATTCCGGAGTTTGAACGCCGCTACAACGCGAAGGTGGAGCTGGCCCTGTTTCCCAACGATATCCTGATCACCAAAATCATGACGGCGCTGGCCTCCGGTTCCAGCGAATACGATGTGCTGATGCTGACCTTTGACGCCTCTTACATTGAAAATGCGTGGGTGGAACCGCTGGACCAGTGGATCAACGACCCGGATGTGGCGGACGCGGGCCTGGACATGGCGGATTTCATCCCCGCGCTGCTGCAGCCCTGCACCGGCGACGACGGCAAGCTGTACGCCTTCCCCTTCAAGCCGGACGCGATGGTCTATTACTACCGCACCGACCTGTTGAACGACCCCAAGGAGCAGGCGGCGTTCAAAGAGAAATATGGCTACGACCTGGCCCCGGCCAAAACCTGGGAGCAGTATACCGACATCGCCAATTTCTTCACCCGGCCGGACCAGGGCCTGTACGGCTCCATCGTGATGGCTGCCGCGGAAAACCAGCTGTTTAACGCGGCCAACGCCCGCTTCCTGGGCACCGGCGGCCGTCTGCTGGATGAGAACTACATGCCCCAGGTGAACACGCCGGGCTTCCTCAAGGCGCTGGATGAGCTGGTGTATGAGGTAAACAACACCGCCAACCCGGCCTGCACCAACTGGGCCTATGCCGACGCCAACACGGAATGGCTGGCCGGACGGGCCGCCCAGCATTGCAGCTGGCCCGGCGTGGCGAAAATTTCGGAACAGGCCAACGGGGCCACCGGCAACTCGCAAATCGTGGGCAAGGTGGGCTATGCCACCATGCCCGGGTTTGAAGACGGTGCCCCGGCCTCGGTGATGGGTGGCTGGAATGTGTGGGTTTCGGCCTTCTCCCAGAAGAAGCTGGAAGCGTATAAGTTCATCGAGTTCACCGTTAGCAAGGATGGCGACCTGCTAAAGCAGCCCGAAGGCTGCGACTCCGCGCGGCAGTCCTCCTCCGCGATCTTTGCGGAAAAGGACCCCTTCTATGATGCGCTGGCGGCGAACTTTGCCATCGCTGTGCCCACCCCCCGCGTGACTGGATGGGATGCCTACCAGCAAATCATGCGCACTGAGGTCCATGCGGCGGTCACCAACATGAAGAGCAGCGCCGAGGCGGCGGCGGCCATCGAAGAGCAATGGCTTGCGCTGTTGAGCGGCGACGGGTACGTGAAGTAACAAACAGCATCGTCCGGAGCCGGGGCTTTCCCGGCCCGGACCATCCTACAATGCGGCAAGGAGGTGGCGGGGCATGGTAAGTTCTGCGCATGCGGCGAACTATAAGGCCGTCTCGCACGACACGGAGTATTTGCGGGAGTACCTGCAAAAAACCTTGGATCATACCGGACTCATTGACAATCGCCTGCGGGACAAACAGTCCCTGGACGGAAAATGGCGCTTTGAGGTGGACCCCTTTGACATGTGCCTGCGGGAAAAGTGGTTTTGCAGCCAAACCAAGGACGGGGCGGGCTTCTTTAACACCCTGAACCATTCCTTTGAAGAGTGGGACCATATGACCGTCCCCGCCTGCTGGAATACGGAGGAGGACCGCTACCTTTTTTATGAGGGCAGCGCTGTGTATACGCGGGAATTTGTCTACCGCCGCCATGGGGAGGAGCGCGTCTTTCTGCAATTTGGCGCGGCCAGCTATGCGGCCTTCCTTTTCCTGAACGGGCAGTACCTGGGCGTCCATCAGGGCGGGTCCACGCCCTTTTGCGTGGAGGTAACCCAGGCGCTGGCCGAGGAGAACCGGATCATCGTGGTGGTGAACAACAACCGGCGGGCGGAGCGGGTGCCCGCAGAATCCTACGAGTGGTACAACTACGGCGGCCTCTTCCGCAGTGTGGAAATCCTCCGGCTGCCCCCCAGCTTCATCAAGCGCTTTCAGGTGGCGCTGGCGCCGGGCAGCGGGTTTGGCAAAATCCAGGTATCCGTAGAGGTGGAGGGTGGCGTCCAGGAGGGGGAAGCGGTGGTTGCCATCCCCGAGCTGGGCCTGGCGCAGCCGGTCCGCATCCAGGACGGGAAGGGCACAGCGCTGGTGGACGCCCAGCCCCAGCTTTGGGAGGTGGGCGCGCCGAAGCTCTACGAGGTGTCCTGCGCCTTTGGCGAGGACCGGTTGGAGGACCGGGTGGGGTTCCGCGAGATCCGGACCCAGGGCACGGACCTGCTGCTCAACGGGCGCAAGCTGCTGCTGAAGGGCACCACCTTTCACGAGGACAGCGTGCTCCATGGCCGCGCCCTCACCGAGGCCGAGATCCGCGAGAATTTCGCCCTGGCCCAGGAGCTGAACTGCAATTTTGTGCGGCTGAACCACTATCCCCATAGCCCGCTGGCAGCGGTGGTGGCCGATGAGCTGGGCATCCTGCTTTGGGAGGAGATCCCGGCGTTCTGGACCCTGGCCTTTTCGGATGAGCGGACCCGGCGCGACGCGCAGAACCAGCTGAGCGAGCTGATTCTGCGGGACTGGAACCGGGCCAGCGTCATCATCTGGTGCGTGTGCAATGAAAACGAGGACACCAACGAACGCCTGACCTTTGCCAGCGGGCTGATTGACACCGCCCGGGCCTTGGACCCCACCCGCCTGGTCACCGCTGCCTGCATGTTTGACAGCGACCGCCACCAGGTCTGCGACCGGATCTCCCAGCACGTGGACCTGATCTGCGTCAATGAATACTATGGCTGGTACCAAAACGATATGGATAAGCTCCCCGTCATGCTGGAAAACCTGCGGGGCATGATGGACCGCCCCGCCATCATCTCGGAATTCGGCGCGGACGGCGGGCCCCATCACCGGGGCTTTGCTGAGGAAAAGGGCACCGAGGACTGCCAATGCGCCATTTACCGCCGCCAGGTAGCGGAGCTGGGGAAGGCGGACTTCCTTAGCGGCACCATCTCCTGGCTGATGTTCGATTTCCGCACGCCCCGGCGGCTGCATCTATCCCAGCGGCAGAGCCTTACCTTGCGCCGGTACAATGTGAAGGGCGTGCTCTCCGCAGATAAGCGCCACCGCAAGCTGGCGTTTTATGTGCTGCAAGCCTTCTACGCAAAACGATAAGGAGGGAGCCGTTATGGTGTGCACGCTCCCCTACGGCCCAGGTTCCATCGAAGTGGACATCCCCGAGGCCAACCTGCTCTACCAGGCGCTGCCCCATTCCCCCGAAACCATCGAGCCGCCCGATGGGCTGATCGCCGCGGCGCTGGACCATCCGGTGGGCAGTTTGCCGCTGGAAAAGCTGGCGAGACCCGGGATGCGGGTGGCGCTTTTGGTGGACGATTTGACCCGGCCCACGCCCAAAAAGCTGCTGCTGCCCCACGTGCTGGGCAGGCTGCACCAGGCGGGGGTGGCGGACGGGGACATCCGCCTAATGCTGGCCCTGGGCACCCACCGGCAGATGACCGAGGCGGAGATTGACCGGCACATTGGGCTGGAAACCGCCAGGCGCTATCGGCTGATCAACTTCGATTACCAGGATGCTTCCCAGTTTGTCTCCCTAGGGGATACGGAGAGCGGCATCCCCGTGGAAGTGTACCGGGTGCTGATGGAGACCGATTTTCGCGTGGCGCTGGGCAATATCGTACCCCATATCGCCGCGGGCTGGGGCGGTGGCGCGAAAGCCATCCAGCCCGGCATGTGCAGCGAGCGGACCACCGAAGCCACCCACCTGATTGCCTGCACCGAGCAGGATGTGCTGCGGGTCTGCGGCAACGCGGATAATCTGTGCCGCCGGGAGATCGAGGCCATTGCAGGCCGCGTGGGGCTGGATTTTATCATCAATACCGTGATGGACGAACAGGAACGCCTACGCGGCGTCTTTTGCGGACACTTTGTGAAAGCCCACCGGGCGGGCGTGGCGCTGGCGGAGCAGGTCCTGTGCCCACCCATCCCCCAGCCCGCGGACATCGTCATCGCCTCCGCCAACCCGGCCTGCGTGGACTTCTGGCAGGGCTGCAAGCCGTACATCTTCGCCCAGTATGGCGTGCGTAGAGGAGGGGTGTTACTCTTTGCCCTCCACGCGGAGGAAGGGCTGTGCGGCAACGCCTTCCACCACGAAGAAACCCTGGCCCGCTACGGCGCGATGTCCTTTGAGGACATCCGCGCCGCCGTCCACCGGGGGGAGGTAACGGATGTGGTGGGCATCAATGTGCCCCTCTTTTTGGCCCGGCTACGGGGTCGGGTGCGGACGATTCTGGTATCCAACGGCATCAGCCCCCGGCAAGCGGAGCAGTTGGGGTTTGAATCCGCGCCGAACCTGCAAAGCGCTCTGGACCGGGCCTTTGCGGCGCTAGGCCGGGAGGCCTCCGTGGGGGTCATTCCCTACGCCGGAGAAACCCTGGTGCGCCTCCCCCAGCCTGTTGAGCCCTAAGCGCCAGATGTGGGAACCATTTCTGGAAGCGCTTCTGGCGATTCCACCTCCTTACCGAAACACCCTCGTCCTTTCGCTTACGGGAACAAAGTCCTTCTCCCCCGGGCCCTCGGCGGGCAGGCCGAAGGGCATCTGGGCGATGAGCTGCCAGCCCTCGGGGAGGCCCCATTGCCGCTTGACTTCCTCGTCAATCAGCGGATTGTAGTGTTGCAACGAAGCGCCGAAGCCTTCGGCCTCCAAGGCCGTCCACACCACCAGCTGCAGCATTCCGTTGGCCTGCTGGGCCCACACAGGAAAATTGTCTTTGTATGTGGGAAACTGCCCTTGCAGGTCTTTCACAATGCCGGCATCGTCCAAAAACAGCACGGTGCCGTACCCGGCGGCAAAGGCGTCGATTTTCGCTTCCGTGGAGGCAAACCGCCCCGCAGGCACGATGCTTCGCAAGGCTTCTTTGACGATGCTCCACAGCTTGTCATGATGCCCGCCCAGCAGCAGCACCGTGCGGGCGCTTTGGGAATTGTACGCCGACGGCGTATATTGCACGGCCTCTTCTAGGATTTTTTGAATCTCCTCGTCCGGGAGGTTTGACTTTTTGCTGATGGCGTAATAGGTGCGTCTTTCTTTCAGAGCGGCAAAAAACGCTTTGGACATGATGGAGTCCCCCTTTCCCTGGTATGCATGGCCTATATCCTTATCATCTATAATCCTTATTTTAGGGCAATTCATAAGGCCCGTCAAGGCATCCTGGCGGAAATGTCAGGGCGGCGTCATTGCACGGGGGATGCAGAGGCTTCGCCTCTGCGGAGCGGAGCCCGGCGCTGGGAGCCGTTGCTTGCATACAAAGGGGAATCGGCCTTTCTTGAAACAAAAAAAAGGATCGTAGGATTCCCTGCTCTGCCTCCGCAACTTCATTTGTAAACCCTCAGCAAGGCCTCCATATTTTCCTGCGCAAAATCCTGCCAGGTGGCGGCGGGCCTTTTATCCCACTGCTCCACCGCCCGGCGGTAGGCGGCCTGGGAGGCGGGCCTGCGGTTCACGTAATAGGAAACTTGGTTTTCGTCCTCGTTGTGAGACTCGCTATAGGTGATGTTGTCATAATGGAATAGTGCGTCCGGCGCGAATTGCAGCGCCCCAAAGCCATTGTCCGCCGCGCCGCTGGAAAACCAGAAGGTCCCGTCCGCTTTCAGGTCCATAAAGGCCCGCAGGCTGATGCCATACCCATAAACGCTTCCGTCCTGGTAGCGCAAAATCTCCACGCCGCTGTCATACCCATCGGCCATCAGCCGAAGCACAATCTCCACGACCCCGTCCCGGTCCAGGTCGATCACCGTGAACTGTGTAATGATCCCGGGAGGGCCGGGGATGGTATCGGCCAGCTGGAAGATATCCATGGGCTGGTTATGATCGGGGCTAAAAAGGGAAGCGTTGCCGAGGAGCACCGTCCAAAAGGCCCCCAGGGCGGCCTGGTTGCCAGGGGTGGTTCCTGTGGGCCGGGGGGGCGGAACTGGGCCGGGGGGCGGTTGGCTGGGCGCGGGCCCCTGGCCCACCTGCAAAAAGTCCGCCATGACGTAGCCATACGCGCCCCCCGCCTGGACGTAATACCATTTTGTGACGGTCTCCCCCAGCACCGTTACCCAATCGTCCTTGTACAGGGTTCCGGCCACTCGCGCCTGCTGAGAGGGCGCGGAGCGCAGGTTCACCCAACTGCCCGCCTTCACGTTCGTCACCACCCCGGGGGGCTGCCGGGAGGCTACGCTGCCCGGATTCTTCCCCCGGTACAGGTATTGCGAGGCGATATATCCGCTCTGGGCCCCGATGGTCACCCAGGTCCAGGCCCCGCCCGCGCTTGCGTCATACAGCACCTGCGTGCCCGTGAAGTAGATCCCCAGCGATTTCGCGTCCTTGGAGGGTTCCGCCCGCAGATGCACCCGGTCCGAGGTCTTGCCGTCAATCACCGTACTGGCGGGATTTGCGCCCTGCGCCAGGGCGGTGGCTGTGCATAGAAGAAAACCAAGGAGCAGGGTAAGAACCAGAAGCCATGAAACCCATCGTTTTTTCATATGAAAGGCTTCCTTTCAGAGAGCTTTTTCCATACAACGTACCCGTCGTTGGAATTGTTTCCGGGAAAGAGAAGGCGAATGCCTCTCTATTTTCGACAGGCCCATAGGGGAAACCCTGCCTGGGGCGTAGGGTGAAAAGCCACCTTGCCGGAAGGAATGCCGGGGACGGCCCTTTCTTGTTTCGCTAGATGGCTTGTGCTATACTGCTGTCATCAGCTTCTTGGCAAGCTACGAAGGATGTGGGGGTTGCATTGCTCGCTTATCAAAAAGCCGCCATCAACGCGGTGCGGGAATCCGCGAAGGCCAACAGCGTTGCCTGTTTCGATTTTGTGGAGCAGGCCTGCGCCGCTTTTTCTGTGGATGGACGCGCCTTGTGCGAACACGTCCTTCGCAGCCCCATCACCCTCAATTTTCATCCGGACAGGCTGTCCGGCAACGGAAAAACGGTGCTGGAAAACCTGTTGGAGCAGGGGCAATACCAAGGGCAGTTCCGCACAGGCACCACCAACGGCGGAAAAACCGCCTTCCTAGGCGGGGACCGGTTTCGCTGGGAGCAGCGCCTGTTTTCCGGCGCCTATCCCCAGGAGGCGCTGGAGAGGCCCAAGTACGGCGCGCTGAACGTTTTTCGGTACGCGGACGGGGCTTGCGCCCGCTTTGGCTCCTGCTTTTTTACGCTGAAGCAGGAAGCGGTCCGCCGGTGTACCTTTGCCTATGGAGACAGCTCCACCCATCCCACCACCCTCTGTACCGACGATACCTTTATCGGCATTTTGGCGGCAATGCTCCGGGATGTGCGGCAAAACGGAAAACTGCTGACCCAGCGGCTCTGTTCCGCTCAGGAGGCCCTGGCCATCTTGCTGAACCCCAATTTCGCCCTGAAAAACATGGGCCGGAACCTGGAGGATTGCATTGAGGCGCACATTCATGGGGAAGTTTCGCTTCTTCGGGATGTGGACGGTTTCTATGTGGATGAATCCTTTGGGGAGACGGCTGTGGCCAAGCAAGCGGAACAGCTTTGCCAGCGCTATGAGATAGCGCTTCACTGGGTCCCGAAAAGGCAGATGGAGGTGCGCCACATCGGGCCTCTTTTCAGGGGCCCCAAGATTCCGCTCCTGGCGCAGAGGGTGGATCGGCTTTTGGGCGGCGGGCAAGGCATAATCAACGCCGCGCTGG
Source organism: Eubacteriales bacterium (assembly GCA_031549415.1). GTDB lineage: Bacteria > Bacillota > Clostridia > Christensenellales > Aristaeellaceae > Limiplasma. Next base: position 22,460 of record JAVBPU010000003.1, on the reverse strand, counting down.
TGGGAGACGCCTCCCGAAACAGCCTGCAAAGCCCCTCGGAATGGCAGGATTTGGGGGATGAAGCGGCGCTGTTTCAATCCTTCAAGCAGCTTTGGCATACGCTGGCGTACTTTGGGTAGGGTTGCGCCTATGCGAATCAAAATATGAGCCCTGGTTACTTTCTCTCCTTTTGAGTTAACAAACGCTCCATTGTGCAGCCGACCCCCTCATGCTATAGTAAAACACAGAAAGCATGAAGGAGGAGATCAGGATGTCTGTGAGCGACGTCATCCGAAAATACCGCAAGGACAAAAACATCACCCAGGACGAGATGGCCCGGCGGCTGGGCGTGTCCGCTCCGGCGGTGAACAAATGGGAAAACGGCCATTGCCTCCCGGATGTGGCCCTGCTCTCCCCCATTGCCCGGCTGCTGGGGATTTCCACGGATACTTTGTTGTGTCACGAAAAGGAGCTTTCGCCTAAGGAAACCAACCGTTTGGTGGAGGAAGCCCATGAAAAGCTGAAAGCAGAAGAGTTTGATGCTGTGTTTGAGTGGGCGAAGCAATGCCTGGCGGAGTACCCCAACTGCCATCCCCTCACTTTGTGGATGGCGCAGACCCTGGACAGCCACCTGACGATGCATGAAACACCCCACAGGGAGCGCTATGACGGGTTTTTGCTGGATGGCTATGAGCGGGTCCTGCAAAGCGGGGAGGAAGCCACCAGGCGAGCCGCCGCCGAAGCCCTGTTTTATTTCTACATCGGTAAGGATCAATACCAGCAGGCGGAAGCCTACCTCCCCTATTTCTCAGCGGAAAGCCCGGAGCGCAAGCGCAAGCAGGCCCTGATTTTTAGCAAAACCGGGCGGCAGGAGGAAGCTTGCAAAATGTACGAAGAGCTGCTCTATGCCGGGTACCAGAGCCTGAGCGCGGCCTTTCAGGAGCTGTACATGCTGGCGCTCCATGAAAGCCATTGGGACCGGGCGCGTTTGTGGGTGGAAAAGATACGGGATTTGGCACGGCTGTTTGAATTTGGGGAGTACCATGAGGTTTCCCCGGGGCTGGAGCTGGCCACGTTGGAAAAGAATGAAGCGGAAACCCTGCGCATCATGGAGCGAATGCTGGCCAATCTGGAAAGCTTGTACGGCTTTACGAAGTCGCCCCTGTTTTCGCACATGGAGTTCAAGACGCCCAGCGGGGCCTTTCTGGCCGAGGTCCGAGAGGATTTGATAGAAGGGTTCCGGGACGAGGACGTTTATGGGTTTTTGAAAGAGAACCAGCGGTGGAGGGCGCTGGTGGGGTTTTAGGGCAAATTAATTTTTTATAGCACAGAGTGCAAGGGCTCCGCCTTGCATCCCCGCCAGGGCTTCGCCCTGGACCCCTTTTGAAATGCCCATGAACTGGGCATTTCAATGAAGGGTTTCTTAAGGGCATAGCCCTTAAGCGGGTTTGGGCAGCGCCCAACGTTCCCCCTATTTTCAAAAATGGCTCTAGTTTACGGCCTTCCCGCACGCATTGCAGAACTTGGCCCCCGGCTCCAGCGCCGCGCCGCAGGCCCCGCAGGTAGCCGCTACAGGCGCCACCTGGGACGCGCCGCAGTCCGGGCAGAACTTGCTGCCCTGGGCGATGGCCTTGCCACAGGAAACGCAAGCCACGGTGGGCTGCGCCGGGGCCGCCGCGCCGCCGCCCATGCTTTGGGTAAAAAGCTGGCCCATGGCCGCCCCCGCGCCCATGCCCACGCCCATGCCGGCGATGCCGCCGCCGCCCGGGTTGTTGGCGGCTTCCCGCAGGGCCTCCGCCGCCTGGTACTGGGTGTACTTGTTCAAATCCCCCACCACGCCCATGGAAGTGCGCTTGTCGATGGAGGCTTCCACCTCTTCGGGCAGGCTGATGTTTTCAATCACAAAGGTGCACAGGGTCAGGCCCAGGGCTTCCACCTTGGGGTTTAGGGCCGTGAGGGCGTACTGGCTCAGCTCGTCATAGTTGGCGGCCATGTCCAGGGCGGGAATCTTGCTTTGGGCAATGGCGTCCGACAGGCCGGAGACCAGCGTGCGGGACACCTGGCCCTCCACGCCGTCTACGGTGAACAGGGCGCTGGTGCCGAACACTTCCTTCAAAAACACCACCGGGTCCTTCACCTTGAAGGAATAGATGCCAAAGGCGCGGATGCGGATCATGCCAAACTCGGCGTCCCGCATCATCACCGGGTTGCTGGTGCCCCATTTGATGTCCAGAAATTGCTTGGTGTTGACGAAGTACACGTCGCTTTTAAAGGGGGAATTGAAGCCGAACTTCCAGCTTTTCAGGGCGGTCAGAATGGGCATGTTCTGGGTGGTCAGCTCGTGGCGGCCCGGCTGGAACACGTCCGCCAGCTGGCCCTCGTTCACAAACACCGCCACCTGGCTCTCCCGCACGGTGAGCTGCGCGCCCATCATGATTTCCTTGCCGTTCATGTCATACCGGTGCACCATGGTGTCCTGGGTATCGTCCTTCCACTCGATGACGTCGATCAGCTGGCTGGTCACTATGTTTTTGAATAAACCCATGGTTTCTTTTCCCCTTTCGCTTTTGAGACGTTGCGGTAGTTAGATTTGATGCTCTTCCGCCGCAAAGGCTACCAGGCTTTGCAGGGCGCGGATGTCAATCAAGCTCATGGATAAGCCCAAATAATGCTCAATCTGCTCAATGGTTTCCTCGATGTAGCCCAGGGCCCCGGCGGGGGTCAGCTCCGCGTCCGGAAGCTCCGGCTTGGGGGAGACCAGCATGCGCACCTCCTGGGGCGATACCACGGCCACATGCAGGCGCATACGGCCATGCTCCCCGCCAAAAAAGTTACGCAGGGCCACTTCCAGCCTGTCGCTGCCGTAATGCCAGCGCTCGGAAAGGAAGCCGTCCCCAGTGGGAAGGGACAGCCGCGCGAACAGGCAGGGCCTTTCAATGATCTCCGGGCAACGAAGCATACGGTGATGGGCCAGGATGTATTCCCGGCTGGGCGCCATGCCGCTGACCAATTTCTTGATCCAGCGCTCCTGGGCCTGTTGCAGGCGGTGGGCGCTGTCCTGCTGGTCGTTGGAAAAATCCGCGTACAGCTGGGACAGCAGCTGGGAGACTTCCTTCATCACGGCCCACTGGGCCTGGGGGGAGTCCATGAGGGGGAAAATGGGCATCTGGGGATATTCCTGGTCCAAAAAAGCCAGCAGCGGGGAAAAGTCTTTGTCGTCCTCAATGGCGATGGCGTCGATGGGATGCTTCCCGATGCACTCCTTCGCTTCATCCACAGTTTTTCGCAACCGGGGAGGCTTGTACCCTATGGCTTCCCAGCCTTCCATGGCGGTGAACATGGCCTCGGTCCGTGGGTCTTTGGTAACGACCAGCAGTCTGTACACGCGCAACCCTCCATGCCTACGATATTGATACGTAGATCATTATACTCGCAAAGGGTGAAAATTTCAACGACTTACAGAATTTGTGTAGGTTTTTGGCAGGAAGTCACAAGAAAATGTGACGGGAACCACAGGGCTGCATGGGCTTAGGCAGGGCTGCCGCGCCGGTCAGGAGGCTTTGCCCGGCAGCGCGATGCCCAGCTCCCGGGCCAGGTCCACCAGGGTGTCCAGGGCGTTCACGATCTGCTCCGGCCGGTGCTCGCTGATGACGCAAAAGCGGAGGCGGGCCTTGTTTTTGGGCACGGCGGGATACACCGCCGGGGGCACGAACACCCCCCGCTTGCGCAGCTCGTTGCTAAGCAGGAAGGCGTCCTCGTCCCGGCCCACCAGCACGGGCACGATGGCCGTGTGCCGGGCCAGGCAGATGTCCAGGTTGCGCTTCTCCGCCTCCGCCACAAAGGTTTCGATGTTGCGGCGCAGGCTTGCCATGATGGCGGGGTTCCCCCGCAGCAGCCGGATGGCGCACAGGGTGGCCGCCGCCAGGGGCGGGGAAATGCCCACGCTGAACACGAAGCCCGGCAGGTTGTAGCGCAGATAGTCGATGATAACGCTGGGCCCGGCCAGGTAGCCGCCGCAGGCCCCCAGCCCCTTGGAGAGGGTGCCCATCTTGATGTCCACGTCTCCGGGCTGCAAATGGAAGTACTCGTCCACGCCGCCGCCGGTTTCGCCGATGACGCAGGCGCTGTGTGCCTCGTCCACCATCAAAAAGCAGCCGTACTGCTTTTTCAGCCGCACAAACTCCGGCACCGGGGCGATGTCCCCGTCCATGCTGTAGGCCCCTTCAATGATGATCAGCACCTTGCCAAACCGGTCCCGCTGGGTGCGCAGGATGCCCTCCAGTGCGGCGAAATCGTTGTGAGGGAAGGGCTTGGCCGTGGCCAGGCTCAACCGGCAGCCCTGGTCGATGGAGTTGTGGGCCAGGGCGTCGTAGACGATCAAATCGTTCTTGCCGCAGAAATTGCCCACGATGGTCACATTGGTGGAATGGCCGCCCACCAGCACCAGGGCGCTTTCCGCATGCTTCCATTCCGCCAGCTCCCGTTCCAGCTCCTGGTAGAGGCGCTTTTCCCCCGCCAGCAGGCGGCTGCCGCTGGCGCTGGTGCCATACTGGTCCACGGCCCGCTTGGCGGCCTCCTGCACCTCCGGCCGACCGCTCATGCCCACGTAGTTGTAGCTGCCAAAGTTCAGCACTTCCTGGCCGTCCATCAGGCTCTTGTCCTTTAAGGCGGAGTCATGGCAGACAAAGTACGGGTTCTGGCCGCCGCTTTCCATCAGAGCCCGCATGCGCTGGGAAAAGGCCAAAAATTCCGGCGCGTCCTCAAAGCGGGCGATGGGGGTCACCTCTTCGTCCGGGGCGCGGCTGGCCACGTTTTCGTAGGCCACGTTGCCGGTGATCTTGTCATACAAAAGGGCGCTGAGGTCCGCCACGGTAGTGCAGCGGCCATATTCCTCCACGGGGATCAGCACGGAAAACAGCTCTTCCACCTTTAGGGCGATGGAAAGCACCTGCAGGCTGTCGCCCCCCAGGTCGTCCACAAAATGCTGATCGTCCCCCAGGTCCTTTTCGGGCATTTCAAGGGCTTCCGCGTACAGGGCCCGCACCTTTTGCCGGATCTCCTCCATCTGCAAATCCGTGGGCCGGACCTCCTTCACCTGGATCTCCGGCGCGGGCCTGGGCGCTTCGGCTTCCTTGCGGCTTTGCAGGCTCAGGTCCCGGTAGGCCAGCTTCTTGCCCTCAATGCGCTCCTTTAGCTCCCCCCGTTTCACCTTGATGCCGTTGACCAAGGGCAAGCGCTCCGGCGTCACCAGCACCCGGGACACCCGCTTCATTGTGGGCTGCTTGCTGTTCAGCTGGTTCAGCTTGCGCATCAGCGCTTCCAGGAAGGCATCGTCCTTGTAGTGTTCGCCCACATTCAGCACCAAAGTGATGTCCTCATAGGTCTGGTTCTTGCCGGGCTTTTTCACACCCAGCACCGTGAACTGGTCCAGGCCTTCCAGGGCGGAGAACACATCCTCCAGCTCGTCCGGGTACACGTTCTCGCCGGATTCGTTGATGATCACGTCCTTGCAGCGGCCCTCGATGAACACCCGGCCATCCTTTTCCAAGCGCACGATGTCCCCGGTGGGGTACCAGCCGCCCTCCAGCACGTCCGGGGGCAGCAGCTGCCCCTCCACCAGCCGCCCGGTGTGGAGGGAGGCCCCGCGAATGAGCATCTCCCCCCGCTTGCCGGTTTTGCCGCTTTGGCGCAGGCGGTACTGCACGTTGGAAAGGGGCTTGCCCACGGAGCCGGAGGTCCGCTTTTTCAGGTTCATGGTGGTTTCCACGCTGGTGAGGGCGGTTTCCGTCATGCCAAAGCCGCACACCGTGTAGTAGCCCAGGGCGCTTAATAGCTTCAAATGCTCGCTGGGGGTGTGGCTGCCGCCCAGGATCACCACTTTCAGCTGGCTGCCCAGGGCGTTTTCCAGCACGCTTTTGAAGAGCACGTGGCCCGCCAGCCACAGCCCCGCGGTGGGGGCCACCCGTTGCAGGCCCAGGGACAGGCCCTTCATGGCGTAAAACAGGCTGCGCTTTACCGGGGTCTCCTTGGCCACCTTCTTTTGGATGGTGCTGCACAGGTTGTTGGCCAGCAGCGGCACGGTGATGAGCATTTCCACCCGACAACGGCGGGCGGTGCCCACAATGGTGGCGGGGGCCCGGTCCTTCAAGTACACGTTGCAGTACCCCAAAAAGCCCACCCACAGCAAATTGGCGATGAACCCCAGCACATGGTGAAAGGGCAAAAAGGCCAGCACCCGCATGCCCCGGTTGTCAATCATGCGGCGGTTTTGCTGGTAAATGAGCTGGGAGCTGAGCACCTGCTCCCCAATGGCCTGGCCATTGTACACGAAGATGCGGCTGGTGCTGGTGGTGCCGCTGGTGCACAGGGCTACTTGGTCCCCGGGGGGGATGGCGGACAAGGCGGCTTCGGGGGAGTAAGGGGCGGTTTCGGGGGGCTGGGGGGCCGCTTGCAGGTCCTGGGCCTTGATCATCTGCACCCCCGGCAGCACCCGCTCCTTGGCGGTGATCAGCACCCGGCTGCCCGCCTGGCCCAGCAAATAGGCCATCATCTCGTCCGAATGGGCGGTGTCCAGCAGCAGGGCGTTATACCCCGCCAAAATGACGCCCCAGAAGGTGGGGAACCATTCCTTGCAGGTGTCCAGGGAAATGGCCACGAAGCTGCCTGGCTCCCTGGCCCCGATGGCCTTGCGCAAAAAAGCCGCGTAGGCCCAGCTCATGGCTTCCAGCTGGCGGAATGTGATGATTTGCTCCTGCTCGTCCACCATTTCCACGGCGGCGGGCGCGTCCCCATAGGCGCAGGTCAGCGCAAACAGGTTCCGCAGGCTCATGTCCTGGCGCAGGACCCGGGCTTTTTCCAGTACGTCATGCATTCCGGCTCACCCTTTCTGTCCGTTCTGGTGTATGTGATTGTGTGGGTGGTTCTGTGTGTGATTGTGTCCCTTGCGGCGCACGTAATAGGCCCGCATGGCGGCAAAAAACAGCCGGGCGGGCAAAAGGGTATGCAGCCAACAGGCGGCCCGCTGGTCCAGCCGGGCCACCCGCAGGCGGGGGCGCATGCGCTTTTTACCGGCCTCCCGCTCCACCCTGCGGCCCAGGGCTTCCGCCGGAAGGCCCCCGCTTTCGTCCCGGTGGATGGTGTGGCAGGCGCTGGCGTATTCCTGGGCATAGGGGGAGTTTTCCGTTGTTTGGTTTGCTTGCAGCCGGTAGGCCTGGCTGCCGCTTTGGTGGTCCCCCGGCTGCACCAGGCAGACCTGGACGCCGAAGGGCCTCACCTCCATGGCCAGGCACTGGGCGTAGCCCTCGATGGCGTGCTTGCTGGCGGTGTACGCGCTTTGAAAGGGCACGCCCACCACGCCGTTTAACGAGGAAAACAAAATCAACTTCCCGTGGCCCTGCCGCCGCATCAGGGGAAGCGCCTTCCCCACCATCCGCGTCATGCCCAGAAAGTTGGCGTCCATCACCCGCTGGTACTCCGCCGCCGAGGTTTCCTCGCAAGCGCCCAGCACCAGCAGCCCGGCGGCATAGCACAGCACGTCCACCCGGGGGCTGATGGCCAGGGCCTTTGTCACAAAGCCTTGGCAGCTCTCTTCCATTGTCACGTCCAGGGGCAGGGTGTAGATGTCCTGGGTCTCTTCGGTTTCCTGGGTTCCTTCGGTTTCCTGCCTTTCCAGGGTCTTTTGCGGATCAGCAAAAGACCGTGCTCCGGCCACCACCAGCCAACCGGCCCCGGCAAAGGCTTTCGCCGTTTGCAGGCCCAGTCCGCTGGAAGCGCCAAGGAGCCATACGGTTCCTTTCGTCTTCACTTGGACCTCCCAATAAGTGCGGTAAAAAAATAAAAAAGAAACAAAATCATTATAACGAAAAATGAAGCCGCACGCAAGGCGGCGGAAATGCCGGAGCCGGAAGGGATTGGACGGGGCTTACTGCGGGAGGGGCGCAAAGAAGCCGTTTCAGATTTCCATATTTTGCTGTATACTTTTGCATGAAGAAAAGAAAACCGTGAACCCTATTGGAGCATAGAAAGGCAGGCCCCCATGAACAAAAACGCCCTTTGGATCACCCAAACCGCCGCCGCCACCGCCCTGCTGGTGGTGATGCAGGCGGTGACTGCCCCCCTGGGCAGTACCCTGGTCACCGGCTCCATCGTGAACCTGATTTTGATTGTGACCGTCATGGTTTGCGGCCTCAGCGCCGGGCTGACGGTGGCCGTCCTCTCCCCCATCTTTGCCAAGCTGTTTGGCATCGGGCCCCTGTGGGAGCTGATCCCCTTCATCATCCTGGGCAACGGGGTGCTGGTGGTGCTGTGGCACCTGCTGGGCCGCCGGAAGGCGGACAATCCGCTGCCGATGTACGGCTTGGCGGCGGTGGTGGCTGCCGTGGCCAAGTTTTTGACCTTGTATGTGGGCATTGTGCTCATCGCCATTCCGCTGCTGCTGCATCTGCCAGAAAAGCAAGCCGCCATTGTATCCGGTGTGTTTTCTTTTCCCCAGCTGCTGACTGCCCTGGTGGGCGGCGGGCTGGCCATGCTGGCGGTGCCGCTGGTGGGCAAGGCGTTGAAAAGGTAAGGAACCTAACAAAGTGGGTGGAGGCCCACTTTTTTTGTGAAGCGGTTGGGGGACCTGGCGGTAGCCGGCTAATCGGCTACCGTCAGGCCCCCTCACTGCTCTTCACAAAACCCTAAAATACAAAAATCCAGTCACTCACCACCACCCATGTGACCACCCCAAAAACCCTTGCAAATCAACATTTCCCTACAAAGTCCCCTCTCGCACCATTTCCCCCAAAAACCCGAATGACGTTTTTATGACAGCGTACAGAAAGGTCCCATAAAAAGATGCAACAGCGCTACAATGGGCGCTTTTTTTATCGTCACTCCGCCCTCCACAATCAAAAACACGAACAAAACACACGAGCAGCAAAAAAATAAACGTTGTATATTCTTGTTATTTTTTGTATTTGGTTGGCAAATTTATTTTCACTATCGCAGAAAAGTGAGGCCGCAGCCCTATACGGCAAAAGGGTTACATTTGCTTTCTCAAAATCAGAACGGCAGTGGAATCAAAGAGATTTCACGAAAAAATGGCATGTAACCAATACGTAACCCGCCAAAAATAAGGATTTTGCTGGAAAAAAACCCCAAACGTTTTTAGGCGCGCCAGGAAGATCAAAGGGCACAGGACCTCGGGACCTGTTGCAAATATGGGCTTTCAATATTATACTATTTTTTGGGAGCCGTTGCCCTTGGCACGTCCCAAAGGTTACATGTTGCCATGATCTCCTGCGGTATGTAACCGTTCACGTTGCATATAACAGCCCAATCCTCAAATGGGCGCTAAGGACCGAGCCGCGCTTCCCCGGCGGAACCCCTTTTGCCGGGGCTTCTACCGGGGAATTCCTTCCAAGCGGCGCCGGGCCTGGACTTCACGAACGAGGTGTGATTCGAATGAAACAAGGGATGGAACATTACCAGGAAAAAATGAAAAAGGGTGCCGCGCTGCTGCTCAGCATGGCTTTGCTGTGCAACACCTCCTTTGCGTCCTTCTTTGCGCTGGCGGAAGCGGGCAGCAACCTGCCCGCAGTTCCCCCCAGCGCCACGGCCATGGAACAGGGCCCAACCTCTGCGCCCACGCCTGCGCCGACCCCAGCCCCTACGCCGGAGCCTACCCCCACGCCGGACCCGGCGGCTACGGCTGTGCCCACCCCCACGCCCACGCCGGACCCGGATGCTACCCCTACGCCCACGCCGGACCCAGATGCCACCCCCACGCCCACCCCGGACCCGGACGCTACCCCTACGCCTACCCCGGACCCGGACGCTACCCCCACGCCCACCCCGGACCCGGACGCCACCCCTACGCCTACCCCCAGCCCCACTCCGGCCCCGGTGCCCTTTGACAGCGTGCTGTCCATCGTCACCTACCCGGAAGGGGACGCGGTGATCTATACCGATGACGACATCTTTTTGCTGGACTATTCCGTGCTGCTGAACGGCCAAGCCTTTTCCCACGCCACCGTTACCGCCGAGTCCACCTCCGGCCTGCCTAAGGCCCAGCTGGAAGGCCGCCAGGTCGTCCTGGAAGGGCCCTTTGCGGCGGGCCGGGGCACCCTGCACCTGACCGCCAGCTATGGCGATGAAAGCGCGGCCACCAGCGCCCAGCTGGATGTGTCCGTCACCGTGATGGACCCGCCCCCCGTGGCCCAGCTGATGGATTTTGGCGGCGGCGTGAGCCTGATGGGCCTGCCGGGCCTGCCGGAATCCCTTTCCGGGGACGTGCGGGAGGGCGGCACCCTCACCTGGGAGCTTCCCAGCGGCTTCACCCTCACCCAGCCCGCCGGGGCGCTGCTGGGCCATGCCAGCCTTTCAGGCTCCACGCTGACCTATGTGGGCGGCAACGGCGCATCCGCTGGCGATACCGACAGCTTTACCCTCACCGGAACTTTGCCCGATGACGAGGATACGCCCAGCCATTGCACCGTCACCGTCCGCTACGTGGCCAACAGCGCCCCCGCCATCGCCCAGGGCCTCGCCCTCACCGTGGATGAGAACAGCAGCAGCCAGCTGCTGCTGGAATACGGCATGGCCAGCGACCCGGAGGGAGACCGGCTCACCTTCAGCGCCACCGACGGGGCCGAGGGCACCGTGGCCCAGGCCGCCACCGACGCCGGGCTGGCCGCCTTCACCTACACCCCCAAGCGGCATTTCAGCGGCCAGGATGTTTTCACCCTCACCGTCCAGGACGGCTTTGGCGGCAGCGCCAGCAGCGTTGTGGCGGTCACCGTAAACAATGTGAACGACCCGCCCGTGTGCGGGAACGAACCCACCCTGACCATGGACGAGGACGGCGGCTCGGTGTCCGGCCAGTTCCAGGCCATCGACCCCGATGGGGACGGGATCACCTACGCCCTCCACACCCAGCCCGGCCATGGCAGCGCCACGGTGCATGCCGACGGCAGCTTCACCTATACCCCCAGCGCGGATTTCAACGGCGAGGACAGCTTTGTCATCTCCCTCACCGATCCTTCCGGGGCCAGCTCCACGGGCAGGGCCTCTATCACGGTGCATCCGGTGGACGATTCCCCGGCCCTGGCTGGCGGGATGACCCTTTCCGTGGCGGAGGACGGCAGCGCCACCCTCACCGTCACCGCCCAGATGGCCTATGACGTGGACGGCGACCCCCTCACCCTCACCGCCACAGACGGTAGCCGGGGCACGGTGACCCCCAAGGGCCCCCTGGGCGTGCCCGCCACCTTTACCTACACCCCCAACCCCAACGTCACCGGGGCGGACCAGTTCTCCGTCACCCTGTCCGATGGGACCTCCTTTGTGACCCAGCAGGTGGCGGTGACCATCACCCCGGAAAATGACCCCCCGGCCTGCGCGGACGTGACCCTCGCCGTGGCCGAGGACAGCCAGGACAACCCCGGCCAGTTTGCCGCCACCGACCCGGAGGGGGACGCCGTTTCCTTTGCCCTGGCCACCCAGGCCCAGCACGGCGCGGCTTTGGTGAACGCGGACGGGACCTTCACCTACACCCCTGCCCCGGATTTTTGCGGCCAGGACAGCTTCACCGTCACCGCCAGCGACGGCCAGGGCGGTCATATCACCGCCACCTGCTCCGTCACCGTCACCCCGGTGAATGACGCCCCCCTGATGGGCGATCCCGCCCCCGTCGCCACCCCGGAGGACACCCCGGTGGAGATCGTCTTCCTGGCCACGGATGTGGACGGGGATGCCCTCACCTATGAAGTTACCGCCCAGCCCGCCCATGGCAGCGTGACCCAGGGCCTGCCCGGCGTGTTCACCTACACCCCGGACGCGGACTTTCACGGCGCGGACGGCTTCACCGTCACCGTGGACGACGGCAGCGGCGAAGCCAACGCCACCGCTACGGCCTCCGCCTCCCTCACCGTCACCCCCGTCAATGACGCGCCCCTCTGCGACAGCCTTGCCGTCACCACCCCGGAGGACGGCGTTTACACCGGGGCCTTTGTGGCCACGGACCCGGAGGGGGACGCTGTTTCCTTCGCCCTGGAGACCCAGGCCCAAAACGGCGTGGCCCTGGTGGCGGCGGACGGGACCTTCACTTTTGCCCCCGCCCCGGATTTTCACGGCACGGATGCCTTCACCGTCACCGTGACGGACGGCCAGGGCGGCGAAACCACCGCCACCTGCCAGATCACCGTCACCCCGGTGAACGACGCCCCGATGATGGCGGCTTCCCAGGCCCCGGTGGCGCTGGAGGACAGCAAGGTTTTCACCCTGGATTTGCGCACCCTCACCACTGACGTGGACAACGACGTGGCCACGGAGATGACCTATACCCTGGTGTCCGGGCCCACCCCGGAGGTCCCGGGCTGTACGCTCTCCGTTTCCGGCCACACCCTCACCTACACCTTCCCGGATGATTGCAATACCAAGAGCGGCGCGCCCATTCAGTTTGCCGTGGTGGCCACGGACACGGCAGCGGAAGAAGCCGGCGGCCCCCTGTCCAGCAACCGCTGCGAGTTTTCCCTTACCATCACCCCGTCGCCGGACCCGGTGACGCTCAAACCCCATACCTACCAGGTCCCCAAGCAGTTCCCCGAGGCGGCGGTCTTGGGCCCCTTTGATCCCCTGGTGGACGCCACCTGCCCGGACACCAAGGATACGCCTCCCTTCGTCATCGCCATCGACCCCGGCTCCATCGCCCCCAAGGCAGGGGCCAGCCTGGGCGGCTCCCTGGCGCTGGGGGACCCGAATCTGGGCCAGGACGAAACCAAGCTGTACTACACCCCCCCGGTGAACACCACCGGCACGGACAGCTTCACCTATACCGTCACCAATGATACGCTGGTCACCACGGGCACCGTCAGCTTCACCCTGCCGGTGAAGAACCTGGCCCCGGTGTTTTTGGGCCTGCAAGCCAAGGGCGACCCCTACATTGTGGCGGAGGACTGCGGCCTGCAAGACGGGGCCAAGGCCATTCATTTCAGGCTCGTGGACGACACCACCCCCTCGGACGAGCTGACGCTGCAATGCTACGTGAACGCCAACGCAAACAAGCTTTCCAGCTATTCCGCCCAGCTGGTGAAGGCCTCCACCGGGGAATACAAGCTGGTGTTCACCCCGGCCAAGGATGCCTTTACCACCGGCACGGACTATATCAACGTAAAGCTCACCGCCGATGACAGCCAGCTGTCCACCGTGGCGGAGGTGTCCATCCGCATCGACCCTGTCAACGACGCCCCTGTGGCGGGCGGCTTCACCGTCACCTGCGAGGAGGACTCCGCCGGGCTGGACATCTTCCCCCGGGCCCATAGCTTTGCCAGCGATGTGGACACGGCTTTAAGCAACCTCACCATCACCCTGGACCCGGCCACCCTCACGGCGGGCAGCGGCGTGATCACCGTGGACAGCGCCACAAATCCTGAAAAGTACACCTTTGTGCCCGCCAAAGATTGGAACGGCACCGCCACCGTCCGCTATACCGTCAGCGACGGGGAGCTGGACAGCGCCAAGCAGGGCACCCTCACCCTTGTGGTGACCCCGGTGAACGACCCGCCGGAGCTGGCCCCCTTCCCGACAGACCCCATCACCTTCCCGGAGGATACCTCCTACGGCCCCATTGCCATCGGCTATGGGGATGTGGACAACACCAAGGCCAGCCTCATTCTCACCGCCACCTCCAGCCAGCCCGGCGTCCTCAACCTGCAGGGCATTGCCCTTTCCCGGGTGGCCAACGGGGACGCGTCCCTGACCCTCACGCCCCTGCCTAACGCCAACTGGCCCGATGATGGCCGGGAGCCCATTGCCGTCACCGTCACCCTGGCGGACGGCAATGAGAAGGTGGAGCAGAAGCTGCAGGTGTACGTCTCCCCGGTGGAGGACGCCCCCGTGGCCCAGCCGGACCGCTATGAGACCGAGGACGGCGTGCCCGTGCTGCTGACCCCCCTGGCCAACGATGTGGATGTGGACGGGGATACCCTGTCCGTGCAGCTGCTGGATGGCAGCGGAAACCCGCTGGATTTGTCCGCCTTCACCCCCGGCGTCCTGACGGTGGTCAGCGGAGCGGGCGGCCAGCCCGAAAACTTCCTGTACACGCCGCCCGTGGGCTTCCAGGGCCAGGTGGTGATCGCCTACCGGGCGGAGGATGGCAAGCATGGCGGCGCGCTGGCGGACCCCGCCAGCCAGAGCCAGATCGTCATTGACGTGCGCATCCGGGACAGCGAGCTAACCCTGGGCCAGGTGCCGCCCTTCATCCAGTCTATGAGCAGCGCCCCCATTCCCCTCAGCGCTTTGCTGAACATTTTGAACCTGCCGCTTGGCGCTGTGTGCGCTCTCACCGTGGAGGTGGCCCCGGGCAGCACCCAGGGCCTGATCACGGATTTGACCTTTGACACCGCCCAGGGGGGCGCGGCCGCCACCACCTACCAGGTCAGCGACGCTAGCATGCCCTCGGTGCTGTTTTCCATCGCCCCGGGCAAGATCGGCAGCGCCAACGTGAAGGTGACCGCCTCCTACACCCTGGCGGAAGCCGGATACCCCACCCTCACCAAGACCGACGACATGACCTTCCGGGTGCTGGTGGTGACGGTAAACAAACCCCCTGTGCCCTTCCCTTACAGCACGCCGGAAAGCCGCCTCCAGTTCACCCTGGGGGAAAGCCCCAGCAGCATGACCTTTGACGTGATTGGCGACGCCACGGACGACGTGCTGCCCAAGAACCTCACCCTCACCGGGGTCACCGGGGCCAGCTACGGCACCGTCAGCCGGGATGTGAACACCGGGAAGCTGACCTATACCATGCGCAGCGACATGAACGGCCCCGGCCCCTGGAACGACAGCTTTTCCTACACCCTGATGGACGGCGGCGGGCTTACCGCCACGGGCACCGTGCACATCACCATCAACGGCAAGGATCGAAACCCCATCGCCCAGAACGATCTGTACATCTTCAACAGCGGGGCCCTGGGCCAGACCGTCACCCTGGGGGATGGGACCAATCCCTTCTTTATCCCCTTCGTCAGCAGCAGCCAGCCCCTGGCCAATGACTATGACGACGACCTGGTCAACCAGGGCGGGGCCACCCTGCAAAACGGCAAGATCCGCTATGCGGCCATGCCCAGCTGGGCCTCGGGCCTGACCAACGGCATGCTCTCCTTGCAACTGCCGGACGAAACCGGCCGGTACACCTACAAGTACCGCTGCGAAACCCAAAACACAAGCGCCTCCGGCTGGCTGGCCAGCAACGAGGCCACCATCACCATCATTATCATGGACCCGGAGGAGGACCTGGCGGATTATACCGATGACGACATGCCCTGCTATGTCACCGACGCCACCTGGTACATCGACGAGGACTACACCCCCGGCAGCAATGGCCTGTCCTTTGTCGGCCAGGTCCGCGCCGCCAACGACATCATCCGGGCCGGGAAGGTGAGCTTTGCCATCCAAAGCGGCGCGGAATACGTGGAAAGCCTCACCATGACCCCCATGGATACCAAGGGGCTGAACTACAGCGCCTTCCTGACCCCCAAGGCCGGGGTGTGCGACTTTCCAAACACCGTGGGCAACAAGGTGGTGAAGGTGAAGGTCACCGTGGACAACGGCTATGACAATTCCCTCCACAAGTATTTCCCGGAAGATTTCAGCACCGCCGTATTCACCTACATCATCACCCCCGTCAACGACGCCCCCTCTGTGGTCATTGATTCCCCCGCCCCCAATGGGGAAAACGGCCATTACACCGTGGAGCGCGGCGGGGCCATGACGCTGAAAGTGTTCACAAACGATGTGGACACCCCCTTCCGGCTGCTGCCCCTTTCCATCAGCAGCGACAATGAGGCGGTGGTCAACGCCATGCGCTGCAACGTGGAGCGGGTGACCAACGCCGACGGCACGGGCTACTGGAACCTGACCTTCACCGGGGAAGAGGTGGGCACCGCCACCCTCACCCTCACCACCAGCGACGGCTTCCTGTACAACAACCCCCGCCCGGTGACCTTCACCGTGGACGTGACCCTGCGCAACCCGCCCGCGGACCTGCATCCGGCGGCGCAGCGCATTCCGGAGGACACCAAGGCCTCCTTTGACGTGGTGACCACGGGGAACAACCCCCTGATGGAAAGCTACAAGATCAACCTGGTGAACAAGGCCGCCCTGGAAGCCTCCGGGGTGGGCAGCGTCACCAGCCAGGGCGGGCGCACCATCGTCTTTACCCCGGCCCCCAACTTCTTCCATAAGAGCTTTGACGAGATGGTGGTCATCGAATACACTCTCCAGGACGACAACGTGCCCCTGGGCCACGATCCCCTGGTGAGCGATGTGTACACGGTGTCCGTCCATGTGCGGCCCGTGAACGACGACCCGGTGATCCAAGCCCTGGCCGTGGAAAAGACCACCCAGGAGGACACGCCCTTCAATCTCAACTTCACCGTGAAGGATGTGGACCAGGGCTATGTGGTGAACCCCCAGGACGCCGGGTACCTGGCCGGAACCAGCGACGGCCTGGTGGCGGGCGCTCCCGTGCCGCTTTCCATCACCTGCGCCAGCGATGACGCCGCCCGGATCACCGCCCCGGTGGCCGTGACCCGCGCCCCTGGCGAAACCGGTCCTATCTATACCATGACCGCCCAGGTGGTCCCCATGCCGGACGCCTACCACGCCACGGCGGCGGACTTTGCCACCCTCACCGTCACCGCCGCCGAGGCGGCCCCGGGCCTTGCTTCCAACGCGGCCTGCAAGGTGCGCATCACCGCCGTCAATGACATCCCCCGGCTGGTGGACGGGGACGGCAACGTGGTAACCGAAAATGGCGTGCCCGTCACCACCACGGTTTTTGCCGAGGTGACGGACGAGGACGTGGCCCTGACCACGGACCTGCTGGCCCGCTTCATCGACCCGGAAAACCCGTCTGATCCCTCGGCGCTCAAGCTACTCAGCGTCACCCGCAGGCAGCACGGCACCGTGGTGAACAATAACCAGCAGGCCGATTATATGCCCCAGGCCGCCAACTACTTCACCCCGCAAACGGGCGCTGCCCCCGAGGACTACGGCCTGTATGACTTTGTGGTGGCCGACAAGGACGGCGGACAATTTAGAGGCTCTGTGCGGGTGAACATTTTGCCTGTCAACGACAAGCCCATCGCGTATCACCGCACCGTTACCACCAACGAGGACAACCCCGGCGTGACCATCAACCTGTTCCGGACGGCGGACCCCTTCATTTCCGACGTGGAAACACCCCTGAAGGACTTGGTCATCACCATCACGGACCTGTCCCAGCTGGCCAACGGCGCCCTCACCTACGGCCCCGGCGGCCCGGCGGTTCAGCAGGGGGACGTGATCCCCTATGCCCTGGGCCAGGCGCTGTTGTACAAGCCCGCCTGGGACTACTATGGCAACCTGGACAAGATCGGCTTCACCGTCACCGATACCAACGAGGACCCCGCCCTGGTGCTGGTGTCCGACCCGGCGGTGATCACCCTGAACGTCACCAGCGTCAACGACACGCCCTACATCGCCTTTGAAACCGCCGCCGCCGGAGCTCTTGGCGAGCCCTGGTACGAGGACCGGGACCAGGCCCCCGTCACCTGGACCTTTGCCGAGGGCGAGACGGACGCGGCCAAACGCACCTTCAAGTACCGGGTCTGGGACGACGGCCCTACCCCGGCGGCGGAGTTCCAGATGCCCTTGGGCGATCTGATCCCCAACGCCAACAGCTATACCTATCAAAAGGGCGCGAACGGGTATGTGACCATCACGTTCAACCCCGCCAAGAACAAGAACGGGAGCATTACCATTCCCTTTACCACCCGGGACATCACCGGAGCCACCCGCTCCAGCAGCGTCACCTTGGTGGTGACCCCCGTAAACACCGCCCCCAGCTTCACCCCGGCGGGCGGCACGGACCTGCCCCGCAGCTATACCTTCAATGAGTGCCAAAGCACCGCCGAGGCGAATACCGCCAAGGCCGCCACCACCGCCAGCCTGGGCAGCGCCGATGTGGAGACCCCCCTGGCCAGCCTGAAATTCGCCCTGGTCCGCAGCGCCAACAGCGATGGCAGCAGCGTGGTAGCCGCAGCGGCCAACGGGCTTTCCGTGGTGGACGATTTGGGCACCTTCACCCTCTCCGCCAATGTGGGGGGCCAGGTGAGCTATTCCTTCACCCCCAAGCAAAAGGTGTTTGGCACCCGGGTGTACACCCTGGCCCTCAGCGACCGGGGGGACCCGGACGGCAGCGCCCCGGCGGGGAATGCCGCCGCCCAGCCCATCACCGTTACCACCACCGTCACCGTCGTTGTGACCCCGGTCAACAGCAAGCCCACCGCTCCGGCGGCGGCCAACATCAAGCTGGACAAGAAATATTACAGCTTGCAGCCCGGATTTGACCAGGTCACCGTCACCTGGCCCCGGGGCAGCGATACCGAAACCCCGGTGACGGACCTCCTGTACAAGCTGGAATGGTGCAATTTCAACAATAAGAACACCTGGGAAACCCTGTCCGATAAGATCCCGGACGACAGCTCCGGCACGATCCGCTACACCTTCGCCACCCCTTCGGGCAACAGCGCCGCCCTGCAGGTGCGGGTCACCGCCATGGACAACGGCCTCTATGGCCAAGCCGTCTATGGCAGCCAGCCGGAATTCGGCGCGGCGCAGGCCTCGGCAGTCAGCACCCTGGCCACCGCCAACCGGGGCAATGTGGACAACACTGCCCCGGGCCTGGGCGCGTCCACCCTGGCCCCCAGCGGCTGGACCAACCTCGCGGGCGACGCCAGCCAAGTGGTGATCACCGTGGCCCCCACGGATACCGGCGCGGGAGCCTCCGGCGTGGCCCAGGTGGCGGCGCTGAGCAGCGGCGTCACGATAGCCAGCACCAACGCCTCCGGCGTGAACGTGGGCTTTGGCGTGGTCAACAACGGCACCTACAACTTCCTGGTGACGGACAAGGTGGACAACGCCTCCTCCACCTCCAAGCCCCTTTCCGCCGCAGTCAGCAATATTGACCGGCTGAAACCCAGCATGAACCCGGCCAACCCCGCCGCCGCCTCGGTGAAGCATACCGTGTCCCAGCCCATCATCCTGTCCGGCACGGACGCCGCCGCCACCGCCACGGACGGCCGCAGCGGCTTTGCCGCCGCCGCCCCCATCGAATTTGCCTTTGTGGGACAGGGTACAGCCGCCCCCGGGGCCAGCGCCCTGCGGCCCTACAGCCATACCTATGGCGTGAACCTGAACACCCTGCAAAGCCGGGGAGACTATGACCTGTACGCCCGCATCCAAGACCAGGCGGGCAACTGGTCCGACATCGTGAAGGTGGGGACCTATACCATTCAAAACAACGCGCCCACCATGACCCAGCCGCCCCATTTGTCCTTTGGCGAGGACGAGGCCGACGAGGCAAAGCGTACCCTCACCGTTGCCTACGGGGACCTGGAAGGGGCGGACAGTTTGCAGGCCCTGGAGGTCACCTGGTCGGCCAGCGAGGCGTTCCCGGCTGGCAGCGTCACCTGGACCGAGAGCAAGAGCGGCAACGACGCCACCGCCACCCTGGTGTTCACCCCTGTGGCGAACGGCTACACCCCGGCCCCGGTGACCGTAACCGTTACCGCCAGGGATGACCAGAATGAAACCGTCACGAAAACCTTCACCGTCAGCGTCACGCCGGAAAATGACGCGCCCACAGCGCCCCTCACCGCCAGCCTATCCATGGCGGGCGCCCAAACCAGCCCCGCCCAGTTCAAACAGGGGGACATGGTGCTGGTGAAGTGGACCACGGAAGCGGACCAGGACAAGCCCTGGAAAACCGAGACCCCGAACAGCCAAATGCGCTACGAAATCTTCTATTCCACCACCGGCGCGGGCGGCCCCTGGACCTCCGTGAACGCCGCCAGCCTCACCGGCAACAGCGGGGCCATCGGCTACGGCTTCCAGGCCCCGGCGGGCAACACCGCTGATTTCATGGTGAAGGTGGTGGCCTGGGACGACGGCACCCTGGCGGAGGGCGGCGCGGCGGACGAAAGCCTGCGGCTGGCCTCCCTCAACGGGGCCATCACCGCCGCCGCCAAGCTGGACAACAAGGCCCCCACTTTGACGGGCAGCCGCCTCACGGCAGCGGGCAGCCAGACGCCCATGGACCCGGCTGTGGACTTTGCCAATGGCCCGGTGGATTTGTACCTGACCGCCGAGGACCCGGACAACCCAGCGGGTTCCGCCACGGGCCTGGCACCGCTGAGCGGTTCGGGCCGGGGCGTGAGCACCACCAGCCAGACCGGCATCCTTTCGGACCCCAGCGACCAGCTAAAATACACCGTCAGTGAAAACGGCACCTACTATTTCAGGCTCTATGACACGGTGGGCAACAGCACGGACGCCCCGGGCGACACTTCCGTCAAAACGGTGACCGTGAACCTGTTTGACCGGAAGGCCCCCTCCATCGGCGTGTACACTGACCCCGCCGACAAGACCGTCAACGACACCACCCCCGTGGCCTGGAGCGCCGCCGGGCTGGATGTGTACCTGGACTTTGACGAGATCACCAACGCCGCCCCTGTGGATCTGGACAGCGGCCTGAAGCTGGCCCGGTACGCCCTCAGCCAGGATGGGACGAACCTGCCCACAAGCTGGACCACCCTGGCCAATATCGGAAAAACCGACCCGAAGGTAAGCAGCCTCACCGCCACGGCCCATATCGCGGAGATCGGCGCGTGGTACCTGTTCGCGGACGTGGTGGACCAGGCGGGCAACAACTACAGCGCCAAGTTTGGCCCCTACACCCTCACCAACAACAACCCGGTGATCAGCAGCCAGCCCGGCACCGTAAAGCAGGACGAGCGGCTCACCGGGCACCCGGTGACCCTGTCGGATATCGAGGACGCCGCCGAACTGGGCCAGCTGGCGGTCTCTGTGATTGGCACCAGCCATCCCGCAGTGATTCCCGTGGGCAATGTGGCCATAGCGGCGGGCCCCAGCGCGGATACCCGCCTGCTTACCATCACCCCGGCGGCGGGGCGGTATCTGCAGACCGGAGTGGAGCTGACCCTGCAAGTGATTGACAAACGGGGCGGCGTAGGCACCTGCAAGGTGAAAATCGAAGTGCTGCCCGTGAACCACGTGCCCGTTCCCGGCAGCTATACCGGCAGCGCGTACATCAACAACTCGGCTTCTGTGACCTTACAGCCCACAGACCTCCAGGACGGCGTCTACGCCAGCCGGAACTTCACCTACGCCCTGGACACCCGCCCGGGCAAGGGCCCCACCGCAGGCACTGTCAAGATGGATGCCAGCGGCGTGATCACCTACTCGCCGGACCCCAACTACCTGGGCACCATGCACTTCTCCATCGCCATCACCGAGGAAGCCTTTGCCGACCTGGTATTCCCCAGCGTGCTCCCCGGCGGCGACGTGGTGGCCAACCCGGACGGCACCTACACCGTCTTTGCCCCGGTGAGCATCGTCATCAACAATCCGCCGCCACCGCCGGCCACCCCCAGGCCTACCCCCTCCCCCACGCCGGTGCCCACCCCCATCCCCGTACCGCCGCTTCCCACGCTGATTCCGCTGCCCACCTTGGACCCCAACGCGCCCACCCCGGACCCGAACGCCACCCCCGCCCCGGCGGACCAGGAGCTGGCAGGCCCGGAAGGCCCCGTGGCAGTAAAACGGCTGCCCATGTTCACCAATCTACTCAGCCTGGACATTCCCTTGGGCGCTATGCCCGCCTTTGCCACGGTGGAAGGGTTGAACGTCCCCGAAATCAGCAAAGAGCTGGGCCGGGACCTGTACAGCCAGGAAATGCTGGCACAGATTTTCGACAGCGAGTTCCAGATGGTGCACCCCATCGACTTTGACGCCATTGACTGGGCTGCCCTGCCCGCAACGGGCCTGGAGCTGCGGGTGGTGGCCAAGGGCGTGTTCGACATCGGCAGGCTGTACATCCAGCCTGAAATCCAGGACGGGCAGAGCGGGTACCGCATCTTCTACGTCCTCTATGACGGGGTGATGTCCGATCCCAGGGCCGCCGCCGTGAACTTCGCCCGGGGCGTGGACCGGGTGCGCATGGCGGAAACCCAGTACACCCTCATTGACAACATGGAAATCCTGGCCATGGACACCTTCATTCCTGCGGACATCCTGATGGGCAAGGGCGTGCTGTACATCTCCATTCCCTGCATGTTCACCGCCACCGAGGACATGATCTACGACATTCCAAAGGAGGAAAAGGAGCGCTGGATGGAGGAATTGCGCAAGATTTTGGCGGAGAACACGAAAAACGCCATGGGGTAAGGTTTTCAAAGAGCCTTATGCAGGGGTTTCCCCCCTGCACCCCATCAGGGCTTGGCCTTGAACCCCTCCTGGGGCGCATGCGGGAACGCATGCGCCTTTTGCATGCGGCTTTTACGTGCGCTTTTACGCCTTACATGGCTTTGACGGGGAAGGAGAAGTATGGTAGAATGCAAAACATGGTGCCATTTTCCCTTTAGAGCAAATTCCGAAAA
>JAVBPU010000011.1:0-52115 GCA_031549415.1 Eubacteriales bacterium | reverse complement strand
GCATGCGGCTTTTACGTGCGCTTTTACGCCTTACATGGCTTTGACGGGGAAGGAGAAGTATGGTAGAATGCAAAACATGGTGCCATTTTCCCTTTAGAGCAAATTCCGAAAACGGAGCCACAGGATTTGCGAGAAATTTTTCCCTGGCGCTCAGCCGAGGGAGGGAGGCATAGCGGCGCTATGCTGACCGGACGAGGCAACGCGCCGGGGGAAAAGATCCGCAAAGACTGGGCTATGTTTCCGGAATTTGCTCTAGGATCGGATCAAAAGAAAAAATGAGCAAAAGAGGCGCAACGACTATGCAGAAATCTCTGGACAAAGGGTTGTTTCAACTCAATGGCAAACCCAGCTGGCTGGCATCCTTTCCCCAGGCCCTTCAACACATTTTGGCCATGCTGGCCGGGAACATCACCCCGCCGATTCTGGTGGCCGTGAACCTGAACCTGCCCGAGAGCGACAAAATCCTGCTGATGCAGGCGGCCATGCTCATCGGCGGCATCACCACTTTGGTGCAGCTGTTCCCCCTCTGGCGCTTTGGCATGGGCCTGCCCAATGTGATGGGCGTTGCCTTTGCCTACATGCCCGTGCTGCTGGCCATTGGCAAGTCCTACGGCATTGCCGCCATCTTTGGCGCGCAGCTGGTGGGCGCGTTTGCCTCCATCTTCATCGGCCTGGGCATTGGGAAAATCCGAAAATTCTTCCCGCCCATTGTTTGCGGCACCGTGGTGCTGAGCATCGGCCTTTCGCTCTATAAAACGGCCATTGATTACATGGCCGGCGGCGCTTCCGCCGGCGACAGCTTTGGAAGCCCCACGTTCTGGATTGTAGCCGTGGTGACGCTGCTGGTAACCCTGGGCTGCAATTTCTTCGGCAAAGGCTACCTCAAGGTCTCCGGCATGCTCATCGGCATTGGCGTGGGCTACATCCTGGCCCTTTGCCTGGGCGGCATGGTGAAGTTTGACAACGTGGCCCAGTCCTCCTGGGTGGCCTTGCCCAGCTTCTTCAAATGGGGCCTGGAGTTCCACCCGGTGGCCATCCTCTCCATGATTTTGATGTACATCGTGCAGGCCGTGCAAACCATCGGCGACGTTTCCTCCACCACCATCGGCGGCTTTGGCCGGGAGTGCACGGACCGGGAGCTGGGCGGGGCCATTGCGGGCCAAGGCCTTTGCGGCATGCTGGGCGCTTGCATGGGCGGCCTGCCCACAGACCCCTACAGCCAGAACGTGGGCCTGATTGTGACCTCCAAAGTGGTGGCCAAGCGGGTGTTCACCCTGGTGGGCGCTTTGATGCTGGTGGCCGGTTTCATCCCGAAGTTTGGGGCCCTGATGACCACCATTCCCTACCCGGTGCTGGGCGGCGCCACCGTGACGGTGTTTGCGGCCATCACCATGTCCGGTATTTCCCTGATTACGCAACAGCCCATGAACTACCGCAACAAGATGATCGTGGGCATCTCGCTGGCGCTGGGCGTGGGCATCTACATTGTGCCGAAGTCCTTGCAGTTCTTCCCCACGGATATTCAAAACATTATTGGCACTTCGCCCATTGTGCTGTCCTTCCTGATCTCCTTCCTTCTGAACCTGGTGGTTCCCAAGGATGACACTGCGGAGGAAGATTGATTTTCGCAGAGAGAATGGTGAGGCACCTTACGCGCAGGCGCGAGGGTGCCTCATTTGCTACGAGGACCCCGGCTCCCATCAAAGCAACCAAAGGAGGCCTGCCCATGTCCACCCCCCTTGCCCCTCTCCTCCTGCACGGCAGCATGGAAACCCTCCTCATCCCCTTGTGGGGCCGGGCCCAAATGAGCCGCGCCGGGCTTTTTTCAGACCCGGATGCGGAAGAAACTGTCGCCCGCCTGCCCTACGACTTTGAAAGGCTCCGCATTCAAAAAAAGACCCAGGTTTTCATGACCCTGCGGGCTGCCCTGCTGGACCGGCTGACCCTGCACTTTTTACAGCAACATCCGGCTGGCACAGTGCTGGCCCTGGGTAGCGGCCTGGACGCCCGCCGTTGCCGCCTGGCCCGGCAGGGGGCCACAGCCTCCCACTGGTACGAGCTGGACCTCCCGCCCGTGATGGCGCTGCGGCAGGAGCTTTCCCCCATCCCCTCCCAGCCGCCGCAACCGGGGGCGCTGCACTACCTGGCCACCAGCGTCACCGACCCCGCCTGGACCCAGGGGCTGGCCTTCACCCCGCCGGTGCTGGTGCTGGCCGAGGGCCTGCTGATGTATTTGCGGCCGGAGGAGGTGGCGGAGCTGCTCACCCGCCTGGCGGCCACCTTCCCCGGGGCCCTGCTGGCCTGCGATGTGTACTCCCCCCTGACTCTGCGGCAGATGTCCCGGCATCAATCCCTCCGCCAAACCCAGGCCCAGGTCCATTGGGCGCTGGCCTCCGGCCCCCAAGGGCAGGCAGCGCTGGAAGCCCTCTGCCCCGGCGCGAAGCGCCTGGAAACCCTGTTTTTAACGGACGCGCCCCAGGTGCAAAGGTTGGACCCCTTCTACCGGGCCCTGTTCCGCCTGGCGGGGGCCTTCTCCGCCGCCCGGGAGGCCCATCGCATCGAAGTGCTGGCCCTGCCGGGATCACCGGAATGACCGGAATCACCCAAAGACCAAAACCATCTCCCCAAAACCAACATTTCCCCTTAAAAAAGGAGGCGGCCCCATGAGCCACAACCCCGAGCTTTCCTTGCAAGACGTTATCCGCCTGCGCCACAGCGTGCGGGCCTATGAGCCCCGGCAGCTGCCCCGGCAGACGGTGGAGGCTGTGCTGGCCTCCGCCTTCTTCGCTCCCAAGGCCCAGCCGGACAGCCTGGCCCTGGCAGTGGTGCAGGACCCGGCCCTGCTGGACCGCCTCAGCGAAGAGGCCAAGGCCTTTGCCCTGGCCCTGGGCGTGCCCCATTTGGCGGCCCTGGGCGAATCGGAGGCCTTCCACTGCTTTTACCAGGCCCCCACGGTGCTGCTGGTCTGTGCCCGGGAGGATGCCGTGGCCGGGGAAAGCGACTGCGCCGCGGCCATCCAAAACATGCTGCTCACCGCCACCAGCCTGGGGCTGGGCAGCTGTTGGATCTATTTTGGCGTGATGGCCTTTTCCGGGGCCGCCGGGCCAGAGCTGGCACGGCTTTGCAAGCTCCCCCAGGGCTATGCCCCCAAGGCCTGCGTGGCCCTGGGCTACGAAGCCGGGGTGGCTCACAGCCCACCCCCCAGGGACGGGGAGGCCCATTTTCTCGCCAGCATCCCCTGGATACAGGCCCAAGAATAAAAAGGAATCCGATTCTTTTTGTCGAAATTCTATCGTAGCATTCGCTTCTATCGAATATCCTAACAGAAAGAAATAGCCTACCGTTGTATTGTAAGGAGGCCGATCCATGATGACTCACCGCCAACGGAGCCCTCACGTCCTGCGCCTGCTTTGCGCCACCCTGCTGGCCCTTGCGCTGCTGAGTTCAGCGGCCCTGGCCTCCTCCCTGTCCCTGCAAGCGGACTTTGGTTCCACCGTTCTGACCCTCACCGGCGTAGACCTGCCTCCGGCGGGGCAAGAACGCCAGGTCACCGTCCATTTCACCTGGCAGAACCAGCTGGACCGGGCCGTTTCCTTTGACTGGATGTACGATGTGTCCCTCACCCAGGATGGCGACCACCTGCCGCAGCAGGGCGGCAAAAGTGAGGCGGAAACCGCTCTGCTGTTGCCGGGCGCCATCGGGGATGTGGAGCTGACCTTTGCGCTGTCCAGCCCGCGAACACCCCTAACGCTGCGGGTGGACGAAAGCTTTGGCCAGCATTACAGCCCCTTCTTCCTCACCTATTCCCTGCAAAACCGGGTGCTGGATTTTACGCAGCCCGCCGCTCCGGGCAAAACCGCCCATAAGACCGTGCTGGCCATCGAGCTGGAGCCGGACGATCCCCCCGGCATCCCGGATATTGCCATGCACTTAGGCCCGGCCTACACCCCCGTGCCTGAGGAACCGGCTGCGCCGGGGCCCATTCCCGGGATGGCGGAGCCGGAAAGCACCGAAGCGCCTACTCCCATCCCGGAGCCTACTCCCGTGCTGGAGCCGCTCCCCAGCGAGGAGATCAGCCTGTCCCCGGAGGGTGTGCTGCTGTTTCGGGACAAGATCGGCCTGGGCATCACCCCCCGCAGGCTCATGGGCCTGATGCAGCGGATGCCCGATAAGCAGACGGACACCGACATAACCTACCTGGAAGAGACCGTCTTTGGCCTGCCCTGCGATCTTGAGTTCCGTTTTCACGACGACGGGACGCTCAGCCGCATCACCCTCTCCTTTACGCAGGTGGAGCAGGAAAGCACCGACGCCGCCATTCAGGCGTTTGATCAGCTGGACGATCTGCTCTATACGCTGCTGGGTCAGCCGGAGATAAAACGCCACACCGCTTGGCGGGACGGCGCCAACAAGGAGGATGCGCTGCTGCTGGCCCAGGCCGTGGAAACGGGCGATGCGTATTTGGTCACCGGTTGGGCTTTTTCTTCTGCGGAAGCGATGCACACTTTGGCCTATAAAGGCGGCGCCCCCTACCACCTGATCTTCCTCTACGACCCGGCCAAAGATGACTAACCCCTTTCCCGTTGATCCGGCGGGCTTGCCCGCCTTGCACAGGAGGTCTCCCCCATGAACTGCCTTGCGAAATCCCTTTGTAGGCGCGGCTTTTCCCTGGCCTTGGCCCTGGCTTTGCTGCTGGCGGCTTCCCCCCTGACGGCCCTGGCCGCGGATTCCGTACCCCTGGTGATTATGACCCATACCGTCAATGACCTGGGCTATCTTTCCCCCGGCCTGATGCCCCCTATGACCGATGATTTGGGCGGCACCTACTATTTTTCCGCCGAGGGCCGCAATGCCGACCGGACCTATTTCTCCGTGCAGAACATTCCCACCAGCAGGGACCACAAGCCCAGCCAGATCACCTTCCCCTATGACCGGGACGGCCAGCAGGGACAGATTAGCTACACGTTAAACCAGCAGAGCTTGGGCAAGGCGTACTTGTACAAAATCCGCGTTTCGGGCCTGCCCATCACCCGGGCCATGCTCTCCAGCCCCCTTCGGGGGGACAACCGCTTTATTTGTGAGCAAGTCCCCTCCACCTCCGGCGGTGAGCTGGTGCTGTGGCTGGTGGGTGGTGAGCACCCCCACCTGGTGCTGATGGAGGGGGACGAGCTGGCCTTCAACCTGGAGCTGGACGGCGGGGATTACCCCGTGAACCCCAATGCCGAGTCGGAAACCACCCCCATCCACATGGTCACCGGCGAATACACCTCCATGTACATCACCCTGATGGATGTGTACACCTTCTCACGAAACCATAGCCAGCTGGAGCGGGACCCTGAGGCCCCGGGCATCATCCCGGAAGTCCGTCTGGACCAGTGGGAGCTGCTGGTGTACCCCGACGCGGACCCCACCCTGTACCTGGACCCGGATCTGGCCCAGGAATCCCCCGTCCAGCTGGAAGGCGGAAACAGCTATATAGCCTCCGATGTGCTGGACCATGAGGAATGTCTGGCCATTTTGGTGGAGTACAAAGGCGCGTACCAGATTGTAGGCTTTATGCCCAAGGGTGTGGAGAAAATTATTTATCGGAAGCTGAATTAGAGCCAATTCCGAAAAGATAGCAGCGGGATTTGCGAGAGATTTTTCCCTGGCGCTCAGCCGAGGAAGGGAGGCATAGTGGGGCTATGCGGACCGGACGAGGCAATGCGCCGGGGGAAAAGATCCGCAAAGACTGGGCTATGTTTTCGGAATTGGCTCTATAGCCCATTCCGAAAAGATGGCAACGGGATTTGCTCTGGGGGCAACTGCCGCAAAGATCAAAAACAGGACCTGGAGGAGTGTCTTTCGCGCTCTCCCAGGTCCTGAATGTTTTCCGATCCCCTACAGTTCCAACAAATGAATGGCGTCCACATAGGCCGCAATGCTCTCGGCCACCTTTTTAGCCTCCTTCATGGCCAGCACCACCGTGGCCGGATGATGCACCACATCACCCCCGGCAAAGACGTTGCGCCGGGTGGTCATGCCATAGGGCCGCTGGCGGGTGATGACGTAGCCATGTTCGTCCACCTCAATGCCGGAGGTGGTGGACACGATACGGTTGGCTGGGCGAGACCCCACCGCCAAAAACACATGCTCCCCTGGGATCAGCCTGGTTTCTTTGGGGGCTTCGCTGCCTTCTCCTTCGGCGAGGCCCTCCACCAGCAAGCCCGTCAGGCGGCCATCCTGCCCCTGGTAAGCCACGGGAGTATAGCCAAACAGGAACCGCACGCCGTCCTTGGCGGCAGCCTCGTACTCGGCCTTCAGGGCGGTCATTTCCTCCCGGCTTTCCCGGGCCACCACCGTTACCGTGGCCGCACCCAGGCGCAGGGCCATCCGGGCAGTGTCCATGGCCACGTTGCCGCTGCCGATCACCAAGGCGTCCTCCCCCTCCCGCAGGGGCACTTCCTGGCGCTTCACCTGTCCCGCATGGTGCAGCGTCACCATCCGCAGCAAGTAGGTGGACTGGATCACGCCCTCCAACTCCTTGCCGGGAATGTCAATCTCCTTGGCCACGGCGGTGCCGCTACCGATGAACACGGCCTCAAAACCATTGGCGAACAGGTCGTCCACGGTAAAATCCTGTCCGGCCATGGACTGGGTGACGAAGGTGACGCCATGGGTCTCCATCTGGGCGATCTCCCGGCGCACCACCTCCTTGGGCAGGCGGAAGGCGGGAATGCCGTACAGCAACACGCCGCCCGGCTCCGGCAGGGCCTCGTACACCGTCACGGAAAAGCCCTGCTTGGACAGGTCGCCCGCCACGGTGAGCCCGGCGGGCCCGCTGCCGATCACCGCCACCTTGCCCCGGGTTTTGGGCAGCAGCTTGTCCCGGGAAAGGTGCATGTCAAAGGAAAAATCCGCCACGAACCGTTCCAGCCAGCCGATTTCCACCGGCTCGCCCTTCTTGTTCAGGATGCAATGGCCCTCGCATTGCAGCTCATGGGGGCAGACCCGGCCGCAAACCGCAGGCAGATTGCTCTTCCGGTCGATGATGCTTTTGGCCTCTCCCAAATTGCCCCGGGCCAGGGCCACCACAAACTCCGGGATGTCCTGGCGGATGGGGCAACCCTCCACACAGCTGGGCCTTGGGCAGTTCAGGCAGCGGCGAGCCTCCTGGATGGCCCCAAACAGGTCCTTTTCCAGCGGCAGCTTGGCCGGCTCCAAAGGCAGGGGCTGCGCCGGGGATGGGGACGGCTTTTTCTTTTTATCGTGGGCTTTGGTTTCCTTTGTCTCTTTTACATGGGCTTTGGTTTGTTTCTCTTGGGCTTTGGGTTGTTTCTCTTGGGCTTTGGTTTGCTTTTTGGCCTTGGCATGCTTTTTATCGCTCATTGGTATCCCTCCATAGGGAATGATATGCTATTCCCCGGTGCCATCATAGCATGCTTTTGGCCCAGGGGGAAGGCCCTACGCCTTTGCTCCCGTTCAGGATTTGCCAAGACTCCGCGCCTGGTTCCCAAGCGGCCTTCCAAAAGCTCTCCCAAAAATATGAAAAACAAAAATGTGTAAAAAACAGGGAGGGAAAATAGTGAATTTTCCATGGGAACAGTAGCCACGAGATCGGAAAAGGTGTATAATATCATCTGTGCGCTTTGACAGATCAGCATCACGCGGCGGGGTATCCAGCTGTTTCTTGGTGGAAGATGTGGCGGCGGCGCGCGTAACAGCGATGTGTTGGACGAGGCGCAACAGCCGTTGGACCACATTCGCGGCCATGTGAGATAAAATGGGGGAGTGAAGCACGATGAACACGCAGGCGCTCAAGGAAACATGCAAACAGGTCCGCCGTGACATCATCAACATGACGGCTGACGCGGGTTCAGGGCATCCGGGCGGGTCCCTGTCCATCACGGAAATTCTTGTGGCATTATATTATGACAAAATGAAGGTGGACCCCAACCATCCGGAGGACATGGGCCGGGACCGGCTGGTGCTGTCCAAAGGCCACGCAGCCCCGGGGCTATACGCCGTGCTGGGCGAAAAGGGCTATTTCTCCAAGGAAGAGTTTCAGGGCTTCCGCCAGCTCCACAATATCCTGCAAGGCCACCCGGATATGAGAAAGTGCCCGGGGGTGGACGCTTCCACCGGTTCCCTGGGCCAGGGCGCTTCTATTGCGGTGGGCATGGCCCTGGGCGCGCGCAAGTCCAACAACCCCTGCCATGTGTACTGCATCATGGGGGATGGTGAATTGCAGGAGGGCCTGGTGTGGGAAGCGCTGATGGCCGCCGCCCATTTTCGGCTGGACAACCTGACCTACATTGTGGACCATAACGGTCTGCAGATTGACGGCACCAATGACCAGGTGATGAGCCTGGGCGATTTGCCGGGCAAGTTCACCGCCTTTGGCGCCAACGTGATTGAAGTGAAGGACGGCAACGACCTGGAGCAGGTGCTGGACGCCCTGAACGCGCCCGTCCAGCCGGGCAAGCCCACTTTGTTGCTTTGCCAGACGGTAAAGGGCAAGGGTGTTTCCTTCATGGAAAACCAGGCGGGCTGGCATGGGAAGGCTCCCAATAGCGAAGAACGCAAGCAAGCTTTACAGGAATTGGAGGGCTGATCCATGAGTGAGAAAAAAGCGATTCGCGTGGCTTACGGCGAGGCGTTGGCCAAGCTGGGCCAGACCAATGATAAAATCGTGGTGTTGGACTCGGACCTGGCCCACGCCACCATGACTGCCACCTTTCTAAAGGCGTTTCCAGACCGGCATGTGAACGTGGGCATCGCCGAAGCCAACCTGGTGGACGTGGCCAACGGCATGTCCACCATGGGGCTGATTCCCTTCTGCTCCACCTTTGCGGTGTTTGCGGGCCGCTGCTTTGAGCAGATCCGCAACGGCGTGTGCTATCCCCACAACAATGTGAAATTCGGCTTCACCCACGCGGGCATCACCGTGGGCGAGGACGGCGGTACCCACCAAGCCATTGAGGACCTGGCCCTGATGCGGGTGCTGCCCGGCATGACCGTCATTGTGCCCGGAGACGCCACCGAATGTGAGAAGGCTGTGGCCGCTGCGGCGGAAATCGACGGGCCGGTGTACTTGCGTTTGGCGCGGCTGCCCACTAGGGTGCTGGAAGAGCAGCCTTTTGAAGTAGGCAAGGGAAACGTGCTGCGGGAAGGCAAGGACGCTGTCCTGGTCTGCTGTGGCATCATGGTGGAGATCTGCCTGGAAGTGGCGGAGATTTTGGCGAAGCAGGGCATGGAAGTAAGCGTCATCAACATGCACACCCTCAAGCCTCTGGACGGGGCGTTGGTGAAGAAATACGCGGACCAGTGCAAGACCGTGTACACGGTGGAGGAGCATTCCGTCATTGGCGGCCTGGGCGATGCGGTGGCCGATGTATTGGTGGGTAACGGCGCTTATGCCTTCCACAAGCTGGGCATTCAGGACCAGTTCGGCCAATCGGGCAAGCCGCTGGACGTGCTGCGGGAGTATGGCCTCACTGCCGAGCAGATCGCCCAGAGGGTGCTGGCCGACCGGAAATAAGAAACAATCCCATGGACCACGCCGATTTCACGGGTTGAAGTCGGCGTGTTTTGCTAAAGAAAAGCGGCGGGAAAGAGGGAAGCAACCGTGGCGAAGATCCTGATTACCTATGGTGTGCCCACCGATGGCTTTGCGATGTTACAAGGGCATGCGCTCTTATACCCCGGGGAAGGGAAGGCGTTTTCCAAGGAAGAGATGCTGAGGATGCTGCCGGAGGTGGACGCGGTGTTGGCCTGCACGGCCTTTGACAAAGACCTGGTGCGGGCGGGGAAAAAGCTGAAGCTGATTATGTGCTACGGGGCTGGGTATGACGCCATTGATGTGGCGGAGGCCACCGCCTGCGGCATTCCCGTGGCCAATATGCCGGAGACCGTCACGGCCCCCACGGCGGAGCTGGCGGTGGGGTTGCTGCTCAGCCTGGCCCGGCGCATTCCGGAGCTGAACGGGCTGATGCACGGGCAGCAGCCTTCCGCCGCCTTTGGCCTGGGCCTGCGGATGGGCACATCTTTGGAGGGCGCGGTGCTGGGCATTGTGGGCCTGGGGCGGATCGGGGCGCGTGTGGCGGCCTTTGGGCGCGCCATGGGCATGAAGCTGCTGTATGCGGCCCGCACCCAAAAGCCCGAGCAGGAGGCCTTGGGCGCGGCGCGTTGCGCCCTGCCGGAGCTCATGGAAGCAGCGGATTTCATCAGTATTCATTGCCCCTTGACCCCGGAGACCCAGGGGCTCATCAGCCGGGAGATGCTACTGAGGATGAAGCCCACGGCGTTTTTGATCAATACCTCCCGGGGCCTGGTGGTGGACGAGGAAGCGCTGATTGAGCTTTTGGAGCAAAAGCGCATTGCCGGGGCGGGGCTGGATGTTTTTGTGGGGGAGCCTGCCATGGATAGGAGGCTGGCCGCTCTGCCACAGGTGGTGATGACCCCCCATGTGGGCAGCAACACTTTGCAAGCCCGCAACCGCATGGCGGAGAGCGCCAGCGGGCGCATTCTGGCCGCGCTGGAGGGCCGGAAGCCGGAGAATCTTTTGAATCCTGAAATTTGGCGGGGAGCGGAAGTGTAGAGCAAATTCCCAAAGCGAAGCCACAGGGTTTGCGAGGGATTTTTCCCTGGCGCTCAGCCGAAGAAGGGAGGCATCCTGGGGCTATGCGGACCGGACGAGGCAACGCGCCGGGGGAAAAGAGCCGCAAAGACTGGGCTATGTTTGGGAAATTTGCTCTTCGATTCCTTTCCGGTTTTCCCTGTGCGGCACGCACAAAACGGGGTCACCCCCATACCATGGGGAGTGAAGCGGTCGATACCGGCCGTCATGGTCAGACTTTGGTTTGGCCGTGCCAGCCCGCATACGAAACAAGCGTTGCGGGAAGAAAGAAGGAGGCGTGCCCATGTCCTTTTACAGCTACAAGAACGCAAATCCCTGTTCCTGCCCTGGGATGATTGCCGGTAGCGCAATGGATGGCCTGCAGGAAAGAGTCTGTATCCAAGTGAAGCGCGTGTATGACAGCTGCCTGCAACAGGAACAGCTCGATGATGTGGAAGTGACCATCACCAGCTATGCCATGGTGGCAAACACAGGCTGCGGCTGCGGTTGCAACACCGGTTCCGAAACCATCCCCCCCACCTCGGCGCCCGTTCCCCCCATCACCTTTGAGAGCTGCCGCTCTACGACCACGGATGGCACCATCAGCAATCTGACCGTGGAAAGGCTGTGCGACCGTCCCTGCTTCGCGCGGGTACGCTGCCGCATCGAAGTGCCCATCGACATCCTGTTTGTGGATAGCCGCTGCGTAGAGTACATCGGAAAAGGCGTCATCACGGTCAATAAGGACGTCCTGCTTTCCATTCCCGACGAGTCCATTGTACCCTATTGCATGGAAAGCATGGTCAGCGCCATTTGCGTGGCGGGTACCTATTTGGGCAACAACCGGTTCAAGCTGACGGTTTGCATCACGGTGGTGCTGAAAGTGCTGGCTCAGGTGGAAATCATGATTCCTTCCTATGGATTCTGCCCCATTCCCCCCTGTGAGGAGTTTGCAGAGAACGTGTGTGACGAATTCTTCAGCCTGCCGCTCTTCCCCCCTGCATCATTGTGCAACAACAATGAAGTGAATATCCAGAACGCGGCCTGCAATAGCGGTTCCTGCGGCTGCAGGAGCTGTGGCTGCCGGTAAGCTTCAGAATGGCCCAGGTTCTTCCCCCAAAAGGGCAGGAAACTTTGTTTTCCTGCCCTTCGTTTTGCGTTGACAGCCTTGCTGCCTCGCCCGGGCAGCCTATGCGGAAATGCTGCAGAGCGAATTTTACGCTTGCGAGGCCGGGCAACGCGCATCGACGGTTCTTCGCGGAGCTTTCCTGGCGTTCTGCGAGCAACAGGCAGGCTTTCCAAGCCTAAAGCTGATGAAAGCCGCAAAACCTAGAAAGAATTCGTACCCCAAGAAAAACAAGGCAGAAACGGAGGGCGAAGCATGACCACAGCTGAAATGATGGCCAAGCGCGACGAGCTTTACAAGGATTACTGCGAGATCCTTGAAAAAGATGTTTGGATGGAGAAGGACCATGAGATGATGCACTATATGGCTGAAAATATGACGTTCCTGGGCGCTTCCCCGGAAAAATGAATCGCGCCCCGCCGGCCAATCTGGCGGGGTTTTTTGAACCTCATTTTGAACCTTTGATATTTAGAAATTTCATCATTTGTGGAAAGTTTTATTGCTCGAAAAGCAAACAAAAAACCGCCGAACCTTATGGTTCAAGCGGCTTTCCTTGGTCAGACTGTCTGAAAAGTCAGACAAAAAAGACAGAAAAAGATAAAGAAAAAGTCAAAGGAAGTGCAAAAGAAGAAGCGGTAAGGGCGCCAAAAGTGTTATAATGTAAGAAAAGCAAAGCAAAGGATGATCCCCATCAACCGCTACATAGAAGGTCACGCCCCCAGCCAAGGCAGCTTCCTGCCGGAATGCCTGGACGACTCCATAGATCAGAGCAACGGGATTCGGTTCATAGACGCCTTTGTAGACAGCCTGGACATGAAAGGGCTGGGCTTCGTCCATGCCCAATGCTGCGCCCTGGGCCGTCCCTGCTATGACCCGCGCCTGCTGCTGAAGCTGTACATCTATGGGCATATGAACCGCATCCGTTCCTCCCGGATGCTGGAGCGGGAGTGCGGCCGCAACATCGAGCTGTGGTGGCTCCTGGAACGGCTGCGGCCGGACCATAACACCATTGCGGACTTCCGTAAGGATAACCGGAAGCAGCTGGTGCAGGTGTTCCGGCTGTTCGTTAGCCTTTGTGTGAAGCTGGAGCTGTGCAAGGGCGACAGCGTGTGCATAGACGGCACCCCCATCAAGGCGGCCAACGGAATGCACCAGGCCACCAACCGGGAGCTGTCTAAAAAGAAGCTGGCCTATGCCCGGGAGCAGTTGGAGCTGGTGGAAAAGTATCTCTCTGCGTTGGATGATGCGGATACCCTTGACCAGGGGCGGCTGGATAAGCCCTTTGCCCTGGACATAGACCCGGCAAACCCGCCGGACCCGTTAAAGCTCCGGGAAACCATCCGCAAGCATGAGGCGCACTTGCAGGAGATGGAGGAAAAGGGAGAAAATCAGCTGCTGTTTACGGACCCGGAAGCCCGTGTGATGCCCGCCAAGCGGAACGGCCTGAAAGCTTGCTACAACATCCAGACCGCAACGGACACGGATACTTCCCTGATCCTAGGCTTTGTGACCACCAACGCCTGCAACGATATGGGTCAGCTTTGCAGCACGGCTCAAGAGGTCAAGGAAGTGCTGGGCAAAAAGACTCTTCATGCCATCGCGGACAAGGGCTATGAAAGCGGCCCGGACATTGAAAAATGCCTGATGAATGGGATTATGCCGGATGTAGGCTTCAAGTATGACCGGGGGGAGCGGGTCTTTAACCTGGACTATATTCCGCAGGACATCTCGCCGGAAAGGCAAGCCTCGGAGGACCCCAGGGACATCCGGGCCTGCCTCCACGCGGGGGTGCTGCCTAAGTGCTATGAAAACACCAACCTGTCCATGGAAGTCCAGTATGCCAATGATATCAGCTGCTTTATCCGCCACGAGGACGGGAAGGTGACCTGTCCCATGGGCAAGGAGCTGTTCAAGATCCAGGAAAAGAAATATGGCACGGTATACGCCAGCAAAGAGGCTTGCCGTACCTGTCCCAACCGCTGCACGGACGGGAAGCAGTTCAAGAGCGTCCAGTTTGGCAAGGACACCCATTATGTGCCGGTGATCCTGTACGGCACCAGCCGCTATCCCTTGCAGCAGATCCCCAACATTGCCCAAAACACGCCCTACCACGCCTTTGGCCGGGCCCCGAAAAAGGCGGCCCGGGTGATGCTTTTTATCAAGCGGGACAAGCAAAAGCAGAAAAAACGGATGCAGGTCAGCGAGCATCCCTTTGGCACCGTCAAACACTACGACAACGCAGGCTATTTCCTGTGCAAAGGCATGGAGAAGGTCTCAGGCGAGACAGCCCTGAGCTATCTCAGCTACGACATACGAAGAGCCTTTACCCTGGCGGGCGGCGTCCAAGGGCTCCTTGCGCTCTTTTTTGCGAAAAACGGGGATGTTTTCCTCAAGAATGTGGAAAAGTCGCTTCACAACGCTTCCAACCTCTATTTTTGCATTAAAAAATCCGCCTTTTCAGACGGATTATGGAGCCAATAAAGGGACTCGAACCCTTGACCTGCGGTTTACGAAACCGCTGCTCTACCAACTGAGCTATATTGGCGCGTCAGCAGAAGCTATTATAGCAAACCCCTCTTGGTTTGTCTAGCCTTTTTCGCGAATGCGCAATGCTTCTCAAATGCTAGGATTAAATGCAAGTAAACGCAACACGTTTGCAGTGCTTATTTTTTACATGAAGGGAGGGAGATCGTTTGTTTGGAGGCTACTTTTCCCTGGTTGAACGGCAGCAAATCACAGAAATGTGGTCTGCGTATCAACCGGCAACGGTCATAGTATAATGCTAATTTATAATTCGGCCAAATCACTAGCTCGTTTAGGTGTGCGCTTTTCCTGACAAATCCAGTTCGCATGAAACCTTAATTCATTTCACATTACTAACCTGAATAAAATCAAAGAACCAAACGCCCCCATCGAATAAAATAAGGAAGGTAGACCTCCACATAACTATATGATATCATTGTGGAGGCTCGGTGGGGTAAGGATGTCCGCTGTTCACCTGTCAAAGGGAAGGGCTGCTTATTTTTACCTCCTATATACCGGGTTGCAAAGTCCGTATGGAAAATATCAAACAAAAAAGTCTGAAAATTGCGGATCTCTCTTGTACCCGTTTCGCGGAACCAAGTGCCCAGAACAGGGAGAAACCGCTTCCGTCTGCCAAATGTGCTGGCGTGGGGCTGTGTGGTCAAATGAAATTTTGGCAAGTTCCTGGTGGACCGATCCGGTCAAGCGGAGGCAAGGGTTGGGGCCGCCCTAAACCTGAAGCACCGAAAGAGGGGGTCGTAAAATGACTGGAGGCGTAAAAATGCATCATCGGTTTACTCCCAAGAATACCTGCTCTACCCAGATCGGCTTTGATCTGGAGGGGGATGTGGTGCGAAATGTGCGGTTTGAAAAAGGCTGCGATGGAAACCTGCAAGCGTTGGGAAAGCTTGTGGAAGGGTTTACGGTGGAACAGTTGGACGAAAAACTTCGGGGCATTCATTGCGGGGGTCGGCCCACTTCCTGTGCTGACCAGCTTTGCATGGCCGTGCGGCAGGCCTATGACAAAGAAAATGCGACTACTGATTCTGCCCCTTAATGTTATGGCCTTACTTGGATGTACCTGGCGACCTATATCCGGTGCATTGTTATGATGGCGTTGTGGGAGGACCAAGTCATTTATGATACGGAGCCTTGGACGAGCTGCAAGGCGGACGGCGGCAGCTTCTCCCCAGGGTACAGACTCTTCAGACTATCATGAGGAATACTGGCGGCAACTCAGGCAAAAGAAAATTCCATCGTTCTGACCTCCGCGCCTTTCTTCTTTATCGCTTGCGCAACCGGCAAGAAAAGGCGGGGTCAAAAAACGAACAAAAACATTGATTTCATGATACAAATCATGTTGAAGGGGGGCAGGTCGCTGTGGAAAGGCTGCCGGAGGTCATCGTCATCGCGGGGCCCAACGCTTCAGGCAAAAGCAGCCTGGGGGTGGCGCTAGCCAAACGCTATGGCGGAGAGATCATCTCTGCGGATTCCAGGCAGGTTTTTAAGGGCCTGAATCTTGGAAGCGGAAAGATGACAAAAGAAGAGATGGAAGGCGTGCCCCACCACCTGCTGGACGTGTGCGAGCCGGGCGAATTCTTTTCCATGGCCGATTTTCAGCGCCTGGCCTACGCTGCCATAGAGGACATTCTCTCTCGTGGGAAGAGGCCCTTTTTAGTGGGAGGCACCGGGCTGTACATCGCCTCTGTGGTGGAGGGCTATGAGCTCACTGGCCAGATGCCGGATTTGGCCTACCGCAAACAGTTGGAACAATTGTCCACCGAAGCGCTCTATGCCATGTTGCAAGAAAAGCTTCCCGGCTACCTGGTGGATGCCCATAACCGCAACCGAGTGATGCGCCTCTTGGAGCGCCTGCACGATGAAGCCTTTGTTCCCCAGGGAAAAAACACAAAATTCCGCACCCTGCGCCTGGGAATCAGCTGGGACCGGGAGACCTTGCAAAAGCGCATCAAAGAGCGCCTAGCCCTTCGCCTACGTCAGGGGATGATCCAGGAGGTGCAAGGCTTGCTGGATCGGGGCGTCAGCGAAGAGTTTTTGTATAAACTGGGGCTGGAATACCGCTTCATTGCTCAGTATTTGACCGGGGCCATTGCAAGCCAAGAGGAAATGGAACGATTGCTATTTATCGCCATTCGTCAGTTTGCCAAGCGGCAAATGACCTGGTTCCGGCGGGACCGGGGGCTGCAGTGGCTGGACATGACCGGGAACCCCTTTGGGGAAGCATCCGAAAAGATTGATGCGTTTTTGGCGGAGGAAACTTGCTAAAAATACTGGCGATTCCTCGTCACGTACGGTAGAGCTTGACTGCGGGGGCGATGTCATTGAAGTTCCTATTGCCATTTCTTTCTGCCTTCTATAGTTTATGATATCGCCTATTCACAATGGGTAGCGACCCACATAGCTCACCCCGGCGCTCCTGGATGGTTGGCAAAAATATGAAGCGCGGTGAAGA
Source organism: Eubacteriales bacterium (assembly GCA_031549415.1). Lineage (GTDB taxonomy): Bacteria > Bacillota > Clostridia > Christensenellales > Aristaeellaceae > Limiplasma. The sequence continues at coordinate 35,396 of JAVBPU010000011.1, read as the reverse complement.
CGCATTCCGGTCTGGGGGAAAAGAACAAGGAGGAACGTTATCGAAGCTCCCAAATGTTTTGGGGAAGCATATAAAACTCTTGCACATCCGCATAGGTGAGCTGCCCCTCAAAATGATCGCAGCCGGTGCTATGGTCTGCGGGAAGGCTTACCACCAGGCCATCGGGCCGAAGGAAGTACGCGAGGGTGCTGGGCTTATCAAACCAGCTGTAGTTCTCCGCGTCCTTCGTTTGCTTGCGAAGCATGCGGGCAAAATACTTCTCTCGGTAGGACGTGCGGGGGCCAAGAGGAAAAAAAGCCTTGGCAAAAAACACCTTTTCAAAATCCTCATCAACGGCATACAGATCCGTCAGCGAGATCTCCTCCAGGGTTTTCATATCCACATTGAATGCGATAAGGTCGGTGTAGGTGTGCTTGCTTCCGATGACCGTGCTCGTGCCCCAGAAGATGAGGCTGAGAATGCGGTCGTTTTGCAAGGTGACCTCCATTTGGTAATCAACAATCAGTCCCGGGCGGCCCATGGAATCGTTCGGATCAAACCCTGCAAAGCTTCTCACCTTCTCTAAGATGAGGTCGTTGAGCGCGTTCATGTCCTCGCCCTTGAACCGAGGATATTGAACGGAAATAGAGCTTTTTTCATTGGGAGCTTTGGTGAATACCCTTGTCGCGTATTGCCTGGGCCCAATTTGGAGGGAGAGATATTCCGCCAGGACGTAACCAGTGTGCCCATCCGCCGTAACATAGCCCCATCCATCGGCCGTTATCCCATGCAAGGTGACCGAATCCCCCTCGGAGAGCCGCAGGAGGGCTTTTGAACGCTTGGTGGGTTCCCCTCGCAGGCTGAGGGCGCCGCCCTTTTTCAGGTCTACCACTTTCACGGCAGGAGACGCCTGAACGCTTTTGGCAGCCTCTCCCGAAGCTAGAAATTCAGCTTTCAGGTAACCCGTTTGACTGCCGATGATGACCTGCACCCATTCTTCGCTGGGACTGGAAACACATTCCACATCGGTGCCCGTGTAATACACCCCGAGTACCTTGGCCTTTTCAGCCGGGCCTTCCCTAAGCTGCACGCGTGAAAACGCTTGGGTATCCACCGTGGCGTGAGGGCGGGCCTCGCCAAACGCCGGAGCCACGCTGCCAAGCGCCGGAGCCACCCTGCCAAGCAACAACAGGACGCATAGTAACCCTATGGGCGCCATTCTCTTCTTTTGCACAAGCCTGTCCCTTTCATAACTGATGAAGTCATTTCATATCATCCAACAAATCAACAGCTTTGGCAAGCCTCTTCGCAGAGAGGCAGTGGCGCATTATCTTTGAAAACCATCGCGCCGACTTTTCGCCCGGATTTGAATGAGCTCCGCCGCAATGCTCACGGCGATCTCCCAAGGGGTTTCCGCGCCAATGGATAGCCCAATGGGCGAATGGACCCGGCCGATGTCCTCTTGTAAAAATCCCTGTTCGTGCAGGCTGTGATACACAAACGCCCGCTTGGACCCGCTGCCCATCATGCCGACATAGCGGGCCGGGGTACGCAGCATTTGAGAAAGCACCGTCAAATCGTGCTCATGGCCCCGCGTCATAATCACCACATCATCCTTTGGGGTCAGCTTGAGGCCTTCCAGCTTCGCAAAATCCACCACGTGGACCATGCCCGCCTGGGGAAAACGTTCCTCATTGGCAAACTCAGGCCGGTCGTCCAGCACAATCACCCGAAAATCCGCCTGGGCCAAAATAGGCGTAAGCGCCTGGGCCACATGCCCCGCGCCAAAAACATAGGCACAACCCTCCGCCATGAGCGGCTGCGCAAAGCAACGCTCCTCTTTGGGGCGCTCCCGTTCCAGCCGAATCCGCCCGGTTTCGGTGTCTATAACAAAATAGCCAGGCTGGCCCAACGCGATTTGGGTAAGGGCTTCTTGGCACAAGGATAAAGCCTCCGGGTCCATCCGCAAAAACAAAAGCTTCAGATCGCCGCCGCATACCATGCCCAGGTCCGCCGCCTCGCGGTTGCGCAGTGCAAAATCCCGCACCAGGAAGCCGCCCTGGCGCAGTACCTGGGAGGCAATGGCAAGCGCCTGTCCCTCCACCGTACCTCCGCCCACCGTGCCGAAGGCATAGCCATGCTCATCCGCCAGCATGCTGGCCCCCGGTCCCCTGGGGACACTGCCGCTGCTGGCGATCACGGACACCAGCACCACCGTGTGGCCTTGTTCCAGCCTTTTCGCCGCCGCTTCCAGCAGCCCTTTCATACCCGCTCACTCCTTCTTTGCAGAAAAAGGGACGCCGTTAGCACAGCACCGCCAATGCAGCGCGCCTTGTCGGAAATGGTATGCCAGTCCACATCGGTTCGCGGGTCCACGTCCGCAATTTTCATCCCTTGCTGTACGACAAAGCCCTCGGTCATCAGCCCGCGCAGCAGCCCGGTAAAGGGCGCGGCGCAGGGTGCGCCATCCACCAACAAAACCGGTTCCCCCGCAGGCACCACATCCCCAATGGGGCGGACATGGTACACAACCCCCTCGCAGGGGGCATGGATCACCCGTTCCGCGCTTTTTCCGCCCAGCTCGCCCGGAATTCCGGTGTTGGGCAACGCAGACCCTTGCAGAATCATCCGCCCTAAATCATGGCCGCGCATGGTTTCAATGACGGCATGCACATCCTCGCCCGCGCAAAACCCCGGGCCTACGCCAATCACCACGGGGGCCATATCCAGCCTGGTTCCCAGATTGCGCTTGGCCAAAATAGCGTCTACGACACAGGCGGGATGAAGCCGCCGAATCCATTCGCCTTCCGGGTCCACGGCCATGGGCACTTCCCCTTTTGCAAAGCACGCGTGCATCTCTGGCTCGCTTGCCACAAGCCTGGCGGTCACGTCCTCCACCGTCATAACCCCCAGCCGCACCGCCTCGCAGAGGGACACGGTGCGCCGGATCGCCATGGGGCATTCCGTTTCCAGCGCCAAAACACGAAATCCTGCCCGGTGCAATGCCTGGATGATGCCGGTGGCGATATCCCCGCCCCCCCGTACCACCATCAACTCTCGTTCCATAGGATTCCCTCCCGCGCCGAACCCATCAGCACCTGGCCGCCGCAATTTTTCAACTCCTGGGCGATTTCCCTTGCGGCAGCCACTTGTGCTTCATGATCCACTTGGTTGATCAAAATGGCTTTGCGCCCCACACCGTAACGGTCCATACACCATGCAATCATTCGGCTCAGGGCCTTGGCGTCCACCACATCCCCCATCCGCAGCCCAGTTTGCGCTAGAAAAAGCGGCAGGCGGTGCACCCTGCTTTCCTGGACAACCATTCCCAACGCCTGCACGGGAATCACACCCAGGGTCAGCGTGGCAAAAGGGGGCACCACCGGCTCATGGCTGGCCCAGCCCTTCAGCGGCAGACCTTTGCTGCCGTCCGCCTCCATCAGGGTTAACCCATACCCCTGAGAGGCGGCCTTGATCTCCTCCAAGGGAGCCGCCACCAGCTTTTCGCCTTCTACGCGGCCCAAGTAGCGCACGCCTGGCCGCTCCCTCACCTGCCCCAGCCCCATGCGGGTGGTGGGGGCCATCAGCACTCCCCCTGCGGCGTTTTCATCCGCCAACCGCTCTACCAGCGCCGTTTTTCCGCCCGTTCCCACCACCGCTACGCAGTCGCCGGGGCGCAGCCTCAGCGCATCTGAAATCCTCATGCGTCTCCCTCGCCGGACAAAATATCCAGCCCGTGCCGAAGCTCCGGCAGCAAAAACGCAAGGCATTCACCCACCGCTTTGGGACTTCCGGGCAAGTTCACAATCAGGGCTTTCCCCCGCAGCGCCGCCACCCCCCTGGACAGCATGGCCCTGGGGGTTTTCTGCATAGAATGCGCACGAAGGGCCTCCGCAATGCCGGGGGCGTTCCTTTCCGAGGCGGCCAGCGTGGCCTCGGGGGTCACATCCCTAGGCGCAAAGCCGGTGCCGCCGCTGGTAATCACCAACCGCACCTGCCTGCGGTCCACCAAGTCCATCAGCGCCGCGGTAATCTGCGGCTGCTCGTCCGGCACCAACAACGAGGCTTCTACCACATATCCGGCTTCGGCCAGCAGCTTCGCAGCCAAGGGGCCGCTCTCATCCTGGCGCTCACCCCTAAACGAGCGGTCGCTGACGGTCAGCACGGCGGCTCGAAGGCCCCCTTCCCCGGGCAGCACACGCAGTGGGTCCCCCACCTGGATGGCCCCGCCTTGCATCACCCGGGCAAACACGCCCTCCCTGGGCATGATGCAATCGCCCATGCGCTGATAAATTTTGCAATGGGTGTGGCATTCCTTGCCAATCTGGGACAGCTCCAGCAGGGCTTCACCAATGGCAAAGCGCGTGCCTACGGGCAGCGCGCGAAAATCAATTCCACTCACCAGCAGGTTTTCCCCAAAGGCGCCCGGGTCCACCGCCGCGCCCTGGGCATTGAACGCCTCCACCTTGTCCGCGCTGAGCAAGCTTACCTGCCGGTGCCAGTCCCCCGCGTGAGCATCCCCCTGCAGGCCATGCCCCGCCACCAGCACCGCGCTGTCCACCCCGTGCTTTTCCGTGCCCCGCTTGTCGCTCAGGCAAATGGCCCGGACGATTCCCACTTCCATTGCTCATCACCCTCCGATCCTTGAGAGCCCGCTCAGCTGTTCATCCCCGCCGGAACCGAACCGGTGCCCTTCCGGCTTTGCCAAGATAGCCCGCTCCATGGCCGCCCGAATCTCCCCATCGCCGGCCCCGCCCCGCAGCAAGGCCCGCAAATCCGTGCCTTCGCCGTGGTACAGGCACAGCTTCAAAAAGCCTTCGCTGCTGAGCCGCACCCGGTTGCAGCCCCCGCAAAAATGATCGCTGATGGGGCTGATGAACCCGATTCTTCCCAGCAAGCCCTTGCTCCCAAAATAGCGGGCCGGGCCGCCGCCCCCGCCGGATGGCGCTGGCTCCAAATCCGGATATTTTTGGCGCAGCACTGCCAGCGCTTCCGCCCCCCGGACCCCCTCAAAGCCCCGCCCAGCACCCAGGGGCATCAGTTCAATGAACCGCACGTCCACGGGCTTTGCTTCCGCCAAGGCCGCCAAGGGCAGGATATCCTCCTGGTTCACACCGCGCATCAGCACACAGTTCAGCTTCACATGGATGCCTGCCTCCAGCGCGGCGTCCATCCCATCCAATACATCCGCAAGCCCATCAAACCCGGTGAGGCGCCGGTACCTTTCTTTGGAAAGCGTATCCAGGCTAATATTCACCGAATCCAACCGGGCCTGCGCAAGCTGCTCCCTATAGGCTTTCAGCAACGTGCCATTGGTGGTGATGGCCAAAAATTCCACCCCCGGCACCTGCCGCAGTTCCTTCAAAAAGTCCGCCGCGCCTTTGCGCACCAAGGGCTCTCCCCCCGTCACCCGAAAGCGCCGGATCCCTAAGCGTACGGCGATCTCACACAAGCGCAACACTTCTTCAAAGCGCAGAATACTCTCATGGGGCACGCTTTCCAGTTCCTGGGGCATGCAATACTGGCAACGCAAATTGCAGCGGTCCGTGATGGAAACCCGCAGATAATCAATCTCCCGGCCAAACCCGTCACGCATGGGCCGCCTCCGCATCAAAATCGCCGCTTTTGCCGCCGTGCTTTTCCAAAAGCCGCAGGTCCGAAATCACCATGGCCTTGTCCACGGCCTTGCACATGTCATACACGGTCAGCAGCGCCACGCTGGCTCCTGTGAGGGCTTCCATTTCCACGCCGGTCTGCCCGGCGCATTCAGCGGCACAGCGAACCTCCACCGCGCATGCCTCATCATGCCAAAGAAAATCTACCGTCAGCTTCGTCAGCATCAGCGGATGGCACAGGGGAATCAGCCCGCTGGTTTTCTTCGCCGCCATCATCCCCGCCACCCGGGCCACGGCCAGCACATCGCCCTTGGGCACCCCGCCCTCCCGAAGCAAGGCATAGCAGGCCGCCGACATCCGAATCCGCCCGGCGGCGCAGGCCCTCCGCTGGGTGGAGGGCTTTCCCCCTATATCCACCATGACGGCATTGCCCTGGCTATCCAAGTGGCTCAATCCATCCACGGCTCACACGCCCCTTCCAAAGCCGCAATTGGGGAAGATGCAGGGCTCACAGTTCAGGCACAGCCCGCCATGGCCCAGGGCCGCCAGCTGCTCCGGCGTGACCGGCTGCCCGGCCAACAGCCATGGCAGTACCAGGTCAAAAATCGTGCGCTTTGCGTACATCACACAGCCGGGCAGGCCCACCACGGGAATGCCTTCCAGATACGCCAGCAAAAACATGGCCCCGGGCAATACGGGCGCGCCATAGCTCATGATGTCCGCCCCGGTATTTTTAATAGCCAGGGGGGTTCTGTCATCCGGGTCCACGCTCATGCCACCGGTGCACAGCACCATCTGCGCGCCTTCCGCCACCATCCGCCGGATTCCTTCGGTGATGCGCTGGCTCTCATCCCCTGGCAGCTCATGCCAGCCAACCTGGCAGCCATATTCCTTCAGTTTCTTCACCAAAACGGGGGTAAAGCCATCCTGGATGCGGCCGGTGGCCACCTCGCTGCCAGTGGTAACCACGCCCACCCGCAGGGGCTGAAAGGGGTGCAATTCCAAAAGAGGTTTGCCCCCGGCGGCAGCCTTGGCAGCTTCCATCTTTTCCGCTTCTATCACCAACGGAATCACCCGCATGCCCGCCAGCTTGTCCCCGGCCTTTACAGGGGATGCGCCAAGGCGGGTGGCGATCATCATCTCGCCCAGGCTGTTCACCCGCCGCAGCCCCTCCACGTCCACCAAAAACAGGCCGTCCGTCTCCGCCATCAGCTCAATCTTGCCTTCCACGGGGTCTGTGGCGCGCATATGGGCCCCCTGGCACAGCCGCAAAAGCACCTGGGCTGCCTCGTCCTCATGGAGCATGCCGGGCTGCTTTTCCCACACATACAAATGCTCCTTGCCCATGCTTAGCAGCGCTTCAATGTCCTCTTCCCGTACCACATGGCCCTTGCGAAAGGCCGCGCCTTTGAACTCTCCCGGCACAATCTTCGTCAGGTCATGGCACAGCACATGGCCCACCGCTTCCCTCGTGTTGATCAGCTTCATGCTAACATCCCCGCTTCCCCAGCAAAATGGCGCTGAAAAATCGCTTCAACCGCCTGCATGCATTCCCTTTCATAGGCTTCAAACCGGGCAAGCAACCGCTCCCCTTCCGGGGTGAGCGTGGTCTCCCCGCCGCTTTTTCCGCCCTGCCTACGGGTCAGCACCTGCACGCCCGTCTCTGCCTCCAGCGTGTTCAAAACCCGCCAAGCCTTGCTATAGCTTAGCTCCATGGCCTCGCAGGCCAAGCGCACCGAACCCCGCTCCTGGACCAGCCGCAGCAAATCCCGGCAGCCCGGCCCCATGAACTTGACCGTTTTGGCAATTTGCAGCTTCACAAAGGGCCTCCATGCTTCCTCACACATCGGTTACACCCCTCCTCGAAGAACCTGCACGTCCTCCGGCGGAATATACAGCGCTTCCGGCAGGCTTCCCCCCTTTTTCAGCCGTACCCAAAGGCCCTTTGCCCCGGGCTGGTTGGAGAGAAGCGCATAGACTTCCACCGCGTCCATCTCTTCCAAGCGCTCCACGCACCGCAGTCCAAAGCAATTCTCTCCATCGCCCTGGCCCACGGGCACAAAGCTGCCTTCCCGGATGCCCACCGCTTCCACATCCACAGGAACGGCCTGCGTAGTGGCAAGTTCCACACCAAAATCCAGCGCCAGCACGCGGTTCGGGCCCAAGCGCTTTGCCCTGGAAAGGTTCCGGCAGCCCGTCAGCCTGGCCACCTGAGCAAGCCCCGGCTGGGCAAACAGCCGCTTGGTTTCTCCCTGGGCCACGCACCGCCCCCCGTCCATCACCGCCAAATGCGTGCACAGGCGGTAGGCCTCCCGCTGGTCGTGGGTCACCAGCACCACCTGGCCGGCATAGTCCCGCAGCATGTGGCGCAGCTCTGTGTGCATCTGCTCCCGCAGTTGGGTATCCAACGCCGAAAAAGGCTCATCCAGCAAAAGCGCCTTGGGCTCCGCCGCCAGGCAGCGGGCCACCGCCACCCGCTGGGCCTGCCCGCCGGAGAGCTGGCGGGGGTAGCGGTTTTCCAGCCCCTGTAGCTGGAACCGTTCCATAAGCTCTGCGGCGCGGGCCTTTCGGCCTGGTCTTTCCAGCCCGCAGCCGATGTTCTCCGCCACCGTCATATTGGGAAACAGGGCGTAGCTTTGAAACAGATATCCCACCTGCCGATGCCGGGGACGCAGGTTGATCTTCTGCCCTGAATGATACAACATTTGGCCGTTTAGCGCAATCCGTCCGGCATCCGGACGGTCAATGCCCGCAATGGAGCGGAGGGTCATGCTCTTCCCGCTTCCTGATGGGCCCAGCAGGCCCAGAACGCCGCTTTCAAAGGAGAAGGCGGCGTCCAGCTCAAAGCCTTTCAATCGCCGCTTCACCTGTACCTCAAGCCCCACTGCCCATGCTCCCCTTTCCAAACGCGCCCAACCCCAGCACCACCAGCAGCGACACCGCCAGCAGAATGAGCACATAGTCATACGCGCCGTCCATGTCGCCCGCCGCCACCGCCGAATAAATGGCCAGAGGAAGCGTCCGGGTTTTCCCTTGAATGTTTCCCGCGATCATGGCGGTCGCGCCAAACTCTCCCAGGCCCCTAGCAAAGGCCAGTACCGCGCCGGAGATCACCCCCGGCTTGGCCAAGGGCAGCTCCAGCCGCAGAAAAATCCACCCTTCCCGGCGGCCCAAGGTACGCGCCGCATCCAGCAAAGTCGGTTCCACCTGCATCAGTGCGCCCCGGGCCGAGCGGTACATCAGCGGAAAGCTGATCACAAAAGCCGCCAGTACGGTGGCCCCCCAGGAAAAGGCGATTTTCAGGCCGAATTGCTCCAGAAAAAACAGGCCCACGGGCCGTTTCACGCCGAAAATATACAAAAGGAAAAAGCCCGCCACCGTGGGCGGCAGCACCAGCGGCAACGTAAAAAGCGCGTCCAGGAGCGCGCGTAAGCGTGCGCTCCTGAGGATGCCAACGGCTTTGGCCGCCAAAAGCCCCAGCAAAAAGGTGAAGGCGATGGAGGCAAAGGCCGTTTGTAAGGAAATCAAAACGGGTGATAGATTCATGGCTATTGGGCAGTAGCGAAGCCATAGCTTTCAAAGATGGCCAGCGCTTCTTCAGATTGCAGGAAATCCACAAAAGTCCGGGCCGCGTCCTTCTTCTGGGAGGCCGCCACAATGCCCACCGGGTAGATCACCTTTTGGGTCAGGCTTCCCTCCGGCGCTTCGCACAGCACCTTCACCTTGTCCGTGGTGGCGGCGTCCGTGGCGTATACGATGCCCACGTCCGCGCTGCCTTCGGCCACCCAGTTCAACACCTCCGTCACATTGCTGCCCAGGCTGGCCTTGGGCTGGACCGCGTCATATACGCCCAGGCTGGTCAGGGCCTCCTTGGCATACTGGCCCACAGGCACGCTCTCGGGGTCGCCCAGGGCGATGATTCCGGCTTCCGCAATGCGCGCAAAGCTATCCATGGTGGTGGCGGAATCCGCAGGCGCAATCAGCACAATGCGGTTTTCCAGCAGGGGAACGATGCTGGCTTCCTCCACCAAGGCGGCGTCTTTTAGGGCGTTCATCTGCTTCATGGCCGCCGACATGAATACGTCGGCCTCCAAGCCTTCCTCGATCTGGGTTTGCAGCTTGCCGGAGCTGTCGTAGGTGCCCTCCACATGGATGCCGGGATGGGCCTTCTCAAACAGAGGGATCAATTGCTCCGTGTAGGCGTACTCCAGGCTGGCCGCCGCGGCCACCAAAATGGTTTCTTTCTCCTCCGCCAGGGATGCGCCCCCCAGGAGCAATAGCAGGGCCATTGCCAAAATGAGAGCCAAAATCCGCGCTTTCATTGCGAAACCCGTCCTCTCTCTTTTCGAGTTGTTTTCAAAAATAATTCGTACCTGTATCATACCAGTTCCATGGACGAACGTCAACAGCGAAATTATGTGCATCTTTCCCTTATAAATCAAGGCTTTTGGGAAAAATCAGCCCGCCCGGCTCATTTCCCCTGCCGATGAATGGGCAAAAACTTATTTAAAATTTGAATTGTAAACGCTGTCAATTCTTCGCTATACTGGACCCACCCATCACAAAGGAGTTGATTCCATGAAGAAACAATGGGGTATTGTTATTGCCGGGTTGGCTGTGGGCCTGGTGGCCGTCGGTTTGGGAATCTGGGGAAACCCGGCCAACATGGCACTTTGCGTCGCATGCTTTATCCGCGATACCGCCGGGGCCCTGGGCCTGCACCGGGCGGAGCCCGTGCAGTACATTCGGCCGGAAATCATCGGCATTGTGCTGGGCGCCTTCGTGATTGGCCTGATCAAAAAGGACTTTGCCCCCAAGGGCGGTTCTTCCCCCTTCACCCGGTTCATCCTTGGCATTTGCGTGATGGTAGGCGCGCTGATTTTCCTGGGCTGCCCCCTGCGGATGGTGCTTCGCATGGCGGGCGGAGATCTGAACGCATGGATCGGTCTCGTTGGTTTCGTGGGCGGAATCCTGACGGGCATCGTTTTCCTCAACAAGGGCTTTTCGCTCAAACGCGCTTATGACCAGCCCCTGGTGGAGGGTTTGGCCTTCCCCGCGGTGAATGTCTTCTTGCTGGCTTTGCTGATCGCCGCCCCGGCCTTTGTGTTTTTCAGCCAGAGCGGCCCCGGCTCCATGCACGCGCCCATTCTGCTGTCCCTGGCCGGTGGTCTCATTGTGGGCGCCCTGGCCCAGCGCTCTCGGCTGTGCTTCATCAGCGGAATCCGCGATTCTGTGCTGTTTAAAGATTTCCGGATGCTGATTGGCTTTGGCGTAATTTTGGGAACGGTGCTGCTGGGCAACCTATTCACCGGAAAGTTTAAGCTTGGCTTTGCCGAGCAGCCCATTGCCCACACCGAATGGCTTTGGAACATCCTGGGCCTATACTTGGTTGGCTTCGGCTCGGTTCTGCTGGGCGGCTGCCCCCTCCGGCAGCTGGTTTTGGCAGGCAGCGGCAATGGCGACTCCGCCGTCACCATCCTGGGTTTCTTTGTAGGCGCGGCCCTTTGCCACAATTTTGGCTTGGCTTCCTCGACCGCGGGCACCACCCCTGGCGGCCGGATCGCGTTTTTCGTCTGCGCGGCAGTGCTTTTTGCCATCGCTTTCCTCAACACGAAAAAATCGTCCAAGGCATAGGAGGAATCAAGTATGAAAACAACAGTGGACGCCTGCGGATTGTCCTGCCCCGAGCCGGTGCTCAAGCTGAAACAGGTCATTGAGGGAACCGATGAAATCGAGCTGCTGGTGGACAGCCAGGTATGCGTGGAAAACTGCAGCCGCTTCGCCCAGGCGAAAGGCTTCCAGGTTGCGGTCAGCGGCGGCAGCGGCCAGTATACCATGACCCTCACCAAGGCATAGGCCATGAAATACCTGGCGACCTTCTATACGCATTATGGGGCGATGCGGTTTTATAAGCACTGCCAAAAGAACGGGGAAACCGCCAAAATGATGCCGGTTCCCCGGGAGTTGAGCGCTTCCTGCGGCGTTTGCGTGCGCCTGGAGGCCGCCTTGCCCCCCAGCCCGGCAGAGCACGAGGATATGGAGCGTTGCTATACGGTCACGCCGGAGGGAGCCTTTGTGCCCGTATAATACTACTATCCACACAAAAACACGACAACTTTGCGGTCTTTTTGCCTGCCGCCAGCGTCGCCGTCGCTCACGTAGCTGCTGGCTACGCCTCGCTCCTGCTCCTTGTCGGCAAACAAAAATCTTCGCAAATTTTACCGCGTTTTTGAATGGATAATAGGATATGACAAGGAGGCAACGGCAGCATGGACATGCGGAAAATCAACAAATTTACCTCCTGCGGCGGCTGCATCGCCAAGCTGCCCCAAGGGATGCTGAAGGACGCGGTGTCCCGCATTCCCAAGTTTCATGACCCTGATTTGCTGGTGGGCTTTGATACCTCGGATGACGGCTCTGTATACAAGCTGTCCGACGACCTTGCCATCATCAACACCCTGGATTTCTTTCCTCCCATGGTGAACGATCCCTACCTCTTTGGGAAAATCGCCGCCGCCAATGCCCTCAGCGATATTTACGCCATGGGCGGCGAGGTGAAAACCGCGCTGAACATCGTTTGCTTCCCGGAAGAGGAGGACCCCGCCATCCTGGGAGAGATTCTGCGGGGCGGCGCGGAAAAGGTGCTGGAGGCAGGCGGCGTGCTCAGCGGCGGCCACTCCATCAACGACGCGGAGCCAAAGTACGGCCTGTCCGTCACAGGCACCGTGCACCCGGACAAAATCATGCAAAACAACCGCTGCCAGATCGGCGACCGCATCATTCTCACCAAGCCTCTGGGGGTGGGCATGGTGACCACCTCCTACAAGGCGGGCCAAGCCTCGGAGGAAAGCTACCAGCAAGCCATTCACAGCATGCAGACGCTGAACAAATACGCTTTTGAGATTGCGAAACAGTATCGGCTTCACAGCTGCACAGACGTGACGGGCTTTGGCTTTCTGGGACATCTCAACGAAATGGTGACGCCGGAATACTCCATCCATGTGCAGGCGGGACAGGTGCGGTATATCCAGGAAGCGGAACGGCTGGCCGCCGAGTTTTTAATGACGGGCGGCGGCGCCAAAAACCGAAAATTCCTGCGGGACAAGGTGGATTTCCAAGGGCTTTCCATGCCCATGGAGGAAATTCTGTTGGACCCGCAAACCTCAGGGGGCCTCCTCCTCTGCGTTCATCCGGAGGATGCCGACGCGCTGCTGGCGGCGCTCCGCCAACTGGACCCGCCCTGCTGCCTGGTGGGGGAAGTGATCCCCCGTGCAGATGCCAACGTCATTGTAACCCCATAAGCAGTCAAACGCCGGGATGGAAGAAACTCCATTCCGGCGTTTTTTATGATCCCACCGCTTCCTTCCATTATGGCTGTTTGCGGTTGCCTTGGTAAAACCCCCGGACATGGTCTGCAAAGGCCCGCTGCACGGGGGAAAGCCACCGCTCCTTATGATACAGCAAATGAATCTGCCGATGAAACAGTGGGCTGTTCATCTCCACCATTTGCAGCAAACCGGCCTGTACATGCAGGGCGGCGGCCACTTTGGAAACCAGCGACACGCCCATCCCACCCGCCACGGCCCCAAGGATGCTGTGCGCGTCGGAAAAATATGCGCACAGGTGAAGCTCTTGCAGCGCTACCCCCATTTTTGAAAGCAGCGTTTCAATTTCCGCCCGGGTGCCAGAACCGGATTCCCGCATCACAAAGGGAACCTGCCGGATGTACTCCGCAAAGTTTTCCCGTATCCTTTCCGGGGATTCCGGCATTCCTTTAGGAAGCGCCAAAATCAGTTCGTCGTCATAGACAGGGCTGTGCACAAAGCGCTCTTCGTTGGACAAGGTGCCCACCAGGCCGAAATCATACCGAAAGCTGGCCATTTCCCGTTCCACCTGGCGGCTGTCCGCCTGGTCTACGCGAAATACCATATTCGGCCACTGCTTTTGAAAGGCCGCGATCATCTCCGGCAGCAAATGCTGGGCTGGGATGGTGGAGGAAAGGATGTCGATGAAACCGGATGTTTCCCGATCCTCGCCTCTCATGCTTTGGACCGCCTGCTCCCGCAGGGACAGGATTTTTTGCGCATACCCCAAAAGCTCCCGTCCCGCCTTGGTGAGGGAAACTTCCTTGGTGTTGCGGATGAGCAGCTGCGCCCCCAGTTCCTTCTCCAGCGCGCTGACGCAGGCGCTCACCGTTGGCTGGGAAATATAAAGTTCCTCCGCTGCCTTTGAAAAGCTGAGGGTTTTGCTGACGCAGGCGAAAATTTCAAGCTGTTTCATTTCCATCAAAAAGCACCGTCCTTGGTGATTTCTTGCAGGGCGCGAAGCAGCTCATCCACTTCCGCCTCTGTATTGGTATGCCCCAGAGAGCAGCGCACCAAGCCCCGGGGGAACGTGCCCAGCGCCCGATGAGCGCCCGGGGCGCAATGCAGGCCGCACCGCGTCATGATGCCATAGTCCTCATCCAGCCGGGCCGCCACGGCGGCGTTGTCCATTCCGGGGAAATCCAGCGCGGCGATGGCGCATTTGTCCGTCAGGCTTTCCGGCCCTAAAAGGCGCACCCCCGCAATGGCGGCGAGCCCCTGGGTCAAGCGTTGCAGCAGCGCCATTTCCCGGGCATATATCGTATGGATGCCGGTCTTTTCAATGTAATCCAGCGAGGCGGAAAGCGCCGCGATGCCGGGAAGGTTCAGCGTTCCCGCTTCCAGCCGGTCCGGAAGCTCCGGAGGCATGTCCTCCTGATGGGAATGGCTGCCCGTTCCCCCCGCCAGAAGCGGAACCATCTGGTCCGCGATGGCTTGGGACAGCGCCAGCCCGCCAATGCCCTGGGCCGCCAGCAGGGCCTTGTGCCCTGTAAACGCCAGCAGATCAATAGGGTCTTTTTGCATGGAGAGGGGAAGCACGCCAGCGGTTTGGGCGCTGTCCACCAACAGCAGCGCGCCCCGCTCACGGCAGATTGCGCCCACTTCTCCAATGGGCAAAATGGCGCCGCACACGTTAGACGCGTGGGTCATGACCACCATTTTGGTTTGATGGGTGATTTTGGCTTCCATATCGGAAAGGTCCAGCCGTCCATCCGGCTGGCAGCGTGCCACGTCCACCCGAACGCCCTGGGCTTTTAGCTGGGCCAGCGGCCGGACCACCGCATTATGCTCCATCTGTGTGATCACAACCTGATCTCCAGAGCGCAGCAAGCCCTTCAGCGCCATGTTCAGCGACTGGGTGACGCCGCCGGTGAACACCACCTGTTTGCCGGAAGGGCAATCTAGCAGCGCGGCCATTTTCTCCCGTGTTTCAAACACCAGCGCCGACATTTCATAAGCGCCTGCATAGCCGCCACGGTTGATGTTAAAGCACCCGCGCTCTAGGATATCCTTCACCGCTTCGGGCACACCAGGCGCTTTGGGGTGAGAGGTGCTGCCGTTATCAAAATAGATCATCGTGTCCGGCTCCTGTTCCATGGATAGTATTCAAATTATACTTGACTGAGCGGGGAAGCGCAAGGAGCAGCAAAATGAGGCTCTACGCCTCGCTCCTACTCCTTGTCAGCAAACAAAAATCCCCGCAAATTGATCCTGTTTTTAGCGCAGTACAAATCCCATCCCCCGCCGCCACAAAAAAACCCTTGCGCCGCAACGGTCCGCAAGGGTTTTTTATGGCCCGGGCCAAGGGGTTGCTACAGCTTTGCCGCAGCCCAGCGTCCGTATGCTACTGCCCTTCCCTTAGAGCAAATTCCGAAAACATAGCCACGGGATTTGCGAGAGATTTTTCCCTGGCGCTCAGCCGAGGGAGGGAGGCATAGTGGTGCTATGCTGACCGGACGAGGCAACGCGCCGGGGGGAAAAGATCCGCAAAGACTGGGCTATGTTTTCGGAATTTGCTCTAGTCCAGAATGACCATCTCGTCCTCCCCTACCTGCTCCACCGCACCGTCAGGGGCATTTGCCCCATCGCCGCCCTGCGTCAGCTCCGTCTCCTGAACCCGAGGCTCGCCCAGGTAGGCGTACAAAAGCGCGTTGGCGAAGCTCCAATTGGCGTTGGGAAGGTAGTTCTGCAGGTCTGGGCGAAAGAAATCGAAATAAACATTGGAATAGAGAGGCACTAAGGGCAAGACCTCCACAAAGCGCT
Organism: Eubacteriales bacterium; assembly: GCA_031549415.1. Classification (GTDB taxonomy): domain Bacteria; phylum Bacillota; class Clostridia; order Christensenellales; family Aristaeellaceae; genus Limiplasma. The sequence goes on along the minus strand of JAVBPU010000011.1, from coordinate 19,675 downwards.
GCTGGAATTTGAACCACTTTTCCTGATAGTCCACTTGGTCCCCAGGCGCGGTTTTCCGCATTTCATCCGCCAGCTGCATCAACTTTTCATCCTGGATGCCCGTGGTGTTGAATACCCCTTGGTACAGAGGGGCTGTAGAAAAGGTGTAGTATGGATCAAACACCAAATTGAAGTTTGTGCCGCCGAAAAACAAGTCATAGCCGCGGTCTACTTGGCGGTAGTAATGCTTTAGCAACTCTGGATAAGGCAACGCGGAAACGTTTAGCTCAAACCCAACCTGGGCCATGCCAGAGCCAAGCATTTCACCAACGGTTTTCCCGGCGTCGGAGTTGTCGGGGATGGCCATCCGGACCGAAAGCTTTTCCAGCGTGCCATCCTCTGCTTTGCGAAAACGGATGCCGCCCACTTCGTCATTATAGGGCAAGCCATCTTCCCCCAGCACCCATCCATCCTCTTCCAGCAGTCCAATGGCGGCGTTAGGATTGAATGAATACTGCGACAGCTCCAGTACACTGTCCCCCATCTGGGCGGCCATCCACTGTCCATAGCCGTAGAAGCCATAGGTCACAAGTCCATAGCCCTGCAGGTATTCGTCCACCAGTTCCTGCTCATCCAAACACATTGCGATGGCCTTGCGAATGTTCCCATTCTGGGTCAGGCCAGCCTCACAGGCAAAGCCCACGAAGCTAAGCCCTGTGCGCAAATAGTTGCTGCTGCTCAGTTCGCCTTCTCTTGCGAGGGTCAATCCCTGGTTGATTTGCTTCCCACTGGATAATTTGTTGACCAGGTCGATCTCTCCGGATTGCAAGCTCTCCATTAGGTTGTCTTTGCTTACCATCTGAAGGGTCAACTTTTGAATTTCAGGCTTTTGTCCTTCAAAATTGCCAATGTAGTAGGGGTTGATCCGAAGTTCTGCCCGATGGGTTTGTGGATCATAGGAATCCAGAATATACGGTCCGCTGGTCACCTTGGGGCAATAGCGATAGCCTGTGGATTCGTCCAAGACCGTTTTTTTCAGCATTTCCGTGGTGAATGGGCCGGTGATGTAAGCGCCTTTTCCATCGTCCGCCACATCGCAGCCCGGGGCAAGCACCCCCATAGGATACGGCCGTACATTGGCCAGCGTAAGCTCATAATAATAAGGGAGGAACCCTTTGGAAACGGTCACGCTGAACTGCTGATCCGAAATCAGCCGAACGCCGCTAAAGCAAGCCTCCGCGCTCTCCGCCCGAACATCTTCCACATACTTGTCAAAGCCCACCAAATGCGCCATGGAGCCGGGTACGCCACCCAGGTCCGTCATCCTTGGATCGGCCAGCAGCAAAGCGGAAAACACATAATCCTTTGCGGTCAGTTCGCTGCCATCACAGTAGGTCAGCGAATCCTGTAGCGTGAAAAGATAGGTGCGGTTGCCTTTTTTGTCATCGGTCAACTGAACGTCTTTCAGCACGCTCCCATCCAGCACATAATTGCCCTCGCCGCTGAAGGATACGGTGGAATACCCATGGATCAGCTCCCGCACATCCATGTCTGCGGTATTGTTGCCCCACATGTCCGTAAAAAAGTCTCCGCTGAGCTGTGTCGGTGAGCCGATGTGAAGCTCATCCATGGCACGCTCCGCCCCGGCCGAAAGGCCGGTGCAGAGCAATGTCAGGCATAGCAGGAATCCCATCCCTTTTTTCATGAAACTATTCCCTCTCCCCCGCATCAAACATTTTTCCAATGCAGCGCTGCCCCATTATTCCAAAGAATCGCCCGCGTTGAGGCTTCCCGCTCCAGCGCTTAGCGGGATATCCACATCCACGATGACCTGCGGCATGATGCCGCCATTGACCAGATCATAGTACACCCGAATCACATTATACTCGCTGGCCATGGTCAGGGTAAAGGGTACTGTTTCAACCGCCTGGAGTCTATACCCGCTCCTGCTCTTGTCGTTATACTTGCGAATCACCTCGCCGAAAGCCAGTCCTGTATAGTGCTCCGTCGCGCCCGAATCAAGCGCGCCGCCATAGTAGTACTCCACGGTATACGAAACGTTTCTAAGGCGCTTGTAATACACATGGATCACGTTTTGCGCCTCATCGGCCACCAACGTAAGCGGCACGCCTTCACTGCGTTCCCATTCAAAGCCCGGCAACGCCCCAGCCTGGATTCGTAGCGAGATATCGCTCACCACATCGCTCGCCTTCATGCCTCCTACCGTGTCCACGCCGCCCACATCATACCCATCGCCTTTGATGTTCTGGTAATGATACTGTACGGTATAGCTGATGCCGCCTGTTTGTTCGTAGTACACGCGAATCACGTTGTCTGCGTTATTCAGGCCGACGGTCAGGGAAGTGGCGTGAAAATCCGCGCCAAACTGCGCCCTCTTCAAGGCATAGCCCGTCTTCTCCCTGCCGGTGTAGTTGCTGATGACCGTGCCAAAGGTTTGACCGGGGCGGATGACGGTGCCTGTGCTGTCCAGCATCCCCGCGTAGTAGTACTCCACGCGGTATTCCAGGTCATTTCTGGGCAGAACCTGAATGATCCCTTTTCCGCCATCAATCACATAGTTGTCACTGACATCCTTGTCCCCTCGTTGGAGGGTGACCCTGCCAACCTGCACCTCGCGACGGCCTGGCTGGGTTTTGGTATTTCCGGTCAACACCACACCGGTGACCACGTCCCCGGCCACCAAATCGCTGGAAACCGTGTATTCCAGGCTATGAGGCTGGTTGTCAAACAGGAATACTTTTGATTCGATGCCCACGGTCAAGGGGCGCTGGGTGATGGTTAACGTACCTGCGGTATACTGGACTTTCTGGTAGCTGCTGGTAACGTCCTTGCCGCTGGCGTCCAGAATTTTTACGCTGGAGGGAACCAGGCTATAGCTACCAACATGGGTCCCTTCCCCAGTGATCGTCACGCTTTGCACCTTGTCTCCGCTTCTGAGTCCGCTGACGGAATACTCTGCGCCCCGATGGGCCAGGCCGTCGTAACGCGCTGTCACGTCTTTTACGGCGATCATCACTTGCGCCTCATCCACCACAATGGCGATTTTGCCTGGCACAGGGGCGATCGTGTAGCAATCGGATACATTGGCGCCATTGCTCAGAACTCTCACGGTTCCCACCGTGATCGGCTGCTCGCCCACTTCCGTACGGGTATTATTCAACAATTCCACGCTGTTGACCCTGTCGGTGGAGGCCAAGCCCGCCACCACCTCGTAGGCGGAAACGGTGTGAGGCTGCGCATCGTACAAGAAGCTTTCGCTGACGGCCTTTACGGTCAGCAAAGCCGGTTTGATTGTGAGTAAGCCCGCGCTTGTGGTGTTGATGGCGTAGTTCCCGCTCACATCCTCGGCGCCCATCACCTGGGCAGAGGCCACTGTCACGGAGTTGCTGCCAGCCAGCTTACGGGTGCTCCCGGCCAGGGTGACCTGGAGGGTATGCCCCGACAGCAGCCCGGTGGCGGTATAGCTGACGCTGGCATCCTTGCCGTTATAGGTGATGGTTTTGCTTTCGGGGAGAATGTTCAGCACGCGCTGGGTCACGGAAAGCGTACCCTTGCGGCTAAAGTCCACATCATAGTTCCCGCTGGCGTCGTTTGCGCCGCTTGTAATAGAGAAGTTTTGAATGCTTGTTTCGTTGCTCCCCGCGTTGGTGCGCCGGTTGCCTTCCAGCGTAACGCTCAGCTGGTCGTTGCCCTTTAGCTGGCCTCCCAGCAACTCGTACCCGCTTACGGTATGTTCCGTGGCAAGATACTCAAACGTCTTCGAGGGAGCCCCAATCACCAGGGGCGCCTTGGCAATGGCCAATGTACCATTGGTGATGGTGGCTTTATACAGATCGGCAAATTTCTTGCCGCTGGCAAGCCCCGGCGTACCACTGACGACCACCGGATAAGTCCCCGCATCCTTTCCAGAACCTACTGCGGTGAGTCCTGTGAGTGAATCCTCAGTCAAATTGGTGACGATCCCGGACAACGTCTGGGTCTGCCCATTGTAGTCCAGGGTTTTGGACTCACCGGCAATGCTGATGGACTTGAGGTAGGTGAAAGTAATTTTGTCGTTATTGCCGGTGACGGTGAGGTATTCACCGCAGTCGGCCACCGGATCGGTGTAGCCATTGATGGCGGGGGCCTGCACGCTGAATGCGCCCGTGCCATTGGTGTAGATTTTCCCGCCGACTTCGATCCCCTTAAACGTCACGGCGTCAGCGGCACGAATCGCACCATCCTGGCCCTTCCACACATAAGAAACCGTCACAACCGTTTCGCCGGCCCGCAACACCATGGCGGCGTCATATTGGGTGGTGGTCGCACCGCGTACGGCGATGTAATCCGACTTGTATTGACTGTTTTGATAATCGCCCTTGTCTTCACTGGTCACGTCGAAATACTCGCCATTGCTCACCTTGTTGACTGCCCTCAAATCAAGGGTGATCGGAGCGGTGGCGTCGGTATTGTCGATGGTCAGTTTCAGCACATCGTCCACGTTGCCCTGGTAGCCCAAAGGCTTGGCAATCAGCTCCCACCCGGTGGGGATTTTCCTTTCAATCTTGGTGATGTTGCTGGAATAGTCCGCGATGAAATAGCGACCGTTGATGTTCTTCTGGGTCACGGTCACCTCCATGGTGGCCATATGGCTGTCACCGCCGTCCTGGACCAGCGTCCCGGTGACCCGGCCAGTCAGCTCGGGCGGCGTGTGATCCACGGGCACCGTGGACGCAAACCGCGCCTGTTCCAGCAGCTGCATCACAGCGGAGTACAGCTTGAAGCCCTCTGGATTCGTCTGGGCATCGGGCATTTGGGCGTAACTGCACCCATCCACGGGGGCCACATTGGACTGTGCATAGTTGTAATTGGTCTTTACGCGAAGTTCGGGTGGCAAGCTCTCATTGAGGAAGGCGGCAATGGCTTCCGCGGTAACGCAGGCGGCGTCATTGGCGCTAAGCCCCAGGGCGTTGTTGGGGAATCCAGCTGCCAATAGCGTGCGCAGGCCTTGCGCTTGTTTCTCGGGCAGGGAATCCAGGTATCCATTCAGGCCGCCGGCGGTTTGATCCGCCTCAAAGGTGCCAGCCATGTTATTATTGGGCGCTGTCTGGTTGTTGATGGTGCCCGGGAAGAAAATTTCCGGATTGACACGGTACACCGGATACAGATTGTCCACGATCACGCTGGACATAAGGGGCGATTCTCCGGAGCCGCTGTTATACGTGGCCTCGGAATACAGCATTGCCACACGGGAATCCACCAGGGGGTTGTCAGCCACTCCGCCCGCGTTCAACGTCTCCATGAAGTCATCGGGCATACGAATCGTCACATTGGAGCCGGAGAACCGCGGGTGAACCAGCGGAAGCAGGTCCGCATATCCCAGGCGGGTGTTGTATAGCTCAATCACACTGCTATTATCCGCTTCTTTGCCATCCATCAGATTGTCGATGGTCTGCTGGTCCAGCTTCATGCTGCTGAGGCTGGGGCAGTTGGAGAAAATGAACCGGTCCATCTTCTTGCTGCCAAAAGAGCCGGGGGTGTTGATGGTGACGCTGGCCAGGCTGGCGCAATGGTCCGCCACCAGCTTTTCCAGGTTGGGCATCGCGCTGCCGGACAGGTCCATGGAGGTGATGCCATTGTTGCTGAGGAGAAGCTCCGTCATCGTGACAGGCAGGGCCTTCTGGGTGAACGCGCCATCCAGTTGGTTCCCGAACAGATGGAGCAGCTGTAGCTTCGGCAGGCTGACGTTGTCCAGCGTGGGGAAGCTGGCTAGCTGAGTACCGGTGATGATGAGGTTCTCCATGTCCGGCAGCTCACAGCCATCCGCCAGCGTAAACGTATGGAAGGCGGCAAACCCGGTCAGGTCCAATTGCTGGAGGTACGGGCCCGGGCGCGCGCCCGCGCCGAGGCCCAGTGACTGGAACGTGGCCTGGTCAAGGCCCTGGAGGGGATCATAGTCTCCGCCCGCCAGGGTGGCCAGTGCTGCGGGAACGTTCTGGCCCAGGTTCAGGCAGGACCCATCGCCAAGGATGAGGCTTTGCAGCTGTGAATTGTCGCTTTGGAAACGGTACAGCCCCGGCGCGGCATTGGCCCCGGCTTCAATTTCCGTGAAAACCGTGCCCGCCTCGGGATAAAGCATCTTCAGACCGGCCATGGAGTTGTCTTCCAGCACAATCTTCTTGATGGGGGTCATATACAGCTCAATGGTCTCCACCTTGGGCATGGTATAGGCGTTGAACTGAATATCGCTGAGGCTGGTGGCCTCATATCCGGGCAGATAGGCTGCACCAATCGGCGCTACACCCAACTCGATCAGGTTGGGCAAGGTGGGGTTCCCAGGGGTGCCCGCCTGGATGTCCAGCGTGGTCATGGCCTTCTGCCCATTGATCCACAAACGCTCCAGCTTCGGCAGCTCGCCATTGCTGATGGTAAAAACGCCGCCGTTGTCTGCGCAGAAGTTGTCCATGGAATCGGCGCGGAACTGGGTCAGGCTGGGATACCGGCCCTCGCTAAAGTCCATGGAAAGGAGGCCGGAATGGCTGATGTTCATCTGGCCCACCTTGATCATGGAGCTGGGGTCCACCTGAATGCCGGGGAGTTGCAAGCAATCCGTGAGTTCCAAAGAAGTGAGGCCATTCAAGGAGTTTTTGCCCACAGTGAACGTATGCAGGCTGCTAGGGGCATTCTTCGGATCCACCGGCGCAATGCCCATTGTTCCCAACTTACTGAGAGAGCCATCGCCAATGGTCAGCTCCTCCAGGGTGGACATGGAACGCCAGTCCATGTTTTGCAGCGCGTTGGCCGTATTGTTGCCAAAGGCTGCGGTTTTCAAAGCGGTACCCGTAACCTCCAGCGTCGCCATTTTGTTCAGCGAGTTTTCGCCTGCGGTAAACGCTTCAAAAACGGGGCTTGCGGTAAAGCGGAGGTTTTCCAAATTGGGGAGAGAATTTTCCCCTGCGGTGAAGCCGGTGAGGTTCGGCATGCCCTGCAAATCCAGGTCCTTGAGCACCGGGTATCCGCCCTGCGCCACAAGGGCAAAAGACAGCGGGGTACGGGACAAATTCAGCGATGTCAGCTTTGTAAGGTTCGCAGCCTCCACGCTAAACTCTGTCAGGTTGGGATCGTCGCTTAGGTCGATGGAGGTGACGTTGCTCATGCCCTTGCCCAGCAGGCGGAAGGTCTCAAGTTGTGTCTTGTCCGTGCCGGAATTGGCCACAAGCGTGCTCACGCCGATCAGGGCTCCGTCTCCCACTTCCAGCTTTTTCAGCATCGGATTGCTAAAGATGCTCAGGGTTTTGGGCAGCGGCAAGGAACCGGCCCCAAAGGACAGCTCGGCTAGGAACGGGTACCCGGACAAGGCGATGTTCGTGCCAGAGGTCCCATTGACATACGGAACCCTCGGGCCCACATTGGCCCCAAAGCGAAGCTTCGTCAGCGATGTCGCAGGAAGCTGCAAAACTGTCAGGATCGGCAACGAATTATCTTGGAAATCCAGCTCCTGGACAGCGGTGCCGCTCATACGCAACTCTTTGAGAGCGGTCATGCCGGCGAAATTCACGTCGATGGAGGTGAGGCTGGGCTGGCTGCCAAAATTCAGAACGGGCAGGCTCGCCAGCGCGGTCCCACGGGCCACGAAGCGGGTCAGCTCCGTACCCGGCAGCGCCGCCATGGCGGCCAGGCGTTTTAATGCGCCGTCCTCAGCCTCAAACTGTTCCAGGCTGGTGGCGGAGGCAAAGAGCGGGGTGGAGCCGATCAAGTTCGCGCAACTGTTCACACCAAAGGAAACCTTGCCCAGCACGGCGCTGCCGGTCTTCAAGTTCGTCAGCTTGGGCGCGCTGTTTTCACCGAAAGAGATCAACCCGGCCTTAGAGCTCGTCAAATCCAGGGTGGTCATCACGGCCAACGAATCCTTCCCAAAACTGACGGTCTCCAGCAGCTTACTGTTGGCCAAAGAAAGCGTCGCCAGGGCATCCAGCGATCCATCACCCACAGTCAGTGTTTTCAGCGGACTGCCGCTGTTGCTGTTGGTGCAAAACACCAGACTGGTGAGGGCTTCCAGCGCGTCGTTGCCAATGGTGAGCGTCTCCAGCTTTGTGCTGTCCTCAGCGGTGTTGCCCAATGTCAGATTGGTCAGGGTTTTCAGTGTGCCATTGCCAATGGTCAACGTCTGAATGCCCGATCCTGTGAGGATCAGCGTTTTCAAATTTTGCATGGCAACGTCGCCAATGGGCAGCGCGTCCATCTTGGTGCAGTTCGTCAGGTTCAGCGTTGCCAGCTTGGGGAAGGACCCCTTGCCAATAGACATTTCGCTGAGCTCGGTGTAGTTGCTCAGATTCATCATGGTGGCTGTACCACCAAAGGAATTATTCCCGATGACCAGGCTCTTCAGCGGCGGGATGGCCGTGATGCCACCGCCTACGCCAGTCTGGAAAGTCAGCGTGGTAATGTTGTTAAAGGAATTGTTTCCGACCCGCACTTCCTCCATGACATCGCTAAATCCAAACCGCAAGGCCATGTTCAGCGAATTGTCCCCCACGATCATTTTTTTGACCGGCAATTTTCCCTCGGCGGGATGCCAGCAATCGTAGGAATTCATCACGTTATTCCCCACAATCAAAGTGGAGAGCTTGTTGCATTCCCAAAGATCGAACCAGCCGCCGCGCACCAACGGGCAAGTGTTATCTTCAAAGGTCAGCGATTCCAGCGCGAAGTTTTGCGCCATGTCCAAATCGATACATTTTTGCAGCGAATCCTTGGGCACGGTCAGTTCCACCGCAGGCAGCTTGCGCATGTACAGCTTTTGCAAATTCTGCATGCCGCCCGTGGCCAAGAACTTCATATCCATCATCTTCGTGTTCGAGATCGTCAGGCTTTCCAGCGCGCCCAGGGAGCCTTCCCCAACGGTGAAGGTGGACAGCAGGCTGTTGGTCATCGTCATGGTCTTGACGCTGCCCAGCGCGTTCTTGCCGATGTCAATCGTGGCCAAAGGCGCGTCCACAAAGGTGGCGAAGGTCAGCGTAGTCAACTTATTCAAGGTGTTGTCGCCGATGGTCAGCGAGGTCATCTTCGAACTGTCCAATGTACCGCTGCCCAAAACCAACGTGAGCAGCTCGGGCAACGCGCCTTCCTCCACCGTCAGCGAGGCCAGGCTGGTATTGGTCAGCGTCAGGCTGGCCAGCGCTGCCAAGGAGCCCTTGCCGATGGTCAGGTCGGTCAGTGCCTTGAGGTTCGCCAAATAGAGCGCATTTAATTTCCCCAACGCGTTCTCGCCGATGTCCAGCGTGGTGAGGGTCACTGGCAAGGCCAGGGTGGTGGTTGCGCTGACCGCGCCAACGCCCAGGGTCAGCGTGGTCAGGGTGGTAACATTGGAGGCCGCCAACGTATTCAGCTTGGGCAGCGCGCCGTCATCAACGGTAATGGAAGTCAACGCCAGAGAATTGGCCACGTCCAGTCTGGTGACGCCCGCGAAACCAGCGCCGGAGACCGTCAGGTCTGTGCCAATCAGCGCGGCTGCGCTCAGCGTGGCCAGTCCGCCCATCGCGCCTTCACCGCAGGTGATCTGCGTCAAATTGACGCAACCGGTAAGGGTCAGCTTGTTGGCGGTAGGCATAGCGCCTTCCCCGATGGTCAGGCTTTTGATCTGGCTGTTGGTCAAATCCAGCGTCGCCAAACTGGGCAGCGCGCCAGCCGGAATGCTGAGGGAATCAAGGACCATGGCCTTCCAGTTGAGGACCGCCAGGCCCGCCAGGGCGCCGTCGGCCAAGAAGTTCAAATCCGTGATGCCGGAACCGTCCAACGTCAAGGTTTTCACATTGGGGAACGCAGTTGCGTCCAACAACAGATTGCCGCTGGTCAACTTGGCGCAAGCAGAGAGGTTCAACGTGGTGTAGCCTGCGCCGGAGAAGGACCCTGCGCCCACCTCCAGATATTTGAGGGGAGAACCCACCGAGTTGACGCCCGCAATGGCGCTACATGCCGCCAACGAGTTTTTGCCGATGGTCAGGTCCTCCAGATTAGCGCCCACATTGAATGCGGTCGCCTTGTTCAGTGCTCCGTCGCCCACCGTCAGGCTTCGGATCTTGGACGGGGTAAGGGACAGGTTGAAGGGGACGTAGTTCTCCATGGCGCGGTTACCCACCACCATATCGGTCAGGGTGGTGATGCCATTCAGTCTGAGCGTGGTCATGGCAGGCGCGGAATCGTCGGCAAAAACCAGCTTCGTCATGTTCGGGCAGTTGGACAGGTCCAGCGTGAGCATGTCCTTGAGGCAATTGCCAGGAACGGTGATGGCGGTGGCCGGAAGGTTCAGCGCATTGAGCGTGGTGCAAGCAGGCAGGGCGCCCGCGCCCAAAAAGCTGAGGCTGGTGAGGCCCGTATTGCTCAGCGTCAGCTTGGTCACCTGGCTAAACGACCCGCTACCCAGCGAAAAGGTCTTTAGCAGGGTATTGTTCAGGAATGACACCTCATTGGCGGTAATCCCCTGCAAGGAGTTACTTCCAATTAATACGCTCTGCAGCTGTGCGCTGGTGGTGGTGTTCATCACCAGCTTGGTTACGGCGTTGCAGGCATCGTTGCCAAAGCTCAGCTTTTTCAGCGCGGCATTGCTCAGGGTGAGGGTGGCGCAGGCGGGCAGCGCGTTGTCACCAAACACCACTTCGCTGGCGGCCAGGGCTGACAAATTGATGGCGTTGAACTTCGGCAACGCATAGGCGCCAAAATACCAACTGCCAATGCTGCCCAGCTTCAACCCGTTGGTCGTATTCAGCGAATAGCAGGCGCTGGTATCAGCGCTGCCCGCATGGGTACCGTCCTCCATGCGCAGTGTGGTAATGCTGGCGCCGGACATGTCCAGCGTGGTCATGGCAGGCACCGCGCCCGCAGCAAGAGAGAAGCCGCCAATGCTCCCCTTCAGCGTTAATGTGGCAAGGTTTTTCAGCGTGCCCGCGCCAAAGCTCAGGCTGCCGACGCCACTCATCGTCAGGCTAGAAATGCTGTGGTCCGCCAGTGCTTCCGGCTGAAAGGTCACGCTGGCCAGACCGTCCGCGCTCAGTGTCGTGAGGCTGGGAAGTGCGCCCGCCGGGATGCTGAGGGACAGCTTATTGCAACCAGATAGGTTCAGGCTGGTCACGTTTTGGAAATTCGTTCCATCCACGGGAAATACCCCGGAAAGCTTCTGGTTGGACACATTGATGTTGACCAGCCCGCTCATGCGCGGCAAAAATCCCATGTACGTCATATCCGTTACACCCGCCTCAGAGGGGGTGAACGCGGTAACCGCCTGGGCCTGCGTCATGGTAACCTTTTTCAAATCGGCGTCCGGTCCAAATAACGAGCGAAGATATTCAAAAGCGATGGGCTGCGTCGCTTCCATGTCAAGATACTCTTCTTCGGTGAGAAACGCGTTATCGACCATCACGATGCCCTGCATGCTGAACATGCCGATCATCACAGAGCCTTTTGGTTCCCCTAGGGCAGCCAGCGGAGCGACATCCCCGCCAGAGGTTCCAGGCACGCTGGGGGTGGCAAGGGCCTGCGTGCCCCTCAAACTACTCGCTGTGCTCGGCAGCGTGGGAGCAGGCTTGGGGGTTGGGGTGGGCTTCGGAGTCGGAGTGTTTTGGACAGGCTCCGGAGTGGGGGTGTTTTCCACAGGCTTCGGGGTGGGTGTCTCTTTTTTGATCACGCCCAGGTGCTTGTTGTCCGCTTTCGCACCGGCGGATTCCAACGCAAAGGATTCCGAGCGCGAGGTTGCGGGGTCAAACACCGACAGGCCGGGGCGCATCTCCGTTGGGAGCTGCTCCTTGTTTAGCTCTGCCACCAGCACGTAGTTGCCCGGTTGTATGCCCTCAAAGCTATACCAGCCATCCTCGTTGGAAGTGGCGCTGGCCAGGGCCACATACCCATTGCTCAGCGGCGGCACTCCCTCCATGATCTCTACAAACACTTGAGGTCCGGCCCGATGCTCCGAACGGCTTGCCCGCGCTTCGGGTTCCGATCCCTGCGGTTCGGGTTCCGATTCCTGCGGTTCGGGCTCCGATTCCTGCGGTTCGGGTTCCGACTTCGACGCCGGCGGGTCTGTGGGCGCGGGGGTAGGGGTAGGGGTAGGGGTAGGAGTAGGAGTAGGGGTCGGCGTAGGGGTGGGCGTAGGGGTCGGCGTAGGAGTATGCGTGGGGGTGGATGTCGGTTCAGAAGTATGCGTAGCGGTAGCCTCGGGGGTAGGCGTAGGCGTAGGCGTATGGGTAGGGGTGGTGGTAGCCGCTGCTGACGACGTAGGTTCCGGCGTAGGCGTTGCTTCCGGCGCTTCTAAATCATCGGCGCGAATCAGCAGGGTCACTTTGACCCCGGAAAGAATGCTTTCATCGTCATCCATTTTTCCATTCTTGTTTGCGTCATTCCACACAATGCCCGCGATGCGCGAAGCATCAATAGCGCCTGGGGCTCTTTCCCTTGCTTGCTTAACAGTGGTATTACTGGCGGAAGCTTCTGTGACCGAAAAAAGGATTCCGATCGAAAATGGCAGCGCCTGAAAAGTCTGTAGCACAAGCGTAAGGCACAGAAACAGGGAAATGATCTTTTTACTCTTAGTCAACATTTGTTTATCTCCTGTTTACAATAATGAAATGAGGATGAAGAAGAAAGAAATCCAGTAAGCCTATTTTGGCCTAATTTATTTTACAAAAAAACAGTTACAAATCAGTTACACCTTCGCTCGTATTTATGGTTTTTTAAGAAACTTTATTTGCGTTTCTGCCCACTTTGATGTCTAGAGCGGCCCTTTTGCTTGATCCGCGCCGTGGTCCCCTGGGCCACTCCTGTCGAAACCCGAAAGGGGCGCGAACTGATGACCATATCCATTTTTATTTCGACCCTTTTAGGGTAAACCCCTTCTTTTTCTTCGCTTTGCAACAAAAAAAGCTGTCCCGGCCTGTCCGCCGACGAAAGGCCCAGCAACCATACCCTGCTGGCTGACGCCGGGTCCTCATCGGGCTGTTGGCGTCACTTCTTTACCATATCAAGGTACAAAGCGAATCTTGGCCAAATCAGGTTGATGAGGCGCCGCCGCCTGGACGGCATAGCCCAGCAGGACGGCCATCCCAAACTGGAAACCCTCCGGGAACCCCAAGCGCTCCTGAAACTCCTTGGCCCTTTCCCCCGCAAAGGCCAGGCGGGCCATGCCGCAAATGACGCTCCCCATCCCCAGGGAGGCGGCGGCCAGGGTCACATTCTCGCACAAAATGCCACAGTCCAACGCCGCGCCGGGCAGATTGGACGGGTCCACCGGCACCATCACAAGGCAGGGAGCATGGTAAAAAAGCCTGCCACCCCGGGACATCATGCGGTCATACTGGGTCTTGTCCTCCATAGCGGCCAGGATTCGCATGCCCTCGTCGTCCATGTCCCGGATCAAGGCTTGGTCCTTCACTACGATCACCCGCCAAGGCTGGCGGTTCATGGCGCTGGGCGCTTGGATGGCAGCATTTGCAATGGCCAGCAGATGTTCATCGCTGGGTACTTGGTCCGTAAAGGCCCGGCAAGAGGAACGGGTTGCAATGGTATTCAGGACTTCATTCATGGTGCTTGCCTCCTGTAAAATCTTGGTCTCTGCTCTGTCTTTTCGCTTTGCGGCGAAACAAATCCTTCTGTATCCTCATTTTTCATGGCATGCTTTGCCAAAAGCCATCCCCCGGCTCTAAAAAATGACTCTGTTGGACTGGCAATGCTTCCTATGATTATATCCACATAAGCAGAAAAACGCGGCAGGCCCATCCCTGAACCTGCCGCTTTTCTTCCACACGGAATCAACGGTTAATCCAAATAATCCTTCAGCTTTTTGCTCCTGCTGGGGTGGCGCAGCTTCCGCAGGGCCTTGGCCTCAATCTGGCGAATGCGCTCCCGGGTCACTTTGAACACCCGGCCCACTTCCTCCAAGGTGCGCTGGTGACCGTCGTCCAAGCCAAAACGCAGGCGCAGCACCTTCTCCTCCCGGGGGGTCAGGCTGTCCAGCACGTCCATCAGCTGCTCCTTCATCAGGGTGAAGCTGGCGGCATCCGCCGGGGCGGGGGCGTCCTCGTCCGGAATAAAGTCACCCAGGTGGCTGTCCTCTTCCTCGCCGATGGGGGTTTCCAGCGACACCGGCTCCTGGGCGATCTTGATGATCTCCCGCACCTTGTTTTCGCTGATGTTCATCACATGGGCAATCTCATCCGGGGTAGGCTCCCGGCCATACTCCTGCAATAGCTGGCGGGAGACGCGGATCAGCTTGTTGATGGTTTCCACCATGTGAACGGGGATGCGGATGGTGCGGGCTTGGTCCGCAATGGCGCGGGTGATGGCCTGCCGGATCCACCAGGTGGCGTAGGTGGAGAATTTGAAGCCCTTGCGGTAGTCAAACTTGTCCACTGCTTTGATGAGCCCCAGGTTGCCTTCCTGGATCAAGTCCAGAAACAGCATGCCGCGGCCCACATAGCGCTTGGCAATGGAAACCACCAGGCGCAGGTTGGCTTCGGTCAGCTTGGCTTTGGCCTCCTCGTCCCCTGCCTCCATGCGATTGGCGATTTCAATCTCTTCCTCGGCGGTCAGCAGCGGTACCTTGCCGATCTCCTTCAAATACATCCGCACCGGGTCGTCAATGCTGACCCCTTCCGGCACGGATAGGTCGATCTTTTCCGGCTCCACCAGCTCTTCCGCCGGTACGGGATCAAACTCGTTGACCACGTCCACGCCCATGCTTTCCAGCGTTTCGTAAATCTTACTCATCTGGTCGGCGTCAATTTCCAGTTCCATAGCCTGGGTGGCCACTTCGTCCCTGGTGACCGCCCCTTTTAATTTTGCATCCTCGTATAATTCGTTGAGTTTCAGCTTGATCGCTTCCGGCGACTGGTGATTGCTCAACTTCATCACTCCTTCACATGGGAAAACAGGTCATTTCGAGTGTTTTAGCATCTCCGTGAGCTGCTTCGTCAGTTCATAAGCGCGCTTGCTTTCGCTTTCACGCTGTTCCTCGGGCAAGGCCCCCAGGCTTTGCTCAATGCGCTGCAGTTCCTTTTCCAGCTTTGCCACGCGCATTTTGCCCATACATTCCTGGGCCATGTGCATCAGGGCATTTTCGTCCCCCTGGGTGTCGATGCTCAGGATCTGGCTCACCACGGCGCGGCTGTTTTCGTCCGGCTGCCGTTCCATCAGGGCGGCGGCGCTTTCGCCTTCCAGCAGCGCCTCACAGAGAGAACGTAACAGGGGATCGTCAAATTCCTCCGGGGAACAACTTCCGGTGGGCAATTTGCCCGTGGCCAGCACCGCCAGCAGCGTACAAGCGGACCAATCTACCTGTGCCGACACTTTCGCTTTTTGCCCAAAGCTTTCCCGCTCTTTCGTGATTGTATGCCGCTTCTCTGGCGAAACGCCAATTTGTGCCAACAATACCTCTCGGGAAAAGCCGCTTTCAAAGGAAAGCCGTTTCAGGTAGTTCTCCAGTTCCACCGGTTCGTGGACGGTTTTCAGCACCTCGGCGCAGGCCTTGGCATACTGGGTCCGTCCTTCCTCGGTACTCATGTCATGGTGTTCTTTTTCACGAAGCATTCGATACAGTACGCCCGAAATGGGCTTTAGCGCTTCAAAGGCTTCCAGCCCCTGCTGGCGGATAAACTCGTCCGGGTCCAGCCCTCCGGGAAAGTCCAGCACCTTCACAGGCACCCGTTCAGCTTCCAGCACTTCCAGCCCCCGCAATATGGCCTTTTGGCCCGCACGGTCGCCATCATAGGCGATGTGCACCTCTGGGGCGTACCTGGAAATCAGCCTGGCCTGCTCTGGGGTGAGGGCGGTTCCCAGCGTGGCGGCAACGCCTTCCACGCCGTATTGTGACAGTGCCACCACATCCATGTACCCCTCCACCAGAATCACCCGCGTCAGCCCTCGCGCCTTGCGCAGCAGATTGGCCGCAAACACGGTATACCGCTTGTTAAACGCGGGTGTATCAGAGGTGTTCAGGTACTTGGGCATAGCGTCCCCCATGGCGCGGCCTCCGAACCCAAGGACGTTGCCATAGGCGTCAATGATGGGAAACATCGCACGATTGCGAAACATATCAAAGGTCCTGCCATTTCGGGTCACCATCAGCCCGCCCTGCACCAGCTCATCCTGGGTAAAGCCCTGGCTCATCAAGGTTTCGCCCATGCTTGCCTTCTGGAAGGCCGCGCCAATGCCAAACCGGCGGATCACCGCGTCGCTTACACCTCGCTTTTTTAGGTAGGCCAGGATCCCCTCGCCTTCCGGTTCCCACAAATGCTGATGATACAATCGTGCTGCTGCCGCATTGGCCTGGTAGATGCGCTCTTTGAGCGACCGGCGCTGTTCATAGGCAGGGTCGTTTTGCATTTCCGGGAGGGGCATGTGCAACTGGTCGGCCAGGAAGGCCACTGCCTCCGCAAAAGACAGCCGCTCGATCTCCATCACGAACTGAATGACGCTGCCTCCCGCCTTACAACCGAAACAGTGGTACACCTGCTTTTGCTCGTCCACCGAGAAAGAAGGCGCAGTTTCGTTGTGAAACGGGCACAGACCTGCGTATCTATGCCCGTTTTTCTTCAGCGGCACATAAGAGGACACGATCTTGACGATGTCCGCCCTTGCGCGCAACTCATCCAGCCACGCGGTTGGGTACCTTCCAGCCATGTATGTTTCACCCATCCTATCAATTCGCCGCTACCCCATACATTCCTTCTTTGGGCTGGAACATTTTCTGACAAAACCCGCCAAAAAAGTGGCCATGCCACTTTGCCCAAGCGCGGGCTACCGCTTTGGAAAGGCATTGGGCACAAAAATCCCGGTAAACTGGTCGATGGCGTACCGGTCCGTCATACAGGCCAAAAAATCGCACACAGCCCGGTCTGGGCCTTCGGTATACACAATTTCCAGATACTCGCCGGGCAGTTGTTCCGGATGCTCCTTATAATGCCTAAAAAGCGCCCTTAAAATGTAGTCACAGCGCTCTTCTTCCTTTTTTCGCCAGTCGTCATGGTAGACCTTTGCAAACAAGAAATCCCGCAGCTCATTGCTGGCCTGGTCCACCGGGCCGGACATACGCACGAAGGGCTGGCCCTCGCTGGTGGCCACAATGTCCAAAATCATGGTGTTGATCCGCTGGCCGTGGGTCTCCCCCAGCACCTGCAGGCAGCTTCTGGGCAGCTCAAACGCTTGCAAAATGCCCGCGCGGATGGCGTCGTCAATGTCATGGTTGATGTAGGCGATGCGGTCCGCCCGGCGCACGCACCAAGCCTCCAAGGTTTCCGGCTCCCCCAGCCCACTGTGGTTTCTGATGCCGTCCCGCACCTCGTAGGTGAGGTTTAACCCCTGGCCCTCATTTTCCAGCTTTTCCACCATGCGCAAGCTTTGCAAATTATGGTGAAAGCCTTCCGGCATCAGCTGCGTCAGGGTGCTTTCGCCAATATGGCCAAAGGGCGTATGCCCCAGGTCATGGCCCAGGGCAATGGCCTCCGCCAAATCCTCGTTCAGGCGCAGGGCCCGGGCCAAGGTGCGGGCCACCTGGGAAACCTCCAGCGTGTGGGTGAGCCGGGTGCGGTAATGGTCGCCCCGGGGGGAGAGGAATACCTGGGTCTTGAATTTCAGCCTGCGGAAGCTTTTGCAATGGATGATCCGGTCCCTGTCCCTTTGAAACGCCGTGCGAACGGAACAGGGCTCCACCTCTTTTTCCCGTCCCTTGGTTTCGCTGCTGAGCATGGCATAGCGGGAAAGCCTCTCCTTCTCGTCCTGTTCCCATCGCTCCCGAACGTTCATTCCATCGCCCCTTTGCGCCTGTTAATTCACAATATACCTATACCATGCTGGCTGTCCTTTTTCCTCCAAGCGCAAATAAAAAAGGCCCTCTTGGATCAATCTCCAAGAGGGCTTTGAAATGCCTGCTGCCGTTTATTCCTGCTGCCCCTGCCTTACCACCGCCGCGCCCACAAAATCCCGGAACAGGGGGTGGGGCCGGTTGGGGCGGCTTTTCAGCTCTGGATGGAATTGCACCGCCACAAAGAAGGGATGGCTGGGAATCTCCACAATTTCCACCAGGTTCCGCTCCGGGTTGCGCCCGGCGATCACCATGCCTCCCGCCGTGAAGCGGTCCAGGTATTCGTTGTTGAACTCGTACCGGTGCCGGTGGCGCTCCCATACCTCGGTGGCGCCGTAGGCCTTGGCCGCCAAGGTGCCGGGGGTCAGGAGACAGCGGTATTTGCCCAGGCGCATGGTGCCGCCCAGATTTCCCAGGTCCTGGTCCTCCATCAGGTCGATCACCGGGTAGGTGGTGTGCGGGTCCATCTCCGAGGTGTTGGCATCCCGCCAATCCAGCACATGCCGGGCAAATTCAATCACCGCCATTTGCATGCCCAGGCAGATGCCCAGAAAGGGCAGGCCTTTTTCCCGGGCGTACTGGCTGGCGCACATCTTGCCTTCCAACCCCCGGGACCCAAAGCCCCCGGGCACCAGCAGAGCGTCCACGTCCGCAAGCAGCGCCCCTACGTTCACCGGGGTCACATCTTCGGCGGGAACCCACTTTACCTGCGCTTTCACCCCATGGAAAATGCCGCCGTGGCTGAGCGCCTCCACCACGCTTAAATAAGCGTCTGGCAGTTCCACATACTTGCCTACCAAGGCCACGGTCACCGCTTTTTCACAGCGAAGCTGCCTCTCCACCATGTCATTCCATTCCGTCAGATCGCATTCCCTGGCGGGAATGTCCAGCAGCTTTAGCACCTGATCATCCAGCTTTTCCTTGTGCAGCAGCAACGGTACCTCGTACAGGCTGCGGGCGTTGAGGTTTTGAATCACGCGCTCCACCGGCAGGTTGCAAAACATCCCGATCTTGGCCCGCACCTCATAGGGAATCTCATGGTCGGCCCGGCACACCAGAAGGTCCGGCGCGATGCCAATGCCCTGCAAATCCTTCACGCTGTGCTGGGTGGGCTTCGTTTTCAGCTCCCCGGCGGCATTCAGGTAAGGCACCAGCGTCACATGCAAATACAGGCAGTTCTCCCGGCCCACCTCTGCCTTCATTTGGCGGATGGCCTCCAGAAAGGGCAAGCTTTCAATGTCGCCTACGGTGCCGCCTATCTCCGTAATCACCACGTCCGGCGCGTTTTCCGTGCGGGACACGGCCAAAATGTTCTTTTTGATCTCATTGGTGATGTGGGGAATCACCTGGATGGTAGCGCCCAGGTATTCTCCCCGGCGCTCCCGGTCGATGACGGTCTTGTACACCCGGCCGCTGGTGACGCTGCTGGCCTGGGTCAGGTTTTCGTCCACAAAACGCTCATAATGGCCCAAATCCAGGTCTGTTTCGGCTCCGTCATCGGTAATAAAGACCTCGCCATGCTGGTAAGGGCTCATGGTGCCGGGGTCCACGTTAAGATAGGGGTCAAATTTTTGGATGGAAACCTTCAGGCCCCTGCTTTTGAGCAGCCGGCCCAGGGAAGCGGCGGTAATGCCCTTGCCCAAAGAAGAAACCACACCGCCCGTAACAAAAATGAACTTTGTATCCATCCCCACATACCCCCGCCATCCGCACAAAATTACGGTTCATTGTAACAGGCCCCAGCAGGATTCGTCAAGGCGCAGGAAGCGGCTTGTCGGGGACGAGGGGACGAGGGGGACGAGGGGGACGAGGGGGACGAGGGGGACGAGGGGGACGAGGGGGACGAGGGGG
>JAVBPU010000037.1:0-5527 GCA_031549415.1 Eubacteriales bacterium | reverse complement strand
CCGGGCGGGGAGGGGGCGGCGTAAGGAAGCGTGTGCCCAGTGGGCACTGCCACCGTAGGTGGCAAGCGACCGATAGCCGGGGCTTGAGCCAAGCAGCCAAACGGTAGTGCAGGCTGCGCAGTGCGAAAGGCCGGAGCTGGGGGGATTGTTAAGGGGAGGTCCAAGGGGGAACCTCGCCGTTCCCCCTAGACCTCCCCTTGACATCGTAGCCAGTTGGGGAACCAACTGTTGTCGTCAGGCTGAAAGGCCGGGAACGGGGGGCCGTTCCCCCTAGACCTCCCCTTGACATCGTAGCCAGTTGGGTCACCAACTGTTGTCGTCAGGCTGAAAGCCCGGGAACGGGGGGCCGTTCCCCCCATCCTTCCCCTTAGCACCGTATCCAGTTGGGAAACCAACTGTTGTCAAGTTGAATCACCAACTGCTGTCAGCCGCTTTACTCCGTCTTAAACCGGTCATCCGCCGCAGCGCCCAACGCCGCGAAGAAATCTTCCACGTACTTGGAGGTGTTGGCCTTGGCGTCCGCAAAGTCGTACTTGATCACGTTTTCGGGGTCCAGGCCGAAATCGGTGGCTTCCTTGGGCTGCTCCGCATTGTCAATCACCAGGAACTGGAAGCTCTCGTTTTCCTTGGCAATGTTCACGCAGTCGGGGCTTAAGGCAAACTCCACCCACAGCTTGGCGGCGTTGGGATGCTTCGCGCCCTTGAAGATGGCGGTGGCGCCAATTTCAAAGCTGGTGCCGCTGGCGGGGATGATCAGCTCGATGTTGTCGTAGCCGTCCAGGATCTGGGTGATGCCGTCATGCAGGAAGCCGATGCCGATGACGCACTCGCCCACGCCCACCTTCTTGGAGGGGCCGGAGCCGCTCTTGGTGTACTGGGCAATGTTCTTGTCCAGCTCCACAAAGTACTTCATGGCCTCGTCATGGCCCTTCATCTGCACCATGGTGTTGATGACCAGCTTGGCGGTGCCGGCGGTGTTGGGGTTGGACAGCCAGACGAGGCCCTTGTACTCGGGCTTGATCAGGTCGTCCCAGTCCTTGGGCGCTTCCAGCCCCAGGCGGGTCAGCTCTTCCTTGTTGACCATGAAGCCCAGGATGCCCTTGTAGATGCCGAACCAGTTGTTGTCCGCGTCCTTGTACATGTCCCCCAGCAGGTGGGAGGCGTTGACGGCGGCGTAGGGCTCCAGCAGGCCCTTGGCGGCGCTTTCGTTATAGGGGTCGGTGGTGCCGCCAAACCAGGCGTCTGCGGAGGGGTTGCCCTTTTCTTCCTCAATCTTGGCGGCCACCTCGCCGGTGGACAGCCGCTGCCGGTTCACGGTGATGCCGTACAGCTCTTGGAACTTGTCGCAGGCGGCGTTCATGTAGGCTTCTTCGCAGCTGGCGTACACGGTCAGCTCGCCTTCGGCCTTGGCGGCGTCAATCAGCGCCTGGTCGATGGTCTCCGCGCCCGCGAAGCTGACTAGGCCCAGGGCCATCAGGGCCACCAGGGCAAGGGATAGGATTTTTTTCATGGGAATCTACGTCCTTCCGTTTGTGTATTTGGTTGTGGAAATATCCTTTCCGGTCCGTATAGCATAGCACACAAGCGCCGGGCTGTCAATGAAGGGAAAGGGCAGGCGCCGCGAAAAGCCGGGCCCGGCAAAACCAGTGCCCTCGCTAATTCTCCAGAATATACAAATACATGGATTCATACTTCACCGGACAGTACTCCAGCAGCTCGTTGCCCGCCAGCCGCTTGTCAATGATCAGCAGGGCGGGCTCCTCGTCCTGCGCAAAGGCCGCCGCCCCGCCGTTCAGGCCCAGCACATCCCCCTGCATCTGGGCGCAGAGCAGGTCGTTTTGGGTCCAGGTGGTCAGGGTCCGGTCCTCCACCGCATATTCAATATAGGCGTGGGTCCCGCTGTCCACGTCCCGGTCCAGGGCTTCCAAAAGGGCGGTTTGGAAGCTGCCCGGCCCAGGCTGCTGGTCCACCATGTAGGCCACATGGCCGATCTGCACCGCGAAGCCCACCGCCAGGGCCACCAGGGCGCTGGCCAGCAAAAAGCCGCGCTTGGCGTTCCGCCACAGCCATTGCACCGTCCAGCCGCAGGGGATGGCCAGGCCCACGGTGCAAAAATGGATGTAATGCAGCAATTTGAAGGAGGAAAAGGAGTACAGCGCCACGGGCAGCAACATCCACAGCAAATAGCCAATTTGCCTGGGGGAGGGCTTGCCGCTTTCCATCATCTTGCCCCCAAAGCCCAGGGCGCACAGCAGGCCCCCCATCACCACGGCGGGGTTGGCCAGCAGCATCCTGAGGTAGTAGTTCCACAGCGAAGAGCCCACATCGCTCTCGCCCCCCGCGCCCACCCGGGCCACCACGTCCGTTTGCAGCATCTGGGCAAAAAAGGTCCACCCGTCCCGGGCGTACCGGGCGATGGCCCAGGGCAGAATGGGCAGCAGCCCCAGGGCCACCAACAGAAGGTAGTTCTTGATTTTGAGCTTTTTGATTTGGCCTGTGGCGCACAGATACACAAAGGCCACCGCCGGTAGCAGGAGGGCGTGATAGCTTTTGGCCATGAAGGCAAAGCCAAAGCACAGGGCCGCGCCATACAGCCAGCGAAGGTCCCTCTCGCTGTCCAGCATGCACAGCAGCCCCAGCACCATCCACAGCATGTAGATGGCGTTGGCGTCCCCGGCCCGGCCCGCGCCAAAGCCATATAAATTCACATTGGCCAGCAAAAAGACCAGCGCCCCCAGGCTGGCGATTTTGCCGTGGCGCTTGTAGGCCCACAGCCCCAGGGCCACAAACATCAGCAGCATGGAAAAAGCGCTGAAGAAGCGCAGGCCAAAGCTGTTAAAGCCAAACAGGCGAAACCCCAGCATGATGGCCCAGTAGGACAGCGGCGGCTTCAGGTTCCAGTCGTCGGGCTCGCCCTGGTAGGTGTTCACCACCCAGTCCCCGCGCTGCATCATTTCATAGGCATTCACCCCGTGGCGGGATTCATCGTAGGCCACCAGCTCCCGCTGGCCCAGCTTATGAAAAATCAGCCCCGCCGCCAGGCCCACCAGCAGCACAAACAAAACCGGATACACCGCTTTTTTCCATGGAAAAGAGGGAGAAGCAACGCCGTTCATGCGCAACATCCTTTGTATTGTAAAGTATGTGGGGTAGGCAACCATCCGAAGAGAATCATTTGCAATATAACACAAGCGGCCTTCCGTTTCAAGGGAAGGCCGCTTGCGCCCGTGCCCAAAAAGGGCGAGACCTTTTTTCCAGTTTGCCCTTTTTCCAGTTTTCCCTACGCGCTGGCCGCTGTGCCCGCGCCAGCGCTACGGGCGGGGCGGGCCGCGCCGTCCACAAAAAAACCGGCGCGAGGCCGGTTTTTTATGTTGCTGGTCACATATACCAGTGTCCATCCAAAAAGAATCTCACCCGTTCCCCACGCCGGAGGTTTCCAGCGGCTCCAGGGTTTTGGGGTCCAGCATCACGTCATAGGTGCCGAAATAGAAGCCCAACTCCGGGTCCTTCCCGGCGAAGATCACCAGCCAACAGCGAACCCCGGCCATGGTGGTGTCCGACAGCCGCGCCACCACCTTGTAGGTGTCAAACACCTCGGGGGTGATGCGCCGCTCCTGGCCCAGGGTGTTTAGCACCAGCATGCGGGCGGCGTGGATGGCCTCTCCCTCGGACTTGTCCCCCGGCTCCGGGGGCAGGCTGGGTTCCGGGTTGGAATCCAGGTACTGGGCGCCCTCGCCGAAATGCTCCACGATGCCCGTGGCGGCGTCCAGGGCCACCGTAAAGAAAAACAGGCTGTCGTTTTCGTTGGGCTCCCTGGCGTCAAATTGGAAGCGCCAGTACCGGGCCCCCTGCTGGTGATAAAAGTACTCCGCCCGGGGGATGGCGCTCAGCCTTTCCTGGGGCATGCCCGACCGCTCCAAAACCGCGGTCAGCGCCAGCTCCCAGGCCTGGTCCCTGGGCATGTCCTCCGCGCCGGGCACCAGGTTCACCGCCGATGTGGGGTCTTGCAGCAGGCCCCCGTCCACCAAAACCTGGTCCAGCTCCGCCCGCTTGTCCAAAGGCCAGTCCTGGTAATCCCCCAGCTCCAGCACCATGTCCGCCTTTTTCAGCAAATAGTCGTAGTACACCTGGTTAAAATCCACCGCGTGGCCCAGCGCGGGCCGAATCTCCGTGGCCAGGGCCGCCGTCAAAAGAGCCTCCGGGAACAGGCCAAAGGCCAACAACACCGCCAGGGAAAGGGTCAACGCACGCCTCAGACCCATCCGCTTCTTCCGTTCTCCCAAAAAATGCACCGCCTTTCGCAAAATGGAGATTTTCCTGCGAAAAGCGTACCGCATCAGGCCGTAATTTGCAACGTTATTTATCAGTTGTTACAGGTTGTAAAAAAACCCAAACAACGCCTTACCCAAATGTAACCCGGTTTTTGCCGCTTCTTTTGCTGACGTACATCAGCTCATCCGCCCGGTCCACGATGCTTTCCGGGGTATCGTTGGCCTTGGCCAGCGTGGCCCCCAAGGAGCAGGTGACGCGCAGGGGCTTCTCCTGGTGGAAAATCTCAATTTTCTCCACGGCCTTGCGGATCTTCTCCGCCGGGATGCCGGCGTCCGCCAGGCCGGTCACGTCAAAGACGCCCAAAAATTCCTCGCCGCCCCAGCGGCCAAACTGGTCGCTTTTGCGCAGGTTCCGGCGCACGGCCCGGCCCAGGGCCACCAGCACGTCGTCCCCGGTGGTGTGGCCGTATTGGTTGTTGAAATCGCGGAAATTGTCGATGTCCAAAAACACCACCAGCAGGTTTCCGGCAAACACCTTGGCCTCATGGAGCTTGAAGGCCAGGTGGCTTTCCAGGTGGCGGCGGTTGGGCAGGCCCGTCAGGCTGTCCCGCAGCACCAGCTCGGACAGGGTTTCCACCAGGCTTTGGTCGTACTCCCCGGGGTCCTGGGGCTGCAGCGGCGAAAAAATCTGGGCCGCGCCCACCACCCGGCCCTTTTCCCACAGGGGCAAAGCGGTGGCCCTCACGGGAACCATGTGCCCCTTTTTATGGGTGAGCATCAGCTCTCTGGTACAGACGCTGCCCTGGGCCATGGCCTGCTTGGGCAGGCAGCCCGTCTTGCACAGCCCGGTGCCCTCTCCGTCCCGGTACACCTGCAAATGGGAGGCGCAGGGATGCCCCAGTACCTCCACGGCCAGGTGCCCGGTGATGCGCTCCGCCGCCGCGTTCCAAAAGGTGACCCGGTATTCTTGGTCCACAAAGAACACGGCTTCGGACAGGTGGTCTAAAATGTCCATATATTGCCGGTTTTTTTCCATGGGGAGCGCCCCTTTCTGTTCCTTACTGAAATTTGTTGCCCAACAGGGCGACGATGCTAAGGGGAAGTCTAGGGGGAGGGGCGAGGTGGCAGTCGGTGTCGCGCATTGCGCTGCCGCTTATGCGCTCGCCTCCTTATCCCACCTCTCGTTCGCTTGCCACCTTCGGTGGCACAGCCCACTGGGCTGACACTCACTGGCGGTGCCCTTTGCCCTCCCCTTA
>JAVBPU010000008.1:0-94423 GCA_031549415.1 Eubacteriales bacterium | reverse complement strand
GGTTCCAAGCGCGCAAGCGCGAGAGACCCCTGGAAGACTACCAGGTAGATAGGTCATCGGTGGAAGTGCAGCAATGTATGTAGCTTGATGATACTAATCGGTCGATAGCTTGATTTAGTTGATGCGGCATACGCAAGTATGCGAAAGATCTAAGACGAAGAAATGATAAATGATATGACTTTAGATCAGAATCTCTCATATGCGGTTGTCAGGGTACGTAGGTAGCCTGAGGGAGTGATGGGGAAGAGATTCCCTGAGCTCCAAGCGGAGGAAGGCCCAAAGCGGGCTTGAGCCCGAAGGAGGACCAGTTCCTGGAGGGAATCAGTCCTCTCCAAGAAGGATGATGTCCTAAAGGATCGGGGCATAATCCTTACAAGCGGGGCGAAGTCCCCGCCCACTCACACAGTTCACCCTTTGCGGTGGCAATGGCCTAGGGGTTCCACCTGTTCCCATTCCGAACACAGAAGTTAAGCCCTAGCACGTCGATGGTACTTGGCTGGTGACGGCCCGGAAGAGTAGATCGCTGCCGCATTCCACTTACCCCTTGCTGCATGCAAGGGGTTTTTTATATGCATTGGCTGGCAATGGTTCCATTGATTCTAATAAATGCTTGTGGTATACTGTTTATGATATAGCGCATCTCATACGAAAGAAGATTCATCCATGTTAAATTTAATCAAATACAAGCTGAGTCCTCAGTTAAGCCTAAAAAGGATAGGGTTGTTTGCGTCCATTCTCTTTTTTTGCGCAGCTTTTTTGTTCGCGGCAATCCTTAGCTTTGACGCGTCAGAAAACATCTTGGACGCGGATGCTTCCAGCGAGCTGGTGCTTTCCAACCTTCTTGCCAGCGAGGGGCGCATTCTGTCTCCCAACTGGTACTATTCCACGGAGCTTCGCGTAGTCAATACACAGTTGGTCTATTCCCTGCTGTTTCAAGTCAGCAACGATTGGAGCCTTGTGCGTTTTCTTGGAAGCGTTATTCTGCAGGCGCTTTTGGTATTATCCTATGGTTATATGGGGAAGCAAATAGGGCTTAGCTGGCCCAAAATCTTTCTGACTGCCGGGTTTGTGCTGTTGCCGACCAGCGTAACCTATGCGCGGTTTGTGCTTTTCCATTGCTACTATACGCCGAATCTTATATTGGGGTTTTTGATTGTTGGCCTGCTGTTATCGATTCGCAATCACCGCCAGGAGAGCATACTGAAAAAAGGGATACGGATAGGCGCCTTTGCGCTGGTTTGCTTTTTGTCCGGGTTGGGGGGCGTCCGGCAACTGTTGACCACCATCGCTCCCCTGATGGCAGTGAGCCTCTATTTTTTCATGGGCGATGCCCGTGCGGACCAGCGTGGCAAGAGTTCCATTCAAAAAAGGATTGCGCCACTGCTGAACCCCGCTAGCGGCCTGCTGGCCGCGGGGGCGGGGTATCTTATCAATTCTTTAGTTTTGGCGAAAACCTATTCTTTTCATGTCTATAATAGCCTCCAGATTCAATACCCCACCGCGGCGAGGCTTGATCATTTGTTTCAAAATTGGATTCATCTGTTTGGGTTCCAGACCGCCTATCCAGCCGTTTCGCTTGGCGGGATTCTTTCGGTCAGCAGCGCTCTCTGCGCGGTGGGCATCCTGTGGGCGGCATGGCATAACGCCCACCAAGCGGAGCGTGACCTGACAAAGGAGCGCTTCCTCCCGGCCTTTTTCCTTACCGCCCTGGTTGTCAATACCCTTGTGTTCTGGATAGGAGAGGAGTTCTACCAGTCCTATTACCTGCCGGTGACGGTGCTGGCGATCCCTGTGATTGCCGTGGGCCTTGGTGAAACTGGCCTCTTCTCCCGCTGGATGCGCCTGTTCACAGGTTTTTTTATCATTGTTCTTGTGGCGAACAGTATCGTCACAGGTCAGTTTTTATTGACCCGGCCATACGATGCAACGATTCCCTACGATGGGTTGGCGGGGTACCAAAACATCCATTTGGTAGAGGATATCTCTTGCGCGGAAGAGTTTTTGGAAGAGAATGGCTATACTTTCGGCTATGCGACGTATTGGAACGCCAACATTCTCACGGAGCTTTCCGATGGAAAAATCCGCTCCGCCAACCTTCTTTATCCCGAAATCGGCTGCCGGGAGTGGCTGACGCGAAAGGACTACCGGAATATGGACGGGGATGTGGGCGAGGTCTTTTTATTGCTGACGCAAAAGGAATATGGGGAACACCCGGACAACGAGCTGATGTTGGCCGGGGAAGAGGTCTACCAGGATGACTATTACCTGATATTCTCCTACGAAAGCAACCAGGCCGTGGTGGATCATTTTGGACGATGACCTTTTATCCTCATTCCAACCCCGCGTTATGCGGTTTGCGGCATCTTTTGCCCGTCAGGCCATTGTGAGGAGGAATCCAGCTGATGAAGCCTTACACGTTCGTCAGCAGTTCCTGGTAGGTGGGCATGGGCCAATACTCCGCGCCTACCAAGGTTTCCAGCTTGTCGCCTGCCTCCCGCAGATTCTGCATGGTGGCCAGGATCACATCCTTGGTATAGATGGCCCGGTCCAACACAGGCCCCTCCGAAGGCTGCTCTTGCAGAGATTGGTCCAGCTTGTTGGCGTGGAGCGTCAGCAGGTCCATTTGCGCAGAAAGGGCTGCCAGCAGGTCCTTCTCGGTTTGAAGGGATAGGCCCGGCAGAATGCTCTGTTTTACGGCAGCCTCCTGGGCCACCACCTTGGCATAGGCAATAGCGGCGGGCAGCACCATCCGGCGGGCCATGTCTAGCATGCAGAGGGCTTCGATGTCAATGACCTTCACATAGTTTTCCAGGTGGATCTCGTAGCGGCTGGTGGTTTCCTGGCGGCTAAAGACTTTGTGGGTCTCAAAAAGGGCCAGGTTCTTTTCCAGCAGATAGTAAGGCAGGGCGTCCACGGTGGTTTGCAGGTTTAGCAGCCCGCGCTCCGTGGCTTCCTGGATCCAGGCCGCGTCATAGCCGTTGCCGTTGAAAATGATGCGCCGGTGCTGGCTGAGCGCCCTGCGGATCAAGGCGTTCAGCGCCGCGGTGAAATCCGGGGCGTTTTCCAGCTCGTCGGCATACAGGCGCAAGCTTTCCGCAATGGCGGTGTTGAGCATCACGTTGGGTCCGCTGACGCTGGCGGAGCTGCCCAGGCTGCGGAACTCAAATTTATTGCCGGTAAAAGCAAAGGGCGAGGTGCGGTTGCGGTCGGTGGAATCTTTGGGGAACTTGGGCAGCACGTGGACCCCCAGGCGCATCTGGCCCCTGTCCGGGGACGCGTAGGCCGTATCGCTGACGATGGACTCAATAATTCGGTTTAACTCATCTCCCAGGAAGATGCTGATGATGGCGGGGGGCGCTTCATAGCCGCCCAGCCGGTGGTCGTTGCCAGGACTGGCCACCGCTATGCGAAGCAGATCCTGGTAGTCATCCACAGCTTGCAGAACCGCGCTCAAAAAAAGCAGAAATTGGGCGTTTTCCCTGGGGGTGTCCCCGGGGTCCAGCAGATTCATCCCGGTGTTGGTGGACAGGGCGTAGTTGTTGTGCTTGCCGCTGCCGTTGATGCGTCCAAAGGGCTTTTCGTGCAGCAGGCACACCATGCCATAGCGGTCCGCCATTTTTTTCATGATGTCCATGGTGAGTTGGTTATGGTCGGTGGCGATGTTTACGGTGGAATACACGGGCACCATTTCGTGCTGGCAGGGCGCGGCCTCGTTATGCTCGGTTTTGCAAAGCACGCCCAGCTTCCAAAGGGCCTGGTTCAGCTCGTTCATAAACTCCTGCACCCGGGGTTTGATCACGCCAAAGTAGTGGTCGTCCAGCTCCTGGCCCTTGGGTGGCTTGGCCCCAAAGAGGGTGCGGCCGGTGTGGATCAAATCCGGGCGCTTGCGGTAGGTGGCCTTGTCTACCAGAAAATACTCCTGTTCCGCGCCCACGGTGGGAAGCACCCGGGTCACATCCGCGTTGCCAAACAACTTGAGCACACGCAGGGCCTGGCGATTGAGGGCCTCCATAGAGCGGAGCAGGGGGGTTTTTTGGTCCAGGGATTCCCCGCCATAGCTGCAAAAAGCCGTGGGGATGCACAGGGTGCCATCCTTGATAAAGGCGTAGCTGGTGGGGTCCCAGGTGGTATAGCCCCGGGCCTCAAAGGTGGCGCGCAGGCCGCCGGAGGGAAAGGAACTGGCGTCCGGCTCGCCCCGCACCAGGGCCTTTCCGCTAAACTCCAGAAGGATGGTGCCGTCTGGCTGAGGGCTGACAAAGGAATCATGCTTTTCCGCCGTCACGCCGGTCATGGGCTGAAACCAGTGGGTGTAGTGGGTGGCGCCGTGTTCCACGGCCCAATCTTTCATGGCGCCGGCCACAACGTCCGCAATGGCGGGGTCCAGGGAGCGGCCTTGTTCTATGGTGCGTTTGAGAGCTTGGTAGGTATCGGCGGGCAGGCGTTCTTGCATGGAAACATCGTTAAATACGGCTTCCCCAAAGATTTCGCAAGGATTGACCAAAAACATTGCCCCTTTCCAAACATAAATGGAAATGCTTCCGAGGGTCAGTATAAACGAAATCGCCCCCCTGGGCAAGAGCCAGGGGAGGCGATCCTCGTTGGTTTTGCAGAAAATTCTGAAAAAAAGCAGAGGGCCTTGTCAATTGGCGGGAACCGGGCTGTCCGTTGGCGCGGGCGCGGGAGAAGCCGTGGGATCGGGCTCCGGCAGGTGGAACTGGGGCAGGAAAACCGCGCCGCCCTTGAGGGCCAGGCTGGCCAATAGCCCCGCCAGTTCCTCCTCCTTTAGGGAAGAGAGGGAGGGAAGCCCGTCGGTAGCAAAGGCGTCCAAGTCCCATTTCGCCTTGGTTTTGCCCTCCAGCTTCAGCTCCAACACCTGGGGCAGCGTCTCGCCGCTGAGGGTCAAGCCCGCGGAAATGGAAGTGGAGGCGTTTTTGGCAGCCTTGCTGGCAAAGGCCAGATCGGCCACCACGGTAAGGGGCGGGAACTGAAAGAAGCTCTCCTGTTCCGTGGCGGTGAGGGGCTGCGGTTCGCCGGCGTCATCCTCTTTGGAAAGCAGGGGTTCCAGGGAAAGCTCAAATTTGTGGGCCATGGTTTCCAGGCCATTTTCATCCGTGGTGTTGGAGAGGGTGCGGGTGAGGGTAAAGGAGGCCGACACCGTCTTTTGGGCATCCGCCGCGCCCTCGTCCACCGCATAGCTGGCCAGACCCCGGGGCTCCCGAAGCAAGGTGCCCTGGTAGACGGTGACATCCGTCATGGTGCTGTACTCCTGGTATTCCAGGCGCAGGGTCAAATGATCGTTTTCAACGGAGATCACGTTTTCATCGGGCAAGTCCCCCAACCCGGCGGCGCGGCTGTAGCGCAGGGTTACAGCCCCGGCGTCCTTGTCGTAGAAGGGCAGGCGCATCTGCAGGGCCAGGGTATCCCCTTTCAGGCTGACCGTGCGGGAGATGGTCATGTCCCCTTCCAGGGGCAGCTTGTCAATGGCATAAAAATAGTAGCTTTGCATGGCGGGGCTGAGCAGCGCCGCGCTTTGGCTGGCAGGCAACAGGGCCTGCAGCTTCGGCAGCAGGTTCCCGTCAGACAGCAAATCCAGCACCATTTGTTTCAACTGGGCCTTCAGGGCCGCAGGCGAGATGGCATAGTTCACCTGCATGGTGGTGGTGCCATCCTCCAGCTTGCCCAGCACGGCGCTTTGCCGGTAGCTTTCAATCCATACATCAATTTTGGTGGTGTAGGGGGCCAGGGCTTCTGTCAGCTCGTGGCTATCCAAGGCCTGGGTTTGCGTGCCCAGGGTGGAAAGGAAGGTGAACAAAGAAGGCATGAGGCTGTTTTCCAGCAGGCTCTCCACAGCCAGGGGCTCCGCCGCCGGTTCACTGGGCGTTTCCGTTGCGGCGGTTGCAGCAGCTTCCGCAGGCCCCTTGATTTCGATGGGGGCGGGGGATTGGATTTGGTACCAACCCTCTTGCGGCAAAAGGTTGCTTTTCAGGTAGGCGGAGCCCGCCTTCATGGAAAGGGCCAGGGAGGCCAGGGAATTGGCCCCGCTGGGATACTGCAAGGTCATGCGCCGCTCCGCCGGAGTTTTGGAAGCCGCGTTTTCCAGCGCGTAGAGGTAGGTGACATCAAACACCAAGGGAGACTTGGTGGTGAGGGCCTTGGCTTCTTGGCCGGGGACGGCGGTGAAGGACACCGAAAGGGTGCCCGCAAAACCGCTGCCTGCTTCCAATTGCTTTTCAAATTTTTCCGACATGGAATAGACCAGGTCCGTGGCGAAGCTTGTGGGGACGGCACACAGCAGGATCCCGGCAATTAAGGAAAGGGCAAGAAGCGCGCGCAAGGTTTTGTACATCACAGAGGGCCTCCTTTGGTAGGGTTATAGGGAACCAAACAAATCCAGCAGCTTTGCGGCGTCTTCCTCGGTCAAGCCATCCCGGAGCAAGGCGGTGTCCTCTTCGGGCAGCGTAGAAAGGGCGGCCAGCAGCTTGCCAGCCAGGTTCTGTGAAAGCTCGCCAAGAAGCGCCCGGTGGGCCTCGTCGGTCAAGTCGTCCATGGAGACATGGGTCATGCTGCTAGGGACGGGGTAGGTGGTCAGGCCGATAGGGGCCGTGCCCACCAGGTAGTCCTCCGTAGGAGGATCGGGGATTTCATCCGCGTTTTGCATCAGGCTGCTGGCCGGCAAGGCCGGAGGCGGAGTGGCCCCTTCCTGGACGCTGTAGAGGCTGTTATCCTCCGTAAAGGAGGCAAAGGCCTGGGGAACATCCTCCTGGAAGGTGAGGGTCAAGGAGGAAACCACGGTTTTGTCCCGCTTCTCCTCCACCTTCACCGTGCCGGAGAGGATGGACCCGTCTGCCCCGGAGGACAGGGTGAGCTTGGGCGTAAAGGTTTGCAGCACAAGGCTGGTATCATTGTCCTGAATGGTTTTGCATTGCAAGGACCAAGCGCCGCTTAGACTGCGGTCACCGCTTTTGCCCTCTCCGGACAGGTCATACTTGGTGAGATAGTCCTGGGAGAGCCCTGGCGTCTTGACTGTGGTGGTGCTGCTGCCCTTGATGCTCAACTGGTCCGTGAAGGATTTTTGGCTGGTGGAGGCGGACACAATGCGCCGATGGGAGGGACCGGAGGTAGTGGAAACCTCGTATTTGTAGGCATCCTTCCGCTCGGTGCCCTTGTCCACAAAGGCCCATTGGTAGGAAAGCTTGCGCACGGAATTGTCGGGGTAAAGCAGGTCCCCTTTCATGTAGACGGCCAGGTCGCTGCCGTTTTCCGAGGCCTTATACAGGGCAACGATGAATCCCTTGCCAAAACGCACCTGGTCCAGCTCTTGCCGATAGGCGGGGTCCATACCGCTTTGCAGCACCGTCCGCAGCAAGGGGAGCATGGCGTCGCTTTGCTCCGTGGTGAGCCGGGCGATCTGGCTCCATTTGGCCGAGCCAATGCCCTTGATGCTGTAATTGGCCCGCTTCTTTTCCGCAAAGGGCTCACAGGCGCTGATCAGAGCTTTGTAGTGATCCTGGACCTGGGTGATGGCGGCCAAAAAATCAAAGGGCAATTCGGTGGCGGCCGGGGTATCGCCCAGCAGTTCCAGGGGGGAAACCTGGCTGCTTTCCAAGGTGCGATTGGGCAGCAGGGAGGTTTCCAGGGCGTATCCGTTAGCGTCCTGCCGCTCGGTCAGGGTAAAAACCGGGCTTTGGTCACAGCGCAATTGCACCGTGGCCATGCCGCCCCCCGCATCCGTTTCCAGGGAGGCCTGGAAGGCGATGTGCCCCAGCAAAGCGTTGAACATGGGCAGCTGTTCTTCGGCGAAGGGCAGGTAGGCGCCGAGCTCCAAGCTGCCGGAAAAGCGGAGAGGACCCTCGCCGGACAGCCAGGCGGACAGGCTTTGGTCCAGCCCCGTGGTGGCGGTGGCCGCGCTGGCGGAGGCCAGGGAAAATACCAAAACAAAGCAAAGCAAGAAAGCGACGATCGCTTGGAACCGAATTTTCTTCATGGGCTTTCCTCCTTGGATAGCGCTTACGATAAAAGCTCACGTAACAACAGGGTCAGTTCTTGGAGCGTCTTGGCCTGGTGCAGGGCCCGGCGCATGGCGGTGGCCCCCCGGAGGCCGCTGACATAATGGCCCATATGCTTGCGCATTTCCACGATGCCAAGGGCCTCGCCTTTGAACTCCGCCATGATCTGCGCATGGTAGGTGGCCATGTCCACCCGCTCCTGTACGCTGGGGGGCGTCAGAGGTTCTCCCCGCAGGGCCTGGAGCGCCTGGCGGAACAACCAGGGATTGCCCATGGCGCCCCGGCCAATCAGCAGCCCGTCACAGCCGGTCTCCGCCAACGCCCGGGGGGCGTCCTGGGGCAAAAACACATCGCCGTTGGCTAGAATGGGCAAAGTGGCCTGGGCCTTGAGGGCGGCAATGGCCCGATAATCCGCCTGGCCGCCGTATTGTTGCTCCCGGGTGCGGCCATGGACGCAAACCCATTGGAAGCCCAAGTCCTGGGCCGCCTGAATCAGCGCCGGCGCTTGCAGGCTGTCCTGGTCATATCCCAGGCGGGTTTTCAGGGTGACGGGCAGGTGGGTGTTCCGCTTCACCGCCGCCATAATCTGATAGGCCTTGGCCGGGTCTTTCAGCAGGGCGCTCCCCTCCCCGGAGGAGGTGATTTTGCGGGCGGGACAGCCCATGTTGATGTCGATGGAGGTAAAGCGTTTCAGCTCCGTAACCCGCGCGGCGGCCTCGCCCATGACCACGGGATCCTTGCCAAAGAGCTGGCAGGCGGTGTTGTATTCCTCCGGATGGGTGGCCAGCAGGCGGCGATAGGCCTCGTTACGGGGTTTGGCGCACAGGTAGCCAATGGCGCTGACCATCTCGGTACAGGCATAGGTTGCGCCCATGCGGTAGCACAGCAGCCGCAAAGGCCAGTCCGTAATGCCTGCCATGGGGGCAAGGCCTAGCAAGGGTTCCCTCCATAGGACGTTTGACGAGGCGCTGGGGTTCCCGGTTTCCTTCATGTTTTACGGACCGCCTTTGGAAACGCAGCAATGCGCCCGGCTGTGCCCGCAAAGGGCAGCAAAGTCAGTTCATATTCTGGGCCCAGGGGAACATTCTGAGGGGGAACCGTCACAAAGCCGCCTTTGGCCCGCCAAGAGGGGGCGTCGCAGGCGTTAGCGAATACGCAGAGGTCTTCATTTTCCTCACTGGGGGTGAGGGGCGTATCCCCCACCAGGGCATATTGCCACCCGGCGTCCGGGCCGGGCAATGATAAGGCCATCAGCAGGGGGCCGCATAGCACGGACACCGCACCGCGATATCCTACCTCCAACCGGGGGCGGCTGACCCAGTGCAGGGTCACCGTATCGCCGGTGCGGAAGGAACGGCGCAAGGGGAAAAGGGTACCTGGCTGAACGGCCTGGGGCCTGCCATTTCCTACGGTGACGGTGGCTTCCTCCGCATAGGAGGGGATGCGCAGCAGCAAGGTAAAGGGGATGGGCTGCTTGCTTTCCACCGATAGGGTGATGGTGGGGTCAAGGGTGCCGGAGACAACGCTGCTAAGGCGCAAAGGTGCGCCATTCACCCGGGTAAGGCAGCCGCCGGACAGGGGCAGCAGAAAGGCGATCTCATCCTCTTCCTTGGCCATCCAGGCGCTACGGCGCAGGGCGTACAAGGCCCGAAGCAAAGCGGAGGTATCAGCGGGCTGGGGAGGCAGCGCCGCGCAGCTATCGTCCTCAAACAAGCGGTTCACAGGCTGCAAGGAGCGGATGCCCGTGTCCAGCACCACATCTGGCAGAGAATTGACCAGCAACAGCTCCAGCCGGTCGGCCAGGGCCGGGTCGCCGCTGGCGGCCAGCAGGTCCGCCAGGGCCTCCACCTGGGCGCAGAGGGCGGGCAGGTCCGTGGCGCGGGCAGGGTCCCTACCCGCCAGGTAGGGGTCCGCCAGAAACGCGCCTGTGGGTGCGCCGTGGTAGCGCATCAGGGAAGAAAGGCCCGCCTTGGCGGCGGCGCCGTCCCGGCCAGAGCCGCTGTACAAAGCCAATAGAGCTGTCATGGCCAGGGCATCGGCAGTGAGGTTGCCGGTGGCCAGCCGTTCCATGCGTTGGTGATATTCGGCATTTTCTCCGGTGGCCGCCTGGGGCGAAAAGGGCTTTTGAAAGGGAAGGCTGTGCATGAGCCCGGATACGTCCGGCAATTGGGCCCGAAGCCGCTCCAAAATGGTCAGCAAAAAAGGCTGCCCTGTGCGGCGGTATAATTCTTCTGTGACCCGAAGGGCATCCGCCCCCAGCGGCAACAGTTGGCGCTCCGGCAAAGAGGGCAGGACCTCTAAAAAGGCACGCATGGCCGCCAGCAACTGCAGCATTGCTTCTTTATTTTGGGTGGCGGAGGCCGTCAGCAACACCGCTCGGGCCAGCAGCAGAAAACCCCGGGGGTCGCTGCGCAGTCCGGCGGTGGCGGCTTCCATGTTGGGCACCGGGGGCAAATCCGTATAGCCGCCCAGTTTGCTGGCCAGCACGGCGTCCAGGGGCGTCATGCTGGAAACATCGGCCAGCGCCAACACCCGCTTGATCAGCATGGCCAGCGAATCCTCCACCTGGACGGAGGCATCCGCAAAGGGCACCAAGGCGGGGTTCACCAGGGGCGCGCGGCGGTAGGTCTCAACAGTGGGCATGGTTCTTCCATCCTCCTGCGGCCAACAAAAGAAAGGCCGACAAATTTCCCTATTCTCAATTATATAGGGTTTTTGTGCAACGTCAACCCTGTGCGGGCCCTCGCCCTGAGCAGGCGAACCCTGTATTGACTTTTTTTTCTGCTTTTCCTATAATCGACATGGTTTGTGGAGTTTGAAACAAAGGATGATGCTTGTGAAAAAGAGGGGAATGACAGGAAGGATCCTCTATTTTTCCTTCTTTTTTATCTGGTTGTTTTCCAGTTCGGCCAGCGCCTATATCGACCCGGCCACCACCTCTTACATCATTCAGATTGCGGCGGCTTTTTTGATCACCCTGGGGGTGGTGTTCAGCGCCTTCACCACAAGGGTGAAAATAAAGCTGATGGATTTTCGGATGAAGCTGCTGGAAGAACAGCTTCGCCGCAGGGCGCGAATAAAAGCCCGGGGACAGGGAAACCAGGCTGAGGCCATGGACCTGCGCCGGGAGGAGTACCCCGTAAAGACCAGGATTCGCTTGGCTTGCCTGGCGTCCTTTGCGGCGGTGGGAACCTTTTTCGTGTTCGGGGTTTTGGACCTGTTCATCCGCAACCGGGGTCATTTTCCCGCCGGGATTTTTGGGCAAATCTGGCTGCTGTTTTTGCTGTACGGGTTCCTGGGCGCCGCCGTGCTGGCCATGATTTTGACGCTGACCCAAGGGAAGCTTTTTACCGCGCTGGTTTCCTTGCTCACGGGCATCACGCTGGCCGGGTATTTGCAAGGGAATTTTCTGAACCTCAACCTTGGCTTGCTCACGGGGGACGCGGTGCCCTGGGAAAATTTTTACGCCCACGGGATTCTCAATGGGCTGGTCTGGCTGGTGGTCCTGGCGGTTCCCTTTGTGCTGGCTTATTTCAGCAAGCTGCTTTGGAAGGGATTTTGCACCGCGCTCCCAGGGCTGTTGATCGCCATACAGACCATATCCCTGGTAGCGTCTTTGGCCACCACCCAGGTTCTCTCCGAGCAGCTCCCGGTGTCCTATCTGGCGGAAAAAGGCATGTTTGAAATGTCCTCTACGGAGAACACACTGGTCATCGTGCTGGATCGGCTGGATGAAATGTACATCGAAAAAGCGCTGGAGCAAGACCCGGAGTTTTTTAGCTATATGGACGGCTTTACCCAGTATACCAATAACCTGTCTTGCTATGTGGAGACCTTTCCGTCTGTGGTGAACATGTTTACGGGCAAGGAGTACAGCTATGGAACGGACTATGCCGAGTATATGTCCGAGGCTTACCGGGAAGGGCGGTTGATTCCGCAATTGCGAAGCGCGGGCTATACCACCAAGTTTTACATGGCCCAGAGCTATACCTATTCGGATATTGAGCAGTTGCGGGGCCTGGCGGACAACATTGTGGATGGGAAGCTGGCCATGGATTTTGGGAAGCTGACGATGAAGCTGTACCAGCTTTCGCTCTACCGCTATGCGCCCCATGGGATGAAGGCCGGGCTTTTCATGACCACGGAGGCGTTTACCAGCCTGGTCACGGCCCAGGAGGAACCCCGCGCAACGGAGGAAGAGGAGGACCCACTGACCCCGGCTGGGGAAAACGTTGTGTTCTTCCATCAGGGAGGCGAAGGGGAAGGCAGTACGTTTGTGACGGATGAAGCGTCTTTCCAGGCGGAGCTGGAAAAGCAGTTCATCTATCCCAAGGGCCAGTATGTGCACTATGGAATCCAGACGGAGTCCCAGCCCTATCTCACGGATGATGTACGGTTTTATGATTTGCTGGACGCCTATGGCCTGAGCATCCAACAGGAAAAGAATAATTTTACCTACTATCATCTGGCCGGGGCCCACGAGCCTTATATCTGGGACGAATTTGGCGAACAGACCGGGCCGGGGGGCAGCTCGGATGTGCAGCAGACCATGGGCAGTTTTATCAAACTGTATGGTTTATTGGATCAGATGAAAATGGACGGCCTCTATGAGAACGCCAACATCATCGTGATGGGGGACCATGGGAAGCGGGCCTTGAGCAACGAGCTGGGCGGACCGGTCCTCACCGGGCTTTTTGTGAAACGCAAGGGGGAGACCGGCCCCCTGCGGCAGAGCCACGCCCCTGTGAATGTGGATAACTTCCGGGCCAGCGTGGCGGAGATGGCCGGGATTGAAACGGAGGAATACGGTCCGGCGTATTGGGAGGTGCCGGAGGATTCCCCGGTAGTGCGCCGGTTTCAGTATGTCTGTCTCCCCTATGACGGAACCCCACCCCATGTGCAAATCTATGATGTTTATGGGGATGCGCAGGTCTTTGAAAACTGGAAAATGGTGGACGACCGCTTTTTTGAAAACTGAATGTTTTCGGGCAAAGCGGGCAGCCATAAAGGGCTGGCTTGTATAAATGGGGACCGCCCACCAATGAGACCCATAAAAGGAGGAAAAGAATGTATCACCACATTGTGCTCTACTGGCTGAAGGATAAAAATGAGGCGCTGTTGCAAGAGACGGCGGAGAAGCTCAACTCCATGCGGGGAAAAATCCCGGGGCTCATCAGCATCGTGGCCAGCCCGGACCAAATGGGCAGCGCCCGCAGCTGCGATCTGTGCCTTTCCACCCTGTTTGAGAGCCGGGAAGCTTTGGACAATTACCGCACTCACCCTGTGCATTTGCCGGTGCAGGCCCACATGCACGCGGTGATGGAGCGCAGTGCCAGCGCGGATTTTGAAGTGCCGGAGGCGTAGAACGATGCCGGAAGAAACAGGCAGGCTGTGGATACGCCTGATGAAGTGGAACAAATGCATCCGAGATTTTATGCAGCCCTGCCACCGGGACGCTCCCCAGGAGGCTCTCCGGCAGGCGCTGCCGCAGCTGGATATCAGCCAGCCCCTGTGGCTGCCCCGCCATCAGGCGGACTGGGAGGCCTACTCTTTTACCCGTTTTCTGCCGGAGCATTTTGTAGATCACGTGGCTTTTGACCGGATGGAGATCAGCTATATTTTCCCGGAGGACGCGGAAAAGCCCTCACGGAAACGAAATCCGTTGGAGGATGTGTAGCGGGCGCGGGGACGCAAGGGAAAAAGCCTCTGCGCCGCTAGAAAAGAATGTCAAAAACTTGATCAAATTGTCAATGAATTGTTATAGTTAAAGTCGGGCGGCGAAGACGCCGCCCGTTGTATTTCAATATATATATGCTATAATTTTGGTTATACACTATATTTAGTGGCATCCATCATGCAGGAGGGCACCCCAATGATCTGCCGCACCTTTCAGCCGGGCCGTTTGCATGGTACCGCGCTGGTTCCCCCAGCCAAAAGTGAAGCACACCGGGCCCTGCTGTTGGCGGCATTGGGCCAGGGGCCTTGTTTGCTGCATGGGTTCCCCCCCCCTCTTTGTGAGGATGTACAGGCCATGATGGCAGGCATCACCGCCCTGGGGGCACAGGTGCGGCAAGAGGGGGATGTGCTGCGGGTGGACCCGGCGCCGGCTGCCGCGCCCG
The DNA here is from genome assembly GCA_031549415.1 of Eubacteriales bacterium. Classification (GTDB taxonomy): domain Bacteria; phylum Bacillota; class Clostridia; order Christensenellales; family Aristaeellaceae; genus Limiplasma. The sequence continues at coordinate 80,298 of JAVBPU010000008.1, read as the reverse complement.
GCGGCCCATCCGTTACCTTCCATGTCCACGCCTGCGCGGCGGCCCTGCGGATGCTGATTCCGGTTTTTTGGGTGCGGGGGCAGGCGGTGCGCATCACCATGGAGGCGGGGCTGTTTGCGCGGCCCTTGGATGCACTGTTGCCCCTGGCGGCCCAGGCGGGCGTCACATTACAGGCCACACCCGGCCAGAAAGGGCAGCCTGCCTGCGTGGAGTTGCAGGGGAAGATGCATGCCGGGGCTTACCAGGTGGACGGTTCCCTGTCCAGCCAGTTTGCCTCCGGCTTGCTGATCGCCCTGGCCCATGCCACCGGTGAGGACGGCAGGAGAGCGCCCAGCGCCCTCACCGTAACGCCGCCCTTGGTGAGCCGCCCCTATTTGGACATGACTCTGGCGCTGATGAAGCGCTTTGGGGCTCCTTTTCAAGAGGGGCCGGAAGGGATTTTTGTTTTGCCCCCAGCGGGGCGAAAAAACCCTGGGGACGTGCACATTAGCGGGGATTGGTCCCAGGGGGCGGTGCTGTTTTGCGCCAACGCCCTGGGCAGCGGCGTGGTGGTGCAGAATTTGCGAGAAGACAACACAGGGGAACCCACTTTGCAGGGGGACGCTAGGGTGCTTTCCCTGCTGCGCCAAATGGGGCTTTCCGTCTTTGGGGACCGGGAAGAAATGTATGTGGCCTGCCCCTCCCGGGCGGGGCTAATGCCCTTGGTAGCAGACTGCACGGACATTCCGGACCTGGCCCCCATCTTGGCCCTGACCTGTACCCAGGCCCATGGACAGAGCCGCCTGTCCGGGGTGAAAAGGCTGCAAGTGAAGGAAACGGACCGGCTGCAGGCCACGGTGGAACTGCTGGCCCAAATGGGGGTGTCCGCCCAGGTGTCCCAGGACCAGGACGTGCTGACGGTGCAAGGCCCCGTGCCAGTAAGGGGCGGCTTCACCGCCGACGCCAGGGGGGATCACCGCATGGTGATGCTGCTGGCCATCGCGGCGCTGATCGCGGACGGTCCCATCACCGTCCACGGCGTGGAAGCCCTGGATAAATCCTGGCCAGGATTTCTGGAGACCTATCAGGCCTTGGGAGGGATGGTATTGTGAGCAGCCGCACAGGGAAAGCCCTGTCTATCCAGCTTTTTGGGGAAAGCCACGGCCCCATGGTAGGCGTCACCCTGGACGGGCTGCCAGCGGGGTTGGCCCTGGACCTGGAGGCGCTACATGCCTTTTTGCAGCGGCGGGCGGCAGGGGGCAGCCAGCTAGCCACAGGCCGCAGGGAAAGCGATGCCCCCAAGGTGATTTCCGGTCTCCATCAGGGCCGCACCACCGGGTATCCGCTGACATTGTTGTTTGATAACGCCGACACCCATAGCGGTGACTATGATTTTTTGCCGGACCGCCCCCGCCCGGGCCATGCGGATTACCCGGCCCTGGTGAAGAGTGCAGGCTTTGATGATTTGCGGGGCAGCGGCCACCACAGCGGCAGGCTCACCTTGCCCTATGCCGCCGCCGGAGGCGTGGCGCTGCAACTGCTGGGCAGACTGGGTATGCAGGTTTATGCCCATGTGCTGGCCATCGGTCCGGCGCGGGACGCGGCTGTGGACCCCTGCGCCCCAGAGGAGGCGGCTCTGCGGGCCGCCCAAAAACGGGAGATTCCTACGCTGGTCCCGGAAGCCGGGGTAGCCATGGGACAGGCGGTGCTTGCGGCCAAGCAGCAAGGGGATTCCCTGGGGGGACTGGTGGAGGTGGTGGCCCTGGGCGTGCCCGTGGGCCTGGGGGAGCCTTTTTTTGACGGTGTGGAAGCCGTGGCGGCAGCGGAGTTTTTTTCCATCCCTGCAGTGAAAGCGGTGGAGTTTGGCGCGGGGATGGAGGCGGCGGCGCTGAAAGGCAGCCAGTATAATGACCCCTACGTCCCGGCAGGAGAGACCCTGCGGACCACCAGGAACCAAGCGGGGGGGCTGTTGGGGGGACTCACCACGGGCATGCCGGTGGTGGCCCGGGTGGCCTTCAGGCCCACCGCGTCCATCTCCCTGCCCCAGCAAACGGTGTCCCTGGGAAGCGGCCAGCCGGAAACTCTGCAGGTGAAAGGGCGGCATGATCCTTGTGTGGTCATCCGCGCGGTGCCTGTGGTGGAGAGCGCCCTGGCCATCGCCCTGTGCGAAATGTGGCTGCGGCGCCATGGCAGCCAGCCCCTGGCGGAGGATGCCCCATGATGGTGAAAAATGAAGTTCTGTCCCTGACCTGTCTGCGCCTGGGCGCGGAGATGGAAGGAATTTGTGAGCGGGAAGGGCAAACGGTGTTCGTGGAAGGGGCCTTGCCGGGGGAGCAGCTGGAAGCCCAGGTGCTGAAGGTGATGCCCCGGTATGCCTTTGCCAAGCTGAAAACCCTGCTGACGAGGTCCCCGGACCGACAGGACCCGGTTTGCCCTGTGTATGATCAGTGCGGGGGCTGCAGCTGCCAACACATGCGCTACCAGGCCACGCTAACAGCCAAGCGGCAGAACGTGCTGGACTGCCTGACCCGCATTGCCGGGTTGGCGCTGACGGAAGCGGATGTGCCTCCTGTGCTGGGGGCGGAGAACCCTCTGCGGTGCCGCAACAAAACCTCTTTGCCCGTGGGGGGCACGGCGGACGTGCCGGAGCTTGGCTTTTACCGTCGCCGGAGCCATCGCATCGTGCCCATTGCGGACTGCCCGGTGGCCATGGAGGGCGTTGCCCCGGTGATCGCCACGGTGAAGAGCTGGATGCGGCAGGCCCGGGTGCAGCCCTATAACGAGGAAACCCATCAAGGGCTGCTGCGCCATGTGGTGGTGCGCATGGCCCGTGGCGGCGGCCTGATGGTGCTGCTGGTGGCCACCAGCGGGAAGCTGCCAGAGACGCCCTGGCTGGTGGCGGAGCTGACCCGGCAGGTGCCGGGGTTTTGCGCCTTGCATGTGAGCGTCAACGCTGCCCGCAACAATGTGATTTTGGGAAAGACTTGCCAGAAGCTTTTTGGCCAGGAGGCCCTGGTGGAGAATTTATTGGGCCTGGATTTTGAGATCTCGCCCCTCTCCTTTTTTCAGGTGAACCCGGACCAGACCGAAAAGCTGTACGGTTGCGCGGTGGACTTTGCGGGGCTGGCCCCGGAGGATGTGGTGGTGGATGCCTATGCCGGGGCGGGCACCATTGCCCTGTGCATGGCCCGGCAAGCCAAGCAGGTGATCGGGATTGAAATTGTACCGCAAGCGGTGGACAGCGCCCGGCGCAACGCCGAGCGCAACCGGATCACCAACGCGGAGTTTTTTGCGGGCGCGGTGGAGGAAAAGCTGCCCCGGCTGGTGGCGGAGGGGCTACGGCCAGATGTGGTGGTGCTGGACCCGCCCCGCAAGGGCGTGGAAGGCGCTGTGATTGAAGCGGTGCTGGCGGCTAAGCCCAGCCGGGTGGTGTACGTCAGTTGCCATGTGCCCACCCAGGCCAGGGATATCGCGCTGTTGGTGCAGGGGGGGTACCGGTTTGCCGGATGCCAGCCCGTGGACTTGTTTTGTTATGCAGGCGGGGTGGAAAACGTGTGCCTGCTGGCTTGGGAAGGCTTGCAGCCGGAAGGGAAAGATGATGAATGAAGAGCAAAAGCCCACTAGCCCAGGCAGCCATTTCCGGCTTTGCCAACTGACCCCGGAGCAGATCCCGGAGGCCATGGCATTGCAGGCCCTGGTGCTGCAAGAGCTGCCGGACCCCGGTTGGTTCATGGTCTTTACCCTGGAGGAAATGCAGGATTATTGCCAGCACGGCGAGGCCTTTGGGCATGTGGCCAGGGGAAGGCTGATGAGCGTGGCCACGTTAAACCCAGGGCATACAAAGCCTGCGGGTTGTTATGCAGCCCTGCTGGGCCGTCCCGTGGAACACAGCCTGGATGTGCGCAATGTCATCGTCCACCCCAAGGCTAGGCGGCAAGGGCTTCACAGCGATTTGCTGCGCCTGTTTGACGAAATCGCCCGGGCCACGGGAGCCAATACCCTGTACGCCACCATCGCCCCGGAAAACCAGCCCTCGATCCACAGCTTTGCAAAAGCCGGGTACCGGTACTGCGCCACCTTGCCCATGCCCCACGGGCGTGAGCGGGCTTTTTATGAAAAAGGCATACAAAAGGACAAAGAATAATCCGCCGCATGGGAATGCGGCGGAAAAAGGGTCCAGGGACTTGTCCCTGGTGGGGTCCAGGGGCGAAGCCCTGGCGTACTTTCCCGTCCCCCCAGCGTCCCCCCGTTCAGCCCTCGCTGGCGTAATTCTTAAAATAGTTCTGCACCAGCACCACCGGGGTGCCCCGGTCGCCGCTGCCACTGACCAAATCGCAGAGAGAACCCACCAAATCGCTGATCTGGCGCGGGGTGGTCCCCTCCCCTTGCATTTTTCCCACCAGGGAGGCGTCTTTTTGCTGGATTTTCTGCCGAAGGGCCTGGGAGAGCGCCTCCCCGCTGAGGCCCGCGAACTCGTTGTCCGCCACGTATTTGATTTTTAGCTCGTTGGGGGTGCCAGAAAGGCCGCTGGTAAAGGCCGGGGCGATGACGGGGTCCGCCAATTCCCAGATGCCGCCCTGGGGGTCCTTGAAGCCGCCGTCGCCATAGACCAGCACTTCCAGGCGCTTGCCGGTGCGCTGCTGCATTTCCGCCTGGATGGCCTCCACCACGGCATGGGTGTCCCTGGGGAATAGCTTGACCTTGTCCTCCGTGGCCTTGTTGCTGCCCAGCAGGCCGTAATCGCTGTATCCGCTGCCCTCCACGCTGGCGCAGAGGATATCGTCCATGCGAAGGACCTTGGCCTCCGGCATGGCGGCCCTTAGCAGGCGCTGGGTGCGCAGGCGGGTATGGATGTCGCAGACCAGCACGTTTTGCGTAAAGCGCAGGATATACCGGGGATCGCCCGAAAAAAGCAGCTCGATATTGTCGCCAAAGCTGCGGTAATACTCAATATAATCAATGCCGGTAAAGGGGTGCACGGTGTTGTAGCCAAAGACCTGGCGAAAGCCAGCCAGGTCGAAGCTGTCGGAGCAGGGATTCACGCCCTTCTCGTCGGCCAGGTCCCGGGAAATGAGCTCATTGCCCACCTCGTCGCTGGGGTAGGAAAGCAGTACATACAGCTTCTTGGTGGAGGCCGCCATGGCCCGCAAAAGCACCGAAAAGCGGTTGCGGGAGAGGATGGGAAACACAATCCCCAGAGAATCGCTGCCAAACTTCCGCTGCAAGTCCGTAGCGATCTGGGCGCAGGTGGCATAGTTCCCCTGGGTGCGGCCCACCACCGCCTCTGTGACGCCGATGATATCGCCGTCGTGCAGGGGGAAGCCTTCCTCGCGGGAGGCGCTAAGCACGCTATCGCAGACCAGGCGTACCAAATCATCGCCTTCTTTGAAGATGGGGGTCAGAATGCCACGGGCAATCACGCCGGAGGTTCTCATGGGAATTCCTTCTCTCGTCATAGACTGGTTGATGAAATAGTTTTTTACAGGAGAAGAGGATTACCGGACCTTTTGGAACAGATACTTGACCCGGCCAAAGAGGGACAGCAGGCTTTCCCGGTCAAAAAGCCAACCGAAGCCTACGGTGATCACGGCGGAATAAATCAGAAGCGGCACGGCATAGCTGATCCATTTGAAAAAGCCGTTGATATTAAGACGCAGGACGGTTTGGAAGGGCAACACGATCACCAGCACCGTCAGCACCATGCGCACGATGCGCCAGAAGGTCTTTTTCCAGGGCAGGTGGGTGATGTGCCTGGGCACGAACCAAAGCTGCAGGCCTGTGCGCAGTAAGTTGGAAAGGATCATGCCGCAGAGCGCCCCACACACCGCGGCGGTGACGCTGATTTGCAGGCCCAGGTACCCCAGCCCAAAGCCCAGAATCACGGCGGTGAGGACCTGGGCGGTGCAGTGGTGGCGAGTCTCCCGGAACTTGCCGCTGGCGGTGATCATCAAGTCCATGGGCATCTTGCCATGGTCGGTGACGGCCTCCAGCACAATGAGCAGGCCGATGGCCGGGGCAAAGTAGTTGGCGTCGGTGATTTTATCGGTGTAGAGCACCACAAAGGGAATGATCAAAATGGCCGCGCAGGAAAAAAGGATGGTGGTAAGGGCCAGGTACAGATACTCAAAATCCCGGTAGGCGGTTTGAAATTTCTTTTCCTGGCCGCTGACCAGCAGGTTGCCAAAACCGCTGTAGATGCCCGTGGTGGTCATTTTCAGGATGCCCCACAGCCCCAGGGTCACCATGTGGTAGGTGCCGTATACGCTGACCATGGCGGTGTCCCCGGTGAGAAGGGTGGTGAACATGACGCCCGCGCCCTGGTGGAAAGCCGTGGTGAACTGCTGGTACATAGCGTCCCAGCGGCGAGACAGCGCGGCTTTGTTGGGCGTGGCAAAGGGATTCACCTGGGGATATTGCTTGCGGACGTAGGAGGAGAGGATCACCGAGCGCAGCACAATGGTCAGCGAGGCGCAGAGCCGGACCAAAATGATGTTGACCTTCAGGGCGCTGAGGATCACGATGACGGTGGTGGACAGCAGCAGCGAGGCCATGGAGGCAATGGAGACCATGTAGGTCCGCTGGTCCGCGGTGAGCAGCACCCGGTAGCGGCTGAGGGTGAAAAACTCCAGGGAGCCGGAAATGCCCATGGCCATAATCAGCAGCATCACGGACAGGCTGTCCATGGTGTCCACCTTGATGAACAGGGGGTAGATGAGGGAGAAGGCCAGGGTGACGCCTACGAAAATATACCCCGCGATGTTGTAATACTGCCGGGCGGCGGACACGATGGCGTTGATCCCGTCCTGGTCCTGGTCGGCCAGGGGCTTGTACAGGCTGAACACCGCGGCGGAAGCCAGCCCCGCCTCCACCAGACGGAAATAGTTCAAAAATTCCGTGGCCGATACGATGAGGCCGTTGACCTGGGACCCGTAAAACAGCATCATCAGCCGGGGCGTGACAAAACCCATCAGCATGGCGGTGAGCTGATAGGCGGCGGTGGAGACCGTGTTTTGCACAAAGCGGGCGGTGCGGGTGTTGCGGCTCAAGATGGAACCCTTCTTTACAAAGTAAGATGAAGCGGTCTGCGCTGGTCCTCCGGCGGCGGGGTCATATACTGGGGGCCATAGAGCTGGGTCAGCACGGCGGCGGCGTTTTGCGGGACGCGTACAGGCAGGCCCTCAAAATCGACCAGAACGGGCTGGTCAAAGGCATGCCTGGCAAAGGGCATGTCCAGCAGATGGAAAGCGCCGTTACCCATGTGGATGAACGGGCTGGCGGGGTTTCCTTTGCGGGCCAGCCAGTGGTAGGCCCGTAGCTTGGCCACCTTGGAAAAGGGCCGGCCCAGCAGGGCGGTGGCCCGTAGCAACAGCCGCTTAGCAAAGGAAAACCGGCTGTAATCGGTCTCCTCCTTGAGCATGCCTTGGAGGGCGCGCAGGGGGAAGAGCTTGCAAAGGCGGGCCAGGCGGCTTTCCGGCAGGGGGTCCAGCACAAACAGGTCCACAAAGGCCAGTCGGCTGCCCCCGGTCATGCGCACCCGGGGAACCCAGGTGTCCATCAAATCCAGGGAAAAGCCCTCCCCGCACTCTGTGGGGTATACCTCCGCAAAGCGCTGGTAGCTGGCCCGGGGAAGCACCAGGTCCACGTCGTCGTCCCAGGGAATAAAGCCCTGGTGCCGCACCGCGCCCAGCAAGGTGCCGCAAATCAAGGAATAGGGAAGCTGGTGCTTTTCCAGCACCCGTACAGCGTCTGCGAGCAGCGCCAGCAGCTCTTCATGAATCCGCCCCAGAGCGGCTTGTTCCCGGGCGTCCATCAGGCGTTTCCTTCCAGCACGGCCCGCACAGAGGCCGCCACGCTGTCCCCATCCAGGCCAAAATGCTTTTTCAGGTATTCCTGGTTGCCTACGATGGAGGAATAGGTGTCCTGCAAGCCCAGGCGCACCACACGGGCGCGGTTTTCCCGAAGGCCGGAGACCACTTCACAAACGGCGCTGCCAAAACCGCCCACCACGGTGTGCTCCTCCAGGGTGAAAAGCACCGGGACCTGGGCGCAAAGAGAGGCGATGTAGGCGCTGTCCATGGGCTTGATGGTGGGGAAGCTGGCCACCCCCACCTGCAGCCCCTGGCTTTCCAAAAGCTCTGCGGCGGCCATGGCGCTGCTCAGGATGCCGCCGGCGGTTAAAATGTAAGCATCACGGCCTTCCCGATGGGGAACGGCCTGGCCCGTCTGGTAGCCTTCCAGCGCTTTGGGCTGGCTAAAGCAGGGCTCCCCGCCCCGGCCAATGCGCAGGTAGGCCACGCCGGGCTCGGTGAGAAAGCGGGCCATCACCGCCTCGGTTTCCACGCCATCTGCGGGAGCGTAGACCGTCACTCCGGGCAACAGCCGCAGGGCGCTCATGTCCTCGGTGGCGTGATGGGTCATGCCCAGGGTGCCGTACACGAAGCCCGCGCCCACGCATACGATTTTGACATTCACTTCATGGTAGGCGCAGCAGTTGCGAATCTGCTCCAGGCAGCGCAGGGTGGGGAAATTGCCGATGGAGTACACCACCACGGTTTTGCCTTCGATGGCCATGCCCGCGGCCATGCTCATCATGGCCTGTTCCGCGATGCCTGCGTTGATGAACTGCTCCGGAAATTCCTTCATAAAGGGAAAAAGCACACCAAAGCCCAGGTCTCCGGTGATGAGCACCAGGTCCTTGTTCACCCTGGCCGCGTCCTGCAAACAGCGGGTAAATGCATCTCTCATGGCTGGCTCGCCTCCAGTTCCTTCAGGGCCGCATCGTATTCCTCGCCCCGGGCGGTGCGGTAATGCCACAGCACGTCGTTTTCCATAAAGCTGACACCCTTGCCCTTTACCGTATCGGCGATCACCACAATGGGACGGCCCTGGCCCAGGGCAGCTCGCGCCTCTTCGTAGGCACCGTGCAGGGCGTCATGGTTGTGGCCGTCCACCCGCAGCACATGCCAGCCGAAGCTGGCCCATTTCTGGTCCAGGGGCTCCAGGGCGATGGTCTTTTCCACAGAGGTCAGGGACTGAATTTTGTTAAAGTCAATGGTGACGATGAAATTATCCAAATGGTATTGGTTGGCGATGAGGGCTGCCTCCCAAATGGCCCCCTCATCGCACTCGCCATCGCCGATGATGCAGTACACCCGGTGGTCCTGGTGGTTTAGCTTGGCGGCCATGGCCATGCCCAGGGCCATAGGCATGCCCTGCCCCAGGGACCCGGTGGAGGCTTCCACCCCCGGCACGCCTTTGTGACTCACATGGCCGCTGAACCGGCTGCCATTTTGGCAATGCAGCTCCAATTCCTCCACGGGAAAATAGCCGCACTCCGCCAGGGCCGCGTAAATGCCCGCCCCGGCATGGCCTTTGCTGAGCACCAGCCGGTCCCGCTCCGGCATTTTGGGGTTTTTGGGGTCGTGATGCAGCACATCCGCATACAAAACGGCCACCACATCCGCCATGGAAAAAATGCTTCCAATGTGCGCAGTACCGCCCCGGTTGGTCATCTCCAGGCCGTGGCGGCGGATGCGGTAGGCCAGCTGCTTGCTTGTTGGGTTGGTCATGAGTGTTCCTCCAAACTGTGGGGCTTTGGCAGGGCGGCGCTGGGCGTGGGGGCAAAAATCTTTCGCAGCACGCAGCGCAGGGTGGTAAAAAATAACCGGGCATCCAATACCAGGGATTGGCTTTTGGCATAGGCGACGCGCATGCGGTTCTTTTCCGTGAGGATGTTGCGCTCATAGGAGCCTTCCGGGTCATCGTGGCCCACCGCCTCGTCCAGGCTGATGAGCTGGATGGAGCTGGGGTCGCTGATGCCGGGGCGGACCCACAGGATGCATTCCTGGGCGGAGGTATACCGGGTGGTGTATTTCAGCAGTTCTGGCCGGGGGCCAATGAAGGACATATCGCCCCGCAGGATGTTGAGGATCTGGGGGAGCTCGTCCAGCTTGGTTTTGCGAAGGATGCGGCCCAGCCGGGTCACCCGGGGATCGTTCAGGGCCGTGGTGCCGCTGTATTTGTCGGACCCTACCACCATGGTGCGGAACTTCAAAATATTGAAGGGCTTGTTGTGGTATCCGCCCCGAAGAGCCATGTAAAAAATGGGCCCCTTGGAGGTGAGCTTCACCAGCAACCCAATGGGAAGCATGAAAAGCAGGGAAAAGGGAAACAACACAAGGGCGAACAAAAAATCCAGGCCCCGCTTCACGGCTTTGCTGTAAAAGGGATGGCTCAAAGGGCCCTCCCAGCGGGGCAGGCTGGCGCTAGAGGCAAGGGCGGAATTCATCCCATTTCCTTGTTTTTCCATGCCTTTCCCCCTCTTTCGCCGAATCGCGCTATCCTGCGCTACCATCCTCAATCGTAACACAGGAAGGCCTAGAAGTCAAATGGCCGCGCCTGTTTTACCACCCATTTTGCCGCAAAAAGGGACAGGTTTTTTGGGTAAAAAACAGGAGAAAAACTTGACCGTTTGATTTGAAAAGCTTTATCATGTATCCTAGAAACATATTCGCGTCTTGTGGAAGCGCGTCCCTTGTTTGGACCGGAAGGAGGATGCCCAATGGCAAATACCCCCTTGGAGAGATTGGCGGCCTATGCAGTGGCTAATGAAATGGAGCTGGTACAAAACGCAAAATTCGACCCGGAGCTGTATACGCTTTATGGCGTGAAGCGGGGCCTGCGCGACCAGCAGGGCAAAGGCGTCATGGCGGGGCTGACGGGCATATCGGAAATCCAGTCCAGCCAAACGGTGAACGGGGAAAGCGTCCCCTGCGAAGGGCGGCTTTGGTACCGGGGGTATGACATTCTGGACTTGGTGGAGGGCGTGCTGGGCACCGGCGGCTTTGGCTTTGAGGAAGTGGCGTACTTGCTGCTGTTTGGCGCTTTGCCCTCCCCGGACCAGCTGAAGGAATTCTGCGGGGTGATGGCGGACTGCCGCACCTTGCCCACCAATTTTGTGCGGGACGTGATCATGAAGGCCCCCAGCAAGGACATGATGAATACGTTAAGCCGCAGCGTGCTGACCCTGGCCAGCTATGACGATAAGGTGGACGAGCTGTCCATCCCCAACGTGCTGCGCCAATGCCTGATGCTCATCGCCGTGTTCCCCATGCTGGCGGTGTACGGCTACCATGCCTATAACCACTACGAGCGGGACGATAGCTTCTACATCCACCGGCCGGAAAGCAACCTGTCCACAGCGGAAAACCTGCTGCGCATGCTGCGGCCGGATATGCGCTATTCCGCGCTGGAAGCCCATGTGCTGGATTTGGCCCTCATCTTGCATATGGAGCACGGTGGCGGCAACAACTCCACTTTCACCACCCACGTGGTCACCTCCTCGGGCAGCGACACCTACAGCGTGATGGCAGCGGCCCTGGCCAGCCTGAAAGGGCCCAAGCACGGCGGCGCTAACATCAAAGTGGTGGAGATGATGGCGGACCTGAAGAAAAGCGTGAAGGACGTGACCGACGAAAAGGAAGTGGAGGATTATCTGCTTCGCCTGCTGCATAAGGAGGCCTTTGATAAAAAGGGCCTCATCTATGGCATGGGCCACGCGGTCTACTCCATTTCCGACCCCCGGGCCACGGTGTTTAAGGGGTTTGTGGAAAAACTGGCCTCCGAGAAGGATAAGCAGGAAGAATTTGCCCTGTACTCCATGGTGGAACGGTTGGCCCCGGAGGTCATTGGCCGGGAAAGGCATATTTTTAAGGGCGTTAGCGCCAACGTGGACTTTTACAGCGGCATTACCTACTCCATGCTGGGCATCCCCGAGGAGATGTTCACGCCCATTTTCGCCATTGCGCGGATCGTGGGCTGGAGCGCCCACCGCATGGAAGAGCTGATCAACATGGACAAGATCATCCGCCCGGCCTATATGCACGTGTCGCCGAGGCGGGAGTATACCGCCCTGAAGGACCGGTAACATGCCCACCAAGCAGCAAAAGATGTTGGGCGCTTTGCGCGCCGCATTCCCATACACCTTGCCCGTGCTCACGGGCTTTTCCTGCCTGGGCATGGCCTATGGGGTGCTGATGGCCAGCAAAGGCTATGGCCCGCTGTATTCTACGCTGATGAGCGCCATTGCCTTTTGCGGTAGCATGCAGTATGTGGCCATGACGCTGCTAACCGTTGCCTTTGATCCGCTGCAGGCCTTTTTCTTGAGCCTGCTGGTGAATGCCCGGCATTTGTTTTACGGGCTGTCGTTGCTGCCCAAGTACAAGGGCATGGGCAAGACCCGCTGGGTGCTGGCGTTTTGGCTGTGCGACGAGACCTTCTCCATTGCCTGCGTTACAGATCCGCCCCCGGAGGTGGAACCCAAGTATTTTTATCTGGCGCTCTCCTTTTTGGACTATTTTTATTGGGTGGCGGCCACGGCCCTAGGGGGCATCCTGGGCAGCTTTCTGCGCTTTGAACCGGGCGGGCTGGACTTTGTGCTCACCGCCCTGTTTGTGGTGCTGTTTTTGGAACAGTGGCAGCGCAAAGAAAACCGCCTATCGGCGGTGATTGGCGTGGCCTGCTCGCTAGGCTGCCTGTTGCTGTTTGGCCCGGGGCAGTTCATTCTTCCAGCCATGGGGTGCATTGTGGCGGCCTTGCTGGCAGGGAGGAGGACCCTATGCAGTTGACGGCGGGGCAAACGCTTTTGATGATTGTGGCAGTGGCCGCAGGGTGTATTCTCACCCGGTTTCTGCCCTTTTGGCTTTTTCCGGAGCACAAAAAGGTGCCCTCTGTGGTCCTTTTTCTGGGCGGCGCGCTGCCCCCGGCCATGATGGGGCTGCTGGTGGTGTATTGCCTGAAAACCGTTGATGTGCTGGCACCGCCCCATGGGTTGCCAGAAATGGCGGCATTGCTGTGCATTGTACTGCTGCACACCTGGAAAAGGAATGTGCTGCTGAGCATTGGCGGGGGAACCGCTGTGTTTATGGTGCTGGTGAGGTTGTTTTCCTGAGGAAGGGAACTACTTCTTTTCTTTTTCTTGCTGGTCTACATAATCCAGGGTGAAGCGCACCGCTTCAATGACAATGGCGGAGAAAGTGCTATGCTCGGTGCGGGCAATGGCTTCCACGCGCTCAATCAGATCATTGGGAAAACGAATGGTCTTATTGGTGGAGCGTGGCGTCGCGGGGATATGGAATTCTCTCATAGGAACACCTCGCAATACAATATGTATTACGATCATCATACAAAACGTAATGCAAAGTGTATGCAAGATGAATCGCGTGGCAATTTGCATTGCAAATAAAATGGCAAAATGGTATACTAAATTGAGGTGAGTCACATGAACTGCGAAAAAATCTTTTGCATCTACTGGCAAAACCAAAAGTGCCTACTGCAAAGTATTTCCATAGACACGCTGGGTCACTGCCAAGATTGTATTTTCATTGAGATCAAAGAACCGAAGCTGGAGAAAAAGCGCGCTGCCCTGCGGGCGGAACTACAGCAAAATGAAGCAAATTGGCGATAAGCGGCATCCGCAGTTTATCGCCCTTTTGCGTCACAGCCTTCCTTTCACGCATACCCTATTGGATACGGCCTATTTTGCGCCGTATTTGGAAAGGAGAATCCAGATGGCTGAAAACAATTCATCGCGCTCCATTTCCAGCGCGATTCCGGGCCGTTCGCCCTATGCGATCGCCATGGTGACGGGCAACGCCGACGCGCCGGAGGTGCGCGGGGTGGTCCAGTTTTTTACCGCGCCGGGAGGCAGCATTGTGGACGTGACCATGAACGGGCTGCCGGACATGTCGTTGCCCACCGCCAATCCACAGATCGGACCCTTTGGCTTCCATGTGCATGAGGGAGACGCCTGCGAGCCGGTGGGCGGCGCCACGCCTTTTTCTCAGGCGGGCGGGCATTATAACCCTACAGGACAGCCCCATCCGCTGCACGCGGGAGATTTGCCGGTGCTGTTCCCCAACCACGGCTTTTCGCATATGCGGGTATATACGGACCGCCTGACCCGCCAGGATGTGGTGGGGCGCACGGTGGTGGTGCACCAAATGCCGGATGATTTCAGGACGCAGCCGGCGGGAGACTCGGGCATGCGCTTGGCCTGCGGCAGAATCCAGGCGTTGTGAACAAAAGACCTGGCATGCCTCGTAAAAGGGAGGCGTGCCAGGTCTGCTTGCTGAAAAGCCTTTTATGGTTGTCTTGGACCGTGTGAAACACGGTCCAATAAAGGGTTCAGGGCGAAGCCCTGAGCGGGGATTTAGGGGCGGCAGCCCCTAAACGGACTTTGTCAACGGCCTGTGGCATGCCTCCCGAATGGGGGGCATGCCAGGAGCAAAGCAAATAGGGCCCAGCATCCTGCCTTTGTTATTTCCGGAATCTTTCTCTTTTGTTGCGCCGCATCTGCGGCTTTTGAATGGCGGAGGCCTTTTCCCCTTTCAGCTGAAAAAGCTGGTCCCGGAGCTTGGCGGCCTGTTCAAAGTCCAGGGCTTTGGCGGCGGAGAGCATCTGGTCCTCCAGGCTGCTAAGAAGCTGCTGCTTTTCTTCCTCGCTGATGCCCTCGGGGACATGCTCGGCAAAATCGCTGGTAATTTTCAGCAGCGCCTGGACGGTGCTCTTCACGCTTTGGGGCGTGATACCGTGCAGCTGGTTGTAGGCTTCCTGCAAGGCGCGGCGGCGGTTGGTTTCGTTCATGGCCCGCATCATGCTGTCGGTGAGCTTGTCCCCATACAGAATCACCCGGCCCTCCACATTGCGGGCGGCGCGACCAATGGTTTGGATGAGGGAGGTTTCGCTGCGCAGGAAACCCTCCTTGTCGGCATCCAAAATGGCCACCAGGGCCACCTCGGGCATGTCCAGGCCCTCCCGCAGCAGGTTGATGCCCACCAGCACGTCAAACTCGCCCAGGCGGAGGTCCCGGATGATTTCGGTGCGCTCCATGGTCTGCACATCGCTGTGGAGGTAGCGGACCTTGATGCCCAGGCTGCCCAGATATTCGGTCAGGCTTTCCGCCATGCGCTTGGTGAGGGTGGTGACCAGCACCCGGTGCCCCTGGCCGATGGTCTTATGAATTTCGCCCACCAGGTCGTCCACCTGGCCGGTGGCGGGGCGCAAAATCACCTGGGGGTCGATGAGGCCCGTGGGGCGGATGATCTGCTCCACCGTGTTTTCACTGAGGGCCATTTCATAGGGGGCGGGGGTGGCGCTGACGTAGATCACCTGGTGCAGGCGCTGCAGGAACTCGTCAAACAGCAAAGGCCGGTTGTCAAAGGCGGAGGGTAGGCGAAAGCCATAGGCCACCAGGTTTTCCTTCCGGGCCCGGTCGCCGTTGTACATGGCCCGGACCTGGGGCAGGGTGACGTGGCTTTCGTCAATGAACAGCAGAAAATCCTTGGGGAAGTAGTCCAGCAAGGTATAGGGGGTATCGCCGGGCTTGCGGCCATCAAAGTAGCGGCTGTAGTTTTCAATGCCGCTGCAATGGCCGATCTGGCGCATCATCTCCACATCGTACCGGGTGCGCTGCTGCAAGCGCAGGGCGTACAGGGGCTGTTCCTCCTCCTTCAGCTCTTGAATGCGAAGCGCCAAATCCCGTTCAATGTCGTCAATGTTCGCGTTCATTTTCTCCCGGTCCATCGCATAATGTGTGGCGGGGAACACCAAAGCGTGCTCCAGGGTGGAGAGGATGTTGCCGGTGACCACTTCAATTTCGCGAATGCGCTCGATCTCATCGCCGAAGAACTCAATGCGTAAGGCATGCTCTCGGGAATTGGCGGGGATGATCTCCAGCACATCCCCCCGGACGCGAAAACTGCCCCGCTCAAAGTCGAAATCATTGCGTTCATACTGGATCTCGATGAGCCGGGCAATGAGCTTGTCCCGGCTTATGCGCATGCCGGGGCGCAGGCTGAGCATCATGCCCTCATACTCGCTGGGGTCGCCCATGGAGTAGATGCAGCTGACGCTGGCCACGATGATGACGTCCTTGCGCTCCCGCACGGCGGCGGTGGCGCTGTGGCGCAGGCGGTCGATCTCCTCATTGACGGAAGAATCCTTTTCGATGTAGGTATCGGTGGCGGCGATGTAAGCCTCCGGCTGGTAATAATCGTAATAGGAAACAAAATACTCCACGGCGCTGTCCGGAAAGAAGGCGCGGAGCTCGCTGCAAAGCTGGGCAGCCAGGGTCTTGTTGTGGGCCAACACCAACGTGGGCTTTTGCACCTTTTCGATGATGGAGGCCATGGTAAAGGTTTTGCCGCTGCCTGTGACGCCCAGCAAAACCTGGTTTTTTTTGCCCTCCATCAAACCGCGAGACAGGGCGTCAATGGCGGCGGGCTGGTCTCCGTTCGGAGGGTAAGGCGCTTTTAACACAAATTGGTTCATGCCCTGGTTCTCCTTTGTATGGATGGGTTTTGGGGAAAGGCTTCCGAAGGGTTTTCAATTATAGCATGTTCCATCAAAAATGGAAACGGGGGCGAATGGGAAAAGCTGGAAACCGTCAGTTGCGCTTTCTGGGCGGAGGTCCATCATGCATCCAAGGATTGTGCCGAATGGCTAAAAATCAAGGGTTTCAAAAGGTTTCCACGGGGCATGCGCGGTTCTTCCTTCGGCCAAAATGGATGCGATGGGAGGAGTCGGCATGATCAAAACGGGAATTTTAAACGCTTTTAGGATGGAGTGCGGGCCGTGCATCGAGGTGGTGGAACCATGGCAAACTACCGAATCCGGCAGAGTCTGCGGCTAAGCGGCGAGGTGGAAGTCAGCACCGCCAAAAACGCGGTGTTGCCCATTCTGGCGGCAGGGCTGCTGACGGAGGAACCGCTGGTGGTGAGGGACGTGCCCCAAATTACGGATGTGGACAGCCTGCTGGAAATTCTGCAAAACTGTGGGGCCAGGGTGGAGCGCAGCGGCGGGGATGTGTCCGTGTGCGCGGAAAACCCCGGCAGTCCGGACAATGAAAGCATCATGCGCAAGCTGCGGGCCAGCGTGCTGGTGCTGGGGCCTATTCTGGCCAGAAGCGGCAGCGCGTGCGTCTCCCTGCCGGGAGGCTGCGCCATCGGGCAAAGGCCCATTGACTTGCACGTGAAGGGCTTACAGACCATGGGGGCCGACGTGCATGCCCATGGAGGGCAGCGGCAGCTGTCGGGCCGCCTCACCGGGGGCCGGGTCTACCTGGACGTGCCCAGCGTAGGCGCTACAGAGAACATCATGATGGCGGCCAGCCTGGCCCAGGGGCAAACCACGTTGGAAAACGCCGCCAAGGAACCAGAGATCACAGACCTGGCCAATTGCCTGAATGCCATGGGCGCCAGGATTACCGGCGCGGGCACGGGCACAGTGATCATTGAGGGCGTGGACAGCCTGCATGGGGCGGTGTATAAGCCCATTCCCGACCGGATTGAGGCAGGCACGCTGCTTTGCGCGGCGGCCATTACCCAGGGCAGCGTGCTCATTCGCAGGGCCCGGCCGGAGCATATGCGGGCGGTGCTCTTCAAACTGATGGAAGCGGGCGTGGGCATCCGGGAAACTCCGGCGGGCCTTCGGGTCAGCGGCACGGCATTATCTCCCTTTGAGGTACGTACCCTAGCATACCCGGGTTTTCCCACGGACATGCAAGCGCCCATGATGGTGGTGGGCCTCAAATGCCATGGAATCAGCTTCCTGGCAGAAACTGTCTTTGAAAACCGGTTCATGCACGCGGCGGAACTGGCCCGGCTGGGGGCCCAGATTCGGCTGGAAAATCATTTTGCACTGATTGAGGGCGGCAGCCCGCTGTGCGGGACCACGGTGACCAGCACAGACCTGCGGGGCGGGGCGGCCCTGATGCTGGCGGGGCTGATGGCGGAAGGCGAAACGCTGTTGCAGGACCCTGCCGGCCATATCGCCCGGGGATACCAAGGGCTACCCCAAAAGCTGCGGGGATTGGGAGCCCATATTGAGGAATGCTAAGGAGGCGTGTTACTGAAAGTAGGGGTCCGGGGTCAGCACATGTTCCTCTTCCGGGTTCATGTGCCCCAGCGAGCGGTCCGCCAGCATGACCGCTCGCTGGATGGCGAAGTGCCCGTATCGGCCCCGGATCTCGTCAATGGCGTGTTCCAGCAGGGTGTGGCGCTGGCGCTCCCGGTCCTCCGGCAAAAACGACAGCTGCATCAGCGCTCCGGCGGGGGAAAGGCCGCTGACGCTGACCCCCAGGGAACGAAGGGGCTGGCCCTCCTTCCAGTTTTGTTGCAACAGTCTGTAGGCGTGGGCAAACAGGTCCACGCTGCAATGCGTGTCGCAGCCCATCCGGCATTGGCGCTGGACGGAGGCCAGGTTGCTGTCCCGGATCCAAAGGCTGAGGGTGTGGCCCACCACGCCCTGCTTGCGCATACGGGAAGCCACGCTTTCGCACAGGCCGTACAGGGTGATGCGGGCATCCTGGAAGGTGAGAATGTCATGGCCCGTGGTGATGGAATTCCCCACGCTTTTCATGCGGGGCGCGCTGTCTGTACTCAGCACGGCGGCGGCATCGTCCCCCCGGGCAAAGCCGCTGAGCATCAGCCCGGTTTTCCCAAAGAGGGCCTTCAGCACAGCAGGGTCCACGGCGGCCAGCTGGCCGACGGTGTAAATGCCAATGTTGTTCAGCTTGCGGGTGGTGGCGGGGCCTACAAACACCAACTCGTTCACAGGCAAGGGGTCCAGCACGGCTTTGCGGTTATCCTGGCACACTAGGCTCACCGCGTCCGGCTTTTTCAAATCGCTGCCCAGCTTGGCAAAGACCCGGTTGTCGCTGACCCCCACGCTCAAGGTCAGCCCGGTTTCCTCCCGCACCGTATGGCGCAGATGGTTGGCAATGCCCAGGCCCCGGTCCAGCGTCATGCCGGGTTCGCTCACGTCCAGCCAGGCTTCATCGGTGCCAAAGGGCTGCACATGGTCCGTATAGCGGCCAAAGATGCCCCGCACCACATCGCTGTAATGCAAAATGCTCTCCAAGGAAGGGGCGATGGTTTGCAAACCAGGGCACAGCTGCCGGGCCTGCCAAATCACCTGGCCGGTTTTGATTCCCATTTTTTTGGCGGGCATGTTTTTGGCCAGCACAATGCCATGGCGCATGGCTGGGTCCCCGCAGACTGCCAAGGGCACCTCCCGAAGCTGGGGGCTCTGCAAACAGGCCACGGAGGCATAAAAATTGTTTAAATCCGCATGGAGAATCACCCTGTGTGACATCCCGGTCCCTCCTTTGCAAAAGGCACGAACATTCGTTCCGTCGAGAACATTATACAAACGTTCGTTCCCTTTTGCAACAACAAGATGTGGAAGCTTTGGGACCGCCGCACACAAGCCGTGGAGGTCCATACCATGGAGTGGGCGGCCCTGTGCCAAGGCGCAGGAAAACCTGTTGTTTTGCAACAAAGCATGGTATAATTTGTGTATCGCCATACGCCGCTCAGGGCCGCCGAAAAAGGCGGCGTTGCCGCCTTGGAGCGTGAATGCGATGAAGCGAGGCGAAATATATATGGCAAACCTGGACCCTGTCATTGGTAGTGAACAGGGTGGGGTGCGGCCGGTATTGATCATTCAAAACGACCTGGGGAACCAGCATGGCACCACGGTGATTGTGGCGGCGCTGACCGCGCAGTACAAGAAACCCACCATGCCCACCCATGTAGCCATTCCCGCCGGCGAAGGCGGCCTGTGGAGAGATTCCATGGTGCTGGCCGAGCAGGTGCGGACTCTGGAAAAGACCCGGCTGATCCGCTTGCTGGGGCAACTGTCCACAGAAGTGATGGCCCAGGTCAACCGGGCGCTACGGGTGTCCCTTGCCATGAAAGAAACCTCTTGACCGATGGTAAAAGCCTTGTGGCAGAACGCTTTCCACTCACGGGGAAGCGCTGCCCAAGGCCCTTTCAAACAGGAACGCTTTGCAAGCCATGGAAACAAAGGAGGAGAACAGATGGAAAAAAAGGGGCACTTGCTCAGCAATGAACGGCTGATGGCCTACTTGCAAATTGTGGCCGGCTGCTTGTTGGGGGCCTTGGCGTACCCCATGTTTTTTGTGCCCAATGCCATCGCCTCCGGCGGAGTCAGCGGCATTGCCATCATTTTGAACCACCTCTTTGGCACCCCGGTGGGCCTGGTGGCGCTGCTGCTGAACGTGCCCCTGTTCATTCTGGGCTACCGCACCATGGGCCGGGTGTTTGCGCTTCGCTCCCTGGTGGCCACGGTGCTGTTTTCGGTGCTGATCGACCTGCTGCCCGTGGCCCCGGTGACCCACGATCCCTTTTTAGGCTGCATTTTTGGCGGGGTGATGCTGGGCGTGGGCCTGGGGCTGATTTTGCGGGCCGGGGCTACCACCGGGGGCACGGACATGGTGGCCCGGATGGTCCATACCCGGTTTCAGCACATTTCCACAGGGGCCTTTTTGCTGTTCATTGATGTGTGCGTGGTGCTGGCGGCGGGGTTCTTCATTCAGGTGGAATACGCGCTGTACGCCATGGTGTCCATCTTTGTGGTCACCAAGCTGATGGACGTGGTACTGGAGGGCTTTACGAAACAAAAAGCCTGTTACATCATTTCCTCTCGCTGCCAGCAGGTGAAGGAGGAGCTGATGAACAAGCTGGACCGGGGCGTGACGGTGTTAAACGCCCAGGGGGGGTATAGCGGAGAGGAAAGGCCGGTGCTGCTGTGCATTGCCAGCGCCCAGGAGATGGGGCAGCTGAAGATGATTGTGCGCCAGGTGGACGAAAGAGCCTTTGTGTTTATTACCGATGCCTATGAGGTGCTGGGAGAAGGCTTTTCCAAGCTGATGGAATAGGCGCTTACCTGGCTTCCAGGGGCGCAACCCCGGTATGGCGCTGAATGAAAGCGCCAATTTCCGCCCAGGCGGCCACGCTTTCCGGCACCAAATCCAAGGAGCCTTGGAATACATGGAACATGTCCTGATAGACGGTCAAGTTGCAGTCCACGCCGCTGTTCAGGGCATTTTGCTGTACCAGCTGGCTGTCGCTGAGCAGGACTTCGTTGCTGGAGGCTTGCAGCAGCATGGGCGGGAACCCACGATAGTCCCCAAAGCTGGGCGAGATGTACGGGTCCTGCAGGTCCACCTTGGAACCATAGGCACTGGGAACGCCCACGGGAGAGCCGTCATAGCCATCGGCAGGCACGCCAAAGGTGGGGTCATGGGTGGCGTTGGCAATATGAGAGGGGCCTGCATTGCTGAGATCCGCCCAGGGGGACATGGCGATGAGAGCACCGGGCAGGGGCTCGCCTTGGTCCCGAAGGCGCAGGCAGAGGGAGAGAGCCAGGTTGCCACCGGCGCTGTCCCCCACCACCAGGATGTTTTCCGGCGCATAGTGAAGCGCCCGGGTCAGGTAGCGCCAGGCGTCCATGGCGTCCTCCTGCTGGGTGGGGTAATCGTTGGGAGGCCACAGGCGGTAGTTCACGGTGGCCACCAGGGCTCCGCCGGCCATGTCGCAATACCGCTTGGCAAACACCCGGTACAAATCATTCATGCCCGCCTCAAAAGCGCCGCCGTGGAGCTGCAATACCGCGTGAGGGCTGGTACTGCCCTGAGGGGCCAAGGTCTCCATGGAGCAATGAGTGAGCCGGACGGTGTTCCAGGCATAGCCCTCAGGAACATCCCAGTCTCTTTCGTTCTCCAGGTTTTTCCCCAGGCGGGTCTCCCGGTCCAGAGGCAGGCTCAAGAAAAAGCGCACGGACTCCCGGCCGATTTGCCCCATCAGGGACACCTCCTGCTGGGGACGGCCCCAATACAGGCCAAAGAAGGCCACCAAAAAGGCCATAGCAAAGCAGAGCACGATGCGCAAGCCGCGCCACAGGGGCTTGTGGCGCATCCAAAGCAGCATCACAAAGGAAAAGACGGCCAACACAAAGCTAAACCACCGGGCGTGGATGACCACCATGGCATAGAGAATGGGCAGATAGATCAGTGCGGTGATGAAATAAAAGCGCTTTGGGGTGTGGCGGTGCCTTTCCAGCCTGGAAGCATCGGCCATGCAATCCCTCCCTTGTGGATTTTGGGGTTAGGGCCCGTATAAGAAACCAATCAAATGGTTGTTTTGCTTCAGCCAAGCCCGTCGCTGGGGAGAATCCGGCAACCACTGGGCCACCAAGGACCAAAATGCAGCGGAGTGGTTCGGGTGGGGGATGTGGGCCAGCTCATGGACAATGACGTATTCCACCACAGGCAGCGGGCACAGCAGCAAGGCCAGGTTCAGGCGCATCTGGCGGCGGGAGTTCATGCTGCCCCAGCGGCTGCGGGCGGCGGAAAAATGCAAGCTGGAAGGGCTAAGGCCCAGTTGAGCGGCCTTGCTTGCCACCAAGGGGGGCAGACGGAGCTGCGCCTGGGACAGGAGCCAGGCTTGCAGGGACGCCTCTGCGGGGATGTTGCGGGGCAGGAGCAGCACCCCATGGAAAGCCATGGCAGTGGGAACCTCCACCCTGCGCACCAGGAGAGTTTCTCCTAAAAAGGGCAGGGTTTGCCCGTCCGCCAGGGAACAGGCGGGGCGCTGGGCAGCGCGCTTTTGGGCCATGGCTTGCTTTTCGGCGATCCAGCGCTGTTTCCCTGCAATGAAGGCCTCAATATCCCTCAAGGGCATGCGCTGCGGCGCGCGGGCCACCAAAGCGCCGGAAGCGTCAACCACCAAGGCCAGGGTATGCCGGTTGGACCGGACTAATGTGTAAGGAATGGACATGGAAGGCCGCCTCTCTGGTGGGGGTAGCGGTGGGCAAGCGAAGAGCCGGATGTCCGGCCCAGCGGGAACCCGCGTGAGAAATCAATCATAATTCATGCCGGGATAAAAGCAGGCCGTGCGAATAAAGGTGGCGTTGCAGCTTTGGGCCAGACGGCATTGGGGCACGTTGCGGCGGATGATATCCCCCTCAAAGTGGGTGACGCCTCTGTCCCCCAGCAGCTTCATGGCGGTGGCGATGAGACACTTGGCCAAGCCGTTTCTGCGGTAGGCGGGCAGGATATACAGGCCCATGACCTTGGCGGCTCCGCCTTCCCCGGTGAGGATGATCTCGCCGACGATTTCGCTGCCACGGGCCAGGTACAGGGCAAAAAAATGGGGCATGGACATATATCGCTGCAACAGCGGCTGCTGCAACACATCCAGCCGGTAGGTGTTCATGCGCACCAGAAAGGCCTGCTGCTCCAAGGGTCCTTGCAGAGGGATGTTGCCCAGGTCATAGCCCATAGGGGCGGAGGGCTTGGCGGCGGGCGCGCTGAGTTGTACCACATCCAAGGCATCGTCCGCTTGGAATCCGCCGTCCAGATAAAAGGACATCATGGTGGCGTCCTGCAGGCTGACTTGGGCAAAGACCCGGGCCTTCATTTGCGCGGATTGCTGGCGCAGCTGATAGGCGCGGGCCAGCAAAGCGCCTAGCAGCATATCCCGGCCAGGGCCTTTGGATTGGATGCTGATAAACATATTGATGGGCCGCTCCGGGAAAAGATAAGGCTGGTAGGTATGGATGAGAAAGCCTTCCGCCACGGGCATGTTAGCGCTATCCGCCACCAGGAACATATTTTCCGGAGGAATGCCGTTGGTGGTTTGCGCGGGATGGTACACGTGCATGGGCTGCTCTTCCTTTCTAAAGCGGCGGGAATCCGCCGGATTTGATTCAAAATACATTATATTGTACCCTAATTCGCGCAGATATGCAAGATGTATGGGGAGCAGGGCACACGGTCACCGCATTTCCTTTTTTATGTGGGGTTTCCCCCGTCCCATCGGGGACGAGTCCCCGAACCCCTTTATTTGGCACCGTTTCACGGCGCCAAAGCCAATGCCAACGGCATAGCCATGCGCCTTGATTCTCAAAAGGGAGTCGAATCTACGAAGCAAAAACGGATGCGTCTTTTTGTACTCTGGCCACGTAAAACGTGGCCAGGTAAAGGGTCCAGGGCGAAAGCCCTGGGGGCCGGAGGCGAAGCCCCTGCGTCCTAAGGAAATGCGGTAGCCGTGCTTTTTCATGCGTTTGGCATGGGCAAGGGTCGGCTCCTGTGCTATAATGAGAGACTCTTCACATAGGCTGCAAAGAGACCCAAAAAGGAGGTGGCAGGGTGACGAACTGGTTGATTCACCGTTTTGTCAAGGACCCGCAGCAGGTCGAAAACCCAGACGTGCGCGCTGCCTACGGTTCTTTGGGCAGCGTGGTGGGCATTGGCCTGAACGTGCTGTTGGCCCTGGGGAAATTCTTGTTGGGGCTGGTGACCGGGTCGCTGGCCATCGTGGCGGACGCGGCCAACAACCTGTCCGACGCCTTTGGAAGCCTGGTATCCTTGGTGAGCGTACGCATGGCACGAAAGCCCATGGACAGGGAACATCCCTTTGGCCATGGGCGCATGGAATACATTGGCGCGCTGGGGGTAGGGGCCCTGATTTTGGTCATGGGCATCACTTTGCTGAAAGAGGGCATCCAGGCTATTTTTCATCCAACGCCCCTGACCCTTGATTGGCCGGTGATCCTGTTGCTGGGCATGGCGCTGCTAGTGAAGCTATGGCTGTTTGTTTTTTATCGCGTTCTGGGCCGCAAAATCAACAGCGCCACCTTGCTGGCAGCCTCCAAGGACAGCCTCAGCGATGTGTTGGCCACCGGCGCGGTGCTGGCAAGCCTCGCGCTGCAATTCGCCTTTGGCTGGCAGGTGGACGGATACATGGGTGTGCTGGTGGCGGTGGTGGTTCTCCGGGCCGGATACGGGGTTTGCCGGGACACCGTGGGCCTGCTGCTGGGGGAAAAACCGGACCCGGAAAAAGCCGAAAAAATTAAGAAGATGTTGCTGGCCACTCCCGGCATTTTAGGCCTGCATGATTTGGTGCTGCATGACTATGGGCCGGGTCGCTGCATTGCCTCGGTCCATGCGGAGGTCAGCGCCACGGCGGACATTGTGGAGATCCACGAAGCCATTGACCGGGCGGAAAGGGACATTGGCAAGGAGCTAAACATCGCCATTTGCATCCATATGGACCCCATCGTCACAGAGGATTCTCTGACCAATGCCGTCAAGGAAAACATGAGGGCCTTCTTGCAGAACACGGATGAACGGCTGAATTTGCACGATTTTCGGATGGTGCCCGGCCAGCGCCAGATCAATTTGATTTTTGACTGCGTTTTGCCGGTGGGATATGAAGACCAGGAAGCGTTGCTGCGCTCCATGAAGGCCTATGCCAAGGCCCTTGACAGTCGATATGAAGTGATAGTACAATTTGATACAGATTACTTTTTTTCGTAATCATCTTCTCTTTTTCGTAAATTTTGGCAAGTGAAACAAAAGCCCAGCAGGTAGCGTTGAATCAGCAATTGCACGCGATTGAGCGCATGTGGGAGGAAGGAACATGAAGATGTGGCAAAAAGGCGGGTTTCGGCGCGTGTCTGGCGGCGCGGTCCTGCTTGCGATGGGCCTTTTTTTCTTTTTACAAGGGGCCTCGGTTTTGCAGGGTCCGGCCTATGCCAGCAGCACACCGATCCAGGCGCAGCCCACCATCGGGCTCCCGGTGATGCCCCTGCTGGTACCGGCCAGCACCGTGGCTCCGCCCTGGTCTGGCCAGGGCTATGCGGAAGAGGGCATTCCCGCAGATGTGGTGACCATTGAGGAAAATGAGACGCCCTTGGGCCTTGCCACCCAGGAAGAGGGCGTGCTGTCGGTGCTGCTCATTGGGGTGGATTCCCATGAAAAGGACAACTATGGCCGTAGCGATACCATGATTTTGGCCCAGATCAATACCGCCACCGGGGAAACCCGGATGGTCTCCTTTTTGCGGGACCTGTTGGTTAAGATTCCCGGCCATGGCACCACCCGGCTGAACGCCGCCTATTTTTACGGAGGGGCGGCGCTGCTGCAGCAAACCCTGGAAAACAATTTCGGCGTGCGGGCCGACAGTGTGGTGACTGTGGATTTTCAGGCGCTGATCCAACTGGTGGACCGCATGGGTGGCGTTCCCGTGGCCGTGAGCGAGAAGGAACGGGTAGCGCTGAACAAGTTCCTGAAGGAGTACAACCAGGATTTTGGCTTTCCCAAGGAGGACGGCCTGTTGGCGGAGGCGGGCGAGCAGCGCCTCACCGGGAAACAGGCGCTATCCTTTTGCCGTATCCGCAAAATGGACAGCGATTTTATGCGCACAGGCCGCCAGCGCCGGGTGCTGGAAGGCATCGTTACCCAGATGCGTTCCATGAGCACGCCGCAAATGCTGCAATGGGTGATGCAAAACTTTGACGCGGTGGAAACCGACCTCACCCTCAAGGACATCATGGCCCTGCTACCCCTGCTGCAAGGGGAGAAGGAGATGAAGCTATCCAGCATGCAGGTGCCGCTGGACAACGCGTTTCATGATGATGTGGTGGCGGGGATGCAGGTGCTGGTGCCCAATCTGAAAAAGAACAGCCAGGCGGTGAAGGCGTTTTTGAGTGGAGAGTAGCATAGAACGAGATACTTTCCCCACCCTATGAGAGGATATGAAAAAAGGAGGCCGTCGCGGCCTCCTTTCGATGATGTACCGACCTTTGAAATGCCCATTTTATGGGCATTTCAGCGCCGCTTTTGGACGCTCAGTCCTCCGGCTTGTACTTCTTCTCCAACAGGCCCATGCAGTAGCCCAGCGCGATGCCCACCGCGCAGACCAGCGCGCAAACCAGGGCAGAGGGCAAGGTATAGGTGGCCAGTGCGCCGCTTTCCAACACTTTGCCGGGGAAGGGAATGATCATGATGGTGGAAGCGATGACCAGGCCGATGATGAAATGGTAAATTCCCGCATAGGCCTTGGCAAACAGCCGGTCAAAGGCTTTGGAGAGGAGCAGGAAGCACAGCAGGGCGCCTATCACCACCGGAATCAATACAGCAAAGTCCAGGCCGCCAATGCGCTGCATCATCACGCCATAAATGCCCATATACAACAAGAAGTTGGAGGGGCTCAGCCCGGGCACGATGGCCCCCAGGCCCATCAGCGCACCTGCCATCAGCCAGACCCAAATGCTATCGGTGGGAATGGTCACAGCGGAAAGCCAGCCCTTGATGAAATAAAGGAACAGGCCCACCGCCACGATGGTGACCGCCAGAATGACGGTATGCCGGGTATCCCGGCCCTCTTTGCCCGCCTGCTGCCACAGCATGGGCAGCGTGCCCAGCACACAGCCAATAAAGAACCAGAGCAGGGGCAC
This sequence comes from Eubacteriales bacterium, assembly GCA_031549415.1. Taxonomy (GTDB): domain Bacteria; phylum Bacillota; class Clostridia; order Christensenellales; family Aristaeellaceae; genus Limiplasma. The sequence continues at coordinate 53,214 of JAVBPU010000008.1, read as the reverse complement.
TTCCGAACGGTCGAAGAAGTCGCCCAGCACTTTGGAGCAGATCACCATGCTGATGAGCACGCCCACGCCGATGGGCAAGAAAAACTTGATGTTTTTCCAGAAATCCTTTTGAATATTGGCGAAAAAGTGGATCATTGGCTCGTATACGCCAAAAATCGCCGCAAAAACGCCGCCGCTGACGCCGGGAATGATAAAGCCCGTGCCGATGACAATGCCTTTGACCAACCGGTACAGCCAAGCAAAGATAGGGTTCATCGCTTTGTTCGTGTTTTGCTCCATGAAGGAAGGACCTCGCTTTCGTGTTCTTACGTAGCCGGAGACATTGGTTTGACCCTGCCCGCGAGAAAGCGCGGGCAGGGTCAAGCGACGAAAAATTATTTGGCAAATTCGGTGCTGCGGGTCTCCCGGATCACATTCACGCGAATTTGGCCAGGATATTCCAGCTCTTTTTCGATCTTCTTGGCGATTTCCTTGGCCAGCACCTTGGTGCCATCGTCGGTGACATCCTCGGGCTTGACCATGATGCGCACCTCGCGGCCGCTTTGGATGGCAAAGCACTTGTCCACGCCGATGAAGGAATTGGCGATTTCTTCCAGCTTCTCCAGGCGCTTGATGTAGTTCTCCAAGGACTCACGGCGGGCCCCTGGACGGGCGGCGGAGATGGCGTCGGCGGCCTGCACCAGCACGGCCTCGATGGTCTGGGGTTCCACATCGTTGTGGTGGGCCAGAATGGCATGGATCACATCCGGGCTTTCCCGGTACTTGCGGGCCAGCTCGCCGCCCAGGGTCACGTGGGTGCCCTCGGCCTCATGGTCCACACCCTTGCCAATGTCGTGCAGCAGGCCGGCGCGCTTGGCCAATGCCACGTCCGCGCCCAGTTCCGCCGCCATCAGACCGGCCAGGTGGCTCACCTCGATGGAGTGCTTTAGCACGTTCTGGCCATAGCTGGTGCGGTAGCGCAGGCGGCCTAAAATCTTGATCAGCTCGTGGTGGATACCGTGTTGGTGGGTTTCAAATACGGCCTGCTCTCCCGCCTCGCGGATCTGGTTGTCCACTTCCTTGCGGGCCTTGTCCACCATTTCTTCGATGCGGGCGGGGTGAATGCGGCCGTCCATAATCAGCTTTTCCACGGCCAGCCGGGCAATTTCCCGGCGCACCGGGTCAAAGGCGCTGACGATGACAGCTTCGGGGGTATCGTCGATGATCAGGTCCACGCCGGTGGCGGTTTCCAGGGCGCGAATGTTGCGGCCCTCCCGGCCGATGATGCGGCCCTTCATGTCATCGTTCGGCAAGCTAATGACCGAGACGGTGCTTTCCGCCACATGGTCCGCGGCGCATTTTTGAATGGCCAGGGCAATGATATTGCGGGCCTTCTTTTCGCCCTCTTCCTTGGCCCGGGTCTCAATATCCCGCACCATGCCGGCGGCGTCGTGGAAGGCATCCTTTTGGATGCGGCTGACCAGCATCTGACGGGCTTCATCCTGGGTCATGGCGGCGATGCGTTCCAGTTCATTCGCCTGCCGCTGTTGCCCCTGCACCAAGTCCTCCTGCAGCCGTTGCAGCTCACCGGCTTTGTTGTTGAGGGATTCCTCCCGGGCCTCCATATTGTCTTGTTTCTTGTCCAGGGTCTCCTCCCGCTGCAAAATGCGGCGCTCGCTGCGCTGCACTTCCGCGCGGCGGTCGCGGCATTCCCGGTCCAGCTCCGTTTTCAGGCGAAGGACCTCTTCCTTGGCCTCCAAAATGGTTTCTTTCTTTTTCTCGTCCGCCTTGCGCATGGCGTCGTCCAACAGGTTCTTGGCATATTCTTCTGTGCGGCCAATTTTCTTTTCGCCGGATTGTTTGCGGTAGGCATATCCACCGGCAACGCCCAGGGCGGCAGTGGCCAGGGCGATGAGTATCACAATGATGGGATTCATAGAGCCTCTCCTTTCTTGTTTTGGTGCTTTCATGCAAAGAATAAAAGCGTAATTGGTTTTTCTGATCAACAGAAAAAGCCCACGGGAAAACCCGTGCGGCTCTAGTTTGTTTACGGATCACATGCAAGAAAAAAGAACGGAAGCATGTAAGGGTATGCATCATGAGCATAAGGCGGGTGGCATCATATGAAACCGCCTTATTGGCTTACTCAGCTTGCCTATATACCCAGTCAAGCGCCTTGCGCCTTACTCTGCAAAACCCGCGGCCCAGACGGAAGAACCATCTCCCTGGTCAGGGCGGGGAAAGCCAATTCGTGGGAATATATCCGAAAACCAGCACGGTTCCAACCTGGGTCTCCAAGACGGAACCTAATGAGCCGACTTGCATATTATAGTCTGTCCAGCCAAATCTGTCAAGTTTGGCATGCGCTGAAAAATTGCGACGAGATATGGGTTTTCGTTATTTTTTGCACGGCGGTTGCAAAAAATTGGAACATGAAAAAACAGCGGATTACGCTGTTTTTTCGGTATTCTCCGGGACCAATTCCAGCGTAGGTTCCGGGCCCTGCTGGGGCAGGAGCATGGACTCGTTTAAGCGGTTGATGCTATGCTCCGTCTTGTCCCAGACGGTTTGCTTCTTGTATTTGCAAAGGCCGATGAACTGGGCCAGAAGAACCACCACGGTGTTCAGCAGCACACTGACCACCATGGGGAACAACGTGCGCAGACGGAACCGGTTGCTGTTATCCATATAATCGCCTACGAAAAACAGGAGAATGAAGGAATAGAGGAATACCAAAAGGCCGGGCAGGTTCACGCTGGCCCAGCTTTGCAGTGTAATTTCCACTTCAGGAACAGAAATCAGGCCAACCCATTCAAAAATCAGAAGGATCAGGCCCAGCAGCAAGTTCAACATCCAAACCACATAAGTGGTCAAGCTGTACATGGTGAGGAAGGTGGACGCAAACTCCTTACAGGAAATCTGCTTGTTTTTGATGGCGCGAAAAAGACGCTTGGTATTTTTTAACACCACATACCAGTGCCCTTGCGCCCAGCGAATCCGTTGTCGCAGGCTGGCATAGAGCTTCGTGGGCTTTTCGTCATAGATGCGCACATTGTGGTTCCATAGGATGCGCTGTCCATCGCAGGTGGCTTCGATTTGCAGTTCAAAGTCCTCCGTCAGGGACATGGAGCTCCAGCCGCCCCGCTGGTATAGATATTCGGTGGAGACGGCAAAGCCCGTGCCGCCAATGCCGCCATTGAGGCCCAGACGGCCCTTGGCAAACTGAATAAACCGGTTGTTGATGGTATAGAACATATAGTAAAAAAGTGCCACCAGGCCGTTTTTGTTCTTGCTGCCCAGATAGCATTGTATCACAGCCACCTTGCCCTCGTGGGAGAGGTACTGGCTATTGACCTCCAAGAACATATTGGGGTCAATCAGGTTGTCCGCGTCAAAAAACATCACCATGTCGTACTTGTCCTGGTATCCTGCCATGGCTTCCAGGGTCTTTTGGAGCACAACGGGTTTGCCCGTAGGGGCGTCCGGCGAGGCCTTAAAGGACTCAATGACGTTTGCGCCCATTTGGCGGGCCACATCGGCAGTGCGGTCGGTGCAGTTGTCCGCCAGGATATAAAAATCATAGAGCTCGCGGGGATACTCCATGTGTTTCAAATTGTTAATGATGTCCGCAATCACCGTCTCCTCGTTGTGAGCAGGCACCAACACGAGGAAGCGTAGCTTGGGGTCAAAATCTTCGTAATCCTTTGTTTTGCGCTTGAAGCCGAAAAAGCTGATGAACAGTTGGTAGAGGAAGAAAAAAATGAACCAAACGCTCATCACGCCCATGAGAGCACGAATGATCTGTGCAACGGTTTCCACGCCACCCGCAGCCTCCCTCGACATGACAATTAACAACACTTACTTATACAATATTTTCACGGCCTTGTCAATGTCTGTCGTAGAAGGCACAGGCCCCGATGAACTCCCTTAATATGGAAAGAGGAGGGATTTCATGGAATACGTCCTGGTCCACGGGCAGGAAGTAGTGGAGGATCTTGAGCAGCCTGCGGGCCATCAAATACTCCGGCTGGGACTTGGGAATGCCTTGCAGCAGCTCATAGGCGACGGTCTTTAAGATGGGCAGCTCATAGTGCAGCGAGGTATTGAACATGGCGTCCGCCTTTTCCTGGTTGGGAAAAATCCATTTTTCCTCCCCCGCGCGGACGCTGGGCCACATTTGGATGGTTTGCTCCGGCGAGGTGCCGCGAAAGCTTACGTCCCGCACAATACGGCGCAGCAAGCGCACGTCGGTGGTCCGGATGCGGTTGTGGTTGTCCAGGTTGATACAGGGCAAGGCGCTGACATATACGCCATACATGAGTTGCTCCGGGATTTCCGAGGTGATCAAATCATTCATGCCGTGGATGCCTTCCACCAGCAAAGGCTCATTGGCGGCCAGGTGCAGGGGATAGCTTTCCGGGGAGCGGCTGCCGGTTTGGAAGCTGAACCGGGGCATTTCCACGGTTTGGCCTCCCAGCAACTTTTCCAGGCATTCGCTTAAATAGGGGATATCCAGCGCGTGGACGCTTTCCAAATCCGGCTGGCCGTCCGCTTCCAGGGGCAGGTCCTTCCGGTCCCTGTAAAAATCGTCCAAGGACAGCATTTTGGGCACCTGGCCCAGTACCCGCAGGTGCACGGCCAAACGGTTGCAAAACGTGGTCTTGCCGCTGGAGGAGGGGCCAAAAATCATCACGATGCGCGCGTGCCGGGCCATGATCTCGTCCGCGATGCCCGCGATGGACTTGTCATGGAGCGCCTCATTCACCCGGATGAACTCCCGGAAACGGTCCGAGCGAATCATCTCGTTCACGTCGAAGGCGTTGGCCACCCCCAGGATATTGCACCAGCGTTGGGACTGGGCAAAGACGCGCAGGTGCTTGGGCCGGGGAATATAGGGGGCGGGGACGGCCGGGTTGCTGGGGGCGGGGAACTGGATGACCATGCCCGGGAAATGCGGCTTGAGGGAAAACACCTTGATGTAGCCCGTGGAAGGCAGCATGGCCCCATAGAAATACTCGCACAGGTTTCCAATGCGGTACATGGTGATGGTTTCATGGGGGCGGTAGCCCAGAATGCGGGCTTTGTCGGGCCAGCCTTCCTTTTCAAAATACTGGATGGCTTCCTCCCGGGACCAAGTCTCCTTGGTAAAGGGGATGTCCTGGGAGACCAGCGCCTTCATATCCGCTTCCAGGGCGTGAACCATGTCGGTGGTGATGTCCTCGCCCAGAAGCTGCAAATACACCCCATAACCGATGGAGTTCAAGATGCGGACGTTCTTGCCCGGATACAGGCGGCTCATGCTCAGCAAAAACAAAAAGCGCAAGGAGCGCTCATAGACCCGGCGGCCTTCCTCGTCCTGGTAGGTGACGGAGGTCAGCTCGCAATCGATATCGATGGGCTGGTTCAGCTCCACGCAAATTCCGCCGTACAGGGCGCAAAGCACCTGGGGGGCCTTGGCGGGCATAAGCTGTTCCAAGGCGTCCCGCAAGAGAACGCCGGAGGGGAAGGCGGCTTGCTGGCCGTCTAGGGTGACATGGACCGTGGATGCTGGGTCGTTGGTGTTAGGGCCTGCCATATGGGTTCCTCCCTCTAGGTCATGCATCCTCAAAGGGCATATTGCTGCCGAAGGACGCGGAAAGGTCCTCTACGTCCAGGGCTTCAAAATCGCCCCGCTTGCGTTTGTACTGGTATTGCAATTCTTTTGTATGCACATAGGCCTTGCTTTGATGATTGGCGGGCAAGACGCTCAGGTGCATCCCCTTTTGCCCGTCCGGCAGCAGCGAGAAGGTGGCCTTCAGCAGCAGCAGGCCGTGCTGGCCGCATTTGGACAGAGCGATGTACTTGCCCGGGGCCTGGGGGATGACCTCCGTTTGCAGCACGGTGGGCTTCTTGCAGGTGGGGCATTCCGGGGTGCGAAGGGCGGGGCTGGCCAGGGCTTCCGCCACGGAAGGCACCATTTGGGTGATGCGGAACCGGCTGCGCTTTTGGTTATGGCACAGTTTGCGGGGCTCTTCCTCGTGTTCCAGCACCTGCCGGGGCTCGGGCAGCTTTTGCAGCACCAGCGCGGTGTAGTGGGCGTCGTGCATGGCGTTGTGAAAGCTGCGGTCCTCATCTTCGGGAATGTCCAGCTGCTCCATGGCGCTTTTTAAGGCCTTTTGCTGGTTGGCATTCAGCCCCTGGGACTTGGCGTACAGCCGCTGGATGTCGTACATCTTGGGCAGAGGCCGCTCAAAGCCAAAAAAGTCAATGTTCTGCTGCAGGACACTCACATCGTCGCAGCCCCAGGTCAGAAACACGTACTCTTCCCCGCACCAGTCCACGAAGAGGTCCATGGCCTCCATGAACTCCGGGGCATCGCAAAGCTCCTCCTGCCCCAGCCGGGTCATGCGGCGCACCCGGGGATGGATGGTCAAATAATGGGTGGGGCGCACAGGAATGCTGATGGAATCAATGATCTCAAAGCAATCATTCAGCTTGACAGCGCCAAACTGGATCACCTCAAACAGCAGGCTGTCGCCCACCTTGCGGAAAACAGAGCTTTGGTAGCTGACGGGTTGGTTCCATTCCAAATCCAGGACGATAAACTGCATGCTTCTTTGCTCCAAACGGCTTGCTAGGTAAGGTATTTTTACCACGGCAAGGCTTTTTCATCAGTGGCTTTCGGGCCTTCTGGCGGCGCACTTCCCAGCCAGGAAGCCGGTGCTAAAGGCGATGTGCAGATTGAACCCTCCGGTTAAGGCATCCACGTCCAGCAATTCCCCCGCGATGTAGAGCCCGGGGACCTTTTTGCTTTCCATGGTGGACGGGTTCACTTCCTGCACGGCCAGCCCGCCCCGGGTGACGATGGCTTCCGCCAAGGGCCGGGTACCGGTGACGGGCAAAACCAGGCCTTTGGTCATGCGGACCAACGCCTCCCGCTCCTCTTTGCGGAGCTCGCTGGTCTGCTGGCGGCCATCCAGGCCGCACAGGGCGGGCAGCGTCTCCGCCAGACGCTGGGGAAACAGCCCGCAAAGCAGCGTCTGCAGCTGCTTTTTGCCTCCGGCGCGGAGGTCCCGCAGCAGGCGGTCCTGAAGCTGGACTTCGGTGAGGCCGGGCTTCAGGTCCAACTGCAATTCCAGCTCCTGGAGGGGTTGCCCCGCCATGTAGGCGGAGGCGGAAAGCACCAGCGGGCCGGACAAGCCAAAGTGGGTGAACAGCATTTCTCCCATGTCGCTAAAGAGGGCCTTCTTGCCCTTTTTTAGCGTCAGGCGGATGTTTTTCAGCGACAGGCCCTGGAGGGAGAAAACCCAGGGCTCCCCACAGACCAGGGGGATCAGAGAGGGCTCGGCGGGCAGCAGGCTGTGCCCAAGAGGGGAAAGGAGAGTGTAGCCGTCGCCGGTGGAGCCGGTGGAGGCATAGCTTTTGCCACCGGTGCACAGAATGACCGCATCCGCCACGAAGGACTCCCCATCCTGGGTGACCAGTGCAAAGGGTTTTCCAGGCCCTGTGCTGTTCCATTGCAGGCCCATGACCCGGGTGTTCAGCTTGACCCTAACGCCCAGGCGTTGCAGTTGCTTTTCAAAGGCCTTGGTGACGTCGCTGGCCTTTTCGCTTTGGGGAAAGACGCGATCCCCCCGTTCCACCATCACCGGGCAGCCCCAGGCGGTGAGCGCCTCCATCAGGGCCTGGGGAGGCAGGGCGGAAAGCGCGCCATACAAAAAGCGGGGATTGCGGACCACTTGCTTTTGAAAGGCCTCCGGGGCGCAATCGTTCGTCACGTTGCAGCGTCCCTTGCCAGTGATGTACAGCTTCTTTCCCAGCTTTTCATTGCGCTCCAGCAGGGTTACCTGGGCGCCCTCCTGGGCCGCCGTCACAGCCGCCATCAGCCCCGCCGCGCCGCCGCCAATCACGATGACCTCACGCATGATCTTTACCGATATAGACACGCTGGGCGTTCCATATCTCCTCCAGTTGGCCAAAGTGGTGGGTGAGGTCCTCCCGCCGGTGCAGCCCCAGGCTGACGATCAGCGCGTTGACCAGGGACAGGGGCGCGGCCAGGGAATCCACAAAGGAAGCCATGTCGGTTTGGGCGCAAAGGCAGATATGGGCGGCCTGGCACAGGGGGGACATGACGCCGTCGGTGATGCCTACCACCTCCGCGCCTTTGCCCTTGGCAAAGCGCATGCATTCCAGCGTATGGGCGGAATAGCGCGGGAAGCTGAGTCCGATGAGCAGATCCCCCTGGCCGATGCGGGAAATATCCTCGAACACATCGCCGGTGGTGTTTTGCACCAGGGTGACCTCGCTAAAAATGAGGCGCAGGTAGTGGTACAGAAACTGGGCCAAGGGCGCGGCAGAGCGGAGGCCCATGATATAGAGGCGTTTGGCCGCCAAAATGCGCTGGACCACATCGTCAAAATCCTGCTGGGAAAGCTCCTCCAGGGTTTGACGGATGTTTTGGGCATCGTTTTTGAGCACCGTGCGCAGGATGTCGGTTTCCTTGATTTCAGAGGCGATGGCAAAGCGCTGCTCGGCGGTGAGGCGCTGGCGCACCAGCTCCCGCAGCGCCCCTTGCAGCTGGGGATAGCCCTCATAGCCCAGGGCGGAGGCAAAGCGTACCACGGTGGACTCGCTGACGTCACATTGCTGGCCCAGCATGACAGCCGTCATAAAAATGGCCTTGTCATAGTGGTCCGCAATGTATTGGGCGATGCGGCGGTGGCCTTTGGACAGGCCTTCACCGCGAAGATTCAGCCTATGGATCAGCTCCTGTGGGTCCTGCACGATAAACCTCCAGATGGGAAGGATGGAACCCGCCATTCAAGCGGGAAAAAAAGGGAGGTAGAAAGCGTTCCTATTATAGCGGGTGGCAAAGGGTTTGGCAAGCGGAAACGAAGCCGCCATAAGCGGCCCCATGATCCGAGGGGTTGCCCATGAAGGTGAGCGTGACGTGCCCTTTGGAAAGCATATCCTGGTCGCTTCCCGGGCAGGGCGGGTCGGTGCGGGCGCTGCCGTCCAGCCAATAATACACCCCGGCCCTGGGGCTTTCCCGGCGGATGTAGCCGTCCCGGAAGTTGGAGGTGCAAAGAGGCGCCAGCACCGGGGCTTTCCAGGGCTTTCCAGGGGCTGTGGGGGCGTTGATGTTCAGCAGTACGCCTGGGGGCAAAGCAAGGCGTACGTAGCTTTCCGCCGTGGCGATGACAAAAGCGGCCAGGCGGTCAATCTCCTCCTGGGTGGCCCGGTGATGGATGGAGGCGGCGATGGCGTGGAGGCTGCAAAGGGCCCCCTCCTGGGCGGCGCCCACGGTGCCGCTGTAATGCACGGCCATGCCGCAATTATACCCATTGTTGATGCCGCTGATCAGCACATCCACAGGGGTTTCGGTCAGGTTTTGCAGCCCAAGGCGCACACAGTCCGTGGGGGTGCCGGTGATGGCGTAGGCGGTCACATCAGGGCCGTCAAAGGCGTATGGGGCCACATAGATAGGCTCCGCCAGGGTAATGCGTTGGCTGGCGGCGCTTTGCTGGGTGGCGGGGGCGCAAACCGTCACCCGGTGGCCCCTGGCCTGGGCCGCCCGTAACAGGGCCAGGATGCCTGGGCTGCTGATGCCGTCGTCATTCACCAGAAAAAAATGCATGGGAAAACCTCCAGTCATGGATTGGGTGCGCGGGGGAAAAGTGGGCAACGGTTTATTATAGCACGAAAGTGAAAAAAGTGAATCATCCCAAGGGACGATGGGCAGGATGAAAGCGAAGAACCCCACCGGCTGCCTCACATAGCATGGTGAGGAGGGAAGCATATGAAAAGCAGATTTTTTAGAGAGACAGGGGAGCTGGACCGGCCACTACAGGCCATGGACCCTGACAAGTTGAATATTTGTTTGCGGATGGATAAACAAGCCTATGAAAACCTGCTGGCCCAGGCGCAACGCCTGGGCCTGAGCAGCGGGGAATACCTGGAGAGGGTGCTGTGCCGGGAGGACCCTGGAAAGTGGCGGCTCCATTAATCATGAGGTAAAAGCATCCTTCGCCCGTTACCGTTTCCGGTTCAAAAGGCCCGTCAGCAGCAAAAAACCCATGACGGAACCTTCCACCATGACCACCTGGCCGTTGATGGACACCAAAGATTTGAGCACCGGCCAATGCACTACATGGATGGTTTCCAGGTATTGGTACAAAAGCAGGAGGAGCAGTGCGCCCGCAGCCACAAACAGATAGAACACTAGGCCGTTGTTGGTGCTGGAAATGCCCGCCAGGGGAAGCAGCAGGGCGATGCAGCAGCCCAGCAGCAGGCCTTTGAGCACAAAGGTCTCAAAGGCTTTGCCCCCTGTGCGGCTGTCCAGCCAGCCAAAGAGGAGGCAGGTGAGCAGGCACAGCAGCAAAGGGCACAGGGCAGCCACCAGTTTTCTCAGCAGCATGGGGCATCCTCCTTATTTTGCGCTAGGGCGGCCTGGACGGCAGCCCGCTCTTTTTCGGATATCTCGGCTTGTTCATACAGGTCCGGGCGCATGCGGGCCGTCACCAGCAGCGACTGCTCCCGTCGCCAGGCTTTGATTTTGGCGTGGTCGCCGGAAAGCAGCACCTCCGGCACCTCGATGCCTTCAAAGCTGCGGGGCCGGGTGTAGTGCGGGTATTCCAAAAGCCCCTCGGAGAAGCTTTCCTCCTGGGTGCTGTCCTGGCTGCCCAGCACTCCCGGGATATGCCGGGCCACCGCGTCCGTCAGGGCCATGGCGGCCAGCTCGCCCCCGGTCAACACGAAATCGCCCAGGGACAACTCCTCGTCCACCGCCAGGTCAATGGCCCGCTGGTCCACGCCCTCATAGTGGCCGCAGAGCAGCACCAGGCTGTCCTGCTGGGCCAGCTCCCGGGTTTTGGCCTGGGTGAGGGGCTGGCCCCTGGGGCTGAGGTAGATGCAAGGGCCTTCATATCCCTGGTTACGGGCGCTCCGCACCGCGTCCAAGATAGGCTGGGCCATCATCACCATGCCCGCGCCGCCCCCAAAGGGGTAGTCGTCGGTGTTTTTATGCTTTTTGTCGCTAAAGGGGCGGATGTCCATCGGCTCCACCTGCAGCAGGCCTTCTGCCCGGGCGCGGCCCAGGATGCTGCAAGCCAGCACGCTTTCAAACATCTCGGGGAACAGCGTTAGAATGGCGATCTTCATAGAGGCCCACCTCGTCCAGCATGGCTTCGTTCAACACGATTTTGGCATTCACCGGGTCCAGGGTCAGCAGTACGGCTTTCAGGGCAGGCACCATCAGGGTGCCCTTGGGGGTGTCAAACACAAACACGTCCACGCCGCCAGGGGTCAAGACCTCTGTGAGGGTCCCCAGGAGCCGGCCCTTCGTGTCGTAGGCCTTGGCCCCCACAATATCCGCGATGAACACCTCATCCGGGGAAAGCGCCTTGGCATGGGCCCGGTCCACATAGAGCTGGACGCCCCGCAACTTCTCCGCCTGGTCCCGGTCGGTGACGCCTGCCAAGGTCAAAAACACCTCATCCTTTTGCACCCGGCAGCCGGTGAGCGCAAAGGGCTGGTATGCCTCCCCTTCCCGCAAATAAACCGTGTCCAGCTCTTCAAACCGGGAGGGGTCGTCCGTATAGTGGCGCAGCTTGACCTCGCCCCGGAGGCCTTGGGGGCGGGTGATTTCGCCCAGCAGCAAATAGGGTGCAAGCATGGGTCCGCTCCTTTCTAAAACTCCGACAGGGTGACGGCATCGCCGTCCCGCAGCGCTTCATACAGCGTCCAGGAATAGAGTTCCCCATCCTCCGACAGCTCGCAGGCGGGGGCATACAGGGCGCTGTCATCATTGAAATAAATGAGATGAGTCATCTGCTTTTGCAGGAGAAACCCCCGCAGGGCTTCGGCGCTTTGGGAAGCCTCCGGCGTGGGGACCTCAAACCGTGCAGGCGCGTAGGCATAGCGCAGGTTTTTGATGTAGTCGGAGCCGTCCTCCAGCTCCACCAGCACATGGGCGTTTTCATAGCCTTCCAAAGCCGTGCCCCAATCATGGTCCATCAGCACTTGGCCTTCCGTGCCCAGGGCGCTGTCCAGCTGGTAGTACCGGTCCGGCAGCAGCATGGTGAGCAGATGGCTCCACTGAATGCCGAAGACCAGAAAGAAAAAACTCAACGCCAGCGCCAGCGTGGGCAGGGGCTTCCAGGCGGAGGCCAGCTTTTTTGGGAACGCATCCACCACCAGCCACAGCGCCAGCACGCCAAAGCCCAGCAACATGGGGCAGAGGTACCGCTCCATCAGCCAAACCATGTTGCTGGCCCGCTCGCCTACGTACACGGGCACCTCGTAATAAAACACCGTGTAGAAGCTGACACATTGCAGCAGCACAAAGACCACGGAAACGATGGCCGCGAAAAGCGCCACCCGCATCAGAGCTTTTTGCTTTGTCCACCGGCCCAGCAGCCCCAGGAGCACCGGCAGGAAGGCCAGCCAGAACAGCTTGGGCAATTGCACAGAAAGAAAAGGCACGCTGGGCAGGGTGGACAAATTGCAAACCGTCAGCGCGTTCCACAGAGAGGGGAGGATGCCGTCCGCCCCTTCCGGAGGCTGATAGGTACCGGAGAAGAGCTCGCCAATCCTGGCGGATAGGCCGGAGGCGTGAAAGCCCGTCAGTCCCATGGCTTGGCAAAAGACCTTCCATGCGCCAAATGCCAGCAAAGGGGCCAGCAGGCAGAGCAGCTCTTTCTTGCCGCATTTGCGGGTTAGCAGCAGAAAAACCCCGGCAAAGACCATGAATAGCAGCCCCACTTCCTTGATGAGGACCAGGCCGCACATCCCAAGCGATGCAGCCGCCAGGGCAAAGCGGTCCCCCTGCCGGGATTGCCAAATCTGCACCAAGGTATACCCAAAGCAAAGGGCCAAAGACGTGTCCACGCCCAGGTAGTCATAGCTGGCGTAGTTGCCCAGGAAGGGCAGCGCAAGGATGGCTACGGCCGCCAGGGGAATGGCCCAGGCGTGCTTCCAGCGCAGTTTGGCGGTGAGGGGCAGCAGAAAAACCCCATAGGTGGCAAAGAGGACCAGGTACAGCGTGGACTCCTGCCACTGGCCAAAAAAGCGCAGCATCCACCATTGCAACACCTGGAGGCCGGGGGGATAGGTGGCAAAGGTGGTGGAGAGAACCTGCCCGCCATCCACCAGGCCGCCAAACAGCCAGAGGGATTTTGGGGCCAGGCCCCAGTGCACCACATCGTCATTAGTGTTGACCACCATGGGCTGGGTGGCATACAGCAGGTAAGCCATCACCAGCACAAAAACCAGCAGGCCCGGGGTGGTGACGTTTGCCAGGAAACGCTTCCCCAGCGCACCGAAGGAGATTCGCTTAGAAGCCAGGGCATAGACCGCCAAAAGAAGGATAGCGGCCAGCAAAAGCCAGGCCAGAAAATCCACCCAGGCCAGGACGCGGCCCATGGCCAAGGCGGTGAGCACCCCCATGGCCGAAAGCAGGGCAACAGGCAAGGCCTGTTCAAACCGGCGGTTCCACAGCAGGCACATGGCGCACACAGCACAAAAAAACGCAAGAATGTGAAGCAAGGGGAGAACCTCCTTGTCTGAGGGTCCAAAAAGTGGGGAAGGGGAGCGGCCTCTGGCAGCCTAAAGGCTTTGCCCTTCAGAATCCCTTGATTGAACTGCCCATTGTATGGGCGGTTCAAAAATGGGTCCAGGGATGAAATCCCTGGTGGGGTGCAGGGGTGGAACCCCTGCATTGGGGTTTTTGACAGGCGGAGCCTTCCAAAAAGGGTTCCACGTCAGCAAAATCAGGGCAAGAAAAAAACAGCTTGCCAACGCCCTGGCTCGCGGAAAGGGCGCTGGCAAGAAGGAAAGATTACTGAATTTCCACAAAAACGGGCTTCTGGTCCTTGGTGGTGGCGGCCCGCACCACGGCGCGGAGCGCCTTGGCGATGCGCCCCTGCTTGCCAATCACCTTGCCCATGTCCTCGGGCGCCACATGAAGTTCCAAAATGGTGGCTTCCGGGCCGACGGTTTCCAGCACAGTCACGGCGTCCTTGTTGTCCACCAACGACTGCGCGATGAACAGCACAAGTTCTTTCATGTGTTAGCCCTCAAGGATGCCGGATTTTTTCAGCAGCGTCCGGGCGGTATCCGTGGGCTGCGCGCCGTTTTGCAGCCACTTTTTGGCGGCTTCGGCGTCAATTTTGATGGTGGAAGGCTCGGTCATGGGATCGTAGTAGCCGATTTCCTCAATGAAGCGGCCATCCCGGGGGCTGCGGATGTCGGCCACCACAACGCGGTAGAAAGGCTTTTTCTTCATACCCATTCTCTTGAGACGGATTTTGACAGACATGTTGGTTTCCTCCTAAATGATTTGGATTGGGGATAGGGCGCTGGCCCTTTGGGATCTATCTGCAATCACAAGGGTGATAACAGGCGTGTGGAGGGGAAGCATTAAAAGGGCATCCGCATTCTTCCTTTTTTGCCCAGGCGACCGCCCATCATTTGCTTCATCATGGCCTTGGCCTGGTCAAACTGGCGCATCAGGGCGTTGACGTCCTGCACGGTGGTGCCGCTGCCTGCGGCAATGCGCTTGCGGCGGCTGGCGTTGAGGATGCCGGGGTTTTTGCGCTCCCGCTTGGTCATGCTGCGGATGATGGCCTCGGGCTTCTTCATGGCATCATCGTCAATTTCCACGCCTTGCAGCTTGTTGCCCATGCCGGGCAGCATGGAGAGCATGCTTTGCATGCCGCCCATCTTTTTCATTTGCTGCATTTGGGACAGGAAATCGTCCAGGGTCAGCTCCTGAGGGCCGCGCTTTTGCAGCTTTTCCACTTCGCCCTGGTCAAAGACCTCCTGGGCCTTTTCGATGAGGGTCATCACATCGCCCATGCCCAGGATGCGGCTGGCCATCCGGTCCGGATGGAAGGGTTCGATGTCGGAAAGCTTTTCGCCGGTGCCGGAGAACTTGATGGGCTTACCCACCACGGCCTTGATGGACAGGGCCGCGCCGCCCCGGGTGTCGCCGTCCAGCTTGGTCAGGATCACGCCGTCGATGCCCAGGTCCTGGTCAAAGGTTTGGGCCACGTTCACCGCGTCCTGGCCGGTCATGGCATCCACCACAAACAGCACTTCCTGGGGTTTTACGGCGGCTTTCACCCGCCGCAGTTCCTCCATCAATTCCGAATCAATGTGCAAACGGCCCGCCGTGTCAATGATGAGTACATCCCGGCCATAGCTCCGGGCGTATTCCACCGCCTCTTTGGCGGTTTTCACCGGGTCCTGGGCGCCTTTTTCAAACACGGGCACATGGACCTGCTCCCCCACCACCTGCAATTGCTTGATGGCGGCGGGGCGGTAGATATCGCAGGCGGCCAGCAAAGGCTTTTTCCCGGTTTTTTGCAGGTATCCGGCCAGCTTGGCGGCCATGGTGGTTTTGCCCGCGCCCTGGAGGCCACACAGCATGTAAATGGTGGGCACGCTGGAGGACCAGGTGAGCCGGGCGTTCTGCTCGCCCATGAGGGCGGTCATTTCTTCGTTGACGATTTTGATGACCTGCTGGGCTGGGGACAGGCTTTCCAGGACGGCTTGGCCCACGCAGCGTTCCGTCACCTTCTTGCAAAAGTCCTTCACCACCAGGTAGTTGACGTCCGCCTCCAGCAAGGCTACGCGCACTTCCCGCATGCCCTCTTTGACGGCTTGCTCGGTGAGCTTGCCCCGGCTGGTGAGCTTGCCAAGGGCGGCGGACAGTTTTTGGCTCAGTCCTTCAAAGGCCATGGGGCGTCACTCCTCTCCATCAAGCTGGGCAATGGTCTCAGACAGCAGGGAAATGGCTTCTGCGGTATGGTTTGCGCGCAATAGGTCCAGGGCTTGTTGCAGTTGGGCGCTGGTCTGCCGCGCCGAGGCAATGGCCCCCACCTGTTCCTCCACCCTCTGCAATTTCTGGGCGGAGCGGGTGATGAGGTCGTGGATGTTTTGGCGGCTGACGCCAAGCTGCTCCGCGATTTCCCCCAGGGACAGGTCCTCATCATAATGAAGCAGCAGGGCCGTGCGTTGCCGCTGGGTCAATAGCCCGCCGTAGAAAGCGCACAGGGTGCTGATTTCCACATTTTGCGCAAGCCTTTCCTCCGGGGCAGACCCTGTTTCGCTGGGGTTCACAGGCAGGCTCCTTTCGGCGGGCTGTCAAGGAAATTCTCTTGACAATCCGAAAGGCATTGTATCACAGCCGATTGGTGCTGTCAAGGATTTTTCCTGGACGCAATCCGCGCCCTGGACACAAAAACCGCGACCCAGAATCGGGGGCGCGGTACGGGCTGCTTCATTTTTGGGTTTCACATTTTTTTGTAATACACCCGGTAGGCGATCAAGAAGGCGAACAGCTGCACATATAGCGCCCCGATGCACAGATAGGAGGGGACCCTGTAATCCAAGAACATCAGAAGGAAGCTGAGCACCACCAGCGTGGCGGCTCCGGCGGTATTGCCCACCGCGTGGGCCGCCCGGGTGACGGCGATGTTGCGCTCATCGTTCTTTTCAATGTCCTTCTCCGCCCGCTTTTCCGGTGACATGCGTTTGGCGCGGATCAGCTGGACCACCGCCACAGCCAGGAGGCCGAAACCGAAGCCGGAGAACATGCCCAGGAGGGTATCCATATGGTGGGACTGGTTGCCGGAAGTCAGGTAGCCGATGACGCCAAAGGCCAGGCTCACCAGGCCCACCGCCAAAAGGGCCAGGTACAGTTTGGTTTTGCTTTTCATTTTACAGAGCATTGTTTTCGTCCTCCTCGATGATGAAGATGTCCTCCACCAAGCAATCAAAGTATTTTGCCAGCTTAAAAGCCAGCAGAATGGACGGGTTATACCGCCCGTTTTCCAAGGAACTGATGGTTTGCCGGGAGACCCGCAGGGCGGAGGCCAGTTCCTCCTGCTTGATGCCGCGCTGAAGGCGCAGCGCTTCCAACCGGTTTTTCAATGGAAGGCCCCTTTCGTGATGGAATCCGGAAAAAATGGAAAGCATGCTTTACATCCATAGAATAGCATACGGTGGAAAGGATGTCAAGCATGCTTTACAAAAATAAAAATGAAAATGGGCTGTCGCGGTCGTATGCACCGCGACAGCCCATGGGCAACCATAGCCAGCCCTATTTTTGCCCGTAGTAGGCCCCTGGACCATGCTTGCGCAGGTAGTGCTTTTCCTTCACATACTCCGGCAGGCACTCCCGGGGTTGCTGAAGGGGAAGGGCCTCCGTATGCCAGGCCATCATGGCCACTTCCTCTAATACAACGGCGTTATGCACCGCGTCCAGGGCGTCCTTGCCCCAGGCAAAGGGGCCGTGGTTGCGCACCAGCACACAGGGTACAGCCGCGGGATCAATGCCCTGGGCTTCAAAATGGCTGGCGATGACCTTGCCCGTTTCCAGCTCATAGGCTTGGTCCACTTCCCGCTGGGTCAGGGAGCGGGTGATGGGCACCGGGCCGTGGATGTAATCCGCGTGGGTGGTGCCATAGGCGGGGATTTCGCGACCCGCCTGGGCCCAAATGGTGGCCCAGCGGCTGTGGGTGTGGACGATGCCCCCCAGCGAGGGAAAGCGGTTGTACAGTTCCATGTGGGTGGCGGTGTCGCTGCTGGGGTTCAGGTTGCCCTCCACTTTTTTTCCGGCCAGGTCCATCACCACCAAGTGCTCGGGCCGCAGGTCCTCATAGGGCACGCCGGAGGGTTTGATCACAAACAGCCCCTGTTCCCGGTCCATCCCAGACACATTGCCCCAGGTAAAGGTGACCAGACCGTACTTGGGCAGCAGCATATTGGCTTCGTATACCTTTTGTTTCAAGCTTTCCAGCATGGGAATCCCCCTCTTTTTGCGGCAACGCCTGTTCATTGGCAGCGGCGTTACGCCACATCATTTGGACGCAAATCAGGCCTTCGTGGCCTGCTTTTTGATGGCTTTCAGGCGCTTCATCACATCATTCTCGCCCCGGCCAAAGAAATCGTGCAGGCGGCGATACTCCGCAAAGAGCTGGTCATATACCGCCACATGGGCGGGGATGGGCTTGTACACCAAATCCTTCACCTTGCCCATGGCCCGGGCGGCGGCAAAGACGTCCTCATACCCACCAGCGGCCTGGCCTGCGGCCACGGCGGCAAAGATGGCGCTGCCCAGGGCAGGGCCTTGCTCCGCTCCGGCGATTTTGATTTCGATGTTCAGCACATCCGCATAAATCTGCATCAGCATGGCATTTTTTTGGCTGATGCCGCCGCTGGCATAGAAGTCCTCCACGGCCACGCCGTTCTCCCGGTAGTTTTCGATGATCATCCGGGTGCCATAGGCGGTGGCTTCAATGAGGGCCCGGTACATGTCCTCCGGTTTGGTTTGCAGGTTCATGCCCAACATCATGCCGGTCAGGTCCACGTCCACCAGCACGCTGCGGTTGCCGTTCCACCAGTCCAGGGCCAGCAGGCCATGCTCGCCCACGGCCTGTTTGGCCGCCAGGTCTGTCAAATACTGGTGGATGTTTACGCCTTTGGCCTTGGCCGCTTCCACATAAGCGGCGGGGCAGCAGTTGTCCACAAACCAGGCGAAATGGTCGCCCACGCAGCTCTGGCCCGCTTCGTAGCCCGCAAAGCCTGGCATCACGCCGTCTTCCACCACGCCGCACATGCCGGGCACCTGGGATTCCTGGGTGCCCATCATGATGTGGCAGGTGGAGGTGCCCATGATGGCCAGCATTTGCCCCGGAGCGTCAATGCCCACGGCGGGCACGCACACATGGGCGTCCACATTGCCCACGCAAACGGCGGTGCCTTCCTGCAGCCCCAGCTTTTTCGCCATTTCCGCCGTGAGTCCCCCGGCCTTTTGGCCCAGGGAAGTTACCGGGCAGCTGAGTTTTTCCTGGATCACGTTTTCCAGGCGGGGGTCCAGGGCTTTGAAGAATGCCTTGCTGGGATACCCGGTTTTTTTGTTGTATAAGGCCTTATAGCCCGCACAGCAGCTATTGCGGGTCTGCACGCCGGTCAGTTGCCAAACGATCCAGTCCGCAGCCTCCACAAAATGGTCCATGGCGGCATAGACCTCCGGGGCCTCTTCCAGCACCTGCCATAGCTTGGGGAACAGCCACTCGCTGGAAATCTTCCCGCCATAGTTTTTCAGCCAAGGCTCGTTGCGCCGGGCGGCGATTTCGTTGAGCCGGTTGGCCTTGTCCTGGGCGGCGTGGTGCTTCCACAGCTTGATATAGGCATGGGGGTTCTCCGCAAATTCCGGCAGAAGGCACAGGGGCGTGCCGTCCTCCTTCACAGGAAGCACCGTGCAGGCAGTAAAATCGGTGCCAATGCCGATGATGTCCTCCGGCCGTACGCCGCTTTTTTGCAACACCTGGGGGATGGTGTGGGTCAGCACGTCCAAATAGTCCTGGGGGTGCTGCAAGGCCCAGTCATGGCCTAGCTTTTTGCCGCTGGGAAGGGTTTCGTCCATGACCGCATGGGGGTATTCCAGCAGAGCGCTGGCGATTTCATCGCCATTGCGCACGTCCACCAGCACCGCACGGCCGCTGAGGGTTCCATAATCAATGCCAAGGGTATACTTGCTCATGGGGAGTCTCCTTTTCATTTTTCAAACCCTTCCGGGTATTTATTTGGCCATACCAGCCAAATGATACCATAGACGGGAGCGGTTGGCAATGCGCAGGTGGGTTGCCTGCCAGCCCCCTATCATGGTATACTAAAAAGTACGGCTGGAAGGTTGCTGGAGGAGCCGGACCATGCGAAAGAGCAAGGATGGTACAGCAGATGAGCGATATAAGGACCCTGGAGAGCAAAAAGCGCTATTGGACCTGGGTGGCCTGGGCCCTGTGCGTGCTGGCGCCTTGGATCCAACTGGCACTGGTCTCCCTCATCACAGGTAGAAACGGGTTTATGGCGTTGCCTGTGTGGAGCGATGAGATGGGCTATTGGCGCAGCACCTTTGGGCTTGCGAATTTTGGCTTGCGGGGTGGCTACAATGGCCCTGCGGAAATCCACGCGCAGATTGGCGCCCTGGGCAGCGACGGGTTTGCTCCGCTGCTTCTGTACGGCGGCTTTGCCAAGCTGTTGGGCCTAGAATACCACAGCATTGTCCTCTTTAACGCCCTGTGGGTATCCCTGGCGGCGGTGTTGTTTTGTGCGCTATTGCGGCCCAGCCTGGGCCAGGCGCTGTTTGTGGCCGGGCTGTTTGGCGTGTTTGCGCCCACGGTGCTGTATTGCATGACCTCCATGACGGAGCTGTTCAACTACGCCTACCTTCTGTTCTACGTCACCCTGTTGCTTCGCCACGGAAAAACGGGTGGCAAGCCCTCCGGGGTGCTTTGTTGGCTGCTGGTGGCCTTGGGCTGCCTGTACCGGGCCCCCTATGCGGCGCTGTTCCTTCCGCTGGTGTGGGTCTCCGGCGGAGGCCGGTGGAGCCAAAAAACCTTTGGGCTGGCCCTGCTGGCCGCGGTGCTGTTTGCGGGGCTTTACTGGGCGGGTGCCGCCATGACAGCGCCCTATCCCGGAGGCTTCCTGTATAACTGGTTCCGGGCCCCGGACTTCAAAGCCTTTGTGAAAATGTTTCTAAGCCACGGCAAGGGAAACCTGATTGATTACTTTTTTCGCAGCGCCCACCCCATGGAGGTGGCCCTGCGACACCTGTATGTGATTGTGATGGGTCTGCTCTTGCTGGGCAGTTTTTTACGGGTGGAGCGGGGGACAAAAGGCTTCCGGCTGCGCCTGGGGCTGCAGGCGAGGTCCATCTGCCATTTCTTGCTGCTGTTTGCACCCTTCTTTCTGGTGGTGGCCTTCTATGAAACCAACGACTGGAGCGATTTTCGCACCCTGGCCCCCTTTTTGTGGGGGGTGGCGGTGTTGCTGGCCCTGGAGCGGAAAAGGTGGGTCCCCAGCCTGGTGCTGGCGGGCAGCGTGGCTATGCTGGTGTTGCTGTGCAGCCTTGCGCCCATGGACGTTTTTGCAAACCCGGAGCGCTTTGTCCCCGAAGCTTACTCCCAGGACATGAAGGAAGCCTGCCAGGCGGTGGAGTTTGACCCGGAGGCGCAGGACCCCTTCACCAATACCGTGCGGGCAGACATCGCGTCCCTACAGATGTTTTCAGAGTTGCATCCGGGGATGGGGCTGATGTTCGGGTTCTTTACGCCGGAGAACACGGGAAAAAGCCAGTGGGTGATGACCAGCCATCTAAAAACACCCTTGGAGGGGTATGAACCCGTGCTGACGCTGCCCACGGTGAAGGTCTACCGGAGAATCGCTCCCGATGGGGAGACCCGCCCATAAGCAAACGCAAGGGAGATGGGGTATGCAACCAGTGATGGCCCCCAATATTTTGCAACGGGAAGAGAAAACAGCCAGGAACAACCTGTGGGTTTGGGCTTCCTATGGGCTGATGCTAGCGCTAGGTTTTGCGGTATTTTATGCCCTGGCACAGCGGGACCATAGCGACATCAGCATTCACGCCACCTGGGCGGCGGAGGCAAGCTTGTTGCACCCCCGCAGCTTTCTGCACCATGTGGCCCATCCCCTATGGCATGGACTGGTGGTGTTGGCCATGGGTTTTGGCCTGTCCAAAACCCTGGCGGCGGCGCTGGTGACGGCCCTTTTGAAGGGGACGGAGCTGTGGCTGGTAAACCGGCTGTTTGTGGCCTACTTGCCAGAAAAGACGGACCGGGGATGGATCGCCCTTGCGGCTTTTTGTTGTACGATGGTGGGCACCCTGCGGCAGGCGGCCAGGAACCCCAATATATATGTGGGTGTGGGCGGAACGCCCAATACTTGGCACAGCCCCACGCAGATCACCGCCATGGTGCTGATGGTGCTTTGCGTGACCTATACAGCCCATTGCTACATGGAATTTCAGCGGTTGTTGCCCAAGGACGGGGCAAACACCCGCCTACCCCTCAAAAAAGCGGTCACCCTGGGGGTGCTGCTGTTTGTCAGCCTGCTGGCGAAGCCCACCTTTATGCAGGCCTTTTTGCCTGCCGCCAGTTTCTACTTTTTAGCGCAGTGGCTGCGGCATCCCAAAAACAGCCGCTTTTTCCTTCAAATCCTGGCGGCGGTGGCGCCGGCGGTGCTGTTTATGGTCGTGCAATACATGTATTACTTTGGCATTATCGTGCCCCATCAAAGCAGCATGGCCCTGGAGCTGTCCTGGCTCAAATTTGTGGGTGGCCTGGACATGGCCTGGCTGATGCAGGTGTTCCCGCTCTATGTGTTGTGCGTATTCATCCGCAGGGAGCAGTGGAAGGACCCCCTGGTGCCCCTGACGGTGCTGCTGAGCCTGGTGGCCACGCTGGAAAACGCCATTTTGGGAGAGACAGGCACCCGGGCGGCCGATGGGAACTTCGGCTGGGGCCTGATGGGCGCGGCGTTCATGCTGTGGGTGGTGATGACTGCGTTCTTTTGCAGGGCCTGGGTGCAGGACAGGGCAAGGGGGAAGCTGGGTTGGCTGGGGTGGGCCAAATACGGCGTGGGAGCGGGCCTGTTCCTATGGCATTTGGGCTCCGGCGTTTATTATGTGATCTACCTGCTGACCAGTTCCCACGTGCTGTGATTTTGGGCTTTTATCGTTTGAGGACAAAGTCCGTTTAGGGGCTGCCGCCCCTAAATCCGGTTGTTCGGTGTCGCACAAGGCACTGCCGTGCCTTGTACTCGCCTCACTGCCCCACCTCTCACTAGCTTTTGCCTACGGCAAAGCGCCCACAGGGCGCACGCTCGTTGGCGGTGCCCCGCTCAGGGCTTCGCCCTGAACCCTTTCTTGGACCGTGTTTCACACGATCCAAGACAACCATGAAAAAGAATTTTTACAAAAACAAGGCTTTTTCAGCAAGCTGAACGACCCGGGCTTTCAAAGCCCGGGTCGTTTTGCAGCTGCCTTTTGCATCATTCATGGTGATGCGGACCCAGGAGCCTAGCAAATGGGGTCCGGCATCGTGCTGGTTCTCTTATTTCGCCAATGCCTTGTCCAGCGCGGCTTGGGCGGTTTCTTGGGCTTCGTCCAGGGCCTCCTGGGCAGGAATGCCCTCAATCTCCACCAAGTCGCAGGCGATTTGCAGGGCGTCGAAGATGTTGTTGCCCGTGGGGTCCAGAATCGGCGGGATGCCGATGGCGGCAGCCTGCTGCAGCGGCACCAGCGCCTGCGGATTTTTGTCCGTAAAGGCCTTAAAATCCGGGTCCTCCTGGGCGGATTTGCGAATGGGAATGTAGCCGGTGGACATGCCCCAACGGGCGGTGTTCTTGGTGTTGGTCAGGAAATTCACGAAGGTGAAGGCTCCCTGCTTGGCCTCGGCAGGCGCGCCAGCCAGGATCACCAGCTGGGTGGCTTCCGCCACCGCCGCGCCGGGATGGCCTCCCAGGCCGTTTTGAGGCTGCGTGTGGGCGGCGATGCGGGTGAAATCCAAATCGCCCTGGTCCCCGGCGGAGCCGGTGTAGCCCGCCGCGCGCCCCTGCATCACATCGTCGATGGTGGCGTACCAATACTCCCAGCCCTGGCCCGCGGAGTGCACCCGCATGATGCCCTCCTCATGGATGGCCTTGCGGATCATCTCCCAAGCCTCCACCCACTCCGGGGTGTTGATGGTGACGGCCTTGCCATCTTCGCTCAGCAACCTGCCGCCGTTGGCATAGGCGATGTCCATCAGGTTCCAGTATTTGTACATAGGCTCCCAGCCGTAGAAGGTGGTTTTCCCGGCTTCGTCCTTCTTGGTGAGCTTCCGGGCGGCCTCCACCACGCCTTCCCAGGAATTCAGCGCGGTCTCGGGATCGATGCCCGCCGCTTCAAAGGCGGCCTTGTCATAATAGAAAACCTGGGTGGTGCCCTGCAGGGGCAGCGCGTACAGCGCATCGCCATAGCGGCCCTGCTCCAGGAAGGTTTTTACCACATCGTCGGGAGCGAAGCTGGGGTCCGCGTCGATGTAGGGCTGCACGTTTTCCAGCACGGCTTTCAGGGCCAGATTGTTCACCTGGCCGTACTCCATCACCGCCAGGGCGGGCGGCGTGCCCCCCGCGATGGGGGCCTGGATGTTTTGGAAGGTTTCGGTGTAGCTGCCCTGGGTGACGCCGATCACCTCGTATTGGTCCTGGGAAGCGTTGAACTCGGCGATGAGCTGCTGCATGAGTTCCCCCGTAGGGCCGCCCAGGCCGTACCAGAACTCAAACGTCACCTTCTCGGCGGCGGACGCGGCGGGCGCCATGGCGCAGACCGCCAGTAGGACAACCAGGAATATGGAACCTAGTTTCCGCATAAAGATCCTCCTTTGTTTCGTTGGTCGTGTTGGTGGTGCGAACGAGTTACCCTTTCACCCCAGTGTCTGAGATCCCCTGTATGAACCACTTCTGGCAAGCGAAGAACAGCGCCATCAGCGGGAATACCGTAAAGGTGGCGGCGGCCATCACATAGGCCCAACGGATGCCGTAGGCTCCGCCCTCGATGAAGTACAAGCGCAAGCCCTGGGAAATCAGGTATTTTTCCGGCCGGGTGGTAATCAGGGAAGGCCACATGTAGTTGTTGTAGTTGGCGATAAAGCTGAGCAACCCCATGGTCACAAAGGAGGACTTGGCAATGGGCGCCAGCACATGCCATAGGGTGTGCCAGTGACCGGCCCCCTCGGCCCAGGCCGCCTCCACCAGGCTGCGGCTCACCTGCAAAAAGGCCTGGCGGATCAGAAAGATACCAAACATATACACGCAGTTGGAAAGAATCAGGCCGGTATAGCTGTTGATGAGGCCCATCTTGGACAGGATGATGTACGCCGGGACGTAGGTGGCGGCGGCGGGCAGCATATTGGTGCCCATCACCACCGCAAAAAGCAGGTTCTTCCCCCGGAACTTCAGCTGTGTGAGCGCATAGGCCATCAGGGCGGCATTCACCAGCTGGATGGCCACAATGCTCAGGGCGGTGAACAGCGAGTTAAAGATGTATTGCCCAAAGGGAGCGCCGCCATACGCGGCGGCGAAATTGCCCCAGGCGAAGCTTTCCGGCAGCAGGCGGGGAGGGAACTGGCGCACCGCCTCGTTGGTTTTCAGCGCGCTGGACAGCATCCACAGGAAGGGAAAGGCCACCGCAAAGGCAAATAGTAGCAGCACCGCATGAAGCAAGGCTTTTTTGAGGGCGTTCCTTGTTTTCATTGGTACGTCACCCACTTTTTGGCTCCCCAAAACTGCAGAATGGAGAGCAATACCGTAATCCCCATGAGCACCGTGGCCACAGCGGTGGCCTCGCCCATGTTGTAATTTTCAAAGGCGTATTGGTAGTAGAGGTAGAGCAGCGTGCGGGTGGACCCAGCGGGGCCGCCCTGGGTGAGAATCTGGATCTGGTCGTAGGCCTGCAAAGAGGTGATGGTCATCATCACCGCCAGAAAGAACGTGGTAGGCGAAATGCCCGGGAACGTCACATGGACAAACCGCTGCCAGGCGTTGGCCCGGTCCATTTTTGCGGCGTCGTACAGGTCTTTCGGCACCTTTTCCAGCGCCGCCATATAAAAGATCATGGCATACCCAAAGCTTTTCCACACCGTGACCAGGGATACCGACAGCAGCGCTGTGTCCCGGCTGCTGAGCCACTTGGAAGCGGGTAAGCCCACTGATTCCAGCAGGTAATTCAGCATGCCCGCCTCCGGCTGAAACAGCCAGATCCAGACGATGGACACCGCCACCATGGGGGTGACCCAGGGGGAAAACAACAGCGCCCTATACACGGTTTTCATACGGAAGGAGCGCTGAAACAGCAGCGCCAGGCCCAGGCCCAGCACCATGGCAGGCACCACCGTATACACCGCAAACAGCAGCGTATTGGTGAGGGCGCGGTTAAAATTGCGGTCGCCGATGAAGCCCGCATAGTTGTCCAGCTTTACAAACTGGTACGTGGGGCTGATATAGTCCCAGTCTGTCAGGCTCAGCATCAGGGAGCGAAGGATGGGGTAGAGCCAGAACACAAGGATCGGAACCAGGGCCGGGAGCACAAACCACAGCGCAACCCAGGCTTCCCCGCGCTTGAGCTTGGGACGTTTGGGGATGGGCATGGCCATAGGTTCGCCCCTTTCTTTCTGATGGCATGAAAAGTACAGCAGGGAAAACATGTATATATTACATATGTATTTATGATTATAGTCCAAAAGTCAAGAATAATCAATGGCTACAAATCGGGGCTTGCTGTCACAAAGTTCTCCCGGACGAGGGACATAACGAGCTATACTAGGGGAAAGAGCCCTATAGCCCCGGAAGAAAAATACCGAAAAGGGTTCACAAATCACTTGATCTCGCAATAGTTCGATGTACGTTCAGCGGCGGTGAGCGTACGACCATGGAGCAGCTTTTTGGCTTGCGCCTGTAAAACATCTGTTTTGTAATCTATCAAATTTACGGTATGCTCCGACTGGATGACAAGTCCATCTCCGGACAGTGCTATGCTTTGGAACTTGCCAGCGGTAGGCGCAAGCTGCGCGAGCACTCCGCCTGTATTTATATCCCAGAAAATCAGGCGGCCATCGCCAGCGATCAAAGCGAAAATGCCTTCATCCTCTATAAATAGCCCATTATCAAAATGGTAGCCCATGATGATGTTAAAAGGCAGGTCTGGAAGCGGATCGCCAAAGTTCAGGGCTTTGGCAGTACTTAGCCCGTCGAGACTGACGGACAGCCCTGTAGTGCTATACCAATCTTCCGGGAGCGCCAGCTGCGATATAAGTTCTCCAGTGCCCACGTCCCAAATATACCCTTCGTCTTCGTCAAAACCTGCTGCGTATTTCCCGGTTTCCGACAGCACGGTGGGCACCGCCTCCAGGAAGCCGTCGCAGAGTTTTGCCTCCCCGCTGTCGATAACATAAAAAGACCGAGTAGTATCGGTTTGAACATAAAAGCCACCATAATTCTTTGTGAACCCTGCGTATACAACATGGTTGATATTTTCGATGATGGGCTTGCCGGTTGCGGCCTCAAAAACGCTGTTCCCGTGAAAATAATACTGGCCATCCCTCGAGACCGCAATTTCGTCACCAAAGGTGTTGCGCGCAGCCGTCAAATAGCTTGTATTCAGAAGGAGATTGCGGAATATAACGTGATCAAGCACCTTCTGGTTGGTCTTCAGGTTGATCAGCGCCCCTTCCTCCTGTTCACAGTAGGTTTTTCCGTCCTTTCTAGAGGATACGGTTCGCATCCCTCCTTCAAACAGATAGTTGTCGGAAAAAAGCGCAACGGCCCCGCTGGGGTAGTCGTTCGATAAAGTGAGCTGAGCGACCTGCCGACCGCCAACATCACGCAAGCTTGCCGTAAGACCACTGGCTACGGGGTCCCTTCTATATTCGAGGACAAATCTTCCGTCATGGGAGATCACTCTTTCGCAGCCCCTGGCTTCTGGCATATCGCAGACTTCCTCCAAGGTGGCGGCATCAAATATTTTTACTGCGCCAGAGAAACCGTATCCGATACACAGCTTGTTTTCTTGTGAATTGTACACAAACTGGCGGGCTGGGGTATAAACGCCCGGATGGGTCACGGATTCAATGCTCATGGGCAAGCTGTGCCCAGGGGGAAAGAATAAGTGCCTTTCGCCGTTTTTGAGAACGAGGATGACCTGGTTCTCTTCAGAAAAATAACCGGAGATCAGGTTCGTGTCCTCTAACGACAGGCAGATGCTCCATCCTTTCTGCGCATCCCAAACAGTCAGCATGCCGCGCTCCGCAGCCGAAAGAAGATACCGATTGTTCTTGGAAAACGCGAGGGTGCTGATTCCGTTTGCGGTGGACCCATCGGCGATGAACTGGACTTCTTTGCTGCCGCTGGTAAGGTCTACGAAGCACAAAATACGCTCGGTGGTCGCCAACGTATCTCCGCCTAAAAAAGCAAAAGCGGTTTCGTCATCGCGGAAGGCTGCCGCATAGCTCCCACCTTCTTTCCGAAAGACCTCGGCTCCGTCTGACGTATTAAACACAGCGAATGAAAGGCCGCCGCTTAGAACAATGTATTGTTGACGCGGAGAAAAAAAGGCGAACTCCGGATAGGGTGACGCACCGTCAAGCGTATACGCCATGATGCCTTCCTTGTTGCTGAGCCGAACGGCTCTGCCTGTGCGCATGTTCGTAATTGTGGCTGCGCCAAAATAATCAAAATCCAGCCGTAGAGAGCCATCGGTTGATTCCACGCTCCACTTGGCCCCGTAGACACTGTTGAGGGACTTGATCCCTTCACGGTAATCATAGTGATCCGCAAATTCCAGCCCGGAGCGTTCCGAAACAACGCTTTCAAACAGCGCCCATTGTGCCTCCTTCACAAACGGCTTTTCCGGCTTGGATAGATCGGCTGGCAGAGCTTCCAAAGCGAGAAGGAGGGCCAGGGTTTTATCGCCCGAGCCGCTCACCTGTATGGCCCTGTCGGCTAGAGCCAGGGACTGATTGCGCAAGGCGAGGTCTTTCTGCTGCCGGGTTTGTGCGTATTGAAACAGCACAGTTCCGATAAAAACAGTCGCCAAAGCAAGGATCATGGAGGCTGCTTGGATGATCCGGCGCCTCGCGCGCCGCTGATGGCGTCCGTAAAGCCCATCGAAGGGGCAGCCAAGTATGGTTGCGGCGATCCGCAGAAATTCAATGTTGAGCTTTTTTAGCCGCTGTCTATCAGACCCTCCCGAAATGTTCGCGGCCAAGGGTTCGACCTCAACCTGGGCTTGCTTTTCTGTGCCGTCGTCTAGCACTGCGATCCGCATATCATACTGCAAGGCTTGGGGAAAGGACTCCGAAGGACTGCCATCGACGAGCAGCGACAGTATCCGGTTGGTCCGGCCTCCATGTAGCTTCTTAAAATACTCGATTTCCTGCAAACACCATTTGGATTCCGGCAGCTTTGGGGAGCACAGAACCACAAGGTAGCTTGCGTTTTCAAGCGCTGTGCAGATATCAGCGCCTAAATCGCCGCTGGTGGGCAATTCGGTTTCATCGCGAAAAATGCGAGTGATTTTGTTCGTGTTCAGGTATTCGATGCCACGCGGCGGACGGTAATGCTCCAACAATTTTTGCAGTTGAATGGCGACCTTTTTGTCAAACGGCAGATGACGATAGCTGAGAAACGCATCATACTTTGTTAGTGGCATTAGTACGCCCCCATTCGTTTCGGTTGATGGTTTTTAGGATATTTTTGCACAACCGTCTGGATGTGCTGACTTTTACGAAAAGCAGGCAAGCGGCCATATTCCTTGCTCCGGATTTCGCATGTTGCCTCGGTTTAGAAGAGAGAGTTGAATGTACAGGTCGGGTTTTATCCATTATAGACCCGTTCGCCATCCTTCGCAACAACCTTATGCGTAAAAAAAGGCGAAACAAGTTCCGCTTTGCTCAAAGTCTGGGGGCGTCAGTTCGTTTGAATCTTACAGCCCTACGCCTGAAAAAGTGCAAGGAATTGTACCGTATTGGTACGTTCCTTGCACTTGTGACATAAAACGCAGGATATTCTTTTCGCAAAAGTTAGAATGGTTTTTACCCCTTTTTCCGGCTCGCCTTTCCCAGGTAGGCTTCCTGGACGCTTTTGCTGGCCAGCAGCTCTTGGCCGGTGCCTTCCAGGGCGATGCGGCCCGTTTCCATCACATAGCCGTAATGGGCGGCGTGCAGGGCGGCATTGGCATTTTGTTCAATCAACAGGATGGTGATGCCTTCCTGGCTCAGGCGCTTGATGATGGAAAAGATATCCTTCACCACCAGGGGGGCCAGGCCCAGGGAGGGTTCATCCATCATCATCAGCTTGGGCTTGGTCATCAGCGCCCGGCCTACGGCCAGCATTTGCTGCTCGCCGCCGGAAAGGGTACCGGCCATTTGCCAGCTGCGCTCCTTCAGGCGGGGAAACAGGCTGTAGACATAGTCCACATCCTTGGCAATCTGAGGCGCATCCTTGCGCAGATACGCGCCGATTTTCAGGTTTTCCAGCACGGTGAGGTTAGGGAACACCCGCCGGCCTTCCGGCACCAGGGCGATGCCGCCCTCCACCACTTTTTGGGTGTCCTTGCCCGTGGCGGGCTTGTCTTGGTAGGTGATGGCGCCGCTTTGCACCGGCACCAGACCCATGATGGCCCGAAGGGTGGTGCTCTTGCCCGCGCCGTTGGCGCCGATCAGCGTCACGATTTGCCCTTCTTCCACCTGGAAGGAGATCCCCTTGAGGGCTTCAATACCGCCATAGCTGACCACCAGGTCTTTTACGCTGAGCAGGCTCATTCTTCTTCCACCCCCAAATACGCCGCGATGACGGCAGGATTGTTCTGCACCATTTCCGGCGTGCCTTCCGCAATGAGCTTGCCAAAATCCAGCACATAGATGCGGTCGCTGATGTCCATCACCAGGTTCATGTGATGCTCGATGAGGAACACGGTCAGATGGAACTGCTGCTTGATTTTGCGGATGAAGTCGGAAAGTTCGTCGGTTTCCTGGGGGTTCATGCCCGCGGCGGGTTCATCCAGCAGCAGCAGGCGGGGCTCGGTGGCTAGGGCCCGGACGATTTCCAGATACCGCTGCTTGCCATAGGGCAGGGAGCTGGCCAGCTCATCCTTCACATCGGTCATATGCAGCATTTCCAGCAAATCCGCAGTTTCTTGGCGGATGTGCAGTTCCTCCTGGTGGTTCAGCCGGAAGGTGGCGCTGAGCAGGCCCGCCTTCAGGCGCATGTGTTTGGCCACCAGCACGTTTTCAAAAACCGTCAGATTTTTGAAAAGGCGGATATTCTGGAAGGTACGGGCCACGCCCATGGCGGTGATTTTATCCGGGGTGTTGGCCACCAGCTTGCCGTAATCGCCCAGATGGGCTCCGGCATACAGCTTGCGCATCTTGCCCACCGGATGCCCCTGGGTGATGGTTTTGCCCCGCAGGCGCACCGCGCCGTTGGTGGGGGCATAGACCCCGGTGACCACGTTGAAGGCAGTGGTCTTACCCGCGCCGTTGGGGCCAATCAGGGCCACGATTTCCCCCTCGTCCACCTTCATGGACAGGCTGTCCACCGCCACCACGCCGCCAAACTGCATGGTGATGTTCTCCAGCTCCAGCACGGAGCCTTGCTCTTTGTTATTCATGGTCGATACCTCCTGTGGAGGCTTTGGAGGCTTTTCGCTTTTTCCAGGGCAGCTTGTAGTTCTTCCAACTGCTGGGGAAGATGAAGTTCCAGTTGAATTCCCGGGTGCCCAGGAGCCCCCGCTGGTAAAACAGCACCACCACCATCAGCAGCACGGAGAACACCACCATGCGGAAGCCTGTGCGGAACAGGGGGACCTGCCAGGTGCCGATGGTCAGGGGCTGGTCAAAGAAGCGCAGCCACCATTCCTTGCTGGCTGTCACCAGGAAAGCGCCCACCACGCTGCCGGTGATGGAGCCTATGCCACCGATGACCACGATCAACAGGATATCATAGGTCATGGTGACGGAGAAGGTCTTGGCTTCGATGGAGCGCATGAACATGGCCAGCAGGCCTCCGGCCACCGCCGTAAAGAAGGAAGAGGTCACAAAGCTCATTTGCTTGTGGCGCAGCAGGTTGATGCCCATGGCCTCCGCCGCCACCTCGTCCTCCCGGATGGCCTTAAAGGCGCGGCCATAGCTGCTGTGGATCATCAGCACCATGATGCCGATGCACAGGGCCGCCACCGCAAAGGGCACCAGGGTGGAGGCAAAGCTGGGAATTTTGTTGAGGCCGTAGGAGCCGTTGGTGATGGTGTCCAGTTGGGGGCTGGCAATGATGGCCCGGACGATTTCGGAAAAGCCCAGGGTGGCAATGGCCAGATAATCGCTTTTCAGGCGCAGCACCGGGAAGCCGATCAGGGCTGCAAAGAGGGCGGCGATGACGCCGCCTGCCAACAGCGCGAGGAAGGGATAGCAGGCCTGCATCCATTCCGGGGCGGTGTCCATGGCCACCCGCAACGCCTTGATGCCTGGCGCGATGCCATTCATATAGTATACGCCGTCCAGGTTCTTGGTGGGAATGGTCAGCAAGGCCGTGGTGTAGGCGCCAATGGCCATAAACCCTGCCTGGCCCAAGGAAAACAGGCCGGTAAAGCCGTTCAGCAGGTTCATGGAGCAGGCCACCACGGCCAGAATCACACTCTTTTGCAAAACGGAGAGCAGCATGCCGTTGGCCGTTTTGTTGCCGTCTAAACCGGTGAGCCAAATCACAAGCAAGGCGGCGACGATGAGGGTCACGGCCCATTGAATCGCTTTTTTCATAATCGCATCACACCTTATCTGTGGTTTTTTCGCCGAAGAGGCCCGTGGGACGGAACAGAAGCATCACAATGAGCAGCAGGAAGGTAAAGGCGTCGGAGAAGGTGGAATAGCCAAAGGCCACCAGCATGGTCTCGCTGATGCCGATGATGAACCCGCCCACCACTGCGCCGGGGATGGACCCAATGCCCCCCAGCACCGCCGCCACAAAGCATTTGAGGCCCGGCAGCGTGCCGGAGAAGGGGGTGACGGACATGCGGTCCGTAAAATACAGGATAGAACCCACCGCCGCCAGGCTAGAGCCGATGACGAAGGTGATGGAAATGACGGTGTTGATACGGATGCCCATCAGTTTGGCGGTTTCAAAATCCTTGCTGACGGCCCGCATGGCCATGCCGATTTTGGTGTGATGAATCAGCTGCATCAGCAGGATCACCAGCACGATGGACAGCACCGGAGTGATGAAAGTGACCAGGGAGGAGGAGAGCTCCCCGATTTGGAAAATGCGCTTTAAGGGCGGGATTTCCGGATAGCCCCTGGGCAGGGCCGTAAACAGGTAAGTGGCCAGGTTTTGCAGCAAGTAGCTGACGCCGATGGCAGAGATCATGATGGACATGCGGGGCGCTTCCCGCAGGGGCTTATAGGCCGCCCGCTCAATGATCACGCCCAGCACCACAGTCACCACAATTACGATGGGGATGGAAATCTCCCAGGGAAAGCTGGCCATGGAAAAAATCATAAAATAACCGGCCATCATAAAGATATCGCCGTGGGCGAAATTGATGAGCCGCAGAATGCCATACACCATGGTATAGCCAATGGCGATGAGTCCATAGGAACCCCCCAGCGAAACGCCCGTCAGGCAATGCTGGAGAAAAGTGGTAAGCGTCATAAAGGCAGCCTCCCATGAAAGCGGTAAAGAAACCGGAAAGGAAAGGGGCGAGGATGGCCCTCGCCCCCCAGGGTTTCGCCAAAGTGAGCGAACCCACTTTGGCGAGTTTACGGGAAGTGTTTCCGCTGGCGCGAAAACGCCCCGCACGACCGGCAAAGCCGGTCGATGCGATTTCACTTGGAGGGGTGAAGCCCCTCCAAAGCCCCTCTTAGAGGACGTTCTCCTGATCATAGGGACCAGAACGGCCCCTAACAGTTTATTCCACGGTCACCGTCTTGAGGAAGGAGAACTTGCCGTCCTTGACGATCTTGATGAAGGCCATGTCCTTGTTGGCATCGCCGTTCTCGTCAAAGGTGATAGCGCCGGTGACGCCTTCCACGTTCACGCCAACCAGCGCATCGCGGATGGCGGCGCCTTCGGTGCTGCCGGCGGCCTTGATGGCGGCCAGGGCCACCAGGTAGGCGTCATAGCCCAGGGCGGACACGGCGGGGATCACATCGGGCTGGCCGATGGAGACCAGATACTCTTTGAAGCCGGGGATGAAGATCTTGGCTTCTTCGGTGGCGGGGTCCGCATCGTCGAAGAAGGTGGACAGCACAACGCCTTCGGCATCCGCGCCGGCGTTTTCAATGATGGTGCCGTTTTCCCAGGTGTCGCCGGCCATGATGGGGGCGGTGATGCCCAGCTCCCGCGCCTGCTTGATGATCAGCGGAGCGGTGGCAATGGAGGAAGGCGCGAAGATCACATCGGGGTTGGCGGCCTTGATGTTAGTCAAGATGGCCTTAAAGTCGGTTTGGTTGGTCTGGAACTGCTCCTCGGACACGATGGCGGCATCACCGGCCAGGGTTTTGAAGGCCTTGAGGAAGAAGTTGCCCAGGCCGGAGGAGTAGTCGTCACCCAGCTGGGTGATGACCGCGGCGGTCTTGGCGCCTTCCTGGAAGGCGTAGTTGGCCATGACGGTGCCCTGGAAGGGATCCAGGAAGCAAACGCGGAAGTAGAAATCGTTGCCCAGGGTCACCTGGGGGTTGGTGCAGGACGCGCCGATGGCGGGAATCTTCGCCTCGGAGAAGTATTCACCGGCGGCAATGGACACGCCGGAGCCGTAGGAGCCCAGCACGACGCTGACGCCGCTGGAGAGCAGGCTCTGGGCGGCTGTAACCGCTTCGGTCTTGTCGCTCTTGTTGTCGGCTTCTACCAGTTCCACCTGATAGGTTACGCCGCCGATGTCCACGGTGGGGTAGAGCTGGTTGGCATAGCGCATGCCGTATGCTTCTTGGGTGCCGCCGCCGCCATTTTCGCCGGTCATAGGCTCAAAGACGCCGATTTTGATCACGTTGGCATTTTCGCCCATGGCGAATGCGGGGACGGTAAGCAGAAGGACCAATAGCAAGGCAATCAGTTTTTTCATACAAGAAACCCTCCTAACCATTCTCCAAAATGAGTTGTTGCGTAGCCACATTATACAGGTGGATGAAGGAAAGCGCAAGGGAAGCCTTTGGCAACCACAGTGTAAATACAGGGAAAAAACATATTTTTCACAGGCCCTGACGGTTTCTGCTGATTTGAAAAATGGGCTTTCTCCTTTATAAATAGGAAGGAATCGAGGGATTTCCGGCCGTGAAGGCCACGGATGGGGCCTTGCCTTTTAGAAAAAACTTGTATAAAAAAATCCATACCCGTATAATAGACACTGGCCGCTGGCAGGTAAGCACCCTGCCAGCCCCGCGTCTACCGGCAAAACCTCCAAAAGAAGCCAGCTTTGAAGCGGAAGGGAGCAAGAGCATGCCAATAGAGCTAGAATACAACCAGGATAGCATCCGGCAGCTACAGCGCTGCACAAAGTGCCTGTTGCCCGAAACATTCCCTTTCATCCATTTTGATGAGCAAGGGGTCTGTAATTACTGCCACCATTTTTTGGGGGCCACGGTGAAGGGCGAGGAGGCTTTGCGGGCCGTGACGGAACCCCTGCGCAAAAAGGACGGCCCAGACTGCATCATGATGTTCAGCGGCGGCCGCGATTCCAGCTATGCCCTGCACTATGTGA
This sequence comes from Eubacteriales bacterium, assembly GCA_031549415.1. Classification (GTDB taxonomy): domain Bacteria; phylum Bacillota; class Clostridia; order Christensenellales; family Aristaeellaceae; genus Limiplasma. The sequence continues at coordinate 18,167 of JAVBPU010000008.1, read as the reverse complement.
AAAAAGAGCTGGGCATGAACCCGCTGGCCTTTACCTATGATTGGGGGATGTCCACCCCCCAGGCGGAGATCAACCAACAGATTATGTGCGACAAGCTGGGCGTGCGCCAGATTCTGGTGCGGGCCAACATCCAAAAGAAGCGTGAAAATATCCGCAAAAACATCCAGGCTTGGCTGAAAAAGCCGGACTTGGGCATCATTCCCCTGTTCATGGCCGGGGACAAGCAGTTTTTTCGCCATGTGAACCGGGTGGCTGCCCAGCAGCAGATTCCCCTGGTCTTTTTAGGGGTCAATCCCTTTGAAAAAACGGATTTCAAAACGGGATTCTGCGGCATCGAGCCCAATTTTGGTGCGGAGCGGATCTATTCCCTCACCACCGGAGGAAAGCTGAAGCTTCTTTCATACTACGCAAAGCAATTCCTGCAAAACCCAGCCTACCTCAACGCCTCGGTGCTGGACACCGCCGATGCCTTCCTTTCCTTTTATAGCATCAAGCAGGAGCAGATCGACCTGTTCAAATACATTCCCTGGGACGAAGAACAGATCAACGACCTGCTGATCCATGAATACGGCTGGCAGGTGGCCAGCGATACCCCCACCACCTGGCGGATCGGGGACGGCACAGCCGCCTTTTACAACTATATTTATGGTACGGTGGCGGGCTTTACGGAGAACGATACCCTGCGCAGCAACCAGATCCGCCAGGGGGTGCTGGACCGGGCGGAAGGCTTGCGGCTGGTGGAGGTGGAGAACAAGCCCCGGGAGGCCTCCCTGCGTTGGTATTTTGAGACCGTTGGCCTGGATTTTGACCAGGTCATCTCCGTGGTGAACGCCATGCCCAAGCGGTACCCGGTGTCCCGGGCATAGCGCCCCCCCCATTTTTTCAAGAGCATTTGGAGGATTGATGGATGAAATGCATGATTTGCATGGAGCACCCGGCCTGGGTACACCAATTTCATTTTATTCTGCAGACCCTTTCCACCCAGGGGCATGAAGTGACCACCTTGGCCGTGGAAAAGGACGGCGACACGGAGCTGCTGAAAAGCTACGGCATTCCTTACCGGCTCTGCGCCAAGTCCACCGGCAAGAACATCTTTGAAAAGGGCCTGCTGTTCCTGGGGCTGAGCCTTCGCTATACCTGGGAGGCGATTCGCGTCCGGCCGGATATCCTGATTGGCCGCGCTTGCCCCATGATGGCCATTGCCGCCTGGGTGACCGGCAAGCCCCATCTGCTGTATGAGGATACGGAGGTGAGCAAGTTCAGCCTGCGCATTTGCAAGCATTTGTCCACCAAATTGCTGACTCCCCGCACGTTTTTGACCGACCTGGGCCCCCGTCAGGAGCGGGTGGATACTTATAAAGAGCTGTTTTATCTGCATCCCGCTGTGTTCACCCCCAGCAAGGAGGCGCTACGGGAGGTAGGCTTCAACCCGGACGAACCCTATATTTTTGTGCGCTTCGTGGCCTGGAACGCCAGCCATGACATTGGCCGCAAGGGCTTGGACAACCCGGGGAAAGAGGCGCTGGTGAAGCGCCTGCAAGCCTTTGGCCGGGTCTATGTCAGCGATGAGGGGCGGCTGCCCCCGGCCTTGGAACCCTACCGCCTCAACACGCCCTATGCCATGATCCATCACGTGCTGGCCTTTGCCCGCCTGGTGTACAGCGAGGGCGCCACCATGGCCAGCGAGGCCGCCGTGCTGGGTACCCATGCCCTGTATGTGAATACCATCATATCCGGCACCACCCAGGAGATGAGCGAGCGCTTCCATTTGATGTACAATTTCAACGAGGGGGACCAGCGGTATGACCGGGCGCTGGAGCAGGCCGAAGCCCTGCTGCGGGACCCGGACCTGGAGCGCAAGGGCCAGGAAAAAAGAGAAAAGATGCTTTTGGAAAAAGTGGACATCAACGGATATTATCTGGCGGAGACCGCGCGGCTGGCGCAAGCGGGGCGGCGGGGGAGCGCCAAAGAGTGAAACCGGAAAAACCATCGACAAAGTGGGCAGGCCCACTTTGTCGATGGTTTTTATACGGACACACACGGCGCCTTGTTCACATGCGCACCCTATATTTGGTATGGCGGGATGGTTACGGGCCCAAGAATGCAAAAAAATTTCGATTTTGCCTGAAAAACCCTTGCATTCAAAAAAACCATGCCGTATAATAGCAACGTTGTCTGTTTAGGGATGAAGCGATAAGTTGCCGCCATGGCCATGGCGGGTAATTATCGTGGACCAGCCCGGCAATCGGGCGACGGACTTAAGACGCCGCACAGGTTGGACACGCACGGAGCGATGTGCACGCGTGGCCACGGGATGGTAAAGGGGAATGGCCCCCGGCGTACTTGAGACGAAAGTCAAGGAGGTAAGCAAATGGCCAACCAGAAGATCCGAATCAAGCTCAAGGCTTATGAGCACAACCTGATCGACCAGTCCTCCGAGCGGATTGTGGAAACCGCCAAGCGGACCGGCGCGCGGGTATCCGGCCCCATCCCCCTTCCCACGGAGAAGGAGATCGTCACCATTCTTCGCGCGCCCCATAAGTACAAGGACAGCCGCGAACAGTTCGAGATGCGCACCCACAAGCGCCTGATCGACATCCATAACCCCAATCCCCGCACGGTAGACGCCATGATGAAGCTAGATCTTCCTGCCGGCGTTGAAATCGAAATCAAGCTGAACAATTAAGCAGGAGGTACGACCATCATGAAAAAAGCGATCGTAGGCAAGAAGCTCGGCATGACGCAAGTCTTCACCGATGACGGCCGCCTGGTACCCGTGACTGTGGTGGAGGCCGGCCCTTGCAAAGTAGTGCAAAAAAAGACCATCGAATCCGACGGCTACAACGCCGTGCAAGTGGGTTTTGATACCTTGGCCGAAAACCGGGCCAAGAAACTGGTCAACAAGCCCTTAACCGGCCATTTTGCCAAGGCTGGCGTGGCCCCGGCCCGCCATCTGCGCGAGCTGCGGCTGGACAACGCCGACCAGCTGGAAGTGGGCAACGAGATCACCGTCACCCAGTTTGAAGCGGGCGAGAAGATCGACATCTGCGGGGTGACCAAGGGCCACGGCTTCACGGGCACCATCCAGCGGTGGAACCAGCACACCGGCCCCATGGCCCACGGCTCCAAGTACCACCGTGGCGTTGGCTCCATGGGCGCCAACTCCGATCCTTCCCGCGTGTTCAAGAACAAGCATATGCCCGGCCATTACGGCGTGGAGCGCGTGACCATCCAAAACCTGGAAATCGTGAAGGTGGATGCAGAGCGCAACCTGCTCCTCATCAAGGGCGCGGTGCCCGGCCCCAACGGCGGCCTGCTTTTGGTGCAAAACACCTGCAAGGCGTAAGCCTAGCTGCGCTGCCAACGAGGTTGAGGCCAAGCTTCGACCAAGAAAGAACCCTGACTGAAGGAGGAATAGGGAACCATGCCAAAGACTGCACTGTATAACATGGAGGGCAAGTCCATCGGCGAAGTGGAGCTGAGCGAAGAGTTGTTCGCCGCCCCCATCAACGTGGCCGCCATGCACTTGGTTGTGCGCTCCATTCTGGCCAATAAGCGCCAGGGCACGCAAAGCGCCCTCACCCGTGGTGAGGTTCGCGGAGGCGGCCGTAAGATCTATCGCCAAAAGGGTACCGGCAACGCCCGGCACCACAGCAACCGCGCGCCCCAGTTCAAGCACGGCGGCGTCGTGTTTGCGCCCAAGCCCCGGGATTACGTCATCAACGTCCCCAAGAAAGTGCGCCGCCTGGCCTTTAGGTCCGCGCTGACCAGCAAGCTGAACGAGGGGGACATCATCGTGGTGGATTCCTTGCAGATCAAGGAAGCCAAGACGAAGCTGATGGCCAAATTCCTGGGCAATTTCAAGCTGGAAACCAGCGCCATGCTGGTGCTGCCCGGCAAGGATGAAATGATCACCCGCGCCGCCGGCAACCTGGCCTGCCTGCAAACCAGCTATGTGAACACCCTGAACGTGTACGACATTCTGAAGGCCGGGAAGATCATCCTCACCCAGGATGCGCTAAAGGGTGTAGAGGAGGTTTACGCATGAAGAATCCCCATGATGTGATCCTTCGCCCCGTGCTTTCCGAGGCAGCCTATGACGGCTTCGCCGACAAAAGGTATGTGTTTGAAGTGATCCGCACCGCCAACAAGACCGAGATCAAGCTGGCGCTGGAAGCGATTTTCAAGGGCGTGAAGGTGGAAAAAGTGAACACCCTGCGCACCCTGGGCAAGATCAAGCGGCAAGGGAAAAACTCCGGCCGCACCCGTGAAATCAAAAAGGCCTATGTGACCCTCAAAGAGGACTCCAAGCCCATCGAGTTCTTCGAAGGCATGGCCGAGTAAAGCAGGGAGGACAAGAAGCAATGGCTATCAGACTTTATAAGCCGACCTCGCCCGCCCGCCGTTTTATGTCGGTGCTGACGTACGAGGAGATTACCACCAACAAGCCCGAGCGGTCCTTGCTGGAAAGCAACAAGAAGAACGCCGGCCGCAACAAGCAGGGCAAGATCACCGTCCGCCACCAGGGCGGCGGCAACAAGACCAAGTACCGGATCATTGATTTCAAGCGCAATAAGCTGGACATCCCCGCCAAGGTGGCCACCATCGAGTATGACCCCAACCGCAGTGCCTTCATCGCGCTGCTCCACTATGCGGATGGCGAGAAGCGCTACATCCTGGCACCTCTGGACCTGAAGGTGGGGGACAGGGTCATCGCCGGAGAAACCGCGGACATCAAGCCCGGCAACGCGCTGCCCATCCAGAACATCCCCGTGGGTACGCTGATCCACAACGTGGAGATCAAGCCCGGCCGCGGCGGCCAGATGGTCCGCTCCGCCGGCAACAGCGCCCAGCTCATGGCCAAGGAAGGCAAGTACGCCCAAGTGCGCCTGCCCTCCGGCGAAGTGCGCAAGGTGCCCATGAACGCCATGGCCACCATCGGCACCGTGGGCAACACGGACCATGAGAACGTCCGCATCGGCAAGGCGGGCCGCAAGCGTCACATGGGCGTCCGTCCCACGGTTCGCGGCGTGGTCATGAACCCCTGCGACCACCCCCACGGCGGTGGCGAGGGCAAGAGCCCTGTGGGTATGCCCGCTCCCGTAACCCCCTGGGGCAAGGTGGCGCTGGGCCTGAAAACCCGCAAGCACAAGAAGTATTCCAACAACATGATTGTGAAGCGCGCGGGCAAGTAAGCCATTGCCTGTTGAGGTCACCCGCAGGGCGGGCGATAAAAGGAAGGGAGTAACCACATATGAGCCGTTCCATTAAGAAGGGACCTTTTGTAAGCGAGACGCTGCTCAAGCGGATCACGGATATGAACAGCTCCGGCAAAAAGGCGGTGGCCAAGACCTGGTCTCGGGCCTCCACCATCTTTCCGGATTTTGTGGGGCATACCATTGCCGTGCATGATGGCAAGAAGCATGTTCCCGTCTATATCACCGAAGACATGGTAGGCCACAAGCTGGGCGAATTCGCCCCCACCCGGACCTACCGCGGCCACGCTGGAGAAAAATCCACGGGCAAAAAGTAAGCGGAAGGAGTGAGTCCCATGGCAACCAATTCCCAAAAGAAGGCGCAAGCCCACATGGCGGCCCGTGACACACGTCCTGCCGCCCATGCCAAGTATGTGCGCATCTCTTCCCGCAAGGTCAAGATCGTCATTGATCTGATCCGCGGCAAGAGTGTGGATGACGCCCTCGCCATCCTGATGTACACCCCCAAGCATGCGGCGCCCGTGGTCAGCAAGCTGCTTAGCAGCGCCATCGCCAACGCCGTCAACAACAATGAGATGGACCGCAAGTCCCTCTACGTCGCCGAAGTGTACGCCAACCCCGGCCCCACGCTGAAGCGCTTTGTTGCCCGCTCTCGCGGCAGCGCATCCCCCATGCTCAAGCGCACCAGCCACATTAGTGTGGTGCTGGATCAAAAGTAATCCAAGGGAGGTTTATCAATGGGTCAGAAAGTAAATCCCCACGGTGCTCGCGTTGGCGTCATCTTCAATTGGAGCACCCGCTGGTATGCCGGCAAGAAAGATTTTGCGAACAACCTCGTCGAGGATTACAAGCTTCGCGAAATGCTGAAGGAAAAGTATTATTCCACCGGCATCAGCCACATCGATATTGAACGCAGCTCCGGCCGCATCACCGTCAATATCTTCACCGCCAAGCCCGGCATGATCATCGGCCGCGGCGGCGCAGGCATCGAAGCCCTCAAGCGCGATATCGAAGCGTTCCTGGGCAAGCCGGCCAACATCAACATCATGGAGATCAAGGTGCCCGACACCAACGCCCAGTTGGTGGCCGAGAACATCGCCCAGCAGCTGGAAAAGCGCATCTCCTTCCGCCGGGCCATGAAGCAGAGCATGCAGCGCGCCATGCGCGCGGGCGCCAAGGGTATGAAAACCAGCGTGTCTGGCCGTTTGGGCGGCGCGGACATCGCCCGCACCGAGCATTACCACGAGGGGTCCATCCCCCTGCAAACGCTGCGGGCGGACATCGACTACGGCTTCGCGGAAGCCAAGACCACCTACGGCCGTTTGGGCGTGAAAGTTTGGGTCTACAAGGGACAGAAGCTGCCCCGGCCCAAGAAAGCGCCTGCCGCCGCCAACACCGAAGGAGGGAAATAAGCGATGTTGATGCCTAAGAGAGTCAAGCGTCGCCGCGTTTTCCGCGGCCGCATGAAGGGCAAAGCCATGCGCGGGAATTTCCTGGCTTATGGCGAGTTTGGCCTGGTGGCCATGGAACCCTGCTGGGTCACCAGCCAGCAGATCGAGGCGGCCCGTATCGCCCTGACCCGTTACACCAAGCGTGGCGGCCAGGTGTGGATCAAGATTTTCCCCGACAAGCCCGTCACCGAAAAGCCCGCGGAAACCCGCATGGGCAGCGGCAAGGGTTCCCCGGAATATTGGGTAGCAGTGGTAAAGCCCGGCCGTGTGCTGTTTGAGATCAAGGGTGTGCCGGAAGAGGAAGCCCGCGAGGCGCTCCGCTTGGCCGCCCATAAACTGCCGCTCAAAACCAAGTTCATCATGCGTGATGACAAAACCGAAGCGGGTGGTGAAGCGAAATGAAGGCAAAAGAACTTGTTGCGATGAGCAAAACCGAGCTGGAAAGCAAAGTGGGAGAACTGAAGGCGGAGCTGTTCAATCTTCGTTTCCAGCTTGCCACCGGCCAGCTGCAAAACACCATGGTCATCCAGAATGTGAAGCGTGATATCGCCCGCTGCATGACCGTCCTTCGTCAACTGGAACAAAAAGAGGCCAAATAAGGCGTAGACTTTTAAGAAGGAGGCAGCCGCTTCAATGTCTGAACAAAGAGGACTTCGCAAGACCCGTGAGGGCTTGGTCGTAAGCGATAAGATGGACAAGACCATCGTTGTGGAAATCAAAACCCGCGTGCGTCATCCCTTGTATGGCAAGATCATGAACCAAACCAGCAAGCTGAAGGCGCATGATGAGAACAACGATTGCGGTATCGGCGACCGGGTCCGCGTCATGGAGACCCGTCCCCTGAGCCGTGACAAGCGTTGGCGCTTGGTGGAGATTCTGGAAAAAGCCAAATAGCCAGGGGCTGAGCCCCTGGACCCCAGTTCCCATTCCACACACGCCCTTTGCCAACTGCGTGTGGGTGGAACTGGAGTGAAATCATTTTGATCTTCCCGCCCCGCGCGTAGCGCGGTAGTGGGTCCAGGGCTTTAGCCCTGGTGGGTGCGGGTGAAGCCCGCAAAGCCCCCGCAATTCCAAACAAGGAGGAAAAACCGTATGATCCAGCCGCAAACGCGACTCAAGGTTGCCGATAACTCCGGCGCCAAGGAAATCATGTGCATCCGCGTGCTCGGCGGTTCTTTTCGCCGGGACGGCTCCATCGGCGATGTGATCGTGGCCAGCGTGAAGAGCGCCAACCCCGGTGGCACCGTAAAGAAGGGTGATGTGGTGAAGGCCGTTATCGTGCGCATGCGCAAGCAAAAGCGCCGTCCGGATGGCAGCTACATCCGTTTTGACGACAATGCCGCAGTCATTATCAACGATCAAAAAATGCCCCGTGGTACCCGTATCTTTGGACCTGTTGCCCGTGAGCTCCGCGAGAAGGACTATATGAAGATCGTCTCGCTGGCTCCCGAAGTGCTGTGATGGAGGATGACAAGGAATGAATAAAGTTCATGTAAAATCGAACGATCAGGTTGTTGTCATCTCCGGCCCCAAGGAAGGCCCCCACGCGATCAAGGGCAAGCAGGGCAAGATCCTGAACGTGGACACCAAGAACAACCGGGTGGTGGTGGAAGGCGTGGCCTATGTCACCAAGCACCAAAAGCCCCGCCGTCAAGGCCAGCAGGGGGGCATCTTCCAGAAGGAGCGCTCCATCGACGCTTCCAGCGTGATGCTCATCTGCCCCAAGTGCGGCAAGGCCACCCGGGTAGCGCACCGCATCACGGAAGTGACCCGGGATGACGGCAGCAAGAAAAACAAGTCCATCCGCGTCTGCAAGCGTTGCAAAGCGGATATCGACTAAGGGAGGGACGACAAATGGCTACTCGGATCAAAGAAAAGTATCAAAAAGAAGTCGTGCCTGCCCTGATGCAGAAATTCGGCTACAAGAACGTGAACCAGGTTCCCAGGCTCAATAAGATCGTGATCAACATGGGCCTGGGCGACTGCAAGGACAATCCCAAGGGATTGGAAGTGGCAGTGGCGGAGCTGGCTACCATCGGCGGCCAAAAGCCCCTGGTCACCAAGGCCCGCAAGTCCGTGGCAAACTTCAAAGTGCGTCAGGGCATGAACATTGGCGCCAAGGTCACCCTCCGGGGCACCCGCATGGAGGAGTTCATGGATAAGCTGGTCAACATCGCTCTTCCCCGCGTGCGTGACTTTCGCGGCGTAAGCGACAAGGCCTTTGACGGCCGCGGCAACTACGCCCTGGGCATCCGCGAGCAGCTGATCTTCCCCGAAATCGAGTACGACAAGGTGGATAAGATCCGCGGCATGGAAATGATTTTTGTCACTTCGGCCAATACCGATGAGGAATGCAAGGAATTGCTGCAACTCCTCGGCATGCCGTACGCACAGTAAGCTAGGGAAGGGAGATATCAAACAGTGGCCAAGACAAGCATGAAAATCAAGCAGGCTAGAGCGCCCAAGTTCTCTACCCGTGCTTACACCCGCTGCCGCCTGTGCGGGCGTCCCCACTCGGTGCTTCGCAAGTATGGCATCTGCCGTATTTGCTTCAGAGAACTGGCCTACAAGGGCCAAATCCCCGGTGTCCGCAAGGCCAGTTGGTAAGCGGGAAAGAACGGAAGGAGGTTCTATCATGGTTGTGAATGATCCCATCGCCGATATGCTGACCCGCATCCGCAACGCGCAAGTTGCGAAGCATGACGCTGTTGTGCTGCCCGCAAGCAATGCCAAGAAAGCGATTGCGAAAATCCTTCTGGCGGAAGGCTACGTCAAATCGGTTGATTTTATGGATGACGGCCCTCAGGGCAGCATCAAGATCGTCTTAAAGTATGTCAATGGCAAGCAGCAGCCCGTGATTGCAGGCCTGAAGCGCATTTCCAAGCCCGGCCTGCGCGTGTATGCCCGCTCCGAAGAGTTGCCCAAGGTATTGGGCGGCCTGGGCATTGCCATCATCAGCACCAGCAAGGGCTTGATGACGGACAAGGAAGCCCGCAAGCAAATGGTCGGCGGCGAAGTGCTGGCCTACATCTGGTAAACCGACACGCAATGGAGGTGGATGAACATGTCTCGAATCGGAAAGCTTCCGATCACAGTCCCCGCGGGCGTGACGGTGAAAGTGGATGATCACAATACCGTGACGGTCAAGGGCCCCAAGGGCACCCTGACCCAGGCGGTACACTCCGACATCACCCTAAAAGAGGACAATGGCGTCCTTACGCTCGAACGGCCCAGCGAAGCCAAGCCCCATAAAGCCATGCACGGTTTGTACCGCAGCCTGGTGAACAACATGGTGGTGGGCGTCACCACTGGCTTTTCCAAGACCCTGGAGTTGGTGGGTACCGGGTACCGCGCCCAGGCGGAAGGCAAAAAGCTGACCATCAACATCGGGTATTCCCATCCGGTGATTTTTGAAGCCCCGGAAAACGTTACCTTTGAAACCCCCGCCCCCACGAAGATCGTGGTGTCTGGCATCAACAAGCAGGTGGTTGGCAACCTTGCCGCCGATATCCGCGCCGTGCGTAAGCCTGAACCCTACCTGGGCAAGGGCATTAAGTACGAAAACGAGCATATCCGCCGCAAGGAAGGCAAGACCGGCAAGTAATCAGAAAGGGAGTGAACGCAAATGTACAAAAAGCGTGACCGCAACGCAGACCGTCTCATTCGTCATGCCCGCGTACGCAAGAAGATCAGCGGCACCCCGGACATGCCGCGTCTGTGCGTCTACCGCAGCTTAAACAACATCTACGCCCAAGTGATTGACGATACCAAGGGCGTCACTTTGGCCGCCGCCTCCACCCAGGAGAAGGATGTGCTGAAGCAACTGAAGGACACTGACAAAAAGGGCGCTGCTAAGATCGTTGGCAAGCTGATTGCCGAACGTGCGGTAGGAGCAGGCGTCAAGTCCGTGGTCTTCGACCGGGGCGGCTATGTGTACACGGGCCGCGTGGCCGAGCTGGCTGCCGCCGCCCGGGAAGCCGGACTTGAATTCTAAGAAGGAGGACGAACGCATGCAACGCATGGAACAGGCCAGCGAATTTAAAGAAAGACTCGTTGCCGTCAACCGTGTTACCAAGGTTGTCAAGGGCGGCCGTAACTTTCGCTTCTCCGCGCTGGTCGTGGTAGGCGATGAGAATGGCCGCGTAGGCGCGGGCATGGGCAAAGCCGCTGAAATTTCCGAAGCCATCCGCAAGGGCGTGGAAGATGCCAAAAAGCATCTGATCCATGTGCCCATTGTCAATACCAGCATCCCTCATGAGAGCGTGGGCCTTTTTGGCACCGGCAAAGTGGTGCTGCTGCCGGCCCCCGAAGGTACCGGCGTCATCGCGGGCGGGGCTGCCCGCGCGGTGTTGGAGCTGGCCGGTGTGAAGGACATCCGCACCAAGAGCTATGGCACCAACAACAAGATCAACATGGTCAAGGCCACCCTGGCCGGGCTGCGCCAGCTCCGCTCCGCGGAGCAGGTTGCCAAGCTGCGGGGCAAGACCGTGGAAGAAATTTTGGGCTAAGGAGGTAGGCGACCATGAAACTGCTCATTACTCTCAAAAAATCGCCCATCTCCAGCCTGCAGGTGCACAAGGACACCGTGGCGGCCCTGGGCCTGCGCAAAGTGGGCCAGACCGTGGAGAAGGAAGACAATGCCTGCATTCGTGGGCAGATTTTCCGGGTCCAGCACATGGTGAAGGTGCAAGAGGTGGAAGGCGAAATGGCCAAGAAGGCCGCAGCTAAGCCCGCGCCCAAGAAGGAAGCCGCCGCCAAGGTGGCCGCCCCCAAGGCCGAGGCCAAGAAGGCTGCGCCTGTGGCGGAAAAGCCTGTGAAGGAAGCCGCCCCCAAGGCCGCCCAGGAAGCCGTCAAGGCGGAAGAGGCTGTGAAGGAAGCGGCCCCCAAGGCGGAGAAGGCCGTGAAGGCTGCCGCCCCCAAGGCTGAAAAGGCCGTGAAGGAAGCGGAAAAGAAGCCGGCCCCCAAGGCCGCCGCTGTGAAAAAAGAAGGGGAAACCCCCAAAGCGGTGAAAAAGGCTGACACCGCCGAGAAGGCAGTCAAAAAGACCACCGCTGCCGCTAAGAAAGTCAGCGCAGAAATGTAAGGAGGGAATCCTAGATGAAACTGCACGAGTTAGGGCCCGCCGCAGGTTCCACCACCGCGCCCAAGCGCCTCGGCAGAGGTGTGGGCTCGGGGCTTGGGAAGACCTCCGGTAAAGGCCATAAGGGTGCCAAGGCCCGCTCCGGCGGCGGCAAGCGCCCCGGGTTTGAGGGCGGCCAAATGCCTTTGTATCGCCGCGTGCCCAAGAAGGGCTTTACCAACATCTTCCGCACGGAGTACGCCACGGTGAACGTGGGCCAGCTGGAGATCTTCGACAATGGCGCTGTGGTAACGGTGGAAAAGCTGAAGGAAGCCGGCCTGGTGAAAAAGACCCTGGCAGGCGTGAAGATCCTTGGCAACGGCGATCTGACCAAGAAGATCACCGTGGAAGCCGCCAAATTTACCGAATCCGCCAAACAGAAGATTGAGGCCCTCGGCGGGAAAGCCGAGGTGAAGTAACATGCCGAAGAGTATGAACAAAGTGGGTGTGTGGGCTTCTCTGCGCAATGCCTGGAAGGTCCAGGACATCCGCAAAAAGCTGATTTACACCTTTCTCATGCTGCTTTTGTTCCGTCTGGTGGGCGTCATTCCCGCCCCCGGTGTGGATTATGCCCGGGTGGCGGCCGCCACAGGAGGCCAGCAGCTTCCCATTCTGGACCTGCTGAACATGATGACGGGTAACAACTTCTCCAACATGACCATCATGGCCATGGGCATTACCCCCTACATCAACAGCAGCATTATCATGCAGCTGCTGACCATCGCCATTCCGGCGCTGGAACGCCTGCAAAAGAGCGGTCCGGAAGGGCAGAAGAAGATCGCGCAGATCACCCGCTACGTCACCGTGGGCTTGGCCGTGGTACAGGCCATCGGCCTGGTGAACAGCCTGGGATATATCAGGCCCGGCTGGTTCAACTACGTCCTGGTGGGCGTCAGCATGGCCGCCGGTACGGCCCTGGCCATGTGGATTGGGGAGCGCATCACTGAAAAGGGCATTGGCAACGGGATTTCTTTGCTCATTTTCGTGGGTATTATCAACAACCTGTACATCGGCATCTTCAACCTGCTGTCCCAGGCCCTTGCCGGCGCGTCGATCACCCCCTGGCTCACCCTTCTGGTGGTGTTGCTGGTGGCCGTGGTGATGATCGTTCTGGTCACCTTTGTGGACCTGGGCGTGCGCCGCATCAACGTGCAGTTCGCCAAGCGGGTCTCTGGCCGGAAAATGTATGGGGGTCAAAATTCCATCATCCCCATGAAGGTGGTCAGCGTGGGCGTGCTGCCCTTGATCTTCGCCTACTCCTTCATGGCCTTCCCCGGCACCATCATTCAGCTGCTGGACCCCAGCATGACCGGTTCGGTGTATGCCTTCTGGACCAAGTACATGGGCAGCACCTCCCCCTGGCACCTGCTGATCACGGCGCTGTTGATCATCGCCTTCAGCTACTTCTACACCTCCATCTCCTTCAACCCGGAGGACATTGCCAAGAACATTCAGCAGCAGGGAGGCGCGGTTCCTTCTGTGCGCCCGGGGAAACCCACCGTGGAGTACCTAAAGCGCATCAATGGCCGCCTGACGCTGTTCGCCGCTCTGTTCCTGGCGGTGTTGGCCACCGTGCCCACCTTGCTGGCAACGGGTTTCAACATCCAACTGCCCTTCGCCGCCAGCAGCTTGCTGATCGCCGTCAGCGTTGTGCTGGAAACCAAGCGCACCTTGGACGACCTGTTGGTCAGCCGGAACTACGATAAGATCTCCTGACGGGAGCGCCTCAAAGCGCCGGGGAATTTCGATTCCCTGCGCTTTGGGGGTTTCTTTGGGCTTATGCAGATACGCATCAAAGAACCCCTTCGCACAAAGGCGCAAGTTGTGCTATAATGGATTGATGGGGAATGGGCCTTGGCCTGCCCTTTCATGCCGCAAGGACTTCAGGGGATCCTGATGAAGGAGGCAAATCCGTGAACATAATCTTTTTGGGACCTCCCGGCGCAGGCAAAGGCACCCAAGCGCAGGTTGTTTGTGCAAAGCTAGGCATTCCGCAGATCTCTACCGGTGACATGCTTCGCGCGGCCATCGCGGCCCAAACGGAAACCGGCCTCAAAGCCAAAGCATTTATGGACGCGGGCCAACTGGTGCCGGATGAAGTGGTGATCGCTCTGGTGAAGGAGCGGGTTGCCCAGCCGGATTGCCGGAAGGGATACATCCTGGACGGGTTCCCCCGGACGGTGGAACAGGCCAAGGCACTCCAAGGCATCGCCCATATGGACGCGGTCATCAACCTGCAAGTGGACGATGACGCGCTGGTGAAGCGCCTGTCCGGACGGCGGGTCTGCCCCCAGTGCGGCGCGCCCTATCACGTGGACCTGCTGGAGGGCGCCACCACCTGCAAGGCGGACGGCACCGCGCTCCTGCAACGGGACGATGACAAGGCCGAGACCGTGCTCAGCCGGTTGACGGTGTACCATCAAAAGACCGCGCCGCTCATCGCCTATTACCAAGGGGAGGGCATCCTGCGGAACATCAACGGGGCCCAGGGCATGGAAGAAATCAGCGCCGAGATTTTGCAAACCCTTGAGGCGGCTGAATGATTTACGTTAAAAACGCGCAGCAATTAGAGGCCATGCGCAAAGCGGGCGCGGTGCTGTTTGAAGTGCTATGCCGCTTGAAGGAAGCCGTCAAGCCGGGGGTCAGCACCGCCGCGTTGGACGTCTATGCGGAGCAGTTGATCCGCAAGCACAAGGCCGTCCCGTCCTTTTTGGACTACCAGGGGTACCCGGCCAGCCTGTGCACCTCCCTCAACGACCAGGTGGTCCACGGCATTCCCTCGGAAAGCATCTTTCTCAAAGAAGGGGATGTGCTTTCCATCGACTGCGGGTTGGTGCTGGAGGGCTGGCAGGCGGACAGCGCCTTTACGGTGGGCGTGGGGCAGATCACCCCGGAGCAGCAGAAGCTCATTGACGTGACGGAAGAATGCTTCTTTCAGGGCATTCGCCAAGCGGTCAGCGGCAACCACCTGGGAGATATCGGCAATGCGGTGCAAGCCCATGCGGAAAGCTTTGGCTACGGCGTGGTGCGGGATCTCACCGGCCACGGCATCGGCCGGAACATGCACGAAGAACCCAGCGTGCCCAATTTTGGCAAGCCAGGCCACGGCGTGAAGCTTCGCCAGGGCATGACGCTGGCCATTGAGCCCATGATCACCCTGGGGGATTATCATGTGGCCGAGCTGGAGGACGGCTGGACCATCGTCACCCGGGATGGCAGCCTGTGCTCCCACTATGAACACACCATTGCGGTGAATGAAAAGGGGCTTCCAGAGTTGCTGACCTATCCGGGCTTCGTCCTGATGGAGGAAGCATAAATGAAAGGGCTGCCATTTGTTCTGGGCCGCGTGGCCGTGTCCAAGCAAGGCCATGACAAGGGCCGTTGGATGCTGGTGGTGGGCCTGCTGGATGAGAGATACGCGCTGGTGGCCGATGGACGGCTGCGCAAGCTGGAAAAGCCCAAGAAGAAACAGACGATGCACCTGCGCGCGAAGCCCTTTGTGGCGGAAGCCATTGGGCAGGCGCTGGCGGAAAAGAAGCCCCTGATGGATAGCGAGGTCCGAAAAGCCATTGCGCTGGCAATGGAACAAGAAGAAGGAAAGACGGCGGGGAACAGTTCCCCCAGCCAGAAGAAGGAGGAATGCGCACTTGTCAAAGAGTGATGTCATTGAAATGGAAGGCACGGTCATCGAGGCGCTTCCCAACGCAATGTTCCAGGTGGAGCTCCCCGGCGGGCACCGGATCATGGCACATATTTCGGGAAAAATGCGCATGAACTTCATTCGCATTTATCCCGGCGATAGAGTCACCATCGAGATGTCGCCTTATGACCTGACGCGGGGCCGCATTACGTGGCGCAGCAAGGGCTAAGGCCGCTTACGATTTTGGATGTCGTTCATCCGCGCAAAAGGAGGTAAACCGCATGAAAGTTCGTCCCTCGGTCAAGCCGATTTGTGAGAAGTGCAAGATCATCCGTCGCAAAGGGCGCGTGATGATCATCTGTGAAAACCCGAAGCACAAGCAAAAGCAGGGCTAAGCTCTGCTGGCGCATCAAAAAAGGGACGGCGGAGCCGTCGCTTTTTTGCATAAAATAGGGAGAGATGGGGTTTTGCCCCGGCTCCCTTTTTTGTTACGTGACAGAAGGCGCGCCGCGTAGTATAATGCAAGAAAAGGAACGAAAAAGGGTCGGAGGGAATGCCATGAAACGTTTCTTGGGAATCTGGATGGTCTGCATCCTGTTGGCAGGGATGGGCACGGCGGCACTGGCAGAAAGCGCTCCTACGGCAGTTCCTACGGAAGAGCCGATGGTGATCTCCGAAGAATTTTTGCTCTATCCCTTTCAGTCCGACCTAGACCTGAAAGTGAAGGCGGACGACGAAAACGATGTGTTCATTTCCTTCCGGTCCATCAAGCCGTTCATGTTTGATCCGGGGCTTTCGGAGAACTACTATTGCTTCTTTGAGCCGGACATTTTGGTGCTGCGGGAGGGGAAAGACACGCCAGCCTTCCGGATTTGGACTGCCTTTTACGCGAAGGAATGGGCCTTTCTGGACGAGATTCAGATCACCATTGACGGCGCCACCTATGCCTTTTTAGAAACCGAACACACCCGGGAAGAGACGGAGAAAGGCGATATTTCGGAAAGCCTGCTCCTTTGCTTTGATTCTAAATCCTTCTACGTGATGGACGCCTTGAAGCAGCATAAGAGTGAAGAAATCAAGGTGAAGCTGGTGGGCAATGCCTATGACGTGGATTTTGTGATGAGTCCCAAAATGAAAGAGAACATTTTGCATCTCTATGACTTGTTTGTGTCCGCTGGCGGCGCGGAGCCAGAAATGCAGCAGGGGTTCACGGGCAGCCAGCTCACTCTGTTGGCGCCGGAGGATGGTGCGGACCCGGATCAGGCCCAGGGGGACCCCTTTCAAGACCTGCTGGAGAAACTGAAAGAGAGCACCCCTGGAAAGTGAACAAGGGGCAGGCTTTTCAGTGCGCCCACAATATATAGACACTTGTGCAAGCCTTTCCACAATTTTGAAAAAATTTTCTGCCAATCGGGCCATTCTCCTATAAAAAATTCTTGTTCAAAGCAAAAAAGTATGCTATACTTCAAAAGTTAGGCCATACGGAGCCATGGGCGGCTGCATGCGCGGATTTCCGGGTGTGACCATGGGCCGAAAAAGGGCTAACAACATTGACAAAGCGCGGCATTTCTCCATGCCGTGCGGGGTCTTGGGTTTTGCTGCGCTCTCTCTACGCGGACAAAGCCAACTTCAAGAGGCCCTTGGCCCTAGCGGGCACAGGTGAAAATTTCAGGAGGTGGAACCAACTATGGCACGTATTGCAGGTGTGGACCTGCCCCGGGAAAAGCGGTTGGAAGTCGGGCTTACATACATTTTTGGGATCGGCTTGGCGACTTCGCAGAAGATCATCAAAGAGACCGGAATCAGCCCGGACACCCGCGTAAAGGATCTGACAGAACAAGAGATCAGCAAGCTTCGTGAGTACATTGAGCACCACGTGAAGGTGGAGGGCGACCTGCGCCGGGAAGTCTCGCTGAACATCAAGCGCCTGGTGGAAATCGGCAGCTATCGCGGCGTACGTCATCGCCGGGGCCTGCCTGTTCGCGGACAAAACACCAAGACCAACGCGCGGACCCGCAAGGGCCCCAAGCGCACCATCGCAGGCAAGAAAAAGGCCGCTAAGTAACCTGTAGCAGGAGGGAATGAAAGAATGGCACCCAAGCAAAAGTTAAAGAAGGTTACGCGTAAACGCCGCGAGAAAAAGCTTGTGGAACGTGGCGCCGCGCATATCCGTTCTTCCTTTAACAACACCATCGTCACCCTGACGGACACCAATGGCAACGCCCTTTCCTGGGCCAGCGCCGGTGGGTTGGGCTTCCGCGGCAGCAAAAAGTCCACGCCCTTTGCCGCCCAGATGGCCGCTGAAACCGCCGCCAAGGCCGCCATGGAATTTGGCCTCAAAAGCGTTGAGGTTTTCGTCAAGGGTCCCGGTTCCGGACGTGAGGCCGCCATCCGCAGCCTGCAGGCGGCCGGCCTGGAAGTCAATATGATCAAAGACGTTACACCCATTCCGCACAACGGATGCCGTCCGCCCACGCGTAGAAGAGTGTAAGCAAATTCGAGGAGGTACAATCCCTATGGCAAGATATACCGATTCCGTATGCCGTATGTGCCGCCACGAGGGCACCAAGCTCTTTTTGAAGGGTGAAAAATGCTTCTCGTCCAAGTGCGCGGTGGTTCGCCGTCCCACGCCTCCCGGCCAGCATGGCCAGGCGCGGCAGCGTAAGGTGAGCGAGTACGGTTTGCAGCTTCGTGAAAAGCAAAAAGCGCGTCGCGCTTATGGTTTGATGGAAGGGCAATTC
>JAVBPU010000015.1:0-54604 GCA_031549415.1 Eubacteriales bacterium | reverse complement strand
GGGGCGTTGCCCCACACCCCACAAGGGCGACGCCCTTGACCCATCCACCCGCGCTGTGCGCGGGGAAAAAAATACAAAGAAATCAACAGAAGTGTGATGCGTGCGGTCGTGCAAAGGGTAAGTCAGGCTTCGGTAACCGTGGAGGGACAACCCGTCGGGGCCATCGGCCCGGGGCTGATGGTGCTGCTGGGCGTGGAAGAGGGCGACACGGACAAGGATTTGCAATACATGGCCGACAAGGTGCCAAACCTTCGCGTGTTTGAGGACGGGGAAGGAAAAATGAACCGTTCGCTGACGGACGTTGGCGGGGCGATTTTGGCGGTCAGCCAGTTTACATTGCTGGGCGACGCCCGGGGCGGGAGGCGGCCCAGCTTCATCACCGCCGCCAGGCCGGAAACCGCCGTGCCACTGTACGAGCGTATCGTGGCGCATTGGCGGGGCATGGGCATTGCCGTGGAAACCGGGGTTTTTGGCGCGGACATGGCCGTGAGCCTTGTCAACGACGGCCCGGTGACCCTTTTGCTGGATTCCAGGAAGCTGTTTTAACAAAGAATTGAAACGGCAAAACAACCAAACAAGGAGAAGATGCATGCCCTCTTTTCAAATCCAATGCCTGCCCGTGGGCAGGGCCTTTGAAACCAACTGCTTTTTGGTGAAGAACCCTTCCGCGAAGGAGCTTTTCCTGGTGGACCCCGGCGGGGAGGCGGAGAAAATTATGGAAGCGGTCGGCGATTTCAGGCCCGTGGCGGCGCTTTTGACCCACGGCCATTACGACCATATGGGCGCGGCGGACGAAATTTGCGCCCACTACGGCATTCCGCTGTATGTGCACGCCGAGGACGTCCCCAAGCTGACCGACCCGGAAGCAAACGGCAGCGCCCTGTTCGCAAGCCCCATGACGGTGGAAACCAAGCCCCTGCCCCTGGAGGAGGGCCAGCGCCTGTCCCTGGCCGGGCTTTCCGTCACCGTTTTGCACACCCCCGGGCACAGCCGGGGAAGCTGCTGCTTTTTGCTGCCGGAAGGCGAGGGCCTGCTGTGCGGCGACACCCTGTTTGACGGCGGCTATGGCCGAACGGACATCGCCGACGGAAACTTCGGGGACATGAAAAAATCCCTGCGCAGGCTTTTGTTTGTGTTGCCCCCCATGACCGCCTACCCCGGCCACGGCCCCTTTGCCAAGGCGGGGCAGAAGCGGGAGACGGCCCTGTGAGCGCCCGGGTGGCGCTGGCAACTCCCCTGCCTGGCTTTGCCAACGAGCTTTGCGATGTGCTGAAGCTGTTCTTTCCTGTGGAAAAGTTTGCGGTAAACGCGGAGGGCGGCGTGCCGGAGGGCTTTGAGCCGCTGGAGCATACCTTTGCCCAGGGGGCGGACGGCGGCCTTTGGCAATGCGCCTTTGCCTTTCGGGGGCAAACCCACCGGCGGGAGACGCCGGTTCCAGAAGGGCTGGAGGAGGACCGCCGGGCCATTGTTTACAAGCGGCTGAAAAAGCGGCTGTGCAAGCTGACCCTGTACGATCTTTTGAAGGCGCTGACAGGAAAGCAGCCGCCCTGGGGGTCGCTGACAGGCATCCGGCCCACCCGGCTTTTGTACGAAAACATGGACAGGGGCATGACCCCGGAGCAGGGCGCAAAGGCCCTGTGCCAGGAGTTTGACCTGCTGCCCGAAAAGGCGGACCTGCTGCGGCGCATTGTGTTGCAGCAGCAAACTTTGCCCGCCCCGGCCCTTCATGAGGCGGACGTGTACCTGTCCATTCCCTTTTGCCGCACCCGCTGCGCCTACTGTTCCTTTCCAGGGGAGGCCATGGGCGGGCCGGAAGCGACGGAGGCCTATCTGGCGGCCCTGTTTTTCGAAATGGAGGCCACGGCCCGGCGGATGGAGACGGCGGGCCTTCGGCTGCGGGCGGTCTACATTGGCGGCGGCACCCCCACGGCCTTGGGAGAAAAGGACTTTGACCGCCTGCTTCAAAAAACCCGGGCCTTGTTTCCCACCCCTTACGAGTTTACCGTGGAGGCGGGCCGCCCGGACACCATCACCCGGGGGAAGCTGCAAAGCCTGCGGGATCACGGCATCACCCGCATCAGCGTCAACCCCCAAACCATGAACGACAAAACACTGGCCCTCATCGGCCGGGACCACACGGCGGCCCAGACGGCGGAAGCCTTTCACATGGCCCGGGCCATGGGCGGGTTCAGCATCAACATGGATGTGATTGCGGGCCTGCCCGGCGAAACCGCCCAGGATTTTGACCGCACCATGGCGGAAATCCTACGCCTTGGGCCGGACAGCCTTACCGTGCATACCCTGGCCATCAAGCGGTCCAGCCGCCTGAACCTGGAAAGGGCCCCCCTGCCCGACGGCGACGCGGCCCAGGCCATGGTCAAAAGCGGCGAGGCCGCCGCCCAGGCCATGGGCATGGAGCCATACTACCTTTACCGGCAAAAGTACATGGCCGGGCAGCAGCAAAACGTGGGCTACGCCGTGCCCGGGGCCGCCTGCCTTTACAATGTGGACATCATGGAGGAAACCACCTCCATTCTGGCCTGCGGGGCCGGGGCCATCTCCAAGCGGGTGTTTCCGGACCGGGAGCTGCGCATTGAGCGGGCCCCCAACGTGAGCAACGTGGCGGTATACACAGAGCGAGTACAGGAAATGGCAGGGCGGAAAGACGCTCTGTTTGGGTAAGGAGGGGCAAAATGGACAAGCGGGTTTTGGTAGCACTGGATCAGGGTACCACCTCCAGCCGGGCCATCGTGTTTGACGAGACCGGCCGCATTCTGGCGTCCCACGCCATCGAGTTCAAGCAGCACTATCCGCAACCCGGCTGGGTGGAGCACGACCCGGAGGACATTTTGCAGACCCAGATCACGGCCCTGCAAACCGCTGTTCAAACCAGCGGTGTAGACACGCGGAACATTGCCGCCATCGGCATCACCAACCAGCGGGAAACCACCCTGCTGTGGGAAAAGGACACGGGCCGCTGCGTGCACAACGCCATCGTGTGGCAATGCCGCCGCACGGCCCCCTATGTGCAGCGCCTGAAAGACGCGGGCCACGGGGACCTGATTCGAGAAAAAACAGGCCTGGTGCCGGACGCTTATTTCAGCGGTACCAAGCTGAGCTACCTGCTAGACACCCTGAACCTGCACGACCGGGCGGCCCGGGGGGAATTATGCTTTGGCACGGTGGACACCTTTCTGGCCTGGCACCTGGTGGAGGGCCGGCCCCATGTGACCGACGCCACCAACGCCAGCCGCACCATGCTATTCCATTTGCGGGACCAGCGCTGGGACGACGAGCTGCTGTCGCTTTTGAACATTCCCCGGCAGGTGCTGCCCCAAGTGGTGGACACCGCCGGGGTCATCGGCACCCTTCGGCCCGAAATTCTGGGCCGGCCCATTCCCGTGGCGGCCCTGGCGGGGGACCAGCACGCCTCCCTGTTCGGACAGGCCTGCTTTCAGCCCGGCATGGTGAAAAACACCTACGGCACCGGTTGCTTTATGCTGATGAACACCGGGGATACCCCGGTGAAAAGCCAGAACGGCCTGCTCACCACCATGGCCTGGCGGCTTCGTGGAACCCCCACCTTCGCCCTGGAGGGCAGCGTGTTCATGGGCGGGGCCGCCATCCAGTGGCTTAGGGACGAGATGGGCCTGCTCACCACCGCCGCCCAAAGCGAGCAACTGGCAGCCAGCGTTCCCGACACGGCGGGGGTGTTCCTGGTGCCCGCCTTTACGGGCCTGGGCGCGCCTTACTGGGATATGTACAGCCGGGGCGCCATCCTGGGCATGACCCGGGGCACGAACCGCGCCCACATCGTGCGGGCCGCCCTGGAGGCCATTTGCTACCAAAGCTACGACCTGTACGCCGCCATGGCCGCCGACTGCGGCCACGCCCCCGGCCACATGCAGGTGGACGGCGGGGCCAGTGCCAACGGCTTTATGATGCAGTTTCAGGCGGACATCCTGGGCATTCCCGTGGTGCGCCCTGTGGTGCTGGAAACCACCGCCCTGGGGGCCGCGCTGCTGGCCGGCCTGGGGGTGGGCCTTTTTGCCAGCAAGGAGGAGGCCGCCTCCATGGTGAAGCCGGACCTGACCTTTGCGCCCAAAATGGATTCCCGGAGCCGCGACCTGGCCCTGCATGGCTGGCACCGGGCCGTGGAACGGGCCCGGGGCTGGGTGGAGGAGGGGTAGGGGGAAAGGACGGGGCGAGCGCGGGCCAGGGGCGCTGCCCCTGGCGACCCCGCCAGGGCGATGCCCTGGACCCGTCCTTGACCGGGCACTGCCCGGTCAAAAAGGATCAAAAACAGGGTTTCCCCGCCTGCTTACACAATCTCCCTCACCAAATTCTCATAAAACTTTCACCACCGCCTAAACGCCCATGAGTCAATTATTCTTTTCACTGGGGCATAACTATGGTATAATTGGTTTCAAGCGATGAGGGCTATACCGCGCTATCCTCATCGCCGAAAAGGAGCGAAGGGCCAAATGAACAGCACCAGCAAAAAGCCGAAAAAAACCAAGGGCTTGGGCGCGGGCATCATTGCTTTTGGCGTGGTTTTTGCGCTGTACTCGTCCGTTTTTCATCCCCACAGCGTTGGCGGGTATATCCTGGCTTTTGCGCTAAGCGGGCTTTGCGGCGCCATCGTCCGGGTGATGGGCCAGGGGCTGGATTTGACGGTGAAAAACAAAGAGCCGGATAGCCTCAAAAATATGGCGGCGGACACGGGGAACCCGGAAGTGGACGCGCTGCTCCAGCGGGGAAGGGAAATGATCACCCAAATCCGGGAGGAGAACAAAAACCTTCCCGACGGCGCGCTGACCAGCAAGCTGAACCAGCTGGAATACCTGTGCAGCCAGGTGTTTCGCGCCGTGTACGAAAAGCCCGCGAAAGCGCCCCAAATTCGCAAATTTATGGACTACTACCTGCCCACCACGCTGAAAATGGTGAAGGGATACCGCATGCTGGGGGAGCGTAACCAGGCGGGCGAGGATACCGCCGCCGCCAGAAGGCGCATTGACGACGCGCTGGGCGTGGTGCTGAAAGGCTGCCAGAAAATGCTGGATAACCTGTACCGGGACGATGTGCTGGACATTACCACGGACATTGATGTGCTGGAGCAGATGCTCAAGCGGGATGGCCTCACGGAAAGCGCCCTGGACAGGGCAGCCCAGCAGGCCAGGCAGGCGGCGCAAATTGACCGGCAGGTAGACGCGGCGGCGCAGCAGAAGGCCCAGGCCGCGCAAAGCGCAGCCCAGCAGGCAGCCGCACCCCAGGCCCCAACGCTGGAAAAGCCCAGCTTTTACGCCCAGGGCGGCCAGGCCATGGCCCAGGCCCCGGAAAAGCGCCAGCCATAAGCAGCAGAAAGAGATATTTCTTTACTCAATACAAAAGATGTAAAACAACAAGGAGGATTCCCACCATGACGGAAAACAACCAGGGCATATCGCCAGTGGAAAACACCCAGGGGACCACGGCACCTACTCCCGTAGCCCCCGTGGTCCCCGTAGCGGCAGCGGCTGCCACCGCGGCGGCCCCGGTGCTGACGCTGGATACCGCCTCCATGGCCAAGGACAAGGCCATTCTGGATGAGGCGGTGCAAAGCTTGGGCGAACACGCGGCCCCCAAGGCGGTGGAAACCACCTTGAAGGATATGGATACCTCCATGCTCACCGAAGAGGACAAGCGAAATATCCAAAGCTTTGTGGACCAAATTGACATTGCCAACCCGGACCATGTGTTGCTCTTTGGCGCGGAAGCCCAAAAGAAGATTTCCGATTTTAGCGACACCGCCCTGGCCACCGTGCGCACGGACCAAACCGGCGAGGTGGGCGACATGCTGGTGAAGCTGGTAAACGAGATCAAGGGCTTTGGCGATGCCGCCGAAGAGCCCAAAGGCCTGGGCAAGCTGTTTTGGAACGCCAAGAAGGCCGTCAGCGATCTAAAAACCCGCTTTGACAAAGTGGAAGTGAACGTGGACGCCATTTCTACCTCCCTGGAAAACTACCAGGTGCAGCTGCTGAAAGACGTCAGCCTCTTTAACCACCTATATGATATGAACACCCAGTATTTTAAGGAACTGACCATGTATATCGTGGCCGGGGAACAAAAGCTGGCCCAAGTGCGCGCCAACGCGTTGCAGCAGCTAAAGGACAAGGCGGCCGCTTCCGGCGATGCCATGGACGCCCAGCGCGCCAACGACATGGCCTCGGCCTGTGACCGGTTTGAAAAGAAGCTGCACGACCTGAAGCTGACCCGCCAGGTGGCGCTGCAAATGGCCCCGCAGATTCGTTTGCTGCAAAACAACGACAGCCTGCTGGTGGAGCGGATCCAAAGCACGCTGTCCAATACCCTGCCCCTGTGGAAGAGCCAAATCGTGCTGGCGCTGGGCCTGCAACACAGCCAGGACGCCCTGGCCGCCCAAAAGGCCGTGACGGATATGACCAACCAGCTGCTCACCAAGAACGCGGAAAAGCTGAAGATGGGCACCATTCAGACGGCCCAGGAGGCCGAGCGGGGCATCATCGACCTGCAAACCCTGACCCAGACCAACCAAAGCCTCATCGACACCATCAACGAAGTGATGCGCATCCAGGACGAAGGCCGGGCCAAGCGCATTGAGGCGGAAAAGACCCTCATCGTGATGGAAGACGAGCTGAAAAAGAAGCTGTTGGAGCTGAAACACTGATTGTAAGAGGGGAAGCCTCTTCTAGCACCATTCCGTTTTCAAACGGGAAAGGATATCAACCAATGAAACCGAAACTTTCCATCGGCGTGTGTGTTCTTATCTCACTCGCTCTGGTTCTCTTTGGCCTTATTTTTGGCACGGTCAGCGGCTTTAATGACGACCGCAAGCAGGTAAACGCCTTGCTGTCCGGGGAAAGTGGCCTGATGGACGTGCTTAGCTTTCGGGGCGCGGACGGGCTGAACCTGTGCGTGGTGGCCGGCCGGCATCTGTCTGCCACCGACACGGACCTGCTGGCCCTGGAAACCGCCGCCAAGAACCTGCGGGACAGCAAAGCGGACCTGTCCGTGAAAAAGCAGGAGGATGCCAAGCTAAAGGCGGCGGTGGCGCTGGTGGCCGGGAAGCTGCGGCAGTCCCAAAGCTTCATGGCCAGCAGCCGGGACCAGGCCTATCTGGACATGCTGACGGCGGACTTACAGCAGCTGGAAACCAGCCCGGTGATTGCCACCTACAACAAGGCTGCCGGAGATTTCAACGCCCAGCTGTCCACCCAAACCGGCGGGGCCTTAGCCAGGATTTTGGGCGTGCAGCCCTGCGTGCTATACCAGTAAGGGAAGGCGTACGCCGGAGGAGAGACAATGAAGACGAAGCTTGGAAAGGCCCTTTGGGCCATGATGATGGTGCTGGTACTGCTGACGCCTGCCGCCGCCCTGGGCCAGGCCCGCTTTCCCGCAGACCGGGGCGCGGTGACGGATGATGCCAGCGTGCTGCCTGAAAGCCTGGTGGCGAACATTGCGGAATTCCAGACCGTGGCCTTGTCCCGTACCGGGGTGAAGGTCCAGGTGGCGGTGGTGCATTTTCTGGACGGGCTGGACGCGCAAACCTATGCCCAGGAGCTGTTTGCCCGCTGGGACCTGGGGGAGAATGATTTTCTGCTGCTGGGGGCGGTGGGGGAGGACCAATACGCCAGCGCTTCCGGGACGCAGTTGAAAAAGACTTGGAGCGACAACAACGCGCAGCTCCTGCTGAGCACGTCCGGCTTTGGAGAGCTGTTCAAAAAGCAGCAGTACGAGCAGGCCTTTAGCCAGTTTTTTGTAGCCTTTGGGCAGACCCTGGGGCGGCTGTATTCCGCGGACATGAATTTGAACGGGCTGTTTTCCGCCTATGGGGCCACCCAGGCCACCCCTGCCCCGGCGGGGACCCGGCAGTCCTTTGTGTCCTCCCTGTGGAACAGCATCCAGGAGGGTTTTGACGACAGCGCCATGGGCTATGTGGATTACCATGAGCAACGGGAGCGGGAGCAGGGAGGGCTCAGCCCGGCGGGCTGGGTGCTGCTCATCGTCCTCATCGGCATTGTTTTCAGCCAGAGCGACCCTGCCCGCCGGGCCCGCAAAACCATGGGCTGCGGCTGCGGTCCCTTGGGTTGGATCTTCGGGCTGATTGGCATTGGCAAGCTGTGGAGAAGGCGGTAACGACCGCACTATACAGGGAAAAGGCTGTAATACTATTATCCATTCAAAACGCGACAAAATTTGTGAGGATTTTTGTTTGCCGACAAGGAGCAGGAGCGAGGCGTAGCCAGCAGCTACGGTGAGCGACGGCAACGCAGGCGGCAGGCAAAAAGGCCGCAAAGTTGCCGCGTTTTTGAGTGGATCATAGTATGATGCCTTGCTTTGGCGCTACAGCCTCTTTCTTTGTTCTTTATAAAGCAGGCTGGATGGTTTCAATGGTTTGTTTCGTTTCTTCCAACAGGTTCAGCAAGGTTTGATAGGCATCCTGGGTAAAGGCCCCGTTGCGGTGCGCCAACTCCAGGTTGGCAACGGTTTGCGCCAACTCCTGAATGGAAAGGTTAGCAGCCACCCCCTTGAGCGTATGGAGCAAGCGCAAGCTTTCTTCCCGGGTTTGCTCCTCCTGGAAATAGGCATAGGGTTTGATGTAGGTCTGCATGCCGTCCGCAAACTTCACCAGCGATCTGAAATACGCCTCTTTGTTGCCCGCAAACCGCTCAATACCACTTCGCAGGTCCATGCCTGGCAAATGCTCCGGATACTGCGGCGGCTCTTTTGGGGCGGGCTTTGCGCCTGTGGCCTGGCCGCTTTCAAAATAGCGCAGATACTTGGCAATGGATTTGTGGGTCTCCTCGATGGACAAGGGTTTGCCAATATGCCCGTTCATCCCCGCCGCAAAGCATTTGTCAATTTCTTCCTTCATCACATTGGCGGTCATGGCAAGGATGGGAATGTCCCGGTACAGCTTTTTGCTGGAACGAATGACGGCGGTGGCTTCGCAGCCGTCCATCACCGGCATGATCACATCCATCAGCACTAGGTCAAAATGCCCGCCTTCCAGAATCTCGATGGCTTCTTTGCCGTTGTTAGCAATTTTAGGCTTGATGCCAAACAGGTTCAGCACGCCGCGAATCACGTCCTGGTTGATTTCGTTGTCTTCGCAAACCAGAACGCTGGCGCTGGGGAATTGGTCATATTTCTGTTCGGACGGGGGTTTGGCGCTGGAGATGGTATCACACAAGCGCTTGATGAACTGGGTGGGAATGAAAGGTTTTTCAATGATGTCTGTAAAGCCCGCTTGCCGGATGTCCACATTGATCAGATTCTTGGCATAGGCGGAAACCATCAGCAGCCGCTGCTCCGCATCCCGGCTTTTGAGCTTGGAGCCAAGCTCTAGGCCATTTTCGGAACCAAGGTGGTAGTCCAGCAAAATGATATCAAAATGCTGCCCCTTGGCCTCCATGTCATATACGCTTTGGAAGGCCTCCTGGCTGTTTTTGGCGCATACCGGCGTCACATTCAGCTTGTGAATCAACCCCGACATAATGGCCAGCGCGTTTTCATCGTCGTCCACCAACAGAACGTTGCTGGCATGAATGTTGCTTTCCCGAAGGATGGATTCCAGGGTTTGGTTGGCATCGGTGACCGCAAAAGGCAGGTCAATGGTGGTGGTGGTTCCCACTTGGACCTGGCTTGTAATGTGCAGCTGGCCCCCCATCAGCTCAATCAATTGCTTGGTGATGGACATGCCAAGCCCTGTACCCGTGTTGCGGGGGCCGCCCTTGGCATGGAACTGCTGGAAGGGCACAAAGAGGTTTTCCACCTGTTCCGGCGTCATGCCAAGCCCGGTATCCTGGATCTCAAAGCGGAGCAGGACCTTTGGCCCAGCCTCCGTTTGCAAGTATTTTTGGATGCTGATGGACAGGATGATCTTGCCCTGCTCCGTATACTTGGCCGAATTGTCCAATACATTTTTCAGCACTTGCCAAACCCTGGTCTTGTCCCCGTTCAGCGCATAGGGCACCTCCGGGCTGACGCTCAGCAACATTTCGATGGGCTTGTTTTCGACCCGCTCGGCCGCCATCATAAACGCGTTGGAGACAATATCTTCCAGGAAGAAATCATCCTCCACAATGTCCAGCTTTTCCGCCGCGATTTTTGAAAAATCCAGGATGTCGTTGATAATGGTCAGCAGGTTTTTGGAGGAGGTGTTGATCTTTTTATAGGTATCGTAATTCTCTTCGGACTGGGGCTTTTTCAGCGCCAATTCGGACAGACCAATGACCGCATTCATGGGCGTGCGGATTTCATGGCTCATGTTCACCAGGAACTGGTTTTTCAGATTGCTGACCTTCTCTTCTTCAGACACGAGGATTTCCAGCATTTGGTTCATGCGGGTGAGCACGCCGGCAAACTCGCCGTGGAAATGCGCTGTCTGTGCGCGCTTCTTAAAATCGCCCTCCATGGCGGCATTGGAGATGCTGACGATCTCATTCGTGATGTTGTTGATGCTGTTGATCATCTTCATAAAGCTGCCTGCCAGCAGGCCAAACTCGTCATCCGAAATATAGCGGGTGGTGTCCACATGGAAATCCCCCATGGAGAGGCGCTCGGCAATATCGCTCATTTCCTTGATGTTTTTGACTTTTTTACCCAGCAACCGAAAGCTCCATACCACAAGCAAAATGATCACGAGAACCATGAGAATGGTGGTGGCAATGGCGATGACCAGACCGGTGCCCGCAGCGGCATACTGCCTGTCGCACCGCGAATTCATGATCGCTTGAAACTCTTCCAGCTTTTGGGAGATCTCGGATTTATACAGGAAGTAATCTTCCCCAAAGATGATTTCCTGCGCCTTGGCCCTGTCGTTGGCCTCCACCAAATCAAAGGCCTGGTATTCCAGCACCGAAAGGTCATCCGATAGCTGCTTGGCTTCGGAAAGCAGATCCAGCTCCGTCTGGGGCGCGCCCAGTTGCTTTAATTTCTCAACAGCTTTTTCCCGGGTCTTGGTGATGCGGATTTCCTTTTCGTAGGCGGAGAAATAAGCCTTTTCCCCTGTGACGGAATAGGATTTTGCCTGGTTTGTGAGAAAATCGGAAGCCCCCTGCAGGTCAATGCCAAGCTGCTTGGATTCGGCGCGGTTCCGCTGCACATTGTCCAGTTCCGTATACATCGCCAACATAAACGCAACGCTGGCCAGGGCAATAACGACGAAGATAATGGGTAATGCGCGGAGCATTCGTAAAATTTTCATAGGTCACCTCTGTAGAGTAGATCAAGACGGATCAAAAATGGTTGGATTGTAATGCCATTATACATCCAAAAGGAAAAATAGCAAGACAGGGACCGATGCGCATACGATTGCACAGTCGATTTTTGTCGCAGGGCTCGCGGCTGGGTGCGGGGGCGCAAAAAAAATGGGCACGAAAGCACGGTCCTGTAAGGCTTTGGCGCAAAGCTCGGTTTTTACAATTAGAGCAAATTCCAAAAACGTAGCCACAAAGACTGGGCTATGTTTTTGGAATTTGCTCTAGGCTATGGAATGAAGCCCGTAGGCGTGCTCAACACCACGGGACTGATCAATGAAAAGCTGTTGCAGTTTGCCATCAACATGGTACGAACAGTTCCTGGAGACGCATCTCGCAGGAGCCATGCTATCCATCCTTGGTGGGGCGCATCTGCGCGATAGGGGCCACACTGCAACGTTCCAACAATTTTGTGCCGATTTGCATCTTGGTAACAGAAGAAAAGGGATAGCGAATCCGGTCACATAAAATGCGGACGGCCCAAATGCCCATTTCTACGCAGAAGACTTCCATGGTGGTCAGAGGCGGATCTGAAAGGCTGGAAAAGGGGATGCCGTCAAAGCCGATGATGGAGAGATCCTCCGGAACCTTTATGTCGAACTCCTTGAAGGCTTTCATGGCGCCGAGGGCAATACTATCGTTGTTGGCCACCAGCGCCGTGGGGAACTGGGTTCCCTGCTTCAGCAGGTCGCATATCGATTGATACGCGCCGTCCGGCGTGGGGTGGACCTCGTAGATGAGGGGTGGGTCCGCCGTAAGCCCCAACTGTTTCACCGTATATTCGAAGGCCTTCCGCCGCGCCGCGCAGTTGTTGGAGGGCATCCGGTTCGCAATAAAGCCGATGTTGCGGTGTCCCTGGCTCACTAAATAGGACACCGAATGAAAAATGGCTTCTTCGTTGTTCATGGTGATGCAGTTGCAGTCCAGCATGGGCAGGTAATTATCGATCACCACAAGGGGTACCGAGATCTGGGTGAGGATGTCCGCGTCCTCGTCGTTCAGTTCCGTGCCCAGCATCAGCATCCCGCTAGTGGAATTCTGCTGCGCCAGCGTGGGGATATTTTTGAGCTGGCCTTCCCCGCAGGCGGTCATGACCAGATTGTATCCCTGCCGGCGGCATTCCTTTTCCACCGCGTCGATAATGGCGTTTACAAAGCCGGGATTCCCATCCACCAACATGGAATGCCGTTTGTATTTAATAAAAAAAATGCTCTTTTGAGCCTTTGGCTTTGCGCGGTCGCTCACCTTATAACCATTTTCCGCCAGGATTTTTTGGATGGCTTGCCGTTTGGCCGCGCCAACCCCTTCGCGGTTATTCAGCACCAGGGAGATCGTGGCGGGAGAAACCTGCGCCAAGTCCGCAATGTCCTTCAGTTTCAGCTTATCGTCCATGTCATCATCGCCTATCTTCTCTTCGCTGGATCGGTAGAAAAGGGAGAGCACAAGTTCCTGTAGAGGCAGTCATTAAATTGTACTATGGAAGATGAGGATTAGCAAGTAAATTGTCACTAATTTAGTTCATATTTAGTAAAAATCAGCGAAAACGATGAAAAATTCATGGTGTTTTTGTGCAAAATGGAGATTGACTCCCGGAAAAGGCTATGGTAGGATTTAATAAAATTGAGTATATGAAATCAACTAAATTTTATGAAGATTTAGTAAAGATAAGAGATCATCCATTGTGCCGATTACCAAGCTTGCCGCCATGAAGGATCGATTCTCACGAAAAGGCTGAAAAAGAGATGCAACAGGAGGGATCAAGGCGGTATGAAAGTGTATCAAAAGGGAACGGGTGAAAAGTATATGCCTTTTGACCATTTTGGCATGTCCACGCAAGTGTTGTTCAACCCCGACCTGGGCAGCCCAAAGGCTAATATCACGCTGTCCACGCTTCCCAAAAACGGCGGCAGTCATGACGAGGTCCACGAGGCTTCCGATCAATACTTTTACATAGTCAAGGGGTCTCTAAAGATGAGCGCCCATGGAAAGCTGCTGTATACCTTGCGGGAAGGCGACGCGATCATGGTGGAGGCCGGCGACGTCCATGCGGTCATCAACGAGAACGACGAAGATTGCGTTTTCGTGGCGATCACGGTTCCTCCGCTGGCCCAAACCCATTAATTTTAGCAATCAATTAGGAACAGGAGTGGATTTCGTGAAAAAAGTGTACAAGCCCTATCGGTTTTCCTCCTTCAAGACAAATGCCGATTTCCAGAGGGTATTTGCCGCAGACGGCCTCCATTTTCCGATTTCGGAGGATCTGTCCATCCTGGGAGAGCCGGTGAAGCTGGCAAACGGCCATGTGATTCCCAACCGCATCGTTATCCAGCCGCTAGAAGGCTTTGACGGTACCAAGGAAGGCAACCCGTCCGATTTGATTTTCCGCCGCTATAAGCGGTATGCAGAAGGCGGCGCGGGATTGATTTGGTATGAATCCATTACCGTTGCGGACGATGGCCGGTGCAACCCCCTGCAGATGATTATCAAGAAGGAGACAGTGCCGGAGATTAAGCGGCTGGTGGAGGAGAGCAACGCGGCGGCGGTGGAAAAATATGGCCGCAGGCCCTATAACGTGTTGCAGCTGACCCATTCTGGACGCCGCAGTACGGACGCCCAATGGCGCTCCACCCCCCTGGCCGTGGTGGAGAACCCTTATATTGACCATCATAATTCCATTGACGGGCAATCCGGCAAGATCACCTTCGCCACGGATGAAAAAATTGAGGAGATCGTGGAAGCCTTCATCCGTGGGGCGGAGTTGGCGGTGGAATGCGGGTTTGACTCTGTGGACGTAAAGATATGCCACGAATACATTCTGCGGGAGTTGCTGGCTGCCTACAACCGTCCTGGCAAGTACGGCGGAAGCTTTGAAAACCGCACCCGAGCTACCCTGGACATCATCCACGGCATCAAAAAGCGTTGCGGCGGCAAGATCGACATTTGTGTCCGCCTGAACGCCTATGACTGCATCCCCTGGCCCCACGGATGGGGCATGAAGCAGGAGGAAGGGGTTATGCAGCCTGACCCCGAGGAAGTCATCAAGCTTTGCAACATGCTGGTGGCGGAGGGCGTTGATCTGATCAATTTGTCCACCATGATGCCGCGCTACCAGCCTACGGGCCGGGGATACTTGGCGGAGCTGGAGCAGGACGCGGTGATTGAACCCTACAAGGGCACCTTCGCGCTGCTGGATATGACCCGTCGCATCAAGGCGGCTGTGCCTGGCGGGCTGTTTGTGTGCACCGGCCTCAGCTGGCTGGAAAATTTTGGCGCTGCCGTGGCGGCGGGCTGCATCCGTGACGGATGGTTCGACTTTGCGGGCTTTGGCCGCCAGGCGTTTGCCTATCCAGATTTTGCCGAGGATATCTTGAAGCATAACAAAATGGTGCGCTCTAAGTGCTGTATCACCTGCGATAAGTGCTATGACTTGATTCAGATTGGCCATGTGCAATCCGGCTGTGTGGTGCGGGACCAGGAAGTTTATCTGCCACTCTATCGTAAGTATGTGCAGCACAGAGATGTATAGGTGAGCCGGGGAAAGGATGAAGCGAATGAACTATATCCATTTTAAGGGGACCAATTTAGCGGTCGCGCCGATTTGCCTGGGTACCGTGAACTATGGAACTTCTTTTTCCCAGCAGGACGCCCACGCGCAGATGAGCCAGTATCTGGCAGATGGCGGAAATTTTATGGATACCGCTCATATCTATGGAGACTGGGGGGACGGGCCCAAAGCCATCAGCGAGCGGGTGATCGGCCAATGGTTTCAAGAAACAAAAAACCGGCACAAGGTGATCCTGTCCACCAAGGGCTCCCACCCCGACTGGGGCTATATGGAAATCCCCCGCGTCAACAAAACCTGTATCGTCAAGGACGTGGAGGAAAGCCTGGAATGCTTGCACACCGACTACATCGATTTGTATTTTCTCCATCGAGACGATCCGAACACTCCGGTGGCGGAGATTATGGAATGCCTGGATGAGCTGCGCAAAGCGGGGAAAATCCGGTATTACGGGTGTTCCAATTGGGCGCTGCCCCGCATCAAAGAGGCGCAGGCCTACTGCAAGGAGCATGGCCTGCAGGGATTTTCCTGCAATCAGCTGATGTGGAGCCTGGCGGACATCAACTTTTACAACCTGGATGACAAAACCTTTATCCTGATGGATGAAGAGACCCGCCAGTACCATGCGGAAAGCGGAATGAATGTGATGGCGTATATGTCCATCGCCAAGGGCTATTTTGCCCGCAGGGCCGCCGGGGAAAGCCTGCCGGCCAGCGTTACCAAGGTATATGGCAATCCTTCCAACGACGCCATCTTCGCTTATGCCCGCCAGGTGGTGGAGAAGGGCCGCTATACCTACATGGACTTGGCCTATCAGTACATCATGGCTGAAAAGCTGTTCCCTGCTGTGCCCATCGCTTCGTTTGACAACATGGAGCAGCTGGCCCAAGGCATGGCAAGCATCGCGAAGCCCATTTCCACAGAGGTCATGGAGGCGTTAGCCCAGCGGAAGCGCTATGTCTACTGGAAGGCCCAGTGATACGGAGGAGCGAAGGAGTACGGCTATGAACGAGAAACGAATTTTGCAAGGTTACGAATACGCAAAGGATGTGTACGCCGAGCAAGGCGTGGATGTGGATGCCGCCATGGCAAAGGCGGATGCCGTGCCCATCACCATGCACAGCTGGCAGGGCGATGATTTGATCGGCTTCGATGGAATCGGAGAGCTGACCGGCGGCATTGCCACCACAGGCAATTATCTGGGGCGCGCCACCACGGCCCAGGAACTGCGAAACGACATTCAAGAGGCCGTTTCGCTGATTCCGGGCAAGCTGCGGGTGGGCCTGCACGCCTGCCATGCGGAGCTGAACGGTAAGAAGATAGACCGGGACGCGTACACCATTGAGCACTTTCAAAACTGGGTAGCCTGGGCCCGGGAGCAGGACCTTCAGCTGGATTTTAACCCCACCTTCTTTTCCCATCCCCGCATGGACGGCGACTTTTCGCTGGCCAGCGCCAAGGAAGGCACGCGTCGGTTTTGGATCGAGCATGGGAAGCGCTGCCGCGAAATCGGGGCGGAGTTTGGAAAACAGCTGGGCACCCCCTGTATCACCAATTTTTGGATGCCGGATGGCTATAAGGATGTGCCCGTGGATACTGCCGCGCCGCGTCTGCGCATGATGGATTCCCTGGACCAGATCTTTGCCGCGCCTATAGACCCTGCCTATGAAGTGGACTCCTTAGAAAGCAAGCTGTTTGGGCTGGGAATTGAAAGCTACACCGTGGTCAGCCATGAGTTTGCGCTTTGCTACGCACAAAAGAACCATAAATACCTTTGCATGGACCAGGGGCATTTCCATCCCACCGAATCCGTCGGGTCCAAGCTGTCCGCCGTGGCGCCTTTTGTGGATGGGGTGATGCTGCACGTCAGCCGGGGTGTGCGCTGGGACAGCGACCATGTGGTCCTTTGGGTGGACGAGCTGCAGCACATGATGAACGAGATCATCCACAACGGCTACGAGAAAAAAGTCCATATCGGGCTGGATTTTTTCGATGCCTCCATCAACCGGATCGCCGCATGGGTGATTGGTACCCGCAATCCGCGCAAGGCCTTGCTGAACGCTTGCCTGATGCCGCTGGAGCAAAGCCGCCAGGCTGAGCGGGAGGGGGATTATACCTCGCGGCTGGCCTTCCTGGAGGAAGGCAAGGCGCTTCCCTTCGCGGCGGTTTGGGATTACTACTGCCTGAAAGCGGGCGTGCCCGTAGGGCGGGAGTGGGTTGCCAGGGTGAAAGAATACGAAAAGAGTGTGCTGGCAGGCCGCGGATAAGGCTGGAAGCCGCGGCCGCAAGGAGGATGTATGTGCCCTGCAGGAAAGACGGTTTGGCTGATTCCCGACATGTATTGGCCCGAGATCACCTCGGAAGGGCACTATGTCAGCCATGAATCCGTGTGTGTATTGAATACCGCCGGCGAGGATTGCACGGTGGAGTTGACCCTCTATTACGAGGACAGGGACCCTGTGGGCGGTTTGACCGTCCCGTGTAAAGCGCAGCGTACCCACCATGTACGGATGGACCAGTTGCTGGACCGGCAAGGCAGGCACATTCCCCGGGGCGTTCCCTACGCGGCGATGGTAGAGGCGTCTGTTCCGGTGGTGGTGCAATATACCCGGGTGGATACCACCCAAAGCGAAAACGCACTGATGACCACCATGGCATTCCCCATGGGGTGACGGCGTTTTCCTAACAAGAAATCTTTCTGTTGCCTGGGGGTAGCAGAATGATAGAAGGCATTACATAAAGGAGGAAAACACAATGAAACGGTTCACTTCACTCTTCCTGGCGATCCTCATGCTACTGGTTACCTGCTCTGCCTTGGCGGACGTTGTCATGGTTGGCACGGATGAGCAAGTCAATTCTACAGATTTCGGCTATGACGTGGTTCCAGCCAGGGAATACACCATTGCCGTGGTGGTGAAAAGCGCCGCCATCCCGGTGTGGGAATCCCACATCATTGCCGCCCAAAAGGCCGGGGAAAAGCTGGGCGTGAAAATCCTGCCCTATTCTCCCACCAAGTCCGATAACGTGGAAGAACAAAAGCGCATCCTGGAAGACCTGATCACCATCGGCGTGGATGCCGTGGTACTGGCCCCAGCCAACACCGAAGCCGTAAAGGGCCCGGTGCAGGACTTGATTGACGCCGGTATTCCCGTGGTGTATGATAATACAATGGGTCCCTCCAACTTGGATTACCTGGCCTATGTAGGCGTGGACAACACACTGGTGGGCACCATGATCGCGGACAAGATGGGCGAGTTGATCGGCGGAGAAGGCAAAGTGCTGGTCATGGAAGGCGTGCCGGGACAGGCCACCTCCGACCTGCGCACCGCGGCCTGCGTGGCCCGCTTCAAGGAAGCCTTCCCCAACATTACGGTGGAAACCGGTGTGACCAACTGGCAAGTGGACGAAGGCCGCAAATTGGTAGAAGACTACATCACCAAATGGGGCGACGACCTGAAGGCCGCCATCTCTGTGGGCGGCAACCAGGGCGAGGGCGCTGTGGAAGCCATCAAGGCCGCTGGCCTGGAAGGCAAAGTGCTGGTGAATGGCTTTGACCTGCAGGAGCCCCAGTATGTTGCGGTGGACAATGGCAGCGAGGTGTTCACGGTCTCCCAGGGCGTTTATGACCAGGCTTACCTGAGCGTTGTGGCCGCTGTGCGCGCGCTGAACGGCGAAAGCGTTCCGCGTTTGATCCGTTGCCCCATCACCATTGTGACCAAGGACAACCTGGCGGCCATGGACGAGCGCCCCGCCGCTTTGCTGGCCAAGTAAGAGACGAAACCCCTCTCGGGATACTGACATCGTGTTTGTTTGCGGCAAAAACCTTGGTGCGTAAGGTTTTCTGGATTGCGCGGAAGAGCCCAGGGTTTTTGCCGCATGTTCTTCCTGTTACATGGGTGCGGCCCAATTTTATAGAACAGAAGGAATGGGGCAGTTATGGCGAATGGCTATCTTCTGGAGATGAGTCACATCTCCAAGTCTTTCCCCGGGGTGAAAGCGCTGGATGACATGAGCTTTAACCTCAAGCCCGGAGAAGTCCATGTATTGATTGGTGAAAACGGCGCGGGCAAGTCTACGCTGATGAAAATTCTTGCCGGCGCGTATACCCCCGACAGTGGCGAGCTGTTGATTGAAGGCAAAAAGGTCCTTCGGTTTTCCCCGTCCAACGCCCAAAAGAGCGGCGTGGGCATTATTTATCAGGAGTTCAACCTCATTCCGTACTTGACGGTAGCCGAGAACATTTTTGTGGACCATATGCCCAAAATGGCTGGCCTTTTTGTGGACAAGAAGGCTATGCATAAAAAGGCCGCGGAGTTGCTGGGCAGCATGGCCATGCATGTGGATTCCCACGCCCTGGCCAGCGCCATCCCCGTTGCGCAGCAGCAGATGGTGGAGGTGGCCAAGGCGCTGACCCACGACTTAAAGATTTTGATTATGGATGAGCCCACGGCCGCCTTGAGCGAGCGGGAGATTGACCATTTGTTTGAGATCGTCCGGTCGCTCAAGGCCCAGGGGATTGGCATTATTTATATTTCTCACCGCTTGCAGGAGATTCCGCTGATCGGGGATAGGATAACGGTTCTTCGGGACGGCAAGTATGTTTGTACTCACAATGTGGACGAAATTGAAACCGACGAGCTGGTCCGCCTGATGGTTGGCCGCGAGATCAAGCAGCTGTACAAGCACACCCGGCAAGAACCCGGCGAGGTGGTGCTGAAGGTGGAGGGCCTGTGCTCCAGCAAGACCAAGCTGGAAAACATCAACCTGGAACTGCGCAGGGGCGAGATTGTGGGCCTGGCGGGCCTGGTGGGCGCCGGCCGCACTGAGCTGGCCCGGGCGCTATTTCATGTGGACGCGTATGACAGTGGAAGCGTGCAGCTCTTTGGCAAGGAAAGCAGCAAAAACGCCCTCCCAAGCCAGGTGATTCAAGGCGGGCTGTCTCTGCTTCCTGAGGACCGGAAACAACAGGGATTGTCGCTGATTTTGCCCATTTCCCAAAACGTTGTCATGGCCAGCATGGATCAATTGCAGCCCGGGGGCATCGTTCGGGCCAAAAAAGAAAAAGAAGTGGTGGACCGGTACATCCAGGACATCAACATTGTGACACCCTCCCGAGAGCAGAAGGCCGGAAACCTTTCCGGCGGCAACCAGCAGAAAGTTGTGCTGGCCAAGTGGCTGTGTACGGAGGCGGATATCATTATTTTTGACGAGCCCACCCGCGGCATCGACATCGGCGCAAAAGGCGAAATTTATGTGCTGATGGACCAACTGGTGAAGCAAGGGAAGGCGATCCTGATGATTTCCTCCGAACTGCCGGAGATATTGGGCATGAGCGACAGGATCTACGTGATGCGAAACCGAAGAATCGTAAAGGAGTTCGAGGCAAGCCAAGCGACCCAGGAGCTGATTATTTCTTACGCCATGGAAGGCGCTTTGGGAGAGGAGGAGCAAAATGTCTAAAGCTTGGTCTGCCTTGAAGCGAGTTCCCATCGTGTTTTGGTTTATTCTGCTGCTGATCATTGTATTTAGCTTTTTTTCCAAACAATACCTGACGACGCGCAACATGCTCATCTTGCTGCAGCAGGGATCGGTATTGCTGGTGGTGGCCTCGGCGGCCACGTTTATTATCATCAGCGGCGGTCTGGATCTGTCCTTGGGCGGTATCTTGACCGTCAGCGGCGTGATGGCGGCCCTGGCGCTGAACGCGGGGGTCCCGATTCCGTTGGTTTTTGTGGTGGGCGCGCTTTCCGGTTTCGTTTGCGGCGCTCTGAACGGGTTTCTGGTCTCCTACTGCAGGCTGCAATCTTTCATTGCCACGCTGGGCACTCAGGGCATTTTTTACGGAATTGCCCTGGTGGCCACGGAACGGGTGGGCGTCACGGTATCCAATGAATCCTTCCTCTTTTTGGGAAGCCTGGTGAACAAGACCGTTCCCATGGCGTTTGTGTGCTGCTTTATCATTTACCTGGCCACCATTCTGATTCAGGACCGCACAAAGCTGGGCCGGTACCTGTTTGCCATCGGCGGAAACCCGGAGGGCGCGCGCCTGTCCGGCGTCAATGTGCAGCTTTGGAGATGGCTGGTGTATGCCTTTGCCGGATTGCTCACAGGGCTGGCGGCGGTGATCCTGGTGTCGCGCTTGGAGGTGGCCGATCCGCTGGTGGGCAAAAAATGGGAATTTGAGGCCATTGCGGCCACCATTTTGGGCGGAACCAGCCTGAACATCGGCAAGGGGGACGTGAAAGGCACCATTGTGGGCGTAGCGCTGCTCACCGTCATCCGCAGCGGATTGAACGTAATCCGCATTCCGTCCATCTGGCAGCCGGCCATCATTGGCGTTGTCCTGATCTTTGCCATCGTCTTTCAAGTGATTATCACTTCAAGGGAGTTGAAAAAATGAACAGCATAGGACGAAAGAGCAAGTTGCATCTATCTGCTGCCACGCTGCCGGTCATGAGTCGCGTGATTGTGATCGCTTTCATCGTTGTGCTGGGCTGCCTGATTGACCCTTCGTTTTTGACGGGGCGCAACATCAGCAATAACTTTGCCAATGCCAGCATCCTGATCATCCTGGGCATTGGCCAAACCATTGCCATCATCACCAACGGGCCGGACCTTTCCTCTGGGTCCATCATGACCATCAGCGCCGTGCTGGCCGCTGTTTTCATGAAAAGCTACGACCTCCCGTATGGGCTGGCCATTCTGGCAGCGCTGCTGCTGGGTTGCTTTTTGGGGATGCTGAACGGCTATATGATTGCCTATGTGGGCATTCCATCGTTTATTTCCACCTATGGGCTGCAATGGGCCATCTTCGGCTTTGCCTATATCATTTTGCACGGATATGTGCTGTATGATTTTCATGAGGCCTTTCGCAGCATCGGCAATGGCACGCTGTTTGGCTTTTTGCAAACGCCCATTCTCATCATGCTGATCCTGGTGGCTTTGGGCACATGGGTGCTGAAGAAGACCAGCTTTGGCAGGCAATGCTACGCAGTGGGGTCCAACCGCACCTGCGCCACGATGTCAGGCATCAAAACCAAGCGGGTGATCATGCGGGCTTTTGTGATCAGCGGCCTCATGTCTGCTTGCGCCGGGGTGCTGTTTCTGGCCCGCATGAATTCCGTGCAGGCGGACATTGGAAGCGCATACCTGCTGCCCGTGCTGGCGACAGTCTACATGGGCGGAACCAGCGCCGCAGGCGGAGAAGGTAGCATTTTGGGCACCGTGGTGGGTGCGCTTGTGATCACGCTGGTGACCAACTGCATGAACCTGATGGCTGTCCCCAGCGAATGGCGTGAGGCGATCATCGGCGTGCTCATTATTGGCACCGTATTGCTGGATTCTTTTGCCAAAAACAACACCGGCCTCAAAAAGAAAGCGGCGCGGGAACCGGCGGCGGCACACTGACCGATGAAGGAGAGCCATGATGCAAAGGAACGAGCGAGCCATCAAGAATGCTTCTCTGAAAGTTTCCGTCATTGCCACAGCCCTATGGTCCGGTGTGATTGCCGTTTTGCTCAGCGACATTGTGAAGGCGTATTCTTTGGTCGGCACCCAGGTGGGCTTGGCCAGCAGCATGTTCAGCACCGGGGCCTTGGTGGCGTTGCTGGCTAGCATCGGCTTGCAGTCCAAATTTCAAAAATCGCACATGATTCTTGTTTGTGGGCTTCTATGTTCGGCCATGCTGCTTGTGCAGGGGATTCCGTTGCCGTTTCCGTTGTTTTTGGGCGCCTGCATGTTGATGGGCATGGGCCATGGTGCCGCAGACTCCTGCCAAAGCTCCTTGCTGGCGGATTGGAACCCGGACAACGCCACCAAGCAGATGGGCGCCTTGCATGGCATTTTCGGCATTGGCGGTGTGGTGACGCCGCTGTTTTTGCAAAGTTTATTGCGTTTCTTTCCATGGCGCACGGTATATGTGATTGTGGGCGTGCTCTGTGTGGCGCTGATTGGGCAGTTCGGCTTTGTGACCCGGCGCACGGATGGCGGGGATTCGTCCGCAAGGCATGCAGACCCCAAGCTAACAGCCCAGGCCATGAAATCTTACCTTGGGAATCAGCGCTTTCGGATGTTGTTGCTGTGCCTGTTTTTTGGCGCGGCGGCACAAAACGGCATTCTGGTGTGGACGATCCGGTATGTATCCGTTTTTTTGAATGACCCTGGCATGGCGGCCTTGTGCCTTTCCATCTTTTGGATCGCCAGCACCATCAGCCGGTTCGGGTCCCCCATGCTGCCCTTGCGCCCTGCCCTGGTGATTGCCCTGGGCGCGCTGGCTTCGGCGGCGGTATGGGGGATTGCCATTGGCATCAGCCGTCCCTTGGGGGTGTGCGTTGCCGCTGCGGTTGTGGGCCTGGTGAGCGGCTCCTGCATTCCTATGTGCCTTAGCATCGGCGCGGCCATTTTTCCCCAGGCAACGGGCTTTTCCACCAGTGTGCTGATGATTTTTAAGACCACCGCGCAGATTCTTTCCCCCATCGTTTTGGCCTTTGTGATGTCGCTGGGCACCATGCAAGTGGGCATGTACATCACATCATTGTTTTTTCTGTTGAACGGCGTTTTTGCCCTTTTGATGCTGAAGCAAGGGAAGCAAAGCGCCCCCGGCAAGGAGGAGACCCCATGAAGCAATATCTGATCGGACTGGACAACGGAGGGACCGTCAGCAAAGCCGCGCTTTTTGATTTGCGCGGCAACGAGATGGCAAGGGCCACCGCGCAAACGCCGGTCTATTCCCCTAAGCCCGGTTATGCCGAAAGGGATATGGAAGAACTATGGCAGGCCAATTGCCAGGTGGTGCGCCAGGTGCTTGAAAAGGCCCACGTTTCTCCCCAGGCGGTGATCGGCGTGGGGATTTGCGGCCATGGGAAGGGGCTGTACCCATGGGGCGTGGCCGGGCCCGTTGGCAACGGGATTGTTTCCACCGACAGAAGGGCCTGGAAGTATCCCAAAAGGTGGCAGGAGGATGGCACCTTTGATAAGCTTTACCCTGACCTTTGTCAGCAGATCGTGCCAGGACAACAGGCTTGCCTGCTGGCGTGGTTGAAGGACCACAAGCGGGAGATGTACGACAACATCCGTTGGGTATTTGCGGTGAAAGACTATATTCGCTTTCGCTTGACGGGTGAGGCATACAGCGAGGTGACGGATTTATCCGGATCCGGGCTGATGGATGTGCGCCATGGGAGAGTCAGCGGTGAACTGCTGCGGCAGCTGGGGATTGCAGAGGTGGAGGAGAAAATCCCGCCCTTGAAGCTTTCCACGGATCTGTGCGGAGCGATCACCCCGGAGGCCGCCGCC
Organism: Eubacteriales bacterium; assembly: GCA_031549415.1. GTDB lineage: Bacteria > Bacillota > Clostridia > Christensenellales > Aristaeellaceae > Limiplasma. The sequence goes on along the minus strand of JAVBPU010000015.1, from coordinate 30,469 downwards.
AGCACCGGCCTTGCGGTGGGTACCCCCGTAGCCGGAGGGATGTTTGATATTGATGCCTGCGCCATTGCCATGGGCATCACGGACGAGGGCCCTATTTGCACCATCACCGGCACGTGGAGCATTAACGAGTTTCTTTCCAAAACCCCGGTGCTTCATACCGCCATCGCCATGAATTCGTTGTTCGCAATCCCCGATTATTATCTGATTGAAGAATGCAGCCCCACCAGCGCGGGCAATTTGGATTGGTGCCTGGACCAGCTGATGGAAGACGTGCCTCTGCCGGAGGGGATGAACCGGTACCAGTTGGCGGACCGCCTGGCGGAAGGGATAGCGCCAGGGGATTCCGATGTATATTATTTGCCGTTCCTGTACGGTTCCAACGTGCATCCTTTGGCCAGAGCCTGCTTTTTGGGGTTCACCAGCTATCACACCAAGGCCCATATGCTTCGGGCCGTATTTGAGGGCGTTGCCTTTTCGGCGAAAAGCCATGTGGAAAAGCTGCTATCGGTCCGTGAGAAGCCCGGAACAGTTCGCTTGGCAGGTGGCGTGGTCAATTCGCCCTTTTGGGCGCAGATGTTTGCGGACGTCTTGAACCTGCCGGTAGAAACGGTGGTGGGCGTCAAGGAGCTGGGTGCGCTGGGCGGCGCTATTGCGGCGGCGGTGGCCGCAGGTGTGTTTCCGGATTATCCCGCTGCCGTTGCGCAAATGGTTCGCGTGAACCCGCTCATTCACCCGGATGCGGCCAGCAGCGCCGTATACGCCAAAAAGTACCGGAAATACCTTGCTTTCCGGGATGCGCTGGACCCGGTATGGAGCGCCTTTGAAGAATAGAGGCAGTGCGCAAAGCGCTAGGCCTGACGGGAGAGACGTATGGACAAGACGTATTGCCTTGGGTTGTATGAAAAAAGCATGCCGGGCCCGCTGAGTATCCCGGAGAAGCTGCGGTATACGGGCGCGGCCGGTTACGATTTTATGGAAATGTCCATTGATGAGACGGATGAAAAGCTGGCCAGGCTGGATTGGGGCTCTCAAACCATCCGGGAGGTGCAAGAGGCCCAATGGGAAACAGGCACGCCCATTCGTTCCTTCTGCCTCAGCGGCCACAGGCGTTTTCCGTTGGGGGACATGGATGAAGCGGTGCGAAAGCAAAGCCTGTGGATCATGAAAAAAGCCATCCGCCTGGCGGACGCTTTGGGCACGCGTATCATCCAGATCGCCGGGTATGACACCTATTACGGGGAATCCACCGAGGAGACCCGGAGCCGTTTTGCCGAGGGCCTGGAAGCCTCGGTGCAATACGCCGCCCAATATGGTGTGATGCTGGCCTTTGAAACCATGGAAACAGAGTTTCTCAACACGGTGGAAAAGGCCCTGTACTGGGTGCGAAAGATAAATTCGCCCTATTTGCAGATCTATCCAGACTGTGGAAACATCACCAACGCGGCTGTGCGATATCAAACCGATGCGCTGGCGGACCTTCGCAGGGGGCAAGGCCATTTGGCCGCGCTGCACCTGAAGGAGACCCGCCCCGGCATTTTCCGTGAGGTGCCCTACGGGGAGGGACATGTGGACTTTGCCGCGATCTGTCAAACAGCCCTGCGCCTGGGTGTGCGGTATTTTACCGCCGAATTTTGGCATTGCGGAGAGGAAAATTGGCTTAGCATTTTGAATGAAAACCGTGTTTTTTTACAGGAGAAGATAGAGGGTGTGGAGAGGACATGCCCATCGCGCTGAAACGAGGCTGTAAAATGCCCCTGCTGAAACCCAGCATAAGCGCCACCATGCCTCCCTCGGCTATTCTTTGCTCAATCTCCGCGCCACCCCCTCCAAAAACATCCCCACAATATTCATTTCGCTGACGCGGTACAGCATGCGGCTGCCCACCACGTCCTCCACCTCGCCTACCACCGGGCGGCCCTGGTGGTAGAGAAGGTCAATGCCCGCGAAGCAAAGGGGGGCGCCCGCATCTTGGAAGCGGCGCAGCACCCGCTGGGCCAGGGCCTGTTCCTCCGGGGCCAGGGTATGAAGCGACACCGAACCGCCTTGTTTAAAGTTGCTAAGAAAGCCGTCCTGGGCGGTGCGCATCACCCCAGCCACAATCTGGCCAAAGAGCACATACACCCGCAGGTCCCGGCCCGCTCCGCTGGCCAGGGCCTGCTGCATCACCGGCTCTGGCGCAATCCGCGCCAGGGCCGTCTGCCGCTCTGCCTCGTTGCGCACCAAGGTGACCCGGTCGCCCCCATGGCCGCAGGCGGGCTTCACCACCAGGGGGAAAGCGGAGGGCGAAAGGGCGTGGAGGTTCTCCTGGGAAAGCAGCTCCATTTGGGGCAACCCTTGCAAAAAGGCATGCGTCTTGCGCTTGTCGTTGCAAAGGTCACAGACCTTGCTATTGTTCAAAACGGTCATGCCCAAGGCTTCTAAGCGTCGGCTGACCCCGCTGTCCCGCTGGCGGGAGAAAACGGCCTCCGGCCAGGGGGAGGCTATTGGGTCCAGGCTGCCGGTGAAAACAGGGACGATACGAAAGCCCCGCTTCGCGCCTTCCTCCGCCATCAGGGCCGCAAAATCGCGGTTTTTTTCATAATCCTGTTCCTCGTACAGGAGCCAGCAGGTTCGCTCCATGGCTCAACCCACCTGCCTGGCAATATGCCGCAGGATTTCCGTGGCCATGTTGACCCCGGTGCAGAGCAAAGTGGTCTTGAAATGGGCGTTGCTGTTCACTTCGCAAAGCAGGGGTCCCTCCGGGCCAAAGAGCACGTCCACCCCGGCAAAATCCAGCCCCAGGGCCTTGGCGGCCTGCAAGGCCAGGGTTTCTTCCCGGTCGCTGGGCTGGTAGGGTTCCATCACGCCGCCCAGGGTTAAATTGCTACGGAAATCGCCGTTGGTACTGCGCCGCAGCATGCAGGCCACCACCCGGTCGCCCACCACATTCATGCGCACATCGCGGCCATAGCTTTCCCGCACCAGGGCTTGAAACAGCAAGGGTGTGCCCTGCAAGGCCAGCACCTGGCTCCTAAGGGCCTCCACATCATGAAACAGATACACCTGTTGTCCAAAAGAACCATAGCATTCTTTTAACACCAGGGGGAGCTTCAGCTGCCGGGCCACCTCGTCCACAAAATGGGTGTCCGTATAGCCGATGGCGGGGAAGGTTTTGGGGGCCAAAATGGTGCGGGGCATGGGAATGCCCCGGTCCTTGAGGCGAAGGTACGTAAGCCCCTTGTCATCGCAGCGGGCAATGCTCTGGGCGCTGTTGAACACGGGCAGGCCCCTGCGGCTGAGCTGCGTGGCCAGATCCGTATCCTTGTCCCAAAACAGCACAAACTGAAAGCGGGAGGGGTCAAAGGCGGGACTGTCCACGATGGGGCACAGCTCCGCGTTGGTGGCAACCTCCAGCTCCAACCCCACTTCCAGGGCGGCGGCTTGCAAATAGCCGTAGAGCTCCTCAAATTTCTGATTGCGCAGGAAGGCGTTTACCACCAGCAGTCCACGAACCATGGGCAAATCTCCTTTATGGGCCTCTACTGGCGAAACCCCAGCACCCAGGTGGTCAAGGCCTGTAGCACCCGGGGGAAGCAGTAGGCCGGGTCGCCCTCCATCAGCAGCCGGGAGTTAATTTCCAGCTGGATGGCGGGAATGCCGCATTCCCGGACCACTGTGGAAGCCACTGTGTGGGGGCGGGCGGCGGAAAAAGGCACGTCCTGTGTGATGTGGCGGATGCCCTGGGCCAGAAAGGCCTGGCGGAGGCCCTCCGCCAGATGGTCCTGCCCCAGCAGGTGATGCCCATGGCCGGTGCAGAGGCAGAGGTCCATGGGCCTCTCCGGCGCTAGCTGGTGCAAATCCAGCACCAGACGGATTCCCTCGGCCCTCACATACTGGCACAGGGCGGTCCGGTAGGGGCTGACCGGGTCGTGGTTGGCATCGTCCCCCAGGTGGCGGGTTTTGAAAAGGACGGGGCAGTCAGTGTCCTGATGGGCCAGCAGACAGCACATGCCGGTATAGCGCTCCGCGCATTTGAGAACGCCGTTTCGGGTCTGCAGGGTGGCATGGGGGGCGCTGAGCAGCACAGGGCCCTGGCCGGACAGCAACGCAAACGAAGCGGAATGCTCCACCTCCGTAAAATAGGCCAGCGCCTGCTGGATGCGCGCTTCAAGCGTCATGGGCGGTCCCTCCAAGGGGTAGAGCGTTGGAAACCGCCTTAGTGTACCATTTGCCCAGGGGAAAGTCAACGAGACAAAGGCAGACGCGGGGCGGGTTTGCTGGTTTTTCCAAAAAACAACAGCAGGGAAAAGCCCGATTGTTCATGGTTTCTTCATGGCTTGTCCATCCTTTCTTTATGGCGCTGGGGTATGATGGAGCGTGTGAAGGCTGTACTTGACAAGCCGGAACGCAAGCGATACCATGGAGGCTGTGGGCTTTGCGGCCCTGCGCGGCAGGAAGAGGGATGCCATGTTTGGGTATTTGACCCTGTCCCCGGAGGGGATCAGCCAGGAACAGCAGCAGCGCTACCGCGCCTTCTATTGCGGCCTGTGCCGCAGCCTGGGGCAAAAGTACGGCTCCGCTGGAAGGCTCATGTTAAGCAATGACATGACCTTTTTGTGCATACTGCTCAGCTCCCTGTATGAGCCGGAGGAGACCAGCGGCCAGGGGCGGTGCCTGCCCCATCCTATCAAGGAACGCGGGTATGTCCAAAACCAGTTCACAGACTATGCGGCGGACATGAGCATCGCGCTGGCCTACCACAAATGCCTGGACGACTGGCAGGACGACCGCAACCCGGCGGCCCGCGTGGAAGCAAAGGTGCTACACAAGGCCTACCAAGGCGTGCGGCAGCGGTACCCGGAGCGTTGCCAAACCCTGGAGGAGAGCCTGGCCCAGATCGCCCGGCTGGAGAGGGAGAACTGCATGGCCCCGGACGAGCCGGCAAAATGGACGGCCAAGCTGCTGGGCGCCATCTTCCGCTACCAGGAGGATACTTGGGCGGAAACCCTGCAAGCCATGGGAGAAGCCCTGGGCCATTTCGTGTACCTGATGGACGCCTATGACGACCTGCCGGGAGACTTGGCCCACAGGCGCTACAATCCTCTGGCGGAATACGCCCGGCAGCCGGGGTATGAGGCGCTGTGCCAGGAGGCGTTAACGCTGCTGGCGGCGGAGGCCGCCCGGGCCTTTGAGACCTTGCCGCTGGTGCAGGATGTGCACATTCTGCGGAACATTGTATATTCCGGCCTTTGGGTCCGCTACCGGATCAGGCAGCAGAAACGGCAGAAACAGCAGAAAAAGGGCGGGCTTTCGCCCAAGGAGGACCAGGGATGAACGATCCGTACCAGGTGCTTGGCGTAGCCCCCGGCGCGTCGGACGATGAAATCAAAACCGCCTACCGGAAGCTTGCCAAAAAATACCACCCGGATCTCAACCAGGGCTCCCAGCAGGCGGAAGTGAGGATGCGGGAAATTAACGAGGCCTATACCACCCTCATCAAGCATAAGGACCCAAACGAGTCCGGCGGCTACAGCCAGAGCTATGGCCCCGGCTATGGCGGGTACCGCTATGGCGCTACGGGCGGCTTTGGCGGCTTTGGTGGGTTTGAGGAGTTCTTCCGCACCGCCCAGCGGGCCTATGGCGGCCAAAATCGCAGCTCCTACGGGTACCAGGCGGACTATGCCGAGACAGACCCGGAATTGCAGCCGGTGGCCAGGACCGTGATGGCAGGCCAATATGCCCAGGCCTTGCAGATGTTGGCGGGAATTTCCAGCAGGCGTGGGGGATGGTACTATTGGAGCGCCCGGGCCAACTACGGCCTTGGAAACCGCATGGCCGCCGTGAACGACGCGCGGACCGCAGCGGAAATCAATCCCAATGAGCCCGCCTTTCAATTGTTTTGGCAGCAGCTGCAAGCCAGCGGCCAGACCTATCGCAAGCAGGGCATGGCCCGGGGCTTTTCCAGCGCTTTGTGCGGGAACCCCTGCATGACGCTTTGCCTGGCCAACGCCCTGTGCAACTGCTGCTGCAACTGTGGCCGGGGCGGCGGTTTCTATTGTTGAAATGAGTTGCAAAGCAACCGGAGGAGAGGAAAGCATGGGAATCTGGCAGAAGATCAAACAAGGGTTTTTTCGATTGATGCGGGGCCGCCACGGGGCGGACCAGCTGAACTTGATGCTGCTGTGGCTGGGCCTGGGCCTGTATGTGCTGGGCGCGTTGCTGAATGCTGGCTTTTTGACCACCGTCAGCCTGATCCCCTACGGCCTTTGTATTTTTCGGATGTTTTCCCGCAACAACGCCAAGCGCAGCGCGGAAAACAGCAAGTACCTGGCGCTCAAAGCCAAGCTCACCACCCGCTTCAAGCAGGCTAAGTTGCGCTTTGCCAACCGCAAGCAGTACAAATACTTCAAATGCCCCGGTTGCAAGGCCTGGCTGAAGCTGCCCAGGGGCACCGGGGTGGCCACGGTCACCTGCGGCAAATGCCAAAACAGCTTTACCCAGAAGGCGTAAATGGGCAGGAAGCCTCTTAGCGCCATTTTTGGGAGCATAACGTTTGGCTTTGCGGTTTTCCATTCTGCCCTGCCTCGGCTGCTCAGCGTAGCACCACTATGCCTCGCTTTCTCTGCGTAGTGAGATAATCAAATATCTCGCACAGCCTTGACTGGGTTTGCGAAAAGGACTCTAGGACGGCACAGAGGGCTGCTTGCTGCGGAACCATCGGAGGGCCTCCGCCAGCAGTTCCTCCAGGGCGCTGGTATTGACATCCTCCATCTTTTTGATGCGGATGCAGCTTTTCCCTTGGGAAACCTTCCCAAGTTTTCCCGCATAGGTTTCCACCAAAGAGGGCCCGCTATCGGACGGAGCCATCACATAGAGGTTGGCGGTATGCTTTTGCGGCGCCAGGCCAATGATTGGCCAAATCCCGCCAAAGGTTTTGTTGCCCTTATAGGGCATGGCGGCGTAGCCAATGCCGCACAGGGTAGGGCTATTGTATAGTTTTCGGTCGATATCGGGCGCCAGGCGCAAGATCATCTGGTCCAGTTGGAGGAGCACCTCCTTGTGCTGCCCTGCGTTCTCAAAGAACGCCTCAAAGGTGTCGGCGGTCATTTTCATGGCGGACGCTCCTTCCGTGAATACAATCCATACGCGGTTGGACGGGTCTATCATAACATCTGGAAAGGGATGCGGCAATCATCCTTTTTTTGCAGCCTTTCGAGCCCATTTCAGGGTCATTTCACAGCCCGTAAAAAGAAAATCAACTTTTTTCAAAAAAGGGTTGACAGGGGATAATTATCATGCTACTATGGCATCACGTTAACACGCTAAAGCACACGCCAAGGCGAGGCGACGAAACCAAGAATCATAAATCGACAGGAGGAACTCCCATGAAAAAGATCGTTGCGTTGGTATTGACCCTGGTGCTCTCCGCCGCGTTGTTGGTCCCCGCCCTGGCTGCGGATGCATCCGTGCAAGCCATTTTGGATAAAGGGCAAATGGTCCTGGGCCTGGATGACAGCTTTCCCCCCATGGGCTTTCGGAACGAGGCCAATGAAATCGTGGGCTTTGACATTGACACGGCCAAGGAAGTGGCCAAGCGCCTGGGCGTGGAGCTGGTGTGCCAGCCCATTGACTGGTCCGCCAAGGAGCTGGAGCTTTCCAGCGGCAACATTGACTGCATTTGGAACGGCATGTCCATCACCCCGGCCCGGCAGGAAAGCATGAGCATGACCTTCTCCTATTTGAACAACACCATTGAGGTGTATGTGACGAAAGCGGGCGGCATCGTGGACATGGCTGGCCTGGCCGGTAAAAAAGTGGCGGTACAGAGCGGCTCCTTCGCGGAGGAAGTCATTAACAATGACACCAACAAGGACCTGAAAGCAAGCTTTGCGGAACTGCTGTCCTTTGACGAATACCTCACCGCCCTGATGGACCTGCAAAGCGGCGGCGTGGACGCGGTGCTGATGGACAAAGTGGTGGGCGAATACAAGATCACCGGCATGGGCGCTACGGACATCGTGTCCGCCGGCAAGCTGGAGGATGACAACTACGGCATTGGCTTCCGCAAGGAAGATGGCGCGCTGCGGGACAAGGTGCAGGAAATCCTCATCGAGATGAAGAAAGATGGTACCTTGGAAAAGATTTCCACCCGGTGGTTTGGCAGCGACATCACCACGGTGCCTGCTGAATAAGCGGTAAGCGGCAGAGCGCCTTGAAAAACCAAAGAAGGATGAGGACCGGGAGGAGAGGCCAAGGCCGTCCCCCCGGCCCCTCCTTTTGAGCAGGAAGGGCGGAGAACCCCATGACCCTGAAATTTTTTACAGACCCGCAGCGCTTGTGGAATCTGACGAGCTTGATGCTGGAAGGCACCAAAGTCACCCTGGCCATCTTTTTTTTGACGCTGTTGCTGTCCATCCCCTTGGGCATGCTGGTGGCCCAGGGCCGCATGGCCAAAAGCAAGTGGGTGAGCGGGCCTGTGGGCTTTTATATTTATATCATGCGGTCCACGCCGCTGATGCTGCAAATCATGTTCATTTATTTTTTGCTGCCCATGGTGCTGCCCTTTCGGGTGGACCGCTTTGCGGCGGTAATTTTAGCGTTTACGGTCAACTACGCCGCTTATTTTGCCGAAATCTTCCGGGGCGGTATCCAATCCATTTCTCCGGGGCAATACGAGGCCGCCCAGGTGCTGGGCTATACCAAGGCCCAGCGGTTTTTCCGCATCATTTTGCCCCAGGTGGTGAAGCGGGTGCTGCTGCCCGTTACCAACGAGGTGATGACCCTCATCAAGGACACCGCGCTGGCGTCCACCGTGGCCGTGGTGGAGCTGATGACCGTGGCCAAAAAGCAGGTCTCCGGCAGCAGTTCCATTGAGCCGTACATTGTGGCTATCCTGATGTACCTGGTTCTCAACGGTCTGGCGGAGCAAGCCTGCAAGTTTTTTGAACGCAAGCTGAACTATTACCAGTAAGGAGGCGCGCCTATGCTAAGCGTAAGCAGTATTTATAAGGGATTTGACGGGCTGGGCGTGCTGGAAGGCGTGTCCCTGGATGTGGGCAAGGGCGAAGTGGTAGCCATCATCGGCCCCTCCGGCAGCGGCAAAAGCACCCTGCTCCGCTGCGTGAACCAGCTGGAGCGCGTGGATGCGGGGGAAATCCGCCTGGAAGAGGACCGCATGTGCTGGATGGAGGGGGACCGCCTGTGCTATGCCCAGGAGGAAACCCTGCGGCGCATCACCCTGCGCATGGGCATGGTCTTTCAGGGCTACAACCTTTTCCCCCACCGGACAGTGCTGCAAAACCTGATGGACGCGCCCATGGCGGTGAAGAAGACGCCCAAAAAACAGGCCCTGGAACAGGCCATGGCACTGCTGCAAAAGGTGGGCCTGGAAGGCAAGGCTTCCGCGGTGCCCTGCCAGCTCTCCGGCGGCCAGGCCCAGCGGGTGGCCATTGCCAGGGCCCTGTGCATGGACCCGGAAATCCTTTGCTTTGACGAGCCCACCAGCGCCCTGGACCCGGAGCTCACCCAGGAGGTGCTGGCCGTGATGCGGGACCTAGCCAAGGAACGTATGACCATGCTGGTGGTGACCCATGAAATGGCCTTTGCCCGGGACGTGGCGGACCGCATCATCCTCATGGGGGACGGCCTCATTGTGGACCAGGGTGCCCCGGAAGCGCTCTTTACCTCCAACAACCCCCGGACGCGAAAGTTCCTGGGGATGTGACGGGGGTACGGAGCTACGGGGATACGGAGGTTTTTGGAGCGCTGCCCAAACCCGCTCAAGGGCTATGCCATTAAGAAACCCTTCATTGAAATGCCCATTGTATGGGCATTTCAAAAGGGGTCCAGGGCGAAGCCCCGGCGGGGCACCGCCAACGAGCGTGCGCCCAGTGGGCGCTTTGCCGTAGGCAAAAGCGAGTGAGAGGTGGGGCAGTGAGGCAAGTACAAGGCACGGTAGTGCCTTGTACGACACCGAACAACCGGATGCAGGGGGCGGAGCACCTGCACTCTGTGCTATAAAAAGTGAATTGGCTCTAAAAAGCGTCCTTCCACACCCCAGCCCCCATATCGCCGGGCATGCGCAAGTCCCCCCGGGGCGAGAGGCCGATGCTGCCCACCTTGGGCCCGTCGGGGGAACAGTTGCGCTTGAACTGCTGGGTAAAGAACTTGCGCAGGAAGGTAGAAAGCTGGGCTTTGATCTTCTCCCGGTCATAGACCCCGGCAAAGGCCTGTTCCGCCAGGAATTGCAGCCGGGCCGGGTCGCTGCCGCTGCTGAGCAGATGGTACAAAAAGAAATCATGCAGGGCATAGTCGCCCAAAATCTCCTCGGTGCGCTGGGTCAGCTCTCCCGCACTGGTGGGCAATAGCTCCGGGCTGATGGGCGTGGCCACGATATCCGCGCAAACCCGCCGGGTTTTCTCATCAAAATCCGTTTCGGCCAGGTAACGCACCAACGCCTTCACCAGGGTTTTGGGCACGGAGGCGTTTACGTTGTACATGCTCATATGGTCGCCGTTGTAGGTGCAAAAGCCCAGCGCCAGCTCGCTCATGTCCCCGGTGCCCAGTACAATGCCGCCCACCTTATTGGCCATGTCCATCAGGATTTGCGTCCGCTCCCGGGCCTGGGCGTTTTCATAGGTCACGTCATGGGCGCCGCTGTCCTGTCCAATGTCCGCAAAATGCTGCAACACGGCCTTTTCGATGGGGATTTCCTGGGCGGACACATCCAAGGCCTCCATCAGCAAATCCGCGTTGGTTTTGGTGCGGCTGCCGGTGCCCATGCCGGGCATGGTGATGGCATGGATGCCTTTGCGGTCATAGCCCAGCTGGTCAAAGGTCCGCGCCGCGATCAGCAGCGCCAGGGTGCTGTCCAGCCCGCCGGATACGCCGATGGTCAGCGCCTTGCAATGGATGCTTTCCAGCCGGGTCATCAGCCCCATGGTCTGGATTTGGGCAATCTCGGCCATTCTTGCGGCCGCATCCGGCCCGCTGGGCACAAAGGCCAGCGGTTCCAGCGGCCTGCGCAGGGGCAGGCCGGGGGCCGAGGCCTGCTTCATGCTAATCTCCGCGGCCCAGGGGCTTTCTTCCTTCTTGCGGTGGCCTTCAAAGAAGCTGCGGTTCCGCTGGCGCTGATAGCGCAGGCGGCAGATGTCCACATCGGCGATGGCCTCGCTTCCATTGCGCGTAAAACAAGGCCCTTCCGCCAAGGGACGTCCGCTTTCGTATACGGCGGTATAGCCGTCAAAGACCAAATCGCTGGTGCTTTCCCCATAGCCCGCCCCGGCATAGGCATAGCCCGCATAGAGCCGGGCGCTTTGCTGGGCCAGGAGCTGGCGGCGATATTCCTGCTTCCCCACCAGGGCGTTGGAGGCGCTCAGGTTGACGATGAGGTCCGCCCCTGCCACCGCGTAGTGGCTGCTGGGGGGCATCGGGGCCCATAGGTCCTCGCAAATTTCCACCGCAAAGGAGAAGCCGCCCATGGTAAAAAGCAAATTGGGAGAAAAGGGCGTCAGGATGTCTGGTTTTCCATTGTCTTCACAGGAAAGGTCCTTTTCGAGGCAAACCGTGGAAGCAGGGCAGGATTGGCCGCTGGTGAACCACCGGGCCTCATAAAACTCGCCGCCCTCGGCCAGGTAGGTTTTGGGCACAATGCCTTGAACCTGCCCGTCTTGCAGCACAGCCGCGCAGTTATACAGCCGCCCCATCACGCTCAGCGGCAGGCCCACCACCACGGCCATGGCCTTGGTCTGCTTCGCAATGCGCAGCAGGGCTTCCTTGGCCCGGCGCTGCACCAGGGAATGCAGCACCAAATCCCCCAGGGTATAGCCGGTCAGGCACAGCTCCGGAAATACGGCCAGCTGCACGTCCTGGTTTTCCAGGCGGCGCAGGGCCGCGTAGATTTCCTGCTCGTTTTGCTCCACATCCCCCAGATGCACCCGCAAAGAAACGGCGGCCACCCGCGCAAAACCATGGTCCATACAACGCTTCCTCCTCTTGCGGCTTCCCAGGGCTACAGGCAATGAATCATGACACCTTGATGAGCATGGTCTTTTGCTCGTCCATTTCCACTTCCAGCAGCTTGTCCTTTTCCAGGGCCTTCAGCACATCGGAAAAACGCTTGAAGCCCAGGGTGCGTTCCGAAAAATCCGGATAGGCCGCCTGGATGTCCGCCTTGAGAATGCTGGGATTGATCCTGTCAAACCCGCCTTCTTTATAGCGGGCCAACAGCTCCTTGAAGGCGTTCTGCCAGTTGTCCTTGGTGATTTGCGGGCCGCTTTCCTTGCCGCCCACCTGGGCCAGGGTTACCATGACGTTGAAGTTGTCGTTGCGGATGCGCAGGTTCCCATAGGCCTGGCTCAGCTTGTCCAGCACCTTTAAGAAGGTGGCGCAGCCAAAAGCCTTCTCGTTAAAATCCGGCCGCAGGCGCAGCAGAATGCCCTTCAGCTCGCTGGCGTACAGCTCGTCCTTGTCGGTCTGCTCCTCCAGGATGCTGACGATCAGCTTGTTCAGCTCCTGCTCGTCCAGGGGTTCCTTTTCAGCGCCCGCCTTCTTCTTTTCCGAAGGCTTGCGGGTGCGCACGCCCACATTTTCCAGGAACTGGAACTCGTTGCAGGCATTGATGAAGATGTTGCTGGCCGCCTCGGACCGGCTGATGCCCAGCACAAACTTGCCCATGCTCTTGAGGCGGCCCACCAGGGGCGTATAGTCGCTATCGCCGGACACGATGCAAAAGCTGTCAATCAGCGGGTTGGTATAGGCCACTTCCAGGGCGTCGATCACCAGCAAAATGTCCGCGTTGTTTTTCTGGCTGATGCCATAGCGCAGGCTGGGCACCACGGTAAAGGTATTGGAAAGCAATACCTCTTTCAAATCGCTGTACTGGTCGGTGTAGCCATACACCTTGCCCAGCAGCACATCGCCCCGGATTTTTACTTTTTCCAGCACATTCAGGAGGGTGCCCACCTTGGCGCCACAGTTTTCTAAATCCACAAACAGGGCAAAACGGGAGGTACTCAGGGTCATCTCTTCTTTCTTTTTTCCAGCCAAGGACTTTGGCTGATGGGGTACTTAGATACGGAAGGTAAATTTGTCGCCGCGAATCCACTGGCGGCTCACATGCAGCGGCTGCTGCTGCTGGTCCAGAACGGTCTGGTCCAACAGGAGCAGCGCTTCATTTTTGGGGGTGCCCAGGTGCTTGCTCACCAGCGGGGTGGCATAGCCCAGTGAAATATCATGCACCGCATGGCTGGGAATGACCCCTTCTTCTTTCAGGATTCCGTACAGGGAGCGGGTTAAGTCCGCGCTCTCCAAAAAAGCGTAGCGCTTGGGAAAACGGTTGATTTCCAGCATCACCGGGTCGCCGTCGCACATGCGCACCCGGCAAATTTCCAAAACCAGGTCGCCTTCGGCCACCAGCAGGCGCTCCACATCCTCGGCCTGGGCGGGTTCCCGGAGGATGCTGACCACCTTGGTGGTAGCGCTGCGGCCAAGGGCGCGGCAGGCGTCGGAAAAGCTGGTGATGTGCTGCAGGTCGCTCTGCAAGCGCTTATCCGCCACAAAGGTGCCCTTGCCCTGGCGGCGGACCAGCAATCCTTCCAGCACCAAATCCAACAAGGCCTTTCGCACAGTGACCCGGCTGATGCCATAGCTTTCGCACAGCACCTGCTCGCTGGGGATGCGCCCTCCGGCGGGATACACCCCGGCCACAATGTCATTTTTCAGGCGCAACATCAGCTGCTGGTATAACGGGTTTTGCCCTTTCTTTTCCAAAGGGGTCTCCTGCATAAGCGCCTCCTGTTCAAATCCCCAGCGAGTCGATGATGCCGGTCCGAGTGGCAAATTCCACAATATCGTCACGGACCCCCGCCGGCATCTCCATCACCACCGGCAGCGCCGCCAGCACCAGGGTGGGTAGATAGCGCTCCTTGTATTCCTCCAGGGAGCCCTCGTTCAGCGAGAAGAAATCCTCCTGGAGATAGCTGCCCTCCGTGAACACGGTTTCCGGCACGGTGGACAACTCTTCCGCATAGTGAAAGGTGAGGGCGGCTTTCTGGGTCTGGGGGTGCAGCCAGTCAATGTCCAGCGTCTGCACATAGGGCAGTTCCGGCGCGCTGATACCCCAGCGGAAAGCGAAAGTCTGCTGGGGGACGGGGGTTTGGACGGTATCGCCGCCAAAGGAGAATGTCACCTGGCCCTGAGCCTTCACATCGCCCGGGCAGGGCAGCCCCGTGCCGTCCACCTGAATCCGCAGGCTTTCCGCCTCGCGCCCCTCCTGGTCCTGGGCAACCCTCACTTCGGCGCGCAGAGCCGCGCCGCTGGCGGAGGGGGTCCACTCATACTGGTAGGTTACCAGGTACCCATCCTGGGTGGGCAGGGCCAGGGTGCAGGCCACGGCGTCGCCCGTTCTTTTTTCCGTGTATACGGTGGTTTCACCCAGCACATAGGTGGACTGGCCGCCCTCCATGGTGATGGTCATGCCCTGCTGCTCCGGGTCCAGGAAGTCCAAATAGTCCTCCAAGGCCCCCAGCGTATTCAGGGTGCTTTCGGCAGCGCCCACATCCGCCAGCAGCGAGGTGACGTAGAAGTACACCCGCTCATAGTGCGGGTCATCGTTGACCAGCGGGTCCAATTTCTCACAGAGCTGATACAAATCGTCATAGGGGATGTTCCGGGTCCCTGAGCCGGCCAGGGCGTACAAAAGGGGGAGGAAATAGCTCTCTTCCACATAAACGCTGGCGTCCGGGTACAGCAGCAGGGCCAGGTATTGGGTGGGCAGGCCCATGTAGTAGTAGGGTTTCAGCATAAATTCAAAGAAGTTATGCATCTGAAAGTGGATGCTTTCGTTCTTGACGGCTGGGCTGATGAAATAGCGGTAGCTGTGGTAGTTGTCAAAAATGAAGGGGATGCGCTCCACTCCGTTGACATAGAGGCCGCCGTTGAAGTATGCGCGGTTATAGGGGCGCAGGAAATCCAGCGTATTGGCATACCCCTTTACGGAAAGCTTCTGCAAGAAGCTTTCCCACTCCTTCAGGCGGGGGGTGCTTTCCGGGAAGCCATCCGCGTGCAGGCCCAAAGAAAAATCAAACTCGGAGTGATAGGTGGGGGTCTCCGCCAACGCAATGGCTGGAAGCAGGCAAAGGCATAGCAAAGTGGTGGCAATGCGCTTTTTCAGCAGACTCCTCATGAGGGTTCCTCCTTCACAGCCAAACCGGGCTATTGCTTGTTTTTATGGGCAGCGCGGGCGCGTTGCTCATGGCTCAGCTCCCGCTTGCGCATCCGCAGGCTCTTGGGGGTAATTTCCAGCAGTTCATCATCATCAATGAATTCCAGGCATTCTTCCAGGGTGAGGGGATGTACGCTCACCAGGCGCATGTTGTCCTCGCTGGCGCCGGCGTTGCGCATATTGGTTACGTGCTTTTGCTTGCAAACGTTCACCACCAGATCATCGGGCCGGGCGTTTTGGCCGCAGATCATGCCTTTGTAAACGGGGGTTTGGGCGCTGATGAACAGCGTGCCCCGCTCCTGGGCGTAAAACAGCCCGTAGCCGGTAGCCTCGCCGTCCTCAAAGCAAACCAGGGCGCCCACATTGCGGTGGGGGATCTCTCCTTTCACGGGCTCGTAGCCTTCAAAGACCGCGCTCATTACGCCTTCGCCCCGGGTATCCGTCATAAACTCGCTGCGGTAGCCAAACAGGCCCCGGGAGGGCACCAGGAACTCCAGCCGGACACGTTCCAGCCCATGCATGCCTTCCAGCACGCCCCGGCGGCGGCCGATCTTCTCAATCACCGCGCCCGCGTAGGCCTGGGGCACGTCCGCCACCATCCGCTCGATGGGCTCGCATTTCACGCCGTCCACTTCTTTGTATAGCACTTGGGGTTTGCTCACCTGGAACTCATAGCCCTGGCGGCGCATGTTCTCAATGAGGATGCTCAAATGCAGCTCGCCCCGGCCCCGCACTTCAAAGGCGTCTGGGGTATCGGTTTCGTTTACCCGCAAGCTCACGTCGGTTTGCAGCTCCTTCATCAGCCGGGCCCGCAGGTGGCGGCTGGTGACGTAGTCGCCCTCCCGGCCCGCAAAGGGGCTGTTGTTGACGCTAAAGGTCATGGTCACCGTGGGCTCGGAAATGCTGACGAAGGGCAGGGCCTCCACGGCCTCCGGGGCGCAGACTGTATCGCCGATGGACAAGTCCTCGATGCCGGACATAGCCACGATATCGCCCATGGCCACCTCCGTGGCTGGAACCCGCTTGAGGCCGTCAAAGCAGTACAGGGAGGAAAGGCGCAGCGGTGCGCTGGCGATGCCGGTATCGTAATTGGTTTTCACCGCCTGCATACCCTCGGTGAGCTTGCCCCGGGTGATGCGCCCAATGCCGATGCGGCCCACATACTCGCTATAGTCAATGGTGGAAATCAGCGCCTGGGCAGGGCCTTCCAGCTCCCCCTGGGGGGCGGGGATGTACTCCAAGATGGTGTCAAACAAGGGTTTGAGATCGGTTCCTTCCTGGGCCAGGTCCAGCGTGGCCACGCCCCTGCGGGCGGAGGCGTACACAATGGGCCGGTCCAGGGCCGTTTCGTCCGCGCCCAGCTCGATAAACAAATCCAGTACTTCGCTGATCACCTCATCACACCGGGCGTCGGGCCTGTCGATTTTGTTCACCACCACCAGCACCGGCAGCTTCAGGCTCAGAGCCTTTTTCAGCACGAAGCGGGTCTGGGGCATGGGGCCTTCAAAGCTGTCCACCAGCAGCAGCACGCCGTCCACCATTTTCAGCACCCGCTCCACCTCGCCGCCGAAATCGGCGTGGCCAGGGGTATCCACGATGTTGATCTTCACATCCCCATAGTGTACGGCGGTGTTCTTGGCCAAAATGGTGATGCCGCGCTCCCGTTCAATGTCGTTGCTGTCCATTACCCGTTCCGCCACCTGCTGGTTTTCCCGGAACACACCGCCTTGTTTTAGCATTTCATCCACCAGGGTGGTCTTGCCGTGGTCTACGTGGGCAATAATCGCAATATTCCGAATATCGTTACGAATCATTCATTCTTTCCTTTCTCATGGAAAAGGGAACCTGGAATGGGGCCTCAAGGGGGGGAGGAGGCCCTTGTCACTGGTACACTTCCCGGTAGGCGGTCTCCGCCAGTTCCAGGCCCGGGTTGTTTTCCTGGGCCAGACGGATGGACCACTCATTTTCAAAAAGCAGCACTTCCCGCTCACCGCTGTCAAAGGCGCGGCCGCTGGTGGAGGTGAGTTTCAGCTTGTCGATGGGGATGGGGCTTTTGGTGACCCAGCGAACAAAGCGGTAGGACAGGTGGTCCATCAAGACGGTGACGCTATACTCGCTTCGCAAGCGGTGTTCCAGCACCTCAAACTGCAAAACGCCCACCACGCCCACCAAAAACTCCTCCCGGCCCGTTTCCGTGCGCCGGAAAGTCTGGATGGCGCCTTCCTCGGCCAGCTGCCAAATGCCTTTCAAAAACTGCTTGCGCTTCATGCTATCCTCAGGCCGCACCCGGGCAAAATGTTCCGGGGCGAAGATGGGAATGGAGCTAAAGTGCAGCTTGGGGCCTGTGGACAGGCTGTCTCCCAGGCGGAAGCATCCGGGGTCAAACAGGCCGATGATATCCCCCGCGTAGGCGTACTCCACGGCTTCCCGCTCGTCCGCCATGAACTGCTGGGGTTGTTTCAGCTGCATGGGCTTGTCGCTGCCGCTGTGGTACACGGTCATGCCCTTTTGAAACTGGCCGCTGACGATGCGCACAAAGGCCAGGCGGTCCCGGTGGGCCGGGTTCATGTTGGCCTGGATCTTAAAGATAAAGCCGCTGAAAAAATCTGCCGTGGGCGAAATTTCGCCGATGTCCGCCATGCGGGGCAGGGGCGGCGGGGTGATGGACAAAAAGGCGTCCAAAAAGGGCTCCACACCAAAATTGGTGACGGCGGACCCAAAAAACAGAGGAGTGAGCTGGCCCGCCAGCACCGCCGCCAGGTCAAAGGCGTCCCCCGCCACATCCAGCAGCTCAATTTCGTCCCGCAGGCGGCTCCGGTAGTGGGCCGCCAGGGCTTTTTCCGCCTCGGGGCTGTGAAGCGGCACCGTTTTTTCCTCCGCCATGCTCATGCCGTGGTTCCCGCCGCTATACAGCAGCACATCGCCGCTTTTGCGCCGGTACACGCCCTGGAAATCGCCGTCCACGCCGATGGGCCAATTCATGGGGCAGGCGCGGATGCCCAGCACCTGTTCCAGCTCCTCCATCAGGGCAAAGGGGTCCTTGGCGGCCCGGTCCATCTTATTGACGAAAGTGAAAATGGGAATGTTCCGCAGCCGGCACACCTTGAACAGCTTGAGGGTCTGCTCCTCCACGCCCTTGGCCGCGTCAATGAGCATCACCGCCGCATCCGCCGCCACCAGCACCCGGTAGGTATCCTCGCTGAAATCCTGGTGGCCCGGGGTATCCAGTATATTGATGCGAAAGCCTTCATATTCAAACTGCATGGCGCTGGAGGTGACGGAAATACCGCGCTGCTTTTCGATTTCCATCCAGTCGCTGGTGGCGTGGCGCTCCGCCTTGCGGGCCTTGACGCTGCCCGCCTGGCGGATGGCGCCCCCATAGAGGAGCAGCTTTTCGGTGAGGGTGGTTTTTCCGGCGTCCGGATGGCTGATGATGGCAAAGGTCCGGCGGCGCTCAATTTCCTTGCAAACATCCTGGGGGGCGGTGGAGAGGGGTTGGGTCATGAGGGTTGGTTCCTCCGCTTCACAATACAATGGGATACAAAAGTGCATTCAAACAAATTATTGTACACCGGAAAATCGAGGAATGTCAAGGGAGAGGACGGAAATGGCAGGGCTGCGTCATATAACGGGGGACGCAGAGGCTTCGCCCCCGGCCCTCCACCAGGGCTTTTGCCCTGGACCCTTTCTCTGGCCACGTTTCACGCGGCCAGAGTAGAAAAAGACACATCCCTTTTTGCTTCGTACATTCGGCTCCCTTTTGAGGAGCAAGGCGCATGGTTATGCCGTTGACATTTCCTTTGGCACCGTGAAACGGTGCCAAATACAGGGGTTCGGGGACTTGTCCCCGATGGGACGTGGGGGAACCCTACATAAAAAAGGAAATGCGGTAGCCGTGTTGGCGTTGGGCACGGTCACCGCTGCGGTGGCCGCATCCCGTCGAAATCTTGACAAATTCATAAAAAATTACTACAATTAATTTGAATTCCTTTCTTATTTTTTGTTTTTCCACTTTTTTTGTGCCCATGCCGCCCTTTTTGGCGGCGCTCCCTTCTTGAGTACCCATTCGATCGCTATGGCGTTGCCCTCTTGAGGCAAAGATGAAAAGAAAGAGGTGTTGACTTGGACCAACAGCAGACCTCTGGGCAACACTCCCAAATCCCCTTTTTTAAAAGCGCTTTGTTCCGGTCTGGCATCGTGACCTGTCTTTTTTTTATCGCCATGGCGTTGCTTCTGGGCTTTGTCAGCAGTTCCTTGTTTTCCAAAATGTTCTATGACATGGCCAATGACGAAAGCATTAAGGGCAATTACCAGGCCACCTTGCTGGTGGATGGCGACGCCATTCAGCATTACCGGGAAACTCTCGCCACGGACGCCGCCTACGACGAAATGGCCGTCCGCCTCAATCATTTTCAGGAACTGATCAACGCCAAATATTTTTACATCATGGCCGAAACGGATGACCCCAACCAATATGTGTACATTTATGATGTGACCTACGAAATGGATACGGGGTCCCATGCCTTGGGCGTGATGGAAAATCGGGACGTGTTCCCAGGCAGCGAAGAGGTTTTGGCTACCGGCAAGGCCTTCGACAAAGCCCTGTATTATGAGGACGACCGCTTTGGCGAGCTCTACTATGCCTATAACCCCATCTTCAATTCCAAGCACGAAGTGGTGGCGTTTATTGGTTCGGATATCGACATTTCCCCCATGAAGGCGGAAATGCGCAGCTACCAGGTTACCATTGCCATTTCTACCCTTGTAGGGATCGTTCTATTCTTGTTGATTCACTTGGGGAACGCCAGAAAGCTTTTTACCCGGGGCATGCAGCGGTTGACGGACAGCGCCTATGAGCTGGCCCAGGGCAACATGGATCTTTCCATTCCGGATGCGCTGATCAAGCGGCGGGACGAAATCAGCGTGTTGGTGCAAGCCTTTTCCTCGGTTTCCACCACCATATCCCGTTTGATCCACGACGCGGACCAGGTGCTGTTGGCCGCCCGGACCGGCCAGCTGCATGTGCGGGCCCAAAGCGACCTCTATCCCGGCTCCTTTGGCCACATGCTGGAGGCCGTCAACCAGACCATGGACGTTTTTAGGGACCACTTTGACGCGCTGCCGGAGGCCATCGGGTTTTTTGATGTAAACCAGCGCCTGGTGTATGGCAACAAAGCCATGGAGTCCTTTTTGAACTTGCATGATATGGAGCCGGGCGAGCCCACGCTGCTGGCGCGCATCCAGTCCTCCAACCGTTCCTGCGAGCTGAGCGATGCCGTGAAGGGGCTGTTTCAGGGCCAGCGGGGAAAATCCATTGAGCAGATGGTGCCGCTGATGTTGCCGGACCAGCAAACCCTGACCTACGCACTGTCCTTGCACCGCACGGACGATTTTGTGCTTCCCAGCCAGGAGGAGGGGCAGGCCGTGGGTGAAAAGGTGGTTTGCGTGATGCTGGTTCTGTCCGACATCACCAGCCTGGTGCGGGCCAAAGAGGACGCGGAGCAGGCCAGCCGCGCCAAGAGCGATTTCTTGTCCCAAATGTCCCACGAAATTCGCACGCCGCTGAACGCCATCATCGGCATGACGCAAATCGCCCGCAAATCCGGCGATTTGGAGAAAATGCGCAACTGCATCAACCACATCGAAAGCTCCTCCAGCCATCTGCTGGGCATCCTCAACGATGTGCTGGATATGTCCAAAATCGAAGCGCAGAAGCTGGAGCTTTCCGAAGAGGAGTTTTCCCTGGGGGATGATCTGGACTTTGTGGCCGCCATGATCAACTCCAAGTCCAGCGGCCAAAAAGTGCAATTCGTGCTGGACAAATCCGGTATCAAGCACGACAAGATCATTGCGGATGCCCTGCGATTGAACCAGACGCTTGTGAACCTGCTGTCCAACGCCGTGAAGTTTTCCAACGAGCAAGGGATTGTGAAGCTTACCGTCAAAGAGACCGAAAGCCGTGAGGACTCGGCCACCTATCTGTTTGAGGTCACCGACCAGGGCATCGGCATGACGGAGGAAGAGATCAGCCGCCTGTTTAAGCCCTTTGTGCAGGCGGATTTACGGGTGACGCGCAAGTATGGAGGCACGGGTCTGGGCCTGGCGATTTCCAAGGTCATCGTGGAAATGATGGGCGGCAGCATCTGGGTGAAAAGCGAAAAAGGCAAGGGCAGCACCTTCTCCTTTACCATCCAGGCCAGGCTGGCCCCGGCGTACAGCTCCCACAGCGCCGCGACCTTTGGAAGCAAAACCGTGGTTTCTCACACGGCTGCTGATTTCTCCCACATTCACGCCCTGATCGTGGACGATCTTGAGATCAACCGGCTCATCGTTTCGGAGCTGCTGGCCGATACCCACATCCAAGTGGATTTTGCCTCCGACGGCCAAATGGCGGTGGACCGTTTCAGCGCCTCCAAAGAAGGATACTACCAGCTGATTTTGATGGACATGCAAATGCCGGTGATGGACGGATGCAGCGCTACCCGAACCATCCGCGCCCTGCCCCGTTCCGATGCCCAGTCCGTAGTCATCATCGCCATGACCGCCAACGTGTTTAAGGAGGATATTGAAATGGTGCTGCAGGCCGGTATGGATGGCCACATCGGCAAGCCTGTGGACTACCAAACCACCATTGATATCATCCAGCGGTTGGTCTTTGAAGTGAACCCCAAAACCCATTGATTGCAGGAGGCGCCCATGCAGCAGCCGTCTCAGTCGCCCTCCTTTTTATGCCGAAAAGCGATCCCAGAGGATATCCCGCTTTTGCGGGAGTTTCGTAAACAGCAACTGATTGATGAAGGCAGCGACCCCAGCCAGGACATTGATGCTGCGGTGGACGCCTTTTTGCGGAGTAAAATGATGGATGGCAGCCTGGTGCAGCTTTTGGCGGAGGACCAGGGGGAAACGGTGGCCACCGGCGGCATTGTGTTTTACCCGTTTCCTCCGTGCTTTGAAAACCCCAGCGGCAGCAGGGGGTATATTATGAGCATGTACACCCGCCCCAGCCACCGGGGCCGGGGCCTTGCCACCACTTTGCTGAAGGAGTTGACCCTGGAAGCCAGAAGCAGGGGGGTAAGCTACCTATTTTTAGGCGCTTCCTCCATGGGGCGGCCGGTCTATGAGCGCTTTGGCTTTCAGCCTGCCGGGTCCCTGATGGAAATGGAGCTGGAACCGTAGGGAGACAGCAGGTTTTTTTGCGATGGCAAAGAGGGTCCAGGGCAACGCCATGGCTGGAATGCCATGGCGTTGCCCCTTGTTCTTTCGCTAAGCCGATTCCCCCAAATACCGCTTCAGCTTGGTCACTGTTTCGGTAAAATCCAGGGGTTTCCCCAGGTGGTCATTCATGCCTGCCGCCTGGCAACGCTCCACATCCTCGCTAAAAACGTTGGCCGTCATGGCTACGATGGGTACCTGGGCCGCCCAGGGATGCCCATGGGCGCGAATGTTCCGGGTGGCCTCCAGGCCGTCCATTTCCGGCATTTGCATATCCATGAGGACGATGTCGTATTTTTTCGGGTCCTTCTTGAACATCTCCAGCGCCAGCAACCCGTTTTCAGCGCATTCAATTTTCAATCCGAAGGGCTCCAGCAGCGCAATGACGATTTCCCGGTTGATTTCCACATCCTCCGCCAGCAGCGCCGTGCGCCCGGCAAAAATATCCTTCCGCGCCGTCGTGGCGCTCTCGCCGCTGGCCGGGTTTTCCGCCTCGCCTACGCATTCCCGAATGCAGCTTTCCACCGAGGAGGGGAATAGCGGCTTAGCCAGGTATTGGTCCACCCCGGCCGCCTGGGCATCCGCTTGAATTTCGCTCCAGGCCGTAGCGGAAATCATAATCACCACCGCCTGGTCTCCGCATCTTTCCTTGATCCTGCGGGATAGCTCAATTCCATCCATGTCCGGCATGCGCCAGTCCACAAAGTAAATATCATAGGCGCCGTTTTTCTCGATCTGCGCCAGGGCTTCCGCTCCTCCGCAGGCCGTATCGCAGGTTACCTGGAGCTGGGCCGCGATGGAGGAAAAGTATTCCAAGGTGTCCGGCTCATCATCCACCACCATCACGCGCACGTTTTGCATGGTCACATCCTCCGCCACGGTCCGTTTTGCGCCGGTCTGCGCCACAGCCAGCCGGACGGTAAAGGAGAAGATGGAGCCCTGCCCCACCTGGGACGTCACCCAGATGGTTCCGTTCATATACCCCACGATGCGCTTGCAAATGGCCAGCCCCAGCCCGGTACCGCCGTATTTCCTGGTGGTGCTGCTTTCCGCCTGCTCGAAGGAGGTAAACAGGCGCTGCTGCTGTTCTTCACTGATGCCGATCCCATTGTCGCTCACCGAAATCTGAATCTCGCACTCGGCTTCGTCTTGACGGAGCAGCCGCGCATCCACCCGGATCTCGCCTGCCTCCGGGGTAAATTTCACCGCGTTGGAAAGCAGGTTGGTGATCACCTGGGCCAGGCGCTGGTCATCCCCCGCCAGGAACTTGGGAATGTTCATGTCCAGGTACACCGTAAAGCGCTGCCGCTTTTCATCCACGCGGAAATTGATCACATCCACCACTTTTTGCAGCATTTTTTCAAATTCAAAGGTCACCACCGATAGCTCAAACTTGTCGGCCTCAATTTTGGACATGTCCAAAATGTCATTGATGACGCCCAGCAGATGGTTGGACGCCTCCTCAATTTTCTCAAAGGCGTAGTCCTTGCGCTCCACCGTGGCGGAAGATTTTCCAATGGAGGTCATGCCGATGATGGCGTTCATCGGGGTCCGGATTTCATGGCTCATGTTGGACAGGAAATTGCTCTTGGCGCGGCTGGCCGCGTTGGCCGCCTCCAGCGCCTGCTCCAGCTCCGTTTGCAGGCGGACGCTTTCCGAAATATCGTCGGTGCTGCCCACCACATCCGTCACATGGCCGCTGGCGTCATAGATGGGGGTGGTGTGGTAATGGAACTGCCTGCCGTCGATTTCCGCCACCCAATCCTGGGGGCCCTCCCGGAGGGTTCTCTCCACCCTTGCGATCATCATCAAATGGCGGTCCTTTTTCCTGGCCTCGTCCAGGTTCTGGCCTTCGATTGCCTCGGAGGACAAGCCAAATTCCTTTAAGTACAAGCCCTTGAAGTGGGTGATATTGCGGTTTTTGTCTACGCCCCAGATCACGCCGGAGTAGTTCCCCATCACCGCCTCCATCTGCGCGGCCGCGCTGCGGATGCTGTTGGTCATGGTATTGCGGAGCAGCGCATGGGCAAACAGCAGGCTGGCGGAGTGCAGAATAGATTCCTCGCTGGGGGTAAACCGCCGCTCCCGGTGGCAATCGTCCAGGCCCACAAAGCCCCAAAAATGATCGTTCAAAATCACGGGCATGACCAAAATGGACAAAATGCCCTGGGGCAAAAGCTGGTCTTGTTCGCCCTGGCTCAGCTCCCGCACCATGCCGTTGATGCTCTGCCCGCTGGATAGCCGCTTCTCCCAGCCGGGCACGTTGTCGCGATAGGGAATATCAATGGCGTATGTTCCTCCCTGCTGAGGCTGCGCCCCCTCCGACCACTCAAACAGCTGCGTGCAGTGCAGCTCGCCCTCTTTCACATGGTTTTTCCAAATATACATGCGATCCGCCTGGACCGCCCGGGCCATCATGCCCATGCAATGCCACAAATCCTGTTCAAAGGCGTCCACATCGGACTGCAACAGGATGCTGGCCGCCTCGTTGACGGTGTGGAGCAGCCGGTCCTTGTGGTCGATTTCCTCCATCATCTTTTTGTACTCACGCAGGTCCCGGGTATACCCCACCACAAAGAGGCCGTTGGCTCTTTCCACCCGTACCAACGTGATTTCCGCCGGCACGGGCGTGCCGTCCAATTTTTGGTGCATCCATTCAAAAACAGCACGGCCCTCGGTAAACGCTTTGTGGATGTTTTCCGCCGCCTTTTCACTGGAAGGGCGCCCATCTGGTTGAATCTCCGGGGACAGCTCAAAGAAGCGGTCCAAATATTCCTGCTTGTTTTGCAGGCCAAACAGCTGCGTGGCGGCCTCGTTGCATTCCACATTGTTCAAATCTTCATCCCAAAAATTGCAGCAAAGGGGCGTGGCGTCCAGCATGATCCGCACCCGCTCGTCCGATTCCCGGGTGCGGCTTTGCACCTCCCGAATCCCTCTGGCCAGGGCCCCCAACTCGTCCTCCCGTTCCAGGCCGTAGATGGCGTCGCTGTCATCCGCCGTTTGCAGGCTTCGGGCCAATTTGGCCAGGGGCGTAAAGACCATTTTGCGGACCAACAGGCTGCTGCCCAGTACATACACAATGAACACGCCCAGCATCACCAGCAGCAGCGGCAACAGGCGGCCTCCATTGAAAAGCGATTCCGACCCGTAAAAGCTGACCACGCTCCACCGGGTGCCCCGCAAAGCCGCGATGGCCGCGAACTGGTACTCTCCCTGGGCAAGCGGTACCACCACAGGCCGGACCTGCCCGTGAAAATAGCCCTGGATGCCTTGCAGATGGTCCGTGATGGCCCTTTGAAACCCTTCGTCCGGGGTGCGGGTGAGAATGTCAACGCCCTCATCCGCCACGTGGATCCCCACTCCGTCGTTGGTCATTTGAATGAGGCCCTTTTCGTTGATGATATATCCGCGGGATTCAAGATTATAATCGTCAAAAACGATGTCAATCAAACGTTTCAGGTCGAGGCCGGAACAAAGAACGCCCACTATTTTCCCCTGGTGGCGCACTTTGTAGTTGATCCACAGCCGGGGCACTTGCGTGGCCTTATCCGTGTCAATATTCAGCTCGTATTCCTCCGGAGATTGAATGCAGCGAAAATACCACTGGTCATACTCCCTGGTCGCTTGCAGGGTGTCAAAGGGCATGAACTCCGCCAGGGTTGTATTCTCCGTCACCGAGTATTCATGGCGGGAACCCTCCAGCCCAAAATACAGGCTGGTGCCCTGGGACACCCCCACATAATTCGTGATGCTTTCAAAGGCGGCGTCTCGCTTTTCCTCGTTCATTTCATCGGACAGCCAATCCGTGACTGCGGGAATCCTCACCGCTCTCTGAATCAGCGTAATTTCCCGCTCCAAAAACGTTTCCAGCTTTTGAAGGGTCACCACCGAGTACAGGCGGGCCGAGTCCTGGGCAGCGTCCCCCGCAATATTTCTGGCCATTACAATGGCCGTGGTTACCACGGCCACCAGCACCAAGACTACGAATAGCGTGATGATTCTTTGAAAATGTTTGGCAATCGTCCGCTTCCCGAGAGGGGCGGCATGCGTAAGCTCGCTGAACTTCTTCATCTGTTACAACCTCGATTTGAATGGAAATTGTGGAATGCACCCGAATTGGAAATGATGAATAACCTTTGGTAGAGATGAGGTTCTGCCTTACTGTACCACATTCGGCAAAAACCGTCTAGAGAGAACCGATGCGCTGTGCAAAAAAGGAAGAGATATGGTAAAATGGACAAGAACACCAAACAAGGCAGGGGGATATTCGCATGAAAACAATCACCATTGTGGGCGCCGGTATGATGGGCAGCGCGCTGAGCTTGCCCGCCCGGGACAACGGCCACAGCGTGCGCGTTGTGGGCACCCATTTGGACCGCGCCATTGTGGACCACGCCAAGGCCACCCGGCAGCACCTGACCATGAAGCGCCCCCTGCCCGAGGGCATCCGGTATTTTCACATCGAGGAGCTGGACCAGGCCCTGGACGGAGCCGATGTGGTGATTGGCGGGGTCTCCAGCTTTGGCGTGGAGTGGTTTGCGGGGCAAGTGGTCCCCCATATCGCCCCGGGAACGCCCATTTTGTCGGTCACCAAGGGCCTTTTGGACCAGCCGGACGGCAGCCTCAAGACCTTCCCTGCCTATTATGCGGAAACCTGCGGGCCACGGCATTCTTTTAACGCCATCGGCGGCCCCTGCACCAGCTATGAGCTGGCGGACCGCCGCCACAGCGCCGTAACCTTTTGCGGCGATGAAATGACGGTGTTGCGGGGCCTCAGGGCGCTGCTAGAAACTGACTATTACCACATCAGCCTTTCCACCGACGTGATGGGAGTGGAATGTGCCGTGGCGCTGAAAAACGCCTATGCCCTGGCGGTGTCCCTGGCCATTGGCATGGTGGAGCAGCAGGAGGGCGAGGGATGCACCCTGGCCTACAACCCCCAGGCGGCCCTCTTTGGCCAAAGCGTGCGGGAAATGGCCAAAATGCTGGCGCTGACAGGGGGAGGGCCGGAGAACATCGTGTATGCGGCGGGGGATTTGTATGTGACCATCTTCGGAGGCCGCACCCGCAAGCTGGGGACCCTGCTGGGCAAAGGCTTTTCCTTTGAGGCGGCCATGGCGCAATTAAGCGGGATCACCCTGGAGAGCGTGGTCATTGCCAACCGCACCATCCAGGCCATGCAGACCCTATCCCGCCTGGGAAAAGCCCGGGCGGAGGAGTTTCCTCTGCTGTTTCATGTGGGCCGGTTGCTGCAAGGCGAAACCGGCATCGACATCCCCTGGCAGCGGTTTGAAGTGGAGCAAGGGGCCGGAGGCCTGGGCGCATGAAGCATTATATCCTTGTGAAGTTTCATGACACGGCGCCGGACAAGGAACGCCTGTATCCGGACATCGCCCAGCTTTTTGCCGGGGCGGTCGGGATGGAGGGCGTGCGGCAGGTATCCCTCTTTCCGGCGGTTCTGGTCTCGGAAAAACGGTATGACCTCATGATCTGCATTGATATGGAAAGAGAAGCGCTGGCCGCTTTTGACCAATCTTCCCTCCACCGCCTGTGGAAGGAGCGCTTCGCCTCTACGATTGCCCATAAGGTGATCTTTGATTGTGAGGAAGCGCTTTTTTCGGCGTTTGGTAAGGACCCACTTTGAAAAGGAGTTTGATGGCGATGCGTCTTTTCAGCGTTCCCATTCCGCGCATTCCCTTTGACCCACCTCGCTATGTGTGCGCCCGTAGCCGGTGTTCCCCTGAAATCAACGGGGACCTGCAAAAGCCCTTTTGGCAGGACGCGCCTTGGACCAGGGATTTCCTGGATATTGAGGGCAGCGAAAACCGCCCCTTGCCGCGAAAGCGCACCCGGGCGAAAATGCTATGGGATGAACAGCATCTCTACATTGCTGCGGAACTGGAGGAAGATTGCGCTTTTGCTACTTTGACAGAGCGGGACAGCGTGATGTATGACGATAACGATTTTGAAATCTTCTTGGACCCCCTGGGCACCACCCACGAGTATGCTGAAATTGAGCTGAACGCCCTTGGCACCGTGTGGGACCTTTTTCTGACAAAGCCCTACCGGGATGGCGGCACGCCCATGAATGGATTTGACATCAAGGGGCTGCAGGTTGCCATCCAGGTGGATGGCGGCCTGAATAACCCCAAAGTGCCCACGCGCCGGTGGTGCGTGGAAATGGCCATTCCGTGGGCGGGGCTGTACATCAATACCGATGGCACGAACCACGCCATCCATGCGCCGGAGGTGGGTTCCTGGTGGCGGATGAATTTTTCCCGGGTCCAGTGGCGCACCGAGGTCCAGGAGGGCCGGATCACAAAGCAGATTGACCCTGAAACCCAACGGCCCTACCGGGAAGATAACTGGGTGTGGGCGCCAACGGGGGTCATCAATATCCACTATCCCGAATTATGGGGATACGTGTTTTTTCAGGGCGGCCAGCCCCTCGCCGGGGCCTTGCCATCGGGGGAACGGGAAAAATGGAGGCTCCGCACCCTGTATTACCGTCAGCGCGCATATTATGAGGCCCATGGGCATTTTCTCAAAGACGCCGCCGCCCTTTGGGGCAGCGGCTGTCCGCCGGAGGGGTTCACCCTCGAAACCACCACCAGCCTGTTTGAGATGGCCCTCCCGGGAGAGGACGGAGCTGTGTACGCCATCCGTCAGGACGGCTACGTGTGGCGCAGGGAACCCTGCGCAGAATAAAGGAACGGTTGCTTTGAGTCTTCCCTTTCCAAAAGGACGGGGGGCTCCGTCCTTTATGGGGTTTGGGGAATACCAGATTGTGTTTTGACACAGTCTTGGGTGAAACCCCCCATAAAAAAGGAAATGCGGTGGCCGTGAGGGAAAGCGGCGCTATTTAGACGGCGCCCCTTGACAGAGCGCCCTAAAAACGCTATCAATAGGCAACGGCGTAGCAAGGCGGCCAGGCGGCAGGAGGAGGAAATTCCATGGAATACCAACGCATGGTGCAAAACGGGGTCCCTTATCTTTGGCTGACGGGTCAGGGCCTGTTGCAAAGCGAGCGGGACGCGCTGGACTTGGTGGGGATTTGCGGCGGGGAAGCGCTAAGCCGGGTGCTGGTCAGCGGAGACGGGCTTTCCACAGATTTTTCCCGCCTGGCCACAGGGGTGGCGGGAGCGGTGCTGCAAAAGCTGAGCCAGTACGAAATCAAAACAGCCCTGGTGACGGATACGGCCGCCGCCAAGGGCAAGTTTGTGGATTTTTTGTTGGAGACCAACCGGGGCACCATGTTCCGCGCGTACCCCACGAAGGAAGAAGCGCTGGAGTGGCTGCTGGGGGAATAGGGGGCTTTGGCGGCTTACCAGTAGCGGAGTTCCGGAGGGCATTCGTCTCGCAGGCAGTCCCGAAGCAGCTCGAGCCCGTGCTTGTAATCCGCTTCCAGCTCCCCCTCTTTTGGGGGCACGGTTTCCAGGGTATCGAAGGTAAAAGCCCCAGCGCCATAGGTTTTCCAGTCCTTTTGCAGGGCGTGGTGGAGGGCGGTGTTGGTGAGCACGCAAAAATCGAAGCGGTTTTTCATACCGGGCAGGTCCTGGGTGCAGTCGATCCAGCGCTTGTCATTGGCGCTGCAACGGATGGCATAGATGCCGCCGTTTTTTTCTTTTTGTTTGTATTCGCTCAAAAGCTCTTTTTTACGGGAAGGATTCATGGGGACCTCCTTTTGTTGGGGGTTCTTTTTGTAAAAGGGATGGGGCGCAGTATGGGAGCAATTTTCCAAAAGCTGCGCTAGCTGGCTAGCTAGATGAAGAAAAAGAGAAAAACCGCCTATCCACGCATGGCATGGCAGGCGGTTTGAACACGCTTGGACCGACGGCTTACTTTTTGGGGTCTTCCAGAACCTTGGCCACAACGCCGGAGCCCACGGTACGGCCGCCTTCGCGGATGGCGAAACGGAGGCCCTGCTCAATGGCGATGGGGGTGATGAGGGTGATTTCCATGTCGATGTTGTCACCGGGCATCACCATTTCCACACCGTCGGGCAGCTTGATGTTGCCGGTCACGTCGGTGGTGCGGAAGTAGAACTGGGGACGG
>JAVBPU010000001.1:0-26800 GCA_031549415.1 Eubacteriales bacterium | reverse complement strand
GATTACGCCACGTTGCTGGTACTCAATGGGGCAGCAAGAAGTACATGAACATGAAACACTTGGAGGTTACCCTGGAAAATACCCTCGCGGTTTAACGTCATCCTACCAGAGACCTTTTTGCGAAAGATTATTGACAGTACCCGAAAGAGCCATCCCAGTACTGAGACGGCTCTTTTCTTGTTCATTCCTTGCACATCATGAGGGCGATCGCCGTGCTTTCCCATCTCATCCACGGAGTACCCGTTCAATGGTCCGCCGTCCTGCGCCACAGATAGCACTTCATCCAGGGAAATATGCAAAATCCGTCCGAGTTCCACTAGCATGCCAAACTGGGCTTTTCTGTCCCATGCTCCAACCGTCCGATGTAGGTTCCAGATACGTCCAAGATTTCCGCGAGCTGTTCCTGAGTTTATCCATTGGCTTTGCGGGCGGTTCGAATCTGTAATCCGAGCAATTTGAGATCCATTTTTCAGCCTCCCGTCTGATCTTGGCTCGCCGCCAGATCATCCAGGATAAGTTGAAATAGCTGCTTGTTGGTTTCGATGTCCTCCGCAGTCAGGGTGTCGATGAAATAGTTCGTCAGGCCTTGGAAAAACATGTTGATGGGCGACGCAATGATGAATCGCTTCTTGATCAGCCCGTTCAACTGCTCCATCAGCTCCTCGCCAACCACATAGCTGAGTTCATCATATAAGCCGTCCAGCCTTAGCTCATCATAGGTAGAAAGCAACTCAAACAAAATGCCATCTTTGAACTCTTTTAGCAAAGCAGGCAATATGTTCGGCGCGACCCTGATGGCCGCAAGCCTGCTGGCAGTGTACTTCTCCTGATATCTCTTTTGAAAATACGAAAGGATTTCCTGTATCCGAGGCTGCTCGGCATCGACACATTCTTCACCGTCACGCACAGCCACGACCGCATGCACGATGTCACCGAATGCCTCTTGCCCCGCCTCCGTAATATCCATGGGTATTCTGGCATTACACAGCTCCATGGCTTGAGAAATATAGTTGTCCAACAAATACGCCTTCGTAAGGTGCAACATGTCCTCGGCGATGTAAAGAGCCTGTTTGGCTATCGAAAGACCCACTGCAAGGGCCGACGAAAACAAAACCCTACACTGCATATGATGTTCGCCCTGGCGAATCTGTATCTGGCCAACAAGTGCTTCTGCTTGGCCGCCTGATTCAGGTTCCTTGCGCTGTGTAAATTGAAGGAAACTGGTTTTGTTTTGCACGGAGGGCGGCATCGTCACTCGCAGATCGCGCTCGCGCGGTGTTGTTCTAGGGCTATGCCCATATATGAAAAACCACCGGCTCGGCCAGTGGTTGGTTATGATTTGTATATCCCTATTACCGTCTGGTTTCCATCCGTCCGCAAAACGCATCCGTGGGGCTCTCTCCTACAAATGCCTTCCGCCCGCACACCCGGTCCATCAGCGCGTCCACGGTGTAATCCGTCTTTCCGTATGTGTTGATAAAGGTTTTCATCATAGGCACATCGCTTAAATAATAGGGATGCCCTAGGCTAATGAACATGGTGGGCAATTCCGCCGTAAACCAGGGTGCATCGTTCCCCCGGGCGTGAAAACCACGCCAGGAAAGGTGCATGGCCAGTTCATCTCCCCAGTTATACTGAGCTACATACACGGCGGCGTCGTAGTTGTCGGCCATCAGGGCCACGCCCTGATTGTTTTCCTCCATGGAAGACCAAAGGTCGTTGTGCTGAGTGCGATCCCGCAAGAACACCTGAAACCCTTCTTTTTCAAACGCCGCCTGAATCTCCTTGCGCAAAGGGGTGTGCGGGGCGTCGTCCTCTTGCAGCACGTTCAGGTATAGGCGCGGGTATTTTTCCGGGGTGAGGGGCAGCATGGCCTGCGTGTCCTTCACCAGGGTGATGCCAGCTTCTGCCGCTTCTTTGGCCCAGCCGGCAAAGGTAGGGTTAACAAACGTTTTTGCCGTCGCGGGGGCGGGCATGGCAGGCCTTTGGTGTAGGCCCAGGTGCGCCTTGGTGGCCAATATACGCATCACCGCCTCATCCAGCCGCTGTGCGCTTACCAAGCCCGTTTTCAGGCCCTCACGCAGGAAATTCACATCCTCGTCCAGGCTCTTGTTAAATAGAATCATGTCGCAACCCGCCGCAAGCATGGTGGGCACGGCTTCCCGGCGGGGCATGTAGGTCAGCAACCCAAGCATGTTGTTGGAATCCGTTACCACCATGCCGTTAAAGCCCAAATGCTGCCGCAACAGGTTTTGCAAAAGCACAGGGCTCAGGGTGGCCGGGGCGTATGGGTCACTGCCCGGCGCTACCCGTCGCACATAATCCGGCAGGGCAATGTGCCCAATCATCACGGTTTGTGCGCCCTGGGCAAACATGGCGCGGTAGATTCTTCCATAGGTTTCTTCCCATTCCTCAAAGGAAAGGCTGTTGGTGGAGGGGCCGTAATGATGGTCCCACGCATCGGTACCGTCACCAGGAAAATGCTTCACGGTAACAGCCATGCCCTCTTCCTTGGCAGCGCGCAAATAGCCCTCCGCCATTTGGATTACTGTGTACGGATCATCGCCAAAACTGCGCAAATTCACCACCGGGCTGCGAAAATTCAGATCCAGGTCCACAATGGGCGCAAAGCTCCAGTTGGCGCCTACCAGCGCTGCTTCGGCGCCGCAAATTTTGCCCAGCCGGTAGCCTGCATCCGGATTCTTTCCTGCCGCCAGCATCATGGGAAAGCCGTAGTTGGTACCTTCTGTTACCAGGCCCCGCCCGCCACATTCCAGGTTAGCGGAAAACAACATGGGGATCTTGCTGGCTTTTTGGGCATAGGCAATCAATGCCTGGGTATCTTGGGCTTTTCCGGGCATGGTCATCATGCCGCCCACCCCAATGTCTTCGATCGCGTGTTTCATATCCGGGGCATCCACTTTGCTGCCCGTGGGGCAAAACACCTGGCCCATTTTTTCTTCCTGGGTCATTCCTTCCAGGGTGTCAAACACCCATGCGCACGCCTCGTCATCCAAAAAGAAAGGATTGGCCCACAGCGCTTGTTCATCCATCTGCTTTCTCCTTCGCGCTTACCGCGCAGGCTTCAGCTGCACCTTGGAACGGCTGTCCAAAATGACCGCCAGAAGCAGCATCCCGCCCTTGAAAATGTCCTGGGAGTTGGTGTTCATGTTCATCATGTTCAGGCCCACGGAAAGCGTGCCCATGATGATTACGCCAGTTACTAGACCGGAGGTTTTTCCCGTGCCGCCCATGACAGACACCCCGCCCAGCACCGCTGCGGAAATAACATCGGTGCTTAAGGAACTGCCCGCGTAGGGACTGCCGCTGAAGGTGCGGGACATAGCCACCAGTCCGGCGATACTGACCAACAGGCCCGCAATAATGCTAGAAATGTATTTAATCTTGTTCACATTGATGCCGGAAAGCCGCGCCACCACATCGCTGCCGCCCACGGCGAACAGGTACCGGCCAAAGTAGGTTTTGTTTAGCACAAAAGCCACCACCAGCGCCAGCGCAACAAAGATGATGCTGGATACGGGAATGATCCATACATAACCTTGGCCCAGCCATTTGATGGAATCTGGCAGGCCGTACAGAGTTTTGTTGGCCGCGATGATAGTGCTAAGGCCTGTGATGGTGGTACCCATTGCCATGGAGATCACCAGGCGGTTAATCTTAAAGGCGATGGAAACCCAACAGGTAATGCAGAAGATGAGTACGCCCAACAGCACCGCAGCGCCCATGGCCAGGTAGATACCCCAACCATGCAGGTGCAAAAAGGCCGAAAATGTGCCCACAAAGGCGTAGATGGCCCCGGTGGAAAAGTCCAAATTGCCAGTAATCATCAGGAAGGAAATGCCAAGGGCAGCAATGCCCATGGTGGACACTTGCCGCACAATGGAAATGAGGTTGGTGGGGGTAAAAAACACCCCTTTGATTTGAATGGCGAAGAAAATGATCAGAGCGACCAAAATGAGCTGCGCCGTGGTTTTTTTCATTACGTTGATGGTTTTTTCCAGGAACCTGCTGTTCATGCGAACTCCTCCTTATCGTTTGCCGGAGGCCATGTCCAGCAAGACCTCTTTATCGAATTGATCCTTGAGCACAAAGCCAACCAGCTCGCCTTCGGACATGACCGCAATGCGATCCGCCACCCCAATCAGCTCTTCAAACTCCGAGGAAACCATGATGATGGAGCGGCCTTCCGCTGCCAATCGGTGAATGATTTCGTAAATTTCATGCTTGGTGCCGACATCAATGCCGCGGGTTGGCTCGTCAAAGATAAGGATATCGCTATCTGTAGCCAGCCATTTGGCCACAATGACCTTTTGCTGGTTGCCACCGCTGAGGTATTGGATTTCCTGCTTATAGCTGGGGGTTTTCACCTGTAGCTGCTGGCAATAGCTGCCGATGGTTTCGTTCTCTTTTTTGGCGTTCACCACGCCAAAACGGCTTAGTTTTTTGATGCAGGCCAGCGTCAGGTTCATGCCCAAACTTTTTTCCAGCAATAGCCCTGCGGTTTTTCGGTCCTCCGGGATCAGGGCCATGCCAATTTCAATGGCGTGCCAGGGCTGCTTTCCCCGGAAGGGCTTCCCGCCCAGTTCAATATTGCCCGCCGTCTTTTTTACGTCACAAAACAGCATGGCCATCAGCTCCGTGCGGCCTGCGCCAACCAGGCCGGCAAAGCCCAAAATTTCACCCTTGTGCAATTCAAAGGAGATATCCCGGTCCCCATTGCCGGTAAGCCCGGTCACCTTCATCACCACGTCGTCTGCGGGATGCTGGTTACGCTCGGGGTAGTAGTTCGTCAAGTCCCGGCCGATCATCATGCGGATCAGTTCCTGCCGGTCCGTTTCCGCTGTGTACTTTTCACCCACCATGCTGCCATCGCGCACCACCACAATGCGGTCGCATACCTGAAAGATCTCCTCCAAGCGATGGGAAATATATATCACCGCTACGCCGCGCTTTTTCACATTTTCAATGATGGAAAACAGGATTTCCGCCTCCTTGGCGGTAAGGGGCGCAGTGGGCTCATCCAAAATGAGAATTTTCAGGTTCAGGGCCGTGGCCTTGGCAATTTCCACAATTTGCATCATGGCCGGAGAAAGGCTGCTCACCTTGGCCTTGGGGTCTATTTCCACACCAAAAAAAGCAAAAATTTCCGCACATTTCCGCAGCATCTCCTGGTAATCCACGATGATGCCATTGCCCGGGTTGTTGCCCATAAATACATTTTCCACAATGGGAAGATCAGGCACAAGGTTAAATTCCTGATATACCGCCCCCACACCGTTTGCCTTGGCCACATGGGGGGTGATCCGGTCATAGGTTTTGCCCATCAGCTGGATGGTGCCGGAGGTAGGCGCAAAGGCGCCGGCTAAGCATTTGACCAAAGTGGATTTTCCCGCGCCATTTTCTCCAATCAGGGCAAGCACCTCACCCTCGCCCAGGGAAAAACTGATATCCTCCAGGGCCTTTACACCCGGGAACTCCTTGCAGATGTTGTGAAACTCCAACACGGTTTTGTTCATGCACATTCCCCTATAAAGGCCGGTAGCGGGGAGGGCTTTCGCCAAACCCCGCTACATGGCCAATGCGTTTGATGGTGTTATTCCTTAATAAAATCCTGCACGTTTCTGGAATCCACCAATTCCCGGGTAACCACTACGTTTTCCAGCTTGCCGTTTTCCACCCAGTTGATGAGCTGCAGGCCGGTATCATAGCCGCTCTGCTCAATATCGTTGTAAGCGCAGGCGCGGTAGGGGCTGGTGCCGGAGGCAATCAGACGGAAGCTTTCCGGGTCGCCCTCGCTGGAGAAGATCAGGTACTCGCTTACGTCCGGCGCGGCGGAAGTGATTTCATTGGCAGCCACGATGGCGAAGCCATTGTTTAAGCAGAACAGGTAGCGCAGGTCGGGATGCGCGTTGAACAGCTGCTCGGCGATGTTGGAGGCTTCTTCGTCGTTGTCCGCAAATTGATCGCTCACATACTCGATGCCTTGAGCGGTGCAATAGTCTTCCATGGTTTTTTTCATGGTAACCATGGCGTTGTTGAAATCGCTTCCTACCACTTCACAGGCGTGCAGCCAAACCGCAGCCATCTGGCCCCCCTGGATGCCCTTTTCCTTGCGGAAGTTGTCTACCGTTTCCACAAACTGTTCGCCCAGCTTTTGATAATCGTTAACAATGAAACCATTGGCCTTTACGTCCATGGCCTGAGAAATAACGCCGATATCCGGATATTTCTCAAACATCGCGTTGGCGGATTCCGCGTTCACGAAGATGCCATAATAACCCTTCACGCCGGAGACCGCCAGGGTTTCCACGCCGCTCAGTTGCAATTCGGCATCGAAGTT
This sequence comes from Eubacteriales bacterium, assembly GCA_031549415.1. Taxonomy (GTDB): domain Bacteria; phylum Bacillota; class Clostridia; order Christensenellales; family Aristaeellaceae; genus Limiplasma. Next base: position 20,439 of record JAVBPU010000001.1, on the reverse strand, counting down.
GTAGTCCACTTCTTGATAACCATAGCCAAATTCTTCCGCAGCCCGTTTTACGCCCGCAGCCATCTGCGCCTGGAAGTCGAAGGACAGGCTGGGCAACAGCACGCCGATCTTTCCTTTCTCTTCCGCAACAGCACCACCGATAAGCGTCAATACCAGTACCAATGCTAACGCAATTCCTATGACCTTTTTCATATGGTTTTCTCCTCTTTCCGTGTTTTGTGGCATAAGCCGATTGTATTTCTATTAAAGCACACATATAGCGTCCGCGAAAGAGCACAGATTTTAGAAAAACCGCTCATTTTTAGGGTGACGGGCAAAAAACGGGGGTGTGGCTTTCAAATGGCAACAATTTCCGTGCAAACGCCTTCCAGGCTTTCATAGCTGGACGAGATCAGAATTTGCACCTTTCCTTCCTGGCGCATGGCCATATGCCAATCCTTGTAGCGTTCCGCGTTTTTCGCGTCCGCATTGCTCAGCGGCGTATACAAAATAATCAGCCTGGGATTAAAGGCCAGCCATTTGGCGATCATCAGCTCGTACTGCTGTTCATAGGACAAAGAGAAGCAATCCTTTTCCTTTTGCAGCCCCACACAGTGCCGTAAAACGTGATGCTTCCGCGTAACCAGGTTGAAAACATACTCGGAGGTGCTTCGGTTGTACACAAGCTTTTTCCCAAAAAGCCGCTGGGCAAATATGCATACATTCTCCACCGGCGACAGGTTAAAAAAGATGGGATGATCCGAGATTTCCTTCGTGATGACAGCAATACCCCGCCGAATCAAATCGTCAATTTTTCTGGGCTGAAAAGGCTCATTCCCTATGGACACCTGATAGAGATGCCCGGTTCCTGCCATCAGTCCTTCAACGGTTTTGGGCAGGACCTCTTTCGCATCATACAGGCCAATGATATCCCCTGCCTTGGCCTCCAGCTGTATTTTCCCGCTTCGCCCGCAGATGCGAAACAATACAGGCGCTCCAGCCTGGACGGGAGATTTTTCCAAAACATCATACCTCTTGTCAAAGGCGCGTCCCACAATGACATGCCGCAATTGATCCTCGTCAAAAATATCGTTTTCGTCTTTGTAAAGGGTGTTGGTCACCACGCCATTTCGCACCACAATGCAACGGCTCACCACGTCCTCAAAAAGGGAGAAGTAGTCGTCACTGCTAATCATCACAGCAATGCCCATCTCGTTCATTTGCCGGAGGATACGCGCCAATTGCCGCGCCTCCTCCTCTCGTAAATACATGGTCATCAAGGAAAACAGAAAAATCCGCGCGCCCCCTACAAACACTTTCAAGATTTCAAGCTTCAGCTTCTCAAAAGCGCCCAACTGATCGATATGCTTTTTGGAAAAGCCGATGTCCAATATCTCCTGAAGCTTTTTTACATCCGGGTTTTCATGGTCGTACCGCACCTGCGCGAAAAGCCGCGTGCCGATTTGAGAAATGTGCACGTTGTCATGGAGATTCATGTTTTCAAACAGCCGCCGCGCATCCCCCAGATAGGCGATTTTGCTGCTTCGCACGCTGGCATAGCCGTCTAGGATAACCGGCTTTCCCTGCACATAGATGTCCCCTGCGTACTTAGGGTGGTCACCGGAGAGGATGCGCGCCAGGGTAATTTTGCCGGAGTTGAACAGCCCCGCCAGAGCCACTGTTTCGCCCTCATACAGGCAAAAGGTAGCGTCCACCAGCCCTCCGAAGGAATAATCATCGGCGCGTACCCCCACCATTTTCAGTGCTTCTTTTTTCATATGTCCCCCTCGGGGGCAGGCAGGCGAATGGTCACATCGGTACCCAAACCCGGGGTGCTTGCCACATGCAAGCCGTATGCTTCCCCGCAATAAAACTGAATGCGCATGTCGATATTCGTAAGGGCAATGCCCAGTGTGGACATCTCCTGCCTCTCGGCAGCGGTATCGCAACTGTGAAAAGATCGGTTCATGGCAATCACCATATCTTCGGAGATACCCGTGCCGTTATCGCTAATGATGATGCAAAATTCCTGGTCAGAAAGGATGCATCGGAGGGTGATTTTCCCTCCCGAGGGACGAGCTTTCAGGCCATGAGAAATCGCATTTTCCACGATGGGTTGCAGGGTTAGCTTGGGGATAAACACCTTGTACAGCGTTTCATAGGCACAGTCAAACACCTGGGCAAAAGCGTATTTTCCCGGAAAACGCATGCTTTGGATTTTCAAAAACTGCTCCAGATGAAAAAGCTCGTCGCTCACCGTCACTTGGGTGCTGTCGTAGTCCATACTGTATTTGAACATGGAAGCAAGGGCTCCCACAATGTTGGCAATCTCTGGGGAATCTTTTTCAATGGCCAGGCCCCGAATGGTGTCCAGGGTGTTATACAAAAAATGAGGATTGATTTGGCTTTGCAGGGCATTGAGCTGTTCCTGTCGCTTTTGCAGCTGAATCTGCTGAATATGACTGCGGGTTTCGATCAGTTCTTTCGCAAGCTCCACCGGAACCGTACGCCGTCGGCTTCGCAGCAAAAAAAGGACGGCCCCAGCGCACAGAAGCACTCCTAGGGCATACACAAGCAGCAACGCAGCGTTGCCCTGCTGTGCCAGAACAAAGTACATGGCCCAGACGCTGCCTGCCACAAACAAAACGACAAAAACTTGCGCCGCTTTTAACGCAAGCCGCTTGCCCCGCTCCCCTTCACGCATATCAATCTCCTATGTTCTGCTGGTGTAGTCGCCGGTACTCCGCGGGTTTCAGCCCCGTATGCTTACGGAACAGATTGCTGAAATAGCTGGTGCTGTCATAGCCTACAGCATTAGCCACCTGGGAAAGATTCATATTGGGCTGCTTTAGCAATGCCTTGGCCTTTTCCACCCGAACCGCCGCCAGGTACTTGCTGTAATTCATACCCGTTTCCCGCTTAAACACCACGCTTAGATGCACCGGGCTAATGTGCAGCTTGTCGGCGATCACCTCCAGGGTGATGGTGTCCGCATAGTGCTTTTCAATATAGTTCATGGCCTGTTGGGCATACACGGTCATGTTTTGCTGCTTGTCCTCCAGGCGGTGGGCAATTTCCTCATGGGCCAGCGCCACCAGCGTTTTTCGGAGCCCTTCATGGGTGCTGCAGGCGCAAAATCGCGCCTGGGCCTGCTTGCGAAAAGCCTCCTTATTATTTACAGGCACTTGCAGCTGATCAAAAACCCCTATCATCAGCTCTACAACCGCCTGGCAAAAGAAAAATGCCAACTGAGGCGCCTTTTCAAATTCGCGTCGTTTGCGCTGAAAAAGAGCGTTTGCCCATGCCTCCAGATCCACCGTATTGATGGACTCCATAAATCCCGTAAAGGCCTGCCGGTCTTGGAGGGAGATTTCGGCGACCGTAGCTTTTTCCCCGATTCGCTCCATAAACTCCGCATAATAGATCTGTCTGTTTTGGCTTACAAAACGGCCACACACCGCCTGCTGTGAGGATTGCACACTCTTGGCGATGCTTTCAACGCTTTCCACGGGCACACCTACGCCAAAAAAGCATTTGCACTGAGTTTTTCCCCCAAGCTCTGTGAGGGTTTCCCTAAGGGCCGCATCCAGCATGGAGTGGGTTAGCTTTGGCTTGTCGCGCTCATAATTCACCAACACCAGCGCCGACACGGGAAGCAAGCGAAAAACCTCCGCATCATAGCAAAAATCCAGCAGTTTTTGTTTAAGTATATCCGAAAAAAGGCTCATTACTTTCGGTAAAAAATCGGCCCGGATATCCACATCCGTAAATACGGCAGAAATGATTTGAAACATACCGTTTTGCATGCGATAATGATACTGCCCGTTCAGCACGGCCAATGGGCCGGGGGACTCATTCCCCTGCAAAATGTCCGCCAGGCTCAACCGGATGTTTTGTTCGCTGATGGTTTGAGGGGTGGAGGGCGTGTCCTGGCTATCCACAATGGACTTTAGCACCTTGTTTAGCTCATCGCCATCGATGGGTTTTAGCAAATAGTGGGCTACGCCGTATTGCATGGCCGTACGGGCATACTCAAAATTACGAAAACCGCTTATTACAACGCATCGGCAATCCGGATATTTCTTTGCCAACTGGCCGATTAACTCCGTGCCCGACATGCCGGGCATTTCGATGTCGCAAATCAAGATGTCCGCAGGTTCTTTTGCAAACTGCTCCAGCACATCCTCTCCGCTGGAAAAAACGCCCAACAGCGTTAAGCCCAGCCTGTCCCAAGCGATTACATGGCGAATCAGCGAACAGATATGGATTTCGTCATCCGCGATCACAACTTTCATGGAATCCCTCCACGCGGCACACTGCCGCTCGTTTGTTTCAGTATATCACATCTTTTTCGACTCCGCCCTGTCAAAAACCGCGCAAATTTAAGATTACTGGAAGAGAATTATGCTTTCAGCCCTTCGTGATTGACTTCTTGTTCCAATCGTTTTACCGTACTAAGTACAGGAATACAGAGCATCTGCCTAGGAAGGTGGTTTCATGAAAAAACAAACGATTGTATACACCGGCACTTACCAAGACCAGCATTGGTTTAGCGACTACCATCGCCCCACCGCGCCGGGCCTTTTGGATACACCCGCGCATGGCATCGGCATTGGGCGCTATGCCTTTGACCCTGCCACGGGGAACATCGCGCTGCTGGGCCACACCTATGTGGACAACAATCCCGCCACCCTGCGGGTGTCCCCCAACCAGCGATATTTGTATGTGGCCCACGAAACCAAAAATTTTGATAACGCATATGGCGCGGGTGGTGGCGTATCCGCCTATGCCATCCACCAAGAAACCGGAGATCTGGCCCATATCAACACCGTGCCCTCCTGCGGGACATTTGCCGCCTATGTGACCTGCGACAAAACTGGGCAGTATGTGGTGGTGGCCAACCATGCTTCCTATTTTTACAACACCCAGTTTGTGCCCACCGAGGATGGGGACTATGCCCCCCAGGTACTGCGGGATGTGGGCAGCTTGGCGCTCTTTCGGGTGCGGCAGGACGGCGGGCTGGAAGAGGCCTGTGATGTGCAGACCATTCCCGGCCGGGGATATGATGTGTTTAACCAGATGAGCGCCCATCCCCATGGGGTAGAAATCACCCAGGACGATGTGGTGGTGGCCCCGGATAAGGGCGCGGACACCGTGGATGTATTCCGCCTGGACAGGGAAGAGCATAGGCTGGTTCCCGTGGAGTTTTTCCCCTCCACACCCGGCGCGGCGCCCCGGCATGTGGCCATTCATCCTACTTTGCCCTTCCTGTTTGTTATCAATGAGTTTAATAACAAGGTGGTTTCCTACCGCTGGGATCCAGCCACGGGCAAGCTAACGGAAATTCATCAGGCATTTACTGTGCCCCCGCAGTTTGTAGGGAAAAGCTATACATCCTGCGATATCAAAATCCATCCCAACGGTCAGTTTATATACCTTACCAACCACCCGCCCTTCGCCTCCATTGCGGCCTTCCGCGTGGAGCAAGATACGGGCAAAATGGAACTCATGGGAAACTACCGAAGCATTATGCACAATTTTCGGGAAATTGCCATTGACCCCACAGGCCGCTATCTGGTGGGCGGTGATATGTCCCGGGACAGCATGCATGTGTTTGCCATCGACCCGGAAACCGGCGCGCTAACGGATACCGGAAACACCGCCCCGGCCGTGTTTCCCAGTTGTACCCATTTTGCCCAGCTTGGGAAAGAATGATGCTTGGCAAGGGTTTGACCGGATCGCAGCCACCGAGGGTTTTTTGAAGGAGGAACAGCCATGACGCAACAGCAACCAACATCTGTCCTTGTTTATGTGGGTAGTTTTCAGCCACAGTTTCGAAATAGCCTGACCGTGGATGTGGACATCGCCGGAAAAGGGGATGGCATTTATACGTACACCTGGGACGAAGAGCGGGGAGAGCTTGCCCTCATCAGAAATACCTATGCCATTACCAATCCCGCTCGCTTGTGCTATGACGCGGAAAATGCCAGGGTATACGTGGCCAGCGATACCAACGAGTTTTTGAATTGGGAAGCGGGCACCGGCGGCGGCCTCTACGCCTTTGCCATGGAAAAAGAGGGCGCGCTCAAATACGTGGATAGCCGTTCCTCTTGCGGGGTTCGGGCGGTGGATATCCGCTGCGATGCCACCGGGAAGTACGTGCTGTGCATTAACGAAGGTACAGATTTTTGCACCACGGAATTTCTGAAAAACCAGGAAGGTCGCTATGTAGCCAACATCCGCCGGGATGAGGGCTGCGTTACCTTGCTGCGTGTAGGCCCAACGGGCTTTGAAAAGGTGTGCGACCGCTATGTATTGCCAGAGGGCATGCCCGCCCATCCCATCCGCCTTCATCTGGACAAGGACAATTATGTGTACACGCTCAACCGAAGCGGAAACACCATTACTATTTTGCACCTGAACACAACACGGGAAAGGCTGGTACCCGTCGCCACGGTTCCGCTGCCCGGCAGCCCGAAGGGGCTGGCTTTTCATCCTACGCTCCCCCAATTTTTTGTCAGTTGTCCCCAGCAGGGAGAAATTCTACTGTACCACTTTGATGAGTCCCGGCAGCATACTTCCCTTGTGCAAAAAACCTTTGAGGAGGAGGAGAGTTACCCGGGGCTGCTGCTGATTTCCAAGGACGGACAAACACTGTACGCTGCCGACACCCGATTGGGCCAGATCAAGGTCTATGGCATTTCCCAAGAGGGAAAGCCGGTGCTATTACAGCGCCTTACAGAAGGGATCCCCAACACTGGGCCGGATACTTTGTATGATATGCAATGGACCCCTTCCGGCAAATGGTTGTTGCTTACGGATGTTCATGGCGGCGCGCTGCTAGCCTGCCCCGTGGGAGCGGACGGACGGCTGGGCCAAGTCCAGACTTTTGCCACACCAACCCCAACCGGCCTTTTGATCGTCGGGTAAGTGAGCAACGCACATGGCCCTGGGCAATCCCAGGGCCATCAGACCGTTGACAAAGTACTTTTAGGGGCTGCCGCCCCTGAATCCCCGCTCAGGGCTCTGCCCTGAGCCCTTTATTTGACCGTGTTTCACACGGTCAAAGACAACCCAGAAATAGAAGTTTCACAAATACAGGCCTTTATCAGCAAGCTGATGTAGATACACGATAAACCACATATACAAAAAAATGAAAGAACAAACGGACCGCTTCTGCTATAATGGGCGTGGCAGGAGGGATGTGCTTTGGAAATATTCCGGTATGGAAATGCGGAGATAGCCTATCTGAAATCCAGAGATATCACGCTTGGAAAAGCCATGGATACCATCGGCCCGATCCGGCGCGAGGTTCAGCCCGCGCTTTTCCCGGCCCTGATCCATTCGATTGTCGGGCAGCAGATTTCCACAAAGGCCCAGGCAACCATTTGGAACCGTATGAAGCTGGCGCTTGGCGAGATCACGCCCGAGGCGATCATGGCCCAAACGGAAGCGGAGTTGCAGCGCTTTGGCATCACGTTTAGGAAAGCCGCCTATATCCGCGCTGCGGCGCAGCGAACGCTGGATGGCAGGCTGGATATCGACGCCCTGCAGGCAAAAACAGACCCAGAGGTGTGCGCAGCGCTGGTTCAGCTAGAAGGCATTGGCGTGTGGACAGCGGAGATGCTGCTGCTGTTTTCCATGCAGCGCCCGGATATTCTAAGTTTTGGCGACCTTGCCATCCTGCGAGGCATGCGCATGCTGTATCGTCACAAGACAATCACGAAGGAGCTGTTTTCCAAGTACCGTCGGCGCTATTCGCCCTACGGTTCCATCGCGAGCCTGTATCTCTGGGCGATTGCAGGCGGTGCGATAGAAGGGCTGAAAGATCCGGCGGCAACGGCGGTGAAAACGAAATGAGGGATTTCGCTACTTGCTGGCATATCGCCGCGTCCGGCGACTCGGCCTGTGTCAGGCGCCTCTTCCACCGCTTCCCCTTTGCGCCGTGCCGCAGCCGGCATAGGTGCGGTTTGCATAGGCACAACGACTAATCACACCCCATATCCATCATAGGCAATCCGCGGCCGTAGGAGAGCTTGGGGGTGGCGATGTCCGTGAGGGCGCTATTGGCGTAATCCACCGTCCAACCCGTGAAGGTATACCCGGTGCGGGTGGGATTGCCCACGGGAATCGGGAAGGTGCTTTCCACGGCGTAGCCCTCAGGCTTGGGCGCGAAGGCATCCGCCTCTGCAATGCCCGCGTAGGAAAGGGTGTAGTCCACCTTGCCCCAGTTGGCGGTGAGGGCGATGTTCCCTGTGGCTCCGGTGGGGATACTGTAGTTCACCGCAGGCACGGTGATGTCCGTTAGCCCGCTATCGCTTGCGTAGGCTACCGTCCAGCCCGTGAAGGTATAGCCTCCCTGGGGGGCAATCACGGGAATGGGCAGGTTGCTGGTGACCGTGTACGCCGTGGGGTTGGTCATGGGGTTTGTGCCGCCGTTCATCGTGTAGGTCACCTTGTAGGAAACCCGGGGCCAGCTGGCGGTGAGGTCGAAGTCTCCCGTGGTATTCTACCAGAAAACGCCTTGCTTTCGCTTGGCGTTTTCATTCCTTTGTGGCGCAAGGTATGCCTTGCATGAAATTTCTGTTCTTTCTATTCTTTCCCGCTTATTTCCCCAGGATTTGGGCCAAATCCTGTTCCGGCGTGGTGATGGGATGGAGCTGGAACTTTTCCACCAGCGTGCCCAGCACCGTCTTGGAGAAGAACGCCGGAAGGCTTGGGCCAATGTAAATGTTCTGAATGCCCAGGGACAGCAGCGTCAGCAAAATGCAAACCGCTTTCTGCTCGTACCAGGAAAGCACCAAGGTTAGCGGAAGGTCATTAACGCCGCAGTCAAAAGCCTTGGCCAGGGCCACCGCCACAGAAATCGCACCATAGGCGTCATTGCACTGCCCCATGTCCAAAATGCGGGGGAAGGGGCCAATTTCGCCCACATCCAGGTCGTTGATCCGGTATTTCCCGCAGGCCAGCGTCAGCACCACGGTATCCTTGGGCGTTTGTTTTACAAACTCCGTGTAATAATTCCGGCCGGTTTTGGCGCCGTCACAGCCGCCCACCAGGAAAAAGTGCTTGATGGCGCCCGCTTTCACCGCGTCGATGATGGCCGGGGCATTGTCCAGAACGGTCTGTCTGCCAAAACCGGTGGTCACCGTGGTGCCGCCGTTGATGCCGGCGCGGTGCTGATCTTCCGCATATCCGCCCAGCTGCTTTGCCTGCGCGATGAGGGCGGAAAAATCCTTCCGTTCGTTCTCATCCCCTTCAATATGCCGTAGCTCTGGGAACGCCACCACGGAGGTGGTATACACCCGGTCCGCGTAGGAGGCCTTGGGGGCCATCAGGCAGTTGGTGGTGAACAGGATGGGGGCGGGAATGCCGTCCAATTCATTCTGCTGGTTTTGCCAGGCCGTGCCAAAATTGCCTTTGAGCTGGGGATGCTTTTTCAGCTCCGGATAGCCGTGGGCCGGCAGCATTTCACTGTGGGTATAGACGTTCACCCCTGTCCCGTCGGTCTGGTCCAGCAGCATGGCCAAATCGTGCAGGTCATGGCCGCTGATGACGATGAACGGGCCTTTTTCAATGGTCAGGGGAACCTGCGTGGGCACCGGGTTCCCGTAGGCCGAGGTGTTGGCCTCGTCCAAAAGGGCCATACATTTCAGGTTCATTTGGCCAAATTCCATCAGCAGCGACAGCCATTCCTCCACGCTGTGCTCCTTTGCTATTTCGGCCATGCCCTTCACAAACCACCGGTCCACTTCCCCATCCCGCTTGCCCAGCACCCGGGCATGATGGGCATAGGCCGCCATGCCGCGCATGCCAAACAGCAGCGTGGACCGAAGGGATACAAGGTCCTCGTCTCCGCGGAACAACTCCGCCGTATCCATGGCGTCATTGCCGCCGTGTTCCTTTTTCAGGGCCTTCACTTTCTCGGTCAGCTCCGCAATTTTGGGTCCATCAAAGCTCACGTTGGTCAGGGTGGTAAAAAGCCCGTCCACAATTTTTTCTACCGCAGCTTTGTTGTCTTTCCCGCTCTTCTCCACCGCAAGGGCCAGGGCGATCATCTCGCAAGTCAGCTCGTCCTGCCCATGGGCCACATCCGGCTTTTTGCCGCATACACCCGACATTGTGCAACCGCAAAGCTCACTGTTTTCCGATTTTTTCCTTGCGGTTTGTTCGCACTGATAACAAAACATCTTGTCCATTTTGGATAGTCCCCCCGATATTTTTTCACTATAATACAGTGTAGTATAGTCCACGTAACAGAAGAATATGCCAGAACAACCTTGGCCGTACCTTTGATTCCTACGACAGTATAGGTCGCTCAAAAGAAAATTTCCGTGGTTGAAACCACGGAATAAAAAGTTTGCTCCCTCTGAAAAGGGCCGTTCGATATTTTCCCTAAATCCTCCGGCTCTTGGCCACGTCCAGCACCTTTTTCGCCAGGGGCAGCGTCACCATCAGCGTGTTGATGATGCCGCCCCGCAGGGCCCCGTAAACCGCCTCAGCCTTTTCCTCGGTAGCCGCCACGCAGATGACGTTGCGGTTTTTGCGAATCTCTTCCAGGGTCAGCCCCACCAGCAGGTCCTTGTAGTTGCCGTCGATCTCCACGCCGCTGATGTCAAAAAAATGCCCGCCGATGTGGCCTACGCAGCCAATCTCACAAAGCCGCGCCAGCTTTTCGGGGCCGATGATGTTTTCCCAGCTTCGGCTGCGAATGGCCCCAATGCTGGTCAAAATGTAATCCGCTTTGCGGACGGTTTCCAGGGCCTCCGCATTGCCGGGTTTTAGTATGAGCTCTTGCAGCTGCTCCTTGGAGTGGGCGTACAGCGGCGCTTCCAGCGGAAAATACCGGGCGCCGTAAATGCGGGAAAAGCGAAGGCTCAGCTCCAGGCTTTCCGGGTTGGAGTTGGGCCAGGTCATGCTGCCCATGATGGGCACCACGGTAAAGGGAATGTTCTTGTTGCCGCTGATGGAGTTCACCACATGGGCAATGGTATTGCCCCAGGACATGCCCAAAATGGACTGGCTTTCCGCCGTGCAGCTGATGTAAAAGGAGGCGGCCTGCCCCAGGGCGTCCAGCACGCTCTCCGGGGGAATCAAATCTGTGCGGAGGACCCGGGCGCGGCTGATGCCAAAGGCGCTTTTGATCTCATCCTCCATAGCCAGGTCCCGCTTCCAGGGCTCAGTGATTTTCAGTTCCACCACGCCGCTTTGGCGGGCTTTTTTCAGTAGCCGGGACACACTGGACCGGGACAGAAACAGCCGGTCCGCAATGTCCGACTGGTTCATATCCGCATAGTAGTACAGATAAGCCACAATGCTCATCAACTCTTGCTCCCGGTTGTCCTTTTCCATGAAACCCCTTCTTTATGAAAAGCGGTATACGGCGGCCTCAAAAACCATGCGGTTGGCGCTGAGCAGCCAGTCCTCCCCCTCCCAATGCAGCAGGGACAGGTTGCTGGGGCCGGAGCCCTTTTCCAGGGTCTGGGTGAAGAAAGCGCCGCTTTCCGGGTCCCACCGGACCAGGAACAGCTCCGCATCCAGCTTGCGGGCGCCGCAGGCAAATACCCTTTCACCGCCCAGCTGGCCGCCTACAAGGGCATGGTAGAAATCATTCGCGCCGGGGCAGGCAAAAACCTCCTGGTAAACCCCCTCCACCCGGCGAAAAACCTTGCACTGGTCCCCGTGAAAGGGCAGCAGCGCGGCGATTTCCATCTCCCCGTCCCCATCGATGTCCAGCACCGCCACATCGCTGGTGGGCATGCCCAGCAGCTGTTCCATGCGCCAGGCTCCCCCTGCTGCTTCCGGGGGCAGCCACACAAACACGCCCTCCCGGCTGGCGGTAAAGGCCGCCTCCCGGCCCTCCCACTGGCCCTTGTAGAAGCCATGGTTCATGAAGAAATCGCCGGGGAGCCGCGAAAGCTCCACCTGGAAGGACGCTTCCACATTCTCAGGCAAAGGGCCAAAAAACAGGTGCCCCGGGGTGGACCAGTCCTCCTTGTCCGCTTTGCCGCTGTGCAAAGAGGCCGCAAACAAGTACCGGGTGCCATCCGGACCCAGCAGGGTGTCAAAACGGTGCAAAAAAGGCAATGTGGCCACCGGCTGGTGGGTAAAGGCCCCATTTTGCCAGCGAATCAGCTCGATGGTGCTGTCCCCGCAGTCCACCATGGAATAGAACCCCCGGGAGGCCAGCGCCCAGCCCTCTTGGCCCGGCAAAGGCACAATGGACATGGTGCCGCCGCCGCCTTCCCATAGCAGGTCACAGCGGTCCAGGTTCTTTCCCTGAAACGCCTGGAGCGAGCCATTCCCCTCGCCGCCATACAGCAGGCAGGGCTCTCCCTCCGCCACCATCCCCAGCACCGCGTAGCATTTCTCAATGGCGCCCAGGCTGGTTTTCTCAAAAGTTAGCTCTTTCTTCATAGCCGCCTCACAGCATGGATTTGAAGGGCAGGTCCGGCTCCACGGAAAAGACATCGTCAAAGCCCCGGTCATACATGTATTGCAGCCGGTCCTTGTCCTGGGGCCAGAGGAACTTGCCGCCCACCTCCCAAATGAAGGGCCTGAACTGGTATTGCAGGCGGTGCTTGCGCATCTTGTACAGCACCAAGATTTCGTAAGGATCGGCCTTGAAATTCGTCCAAATGTCGTGGTGGATGGGGATCACCACCTGGCAGCGCAGGCATTCCGCCATGCGCAGCATGTCCATGGCTGTCAACTTATCCGTCATGCCCCGGGGGTTCTCGCCGAAGGAGCCGAGGGCCACGTCAATTTTGTGGTCATTGCCGTGCTTGGCATAGTAGTTGGAATAGTGGGAATCGCCGCTATGGTACAGGGTGCCGCCGGGGGTGGTGAACAGGTAGTTCACCGCGCGCACGTCCATGTCCTGGGGCATGGTGCCCTTCAGCGTCACTTCCGGGGGCACCGTCACCAGCTCCGTCCGGTCAAAGGAGTCCAGCGCCGTGATTTGCACGTCCTTCACGGTGATGGTGTCGCCAGGCCGCACGATGGTGCAACGCTCCTCAGGCACCCCCCACTTCACCCAAACTTTTACGCAGTTTTCCGGGCCGATGAAGCGGCATTCCGGGCAATTTTGCAGCACAGCGGCCGCCACATGGATGTCCATATGGTCGGAATGGTCATGGGTGGCCAGCAGCGCGTCCAGCTGCTTGATGGCAAAGGGGTCCAGCACACAGGGCACATTGCGCAGGTTGGGCTGTACCTTTTGGCAGCCCACCATCTTCATATGCTGGTGCCCCTGCTTCATCAGGCCGCTGCCATGGGTCTGCTTGCCCGTGCCGCACCATAGGTCCGTCAGCAGGTTGGTATTGTTTTCGGTTTTCAGCCAGATGCCCGTGCAGCCCAGCCACCACATGGCAAAGGTGCCGGGCTTCACTTCTTCCCGCTCAATTTCTTCATTCAACCAGGTGCCCCATTCCGGGAAGGTTGCCAGAATCCAGCTTTCCCGGGTGATTGTATTTGTCGTTGATGCCATTGCATGTACCCTCTTTTCTTGTGATCGACGAGTCCTGAAAGGCTTACCAGCCTTCCCCCGGCCCGTCTGCTTCGTTGGCGGAGCGGTAAAGTATTTCAGCCTTCCGCTGATAGGTTTGATAAAAGGCCACCCGCTGCGCATCCGGCAGGAACACCCGGCAGCGGTCACTGGGATTTACCGCTGCCAGCGCCTCCGGGTACCCCGTGTACAGGCCCATGGCCACAGCCCCGGAAAGGAAGGCCCCCACTGCCGTGGCCTGCGCGTTGCGGCAGCGCATCAGGCTGCGGCCGGTCATATCCCCCAGGATCTGGCAATAGGCGTCGGAGTTGGACAGGCCGCCAGCCGCTGCGATGGCCTTGGCCTGGCGGCAGGTGTCCGGCAACGCGTCAATGCTTTTGGCGATTTCCGCCCCGATGCCCTCGTACAACGCGCGAAGCAAGTCCTGGCGGCGGGTGCCCAGGGTAAAGCCCCAAAAGCCCGCCTTGGCCTCCGGCCGCCAATCCCGCGCGCCGCAGCCCTGAAAATGCGGTATACAAATCAGTCCGTTGGCGCCGGGCGGCGTTTCCGCCACAATGCGGTTGACCGCTTCAAAATCCGGCGCTTCCCCCCCAAGCTCCGGAAAGAATTCACGGACCAACCAGTTCACCGCCGACGCGCTGGAAATGATGTTCAGCTCTAAAGTATACTGGCCCGGTACCGCCGCCACATTGCAAAGGATGGAGCGGTTTTCCAGATAGGGCTTGTCGGCCACGGAAATCACAAAGGAACCTGTGCCGGAGTTGACCTCCAGGGTGCTTTCGTCCATCACGCCCAGCCCCAGCGCCCCGCATTGCTGATCGCCTCCGGCGCTGATCACCGGGGTGCCCTGGGCCATGCCCGTCAGCCTGGCAAATTCCAGGTTGACCGTGCCTGCCACCGCGCCCTGGGGACGCAGCTCGCAGAGCTTTTCCCTGTCTACGCCAAACAGGGCGCATAGTGCATCGTCCCATTCCAGGGTATGGATGTTCATCAGCAACGAGCGACTGCCATAGGTATGGTCCGTGGCGAACACGCCCGTCATAAAACGAATCACATAATCCGGAACGATCATGGTCTTGTAGGCCCTGTGATACAGCTCCGGCTCATTTTCCTTGAGCCAGGCAATCTTGGTGGCGGTAAACACCGTGTTGATACAAGCGCCACTGGTTCTGTGCACCCAGGCGTCCTCCCCGCGAAGGCGGCTGCAAATGCCGCTGTTGCGGGTGTCCTGCCACATGATGAAGGGATACAGCGCCGTGCCCTGGGCATCCACCAGCGTGATAGCGGACCGGAACGCGGTGACGGAAATGGCGTCCACCCGCTGCCGGGCGGCTATGGCCTTACAAATGGATACGGTTCCCCGGACAAAGGTCTCCGGCGATTGCTCCACCCGGTCCTTCTGGATGCACAGGGGCGTTTGCACGGTCTCCGTGGCCAAAACCTCGCCAGCCGCGTCAAACAAAATGCCCCGCATGCTGGTGGTGCCGATGTCCAGTGCCAGAATGTTCATGGCAGCAACCTTTCTTCTTCCTTGTTATGCAAGCAAGAGACCTATCCAGAGAGAACTTATCATGAAAGGGCCTTTTTTTCAAGAAGGGCAGGGGGCATTGCACATTTTCTCACCCACTTGCTTCCAGTTTTTTCCATCCACACCCATG
This sequence comes from Eubacteriales bacterium, assembly GCA_031549415.1. Taxonomy (GTDB): domain Bacteria; phylum Bacillota; class Clostridia; order Christensenellales; family Aristaeellaceae; genus Limiplasma. Next base: position 5,295 of record JAVBPU010000001.1, on the reverse strand, counting down.
CCCAAACCCCTCCAAAGCCCATTCCTGCCAGCGTTACAACCTGCATATTCTGCTGCAAAACAAAAATGAGAAATTGTGCATTGTGCCTAGAAGCCATTGACCGCAACGTTTTCTTTGTGCTATCGTACAGTTACGAAAGCGCGATGAAAGCACACCCAGGCAAAGAGATGGACGGATTTGGCGGCGTTCTGTCCCCTTGCCAAAACAGAAGATGCCCCGTTGCGCAACGCCAGTTTCTCCACAACAACTGTGTACCCCCCACACAAATCATGAAGGAAAGAGGTAATCCAGACATGAAAAAACTGATCGCCCTCCTGCTGGTTCTCACCATGGTTCTCACCATCGGCGCTGCCTTTGCCGCGAAGGACCCTTATAAGGAGCCCCTGCGCATCGCATGGATCCCCACCGCCGCCACCGAAGCGAACTGCACCGCCTGGGGCAACGGCATCAAGACCGAAGCCGCCTTCTGGAACGGCATCCAAGTGGATGTGTACGATGGCGAAAAGAACGCCGACAAGCAAGTGACTCTGATGAACGACTGCATCGCGCAGGAATACGACGGCATCATCATCCAGACCTATAACAAAGCCACCTTGACCCCCGCCATTGAAGACGCGGAAGCCGCGGGTATCCCCGTGGTGTGCATCAACATGGCTTCGGACGCGGTGTGCCACGGCCTGGTCTCCATGACCGACTATGAGGCCGGTTCCGTCATCGCCACCAAGATTGCCGAAGCCCTCAGCGGCAAGGGCAATGTGGTGGTCATCCAGGCCACCCCCGGCGCGGCCCGCGGCATCAACCTGGAAGCGGGCTTCCAGGACACCCTGGCTGGATATCCCGACATCAAAATCCTGGACGAACAGGCTGCGGACTGGAACATGGAAAAGGCCAACACCACCATGGCCAACTTCCTGACCTCCTACCCGGACCAGATCGACGCGGTGTTTGCCCATAACGACCAGATGGCCGAAGGCGCGGGCATGGCCTGCAAGACCGCCGGCGTGGAAGACATCATCATCTGGGGCGCCAACGGCGAAACCAAGGCGCTGGAGTACATCGAGCAGGGCATCATCACCGGCACCGTGTACACCAACTGCTATGACCAGGGCTCCACGGCCCTCCGCCTGCTGATGATGTACATCGGCAGCGACATCGACATCTCCACCTGGACCGCCACCCCCGTCATCAAAATGCCTCCCATCACCGTCACCAAGGACAACGTGGACACCATCACCGCTGACATGCGCTGGTAATAGGAACGCTGCGGGAGTTGGGGCGCACCGCGCGCCCCAACTCCCGCGTTTCTTCCGCCCTGACGCTGCCCATAGGAGGATGCCCGTGAGACAAGAAACCCTGCGAAGGCTGATATCCTTCAGCTTGCTGGTGCTGCTGCTGCTGATTTTCGGCCTGACGTCTGAACGGTTCTTTACCCCGGTCAATATCTATAACATGCTGCGGGAGTGCTCTCTCGTGGGCATTTTGGCCATTGGCGTAACGCTCATCATCATCACCGGCGGCAACGATCTGTCCTGCGGCGCTTTGATGGGCCTGAACTGCATGGTCATCGCCAACCTTCTATACTACACGGAGTTGAACCTGGCGTGGATTCTCCTCATCACCTTGCTGGTGGCCGTGGCCGGGGGCCTGTTCAACGGCTTTATCGTTTCCGTGCTGCGGATTCCGGATTTTATCGCCACCCTTTCGTCCAAATTCGTCTTTATCGGCCTGATGTATGTGCTGGCCATCCATGACCAGTACGGCGGCCTCACCACCGTCTCCATTCAAAACCCCGTGATCAAATGGTTTGGCGGAAAAATCAGCGAGGGGCCGCTCACCGGGCTTTACTATTGCACCATCGCCTTCTTTGTGCTGGCCCTGTTGGTGCAGTTCATTCTCAAGCGCACGCGGCTGGGTACCCATCTGTACGCCATTGGGGCCAACCGCAATTCTGCCGAAATTTCCGGCATCAGCTTCACCAAAACCAAGATGTTTGCCTTCCTGATCGCGGGGTTTTGCAGCTTCGTCGCCTCCTTGTTTTTCATCGGCAAAACCAGGACCGCGGAGGCAGGCGGCGGCGTGGGCTATGAATTCAAGGCCATTTCCGCCACGGTGATCGGCGGCGCGGCTTTTTCCGGCGGGCGCGGGGACATCGTGGGCACCGTTATCGGCGTGCTGTTTATGCGGGTGCTGGAAAACGGCATCCTCAAATTCGGGTTTCCCACGGAGACCCAGCAATTGCTGACGGGCATCGTGATTGTGCTGATGTTGATTTTTGACGCCTTCTATAACGAGTTTATGACCGAGCGCAGCCGCAGGCACAGCGCCCTGGCGGCCACAATGGCGGTGACGAAATGAGTAACGGTGAGTGGATGGTTGAAATGAAAGGCATTGAGAAGAAGTTTTCTCATGTCTATGCCTTAAAGCAGGTGGATTTTCGCGTGCGAAAAGGGGAGGTCCACGCGCTGCTGGGAGAAAACGGCGCGGGCAAAAGCACGCTCATCAAGGTGCTCACGGGCGTGTACCCCAAGGATGGCGGCGAGATTTTCTTTGACGGCAAGCCTGTGGAAATCGCCACCCGGGAGGACGCGTCTCGCCTGGGCATCGCTGTCATCTTTCAGGAATTTTCGCTGATCCCCACGCTGTCCGTGACCCAAAACATCTTGCTGAACAAGGAAAAGCAGCGCTTTGGCGTGCTGCAAAAAAAGGCCATGCGGCAGGAAGTGGCCCAGCTGATTGAGCGGTTCGACTTTCCCCTAAAGCCGGATGATATCGTGGAAACCCTGTCCGTGGCCCAAAAGCAGATGGTGGAGATTTTGAAGGCTCTGTCCACCAACGCCCGCCTCATTATCATGGACGAACCCACGGCCTCTTTAAGCGCTAAGGAAAGTGAAATGCTGTACAAAATCATCCGGCAGCTCCGCTCGGCGGGGGTGTCCATCATCTACATCTCCCACCGGCTGGAGGAGGTCTTTTCCCTGTCCGACCGGATCACCGTGCTGCGGGACGGCGGCCTGGTGGGCGTGGTGGAGCATGAGGACATCAAGCCGGACCACATCGTGCGCATGATGATCGGCAAGGAGCTAAGCGACGCCACCGCCTCCCGGGAGCTGGCCACCTCCAGCGCCCCTGCGGTGCTGGAGGTGCAGGACCTGTGCAGCCTGGGCAAGTTTGAGCAGATCTCCTTCCAGGTGAAGGCCGGGGAAGTGGTGGTGCTGACGGGCCTGGTGGGGTCCGGCCGCACGGAAATCCTGCGGGCCATTTTCGGCGTAGACCGCCATGATTCCGGCGAGATCCGCTTTGCAAGCAAGAAGCTGCCAAAACAAACCAACAAGGTGATCTCCCTGGGCTTTGGCCTGATTCCCGAGGACCGCCGCACCCAAGGGTTTGTGCCCATGCTGTCTGTGGAGAAAAACGTGGCCTGCACCAATTACGATGCCGTCAGCCGCCGGGGCTTTGTGCAGCGGGCGAAGGAAAAGGCCCTGGGCCAGCGGGCCGTGAAGCTGGTGGACCTGCGCCCCGCCAATCCTCTGGTGCAGGTAGGCCATCTTTCCGGGGGCAACCAGCAAAAGGCCGTGCTGGCCAAGTGGCTCACCCGGGAGCTGAAAGTGGTCCTCATTGACGAGCCCACCGTGGGCATTGACATCGGCGCCAAGGACGAAATCTATAAGTTTATTGAGGAATTGGCCCAAAAGGGCGTGGCGGTGTTACTGGTCAGCTCCGACATCGCGGAGGTGCTGCGGGTGGCCCACCGAATCATTGTGATGAAGGAAGGCCGCATCATCCACGAATTTAACCAGGGCGTGGTGACGCAAGAGGACATTCTGCTGACCGCCTCCGGCATCCAGGCCCAAGAAGGGGGGCGTAGCGCATGAAACTGAACCGTACAAACTGGAAGGCCCTGCTGTTTCAGCAACGGCAGCTGCTGATTTTGGTTTTGATGAGCTTTGCCTTCGCCCTGGTGCTGCCCGGAAAATTCCTGACCATGAGCAACCTGCGCAACATCCTGTACGCCATTTCCTTGCAGGGGATCATGATCTGCGGGGCTGTTTTCCCGGTGCTGCTGGCAGGCATTGACCGGACGGTGTCCGGCTCCGCCGCCCTGGCGGGCGCGGTTTGCTGCACCACCATCGTCCGGCTTGGATTCTCCACAGAGGGCATTTTGCTGGGCGTTGGCCTGGGGCTGCTCATCGGCGCGGTCTCCGGCCTGTTCCACGGGCTTGTGCTGGCCCGCTTCCGCATCCCGGCCTTCCTGCTCACGCTGGCCACCTCGGAGATCCTCTACGGCCTGGTCCAGACCGTGACCCAGAACCAGCTGATCAACGTGATGAAGGCGGACCTGTTCAACTACGTGGGCAACTCCCGGTTTCTGGAAGTGCCCATCCCCGTGTACATCTTGCTGTTTTGCTTCGCGCTGACCTACATCATTCTCAACCGCACGGTCTATGGGCGACAGCTGTATTGCGTGGGCGGCAACCGGGAAGCCGCCAAGCTTTCCGGCATCAACGACCGCAAGGTCATCCTGATTGCCTACATCATTTCCGGCCTGATGGGTGCCCTGGCGGGACTGGTGCTGTCCAGCATGAACCAGCAGGCTTCCGCAGGCCAGGCCAAGGGCTATGAAAACGACGTGCTGGCGGCCATTGTGGTGGGGGGCGTGTCGCTGCGGGGCGGCTCTGGCACCATTCAGGGGGCCATGTTCGGCGCGCTGCTCATCGGCATTCTCACCAACGGCTTGCAGCTTCTGGGCGTGGCCTCTGTGTATCATGACCTGATCAAGGGCCTCATCATCATTGCCGCCGTCGCCATCGACATGTATTCCAGCTACAAGATGAGCGGCCTCAAGAAGGCATCTTTTTGGAAGCGCATGGTCAAAAGGCGCAGTGGGCGGGAGCCGAAAATGGAAGCCAGCGGCTGAACAAGCCTCGAAGGGAAAAGGCCATGAACTATCGACTGGGAATCTATGAAAAGGCCATGCCTCCGGGCATGGCCTTTGACACCATGCTGTCCGCCGCCCGGGACGCAGGATTTGATTTTCTGGAAATCAGCATTGATGAAAGCGACGAACGGCAAGCCAGGCTGGACTGGAACCCGGAGCAAATCGCCAACCTGGCCGGGGCCATCCGCCGCACAAGGGTCCCCATTTCCACCCTCTGTTTAGAGCAAATTCCGAAAACGTAGCCACAGGATATGCGAGAGATTTTTCCCTGGCGCTCAGCCGAGGAAGGGAGGCATAGTGGTGCTATGCTGACCGGACGAGGCAACGCGCCGGGGGAAAAGATCCGCAAAGACTGGGCT
>JAVBPU010000032.1:0-20015 GCA_031549415.1 Eubacteriales bacterium | reverse complement strand
CTATCCTCTATATTATTTTTATTTTGTGGGTTTGTTTTTCTTTTATTTTTTTCTCTTTGTGGCTTTCAAACCTCACAAATTTTGGTGGCGGGGGTTGGGTGTGGGTGTTGTTTTGGCGGCCCCCCCCCCACGAGCCCCGTTCCCCCCGTTCCCCTCGTTCCCCTCGTTCCTCCCGTCCCCCCGTTCCCCTCGTTCCCCCTACTTCTTCTCCTCGTGATACTCCTTCTCGGTGTTCACGTTCCAGATGTTGTCCTTCCCCGTTGCTCCCGTGACCAGGTTCTTCACGGCCTCAAAGGAGGTGGCCATGGAGTGGTCCATGTTGTTGTAGCGGTGCTGACCGTTGCGGCCCACGCAGTACAGGTTTTTAAAGGTGTTGAGGTACTCAATCACGCTGTCCATCTGGTCATAGGTGTCAAAATACGCGGGGTAGGCCTTTTGCACCCGCTCCCGGTGGCTGTCCAGCACCGGGTCTCCCTCGCTGATGACGCCCATGGCCACCAGCTCCTTCGTGGCAAAGGCCACGCAGTCCTCCTCGCTTAGGTTCCAAAAATCGTCGCCCTCGTTGCAGAAGTATTCCAGCCCGATCCATACGGTATGTTCCGGGTCCTTCACCAAATAGGGGGACCAGTTGTTAAAAATCTGGATGCGGCCCATCTTCACATGGGTGTCCTGGACGTAGATCCAGCAATCCGGCACGATATTGCCCAGGGTTTTCAGATGGGTCTCGTTTTTCAGGTTCAGGCGGTTCACCAGCAGGCCCACGGTCACAAAATCCCTGTAGGGCAGGCCCTTCGCCGCTTTTTCCACCGCGGGGGGCACGTCCTTCATCCCCGCCACCAAATCCTTGACCGGCATAGAGGAGAAGAAATAATCACCCTCCAGGGTCTTTTCCCCTTCCCCGTCCCGGTAGCGGACGGCGGTCACCGCGCCGTCCTGGGTTTCCAGGCCCAGGACTTCGCTATGCATCCGCACCGTGCCGCCCAGGGTTTCCACTTCCTGCGCCACGGTTTCCCAGAGCTGGCCCGGCCCAAACTTGGGGTAGTAAAATTCCTCAATCAGCGAGGTTTGCACCTTCTTTTGCCGCTGCTCCTTGCTCATAAAGATTTTGGACAGCATGTCCAAAAGAATGCCGCGAATGCTCAGTCCCTTGGTGCGCTGAGCGCCCCAATCCGCCGCGATCTCCCGGGGATGCCGGCCCCACAGCTTTTCCGTATAGCCTTCAAAAAACATGCTGTACAGCTTTTTGCCAAAGCTGTTGATGTAAAAATTTTCCAGGTTGGTTTCCGGCCGCTTCACAAACACGGTTTTCAAATAGCTAAACCCCACCTGCAAGGTGGTGCCCAGACCCATGGTTTTCAGGGTCTGCCATTTCAGGCTGATGGGATAGTCAAAAAAATGGGTGTGATAATAGATGCGGCTCACCCGGTTGCGGACCAGCATCACCCGGTCCTCCTTCTGGGGGTCCGGCCCACCCGGGGCCACGGCGGTCTGCCGGTTCAGCTTCAAATCGTCCAAGGAGGGCGCGCCCTGCAAGGGCATGATATCCTGCCACCAGCGCATCACCTGGGCGTCCTTGCTGAAAAAACGGTGGCCGCCGATGTCCATCCGGTTTCCGCCATGCTTCACCGTTTGGGAGATCCCGCCGATGGCGCCGCTCTTTTCCAGCACGGTCACCTGGTAGCCCGCCTGTTTAGCCAGCAATTCATAAGCGGCGGTCAGCCCGGCCGGACCCGCTCCAATGATGACGACTTTTTTCATTTTCTTTCTCCCATCCGTGCCATTCGTAGAAGGGGCTTGCTTTTTGTGGCCCGCCAAGCCCAAACACATCCGCATCATTGTATCATCTTTCGCCGGGATTTGACAAGTCCGGCCCTTTTTCCTTTTGTTACAATTCGGCGTCCGCCGTTCTGCGGCGTTCTTTCCGCTTTCCTTGCCCGGATGCGTTGCCAGACGGCGATTCTGTGGTATAATAGGTTGTTATCGTTTGCGCATCTCCAAATGCCGACGGTACCCGGCAAAACGGCCGTGCATTACCACCATGGAGGACCTTTTTGTGACCGCCACTCCCGATGGGCTTCCCCTGCTGCTGGCCTCCGGCTCCCCCCGCAGGCGCGAGCTGCTTTCTCTCTACGGCATTCCCTTTACAGTCCTCCCCTCCCAGGCGGAGGAACGCGCCACGGGCCCAGGGGAGCAGCGGGTCCAAAAAATCGCCCAGGACAAATGCGATGAGGTGGCGGACCGTTCCCCGGACCGCTATGTGCTGGCGGCGGACACGCTGGTTTGCGTGGAGGGCCATGTGCTGGGCAAGCCCAAGGACCCGGCGGACGCCCTGGCCATGCTGGCGCTGCTCAGCGGCAAATGGCACCAGGTGCACACGGGGGTCTGCCTGCGGGGGCCGAACGCCCTGCGGGACGTGCGGGTGGCCACCACCCGGGTGCGGTTTCTGCCCCTTTCCAGGGCCATGATGGAGCGCTATGTGAAAACCGGCGAGCCCCTGGATAAGGCGGGCGCTTACGCCATTCAGGGCATCAGCGGCATCTTTATTGACAGCCTGGAAGGCAGCCCCAGCAACGTCATCGGCCTGCCCCTGGCCCTGGTGGGCCAAATGCTTGAAAACGCGGGGTTTACCCTGCCCCTCCTTCCGGCAGAATAACAGCGTACGCTGCGAGAAACGGATGTGGAATCTATGGGCTTTGTGGCCAACGACCTGGGCGTGGACCTGGGCACCAGCAACACCTTGGTCTATGTAAAGCATAAAGGCATCATGATCAGCGAACCCACCATCGTGGTGGTGGAAAGCAGCAACGAGCGCAAGGTGCGCGCTGTTGGCGACGATGCCAAAATCATGCTGGGCCGTACCACTGACGGCGTGATGGCGGTCCGCCCCATGCGGGAGGGCGTCATCACGGACTTTGACATGACCGAGATCCTCATTCAGTACTTCACCCGCAAGGCCATTGGCTCCAGCTATTTGGTGAAGCCCCGCCTGTTTTTGACCTATCCCTGCTCCATTTCCCCCATCGAGCGCCGGGCCGTGATGGAGGCCGCTAAGTTTGCGGGCTCCCGCAAGGTGTTTTTGGTGGAAAAGCCCTTTGCGGCAGCCCTGGGCAGCGGCCTGCCCGTCTTTGACCCCAACGGTTGCATGGTGGTGGACATCGGCGGCGGCACCACCGACGTGGCGGTGATCTCCCTGGGCGGCATCGTCATCAGCCATTCCATCCGGGTGGGCGGCGTGAAGATGGACGAGGCCATCATCAACTTCATCAAGCGGGAATTCAACATTTTGATCGGCGACCGCACCGCCGAGGAAGTGAAGCTGGACCTGGGCGCGGCCCTGCCCATCCGGGAGGAGCGCCGGGCCCACATCCGGGGCCGGGACATCGTCACCAACCTGCCCCAGACCACCGAAATCACCTGCGCCCAAATTTACCAGGCCATCCGCGAACCCTGTATGGCCATTTTAAGCGCCATCAAATGGGTGCTGGAGCGCACGCCGCCGGAGCTGGCCGCGGACGTGATGCACAACGGCATTTACTTAACCGGCGGCGGGTCCCTGCTGTATGGCATGGACCAGATGATCGCCAGCGAGCTGGGCATCCCCGTGCTGCTGGCCAAGGAGCCCATGGATTGCGCCGCCCTGGGCCTGGGCAACATCATTGAAAACTACGACCTGCTGCAGCATTTGGGCCGGGCCAGCTTCTTAAAGCAAAACTAACGCGGCCGCCCGCCCGGCGGCCAGGACCGGAAAAGGAGGAATTGGATGAGGCTGAAGGTACCCAAAACGGAACGTCGCAAAAGCACGGATAGCCGGGGCCGGCGTGTTCTACGGCGCGTTGTGCTCTTTGCCGTGGCAGCGGTGCTGCTGGGCCTTGCCGGCTCCCATTTGGCCGCGCTGATCATCGGCTTTGAGCCCCTGAACGCCCCCGGGGATGCGGTGGCCGGGGCCCTGACGCCCGTGCAAACCGGGTTCTCCGCCGTGGTGAATTCGGTGGTGAACTACTTATATCAATTAAAGCTCCGCACCACTTTAGAGCTGGAGTATAACAACCTGAAACAGGAAAACGAGCAGCTGGTGTACCAGGCCATGCTGGCCACGGAGCTGCAAAAAAAGCTGGCGGTGTATGAAAACCTGTATGACGAAATCTCTGTGAACGAAAGCATGAACCCCCTGGTGTCCACCGTCATCGAGCGGGATTCCGGCAATTACTTCTCCGTATTCACCATCAACAAGGGCAGCAACGACGGCATCAAGGATTTTATGGCCGTCACCATGGACGGCGCCCTGGTGGGCTATACCTACAACGTTTCCCCCACCAAAAGCGTGGTGCGCACCATCATCGACAGCCAGGCCAGCATTGCGGGGCTGGTGTCCAGCTCCCGGGACCAGGGCACGGTGCGGGGCACGCTGGGCATTGACGGCCAGGCCATGTGCCGCATGTATTACCTGCCGGAGGACCATTTGCCCCGCCCCGGCGACATGGTGGTCACCTCCGGCGTGGGCATGTCCTTCCCTAAGGGCATCCCCATCGGCACCGTGCGGGAGAGCACCCGGGGCATGGAAAGCAACAAGCAATTCATCGTGGTGGAGCCCCAGGCGGATTTTGAGCACATCGAATATGTGATCGTGCTGCGGTACCAGCCCCTGGCGGAAGCCGTGGAGGAGCGCGCCAGCAGCAACCAGCAGCTGGCCTTTACCCCGCTGGATTCCCCCCTGCCCATCCCCACCATCAAGATCGGTAACGATTTCTACCAGCTGGCCCCCACCCCCGCACCTACCTTTACCCCCACCCCCGCCCCCTCGGTGATGGACGGCAGCAGTGTGGCGCCCATGCCCACCCCCGCGCCCACCACGGGCAGCGGCAGCGTGGAATACCAGGTGCCCATTGGCAACCAAACCGACAATACCTATGGCTACACCCTGGCTCCCACCGCCACGCCCACGCCCACGCCAAGGCCCATTGACTTTTCAACCGAGGAGGACTAAGAGGACAGGTGTTTGGAAAACTGCTGAAAATGACGGTGCTGACGCTGCTTGCTTACCTTTTGCAGTCCACCGTAGCCCTGCACATCTCCGTCTTTGACGTGGCCCCCAACATCGCGCTGGCCCTTCTGGCGGTGGTCTCGGTGGGCATGGGGCGCAAATACACCTTCTTCATGGCGCTGGCCATTGGGTATTTGCTGGAAATTATGCTGAACGCCCTGGATTTTATCAACCTGATCCTCTATCCGGTCTGCGCCATGCTGGGGGCTCTGCTGTTTTCCGATAAAAGCGAGCGCAAGCTGGAAGAGGAACGCAGCACGGGAAAGCGCCCTTTCCTGCTGAATGCGCATATCCGTACGCCTTTGTGCGCCGCCGTCAGCGTCCTCATTTTTGAAGGGGTCAACCTGTTCTACATCTACCTAAACGGCGTCACCCTGGGGGGAGGGCATATCCTGAGGGCCTTCATTGATATCGTGTACACCGCTTTGATCGCCGGGGTCTCCCAGTTCCCCATCCGTTGGTGGCTTGGGGTGTACAAGCTGAAAAAGGCCCGCTGACATGGGAGAGTGACGGCACTGTCCTTGAAAGGAGCGACCATATGCTAAGCAAGAAAAACCGCAAAACCGAACAGAACCGGGAAGGGTACAATCTGAACGGAAGGTTCTTGGCCTTTTTGGTGGTGGTGGCGGCCATTTTTGTCTATCTCATTTCCGGCCTGGCCAGCATCCAGCTTCGTGGCAGCCAGGAATATGTGGAAAAGGCGGTCAGCCGCCGTACCACCACCATCACCCTGCGGGGCAGCCGCGGCATGATCACCGACGCGGACGCGGTGATCCTGGCCAAGGACGAAATGGTGTACAACGTCACCTTCTACCGGGACGCCTCCCAAAACTCCGCCAAGGAATACGCCGCCTTTACCGACGCCATCCGCCAGACCATCGACATCATTGAACGGGGCGGCAGCCAGCTGTCCGTGAAGTTTGTGATCCAGCGCAACCCGGAAAGCCAGGAATGGGAGTTCAATTTTGGCAGCGGCGTCAGCGAGGCGGTGCTGCAAACCCGTGAAACCCAGTGGCGAAAAAACAATTACTATACCGCCGCCTCCGTGCCCACCGCCGCCGTGGCCATGGAGAAGCTCAAGGCCCGGTTCAAAATCGTCAACAGCGAGGAGGAGCAGGCCGCCAAGATCGCGGAGGGCGGCGTGGATTACGTGCCGGACGTGATTTTGGACGAGACCACCATGCTGAAGGTCATGGCCATTTTTTCCGAAATGCAGATGAACCTGTTCAATTCTCAGCCCATTGTTATTGCCAAGGACGTGCCCTATGAAACCGTCATTGAGATCGAAACCCGCTCCATGACCCTGCCCGGCACCGCCGTGGCCGTGGGCACCAAGCGGGTGTACCCCCGGGGCACCCTGGGGGCGCAGGTCATTGGCTACATGGGCGCCATTCCCTCCACCGCCAAGTGGGAGGAGTTGCAGCAAAAGGGCTACAAGTTCAGCGATACCATCGGCGTGGACGGCGTGGAAGCCTCCATGGAGGACTGGCTGACCCAAAACAGCGACCTGCGCCAGGGCTATAAAGAGGTGGAGCGGGACAGCGTGGGCAAGGTCACCCGGGAACTGAACTATACCGAGCCGGAGGACGGCAACAACGTGAAGCTGACCATCATCGCCAGCTACCAGCAGCAGGCGGAGCGGGCGCTGGCCACCAACGTGTCCACCACCCGGGGCGAACAGGAGAAGAAGCTGATGCTGAACTCCTGGCTGGAAAGCAACAAGACCGACATCGAAAACCGCAACTGGGAACGCTACCCCCTGGCCCTGGCCCAGCGGGCCGCCATGATGGTGGTGGACATGGAGGGCCGGGTACTGGCCATGGCCAACTACCCCACCTTTGACCTGAACGCCCTGTCCTCCGCCGGGCCCGCCAGCACGCCCATCCTGACGGACACCCGCAACGTGCTGATGAACTACAACATCCATGCCCGGGGCACCCCCGGCTCTATTTTCAAAATGGTGTCCAGCCTGGGGGCGCTGCTGGAAGGAGAACTGCTGCCCGAGGAAACCATCAGCGACGGCGGCTATTTCCTGCAATACACCACAGACATCAGCACCGCGCCCAAATGCTGGATCTCCGCCTCCCAGCGGTATAAGCATCAGTACCAGACCATTGTGCAGGGGCTGTCCAACAGCTGCAACTACTTTTTCTACACCCTGGGCTCCCGGCTGGGAGAAACCCGGATGTACCAGTACGCCTCCCGCTTTGGCCTCACCAGCAAAACCGGCGTGGACCTGCCTGGCGAGGAGCGTAGCGTGGTGGGCAACCAAACCAGCCTGTATGACCCGGACAAGGCCATGGACGAAGCCTCCCAGGATACCGCCGTGCCCATCATCGTGTTCAACTCTATTAAGAAGCACCTGCGCAACCAGGGGGCCAGCCGCAACATCACCTACGATGACGAGCGCCTCAACCGCTGCGTGAAGCGCCTGATGGACATGGCTGTGAACACCAGCCAGAACGACTGGCTGGATACCATGCGCCCCATCCTGATGGAAGAGCTGAACATGACCCGGGAAATGGTGTTCACGCAATCCATCATCGGCGATACCTACAACTATATGAACGACATCAAGTGGGGCGGCGGCCAGACTATCCAGGTGGCCATCGGGCAGTCCATCACCGTGGTGACCCCTGCCGCCGTCAGCCGCTACGTGACGGCCCTGGGCAATGGCGGCAAGGTGTACAACCTGATGCTGGTGGACAGCATCACCTCCCCCAACGGCGATATTTTAAGCACCCGGCAGCCTTCCATCATGAACACCTTTGAAGGAGCGGAGCAATACCTGCCGCTGATCCTGGAAGGGATGGAGGGCGTGGTGGACGAGAGCGGCACCGCAGCCAAGTACTTTAAGAACTGGACCAAGTATAAAAACAGGGTCTGCGCGAAAACGGGCACCGCCGAAGTCACCTCCATCGACCTGGAAAACAACGCCTGGTTCGTGATGCTGGCCCCCTTCCAGCGGGACAAGGAAACCAAGGAAATCATCGAAAAGCCCGAGATCGCGGTGGTGGTTTTCATCCCCAGCGGGCTCAGCGGCGGGGAGGCCAGCCTGGCCGCCCGGGACTTTGTGGGCTGGTACATGGACCAAAAGGACCTGCGCACCGACAATGCCCTCTTCCCCGGCGGCAATATGATGGCTCCGTAGAGCAAATTCCAAAAGGGGCACCCTAAAGAAGAGGGGATGATACCGTTGAGTCAAGTTTGGCTGGTGGCCTCGGGCAAGGGCGGCGTGGGCAAATCCGTCCTGATGTCCGCCCTGGCGGTGGCCATCGCCCGCAGGCAGCTCACCGCCGTGGCGGTGGATTCGCACATTGGGCTGCGCAATCTGGATTTGATGCTGGGGCTGGAAAGCAAGGTCATTTACGATGTGGTGGACGTGATGCAAAAGGATTGCAAGCTGCGGGACGCCCTGGTGCAGGATGCCCGGTACCCGGGGCTGTCGCTGCTGCCCGCCGCCCAGATGAGCCATGCCACCGATGTGAAGCCCGAGGACTGGGAGCAGGTGGCAAGCAAGCTGCGCAAGCATTTTTCCTACGTGCTCATCGACGCCCCGGCCGGGCTGGAAGCAAACCTGCAAAACCTGCTGCCCTGCGTGGACAATGTGCTGCTGGTCACCACCGCGGACGACGTGGCCATCCGCGACGCGGAACGCCTCATTTCCCTTTTGAAGGAGCACAAGAAACTGCCGCCCATGCTGCTGGTGAACCGCCTCCGGGCGGATCTGGTGGAAAGCGGGCATATGTACAGCCCGCAGACCGTGGCCTCCGTGCTGGACATTCCCCTGCTGGGCTACGTGCCGGAGGACCCGGAGGTTCTGCGGGCGCTGAGCCGCCACGAAAGCTTCCTGGAAGCCAAATGCCCCGCCACCCAGGCCATGGAGCGCATTTCCCGCCGTTTTTTGGGCGAGTATGTGCCCATGCCCACACCCAAAGCCAAACGCGGCGTGTTTACCTGACCGTAGGCAATGCCATTTCCATAAGGGGGAACTGTGCCTAATGATGATCAACGAGTCCCGCCGCTCCCGCGCCCATTTTGACCTGCCATTGACCATTCTGGTGTTTGCCCTGGCCGGTTTTGGCGTGCTTAGCGTGTCTGTGGCCACTTTCAGCACCTCCTCCCAGCTGGAGGACACGTTTCTCAACTATATCGTCAATTCCTACTACGGCATGCGCCAGGCCATCTTTTTCATTATCTCCCCCATCATCATCGGGGTTATCACCTTTGCCCCTTACGAGCTGATCCGCCGGCGTTCCACCATGTTTTATTACATGGCTCTGGGCCTGCTGATGGTGGCCCTGGCGGGCCAGGCAGCGGGCGTGAAGGCGTGGATCGACGTGATTTGGGGGTATACCCTGCAGCCCTCGGAGTTTGTGAAGCTGGCCTGCATCATCGTCACGGCCAAGCAGCTGGAAACCAACCAGGACCCGCTGGGCACCTGGAAGGGCGCCCTGCGCATGGGCATTCTGATGGGCATCCCCTGGGTGCTGACCCTGGGGCAGGGTGAAATGGGTTCCGTGCTGGTGATGATTTTCGTCTTTGGCATCATGGTGTTCTTTGGCGGCATCCGGCTGCGCATTATGGGCGGCATCATCGCCGCCGCCGTGATTGGCATTGCCATTCTCTATGGCATCACCATGGCCTCCGGCGGGGACAGCTACCGCCTGGACCGGATCCTCTCCTTCGTGAACCCGGAGCTGGTGGACGAGAGCGCCTCCTACCAGGTGAACAACGCCAAAATCGCCATCGGTTCCGGCGGCATGCGCGGCGTGGGCACCTTTGTGCAAGGCAGCTTTAGCCAGCTGGACTATGTGCCCGAGGACTGGACGGACTTCATCTTCTCCACCGTAGGCGAGGCCTTTGGCTTTGTTGGTTCCGCGGGTTTGGTGATTGCCTATCTGCTGCTGATCCTGCGGATGCTATACCTGGCCCGGTTTACCACGGACCGTTTTGGGCAGATGGTCATCATCGGCGTGATGGCCATGATGCTGTTCCACATTTTTGAAAACATTGGCATGAACACCGGCCTGCTGCCGGTGACGGGCATTCCTTTGCCCTTCGTCAGCTACGGCGGCAGCAACCTGGTCACCAATATGGCGGGTATTGGCATGGTGCTGAACGTGACCAAAAACCGAAGCATCACCGGCAGCGCGCGGCTGACCCCCCAAACCAAGGTCCGCTCCAAATACCTCAAATAGACAGCGGCGGCTTTGCGCACACTATCCCCATCGAAGGCGATGGGGAGTTTTGCCATGCAATGGTTGCAACTGCTTTTCTGGGGAGGCCTCACCTGCTGGGCCGCCCGCAGGCCCCGGCGGGTCCGGTGGTGGCGCTGGGTGCTCTGCACCGGGCTGCTGGTTTCCATGGCCACGCAGCTATGGCTGCTACAAGACGCGGGCATTCTGACCCTTGGCACGGCCCTGCCCCTGCATCTCTGCGGGATCATGGCTGTGCTTTCCATTCCTATGGTTTTACTGCGTTCCCAGGCCCTGTTTCACTTCTCCATGCTATTGGGGGTCCCCGGCGCTTTGCTGGCCCTTTGCTTCCCCGCCATGGCCCCCAGCCATCACCCCTGGCTGATGGCCCTGACCTTCTTTCGCCTGCACGGCCTGCTTTTGTGTTGCCCTCTCCTGCTTTTTTTGACAGGCATGCGCCTGCCCACCCGCCCCCAGCCCGTGCTGCTGCTGGCCAACGGGTACCTGCTGATGGTCAGCCTGTTTAACCGGCTTTTTGGTACCAATTACTTGTTTTTGCGGGTGGCCCCCTCCGGCACGCCCCTGGAAGCCCTGGCTGCCCAGGGCAGCATCGTCTATATTTGCTCTTTGGAACTGCTGGCTCTGCTGACGGTATTTTTCCTGGCCTGGGGGTATGAAAAAGCGCCTGCTTTGAGGGGGTAGGCGCTGGCGCTGGCTGAGGGTAGCAGTTGGTAGCTCAACTGGGAACGATGCTAAGGACACCAGTTGGTGGTCCAACTGGATATGGTGGCGCAGCCTGATGGCCGTTGGTGGCCTAGCCTGATGGCCGTTGGTGGCTCAACCTGACGGCAGTTGGTTCCCCAACAGGGTACGATGCTAAGGGGAAGGCTGGGGGGAACGGCGAGGTTCCCCCTTTGCCTCCCCCTTAGCGATCCCCCACCGCACCCCCTCCCCGCCCGGGGACACCCCGGACCCCTCCAAGATTTTAACAATGTGCGCTTACCATCGTGCGGCCAAGAGGGGGCTGGCGGGATGCAACTTGCCACTAGAAGCTTGAATGCATATGAACAAATGCAACCCTCCCCTAGTGGAGACGGGTCCGGGCAGAGCCCGGCGGGGTCCGGGGCAGCGCCCCGGGCGGGGAGGGGGTCTTGGGGGGATTGCTAAGGGGGGAGCAAAGGGGGAACCTCGCCGTTCCCCCTAGCTTCCCCCTTAGCACCGTATCCAGTTGGGAAACCAACTGCTATCCGTAACGACGTTCCCAGTTGGAGCCACCAACTACCTGCAGGCTGCGCAATAGCATCCTGTTGAGAAACCAACTGCCGTCGGCCTACGCCGCTTAAAAACCGGGAGGTTCCCCTCCCTCCCATCAGCTACCTTGCAACACCCTGGTAAAAAACCGGATGCCATCCGGGATCAGGGCCAGGGGGATGCGCTCGTTGGCGTTGTGGATCAGGCCGCGCTGCTCCTTGGTGAGGGGCAAACCCATGAAGCGGTACACATGGTCGCTGATCTGGCAGTAATGGCGGCTGTCGCTGGCGGCCACCATCAGGTACGGGGCCACCAGCGCCTGGGGATAGGTCTGCCGGATGGCCGTGTCCAGCCGGTCCCAGGCCGCGTCATAGGTCTTGGAAATGCCGGAGGGGTTCACGCCCTGCACCAGGCGCAGCGATACGTTCTTGTCCCCGATGGTCCGCTCCATGCGGGCCTTCACCTGCTCCACCGTCTCCCCGCAAATCACCCGCAGGTTCACCCCGGCCACGGCCTCCTGGGGCAGCACGTTGTAGGCCTCCGCCCCCTGGGCCATGGTAAAGGCGCAGGTGGTGCGCACCAAGGCGTTCATCTCGCCGCCGCTCAGCTTGCAAATCAAATTCAGCACCGGGGCAAAGCACCACAAATTGGCAAAAATCAGCTTCATGGCAAAGCCGGAATGCCGTCCCATCACATCAAACAGCTCCAGGGCGGGCTTGGTGAGGGTAAAGGGCATGGGCTTTTTTTGCAGCTTTGTGATCGCCTTGGCCAAGGTGGCCAGGCTTTGCTGGGCAGGCGGGGCGCTGGCGTGCCCGCCCTTGCCTGTCGCCTTCATGTCCATAAAGATGCTGCCCTTTTCCGCAATGCCTACCACGGCCACGCTTTCCTTGACCCCTGGGAAGGCCCCCTGCACGATGGCGCCTCCCTCGTCCAGCACAAAGGCAGGCCGGATGCCGCGTTGTTTCAGCGCCTCCACAATGGCCTCCGCGTCCTGCCCCATCACCTCTTCATCTCCGCCAAAGGCGAAGTACACGTCATTCTCCGGCTGAAAGCCTTGCCCCAGCAGGGCCTCCGCCGCTTCCAGCACCCCGTGCAGGGTGCATTTGGTGTCCAAAGCGCCCCGGCCCCACAGCTCCCCATCCTTGATGACCCCCCCAAAGGGAGGCTCCTGCCACTGATGATCCTGCACCGGCACCACGTCATAATGGGCCATCAGCACCGTGGGCGCGTCTGAATGCTTGCCCTTCCAGGTGAACAGGAGGCCGTTTTTGCCCAACAGCTCCCGCTGGCAGGCGGCGTGCACCCTGGGGTAGCACTCCGCCAGCAGGTCCCGGAAGGCGGCAAACTCTCGCGGGTCCATCTTGCTTTCGTCCACATAGCTAACGGTTTTCTTTTGCAGCATGGCCTGCAAATGGGCCACCGCCGCCTTTTCGTCCACCTCCACCGGGGTGGCCTGGGGGGCGGGGCCTTCCTTGGGGGTGAAGGCCAGCGCCCGGGCCGCCAGCACAGCCACAAAGGCCAGTAGCAGCACCAATATGATCCACAAAGCTGTCATCGGTATTTCCTTCCTTATCGTAAGGTTTAGACGTTTACTGGGGCGTGGCCCCGCCCTGGGCTTTTTTGCCGTCCAGCAGGCCCTTTTTGTAGAGGACCCGCGCCACGCCAATGGCAATCAGCGCGCCCACGGGCACCAAAATGCCCACGCTGCTGGACAGGCCGGGGGCCAGCAGGAATAGCACCACCATAAACAGCAGCGGCGCGAGGGCGATCTTGGCGTTTTTGCTGACGAACACCACGCCCAGCGCCCCAAAAAGGGCGGGCAAAATGTTGTCAAAGGCGGGCTTGAGCGTGGGCGATTCCAGCACAGGCCGCAGGAAATTCAGCCCGAACACGCCCAGGGCCACCACCACCGTGGTGACGATGGAGCTGGAGGCGATGGCAATGGTGGAGATGGCCTCCCCTTCCTCACTGCCGGGCTTGATTTTGGCGGCTTCCATGGCGTTGAGGGCGCAGGGCACCTTCAGATTGGTCAGGTTCCCGGTCACAAAGCCCAGGTAGGTGCCGCCATTGCCCAGCATGGGGGCGTAGGTGAACACCTCAATGATCCCCACGGTCCAAAACATGGGGGCAATGCCCAGCATGCCCTTGCCGAACTGGGCCAACTCCGGCCAGACGTTATAATAGAGGCAAATGGCCGTGGGGGCCGCCAGCATCAAAAGCAGGGCCATGCCCATCCAGATCCGGCCGTACAGGTGCACGCTGGCTTCATATTCGGATGTATTGACGATTGTTTTCTGGCTCATTGTCTTGCCCTCCTTACGACATCAGCGCGGTGATGGGAATGGACAGCGCCATGGCCCCCAGCATACACAGGGGCAGGGCGTACTGCTCCAGCCACTTCCACTGGCAGGCCTTGATGAGGATGCCGCAAAGGGCCATCAGCACCGCCGAGCAAAGGGCCACCGCCAGGGGAATGAAGCCGGAAAGGCCTTCCCGCACATGGGCAAACAGCATGCCCAGGAAAGCGGAGATCATGCCCAAAAACAGCGCGTTCATGAGGATCTCGCCCCATTTTTGGTCCTTGCCCGTAAGGGAATGCACCCCGCCCTGGATCTTTTTCAGCCCAAACAGAATGAGGACCAGCCCCGAAATGATGCCCAGGGTCATCACCCAGGCGATGGTCACAAACACCTTGGGGTCAGTCACCAGCGTCATGTTTTGGGACACGTCCATGCCCACGGCGGAGGCAGCCACCGTGGCGGCGGGCAGCTCATAGGTCACCGCGCCCAAAATGGAAAGCCGCAGCCAGGGAAAGGGCAGGCCCAGGAACTGGCTCAAGGAAATGACGCCCATCAAAATGGCCACTGCGGGGGCCAGGGTGAACAGTGCGCTGGAAAAGATGGTTTTCCGGATGGTATCGCCGGAAATGCCCAGCTGCTTGGCCCGGGCCATGGCCTTTACCAGAAAGAAAAGCGACTGGGCGATCACAAACAGGATCACCAGGGCCGACACCAGGTATAAAAAGCTGTCATTCACGTTGAATGGCACGGGAACCCCTCCTCATAGGTCTGATTTTTTCTGTGGGTGCTGGAAACTGTCCGGTTCAAAAAGACGGCATGCGCCACAGGCGGGACACCTTGTCCGCTGTCACCACCGCATGCACCAGCTTGGAAGGCGTGCTTTTCTCCTTGCTGATGGAAATGGCCTCCTGGATCTGCCGGGCCGCCTCCTCCGCGCTTTCCTGGCTGCCGGCATAGACCGTGGCCAGGGCTTCGCCGCTTTGGATGCTGTCCCCGATGCGGCGGTGCAGCACAAAGCCCACGCTGGGGTCGATCACATCGTTCTTGGCCCTGCGCCCCGCGCCCATGTGCTGGGCCGCATTGCCCAGGCGGGTGGTGTCCATCTGGCGCAAGTACCCATCCTCCAAAGCCGGAACCTCCCGCACCACCGGGGCCTGGGGCAGGCGGGCCACATCCTGGCACACCTTGGGGTCCCCACCCTGGGCCTGGATCATCTTCGCCAAGGTTTCCAGGCCTTCCCCGCTGGCCAGCTTTTCTTCCAGCCTCCTCCGGCCCTCCTCCATGTCCTTAGCAGCGCCGCCCAGGATCAGCATATGGCTGCCCAGCTCCAGGGAGATATCCAGCAGCGGCCCCTGCACCCGGCCCGCCAGCACGTCTATGGCCTCCTTCACTTCCAGGGCGTTGCCCACATGGCTGCCCAGGGGCTCGCCCATGTCCGTCACCAGGGCCACCATCCTGCGGCCCGCGTCCTCCCCGATGCGCACCATGGTCTGGGCCAGCTGGATGCTTTCCTCCAAGCTCTGCATCAGGGCCCCCGCGCCGGTTTTCACGTCCAGCACGATGGCCTTGGCCCCGCTGGCCAGCTTCTTGCTCATGATGCTTGCGGCGATCAGCGGGATGCTGTCCACGGTGGAAGTCACGTCCCGCAAAGCATAGATGGCCTTGTCCGCCGGGGCCAAATTGCTGCTCTGCCCCACCACGGCGCAGCCCAGCTTCTTTACCTGGCCGATAAAGGCCGGAATAGCCATGTCCACGGAGAGGCCCGGGATGCTTTCCAGCTTGTCCAGGGTGCCGCCGGTGTGGCCCAGGCCCCGGCCGCTCATTTTGGCCACGGGCACGCCGCAGGCTGCCACCAGGGGCGCCAGCACCAGCGTGGTGGTATCCCCCACGCCGCCGGTGGAGTGCTTGTCCGTGGGGGTCCCCGGGATGTCCGACAGGTCCACCATGTCGCCGGAGTGGGCCATGGCCAGCGTCAGCTGGGCGGTTTCCTCCCGGCTCATGCCGCTTAGGCGGATGGCCATCAGCATGGCGGCCAGCTGGTAGTCCGGAATGGTACCCTGGGCGGCTCCGCTGGAAAAGAACTGGATTTCCTCCTGGGTCAGGGCCTTGCCAAGCTTCTTTTTTTCGATGATGTCCACAAAATTCATAGGGACTCCTCCTATGCTCCGGCTTTTGCGTTCCGCTTCCCTTGATAGGCAACGGGCATCGAAGCTCCCTCGATGCCCGCATTGCTTTTTTACATTTGGATGACCAGGCGCCCGCAAGTCTCGCATTCCACCATCTTGGCCCCGCCCTTCAGATTGCGCAGGGTGACGGAGGGTAGGTTCATGTTGCACCCGCCGCAAAGATCCCCCATCAGCCTGGCCACAGGGGGCACACAGTGCTGTTTGATGAGCTGGTAGCGTTCCAGCAGCTTGGCGTCAATGCCCTTGGCCTTTTCCTGGGCCATCTGGCGCTTTTCCTCCAAGGCCTTCATCTGCTCTTTATACTCCGCCTCGTAGGCCACCTTTTGCTTGTCATATTCGGCCTTCACCTTGGCGTATTTCATGCGGATCTCTTTTTCCAGGCGGTCCCGCTCGGTGGCTTCCTTCTGGATGCGCTTCATCTCCTGCTCATAGCTGGTGATGCCGCCCAGCAGCTTTTGGGCGTCCTGGCTCAGCTCCCTGGCCTGCTCCAAATCGGCGGGAGGCGTTTCCTCCATGCGCTTTTGCAGCACGCTCAGCTGTTCCTCCAGGCGGCCAATGGCGTCCTTGATGACGTCCACCCGGTCCACCATTTCGGAGACCTCTTCCTCCATCCGCTTCACCGCGTTTTGCTGCTCCACCAAAAACTCACGGTTTTTCATGAGCGCCAAACGGTTGGGCGCACGGCGGATATCGCCTTCCAACGCATCCGCTTCCATGTCGGCCTGCTGATACAGCCATAGCATCTCGATCTGTTCCATGGGTACCTCCTTGTGTCGCTGGGATCGGCCCGGCCTACCGGGCGCTAAGCGCGCCCGCAAACGGAGCCTTAGAAAACCACAGCGGCGCATTGTCCAAGCCCTCTGACGCCGCCATCGTTTGAAAACGTTCATATAGGGCCTTCATGCCCACCGCCTCGGTGGCGTGATGGCCCGCCTCCAGCACCAGAAGGCCCAGCCCGGTGGCCAGCAGGATTTCATGGTGCTTGATCTCCCCCACTACATAGGCCTGGACGCCCCGTTGCGCCGCCAGGGGCGCTCCGTCCCCCGCCGCGCCTGGGCCTACGGCTACCGATGTAATGGGCCCCGCCGCCTGCCCATAGCAGCGCACTTGGGCCTGTAGACGTTCTTCCACCAGGGCCTGTAGCGCCTCCCCGGTGAGAGGGGCCGGCAAATGGCCCACCCGAAGGAACTCCCCCGCGCTTTCCACCCCTTGGAGCCCCAGGGCCTGGGCCAAGCTGTCCCCGGTGCCGCCGGGGGCCTTATCCAGGTTGGTATGGACGACGACCAGATGCAGCCGGGCGCTGAGCAGCGCCTGCAACACCCGGCCTTCCGGCAGGTTGTAGTCGATGCGGCGGATGCCCCCGAACATCAGGGGATGATGGGCCACGATGAGCTGAACCCCCTGGCGGACCGCTTCCTGGACCACGTCCAGGGTGGCGTCCACGCAGAAGAGAACCTTGGCCGCCGGGGCCGCGGCGTCCCCCACCAGCAGGCCCACATTGTCATAGGCCTCCGCCGTTTCAAAGGGCGCTACCTCGTCCAGCCAGTGGAGCACTTCCCCCACGGTTGTCTGCCTCATGCCAGAGCCGCCTCCTTATCTATTCTGGATGTCCCCCGGTAAATCCTTCTGATCTGCCAACGCCTGGCAAACAAACTGCCATTCCATCCGAAACCGGGCCAGCCGTTCCTGGTCCTTGGGGTGGGCGGCCCCTTCCATGGCGGCCAGGGCGTCCCCCAAAAGCTGTTGCCGCCGCCGCCAAAAGGCTTGGCTTGCGGCCGTTTTCTGGGCCAGCAGACCCGGGCCCACAAACAGCTCCTGGAGGGTGGGCTCCCTTTCGCCCGGCTGGGCAGGGGTGGCACGCATCAGCACATACCAATGGTCCGCGTCATGCACCGCCTGCTCCTCCCGGATGCGGTAGCCCACCTCCGCAAGCCTTTGCCGCAGCAAGTGCAGCTCCGTCTGGGCCCCCAGCACCAGCGCGGCCCCCTGCAACCGCTCCCGGCCACGGGCCAGAATCCCCGCCATGGTCTCCCCGCCCATGCCCAGGATGCAAAGGGCATCGGCCTTCCCCTCCGGCAAGGCGGCCAGCGCATCCAGCCCGTCCGCCACCGCGAAAGTGGCCCGCTGGGCCAGCCCCAGGCTTTCCAGCCGCTTTTGCGCTTTGCTGAGGGCCTTGGCGCTGATGTCCGCCACCAGCATATGCCTGGCCCTGCCCTGCCCCAGCAGCGCTGCCGACAAAAGGCCATGGTCCGCCCCAATATCCGCGCAGATATCGCAGGGAGCCACCATGGCAAGGGCCGCTTCCAGGCGGGGGGGCAGCTTGGGAAAACGGGGGGTTGGGTTGGTTTCCGGAGGGGTGGGTGGGGTGGGTGGGGTTGGTGAGGTTGGTGAGGTGGGTGAGGTGGGTGAGGTCGATGATTGTGGCATAGGGCTTTCGTTCCATTCCGTTTGCTTGGTTTTTTTGTGTTGGTTTGTATTGGTTTTCCTTGGGAAGCCGGGCATTATTATACCCCAATGGGCTGTGCTGCGCAAGATCAAGCGCAGGCCCATTGGGGTATCATTGGGGTTTCAGTGGGGATTCACGAGGGATTCATTTGTCTGGCAAATGATGGCTACACCAAATCATTCAAATTCACCCGGAAGGTCATTGTCACTTCCTCCGACTGGCAATCCGGAAGGTCGGACCCGGTCAGCGCCGCCCGGCCCACCAATTCGTCCGCCAAAAAGTGCTCCCCATACCGGTTGACCACCAGATACCCCTTTTTCTGCCAGGACAGCGGGTCCATGTTCTCCAGGGGCGCAATGGTCACGCCGTGTGCCTCCATGGCGGCCATCGTGGCCTGCCGGTCCGTCTCTGTGCTGGCATCCGCGTAGGGCACATGGATCTCCGGGTCCACCACCACCATGGGCTTGGTGGGGCGCTTCACCACAAAGGAAGCCGTCACCTCCACCTCGCCCTTCCATGCCTTCTCTTTGGCGTCCACCCGGCAGCTCCACATCAAATTGTTGATGGGATCGCCAGCCATAAAAAGCCCAAAGACAGAAGGAGTCCAAAGGGATACGGGAAAATCCGCCACGGCGTCTACCGGCACCCCATCCACCATGACCTGGGTGTACAGCACCAAGGCCGGGGTTTCCGCCAGAAGGTTGTTGGTCCGCCAGCATAGGTCAAGCACTTCGCCATCATAATACAGCGCTTCCGTTTTCAGCTCCACCCCAAGGGCCTCCGCCTTTTGATCCACCACAAAGACATGCTTGCGGGCGCTGTCGTCTTGGGTGGAGGAACAGATGTCCATCAGGTAATAATCCCAGACGCTGTCCACAGGCACCGCAAAGGAAGGGGGAACCAAACCGAAAATCAAAAGGAGCGAAAGAACCGCGGCCAACAAACGCTTCATAAATAGACCTCCCAGCACTTTTGTGCATGATTCCTATGTAATCAAACGTGCCAGGACGCTAAAATCTTCCAAACTTTCCATGGGAAATAAATGCAAGGCTGTCTTGGTTGCTAACGCCAGGTGATTACCCAACTGGTTACGATGTTAAGATGGGGGCGGCGTCAACGAGTGCACCGGAGGGGAGCGCACTGGCGGTGCCCTTGGACCTTTCCGGGCTTTCGGTCGGCGCAGCCTTCACTGTCGTTCGGCTGCTTTCCTCAGGGCCCCGGCTCTCACTCGCTTTTGCCTTCGGCAAAGCGCCCACAGGGCGCACGCTCCTTGACGCTGCCAAGCGCCCACTGGGCACACGCTTCCTTACGCCCCCCTCCCCGCCCAGGCTCTGCCCGGACCCGCCGCGGCGGGGAACGTTTGCTCATACGCATTCAAGTTACAGTACACATGCCGCATCCCGCCAGCCATTACTTTTTCGCACAATAGCAAACGCACATTGTCAGAATCTTGGAGGGGTCCGGGGTGTCCCCGGGCGGGGAGGGGGTGCGGAGGGGATCGCTAAGGGGAGGTCCAAGGGGGAACCTCGCCGTTCCCCCTAGACCTCCCCTTAGCATCGCAACCTGTTGCAAAACAGACTGCTGTGCTGTCAG
>JAVBPU010000019.1:0-26775 GCA_031549415.1 Eubacteriales bacterium | reverse complement strand
CTACCGTTCACGCACTTGTCAAAGCTCACACCTGCGGGTCGCTAGCCGCTGCGCGGCTGTGCGCACCGCGCACACGCTTCCCTCCGGTGCACTTCCCTCCGGTGCACTTCCCTCCGGTGCACTTCCCTCCGGTGCACTTCCCTCCGGTGCACTTCCCTCCGGTGCACTCGTTGGCGGTGCCCCGCCAGGGCTTCGCCCTGGACCCCCTTATTTCACTGCGTTTCACGCAGTGAAGAAAAATCTATCAAGGCTATTTTTGTAAAAACGTAGCTTTTTTGACAAGCAAAAAACCGCGAAAGGCGCGGTCTCAGATCGCTGCAAAAAAGCAGTCTTTTCGTGGAATAAAGGGTCCAGGGCAACGCCCTGGCGGTGGTTTGGAGGCGGAGCCTCCAAAAAGGGTTTAACGACAGTTCATTTCATTTCTCTCCGTCATATCCCATGGGGTTGCCGCTCTGCCAGTGCCAGGCGTCCCGGCACATGTCCTCCAGGCTTTTGAGGGCTTTCCAGTGGAGCATGTCCTGGGCCTTGGAGGCGTTGGCAAAGCAACGGGCCACGTCCCCGGCCCGGCGGGGAGCGATTTTGTAGGGGATAGGCCGCTGGTTTACCCGCTGGAAGGTGTTCACCAGGTCCAGCACGCTGTAGCCCACGCCGGTGCCCAGGTTAAAAACCTCGCAGCCGGGGTGGTCCATCAGGAAGGTGCAGGCGTCCAGATGCCCCTGGGCCAGGTCCATCACGTGGATATAATCCCGCACGCCGGTTCCGTCCGGGGTGGGGTAATCGTTGCCAAAAACGCTCAGCTCTTTCAGCTTGCCGGAGGCCACCTGGGTGATGTAGGGCATCAGGTTGTTGGGAATGCCCTTGGGGTCCTCGCCGATGAGGCCGCTTTCGTGGGCGCCGATGGGGTTGAAATACCGCAGCAGCGCCACAGCCCAGCCGGGATGGGCCTGGGCCGTATCCCGCAGAATCTGCTCGTTCATGTACTTGGTCCAGCCGTAGGGGTTGGTGCAGCCGGTGGGCATGGTTTCCAGCAGGGGCATACTGTCGGTGGCGCCGTAGACGGTGGCGGAGGAGCTGAACACGATGCGGTGAACGCCGTGGGCCTTCATCACTTCGCAAAGGGTCAGGGTGGAATCCAGGTTGTTGCGGTAGTATTCCAGGGGCTTTGCCACGCTTTCGCCCACGGCCTTCAGGCCCGCGAAGTGAATGACCGCGTCAAAGGCATGCCGGGCAAACACCCCCGCCAGCCCCACAGGGTCGCACACGTCCACGTCATAATAGGGCACGGGCTGGCCTGTAATTTTTTCCAGCCGGGTGATGACCTCCACGGAGCTGTTGCTGAAATTGTCCGCGATCACGGCCTGGTGCCCGGCCTGGGTCAACACCACATAGGTGTGGGAGCCAATGAAGCCCGCGCCGCCGGTGAGCAGAATGGTCATGGGTCCACCTCCTGTCATCGGATTAAAACAGCCTTTCGGGATAATCGCCCTGCTGGTGCATCTTGCGCAGTTCCTCCTGCACATAGGGCTTATCCTCCTGGTAGGTGACGCCAAACCAGGTGGCGTCGGTGGGCAACACGTCCAGGGACAGACCCTCGCCGTGCATCAGCTGGTCCACCAGCACGGGCAGCACGTATTCGGCCTTCAGCTCCGTGGGGGACAAGGAGGCCAGGAACGCCTTGAACCGGGCTTCCGCCACGGTGAAGAACCAGGGTGTAAAGCCAAAGAAGTTCATGCTCACCAGGCTGTCCGGATTTAACACCACCCCGGCGGGGTCCTTCTCCGTATCCCGGATGGTGCCATCGGGAAAGGGCTGGATCTTGTAGGTCTCCGTCACGGCGGTGAGCTTGCCAGCCTCGTCCACGCTGCAAACGCCCCGGGTGACATGGCCATGCTCGCTGACGGTGTTTTTCAGGTAATACCCGGCCATGCAGCCCTCGTGCTGGGGCTTCATCTTGGCCAGATGGTCTCCCACCAGCTGAAAGGCGGTTTTGCCGTAGTAATCATCCGCGTTGAGCACCACAAAGGGCTCCTGGATTTTGTCCTTGGCAGACAAGACGGCCTGCACGGTGCCCAAGGGCTTGGTGCGCTCCGGGGGAACGTGAAAGCCTTCGGGCAGGTCATGCAGGTCCTGGTAGGCGAATTCCACCTTGATTTTTCCGTCCAGCTGATGGCCCAGAATTTCTTTGAACCGCGCTTCAAAATCGCGCTTGATCACGAAAACCACCTTGGTAAACCCGGCCTGGATGGCGTCAAAGATGGAGTAGAACATCAAAATTTCGCCATGAGGGCCCATGCCGTCAATCTGCTTGTCGCCTCCGTAGCGGGAACCCATCCCAGCCGCCATGATCAAAAGCGTCTTGTCCATGTCGTTCTTCCTTTCTTGCTCGGCAATGCATCGCCGTGTTCGCGCAGTTCTTATAATGCCGCACGGATCGGCGGTTCACTCACGGTTTCTGGAGCGGGCTGGGCGGAGGCGGCCTGCTTTTCAGCCAGGGGGATTGGCTTGGGCTTTTGGGCGGCGGGGGTTGTTTTGGGTTTTTTGCCCCCGGAGTGCTTGGCTTTGCCTGCCTTTGCTTTTTCCAGCACCTTCGCGCTGGACTGGTTCACCACCAGGGTTTCTACCTTTTCCGTCTGCATGGGCGCAGGGGCTTGGCGGGTGCGCATCTTGGGGCACACCACTTTTTTGGCCGTGGCAAAGCCTTCCGTGCTGTCCCGCCGGAAGAAGATGGTCAGCGTGCGCAAAATGAGCTTGAGGTCCATGGGCAGGGAGAAATTTTCAATGTACATCAGGTCCAAAATGGCCTTGTCCTTGGGGGAGGTGTTGTACTTGCCGTCGATCTGGGCCAGGCCGGTGAGCCCGGCTTTCATTTGCTGGCGGTACTTAAACTCCGGCACCTCTTGCTCATACTTGGCAACATTTTCCAGCATTTCAGGCCTGGGGCCCACAATGCTCATATCCCCCTGCAACACGTTAAAAAGCTGGGGAATCTCGTCAATGCGGTACTTGCGCAGGATTTTGCCCACGGGGGTAATGCGGCTGTCATTGGCCTGGGCGGAAAACTGGGTGGGGGCGACGTCCGGGTACATGGTGCGGAATTTGATGATTTTGAACACCTTGCCATGGATGGTGGCCCGCTCCTGTCGGAAAAAGACAGAGCCGTTGCGGGCGCACAGCAGCACAAGGGAGGTGACCAGCAACAGCGGGCTGCAAACCACCAGGCCCACCACGCTGATGAACAGGTCGATGGCGCGCTTGCAAAACAGCTGTACCAGCGACAGCTCCACCCGGTGGATGTACAAAAAGGGCGTGTCGTCCAGAATGTTTTGCTCGGCGGTGGAGATGATCACGTCCTCCAGCTCCGCCAGCAGGTAGATGCTTTTATTCATACTGTAGCAAAGGTTTTCCAACTGGGCCTCCTCGGTATCGGGAATGCCCGCCAAAAAAACCACATCGTGCTTTTCAATGGTGCTGGCCATGTCCGGGCATTCGTAATGCACCACCTCGCAGAGCTGGAACTTGCGCCGGAAGGTGGCCATTTTTTCCGCCACGTGGGCGGCTTGCTCCTGGGAGGAGGTGATGATGCAGCATTTGCCCGGGGGGTTGATTTGGAAGTGCAGCCTGTAGCCCAGATGCACAAGCCCATAAATGATCAGCACCTGCAACACCATGGCCCCCAGCAACAGCCCAAAGTCCTCGCCCAGAAGAATCAGGTGGGGGTTGTTGTAAGGGTTCACGTTCATGATTTGCAGTTGGAAGTAGCATATGATATCCGCCAGCAGCGTGGCGATGAGCAAGGAGGAGAACACGGACCGGGGCTTTTTATCGCTGATTTCATAGCCGCCGTACACCATCCGTAGCATAAAAAGGATCACCGGGAAGGTGGCCATGGTAATACCGGCGGTACGGCTTAAATTGATGATTTGTGGGTTGGTAATGGACAAAAGCGCAAAAAAAGAAAAGAAAACCGCGATGTACATGAGGGTTTCAAAAGTAAGTTTCATTAGCTGCGTGAGCAAAAAACGTTTGTTTTGCATGGCCGCCTCCATCAGTATCTTGACGGCGCGCAAGAAAAGCTGCGCATGCCGACGATTTGCATGATAAAACCCAGGCGGGGTTTTCCAGAAGGTACAAAAACAGTCAGATCCAATTCAAAGGATATCACTCTCCCAGGGCGGTGTCAAGCCTGGATGAAGGTGCCAAAGCAGCCTGCAACCCGCCATTTGCCGGAGAAAGGGGACCCAATGCGGGCGATTCCTTTCGGGTTTAGGGTTGCAAAATGGAATCTAATGCTCTATAATCTGAAAAGAGTGGGAAAACATGGCCATTGGATACAGGGTGGCGCCTGGCGCCGAAACAAAAGAATAAGAGACCTAGGCAGGATTTGCAAAATACGAAGGGGGCATTCCACGTGGGAAAGGTGTACATTTTTGACCATCCGTTGATCCAGCATAAGCTCAGCTTGATGCGGGACAAGGAGACCGGGGTAAAAGAGTTTCGGGAATTATTGGCAGAAATTAGCATGCTCATGGTCTATGAGGTCACCCGGGACCTGCAAACGGAAGAGATTGAGGTGGAGACCCCCATTTGCAAAACCCAAACCAAGGTGCTGGCCGGCAAAAAGCTGGCCATCGTGCCCATTTTGCGGGCGGGCCTGGGCATGGTGGACGGCGTATCCACGCTGATTCCGGCGGCCAAGATCGGGCATATCGGCCTGTACCGGGACCCGGAAACCCTCCAGCCGGTGGAATACTACTGCAAGCTGCCCGCGGACAGCGGAAACCGGGAGCTGCTGGTGCTGGACCCGATGCTGGCCACAGGCGGAAGCGCCTCGGCAGCCATTTCCTTTATTAAGCAACGGGGCTGCAACAACATCCGGCTGGTGAACCTCATCGCCGCGCCGGAGGGTATTGAGCGGGTGCAGAAGGACCATCCGGACGTGAACATCTATGTGGCGGCCTGTGATGAGAAGCTGAACGAGCATGGCTATATCGTGCCCGGCTTGGGAGACGCGGGAGACCGGCTGTTTGGCACCAAGTAAGGCAAAGCGTCAACAAATGGAGGCTTTGAATCAATGAAAAAGAGGAAGTGAAGCAAAAGCGCTTCCTCTTTTTTTTCGTTTGCGGTATGATAGGGGCGGTGAAATCGTCGCGCGCGAAAGAATGAAGGAGGACGTTATGATCCGCTTTGAAAACGTGACCAAGACCTACGCGGGCGGCCAGGTGAAGGCCGTGGACCATTTGAACCTGGAGGTGGAGGGCGGCAAGGTGTTTGGGTTCATTGGCCCCAACGGCGCGGGCAAGACCACCACCATCAAGCTGATGACCGGCATTTTGCAGCCGGACGAAGGCCATGTCACCCTGGAGGGCATCGACATGGCCCAGGACCCGCTGGCGGCCAAGCGGACCTTTGGCTATGTGCCGGACAGCTTTGAGATTTATGACCGGCTTTCCGGCATGGATTACCTGTGCTTTCTGGCGGATTTGTACGGCGTGGCCCCCCAGCGGCGCAAGGCGCACATTGAGAAATACTTGGCCCGCTTTGAGCTGGAAAGCGCCGCCCATCAGCAGATTCGTAGCTATTCCCACGGCATGAAGCAGAAGCTGGCCATCATCGGCGCGCTGGTTCACAGCCCCAGCATTTGGGTGCTGGATGAACCCATGACCGGCCTGGACCCAAAAAGCATGCACGTACTGAAAGAAGAGATGAAGGCCCATTGCCAGGAAGGGCGCACGGTGTTCTTTTCTACCCACGTGTTGGACGTGGCGGAGAAGCTTTGCGATGAGATTGGCATCATCCAGCATGGCAAGCTGATTGCCCAGGGCACCTTGGAAGAGCTGAAGGGCAACGCCAAGGATACCAGCCTGGAAGCGCTGTTCTTGGAACTGACAGAGCAGGAGGGATGATATGCTGGCTTATTTGCGGTTATTGATCAAGGACCGCCTACTTTCCTTTTTACCCTCTAGCATGATTAGGCCCGGGAAAAGCAAGGCCAAGGGAGTTTGGGCCTTCCTTGGCATCGGCCTTTCTATGCTGATGCTCTACGCCATGGCGGTAGCGCTGGAATACTACGTTTTTCAGGCCTTTGTGTTTTTGCGCCAGCCCAGCGGCGCGCTGGCGGTGGTGTTTCTGGGTACGGTGTTTGTCACGCTGTTCGTTAGCTTCTTTATGGTCTTTTCCACGCTGTTTTTCTCCAAGGACGTACAGATGGTCAGCGCGTTACCCATCTCCTCCCGGGGGCTGCTGCTGACCAAGCTGATGATGATTTTGCTCAGCGAGGCGGCCATTGCCCTGCTGGTGTGCCTGCCCATGGTGACGCTGTACGGCATCCACACCGGGGCGGGAATCGGGCTGTATGTCAAAGCTCTGCTGCTCATTCCTTTCCTGCCGGTGCTGCCCATTGCGCTGGTGACGCTGCTTTCCTTTGTGCTCATCCGCATTTCCGCGCTGTGGAAGCGGCGGGAGGGCCTGACCACCATTTTTGTGCTGCTGTTTGTGATGGCCACCATGCTGGTGCAAATGAATTTCTCCATGGGCATGAACCGGCACGAGGGGGACTTCCTGCAAATCATGGTGCAGCTGGTCAGCTCCCAAAGCGCACTTTTGAACCTGATGGTGGGCGCGTTCCCGCCGGTGGGCTGGCTGTCTCAGGCGTTGTTGCAAGCGGGCCTGCCCGGCATCGGCATAGGGCTGGGGTTTGTGGCGGCCTCCGTGGCCGCTGTGGCTCTGCTGGCGCTTCTTGTGGGCAATAGCTACCAGCCCTTGGCCCTGCGCCAGTCCGAGGTGGTGGCGCGGCTGAATGCCAAGACCAAAAAAGGCAGGAATGGCTGGCGGCAGCGTACTCCCTTGGCCGCGCTGTTTTGGCAAGAAATCAGGGAGCTGATCACCGTGCCCGCCTATGCTACTAACTGCCTGGTACAGCTGGTGATGTTTCCCATCATGGTGGTGGTCAGCGTGATGAGCATGGGCCAGCACATGGATGGTTTGCCCGGCGTGAAGGAGCTGGTGCATACCTTGCCGACCTTCCCGGTCTTTTTGGTGATGACGCTGATTTTCTGCTTTACCTGCTTCATGAACATGGCTGCCTCCACCTCCGTATCCCGGGAGGGGCAGCGGCGGTATGTGAGCCGCATCATACCCGTGCCGGCCAGCACCCAGCTATATGCCAAGCTGGCCATGGGCATGACGGTGAACACCGCCACCATGCTGCTGACGGCCATTGCGCTGTGCGTGTTCATCCCTGGCCGCTGGCTGCAGGTGCTGGGCGGTTTCGCGGCAGCTTTGCCCTTCTCGCTGCTCTCCTGCGCCCTGGCCCTGATTTTGGACGTGTACTTCCCGTTCCTCAGCTGGAAAACTGAAACCGAGGCCGTGAAGCGCAATATGAACGGGGTGTACTCCATGTTTGGCACCTTGGGGCTGACCGGAGCGCTGGTGGCCGCCTATTTTGGCCTGTTGGCCTTGGGGCTTTCGGGAATTGGGTCAATTTTGTTAATTGTTCTGGCAATGGTCGTCATAGATGTTTTGCTGTTGAAATGGCTGAATGGAAAGGCTTCCAGGGCGTACCTCATGAAGGAAAAGTTGGCGTAGCAGAAAAATGTTACAAAAATGCGTGCATTCTTTGCGAAAGTGTGTTATAGTAATCTAGGATGAGAGAACACTGGCAAAGGAGGGCGCGGAATGATCTCAGAAGTAGAAAGCAAGGAGCTTC
Organism: Eubacteriales bacterium; assembly: GCA_031549415.1. Lineage (GTDB taxonomy): Bacteria > Bacillota > Clostridia > Christensenellales > Aristaeellaceae > Limiplasma. Next base: position 19,070 of record JAVBPU010000019.1, on the reverse strand, counting down.
ATCATGAGGCGTCCTTGGTGATCCGGACCAAAACCAAGCTCTCTTCCATGGAACGGGGCATGCTGCGCTGGGTGGTGCTGGACCCCGCCGACAAGGTACTGGACGTCAACACAAAGGACGGCCTTTTGTTGGAGTACTTGTACCGCAACATGGAATGCGAAATCTGCGGCATCTCTTCCGATATGGAGCAGGTGAAGCAGATCCGAAGCCGTTTGCAGCATGCGGACATCGTATACGCCCACGCCCAGGACATCCCCTGGCGGGAAGGTTCCTTTGACGCGGTGTTTCTGCGGAAGGAGCAGGGCAACAGCGACCCGTACCGCCCGGTGCTTGTAGAGGCTTTGCGGGTGCTAAAGCCCGGCGGGCAGTTTTTGATGGGCGCCGCCTGTTTTCCCGCCCTGCTGCGCCAACTGGCAGGGGTTTTCTCCGGCGAAGGAGACGAAGCAGCGCCGCCCTGGATGCAAAGCCGGGGGGAAGTGCTGGATTTGCTCACGAAGGCAGGGTTTCAGCAGATCTCCTGGCAGCAGGTGGACCTGGGAACCGGCGTGGCCATTGGCTGGAAGGCCATGGAAGAAAAGGCGGAAGGGATTGTACCCCTGCCCTAAAAACCCAAAGCAAATGAAAAAGTGGCGAAACCGCCACTTTTTTGCTTATTTTCATTGCCCCAACGGCCCAGAGCCTTATACTACGATCCACTCAAAACGAGGCAACTTTGCGGCCTTTTTGCCTGCCGCCTGCGTCACGTCGCTGCCGGCTACGCCTCGCTCCTATTCCTTGTCGGCAAACAAAAATCCTCGCAAATTTTTTCGCGTTTTTGAATGGATCATAGTATTATTCCGCCCCCGCCGTCAGCCGCCCGGCAGCATTCTTGCCCACAAAGAACATGGCCACCGTGCCCGGGCCGGAGTGGGAACCAATCACAGGGCCGATCAGAGATACCAGCACTTCCGGCACATGGAGCTGTTCCCGCAGCTTTTTGGCCAGCCATTGGGCATCCTCCTCGCAGTCCCCATGGCTGATGAACATGGTCTGCTTGTCAGGTTCGTAGGCGTATTCCGCTACCTTTTCGTACAAGGCCCGCAGGCTGCGCTTGCGGCCTTGCACCTTTTCCCTGGGAATCAGCTTGCCTTTGGGGTCCACATTCAGCACAGGCTTGATTTTGAGGATGCTGCCCAGGTAGGCGCTGGTGGCGGACACCCGGCCCCCCCGGCGCAGAAAGTGCAGGTCATCCACGGTAAACCACTGGATCAGCTTGGGCGCCAGGTCCTCGGCAAAGCGGCGGCAGGCCTCCAGGTCCTTGCCCGCCTCCCGCTGGGCCAGCACCAGGTGGACAAACAACCCCTCGCCCATGCTGGCGGCCAGGGAATCCACCACAAAAAGCTTGCGCTCCGGGTATTTGGTTTGCAAATCTTCCTGGGCGGTAACGGCGGAGGCATAGGTGCCGCTGAGGCCGCTGGAAAAGGCCAGCACCAAAATGTCGTCGCCCTGTTTGCAAATAGGCTCCAGGGCGTCCAGCCAGCTCTGCTGGTTGACTTGAAAGGTGGTGGAAGTGGAGCCACTTTCCAGCTTTTTGTAGAATTCATGGGTCGTTTTCTCCACCGACGCATCCAAAAGGTCCAACTCCAACACAATGCCGTCGATTTGGTAGGACATGGGCACCACGGCGAAATCCTTTTGTTTTTTTATATAGCTTCCTGGCAGATCACAACAGGCATCCGTAACGATCCAAAAGGCCATGGGGAGCCCCTCCTTTGACAGCGCCAGCTTTTCTGGTGCTATGCGTATGATACCAAAAAGTTCTAAAATCGTCAACGCGGACGCCGGGGCAAATTGATCCCTTCATACACGGAAAGTCCTGTTCCAATTCTCATCATTTTCTCATGAAGGCTTTAGCCAAAACTCAAGCATGGACCAAATAGCCGTGGTATGATGAGACCGTAAAAAGAACCCACCCGCAATTGAAGGAGGAAAAGACCATGGCACAATACACAGTGGAAGATATTGAAATTTTGCGCCAAAAGAGCGGCATTTCTTACGAGGAGGCCGTGAACCTGCTGGAGTACCACAATGGGAGCTTGGCTCGGGCCCTGGTGGATTTGGAGAAGAATGGCCGGCTGCACGACGCGAAGCGGGGCCATGTGGCGGGCGGCCACAAAAGCAAGGCGGGCGGATTTTTCAATTACCTGTTCCGCATGCGCCTGAAAGTGCAAAGGGACAACCTGGTGATCGCCAATTTGTCCATGCTGTTTGTGATTTTCACAGCCATTTGCGCCGGCTGGGTGCTGCTCATCGGCCTGGCGGTGGCCATGGTGCTGGGTTACCGCATCTCTGTGGAGCGCAACAGCCGGGATTTTAGCGCCGACAGCCTGGAAACTGTGGTGAAAAACGCCTCCTCCAATGTGAAGAATACGGCCTTCACCATGGCCCGTGATTTGGGCATAATGGACAAGGGCAGGAACCAGGCCGCCCCTCCCCAGGAACAACCCCGGGCCGAAGCCGCGCCCACGGGCACCACACCGGTGAACGTGCAGTTTCCCGATGGCGGCACCGTCAACGTGCAGGAGAACCAGGACGGCTCCCACGAGGCCAATATTCAATAAAGAAAAGGCTGCATAGGCCGGATACCCGTGGAGGGCAGAAGCCCGCTGCGGGTTTCCCCTTGTGGCGGGCTTTTCCATCTGCTATACTCATGCTGCGCCGTTGCGCCAAAGGAGAGTTCCATGAGCAAGATCTTGATTGTGGAAGACGAGGTCAAAATTGCCCGCTTTGTGACGCTGGAGCTGGAGCACGAGGGCTACCAGGTGCAGGCCGCCCATGATGGCCGCGCGGGCCTGGCCCTGTGCGAAAGCTGGCAGCCGGATTTGCTGATTTTGGACCTGATGCTGCCGGAGCTCAGCGGCATAGAGGTCTGCCGCCGGCTGCGCCAGAGCAGCGATCTGCCGATCATCATGCTCACCGCCAAGGATGACGTCAGCGACAAGGTGATGGGGCTGGACATGGGCGCGGACGACTATATTACCAAACCCTTTGCCATTGAGGAATTGCTGGCCCGCATCCGGGTGTGTCTGAAAAAGCACCGGGGGGACCAGGCCGGGGTGGTCACGGGAGCGCTAAAGGCGGGGCTGCTGCGCATCGAGCCTGCCAATTACAGCGCCAAGTACGGTGAGGAGCCTATTTCCCTCACCAAGAAGGAGTTTGACCTGCTGCTGTACCTGTGGCAGCGGGAGAACAACGCCATCACAAGAGACGAATTGCTGGCCCATGTGTGGGGCTATGAGTTCGCCGGAGACACCAACATCGTGGACGTGTACATCCGGTACTTGCGCCAGAAGATCGACGACCGCTTTGGCATCAAGACCATCCACACCATCCGGGCCGTGGGGTATATGTTCCGCTATGAGTAAAGCAAAAAAGCTGAAAGTGAAGCGCCGCCGCAAGCTGGTGGCCGTGGAGACCGGGGCGGAGGAGAGAGTAGGGGAGGCGCTACCCACGGAGGAAGCCAACCCCTTTACCAAGCCGCCCATGACTTCGCCCGGGAAGAGGCTGCGGTACGCGGGCAGCAAGCTGCTGAGCAACCTGCGGTTTTCCCTGACGTTGCGCATCGCCATTCATTATGCGGGGCAGCTTTTGTCCACCACGGTGGCCATGCTGCTGGCGGCGGCCGTGGCCCTGGCGGTGGCCCAGATTCCCACGGTGAACCAGACCCTGGAAGCGCTGGAAGCCATGGAGCCCGCCGAAGGACTGCGGTATTCCGCCCAGCAGCTTACGGGTTTGCCCCTGGCGGACGCCTACCGGCTGGAAGCCCCGTTGCCCGGAGGCATTCCCGGCTTAGTGGAAAAAGCGAAGCTGACCTTTTCCCAGTTCACGCTTTTTAATCACCCCCGCTTTCTGTGCTATGCGGAGACCCTGGAAGGGCCGCTGGTGGCTGCGTTTTCCCTGGATTATCTGGTGTATGTCTATTCCGCACTGTTTTGGACCTTGCTTTGCTTTGATTTGTACCGGGTGCTGCACCTGCTGAACCGGCGCAACCGCCTCAATAAGAAGGTGCTGAAACCCATTTCGGACATGGCGGAAGCCGCCGCGGCCCTCAGCGCCAACAATTTAAGCAACCGCATCAGCCTGGAAGGGACGAAAAACGAGCTGAAAGACCTGGCGGTGGTGATCAACCTGATGCTGGACCGCATCGAGCGCAGCTACAACAGCCAAAAGCAGTTTGTCAGCGACGCTTCCCACGAACTGCGCACACCCATCGCGGTGATCCAGGGCTATGCCAGCATGCTGGAACGCTGGGGCAAGACCGACAAGGCCGTGCTGGACGAGGGGATCGCCGCCATTTCCCAGGAAACCACCGCCATGAAGGAGCTGGTGGAACGGCTGCTGTTCCTGGCCCGCCACGATAAAAAGACCCTGATGCTGGAAATGGAGGTCTTTGATCCCACAGAGGTGATGAGTTCCGTCCATCGGGACGCCAAGCTGCTATCCCCGGCCCACCAGTTTGAACTGAAGCTGGAAGGCGGCGGCACCGTCAACGGAGACAAGGGGATGATCAAGCAGCTGATGCGCATTTTGGTGGACAACGCCATCAAGTACACCCCGCCCGAGGGGCGGATCACCCTGGCCATGCGCAAGGAGGGGGAGGAGTGCATCCTTTCCGTGACGGATTCCGGCGCGGGCATTTCCGCCCAGGAGCTGCCCCGTATTTTTGACCGCTTCTACCGCAGCGACAAGGCCCGCAAGGCCCAGTCCAGCGGCCATGGCCTGGGGCTGTCCATTGCCCGGATCATTGTGGTGGCCCACGGCGGCAAGCTGAATGTGCGCAGCAAGGAGGGGCAAGGCTCCACCTTCTCCGTGAAGCTGCCCATCACCACTGAGCCACGGGCTTGATTTGATGCGTATTCATGAGGCCTGTGGCTTCATCAAAAGGAACCAGCAGAAAGGGGAACCACCGATGTTTGACCAAGTGGACCTGCAAAAAATCCTGGAGGCCATGCAGGAAAAGGCCGAAACGCTGTATGCCACCGCCCCGGCCAACTACCCCGCCACCCGTGGCCGTCAGGGCCTGTTTGCCATTGCCCTCCGGGACAGCCAGCACCCCAGCCGCTGGTGGTCCCTGGAGGAGACCTTTGGCGACGCCTGCTACAAGCTGCCCACTCAGCAAAATGGCCGGGCCATCAACCGGGGGGAAAGCAACATTGGCGTGCTGCAAAGCAAGTTCGCCTACAGCAAGCGCACCGGAAACGACAGCGGCGCGCCCATCGGCGAAGTGCTGGAAGGGGAGTCCTTCTGGAAGGGCGCCATCTTTGACGGGCCAGAAAAACGCGCCCTCTTTGGCTTTAGTGGCTTCAGCGAGCTGGATGATGTGGTGATCGCCCAGGCGGGGCGGGAAGAGTATGTAAGGCAGATGGGGGAATAGAACAAATTCCGAAAACACAGCGCAGTCTTTGTGGAGCTTTTCCCCAGGCCCGTTGCTAGGAACCAAAAAGAAGTGGACAGCACCACTTCTTTTTGGTTCTTTCTCAGCAGGGCTTTATCGCATAAGCTCGTCAGCGGTGGGCGGCTCAAAGATGGCGATGAATTGATCCATTTCCGCTTTGGGGATGGCAAAGGTACAGTCCGATAGGTTGCGGTTCCTCTCTTCCAACCGGCGGTACAATTCCGCCGGGGGAACGTCCAGATAGTGCAGCTGAAAGCTTACCCCAAGTTCCTGGGCTCTGCTTCGGAAATCCTCCCGCTCGGCCCGGGCCCAAAAACCGAAGTCCAGGATCACGCTGGTTCCCAGGGAGAGAACGCTTTTGGCAACCTCCCACATGATGCCTTCAATCTGGCTATGGCGCTGATTGTGGTACGGCCCGGGGAAATCCTGGCCGAATAATTGCAGCTGCCAAACATCCGGCGTGAGCAACAGCGCGTTCTGCTCCTTTGCCAGTTGACGGGCATAGGTGGTTTTTCCGCTACAGGGCAGCCCAACCATGAGATGCAAGGTTGTCATTCGAGTCCCCCATTCATTTGATCAGCCCCGTGTTCTTGTAAAAATCGCCGGACCAGTAGATGCTGCCGGAGAAATCGGCGGGGGCCTCTCCGGCCACAAAGAAGCGGACCTTGCGGATGCGGGCCAGGGAGGAAATGGTGTTGACGATGCCGTAGGCCAGCAGGCGGTCCTGCTCTGGGGGGAAGCCTTGGCCAACCTTCGCAAAGGTAGGGGAAAGGTTCACCAGCAAAGTGAAACCGTTCATGGAGAAGCCTACCAGGTCGGCGTCCGTTAGGGCACCCTCCTTCATGATGGGGCGGCCGGGCACCGTATCAAAGGGCATGGGGCCCTTGGCCAGCTCCAGCAACAGGGCGCGGGGATGGTGGACTTGGAAATAGGGCATGGGACGCTGGACCTGCACCAGCTTTTGGCCGCTGGCATCGGCAAAGAAGAGGGTGCCCATGTCCAGCAGGAAAGCGGCGTAATCCGCCCGGTGCTGCAGGGCTTCGTCAAAGATGAGGGCCACCTGGTTGCTGGGGTCCCGCCTGAGCAGCACATGCTCCACAAGCTCTTCGCCTACATAGCAGCGCAGGGAGGTGACCCCTGGCAAAAAGCCGGTGAGGGTATAGCACAGGGAAGCCATGCAGCTGGCGCGGCTCAGGCCAAAGGCGCTCAGCATATCGTCAAAATTATAGGCGAAGCGAAGGGTCAGGGTCTTGCCGCCTCCCTGGGAGGAGGTGGTGATGTGGGGCGTTTCGGTGAGCAGGTCGGAAAGCAGGGACAGGGCGGGGGAGTGGATCACCTGCTGGGGGCCCGCGGCCAGCTCTTCCAGCAAGCGGAGGGCCATGTCCTCCGGGTCCTGGCTGGGGAAGGACACGGACCGGACCTCCGGCATGATGCCGTCCACCTGGGCCAGGGGGAAGTACAGGGCCGCCGAGGCGGTAAGCCCCCGGGAGGAAAGGCTTTGGGAGATGTCCACCCGGCGGGAGAGAAGCTGTTCATACAGGGCCCCGGCATCGTCGCCGATGCTGCGGCTTAACACGCCCATGGGCAAGGTGCCGCCGATGTCCAGGCCGATTTCCTGCCCCATCACCAGCACGTTCACATAATGGATCTCCGGAAGCTGGGTGAGGGTGTTGGTGATGGCCTGGCAGGCCAGGAAGAAGGCCTTCCGGTCCAGCTGCAAGGCGGAGGCCGACAGGTTGACGGTGGCCACATCCCGGCTGACCTCCACAGGGTTGGCGCTATGGAGGGCCAGCAGTACATCACCGCCGATGGAGGATACCTGCCCGTTGCCCTCGTGGTTCAGCAGAGCGCGGACCAGGCTTTCCGCCCGGGGCTTGGCGGGAGTAAACACCACGGTTTCTATGATGGATAGCAGGGAGCTGCCGCCGTGCCGGGGCAAAAACAACGAAGCCTCCGTGGCGTATTCCAAGGCAGCATCGCCAATGGGGGCCACCAGATCGGAGGGAGCCGGGGGCAACGTCAGGCTGGGCGTTGCCTCCTCTTCATGCAGAGGGATGCCACCGGCGCAGGAGGACAGGGCCAGACAGCACAAAAGAAGCCAGGAAAGCAGCGCTTTTTTCTTGTGGTGGCACATGCCGTTTCCTCCTTTCACGGATCAATGGGTCAGCATCAGGGCTTGAAGCTCTGCATAAGCAATTTTCCAAATATCGTTTTCCCGCACCAGGGGCAGCGGATAGGTGACGGTGGGGGTGGTGCCCCCCTCCAGGTGCAGGGTATAGCCCAAAGTGACCACCGCATGGCCGCCATTGGCGGAAACGCTGCCGCTGCCTACTGTGAAGGTGGACAGGGAGGGGGCCGTATCCAGTGCAGCCGCCACGTCCAAAAAAGAGGGCTTGGGGCTGCCGCCATTGGTGTGGGTGATATAGTGGTACAAAGTCTCATAGTCGCGGCGTTGCCAGGAAGCCATCAGTTGGGCGGCCACGTTGTGGGGGGTCAGCAACAGGTCCTCGTTGCGGGTTTGGGGCTCGCTGAGGCCGGTGAGGCCGGAGAGGAAATAGGTGTTGTCCAGCCGGAGGCTGGTTTGCACCTGGCCAGGCCGGTAGACCAGGATTTGTATGCCGGTATAGGGGAAGCTTTCGGTGATGCTGGCCACCACACTGCCAATGGTCAGCGCCCGCCGCAGGGGGGCCTCGGTGGCCCACTGGGGTTGGTTGGCCCAGTCGGAGGGAATTTCATCATCGGTCAGCAGGGCTTCGTTAAAGGTGATATAGAGAATATTCCCCCGGGAGGAAACGCTTTCCACCTTCACCGAGGCGGGGAACAGCGGCTTCAAATCCCCATGGCCTGCGGAGGGGCCCTCCAGCAGCGCGTGCAGGATGGACGCTTCCAGGCTTTCGTCCCGGCGCACCCGCAAGGTTCGGGCCTCGGCAGCCAGCAGGGGCTCGTTCATAAAACGGAAATACAGGGAGACCTCCACCTCGTCCACATTGTCCTTGGAGGCGGAAGCAGCGTGGAGCGGCATGGGTAGGCCAGGGACAGGGGTGGCTTCCGCCTTTTCCAGTGGGTTTGCGGAGGTGCAGCCGCAAAGCAGCCACAGGCACGCAGCCAACAGAAACAAAAGCGCTTTTCGTTTTTTCATTAGGCCGCCTCCTATCCCTGGTGAATGGGCAGTTCCACAGTAAAGGCGGTGCCATGCCCCTCTTCGCTGTCCACGGAGATGCTGCCGCCATGCATCAGCACCATTTGGTGTACAATGGCAAGGCCCAGCCCCGTTCCGCCGGTATCCCGGCCACGGGACTTGTCCACCCGATAGAAACGATCGAAGATGTGCGCCTGATCCGCCTTGGGGATGCCGGGGCCGTTGTCAGAAACCGTCAACAGGGCGTCCCGGCCGGAGCGGATCAGCCGGATGCGGATGAGGCCGCCCTCCTGGGTGTATTTGATGGCGTTGTCCATCAGATTGTAAACCGTTTGCATCAGCTTGGCCCGGTCCGCGTACATCTCGCAGCTGTCGTTTAGCTGTAGCTTGATCTCCAGGCGGCGCTGCTCGGCCACTGGGGCCAGGCGGTGGGCGTTTTCGGTAACCACCTGGGCCAGGCTGAAGGTTTCCCGGTTCAGGCGCATGGTGTTGGCGTCCATGCTGACCAAGGTGAGCAGGTCGCTGATGATGAGGGTCAGCCGGTCGATTTCCTTGTTCACATCGCTCAAGAACTCGGTGCGCAGGTCCCCATCCATGTCGGGCTGGTAGATGATGCTCTCCAGCAGGATCTTCATGGTGGCCAGGGGGGTTTTTAGCTCGTGGCTGGCGTTGGATACGAACTGGTTCCGGCTTTTGTCCAGCATTTCCAGCTTTTCGGACATGGCGTTGAAGGTGGAGGCCAGGCGTTTTAGCTCGCCGCTGCCCCGCACGGGCACCCGCACAGACAGGTCCCCCCGGCCCATGCGCTGGATGCTGCGGGTCAGGGCCGCGATGGGACGGGTGATGACCCGGGAGAAGATCAGCGCCACGATGATGGAGACCCCGGCGGCAATGAGGAAATACAGCACCATTTTATCCTGCAGCGCAAAGAGGCGCTCCATCATTTCCTGGATGGGGGAGGAGAACAGCAACACGCCGGTGGTCGCGCCCTCCTTCGTCAGGGCGGAGGTGCAGTAGCCCACCCACTCCGCGTTGGGGTCATAGGGCAGGAGAAAGGAAAAAAAGGGCGCAGGGGCCGCCACCGTCCCTTTTAGCTTGTGTACGCCATAATCAGCGGTTTTGCCCTGGGCCAGAATGCTGACCACCTCGGGCAGTTCCATCCGGGTGCCGTTCAGCTCGGAGAAGCTATCCGCCTGTACCTTGCCGCTGGCATCCAGCACCATCAACCTGCCGCCCAGCTCGCCCCCGGTGGAGTCCAGCAGGGCCTGCAAGGCGGGCATTTGCGCATCACCATACAGCCGCGCCACCTCCACGGTGAGGCGGTCGGTGTTGGTCCGGTCCTGGCGCATGCGGTCGGTAAACAAATAATCGCCCACCAGCGCAATCAGGGAGGAGGCCACCGCATAGTAGCTTACCCCGACGATCAGCAGGAAGGCGAGTAGGATTTTCCAACGGATGGAAGTAAATGGATTGTTAGTCCTTGTCGGTGAAATAGTAGCCCACTCCCCACTTGGTGAAGATAAATTCTGGTTGAGCGGGATTGCGCTCGATCTTCTCGCGCAGGCGGCGGATGTGCACGTCCACGGTGCGGGCGTCGCCGGTGTAGTCGTACTTCCAGACGGTTTCCAGCATGGCTTCGCGGCTAAAGACCTTGCCGCGGTTGCTGACGAACATTTGCAGCAGGTCAAACTCCTTGGCGGTGAGCCGCACATCCTTGCCCCCCAGGGTGACGGAACGGTTGATGGAGTTGATCTCCATGTCGTGGACGCGGAGGGTTTTGCGGGCCTCCGCTTGCTGGGCCCCAGTGGCCCGGCGCAGGATGGTTTTGATGCGGGCCTTCACCTCTAGGATGTTAAAGGGCTTGGTCATATAGTCGTCCGCGCCGTATTCTAGGCCCAGGATTTTGTCGATGTGCTCGCCCTTGGCGGTCAACATAATAATGGGGACGTTGCTGTGCTCTCGGATGCGCTGGCAAACGGTGATGCCGTCCATCTTGGGAAGCATCACGTCCAGCAAAATGAAGTCAAAAGTCCCGGCAAAGAACTTGGCCAAAGCCTCTTCCCCATCGGAGGCTGAATCCGTTTCAAACCCTTCTTGTTCCAGCGTATATTTCAGGCCTTTTACAATCAACGGCTCATCATCCACCAACAAAATCCGCTTTGCCATCAGTGACATCCTCTCTATGTCAACCTATGCGCGTGCAAGCATAGTTCAACAAGCATCAGCCATATTGCTTACATTGTAAAACCAAATGTAAAAAAAAGCAAGGGTACTGCAACAAAAATTTCACATTTTTGTGGCGAAAAAGCTGGAATTCATCAGGCTTTGAGGGCCCAAAGCCTGATAACGCTTCCATGAGGAGGCTCGTGGGGCGATGTGATTTTTACGATGCTTTAGCGCATCCTTGTAATCTTTTTGGAAGTCCTCTTTGTTCTGATTACCTTATTTTTACAGTGGCAGGCTGAATTTGCGAAAGTACCAGTCGTCGTATTGGCGCGCGGCGCGGTAGGCTTCGCGCTTCGCCTTCAAATGTTCGGTTGTGAATACTTCCTGCCGGATTTTCTCGCAGGCGGGAGGGCCCTGCACCGCGTCCGATAAGCGCTGGGTGCGTTCATCGCTTTGGTGGCAATGCACCGCATACATTCGGTTATGCATCCTGTCCGGCTGACGATTGGGTAAGGGGCGCAGGGGCGGAACTTGTGGAGGGTGGTGACGTGGGGGGGAGGTCATCAGCGGGTGCCCAAACAGCCAAAGCTTCAAAGAGATTTCTTCCTCATCATAGCCATAGCCGCGAAAGGCGTCCTCATACCCGCCCACATGCTGCCATACCTCTCGCCGCACCGCAAAACAGCCGCCGATGAGAAGGAAGGGACAAATCCGCAATGATCTGTATATGGGGCACCTCGGCGGCACCCCGCAACAACAGGGGCATCAACAGGAAGGTTTGCTGGGTCAGAGCTGGCTGGTGGCATCCGTGTAGGTCAAGGTGACCGGGAAGGCCAAGTCGATCAACGTTGTGCTTGCGCTTTGAGGGGTGGCCCGCAGCACATAGGGCTGTCCGCCCAGGGAAGTGGCAGCGGGATTGGTGTAGGGCATTGGCCCCAGCAGCGCAAAAGGGGATCACGCCAGAGGAATCGCCGGGTATGAGGCTTGAGAGCTGGCAGTAGCTTTCCACCGGATAGAGGCCGTGGCACTGGGCTTGCACAGGCGGTGTCTGGGAGCAGGAGAAATCCTGTAGCACCGGAAAATTGCCCGGCTCGCTGGGAACTGCGATGAGGTCGATGTTCGCTGTAGCGGTGAAGCTGAGGGCCGTGCCCGACAGCCCCGGGTCGCTGATGCTTCCGAGTTCCATGAAGGCCCATCAGGTCAAGCTGCCGGGATTCACAGGCGAAGTCACAGTGCCGGTCAGGACCAGAGGGGCTTGGACGAATTTTGCGCGCAGGACGTTGTTACCATCCAGGTAACTGACCTGCACCATGGGTGTGATGCTTGCGGAGAAGGTGTAGCTATCTCTGCCCAGCGGGGTGAAGACAGGCCCCATCAGCGGCAGTTGTAAATTCATGAACGATGCGCTCACCGCTGTGCAGGGAGGGGGACCGTCGTTGCTGTTGAATGCATTTGGAATGGAGACCGGGGAAGAGGGGGTCGGAAGCGTTTGATCTGAAAAAGATTCAAAAGCGAGTGTGCAAACCACATCGGGAAATTCGGTCACAGGGCAAGGAGGACAAGGTGGGGGTGGGGGGCAGGGGTGAATGGTGAGTAGGGAGGGAATGGCTGGCATGGGGGGAGTGGTGGGCAAAGGAAAAGGGGCGGGCCAGGGGGATGGAGCATACAAGGCTGGGGTGGCGGGCAAGACCCGCATGGATGACAAGTGGGACGGGAAGGAGCGCAGGAACAGCCGCAGTCCAAGCAAACCGAATCCCAACTGCTTGCTGGACAGTTAGCCCCCGCAGAAGGGCATACGGACGGCGTGGATGGCTGGGATTGACATTTTTGACAGCGCTTTTTCAACAGGGGCCTCCATGTTGCTTTAGAGCAAATTCCGAAAACGTAGCCACAGGAATTGCGAGAGATTTTTCCCTGGCGCTCAGCCGAGGAAGGGAGGCATAGTGGTGCTATGCTGACCGGACGAGGCAACGCGCCTGGGGAAAAGATCCGCAAAGGCTGTGCTATGTTTTCGGAATTGGCTCTAGTGACAGAATCGTGTAGATGTATGGGCAAAAGTGCCCATGAGGGATTTTGCGCGAAGGGAATGGGAACGTGCGGGGTGATTGTATGGAACCATTGTACTGCTCTTTTTGGGCCATGGTTAAGGGAGTCCTTCCTTTTTCAAACGAGAGCTTTTTCCCACGATTTTTTGGGGCCGGTTTGCGATTTTTCATCTTTTTATGGGATTTTGGAATTGACAAACCCGTTGCAGCATGCTACTATAGTTTTCGTTGCTGGACGACCTTCCCCGCCGAGCGGGTTGTGCACCAAGAATGTGACTTGGGTGAAATGCACAAAAGCTGGCAGCAAAAACTGTGAGGTCTGTTGGCTCAGTTGGTAGAGCAAACTGCGTATATCACATATACGCCCCCCGCCGAGCGGGATGTGCACCAAGAATGTGAATTGGGCAAAATGCACAAAAATCGGCAGCTAAAACTGTGAGGTCTGTTGGCTCAGTTGGTAGAGCACATCGTTCACATCGATGGGGTCACTGGTTCGAGTCCAGTACAGACCACCAAAATTCCGCCTGATAAGGGCGGTTTTTTGTGCATATTTGATAGTTTGGGGTGTGTTTGCTCAGATGAAAAATAGACGCTGTGAACGATGTGTCCCCGTTACTTCGTTCACAGCGACGGTCGTTGGCACAAAGTAGCCATAAGCCTGTCAAGGCCCTGGTGCAAGCGAAAAAGCAACCACCATTTGAACGGTGCCATATTTGCAACGAAAGGAGAAATGTGAATAGGTTGATTCCTAGCTATATTTTGGGGTATAATGGTTTCGGGAGGGATGACCATGAACATCAACACGAGACACATTGTGTCCGCTACCGAAGCGAATCAGAATTTTTCGAAGGTGCAACGCATTGCAGAGCATAATGGGCAAGCTGTGATCTTTAAGAACAATAAGCCGAAGTTTTTAGTCATCGACCTGGAGAATACCACCTATGTGGACATGACGGATGATGAGAAAATTGACGTGGTCGCCGCCCGTATCCTCAAGCGGTTCCACCCTGCATTTGAGGAACTGGCCAAATGATCAAGTTTTCAAAAGAAAAGGTTCTGTTGCTGCACCAGCTTATTGTTGCTGAAACGGGCGGTGCAAACGAAGTACGTGACTTCGGTTTGCTTGAAAGCGCACTGGAGGGTGCATATGCTACCTTCGAGGGGAAGGACTTGTACCCCACAAAGCAGGAAAAAGCGGCCAGGATTGGATACACGCTTATTTCGAACCATGCTTTTGTGGATGGCAACAAGCGAATCGGCATGTATGTCATGCTCACTTTTTTGGAAGTCAACGGCATCCAAATGGATTGTTCCAATCAAGATGTCATTGATGCGGGCCTGGGTGTGGCGGATGGAAGCATGAAATATGAGCAGTTATTGGAATGGATACTGGATCACGAAGCACACCTTTGATGCATAAAAGAGCAAATGATGCGAACCGCTCTGCAAAGGGCGGTTTTTTATGCCGCTCACTAGAGAGGATTTTCTGGATACAAAAATACCAGCCTCCCGACTGGCGTTGTGGCTTACGCCCTCTCAAACGGCTCATTACAATCCCCGCATACCACGTTGACCTGTTTCGTAGCTCTAATGATTGCGCCGCATTCCGGGCAAACGTACTTAATGGAGCGGTTCTTGCTGGCCTGCCGCCCTCCCCTTGTGACGGTGGGCTTGGGCTCCTCCCCGTCCTTGCCGCCAGTGAGTGTGATGGATAAGGGAGCCTTGCGGCTGGTGGTAAAGTCCTGCAAGCCGGATTGTTCAGCCAGCCATAGATCAGTTTCCGCATTCAGGATGGTTACCGTCCAGCCATAGATGCGATGCTGACCAATGGTCAGGCCGTGGGCTTCGGCGGTTTCCTTGAACTTGCGGTTATGGTAGTAGCCATTATTCGATACGTCCTGGATGTCGTGGGTCATATTGTAGAGGTGCGCCATTTCATGGAGCATGGTGGCTGTCACCTCGGCAATGGGGCGGTCGATGTACTCGGCGCAAATGTTGATTTCCCGATGCGCTTCGCCGCCATTCTGCCATACTTCATAGATGGTACACCAGCCATAGGCCCCATGGCCGCCATCGGAAGATACCGTGATGGCTGGGCGGGTCAGCTCGCCCTGGTAAAAATGCTGGTTGAATAGGTCGAACATGGCCTCGGTCTTGGCTACGATTTCGGAAATCTGGATCATTGCTGTGGCCTCCTTCAAAGTTTCCTTTGGTGTGGTCACAGCTTAGCGATTTGAACATGTCTTTCAAGCCTGGAATAAGGGACAAAGAAACATGGGTGTTACTGGCAAAGAGGTACCTTATATGACGGAACGATGTAATATGCTTCACAAATTAGCATTTGGCTGAGGGAAAAAGGTATTTGGTTTAGCATATCGAAGTGGACTATTAGCCCAGAAAACATGAACAGGTAGTGATACAAATGAGGTCTGCCAAGGTTAATCTACCAAAGAGGCAACATATTGTCCCCGTTGCGTATCTATCCTATTTTCAAACTCCAGATGCAAAAGAACAAATATACGTTTATGATAAAATCACTGGAAAGTCATTCGTTACCTCGGTTAATAACGTTTCTGCGCAAAAAGATTTCTACCGCGTCAGGAATAGTAAATACTTCACTAATGAAGATGAGTATTACTATGAAAAAATGTTTTCCAGAGACTATGAAACTGATACTAAGCGCTTATTTAATACTATCATCACGAAATGCAATATGACTGTTCCTGGCAAGCCTATTCTTTCAGCAGACGAACGGGCTGACCTTTCAAGAATCATTGCATGCCAACTCTTACGCACACAACCATCTGTCAGCTATGCGACTGGGTTAGCCCATCAATCAACGGAAGATGTCCTCTTGCGCCTCATCAATCACGAAAATCAATCAATACAGGATCATGCTCAAACAACTTTTAACGCGCTAAAATCCAAAGATAAAGAATTGGAGGAATATATCCATTCGCTAACTATGGCCACTATTTTTGATGAGGATCGGGTTGCAAGATTTGCAGAAATTATTTCTAAAAGGGCATGGGTTTTCTTTGGCAATCCATTTGCTGTTTACGCTCCCTATATTACAAGCGATTCGCCAGTAATACTAATTAACACAGAGACAAGTCAACTTGGTCTAGGAAACAACGGTCTAGCGCTTGTTACATCGCAGATTCACTATCCCATTACGCCGAGCATTTTACTTGCATTCTATCACCCTGATTACTTCTTTGGTCAGTTGCTGCCTTTTGATAATACATTCAACTATAATGTTGATATGCCGTTCATTGTAAATTCATATAGATGTCAAATGGAGGCGTGTCATCGCCACATAATGTCCAATCAGGATTTGAAATTTTTAAGTCAATCGAAGATCATATAAATTACGTGCAACGTTTGAAAACCCGGCGCATTGCCGGGTTTTTGATAGTTATTATTTTTTGATGCCATCCTTCGGCTTGTCCCCCATGAGGGCCGTACCGGGCGTTTTTGCCGCCATTACGGGGGTTTTCGGGGCCATGGTCGGGGGCATTGCGGGTTTTTGGGGTTCCGGCTTCGCCTTGGGGGCTTCCTTGGCGATGGCGGGTTCCTCTGGCTTCTTGGCCTCTGCTGCCGGGGCCTTGGGTGTCTCCGCTACCTTCGGGGCTTCCTTCGTGGGTTCCTCTACCTTTGCTGTTCCCTCGGCCTTCGCCGCCGCCTTATCCGCCCTGGTTGCCTTCTGTCTGGCCTCCGGCATCTGCTTGGGAAGAACGCCCTCCTTGAAATATAGCTCGAACTCCAGCCTCCCCTCAATGGTCTTGGTGAATTGATAATCCTCTACGGGCAAGTCCCGGAGGGCCTCAGGTAGCTCAATGTTCTTGAAGCGGGCCATTTCGCCGCCCTCCTCATTGAGGCTGATGATTACGGCATCCCGGAGCTTTGCGGTGATGGCCCGTACCCTGAGGCCGCTTAGTACGCTCTTGTTGCCCATCTTCGTGGTGGCTTCTTGCGCCATGTTCTTCTTGATGTTTTCCATTTCTCATACCATCCTTTCGTTTCTTACAGGTTCCTTGCCTGTGGTCACAGCTTACGCACGGATGGTGAAAAGACAAGGCTTTCACGCAAAAAAAGCAGAAAAAAAGACCAGCAATTTTGTCAATGCAAATTTTCTGATGTGGCCTTGATGTGGCCTTATATAGGCAAAATATAAATAAATGGCCCTTCGAGAAAATTAATCTCGAAGGGCTGGGCTAATACTGTGTGGGAAGGTTCATCCTACTTCTTTTTATAAAAGTGTCTGTAAAGCGCCCTGCCAATAAATACAGCCAATAGGATTATCAGTACCCACAACAGCATATTGAAGATATGAAGTAACATGTGTCGACTCCCTTATGGTCTGAATTCAGCGTAGAGAGTGAGTTCTTCGCTTGATATCTCGATCAGATCTTCAACAACCAGATAATGCTTCATTGTGCCAATAACCGTGACTGCCGCCGTGCGGTACTGATCAATTCTGCTTCCTCGCCAGCTAGATTGCGTCCATTTGCTATCCAATGTATAGCCATGGTTGGTGCTACTTACGGAATCAATCGAGCGCACCTTTTTTGCGTTGGTATCCTGCCACCAAGTAAAGCCACAGCGTACACGCACATAGTGTAAGCCACCGCACTGGTTAAAGTCCTTGTATTTGCTCGCCGTCTGATCAGCACGCAAAATTGTTGGTTCCCCGCCTTCTGAAGCGGCAGCGGTTCCCATGGAACGCTGCATGGCCTCAAAACTTTGGCGGTTAATCGCCTCTGCGTCAATTTTTAGCTGATCGATATAAGCATCAGCTTCTTCCTGGGTGTCGAATTTCTTGGGAACAACACCAGTAGGAAGTTCATTCGGGGAAATGATCTCGACAGTGTGTCTTGATGCTGGCGCTTTCCCAACCTGCTCTGCTGATGCAAAAGGCAATGCAGCGATGATAATGAGCATCAAGCAAAGGATGCTACTCAACCAGACTTTGGAGTTTTTCATTAGTAAAACCACCTTTCCTATGTAAAGCGTATTTTGAGTCAAAGCTTAGCATCTCATATATCCCCAATGGAATCACCCCCTTAACAGTACCCCCAAATTGCTGTCTTTTCTGGGTTCGTTTTTATTGTGTTGTCATGCTTTCAAGGTGTTTTCTGGCCATGTCCTTGGCTCTGGCCATCCTGCTTTTTACCGTGCCGAGGGGAATTTGGAGGGTCTCCGCTATCTCGACCATGCGATACCCTTTATATTGAAGCCGGAACACGTCTTGGTTTTTCTTCGGCATACCCTCGACAACGTCATGCAAAGTAAGTTGAAGGGCGTGTTGCTCAACACTTTCTTCATCAATCGGGAGTCTTTCAAGATACTCCCCATCCGCAAAGAGGACATTGCTTCTTTTCGCTCTGCGAATATGACTGATACATTCATTATAGACAATGCGGTATAGCCACGCTCGGCAACAGGTGTTTGCCCGCAGGGTGTCCCTGTGCAGCCACGCCTTTAAAATCGCATTTTGAAGCGTGTCCTCCACAATATCCGCATTTCGGAGAATGGATGCCGCCTGACGGTAAAACATGGGATAGTACTGCTTCCAGAAATCCAACAACGGATCATGTTCCATGATATGGCAATCCCTTCCCCGCTATTATTAAGCTCCACCATTTATTGCTCTTGCTGCTCCTGCTGGGGTGTTTCGTTGATCCTTTGCAGCGTCGCCTCAAATGCGCGGTCAAAGGGCTGGTTGTTCCATGGAATACTCGCAACTATCGCGTCATGGATCAGCGCGTCAAGGCCCCAAAAAGTCCTTACAACATTGCCTGTTGGGAACTGCAATATCTTACCCACCATTGCTTCCCTCCTTCTCTTTCACGCCGAAGTTTTTTCTTCTCCGCGCAGCAAAACCAAGCTCCCGTCAACAATTTCCCACACGATGTCGCAGTTGTCCTCAATCTCCTGGGCATAATGAGAAACCAGAATGATTGTTTTGCCTTGCTTTTTCAGGCGTTGCAGCAACTGGCGTACATCAGCCATGCCGCTCTTGTCCAGCCCATTGAAAGGCTCGTCCAGCATCAGGATATCTGGGTTCTCCATCAGCGCCTGTGCAAGCCCCAACCGCTGCCGCATACCCAACGAATACTTTCCAACAGGCTTGGGGTTGTCCGGGTCAAGGTCAACCAGCCGCATGACCTCCATTGCCCTGGCCTTATCGGCCTTCCCTGAAATATGAGCCAGTATTAAAAGATTGCGCAGCCCCGAGTAATGGGGCAAAAAGCCGGGGGCTTCAATGATGATGCCCGTGCTG
>JAVBPU010000013.1:0-34917 GCA_031549415.1 Eubacteriales bacterium | reverse complement strand
TGGGGCCGGGGCGCGTTGCCCGCGGGTTTCTCTCCTTTGGGGGGGCCGTGGGGGGGGTTCCTGGGGGGGGGGGGCCCCCCGTAGGCAC
Organism: Eubacteriales bacterium; assembly: GCA_031549415.1. Classification (GTDB taxonomy): domain Bacteria; phylum Bacillota; class Clostridia; order Christensenellales; family Aristaeellaceae; genus Limiplasma. The sequence goes on along the minus strand of JAVBPU010000013.1, from coordinate 34,829 downwards.
CGTGGGGGGGGGGGGGGGGGGGGGGGGGCGGGGGCCCGGGGGACGCAGGGGCTTCGCCCCTGGACCCCACCAGGGATTTCATCCCTGGACCCCACCAGGGATTTCATCCCTGGACCCTTTATTTCACCTGGTTTCACCAGGTGAAAAGAGTGAAAAATATTCTTTGAGGATTTGAAAACAAAGCAAAGGCATGATTTCGTGAAGAAATCATGCCCTTTGATTGCAGATAAAGCTTCTGCGGGAGGCTTGGAGGGGCCAAAGCCCCTCCAAGTGAAATCGTATCGACCGGCTTTGCCGGTCGGGCGGGGCGTTTGCGCGTCAGCGCAAACAGTTCCCGTAAACTCGACAAAGTGGGTTCACCCACTTTGTCGACACTTACTGCGGCAGCTTGGGGTCCAAAAACTTAGCCATCATAAAGCCTGTCACGCCATTGACCTCCACATGGTACCAGGTGGGGCCGACGCCCAGGACCTTTACAGAGGTACCGGTGGCGTACAGGCCCAGAGAAGCGGAGGTCTCGCTGGGAAGCTCCCGCAGGTTGAGATGCTGGGTGCCCGCGGGGTTTTTCACCTGCACCCTGGGGCAGAGGGATTTGATTTTTGCTTGCGCTTTCGCGTCGGTAACGATGTAGCGGGCGTCCATATAGCCGGTGAGGATGCCGATTCGCACCGCCACCCACTGGTTGTTCCCTGCGTACCCAAGAATCATCCCCTTCACGCCACTGTAATATTTGCCTTGAGAAGCGGCGCTTTTGCTGGGATTCACGCGCAGATGCAGGCGGTCGGAGGGGTTGGGGTTCAAAACGGTGACGAATTGGGGCTCCTTGAACTGGGGGGAATGGGCCGGAACGAAGCCCGTCAGGCCGCTTTCCACAAGGCGGATGTGCCACCAGTCCGGGGTGAAGCCCATCAGTTCAATTTCAACGCCGGCGCCCTGGGTGCTGCCGGAGTTCTTGTCCAGATAATACCGGCCTTGCCCATCCACGGCAATGGAGCTGTACAGATCCCAGGAGGAAGAGGTGGACACATACCGGGGCATGGCGCTGACCACCGCGTCCGCCGCGCTGCCAGAGGCCAGGTATTGCTTTTTCATATAGAAGCCGTACAGGGAGCTGCCGCCGGTCTCCAGGCCCACACTGCCCACATCGACCTTGTACCAGCCGTTGCCCATATCCTTGAGGAACGCCACCTTGGTGCCGTTATAGTATTTGCCCAGGGAAAAGGATTTTTCGTCCGGTTTTTCCCGCAAATGCAGGCGGTCGGTGGGAATAGGGTTGTTGACCACCAGGTAATCGCCCGCCAGGGCAGACAAAGGCAGCATAAAGGCCAGCAGCAATAGGCACAGCAGGAGAGCACAGATCTTTTTCATGGGGAAGCCTCGTTTCTTCTTTCGTTATTTCATGTCCCACAGGCAGCTTTCATACCCCTCCACCAGCCACCGCTTTCCCTTTTGGACCACCTTGTGGCCTTCCATTTCCAGGCGCATCCTCTGGCCGTCTATGCCTTCGGGGTATTTCTCGTTCAGCTCGCCGCCGCTTTTCAGGGTACGCCAATAGGGAATTGCGGGACTGCCGGGCTCCACACTGGCATGGGCGCAGATGTTGATGAAGAGGCCCGCCGTCAGGGGGCAGGTGGCGTCCGCTTGGGCCTTCCCGGCCAAATGGGCCCGAAGGCCGTCGGCGGTCAACAGCTTACCTGGAGGCACCTTGGCCATCAGCTCATTGTACATCAGCGGCGAGGCCACCAGCAGCCTGGGGCCTCCATAGCGGGCCACTTGCCGGGGATCGCCGGAAACGTCCTCCACCTTGGGCAAATCGCCTGGGGCGTGCATTTTCTGGGTAAAGGTTTTGCGGGCCATGGGGGAGACCTCCTTCAATCAAGGCGGAGATTACAATGCTTTGAAAAAAGCTTTTAGGTCCTCTTTCACATCGGCGGGGAGCTGGTTGTCCCGCAGGCCCAGGCGGGCTCCTTCCAGGGCATAGAGCTGCATCAGGCAGGCCCCCGGGTCCACAGCGGCCCGAATGCGTAAAAACGCTTCCTTGGCGCTGAGGGCTTGCAGGGCCTCCGGGGTATCAATTCCCACGGCGCGCAGGTTCCCGGCCAGCACAGGGCCGATATTCACAAGGGCTTGCAGCGTATCCATGAAGGGGCCTCCTTTGTCAATCAAAAAAGGGCGGCCCGGTAGCGCAGGCGCACCCTTTTGGGAACGGCTTATTTGTCCTCCAGGTAGGTAGCTCCATAAATGAAGTTATGGATGGTCTCAATGCTCAGCTTCAGGTTTTTGGGGCTGAGGTACACCAGGGTGGCCCCAGCGATGTCCCGGTAGCCGAATTTTTTGTCCATGGGGATGCGCAGCTGCTCCATGATCTCTCCGCCGCTCTGCAGCTTTTGCATACCCTCGCCGCCCAGCACCGCCGTGCCCAGCTGCATCAGCTCCGCCAAGGTCAGGTTGGTTTGGCCATAGGGCAGGGCCGCTTCCACCAGGCTGATGAACTTGCCGATGTCCATGTCCTTCATCACGGTGGAAAGCAGCACTTCCAGCAGCTTGCGCTGGCGGTGGGTACGCTCCAAATCGCTGTCAATGCCGCGGATGCGGGCGAAGGTCACCGCCTGCATGCCGTCCAGATGCTGCACGCCGTCTTTGGCCTCCACCTTCTTGCGCTTTACCTTGTCCATGGGTTCTTTGCGCAGTTCATAGTTGATGCGGCCCGCTTCCATGCTGGTCATTTCGATGTCCACGCCGCCCAGGGTATCAATGATATCCGCCAGGCCGTGGATGTTGACCACCACGTAGCGCTGGATGTTCATGTCAAAGTTCCGGTTGACGGTTTTCATGGAAAGCTCGGGACCGCCGCGCTTGTAAGCCACATTGATGCGGTTTTGGTTCTTAAAGCCGGGCACGATGACGGCGGTGTCCCGGGCGATGGAGGTGAGCTTGATGCTGCCGGTATCCAGGTTCACGGAGCAAATGATCACCGCGTCTGAAAGCCCCCGCTGCAAGTCTGTGCTGCGGTTGTCCACACCCAGCAAAAGGATGTTAAACACATTGGAAGGCAGCTGTTCATTGGGCTCCAGGTTGGACAGGTCCACCTCGTCCATGGGCTGGTTGTCATTCATGGCGGATTCCAGCTCCGCCATCAGGGCTTCCTCCTCCGGGGACGCGGCCTCCGCGTCCGAGGCATTGATGTTCGCATCCGCGCCCGCTCCTTCGGAGGCCCAGGCCGCCCATTGCGCCTTTTCTTCCGGAGTCAGGTCTTCGGGCACATAGTCCGCCAGGTCCTGGTCCGCATTGGCGTCCAAGGAGCTGCCCGCCAAAGCGAAAGAAAACAAGGAACTCAGCAGGGTAATGGTGAGCAACAGGCAAAAAGCCTTGGAAAGGGTGCGAGACATGAAGGATTCCCCCTTACAATGGATATAGAATGAGAGCAGGGCGCGCGGGCGCTTCGCAAAAAGTATAGGGGACAACCAAGGCGCTGTCAAGGGGCGGGAAAATGGCTGGTTGCTTGACTTTCGGGAGCGCGCCCCTTCCGGCTTGGAAGCCGGTGGGGAAGGAACCGTAGGCGTCGGTCCCTTCTTTAGAAAAGACGACTGGGGCCGCCGTTTTGTTCGTAGGATTCGTAAATTTTTGGAAAGCTGGGCCTATACCAGCCAGCTGGGCAGCTTGATCCGTTGCAGGGCCTTGATCATGGGGATGCCCAGGGCGTAGACCACCACGGCTTCCCCCAGGGCCACGGTGCCCATGGTTTCCCAAAGCGGAAACTGCAAGGTATAGTGCAATACCAGGCCCACCACCACGCCGTTCACGAGCACCGGGGGCAGGGCGGCCAGCCAGATGTTTTGGCTGAGCCGATAGGTGGCGATGGCCGCCAGCAGCGTGGCCAGGGTGCCAAACACCACATCCCAGGGGGTGGCGCTGCCCACCAAATTGGCGATGAGGCAGCCCACGGTGAGCCCGGGCAGGGCCTGGGGAAAGAGCACCGGCAGGAGGGTCAGAGCTTCGGAAATGCGAAACTGCACCGCGCCAAAGCTGATGGGCTGGAAGGCCAAAGTCAGCCCGGCGTACAGCGCGGCCACAATGGCGGAAAAACACAGGTTTTTGGTGGTTAGCAAGCTTTTGTTCATGATGCGCCTCTCTCAGTAAGAAAAATGGTCCGGCTACGCTTAGCCTTGCCAGTATAGCATAAAGCGGAAATCCCGTCTATGCGTCCGTGGGGAAGTGGATAATCCTCACAGATTTTGGACATGCTTTGTCTGGAACGACCCCACTTCAAAATTGCAGGAGGTTTTCTACATGGCTTTTTCTTCCAACGACCAATGCATTCACTGTGATGTGGAGAGTTGCAAGCACTGGGAGCACAGCGGCATGTGCAAGCTGGACAGCATTCAGGTAGGGCCCCGGCAGGGCTGCCATAGCGGCGAGTGCGATGAGAGCCAGTGCTCCAGCTACAAAAGCCGCTAAGGAGATTCCCAACAGAGTCCTCCACGTACCAAGCTCCTGCGAATGCAGGAGTTTTTTGCATGCAGGGCGAAGTGAACACGAACAGACAGCAGGCATAAAAGATAGCGCAAAAGCAGTGAAAAAGCGGTACAAAAGAGGGGGTTCAGATGGGGAAAGAGACCATTTTGGCTTTTGATATTGGCACCAGCAGCATCAAGGCGTCTTTGTTCGGCAGCGATGGGGCCATGCTGTACAGCATGGTCCATGCCTATCCCACCCGTTATGGCGAGGGGGGCCAGGCGGACCAGGACCCGGAGGATTGGTGGCGGGGCCTTTGCGCCTTGGCCGCCAGCCTGCGGGAGCAAGCGCCGGAGCGCTGGCAGCAGGTGGCGGTCCTTGGGGTGGGCGGGCATATGCTCAGCTGCGTTCCTGTGGATGGGAAAGGCCAGGCCCTGTCTCCCGCGCTGATCCACGCCGACGCCCGGGCCCACAGGCAATGCCGGGAGATTGGCGAGAAGATCGGGGAAAAGCGGCTGTACGAAATGTCCGGCAACCGGCTGGACCCCCGTTCCACGCTGTGCAAGGTGCAGTGGTTTAAGGATTGTGAGCCTGGCATCTACAGGCGCACGGCGCGGTTTTTGTGCTGCAAGGACGTGGTGGTGGCCCGCTTGACGGGCAACATCGACACCACGGATTTTTCCGACGCCTCCCACGGGGAGATGATGGACATTTCTACGGGCCGGTATGATGATGCGGTCTTTGCGGAGCTGGGGCTGGACCGTAAAAAACTGCCAACCCTCCACCGGGGCACGGAGGTGGTGGGGCGTGTCACCCGGGCGGCGGCGGAGCAGTTGAGCCTGCGGGAGGGCATTCCGGTGATTGCGGGGGCGGGGGACGGTCCCAGCGCCACCCTGGGGGTGGGGGCCGTGCATCCGGGGGACGCGTATTTGTGCCTGGGCACCACCGCGTGGATTGGCGTGCTGGCGGATAAGCCCTGCTTTGACCCGCAGCAGAGGATTTTTAGCATTTCCATGGCCGATGGGGAGAAGGTGAGCGTCATCGGCACCGTGCAGGCGGCCTGCTCCGCGCTGAACTGGGCCATGCGGCTGGTGGGGCTTGAGGACCCGGCCCAGGCGGACGTCCAGGCCCAAAAGGCCCCTCCCGGCAGCGGGGGCATGGTGTTTCTTCCTTATCTAGAAGGGGAAAGGTCGCCCATTTTTGATAACCAGGCCCGGGGTGTTTATTTTGGCTTGCGCGGTACCCAGGAGCAGTCCCATCTGCTACGCGCCACGTTGGAAGGCGTGGCCTTTGCCCTGCGCAGCGTGCTGGACGCCATGGGGGACCATTTTTTCATCTCTCGGATGCGCATCATCGGCGGCGGGGCCAAATCCGCGCTGTGGCGGGAGATTTTGGCCAGCGCCTTTGGCATCCCCCTGGACATTGTCAACATATCCGCCGGGGATGTGACCTCGGCGGGCATCGCCATGGCGGCGGGGCTGGCGGTGGGGCTGTTTGCCACCCCGGAAAAAGCGGCCGGACGCGTGCGGGTGGCGGGCACGGTGGAACCCAACCCGGCCTGGCAACAGGCCTACCAGGAAACCTACAAGATTTATTGCCAGCTGTACCCGGCGCTGAAAACCCTGATGCATCAGCAACAGGAATAAATCGAAGCGGGTTTATTGAATAGCACATGAAAATGTTCGATTCAAACATTGAAACGAACATTTTTGCTTTGATATTGCACAAAATGAACATTTGGAGTATACTAAGGGCCGCTGGAAGAACCTGCGGAAAGGGGGCGTGTGCGGATGACCGGGCGGCGGACCGAAATGTGCGAATTTATCCTGACCCATGGGCAAGCCACCATGGAAGAGCTAGGCGCGCTGTTTCCGGAAGTGTCTGCCATGACCATCCGGCGCGACCTGGCTTTTTTGGAAGAAAGCGGAGCCATCATCCGCTCCCACGGCGGGGCCAAGGCCAACATGCAGGCCCCCGGCCATTTGGAGCCCTTCTATTTTGTCCGGGAAGGGGAAAATGCGTTAAAGAAAGCCCGTATCGCGGAAAAGGCCCTTTCCTTTGTAGAGGAACGGCGGTCCCTCTTCATTGACTCCGGCACCACCACCATGGCCTTTGCCCAGCGGCTGCCGGACAAGAACCTGACCATCGTCACCTCCGCCCCCAACATCGCTTTGCACATCATCGAAAAAAAACCCAGCTGCTCGGCGGTGATCACCGGGGGCAACATCAACCGCAACACCCTGTCCTGCTCCGGCTTTGGCAGCACAGAAATTTTAAAGGCGCTGAATTTTGACCTGGCCTTTATGGGCACCTCCGGGTTTTCAGCCAGCGCCGGGTTTACGGCAGGGGAGCACTTTGAGTGCGATTTGAAGCGCCTGGTGCTGGGCAAGGCTTCCAAAGTCATCCTGCTGATGGATAGCTCCAAGGTGGACAAAAGCATGCCCTACACCTTTGCCCAGCCTGGGGAGATCCACATTTTAATTACCGATGACGGCCTGCCGCGGGAGATTGAAACGCTGCTGACCGAAAAAGGCGTTCAGGTGGTCAAAGCCTGACGAGGATTGCATGAGAGAGTTAGGAGGAGTAATGTGGCGAATCTAGTGCTTATGCCGCAAATCGGCATCTCGGAGGAGAGCGCGATTTTGGCAAAATGGTATGTAAAGGCTGGCGATACCGTCAGCGTGGGCGCCCCGCTGTTTTCCAGTGAAACGGGAAAATCCGCCTTTGATGTGGCCTGCGAATTTGACGGCGTGGTATTGGGCCTGCTGGTGGAGGAAGGCGAAGAGGTGCTGATCAAGGCGCCGGTATGCGCCATCGGCGCGGCAGGGGAAAGCTTTGACGCAGGAGCGGCGGCGGGAACGCCGCAAGCGGCCCCGGAGGCTGCTGCCTCTGCGGCAACGGCTGCTGCCGCTACGGCAGCTTCTGCAACCGTTTCCGCCACCGCCACAGCTTTCGCCGCCGCGCCCGCAGCTTCCTCTGCAGCCACGGCCCAGGAGGCAACCGGCAGCGCCAGCGGCGTTTCGCCCCGGGCCAGGGCTTTGGCGGCCAAGGCGGACGTGAATCCCGCGCTGGCCACCCCCACCGGGCCGGAGGGGCGCGTCATTGAGCGAGATGTGCGGGTTTTGATGGAAAGCGGACTGGGCAAAGGACCTGCTCAGGCGGCCCCTGCCGCCCAGGCTGCCGCGGCCCAGGAGGCACAGGCCCCGGCTTTGGCAGCCCCTGCGGGTGTGGCCTTTGCCGACAAGCCCCTGTCCACCATGCGCAAGATCATCGCCAAGAATATGATGGCCTCCCTGTCCACCACCGCCCAGCTGACCCACACCGCCTCCTTTGACGCCACAGCCATTCAGCAGTACCGGGCCTTCTGCAAGGAGGACGCCCTGCTGTCCGGCGTGACGCTGACGGATATGATTTTGTTTGCGGTGACCCGCACCCTGCCGGAGTTCCCGGCGCTGAACGCCTGGCTGCAGGGGGACACCCTGCGGACCTTTGCGGAGGTGAACCTGGCCTGCGCGGTGGACACCGAGCGGGGGCTGATGGTGCCGGTGATGTTCGGGGCCTCCGGCAAGTCGCTTCTCACCTTGTCCAACGAGCTGAAAGCCCTGGCCGCCGGGTGCCGGGATGGCTCCATCGCCCCGGAGCTGCTGACGGGCGGCAGCTTCACCGTGTCCAACCTGGGCATGTTTGGCACCGAGAGCTTTACCCCCATCTTAAACGCGCCCCAGACCGGCATTTTGGGCGTGAACACCATCACCACCCGGGTGCGGGATTTGGACGGGAAGCTCACCCCCTACCCCTGCATGACCCTGTCCCTCACCTACGACCACCGGGCTTTGGACGGCGCACCCGCCTCCAAGTTCCTGCAAACCCTGTGCAAAAAACTGGAGCGCTTCCCGGCGCTGCTGGCCCTCTAAGGCGGAAAGGGGAAAGATGATTATGTATGATCTGCTCATTTTGGGCGGCGGCCCGGCGGGCTACCACGCGGCGGAGCTGGCGGCCCATGCGGGGCTGTCCACGGTGCTGTTTGAAAAGCGGGCCGTGGGCGGCGTATGCCTGAACGAGGGCTGCATCCCCTCCAAAACCCTGTTGCATTCCGCCAAGATTTTTGACTATATGAACGGCTACGGCGCTCACTATGGCGTCACCTGCGAAGCCCCCAAGCTGGACTACCCGGCGGTGGTGAAGCGGAAGGACAAGGTGGTCAAAAAGCTGGTGGTGGGCATTGAAGGCAACTTAAAGCGCGGGGGCGTTACGCTGGTGAAGGAGCTGGCCGTGATTCAGCAGCGCATCCCCGGCGGCTTTGAGGTGAAGGCGGGGGAGCAAACCTACCAGGGGGCCAAGCTGCTGATTTGCACCGGCTCCGAGCCCATTCTGCCCCCCATCGAGGGCCTCAAGGAGGCGGTGGCCTCCGGCTTCGCCATGACCAACCGGGAGATTTTGGCCCTGACGGAAGTGCCGGGTCGGCTGGTGATTGTGGGCGGCGGCGTCATCGGGCTGGAAATGGCCTCGCTGATGAACTCCGCCAAGAGCCAGGTGCACGTGATTGAAATGCTGCAGAAGATTGCCGGGCCCACGGATGGGGACATCTCCGCCCTGCTGCAAAAGAACTACGAGAAAAAGGGCGTGAAGTTCCTGCTGGGGGCCAAGCTGACCCGCATCGGTACGGACAGCGTCACCTACGAGCTGGACGGCCAAAGCCAAACCCTGCCCTGCGACAAGGTGCTGCTGTCCATCGGGCGGCGGGCCGTGACTGCGGGCGTGGGCCTGGAAACGATTGGCGTGCTGCTGGAGCGGGGGGCCATCCTCACCGACGCCCAGCAAAAGACCAATGTGCCCGGGGTGTTCGCCGCCGGGGATGTGAACGGCAAGTCCATGCTGGCCCACACCGCCTACCGGGAGGCGGAGGTGGCCATCCATACCATGTGCGGCGTGCCGGACGCCATGAGCTACGATGCCATTCCCTCCGTCATCTACACCAACCCGGAGGTGGCCGGCGTGGGGGAGACCCTGGAAAGCGCCAAGGCCAAGGGCATCGAGGCCAAGGAGACCCGGCTGCCCATGATGATGAGCGGCCGCTACATGGCCGAAAACGAGGGCGGGGACGGCATCTGCAAGCTGGTGTGGGAAGGCAGGCGCTTGATCGGCGTGCATATGCTGGGCAACCCCAGCTCGGAGATCATCTCCACCGCCGCCGTGCTCATTGACAAGGAAATCAGCCTGGAACAGGCCAAGCGCGTGGTGTTCCCGCATCCCACCGTGGGCGAGATCATCCGCGAAGGGCTATTTCATGGAAACGACTGATCCCAGGCAAGCATAGAACAAGAATAGAAGTGGTATCCATCAGAATACCATCACAGAAAGGGGACCCCCATCATGCCTCAAAGTCAATTCATCGATCCTTCCAAAGTGCGCGCCCCAGGAAAAATCACCTTTACCGATATCTTGCTGAACCAATACCAGAAGCCCTTTGCCGAGTCCGCCAAGGAATACGGCAAGGCTGATTTGATGGGTATTTACAGCGATATGCAAACCATCCGCGAGTTTGAAACCATGCTGTATTCCGTGCGGACCACCAAGATGTACAACGGCGTGGAGTATGTGTACACCGGCCCCGCCCACCTGTACACCGGCCAGGAAGCCGCCGCCGTGGGCATGGCCTATACCCTGGGCAAGGACGACATCATCTTCGGGTCCCACCGGAGCCATGGCGAGGTGCTGGCCAAGGGCTGCGCCGCCATCAAGAACCTCAGCGACAAGGAACTGATGGACATCATGCAAAGCTTCATGGGCGGCGCCACCCTGGCCCCCGTGGAAAAGCTGAACAAGACCGGCAACGTGAAGGATTTGGCCTTTGACTTCCTGCTCTACGGCTTCATGGCGGAGCTGTTTGGCCGGGAGACGGGCTTCACCCGGGGCCTGGGCAACAGCATGCACGTGTTCTTCACCCCCTTTGGCATTTATCCCAACAACGCCATCGTGGGTGGCTCCGCAGGCATTTCCGTGGGTGCGGGCCTGTACAAGCGGGTGAACAACAAGCCGGGCCTGGTGGTCTGCAACGTGGGCGACGCCTCCCTGGGCTGCGGCCCGGTGTGGGAAGCGCTGAACTTTGCCGCCATGGACCAGTTTACCAAGCTGTGGGACGATGGCCACAAGGGCGGCCTGCCGGTGATCTTCAACTTCTTCAACAACCACTACGGCATGGGCGGCCAGACCTCCGGCGAGACCATGGCCTACGACATTTTGGCCCGCATCGGCGCGGGCATCTCCCCGGACCAGCTCCACAGCGAGCGCATCGACGGCTATAACCCCTTCGCGGTGATCGACGCCTTTGCCCGCAAGCGCAAGATCATTGAGGAGCGCAAGGGCCCCGTGCTGCTGGATACCATCACCTACCGCTTTGCGGGCCACTCCGCCACGGACGCCTCCACCTACCGCACCAAGGAAGAGATCGAAACCTGGCAGAAGGTGGACTCCATTTTGGCCTTCAAGGAAGGCATGGTAGGCGCTAAGAAGGCCACCAAGGCCGAGCTGGAAGCGGCGGAAACCAGCATCCGGGAGCGGATCACCAAGATCATGAAGCTGGCCATTGACGAGGGCACCTCCCCCCGCATGGACCTGATGCGCAACCCGGACTCCATCCGCCAGTACATGCTGTCCAACACGCAGATCCCCGTGATGGAGGACCGGAAGCCGGACGTGAACGCCCCCAAGGAGCAAAACAGCCGCGTGATGAAGCTGAAGGACAAGGTGCGCTTCGCCTTTGACGCAAACGGCAAGCCCGTGTCCAAAATCAAGCAGTACAACACCCGGGACGCCATCTTTGAGGCCATCATCGACAAGTTCTACCAGGACCCCACCCTCATCGCCTTTGGCGAGGATAACCGGGACTGGGGCGGCGCTTTCGGCGTGTACGGCGGCCTGACGGAGTCCATCCCCTACCATCGCTTCTTCAACTCGCCCATTTCCGAGGGCACCATTGTGGCGGCCTCCGTGGGCTACGCCCTGTGCGGCGGCCGGGCCATTCCCGAGCTGATGTATTGCGACTTCCTGGGCCGGGCCGGGGACGAGGTGTTCAACCAAATGGCCAAGTGGCAGGCCATGAGCGCCGGGGTGCTGAAGGTGCCCATGGTGCTGCGGGTCTCCGTGGGCAGCAAGTACGGCGCCCAGCATGCCCAGGACTGGACCTCGCTGACCACCCACATCCCGGGCCTGAAAGTGGTGTACCCCGCCACCCCCTACGATGCCAAGGGACTGATGAACGCGGCCCTGAACGGGTCGGACCCGGTGGTGTTCTTTGAGGCGCAGAAGCTATATGACACCGGCGAGATGTTCCATGAGGGCGGCGTGCCGGAAGGCTATTACGAAGTGGCCATCGGCGAGCCGGACGTGAAGCGCGCGGGCAAGGACGTCACGTTGCTGACGGTGGGCGCGTCCCTGTACAATGCCCTGGCCGCGGCGGACCTGCTGCAAGAGAAGTTCGGCCTCAGCGCCGAGGTGATCGACGCCCGCAGCCTGGTGCCCTTCAACTATGACAAGGTGCTGGAATCCGTGAAAAAGACGGGCCGCATCGTGCTGATTTCCGACGCCTGCGAGCGGGGGGCCTATGTGAACAACCTGGCCGCCAACATCACCCAGTTCGCCTTTGATTCCCTGGACGCTCCGCCGGTGGTGGTGGCCGCCCCCAACGTCATTTGCCCCTGCCCGGAGCTGGAAAACTATTACTACCCGCAGGCCAGCTGGATTTTGGACGCCATCCACGAGAAGGTGCTGCCCCTGCCCGGCTACACCGCCACCATGAATTTTACCACCTTGGAAAAGGTACGGCGCGAGAAGCTGGGCATCTGACCCTTCCGCCCATAGAAAGGAGCCAATATGAAAACCAAAGCGGTACGCTTATATGGCAAAGAGGACCTGCGCCTGGAGGAGTTTGAGCTTCCGGCGCTAAAAGACGACGAGATTCTGGCCCGCATCATTTCCGACAGCATCTGCATGTCCTCCTACAAGGCCACCATGCAGGGCGCGGACCATAAGCGGGTGCCGGATGATGTGGCCACCCATCCCATCATCATCGGCCACGAGTTCTGCGGCGAGCTGGTGGAGGTGGGGGCCAAGTGGCAGCACCAGTTCAGGGCCGGGGACCGGTTCTTTATCCAGCCCGCCCTCAACGACCCCTCCAATGTGCATGCCTCGCCGGGATACAGCTTCCAGTACATTGGGGGCGCGGCCACCTATGTGGTCATCCCCAATGTGGTGATGGCCCGGGGCTGCCTGCTGCCCTTCCCGGGGGAGGCCTTTTACCACGGCTCGTTGGCGGAGCCCATGAGCTGCATCGTGGGCGGCTACCATGTGAACTACCATACCACGGCGGGCAGCTATACCCATGAGATGGGCATTGTGAAGGGCGGCAACATGGCGCTGCTGGCGGGGGTGGGCCCCATGGGCCTGGGCGCTATTGACTACGCGCTGCACTCAGGCCGCCGCCCGGGGCTGCTGGTGGTGACGGACATTGACGACGCCCGGCTGGAGCGGGCCGCCTCTTTGCTCACCGTGGAGGACGCGAAAAAGAATGGCGTGAAGCTGGTGTACACCAACACCAGCAAGGTGCCGGATGTGGCCGCGCACCTTCGGGAGCTGTCCGGCGGCGAAGGCTATGACGATGTGTATGTGTTTGCCCCGGTGTCCGCGGTGGTGGAGCAGGCGGACGCCATTTTGCGCTACGACGGCTGCTTGAACTTCTTCGCGGGCCCCTCGGACCCCACTTTCTCTGCCAAGTTCAACTTCTACAACGCCCATTACATGGCCACCCATGTGACGGGCAACAGCGGCGGCAACACCGATGACATGATTGAGTCCATGGACATGATCGCCGCCGGGAAGATCGACCCCTCCACCATGGTGACCCATGTGGGCGGGTTGAACGCGGTGATTGACACCACCAAGAACCTGCCCAAGATCCCCGGCGGCAAGAAGCTGATTTACAACCAGATTGACATGCCCCTGACGGCCATCGCCGATTTTGCGGCCCTGGGCGAAAAGGACCCGATGCTTGCGGAGCTGGCCAAGCTGACCGGAAAGAACAACGGGCTTTGGTCCCCGGCCTGCGAAAAGTACCTGCTGGCCCACGCAAAGGCCATCTAAGGCTAACGAATGAACGGGAGATGAACCCATATGGATCGTTTAACCGCTGGGCCGGTGATCCGGCAGAGGTATGCCCAGGGGGAATCTGCCCCCGTGGTTCGGTTTTTGACCCAGGACCTGGAGGGTACCCCTCTCCAGGCCGGGGACGTGCCCGCGCTGCTTACTGCCCTGCCCGCCCAGAGGCCGGAAAAGGTCTCCGTGGCTGGGGTTGGCACCTTTTCCCTCAGCCAGCCTGAAAGGCCCGGGCGGCTGCAAGGCAAGATCGTCATCGTCACCGGCAGCGCCCAGGGCTTTGGGGAGGGCATCGCCGGGGAACTATTGCAACAGGGCTGCTTCATGACCTACGCGGACCTCAACCTGGAGCTGGCCCAGCAAAACGCGGACCGGGCCAATGAGCGGTACGGCGCGGGCACGGCCATTGCCGTGGCCTGCGATGTGGGCCAGGAGGACTCGGTGCGGCAGATGGTGGAGGCCACGGTGCAGGCCTTTGGTGGCCTGGACTTGTTTGTGGCCAACGCGGGCATCGCCATCTCCGGCGGCCTGGAGGACATGGAGGTCAAGACCTTTGAGCTGGTAACCAAGGTGAACTACACGGCCTTTTTCCTCTGCGCCAAGTACGCCGCCCGGGTGATGCGCCTGCAACGCCAGTGCAGCCCGGAGGGCACCTGGGACATCATCCAGATCAACTCCAAATCGGGCCTGGAAGGCTCGGTGAAGAACTTCGCCTACGCGGGCAGCAAGTTTGGCGGCATTGGCCTCACCCAGTCCTTTGCCAAGGAGCTGGTGACCGACGGCATCAAGGTGAATGCCATCTGCCCGGGCAACTACCTGGAAGGGCCGCTGTGGATGCACCCGGAAAAGGGCCTGTTTGTGCAGTACTTACACTCCGGCAAGGTGCCGGGGGCCAAGAACACCGAGGATGTGAAGCGGTTTTATGAGGCCAAGGTGCCCATGAACCGGGGCTGCTTCCCCGTGGACGTGGCCCGGGCCATCCTGTACTGTGTGGAGCAGAAATATGAGACGGGGCAAGCCATTCCGGTCACCGGCGGCCAGAACATGCTCAGCTAAGGAGGGAGACGGATGGACAGCATTGCAAAAAGCGCGGTGGAACGACTGAACGCGGCCACCAGGGAAGAGCGGCTGGCAGCCCTAAAAGAGCTGCGCGGGCTGCTGGACGCTGGCAAGCTCCAGCGGCCAGAAACCGGCCGGGATGTGAACAACCACATCCACACCACCTATTCCTTTTCGCCCTATTCGCCCACCAAGGCGGTGTGGATGGCCTATATGGCAGGCCTTTGCACCGCCGGCATTGTGGACCATGATTCCCTCTCCGGCGCCCGGGAGTTTATTGAGGCGGGCAAGATCATGGATTTTCCCACCACCATTGGCTTTGAGCTGCGGGTGACCCACACCTGCACGCCCCTGGGCACCCGCCGCACCAACAACCCGGACCAGGCGGGGGTTTCCTACCTCACCTTCCATGGGGCGCCCCACACCCGCATTGATGCGGTGATCGAGTACCTGCGGCCCGTGGGCGTGGCCCGGGGCCAGCGCAACCGGGCCATGTGCCAGCGCATCGGGGCCTTGCTGGGCATTACCCTGGACTATGACCAGGACGTTTTGCCCCTGTCCCAGCAGGCGGACGGCGGCTCCGTCACGGAGCGGCACCTGCTGTACGCCGCCGCCCTGAAGCTGGTGGCGGCCCATGGCAAGGGGGCGGGCCTGGTGGGCTTCTTACAGACCGTGCTGCCCGTGTCCGGCAGCGCGGAGGCCCAGCTGCTGGACCCCCAGAATCCCTACTACGAGTACGACCTTTTGGGCCTGCTCAAGGGGAACCTGGTGGAGCAGTTCTACATTCCCGCAGGCATTGAGGAATGCCCGGACATCCGCGAGGCGGTGCGCTTTGCGGACGCCAACGGCATCATCGCCACCTATCCCTACCTGGGGGACGTGACGGTTTCCGTCACCGGGGACAAAAAGGCCCAGGTCTTTGAGGATTCCTACCTGGACGAGCTGTTTGCCATTCTGGACGTGATCAGCATCCGCGCCCTGTCCTACATGCCCTCCCGCAACACCATGGAGCAGATCCGGCGCGTACGGGCACTGTGCGACCAGTACCAGATGCTGCAAATCAGCGGCGAGGACATCAACTCCCCCCGCCAGGGCTTCATTTGCAAAGCCATGCGGGACCCCATGTTCAGCAACCTGTTTGACACCACCTGGGCGCTGATCCACCACGAGCAGGCCGCCACAAAGGACCTAACAAAAGGCTTTATGCGCAGCGCCATTCCCTTTGCCAAGCGCGTGGCCTATTATAAGGATATGAAATGATCAAATGGATGGATAACCCCCGCACGGTTCCGGCCTGGAACCTGGCGGCGGAGGAGTATTTGCTGACCCGGAGGCAGGAGAGCTTTGCCACCCTTTGGCGCAATGACCGCTCCGTGATCATTGGCCGCAACCAGGATTTGCACAGCGAAGTGGACATGGAGGTGGCCAACCAAAGCGGCATCGCGGTGGTGCGGCGGCTGACCGGCGGCGGCGCGGTGTTCCACGACCTGGGCAATGTGAATTATACCTACATCGCAAAGGACGACGGCAGCCGCAGCGCCGATTTTGCGGCCTTCGCCCGGCCGCTGGTGAAGGCGCTGGCCCAAATGGGCGTGGAGGCATCCCTCTCCGGCCGCAATGATTTGCTGGTGGACGGAAAAAAGGTCTCCGGCTGCGCCCACACCATCATGCAGGGCCGTTCCCTGTACCATGGCACTTTGCTGTTCTCGGCGGATTTGAGCCGCATGGCCTCGGTGCTGCGGGTGAACGAAGCCAAATACAAAAGCAAGGGCATCGCCTCGGTGGCCTCCCGGGTGGCCAACCTGAGCCAGTGGCTGTCCACCCCGGAAAGACCCATGGACGTGCTGGCCTTCATGGACAGCTTACGCGCCTTGCTGCTGGCGGAGGGCCAGTATGAACCCATGGAATATTCCCCGGAGGCGGTGGGGGAGATAGACCGCCTTTACCGGGAGAAGTACCAAAGCATGGCTTGGACCGACGGGGCTTGGCGCGGGGCGGAGCGCAGGGGCGCGGTGCGCACCCCCGGCGGCACCGTTGAGGCCTGGGTTGTCAGGCATGACGATACCGTGGACCGGGTGCGGCTCACTGGCGATTTCTTTGGCGTGGCCCCGGTGAGCGAGCTGGAAACGCTTTTGCAGGGGTTGCCCTGGGACCGGGCCGCCGTGGAAAAAGCCCTGCCGGAGGACCTGGTGGCCCGGGTGATGACCCAGGTGCCCAAGGAAGCGCTGCTGGACGCGCTGTTTGGGGAAGGGGACGGGTCGCCAACAAGCTTATAGAAGCTGTAACAAGCTGTGGTTCAACAGGAAACGATGCTAAGGGGAGGTCTAGGGGGACCGGCGAGGTTCCCCCTTGGACCTCCCCTTAGCGATCCCCTCCGCACCCCCTCCCCGCCCGGGGACACCCCGGACCCCTCCCAGACACTGGCTATAGCGCGTTTGCTCTTGTGCGGCCAAGAAAGACATGGCGGGTTGGCCCAGTATGGTGTAACTCAAATTCACATAAGCAAACGGAGCCCATTTCTAGCTTATGCGGGTCCGGGCAGAGCCCGGACGGTGTAGCGTTAAGGCTTGGAATGAGTATTATCTCGCTTTTTGTCCAATTTTGTTTTCAGTACCATTCACCAGCCGCTGGATGTTGGTGCGGTGGCGGTACACGCACAGCCCAAACAATACAATGGACCACAGGCAGGGGAACCACTGGCCCCAGTGGGTGATGTTCATCAAAATGGCATAGCACAGGAGCATCACCATGCTGCCCAGGCTGATGAATTTGGTTAGGCTGATGACCCCCACGCAGATCAGGATGGAAAGAATCCCCAGCAGGGGGTTTACAAAGAAAATAACGGCGGCGGAGCAGGCTACGCCTTTGCCGCCCTGAAAGCCGAAGAAAACAGGCCAGTTGTGGCCCAGCACTACAAACAGCCCGCCCAGCATGGAGCCAAAACCGGGAATGCCAAAGGGGCTGCCGGGAAGAAGCAGACTACCGGCCCAGCAGGCCAGGATGGCCTTTAAAAAATCCCCCAGGAAGGTGAGAAGGCCTTTTTTGAGGCCCAGCACCCGCAGCACATTGCTGGCCCCGGTGTTTTTGCTGCCCTCCTGCCGCAGGTTCACCCCGGTGCCCCGGGCAATGAGAAGGCCGGTGGAAATGCAGCCAAGCAAATAGGCAATGGCCGCAACGGCAACGGATAACAAGATTTCTCGCATGAAGGTCTCCTTTTTGGAATGGTGGCATAGAATCTTGGAAAGGGTTCCGCGCCATTATAGCATACTCCAATGGATTTGAAAACACAGGGGAATTCTCATTCCTTACCAAATCTCTGGTCAGGGGTGCCCAGATGCCCCTGGCCCGGATTCCTTACCCGCAGCTTCCACAGGCGGCGCAGCCACCCTCGCCGGTTTCCCGGAGGCTGGGGGGCATGCAGTCGCCCACGTCTTTCATGGCCAAAATCAGCTGGTCGCAGGGGATGGGGCAGGAAACGCCAGCCAGGGCCATCTGCGCCGCCGCCATGGCCTGGGACACGCCGCCCACGTTGCGGTACACGCAGGGCACCTCCACCAGGCCGTGCACCGGGTCACAGACCAGGCCCATGGTGTTCATCAGGGCAAAGCCCGCCGCGTCGCAGGCCTGCGCTGGCGTGCCTGCATACAGCTGCGCCAGGGCCGCCGCCGCCATGGCCGCCGCCGCGCCGCACTCGGCCTGACAGCCGCCCTCCGCGCCGCTGATGGTGGCGTTCAGCGCAATCACCCTGCCCACGGCGGCAGCGGCAAACAACGCTAGCAACAGGGCGTCATCAGTAAAGCCCATTTCTTCCTGGGCCGCCAGCAGGGCTCCAGGCAAAATGCCGCAGCTGCCCGCCGTAGGGGCCGCTACGATTTTCCCCATGCAGGCATTGCTTTCCGCCACGGAAAGGGCATAGGCCGCCGCCTTGCTGAGCATGCCAAAGCGGCCCGCCTGGGCAGGAGCCGCCATTTTGGCCGCGCCGCCGCCCACCATGCCGCTGACGGAGCGCAGGGCCGGGTCCAGCCCGGCCTGCACGCTGGCCCGCATCACGGCCAGGGCCTCGTTCATTTTCGCCCGGAGGGCCTGCTGGCTCTGGCCGCTTTTTTCCATTTGCCACAAAAGGGCCACCTGGCCCAGGGAGGTATTTTGCTCCTGGGCTGCGGTAAGCAGTTCGGCTATGGTGCGCATGGCTTAGGCTCCTTCCATGCCGGGGACCGCAGGGTCCCGGGCGGCCAAATAGGCCACGTGGTATACGCCCCCCAGGGCGCTAAGCCGGGCGATGAGGGCCCGGTCCGCCGTGCCGTCCAACTCCAGCGCCACCATGGCCTCCCCGCCAACAGACTGGCGAAAGACCCGCATGGTGGCGATATTGAGCCGGCTGGCGGCGATTTCCCCGGTGATGCGGGCCAGCATGCCCGGCGTGTCGTGGTGGGTGATGACCAGGGTGTTTTCATGGCCGGAGAAGCCCGCTTCCAGGCCGTCAATGGACTGGATGACGATTTCCCCCCCGCCCACGGAGGCGGCCTGGACCTTCACCTGCCGGCCCTGGGCCTCCCGCACGTCCAGCACCACGGTATTGGGATGGGCGCCTCGCAGGGTGATGTTCTCAAAGGTGTAGGAAAGCCCCGCCGCCTTGGCCAGCTCCAGGCTGTCCCGCAGGCGCAGATCGTCCACCTCCATGCCCAGCAGGCCGCCGATCAAGGCCTTGTCGGTGCCATGGCCTTTGTAGGTTTTTTGGAAGGAGCCCCACAGGCCGATGCGGGCCTCCTGGGGCTGTCCGCCCAGCAGCATACGGGTGATCTTGCCGATGCGGGCCGCCCCGGCGGTGTGGGAGGAGCTGGGGCCGATCATGATGGGGCCGATGATGTCAAACAGGTCCATGGGGCATGCCTCCACTCTTACAGGCTGGGCTCCGCCCAGGGGGAAAACAGTTCTTCGGTGAGGAGCGCTACGATCTTTCCGTCAGTGAGGGTGGTGAGCAGGGCCAGCAAAGCCTGGGCGTCCCGCGCCTTCACCTTGAGGGAAAAGGAAACGCTGGCAAAAAATTCCGGGGGGTCCATTTGGATAGGCTGGCCTTTCAGACCGTGCTGCACCTTGTCCCACAGGGGATAGGCCACTTCAAAGGCCCAGCGCTGGGTGGGATGCATTTGGCAGACCCCTGCCGCGTCCAGCCCCAGGGCGCAGGTGTGGGAATAGGCCCGCACCAGCCCGCCCGCCCCCAACAGAATACCGCCAAAGTAACGGGTCACAACGACCACTGCGTCTGTGACGCCCCGGGCCTTCATCACCTCAATGATGGGCATGCCCGCGGTGCCGCTGGGCTCTCCATCATCGCTATAGCGCATGATGCCCGCGTTTTGCCCCAGGATGTAGGCGTAGCAGTGGTGGGAGGCATCCCTGTGCCGCTGGCGGACGCCCTCCAAAAAGGCCAGGGCTTCCTCCGGGGTGTGGGCCGGGGCCGCGTACCCTAGAAACCGGCTCTTTTGCACGGTGTATTCCGCGCAGGCGCTGGTGAGGAGCGTTTTGTAGCCGTCCATGGCTTAGGAGAGCAGGAGGCGGCAGAAGTTCTTCTTGCCCTTGCGCAGCAGCAGGCCTTCCGGGCCGATCTGCTCTGGGGTGATGAGGGCTTCGATGTCCGTCACCTTTTCTTCCCCCGCCAGCACAGCCCCGGCCTGGACCATCTTGCGGGCCTCGCCCCGGCTGGCGCACAGGCCGCTTGTGGCCAGCAGCGTGGTCACCCGGCCGTCCTCGGCCAGCATGGCCTTTGTGACGGTGAAGGTGGGCACATGGCCCAGATCGCCGCCGCCCGCGAACAGGGCCTGGGCCGCGTCCTGCGCCTTTTGGGCCTCCTCCTCGCCGTGAATCAGCCGGGTGATCTCAAAGGCCAGCACCCGCTTGGCTTCGTTGATCTGCTCGCCGGGCAGCGCTCCCAGGCGGCGCACCTCGTCCATGGGCAGGAAGGTGAGCAGGGCCAGGAAGCGCTCCACATCCGGGTCGCCTACATTGCGCCAGTACTGGTAGAAATCATAGGGGCTGGTGCGGGCTGGGTCCAGCCACAGGGCCCCGGCTTCGGTTTTGCCCATTTTTTTGCCGTCATGGGTCATGATCAGCTTGCAGGTAAGGGCAAAGGCATCCTCCCGCTCCTTGCGGCGGATCAAATCCGCGCCGGAGAGCATGTTGCTCCACTGGTCATCCCCGCCCACCTGCAGGCGGCAGCCATGCCGCTTGAACAGGCACAGAAAGTCATAGCTCTGCATCAGCATGTAGTTGAATTCCAAAAAGGTGAGGCCCGTTTCCAGGCGGCGCTTGTAGCACTCCGCCGTCAGCATGCGGTTGACGCTGAACAGCGCCCCCACGTCCCGCAGGAAATCCACATAGTTCAGGTCCAGCAGCCAGTCCCCGTTGTTGACCATGAGGGCCTTGCCGGGGCCAAAATCTAAAAACCGGGACAGCTGCTTTTGCAGGCCCAGCACGTTGCGCGCAATGGATTCCTTGGTGAGCATTTGCCGCAGGTCGGTCTTGCCGCTGGGGTCACCCACCATGGCGGTGCCGCCGCCGCACAGGGCGATGGGCCTGTGCCCCGCCCGTTGCAGATGGGCCATGGCCATGATGGGGATGTAATGGCCCACATGCAGGCTGTCCGCCGTGGGGTCAAAGCCCGCGTAAAAGGTCATGGGCTCCTTGTCCAGGGCCTTGTACAGGTCCTCCTCAAAGGTTACCTGGGCCACAAAGCCCCGCTCTTTTAAAATATCCAGTACATGCATGGGAAACACTCCTTTTTGGCTTTTCTGCTTACATTTTTTCCTGAAACAGCTTCCGCAGGATGGCCATGCCCTGCTGAATTTGCTCCGGTGTGGAATTGCTGAAATTCAGGCGCAGGGTGTTTTCGTGGCCGCCCTCCGGGTAGAAATGGGAGCCGGGCACATAGGCCACGCCCCGTTGTACGGCCTCCGCAAAGGCGGCCACAGCGTTAAAGCCCTCCGGCATGGTGACGAAAATGAACAGGCCGCCTTCTGGCCGCTGGTACCGGGTTCCCTGGGGGAAGGCGGCCAGCGCCTCCAGCATCAGGTTCATTTTCTGGGCGTAGCCGGGCAAAATGGCCGCGATGTGCGGGGCCAGCAGGTTCTGGCGCAGATATTGATCCACGATGGCCTGGTTTAAGTTGGGGGTATGCAAATCCGCGCCCTGCTTGGCAATGGCGCATTTGCGCAGGATGTCCGCCTGGGCCACCAGGTAACCCACCCGCAGCCCCGGGCTGATGATTTTGCTAAAGCTGCCCATATAGACCACATGGCCGGTTTCATCAAAGCTTTTGATGGTGGGCAGGGTGCTTCCCGCATAGCGCAGGTCCCGGTAGGGGTCGTCCTCCAGCACCAGGAAGCCGTATTCCGCCGCTAGGGCGGCAATGGCCTTGCGCCGGTCCAGGGCCAGGGTGTTGCCCGTGGGGTTTTGAAAGTTGGGGATCACGTAGAGCAGCTTGGGCTTATGGGCCCGGGCGGCGGCCTCCAGCTGCGAAATCACCAGGCCCCCTTCGTCGCTTTCCACAGGGACCAGCTTGCTTTGGGCGATTTTCAGGATCTGCATATTGCCCAAAAAGGTGGGGCTTTCCACCAAAATGGTATCGCCGGGGTCCAGAAGGGCGCTGCATAAAAGGCTCATGGCCTGGGTGCTGCCGGTGGTGGGCAGAATGTTTTCCGAGGTCACAGGCGACCCCAGCACCCCTTGCACATAGCCCTCCAGGCTGCCCCGCAGAGGGCCATAGCCCTCGGTGGCCCCGTACTGCAAAATGCGCTTGCCGTCGCGAAGCAGCACCTCCCGGGCGATTTCGGCGCACTGCGCGTCCGGCAAGGCCTCCACCGCCGGGTTGCCGCCCGCAAAAGAAATCATGCCGGGCTGCCCGGCCACCTTGAAAATTTCCCGAATGGCGCTGCCGGTGATCCCGTCAAAGCGCTTGGCAAAGGTGAGCCCCTGTACTTCCATGGATATCCCCTCCTGTTGCTGACTGAAAAAGCCCTGGCCGCAAAGATAAGAAAACGCCCTCCCCATCCAGGGGAAGGCGACAAAGCATCGCGGTACCACTTCCGTTTGGCAGGGCCTTGCGGCCATACCCTTATGGCGGGAAACCCGCCTGCGCGATAACCGGCGCACCGGCAAACCACTACTGCTCTTTCATGGCCACGCTCGGGGAGGTATTCGCCTCTGGGCCGCCGCCTTCTCGCACCATCCGAAGGCTCTCTTGGGGCTGGCTGGCAGGGGGTACTTGATCCCGTCCTCGCTTGTAGCGTCATTATAGGGGAGCTGGATCCAAAAGTCAACCCATTTCACAGGCTGTCCGCGCTTTTTTGCTTGACGGCCAATGGGTTTTCCGGTAGATTATAGGGAAAGGGGGTCAAAAAATGCTGATCATTGGAATTTGCGGGGCCAGCGGCAGTGGCAAAAGCACCTTGGCAGGGGAGCTTTGCCAGGCCATCGGCA
The DNA here is from genome assembly GCA_031549415.1 of Eubacteriales bacterium. Taxonomy (GTDB): domain Bacteria; phylum Bacillota; class Clostridia; order Christensenellales; family Aristaeellaceae; genus Limiplasma. The sequence continues at coordinate 11,690 of JAVBPU010000013.1, read as the reverse complement.
GGGGCAGCATGGTCATCAACCATGACTGTTATTACCGGGACCACGGCCATTTGAGCTATGAGGAGCGGGTCCTGCTCAATTACGATGAACCCCAGATTTTTGACCACGAGCTGTTTTTGCAGGATATGCGGACCCTGCTGGCGGGGGAGCCCATCACCCGCAAGGCCTATGACTATTCCCAGCACCGCCGGGCCGACACAACGGAGCTGATCTACCCCGTGGATGTGCTGGTGATTGAAGGCATCCATGTGTTTCACGACCCGCGCCTGTGCGAGCTGATGTTTTTGAAGCTATATATGAGCGTGGAGCCGGACATTTGCCTGCTGCGCCGCATTACCCGGGATATCAACGAGCGGGGCCGGGCCATTGACAACATTTCCATGCAATACCTGACCACCGTCAAGCCCATGTATGACAAATACATTCGCAATTATATTACGCTGGCGGACGTGATTGTGGCCCGGGGCGGCCGCAATGCCCGCATTGTGGCCATTTTGGCCGGGTATGTAAGGGACGAGCTGGGGGAAAATCGGTGAGGGGACCACTATGCGTTTTCCCCGTCCCTCCCCGCCAGGCGAGAATTCTGGCGCTTGTGTTGATGCTTTCGGAATGGTATAATACTCCCAAACAGGGTCACAGTGTGTCATCACAATCATCGACAATGGAATAGAGGGAGGAATGGGCATGGGTCTGTTTACCAAAAAAAGCGATTCTCGTGACAAAGACGGCATGAGGAAAGAACCGTTGCCAGTGCTACGGCAGGAAGTGACGGCCAAATGGCTGGCCAACGCGGTGGTGGAAGGAAAGGGCCAGGAAGAGCTTCAGGCTTGCCTGCGGAGAGGGCTTGGGGGGAGCCTTCCCCCAAAAGAGATGGAAGAACTGCAAAAACGGGCACAATACCTTGCGTTGTATGAGATTCCGCAGAAAAAGCTGGCGTCGCACGGGCCTCAGTATCCCGCCTACCATGGAAAGAAGGCGGATGCGGTTTGCGATGTATGCGGCCGCCCGCTATCTTTGGCTTTCCAGGTGTTTTTGGTTCCTAACGCGGATTTCTACGCGTCTGACAAGTATAGGGAGTACTACAAAAAGAAGTCGGCCTCTTTCAACAAAGAGTTGCTCTCCCGCTTGCCAGGTATGGAGAACGTCCTGGAGAAGGCGGGTGGCGACGATACTTTCGGCGACGCAAGCTTTATGGTGTTGATGGAGAGAGACAATTCAAAGGGCTCCGCTGTATGTGATGATTGCATCCATATGTTTTAGCGAAAAGTGGTGGAAAGCCATGTTCCGGAAAAAGCAGAATAAAATGGTGGTATTCCTTGCCAAAACGGGAGAGGATAAGGAAGTTCTCCTTTCCGCGTCCGGGGCCAAGGAGTGGTTTTTGCACCAGCTTTCTCCCCTGGTGAAAGCGACCGAGGAAGACATTCTTTTCTATATGCCAGACGAATGGTCCAGCAATCGGGTCTTTGGGAATTTGAAGCTCCAGGAAAACGCCGATGCTGTCATCGACGTGATCATCCAAAGGCTAGCGGACGATTTTCACGTGAAGGTGAAAAGGCCTTTTCGCATGCAGATCTCTACCTTTCCGAAGGAATCGCCCTTTGCCAATCTGGCCTTTTTATATAAGGCGTTTGAACTTCCTGTGGTCAAAAAAGCAAAGCCCAAGAATCCCTATGTCGTCTTTCGGGGCTCGGTTCTATGCCATGTCTGTCACGACCTCGCCAGCGTGCGGAACGCGAAAAAATACTGGGTCCCCAAGGAACAGTTTTTTTCCGCCCGCAAGTATCGCGAACAGAAAAAAAGCGACTTGGGGTCGGGATGGTTTCGAGATCAAGAAATGCGCGACCTTCTGACGAGTGACGCGATGATGGATCAATACTTTGACAACCTGCAAAAAGAAGCGACCGAGAAGGGCTTTATGGTATGCGAAAACTGCATCCATCTTTTTCTGGAGGGATAGGCCGTGTTTGCGAGACGGAAAAAACCAACCCTTGAGGAAAAACTACGGAAAAAATATGAAAAAGAAAGCATTCAAAAGCCTGGGCGAGAACGAGACCAGTATTTGGCAAAAGAGCGGTACCAGGCGATGTCCAAAAAAGAGAGGCGTTTTTATGACTACGCCTTAGGGGAACTGCAAAAGCTGGTGCTTACCTACAATCGGGATGGAATGGAGGAAGCGCTGGTGGAGCGGATTGCCGCCATCGGCCAGGAGGTTTTGGAGACCGAGGGGGAAGACGGCCTGCGGTTTGTTTTTCTTTTGCTGTGCGGTAGACATGAAAAAATCTACACGGCCTTCGGAAAGATTTTTGAGTCTGTCGGAGGGAAGAAAGGGGAAGAATGAAAAGCGTTTGCATTTTCATATCCAGCACATTCAAGGACTTTCATTCCGAAAGAGACATTCTCAGGATGATGTGCCTGCCCTTGCTGAAAAAACGCTTGGCGGATTACAATATCAATGTGGAAATCTCGGACCTGCGGTGGGGCCTGGACATCCAAGAAGACAGCGACGCGGCAGTGATTGATGAACAGGTTTTACAGCTCTGCTTTGACGAGATCGGCCGATGTCAGCCCTATATCCTCGTTTTTTTAGGCGATCAATATGGCTGGGTGCCCAGTGAGACAACGCTGAAGTCACTGGGCGAGCCCTATGCCGAGTATTCAGGAAAAAGCGCAACCGAGATGGAAATCATCTTTGGCATCATCAAAAAGAGGAATGCGCACGCCTTCTTTTTTTTCCGCGATTCTTTGCCCAAGGAGACCATGACGAGGCAATCCAGGGAAGCTTTTTTTGAAAGCGACGCCAACTCCCAAAGCAAGCTGGAAAAGTTAAAGGATGCCATAAGGAGAGACCCTGCCTACCAATCGAACATTTTTTCTTATTCGGCGGAGTGGGATGCTCACAAGCAAAGCGTAGCAGGCCTGGAGCCGTTGGTGGATCGCGTGGTGTCGTGCCTTGTGGAGGATGTACGCAAGACGTTTGGCGATATGGATGAAAGTGTTTTTTTGCACGATAGGATCCAGTATTCGTTGGAGCTGAAAGCGGCTGAAATGAATGTTTATCAGGATTACGCGGACGAAATCATCACAAGCATACAGCAAGGCCGGGAAACAAAAAAACTGCTCAGCAGTCCGCAAGGCACAGGGAAAAGTACGATCCTGGCCTACGTCCACCAGCAGCTTGCCCTGGACGACACCATCGTCAGGCTAGCTTATCTGCCCGCCTTAAGCGAGACGGCCTCCATGCAGGAGGCGCTACTGTTGTGGAACGCGGACCTGCAAGCAGCCTGCGGCATCCTTCCAGACCCTGCCATGGAGCCGCCGCGGCAGTTTGCCGCCTATTGCGACGCATTGCGCCAACAGGGGAAAAAGGTGGTCTGCTTCCTGGACGATGTGCATTTGTTGTCGGACGCGGACAATGCGACGCTGGGCTGTGTGACAGATTGCGCGGATCATGTCATATTGGCGCAGGAGCTCTCGTATTTGTCGGAGCGTAAGAGCATCCGCACTGTACAATACGCGACCATACCGGAGCTCAACTGGGGCAGCGCTAAAAAGCTGATTGAAGAGAACGTCCGTCGGCAAAAAAAATTTTTAAACAAGGAAACCATCAGCCGCCTCCTTCGGCATCCTGAGGAGGAAGCCTTTGCCTCCCCATTATATTGGGTTGTGGCCATTCAATACCTGCTCAGCTTGGGGGAAATGGATTTTAAGACCTTCTTTGCCAAGAGAAAAAAAGAAAAAAACGTGGTGAAAAATCAGGAAAAACTCATCTACCAAGAGATTGAGAAAATGCCTGCAGCCGTATTGGCATTGACGCGATATTTTTTTCGGAAAATTCTTGCGCGTTTTGGAGAGGGCCTTACCGCCGCGCTGGAGCTGCTATGCCTGTGCAACCGCGGCCTGCGCCTGGACGATTTGCTTTCCCTGGAAGCCGGACAGCTGACCCCGCTGGAGTTTACGGCGTTTGTGCATCAACTCAAACCCTTTTTCGAGCATTCTACCATGACGGGAATCTGGTTCATTCCCGATGAAAGGCTGAAAACGGATTGGCTGGAAAGCATGCCAAAACGGCGCGTTCTTTCGCTGCGGACGCGTCTGCTGCACTATGTGGAATCCCTTCCCGCCGAGGACATCGTGTTCCAGGCGGAATATGGAATGCAAAGCCTTTGTCTGGGGAAGTGTGATGCGCACAATGGGGCTTGGGACGAGGAGAAGAATCAAACAGCGATTAACACGGGGAAAAGCTTTGTGAAGCTGCTAGCGAGAAAAAAGGAAGAGCAGGAAGCGGTAAAGGCGCTGCGCAGCGCTTTTCAAAATATAAGCACGCCAGATGAACTCCAATGGTGCTTTGTTGTTTTGAGGGAACTGGTTTTGAGCGAAAGCATGACGAAAAGCATGGCCGCCGCACTGGAAGGGTTGCTGTACGCTTTTTTCTATGCCACCAAAAGGGTGTTCCTTGAACAAATGGACGCATGCGACCAGCTGGTTAGGGCGGGGTTTTTGCAGGTGCAAAGCTTGACGGGCAAGGACTGCTCCGCCATCCTTACCGAAGTGGAAATCAGGGCGCAGCTCCGTAGGGGACAGCCTTTCGACAGTGAAGTGCACCGCTTGCGGCGGGTCGTGGATGAATATCTCTCTCTGCCACTTTTTGAAAAGGAAGAAAAAGCCTTTGAAATGGTCAGAAAGCTGGTGATAAGACTTCCGGAATTCCGCCCCTTTTTTCGGAGCATTCCCCTTGACAGGTGGAATGAATTCCGCCAAGCAGGGGGGCAAGACGCATCCATTAACCTTTCGCAAAGCGATTGGCGGATGGCGATCATTGTGATGATAAATGCGCTAGGTAGTTTTATTATGGAGAGGGCCGCCGTGCAGGAGAAAGAAGAGGCCCTGGATTGGATGAAAACCGCCGAAAGCTTCGCGGCTTCTTCCTTTTGCGCGGAGCGTTGCGACGATATTCAATACCACCGGGCGCTGCTCTTTCTTGACAACGCTTATGCGCTGGAAGCGCTAGGCGATCGGGAAGCGGCGTTGGAAAAATGTGAATGCGCCCTCCAAGGGCTGAAGAAAGAAGCGGAGAAAAACGATGAGGAAGTTCAGTGTGATTTGAACCGTGTCTATGAACGCATGGGCTCGCTTTGCATGGGCACTGGGCGCCAGGATGGCGTCGAGCACTTTGAGGCCGCGCGGGTGGGATGGTCCGCTTTGTATCTGCAGACAGCGGATCATCGGTATCGCGAGGGCGAGTTCCATTGCTTGTCCATGCTTTTTTTATCGGCCTGGCACGCCTATGATGTGGCCGTCCTTCCGAAGTACCATGAAAAGCTGTCCGCATTCCAAGAAGACAGCCATTGGACGAGCGAATTTATGAGGCTGTACAGCCTGGGGACGATTGCCCTGTACCATGCGTTGTTTTTGCTCATTTCCATTTCGGACACGGTGGATGTAAGGATGCATCCGCAAAAGGAAGAGATCCTACGGGAGGTTAAAAAAGCGGAAAGCTATTGCAAACAGGCCGCCGGTTTGAAACATGTGCCGGAGGGTAAGCGGCGTGATATTGAGCTGACGATGCACTATGTAGATCAGACCAAGCGGCTTTTTCAAGAGGAATAGAGCCGCTTGCAGTTCTGCGTGGCGGGACCCTACTGCTTTTTCCAAATGGTGGGATGCAAAATAGCCAGCAGGGGGAAGATTTCCAGCCGCCCCAGCAGCATCAGCAGGGACAGAACGATTTTGGAAAAGTAGCTGTAATGGGAAAAGGTTTCCACAGGGCCCACCAGGCCCAGGCCGGGGCCCACGTTGCTGATGCAGGTCACTGCGGCGGACAGGTTGGTCTCCAAATCCACATGGTTTTCCAGGGAAATCAGGATGGTGCCCAGGGTGATCAGCCCCATGTAGGCGAAGAAATAGATGGAAACCTGGCTGAGCATGGACTCCTCCACGGTTTTGCCATCAAAGCGGATCACCTGCATCTTCCGGGGCTGAAAGGCGTGCCGGGCTTCCCGGCGGCCCAGCTTGCAAAGCAAGGCCACCCGCACCACCTTCAGGCCGCCTGCGGTGGACCCGGCGCAGGAGCCGATGAACATCAGCAAAAACAGAAGGAACTTGGTGGCCTGGGGCCACAGGTTGAAATTGGCCGTGGCATACCCGGTGGTGGAAATGATGCTGGACACCTGGAAGGAGCCGTAGCGCAGCGCCTGGCCCACGCTGCCGTACTGGGGCAGCAGCAACAGGCTGACCACAAAGGTGGCGGCCAGCACGATGCCTAGAAACCAGCGCAGTTCCTCGCTTTTGATGGCATCCTTCCAGCCGCCGATCACCACCCGGTAATAGACCGCGAAGTTGACGCCAAAGAGCACCATAAAGAGGGTGATGATGCCATCCACTACAGGGCTTTTAAAAGCGCCCACGCTGGCGCTGTAGTTGCTAAAACCTCCGGTGCCCGCCGTGCCAAAGGCGTGGATCAGGGAGTCATAGGGGCTGAGGCCCGTGAGCACCAGGATGACCACCAGCAGGAAGGTCAGCGCGCCATACATCAGGTAGAGGATCTTGGCGGTATCGCCCATGCGGGGCACCAGCTTGGAAAGGCTGGGGCCAGGGCTTTCCGCCCGCATCAGGTGGCTGTTGCGGCCCGTCATCCGGGGCAGCAGGGCCAGGGTGAGCACCAGCACGCCCATGCCGCCGATCCAGTGGGTGAAGCTGCGCCAGAACATGATGCCCCGGGGCTGGTTTTCATACACGGTCATGATGGTGGAACCGGTGGTGGTAAAGCCGGAAACTGCCTCAAAAAACGCGTCGATCATGTGGGGGATCATGCCGCTGAACACAAAGGGCAGCGCCCCAAAAAGCGCCAGAAGAATCCAGCCCGCCGCCACCACCAGCAAGCCCTCCCGGGCCCGGAAGTTTTTCATTTCAGGTTTGGAAAAAAACCAGGCGGGGAAGCCCACGGCCACCAGAATGCCCATGCTTTTCAGGAAGGCGGGTACATCTCCATCCCCATAATAAAAAGCCACAAAAAGGCTGGGGACCATCAGGACAGCCTCCAGCAGCAGCATCGCCCCCAAAAGGCGCATCACAAGCCGGCGGTTCAACGCCAAATCACCTCGTTCAAGTCATCAATCCCGCTTTCACATGCGATGACAATAACGCTGTCTCCCGCTTCAATGTGGTCATCGCCAAAGGGGATGATGACTTTGGCCTGCCGGACGATGACCGCCACCAGCGTATTCTTGCGCAGGTGCAGGGATTTGAGCGGCACGCCGATGTAGCCGTCCGATCCCTTGGCGATGAATTCCAGCGCTTCGGCCCGGCCGCCCACCAGGCGGTACAGCTTTTCCACCCGGCTGCCCTCGCTGTTGGCGTGGGCGCGCACATACCGCAAAATCACGTCGCAGGTAATGGACTTGGGGCTGATGATGCTGTCCAGGCCCATTTCGTTGAGAAGATTGGCATAGGAGACCCGGTTGTTTTTCACAACCACCTTGGGCACGCCCAGGCGCAGGGCGTACAGCCCGGTCATGAGGTTTTCCTCGTCCCGGTCGCACAGGGCCACAAAGGCGTCGGTCTGGAGGATGCCCTCCTGTTCCAGCAGGTCCTGGTCCGTGCCGTCCCCCAGGATGATGGTGGCCTCCGGCAGCAGCGCGGAAAGCGCCTCTGCCTTGGCTTCATTGATTTCGACCACGGTGACGTGAATGCCCATGGGCAGAATGATCTTGGCCAAATAGTAGCTGATCCGGCCGCCGCCCAGCAGCATCACGTTTTTCACCCGCAGGGAGTTTTTGCCCAAATAGCGGAAAAAGGCCGTGATGGTTACCAGGTCCGCCGCCACATGCACTACGTCCTCGGCCTGGATCACAAAATCGCCGCCGGGGATCAGCAGCCGGTCTCCGCGCTCCACCAGGCAAAAGAGCACCTGGGGAATGCCATGCAGCTTCTGCTTGAGGGTTTTGAGGGGATGGCCGATGAGCATGTCGCCCTCGTGGACCCGAAATTCCACCATTTCCACCCGGCCCTTGGCAAAGGACTCGATGCTGTTGGCAAAGGGGAAGCGGAGAAGGCGGCTGATTTCCAGGGCGGTGGAACGCTCTGGGTTGATGGCCATGTCAATGCCCAGCTCCTTTTGCAACAGAGCCAGGCTTTCGTTATATTCCGGGTCCCGGATGCGGGCGATGGAAAACTTGGCCCCCAGCCGCTTGCCCATCAGGCAGCACAGCATGTTGGTCTCGTCGCCGGAGGTGGCGGCGATGATGACGTCCGACTTGCTAATGCCAGCCTCCAGCAGGGTTTTGGCATTGGCGCCATTGCCTTGCACGCACAGCACATCCAAGGCGTCCTCGGTTTTATGCAGCACTTGCTCGCTGCGGTCAACGATGACCACATCATGGCCTTCCAGCGCCAAGTTTTCGGCCAAGGTATGGCCGACCTTGCCATCTCCAACCACGGTAACATGCATTTGCAACCCTCCGGCTCGATTCTAGGATACCTATGGCGCATTATAGCATATCATGTCATACAATGAAACTGTAAAAAAGAGCATACGCGAGGAAAAAAACGCCGGAATGGAAGGATTTTTATGATATAATGCCATGGAGAAACAAGGGGGAGGGGAGCCTGACCATGCTCATCGAGCTGCACACCTACAGCCAGGTCCTGGAAATTGAAACCACGGTGCAGGTGCTTTTGCCAGAGCCGGACATCCTTGCGGGGAAAGGTCACAAGCCCGTTCCCACTTTGTATTTGCTTCATGGCCTTTCCGGCGACCAGGGCGGCTGGGTGCGGCATACCCGCATCCTGGACTATGCCCGCAAGTACTACCTGGCGGTGGTGATGCCGGCGGTGAACCGGTCCTTCTACGTGGACATGGCCCATGGGGCCCGCTATTTTACCTATATGAGCCAGGAGCTTCCGGCGGCCCTGGAGGCTGTTTTTCCTTTGGCCACCAAGCGGGAGGAGCGCTTCGTGGCAGGGCTGTCCATGGGCGGCTACGGGGCCCTCCGGCTGGGGCTGGGCCTTCCGGACCGCTATGGCGCGGCGGCCAGCCTTTCCGGCGCGGTGGAGATCCAGCAGGCCTATGAGGGCCTTCGCCGCAAGCTGCCCCTGCCGCTACAGCGGCGGGAGCTGGACGACATGTTTGGCAGCGAGCAGGCCCTTCTGGCGGGGGACAATAACCTGTGGAACCTGGCAAGGGCGTTGGCAAGCACCCCGGAAAAAGCGCCGAAGCTGTATTTGTCCTGCGGCACGGAGGACTCGCTGCTGGAGGCCAGCCAGCACTTCATGGACGACTTTGGGGAAGCCTTTTCGATCACCTACCAAACGGGCCGGGGAGGCCACACCTGGGACTACTGGGAGGGGCAAATCCAGCAGGTGCTGCGCTGGCTGCCCCTGGAAAAGCTGGAACTGGTATGGTGAAGAAAGCCACCGCCCTGGACCGGCTGCTTCGGGAAGGGTTTTTTGACAGCAAAGAGGCCGCGCTGCCCTTTTTGATGCGGGGCGCGGTGACCTGCGGCGGCGCGCCCGTGCGCACCGGGGGCCAATGGGTGCCGCTGGACCAGCCTTTGGCCGTGAAGGGCCTGGATGAAAAGTATGTGGGCAAGGGCGGGTATAAGCTGGAAGGGGCCCTGGCGGACTTTGCGGTGGAGGTGAAGGGCCGCTGCTGCATAGACGCGGGGGCCTGCACCGGAGGGTTTACGGACTGCCTGGTGCAGCAGGGAGCGGAGCGTGTGTATGCGGTGGAGGTGGGCTTTGGCCAGCTGGCCGGGACGTTGGCCCAAAACCCCCATGTGGTAAACTTGGAAAGAACCAACATCGGAGACCAGAGGCTTCTTCACCTGGACCCGGCGCCCACCTTGGGCACGGTGGACCTCAGCTATCTGTCGCTGGTGAAGGCGGTGCCTCAGTTCCGGGCGGTGATGCAGGGGCGGGGCGAGCTGCTGTGCCTGGTGAAGCCGCTGTTTGAAGTGGACAGCGCCCAGGCCCGGCGCACGGGAGAGCTGGCCCCCACGGACTATGGGCCGCTATTGCACCGGCTGATGGGGGAGTTGAACACCCAGCCGGGCACCCAGGTCCACGGCGTGACCCACAGCCCCGTCACCGGTAGCGGCGGTACGCTGGAATTTTTTTTGCATGTGGTTTTTGACGAAGTAGCCGGCAGCAGCCCCGTGGACTGGACGGCAGCCGTCCAACAGGCGGTGGAAAGGGCCCTGGCCCTGCCCAAATATCAAAAATGACAAGAAACAACAGGCCCCGCCAAGAAATTTGCGAAATGGCGCGTTTTTTGCCGCCAGCCTGGGAAGAAATGGGCAGGTTGCTTCGTTTTGTGTGCGAAGAGACTGGTGCATGAAGCAAAGGAGGAGTCAGCATGAAAGGCGGGCGGAACTTGTTGGCAAAGAAAAGCAAATGGATTCCACTCTTGTCACTGGCGCTGTGCCTGCTGATGGTGGGCAGCGCCCTGGCCGGAACCTTTGGGGTGGTCTACGGCACGGATACGCTGAACCTACGCTCGGACGGAAGTTCGTCCTCGCGGCTGCTGGGCACCTACAGCCAGGGCACTTGGCTGGAGATCGTTGGCAGCCGGAACAATTTTTATTCTGTCATCACCCCGGATGGACGGCGGGGCTATATGAGCAAGAACTTCATTAACCAGGGCCCGCAGAACCGGACCCAAATCGCCATCGTGGACAACACCGGAGGCGGCCGGTTTTTGAACTTCCGCCAACAGCCCGATTATAACGCGCGGGTGCTGGGCATCTTCTATGACGGCGTGCCCCTGTATGTGCTTTCCTACGATTTTTATGGCTGGATCAAGGTGCAGATCAACGGCCAGATCGGCTATGTAAGCGCCGATTATGTGCGGTATTATGAGGGCCTGGCCAGCTCCACCGTGGCCACCATCAAGACCCCCAACAACACCGCCATGAACCTGCGAAGCGGGCCTGGGGACCAGTACGGCGTGGTGCGGCAGGTGGCGGGGGACCGGTATGTGATGGTGCTGGGCAAGGGCAGCGGCTGGTGGAAGGTGAGCATTGACGGGCAGGTAGGCTTTATGAACAGCAACTTCCTGGTGGAGGGCTTGCGTGCCGCCAAGGACATTGCCGCAGAAAACGGCGGTGGCACGGGGGAGGCCTATGCGGTGGTGAGCAATCCCATCAGCACCCAGGCCCTGAACCTGCGGGCGTTTCCCATCAACAACTCCCAGGTGTTGGCCAAGCTGTACAACGGGACCCGGCTGTATGTGGACCAACAGGGACAGGAATGGAGCGCCGTCACCGTGGAGGACAGTGGCATGACCGGCTATGTGATGACGCAATACTTGAAGCTATATGGCTTGCCCAACACGCCCACCCTGCGGGTGAACCATCCCCTGGGGCAAAAGGTGAACCTGCGCACCCAGCCCGGGCTGAGCGCCGGGGTGCTGGCCCAGGTGGCCAACGGGAAAACCGTGACGGTGCTGGTACCGGGCACGGAATGGACCAAGGTCAGCTATGGCGGACGGACGGGCTATATGGTAAGCTATTTTTTGGAATAGGGGTTTGGAATAGGGGTTTGGAATAGACATCTGAAAATCTGCGCCCGGCGGGTTGCAATCCCAGGCGGTTTATGGTATGATATTTTTCGCCGCTTGGGATTATAGCTCAGTTGGTTAGAGCGCCACGTTGACATCGTGGAGGTCATAGGTTCGAGCCCTACTAATCCCACCA
>JAVBPU010000007.1:0-138377 GCA_031549415.1 Eubacteriales bacterium | reverse complement strand
GCCTCGCTTTGATCGGCGTGCGTTTCACTACCGTTCACGCACTTGTCAAAGCTCACACCTGCGGGTCGCTAACCGCTACGCGGTTGTGCGCACTGCGCACACGCTTCCCTCCGGTGCACTTCCCTCCGGTGCCCCATCGGGGACAAGCCCCCGAACCCCTTTTATTTGGCGCCGTTTCACGGTGCCAAAAGCAATGCCAACGGCATAGCCATGCGCCTTGATTCTCAAAAGAGAGTCGAATCTACGAAGCAAAAAAGGATGCGTCTTTTTGTACTCTGGCCGCGTAAAACGTGGCCAGATAAAGGGTCCAGGGCGAAAGCCCTGGTGGAGGGGCGGAGGCGAAGCCTCTGCGTCCCAAGTAAATGCGGTGACCGTGACCCTTGCCCATGTCCGATTGTGTCGAAACCACAAATATGGTAAAATAGGCGCAGCATCTGGGGCGTTATGCAGGGCCCTGTCATTGGGAGGAAGTCATGGCTTCAAGACCTTTTTCATCCTATATTCGGCGCGGATTGTCCTTCTTGCTGAGTTTGGCGCTGCTGTGCCCCTTTTTTCCCATCCCCTCGGCCCAGGCTGCGGGCACCAGCCTGTCCGTCAGCTTTCAGGCTTCGGTGTACCCTGGCCGCGCCCGGGCGGGCCTTTCCGCCATCAACAAGCTGCGCAAGAACAAGGACCTACCGCCGCTGGTGATGCTGGCGGATCTGGAAAAGGCCGCCACCCAGCGGGCGGCGGAAACCTTCGTCTTTTTTGACCATGACCGCCCAGACCTGTCCCACTATTCCACTGTCATGGCTGATTTCCCCGCCCTCAAAGGAAGCAGCCTGGTGGGCGAAAGCCTGGCCACAGGCTTTTCCGCCGCCTCCGGCATGGTGGCGTTTTTGCAGAAGGACAAGGAACACTTAGCCAACCTGCTCTCTGAGGACTTCACCCATGTGGGCATCGCTTGCGTGCAGGTGCCAGGTAGCTTCAACGGGTATTACTGGGTGCTGCTCTTTGCCCAATACCGAGACGGCACCAAGGCCGCCCAGGCCAAGGACAGCCTTGCTGACAGCAAAAAGAATGTGACGGTATCCATCGCCCGGGGCATGTACAGCCGGGGGGACCGCAGCCACGGCGGTTTTGAACTGCGGGTCAGCAACATCAACATGAAGCAGAAGCGCACGGCCCAGCCCAGCGTGACCCTGTACGACCGCTACGGCGTGAAAATCGGCAAATGCGATATAGGCCAGGGCCTCACCTATACCAGCGGAGACCGGGCAGTGTTTACCGTGCTGAAAAACGGCACCCTCACCCGCAAAAAAACCGGTTCCGCCACGCTGACCGTGAAAGCCCAGGGGCTGCCCGCCGCTACCTGCACGGTCACCGTAGGCAGTGGCAGCGCCTCCACTTCCGGGTCCGGCAGCAACCGTGGCGTCTATCCCAACCGCACTGCCGTCACGGCGGCCACCATTGGGGAGGCAAAGCCCGGCCTTACCGCCACGACCTATTCCGCCCATGTGACCCTGTCCAGCTATGTGAAGGGGGCTTCCGGGTACGTACTCTACCGAAGCGCCAGCAAGGACGGCACTTACCGAAGCGTGGATGAAAAAGCCACCACCCAGCGCCTCAACTACAAGCTGGAGACGGGTGATGGCAAAGGAACACAGTATTATTATAAGGTGCGGGCCTATAAGAACAGCAATGGCCAGCGGGTGTACAGCGCGTATAGCGCGCCGGTAAAGGTAAGCCAGTGAAAAACAGTTGATTTCCCTTTCGCCGTGCATCGCACGGCGAAAATTGGGTCCAGGGATTGATCCCTGGCGGGGGTGCAGGGGGCAGCGCCCCCGCGCCTCGTCCCTCATCCCCTCGTCTCCCGTCCCCCGTCTCCCGTCCCCCGTCTCCCGTCCTACCCCCGGATCACGGCGCCGTACTTCTCCGCGCATAGCTTCTGCGCCTTGTCCATGGCTTTTTGCACCTCTTCTTCCACCAGGGTGCGGTCCGGGGCGCGGAAGGCCAGGGAGAAGGCCACGCTTTTTTTGCCCTCGCCCAGCTGGCTGCCCCGGTACACGTCAAAGAGGGAGATGGTTTCCAGGAGGCTTCCGGCGGCCTTTTGCATGTCCGCCATCAAGGGGCCGACGGCTACGGCTTCTTCCATCACCAGGGCCAGGTCCCGCACCATGCCCGGGAAACGGGGCAAAGGCTTCATTTCACCCATGGGGCTGCTGCTTTTTAGCACCTGCTGCAAGTTCACCTCTGCCAGGACGGCGCGTTCCTTCATGTCAAAGGCTTCCCGCACGGTGGGGTGTACCTCTCCCAGCTGGGCGTATTGGATACCGTTCATGGTGAGGCGGGCGCAACGGCCTGGGTGGAAATAGCCGTCCGCGCCAGGCTCCACCTGGCAATCAATGCCGGCGCTGTGCAACACCGCCAGGACAGCGCTGCGCAGGCTGTAAAAATCCACGCCGGGGCCATAGCCGCCCAAGCACAGGGTCTGCTGCTCCGTGGGCAGGCCCTCCTCCGTGGGATGGTGGTGGTCAAACACGGCCGCCATTTCATAGAGGCTCGCCTGCTGGGTGGAATGGTTCATGTTAAAGGCCAGGGTTTTCAGCATGTCCGGGGCCAGGCTGGGCCGCATCACGGCGGTGTCCTCCCCCAGGGGATTGCGAATGGGCATGGGCTGCATGCGCAAATCCTCGGGCGGCAGGCCCAGCTTTGCGATCTCCTTGATGCCCTGGAAGCTGTAGTTCATGATCTCGTAGTACCCGTTGCCCCGCAGGATGGAGGCCACCTTGTTTTTGAGGCGCATCATGGGGTTGATGCCGCCCTGGGTGGTCTGGCCCACCAGGGGGTCTACCCCGATATGGTCATAGCCGTACAGGCGAAGCACTTCCTCGCACAGATCAGCCTCGCCGTCTAGGTCCCCCCGGAAGGCGGGCACCGTGGCGGTCAATTCATCCCCCTGGAAGCTCACGCCAAAGCCCAGGCGCTCCAAAATTTCCCGCATGTCCTGGGCGGGGATCTCCACCCCGGCCCGGTCGCAAATGCGCCGTACGCTAGCGGTGATCACCTGGGGTTCTTTGGGGCTTGGGTACAGGTCAATCCGGCCCGTCACCACGTCCCCCGCGTCCAGCTGGTTCACCAGCATGCAGGCCCTTTCCAGGGCGTCCAGCACCGTTCCGGGCGCAACGCCCCGCTCAAAGCGGCCGCTGCTTTCCGTGCGCATGCCCAGGGCCCGCCCGGTGAGGCGCACAGCGGTGCGGTCAAAGCTGGCGCACTCGAACATGACGGTTTGGGTCTGTTCCGTGATTTCGCTTTCCTGGCCCCCCATGATGCCCGCCAGGCCCGTGGCCCCTTCCTGGTCGCAAATCAGCAGGTCCTCCGGCCGCAGGGTCCGCTCCACCTGGTCTAAGGTGGTCAGCTTTTCCCCGGGCTTGGCCCGGCGTACAATGATTTGTTTGCCCCGCACCTGGTCCAGGTCGAAGGCGTGCATGGGGTGCCCATGCTCCAGCATCACAAAATTGGTGATGTCCACGATGTTGTTGATGGAGCGCAGGCCCGCGCTGTGCAAATACTTCCGCAGCCACAGGGGCGAGGGGGCGATCCGTACGTTTTTGATCACCCGGGCGCAATACCGGGGGCAAAGCTGCGGGTCCTCCACCTTCACATCCACCTCCTGGCGGATGTCGCCTCCGGCCTCCCGGACGGTGATGACGGGCAGGCGCAGCTCTGTTTGGAAGGCGGCGGCAGACTCCCGGGCAATGCCCAGGGCACAGAGGCAGTCCGGCCGGTTGGCCAGAATTTCGTAATCCACAGCCACATCGTCAAGGCCCAGCAGGGGCCGCACATCGCTGCCCAGGGGGGGATCTTCCTGAAAAATCAGCAGGCCCGCATCCCCCACGCTGGGGTATAAATCCTGGGGAACACCCAATTCCGTAGCGGAGCACAACATACCTTCGCTGATGATGCCGCGCAGCTTGCCTTTTTTGATCTTCACGCCGCCGGGCAGCCTGGCCCCATCAATGGCCACCGCCACCCGCTGGCCCACGGCCACATTGGGCGCGCCACAAACGATTTGCAGGGCTGCGCCCTGTTTCTCTCCGGCTTCGCCGGGGCTTGCTTCCCCAGAGCCTGCCGCCCCCACGTCCACGGTGCACAGGTGCAGGTGGTCGCTGCCCTCCACGGCCTCACAGGTGAGCACTTGGCCCACCACCACGTTTGCAACCTCCGCCGCCAAATCTTCCACGCCCTCCACCCCGGTGCCGGTCATGATCATCCTTTGGGCGTATGCCTCCGGCTGGACGGGAATCTCCACATACTCTTTGAGCATGGTCCATGATAATTTCATCGGTCCTTCTCCTTCCTTGCCTTCCCGTTAGCGCAGCTGGGAAAACAGCCGCACGTCGCCCTCATACAAAAGCCGCATGTCCCGGATGCCATACCGCTGCATGGCGATGCGTTCCAGGCCGATGCCAAAGGCGAAGCCGCTGTAGCGGGTGCTGTCGATGCCGCACATCTCCAACACCTTGGGGTTCACCATGCCGCTGCCTAGCACCTCGATCCAGCCGGTACCCTTGCAGATGCGGCAACCCTTGCCCCGACAGGCCACACAGGTCAGGTCCACCTCGGCGCTGGGCTCGGTGAAGGGGAAGAAGCTAGGGCGGAAGCGGGTGGAGATATCCTCCCCGTACAGCTTTTTAGCAAAGGCTTCCAGAGTACCCCGTAGGTTGGCCATGGTCACATGCTCATCCACCACCAGGCCTTCCATTTGGTGGAACACCGGGCTGTGGGTGGCATCCACCTCGTCCGCCCGGTACACACGGCCCGGACAAATGATGCGGATGGGCGGCTTGCGGCTAAGCATGGCCCGGGCCTGCATGGGACTGGTGTGGGTGCGCAGCACGATGTTATCCTCCATATAGAAGGTGTCCTGGGCATCCCGGGCGGGATGGTTCTTGGGCAGGTTCATCAGTTCAAAATTATAATGGTCCAGCTCCACCTCCGGGCCTTCCATCACCTCAAAGCCCAGCCCCGTGAAGCAGTCGATCAGCTCATTCATCACCAAGGTGATGGGGTGGGCGCTGCCCACAGGCAACGCGTCCCTGGGCTCCGTCACGTCAATGGTTTCCCGCAGCAGGCTTTCCTGCAATTCCTTTGCCTGCAGCTTTTGGGCCGCCTCGTCCAGCCGGGTGGTGACCCACTCCCGCGTCTGGTTGATCTGCGCGCCCACCTGGGGCCGCTCCTCCGGGCTCAGGCTGCCCAGGGTTTTCATCAGCGCGGTGAGCTCGCCCTTTTTGCCCAGCACGCGCTGGCGCAGGGCTTCTAATCCCGCTGTGCCGGTGATGCCCGGCAGCTCGCTGGCCACTTGGTTTTGAATGTCTTGCAAGGTTTCCGCAATCGCCATGTCCTTTCCCTCCTACCAAAAAAGCCTTCGCCCCTCATAACGGGACGAAGGCTTGCTTCGCTATACCACCCTACGGGGCGCACCCCTGCTAGTGTTCACCCCGTATCGGAGGTGACCCGTTTCCGCCTACCGCCGGGCCTGCGCCCGCCTTCAACAGAAAGGCTCGGAAGCGAATTTCCCGCAGCCCCTGTGGCGGCTTCCAGCCCGCCTGCGCGTGCCGCCTTCTCTTGCCAAGGGATGTAGACCGGGCTTTGTTCTTCGTCATCGCCCTCGGGGCAAGCCCCAAGTTGGCAGCATTATAGCATAGCCTTTGGAAGAATGCAACTGCCGCCAAGGCGAGCCTCAAAAACTGCGCAAGGCAAAATGCTGTTTACCGGCTTTCTTTGGGCCAGTTCTTGCCCGCCACTGCTTCTTCTACCTGTTGCTCCGCCAGCATGGCCTGCACCGTCCGGGTGGCCCATCCGCCGTTTTGCCAGTCCGCCATGGTGGCCAAAAACCGCTGGGTAGAAAGCTTCACCTCCGGGTCAACGGTTTCCCTCTCCAACCGGATCAGGTGCGGCGCAGCCTCATAAGGAAAGCTCCGGTATTCATCCACATCAAAGGCCGCCAACGTTCCCGCCAGATACCGGTCCACATTCCCCTGGGCCACCCGCCCGCCAATATTCGCATAGGAAGCGATCAGCACAGACACCGCGCAAAAGGCCGCGATCCACCGGAAGGGTTTCAGCCGGGTCCACTGGGCCGCGATCAGCACGCAGAAAGCCAGGAACAGCGAGGCCATAAACCAGCTGGTCTGCACCCGCAGCAGCGTAAACCCATACAGGTCCATATACGCGGCCATTTTCAGCATGGCCGTCACAATGATGAGCAGCGTCAGCGCCGCCAAAACCGTCAGCGCGACGCGCCGCAGAGGCATTTCCTCCCTCACCAGATAGTGCACGCACAGGAAAACCCCCAGGTTGAGCAAGCAGACGGCGCACAGCTCAAAGAACCCGCCCCGGGCCATCTGGCTGTACATAGCGGCGCTGCCGCTTTGCTCGGCCCATGCCTGGCTCAAGGTTTCCGCCTGCAGCCCCAAAAAGGCTACGTACAAAAGGCACAGCGCCGCCAGTAAAATGCCCATGGTGATGGGGCTGATGGTCATTTTGACCCCCTGCCGCTCCGCCCTTTTGCCAAAGGCGGCGCTCAGCGCCATGGAAAACAAATACAGGCCGATGATGGCCGCAGGGATTACCCGTAGCAGCAACTCTCCCAGGTTGTCACCCAGCTGTCCCCCCAAGCGGCTTACAATATCGGCAAAACGCTCGTCCGCGCCCATCAGCAGCGCCGTGGCCACCGCCAGCACCGGCAAGGTGATCAGCACCCCCAGCAAAATGCTTTGGGTTTTCTTCTTCTCTCTGCTCTGGACCGCCAAAGCATTCCATTTCTGTGCCAGGTGCGAAAAGGGCTTGGCCGCCAATAGGGTGAAGCTGTCCCACAAATCCCAGGCGGTTAGCGGCCTTTCCTGCGAAGCATGCAAAAGCCATCCCGCAAACAGCGGGAATTGCAGCAGGAACAGAGGTCCCTGAAAGCCGCTGTTTTCAAAGAAGCTGAAGCTCAGGGCGGAAAGACCCAGCATCCCCAGGTACGGCCAGCTGGTCTTGAGGGGCTGCTGGCCGCAGACGTGCAGGTACAAGGCCATAAGGCCTACCGCGCTTAGCTCAAAGAGCGTCACGCTGATGCCCAGGGATACCATGGGCGGGTTGCTCACAAACAAATACCCCCACAGAAACAGCAGCGCCAACAGGAGCCATTCTTTTCTCTTCGCCTTGGGAAACGCCGTTCCAGCCGGTTCGTTTTGCGTGCTTTGTGACGGCTGGTCTTGCTTTTGCGTAAGCTGTTGCATCTCTTTTCCTCCGTTCATTGCTGGGTGGCTGATTACAGGCATCATAGCACAACTCCTTCTGAGAATCAACACTTTTTTATCGTTTTTCAATAAAAAATAATTGAACAGTGATAAAAATCCATTGTTTTTCACAAAAAACTATGCTATACTGGGAGCCAAGCTGGGCATCCTTTTTGCCCGTCCCCAAAGGAGTGTTTCCGATGAACAAGCAGGTTATCTCTTCCTTGCTCAAATTGGTAGCGCTGTTTATTGGCTCCGTGTTCCTTTTTGCCGGGCTTTACATTGTTCCCGCCCATTTCCGGTTCCTTCAGCGCTTTGCGCCGGAAATCGGCCCGCTGTTTCTGCCGATTTTGGCGTACATCAACCTTTCCTTTGTTCCCGTGTACCTCTGCCTGGGCCTTGCTTGGCAAGTGTTTTCCACCATCGCCCAGGACAACTCCTTCTGCGAAAAAAACGCAAAGCGGCTGCAGCTGGCTTGCCGCTTGGCCCTGGTGGATGTGGCCATGCTGGCGGCGTTCTTCCTGTTCGTTTTGCTGCGCCTGCCGTTTTTGGCCGATATGGTGTTTTTCATCAGCTCGCTCTGTATCGCTTTTGTGGGTCTGTCCGCTTCCATTGTGTGTTTCGCGCTGTCCAAGCTGATTGAACAGGCGGCGGAACTCAAGCAGGAAGTGGACCTGACGGTGTGAGGTGACGATATGCTCATTGTCAATATTGACGTAATGATGGCCCGGCGCAAAATGAGCGTTACGGAGCTCTCCCAAAAGGTGGGCATCACCATGGCCAACATCTCTATTTTGAAAAACAGCAAGGCCAAGGCCATCCGTTTTTCCACCCTGGAAAAAATCTGCGAGGTGCTGGATTGCCAGCCCGGAGACATCCTGGAATACCGGCCGGAAGCCGGGGCGTGACGCTTCTTTACCGCGTATGTAAGGATACCAAAAAGCGGCGTCGCAGTTGCGCGCCGCTTCTCATTGGCTCCAGTGCGGTCGTAAGCCGAGTTCTGTCGTTGAACGATCATCTATCTAGGCTGTGTGTTGCCACACAGCTCCTGCGATCTCCTTGAGGCACGGCGGGCAGCCGTATCGCCTCGTTCGGATCTTGCATCGGGTGGGGTTTACAGCGCCTGCTTGTCGCCAAGCCGCGGGTGAGCTCTTACCTCGCCTTTCCATCCTTACCTTGCGGGGGACGTCCCGCCGCTTGCGCGGCGTCCCGTCTCCCAGCCGGGCGGTTTCTTTCTGTTGCACTTTCCTTGAAGTCGCCTTCACCGGTCATTAACCGGCACCCTGCCCTGCGATGCTCGGACTTTCCTCATGGCCTATGCCACGCGATCGTTTGGCCGCCTGGTTTGCAGGGGTAGCGTACCACGGCCGGAGAGGCTTGTCAAGGCCGGGAGCAGCCAGGGCAAGCGGTCCACCTTGCTTGAAAGCCATGCCTTTCTCTGCTATACTAAAAGACAAGTTGTCCGGGCCCAGCCCAGGCAGCGGAAAGGACCACTCTATGCAAGCCATTATTTTAGCCGCCGGCTTTGGCAAGCGCCTTCGTCCCTTGACCGACACTTTGCCCAAGGCCCTGGTCCCCGTGAAGGGTACCCCCTTGCTGCTGCACGCCCTGGAGTGCCTGGCCAAAACCCAGGAGATTACCGAGGTCATTTTGGTGGTGGGCCACCGGAAGCAGGACATCATGACTGCGGTGGGCGACCAGTATCAAAGCCTGGCCATCACCTATGTGGAAAACCCGCTGTATGACAGCACCAACAACGTCTATTCTCTGGCCCTGGCCAGACCCTATGTAAAGGAAGCCTGCCTGCTGCTGGAATGTGACATTTACTACACCCAGGATCTGATTGAGACCTTGCTGCGCGGGCAGGGAGATTGCGGCATTCTGGTCAGCCCTTACGATGCCGCCACCATGAATGGCTCCGTGGTTTTCGCCGATGCGCAGGACCGCTGCACTTCTTTGGTGATCAAGCGGGACCAGGAGGCGGGCTTCGATTATTCCCAGGCGCTGAAAACCGTAAACGCCTACCGCTTTTCCAAATCCTTCGCGGTGGACGTGCTGATGCCCAACCTAGACATGTACGTGAAGACCCAGGGGGTGAACAGCTATTATGAGCTGGTCATCGGCGGGCTGATTTACTACGGAAACAACGACATCCGGGTGCTGCGCATCCCCGCCAGCCGCTGGTACGAGGTGGACGACGCCCAGGACCTGGCCCTGGCGGAAAAAGCACCTTTTTAAAGGAGCCCTTTTATGAACCGCATCCAGCTAGGAAAAGACGCCATTGGCATTGTGGGGGGCATGGGCTCCCTGGCCACGGCTGCCTTTTTTTCTTCCCTTGTGCGGGCCTTCCCTGCCGAAAAGGAATGGGATAGGCCCCGAATGGTGGTGGATAACGCCTGCCAAATGCCCAGCCGGGTACGCGCCATCCTGTATGGGGAACAGCGGGAGGCGCTGGTCCGTCTGCTGGCCTCCCACATGGCCGGGTTGGTGGGCCTGGGCTGCACAGATCTGGTGCTGTGCTGCAACACCTCCCATGTGTTCTTGCCGGAAGCCCTGCCCCTGGCCCAAAAGCTGTGCGGAAACAAGCCCTTTACGGTACGCCACATCATCCGCCTGTTGGGCGAAAGCCTGCAGGCCCAGGGAATCTCCCAGGTCAGCCTCATCGCCACGGAGGGCACCCTGGACACCGGCATTTACCCGCAAATTCTGGCGGAGTATGGCGTTGCCGTGCGCAGTGCCGGGCCGGAAACCTATCCCCTGCTCCGGACGCTGATTGAAGCGGTGAAACAAAACACCCTGGACGACGCCACCCTCACCCAATTCCTGGCCCTGGTGAACGGCCAGCCCTGCCCCCAGGTGGTGCTGGGCTGCACGGAGTTCCCCATCCTCCGGGATGCCCTGGGCCCCCGGCAAAAGGAGCTGTCCGTCACCCTGCATGATCCCTTGCAGGCCACCGCTGCGGCCTTGGTACGGCATTACCAGGCGGAAACCGGGGGAACCGCATGATGCAAAAATGCCTCGCCCTTGGAAAGGCGCTGCTTCGGCCCGTGCGCAACCTGTACTACCGGCTTTTCCCCCGCCTGCGCTATGGCCTGACCCGCCAAAAGCACATTCTGCTGTACGTCAACAACAATGCCATGACCTCGCACATTCAGCGGTACGCGGCCCCGCTGCTGGGCCGTGGCCCCTACCGCTTTTTTCTTTGCGACCCCAATTTCCCCGCCACAGAGGACCCCAAGAACGAGTTTCAGCAGTTCATCCTCAAAAATCACATCCCCCTGTGCCCCCATCCGGGCCTCCACGCCTGGGACTTGATCGTCTGCGCGGATCTGCGCACTCCCGCCAGCTTCACCCGGAAAATGGTTCCCATTCTTTACGTGAACCACGGCCTGCACATCATCTCCATGGACAATGGCGAAACCCTGTACTGCTACGGCGCGTATGCCCGGGGGGAGGATGGCAAGCCCAAGTTCACCAAGATGTGCGAAAGCAACGCCCTGATTTTGGAAGCCCTGCAAAAGTCCGACCCGGATATGGCCGCCACCTTGGTCCACACAGGCTTTAAGTTTGCCGCGGAAACCCAAGTGGCCTTAAAGCGCCGCCAGGAATACCGCCGTCTGCTGGGCGTGGCCCCGGACACCTGCCTGGTGGGCCTCTTTGGCACCTGGCGGGAAAACAGCCTGTTCCACGTCCTGGGGGAGGGAATCTTTGACGCCTGCCAGAGCTTGCTTGGCAGCGGATACCAGTTTCTGTTCAGCATCCACCCCAATGAATATGCCCCCTACGACCCGTCCCTCCTCCCCATGGGCCCGCTGGTGGAAGCCCAGCGGGCGCGGGGCATGCTGGTGCGCAGCCCAAAGGAGGACTTCCTGCCTTTTTTGGTGGCCTGCGACATTGTGATCTCCGATTTTAGCAGCCTGGCGGAAAGCGCCATTCTGGCTGGGCGCAAGCTCATTTTCAGCCCCTATCCCGATGGCATGGTGTGGAAGCATAGCCTCACCGCCCAGGCCCGGCAGGTGCTGCCCACCCTGGAAAGCCCGGATGAGCTGAAATTCCTGCTGGATACCGTGCGGTGCGCCCCGGTGGACCCCTTCCTGCTGGCCGCCAAAGACCATCTGATCCGGGAGGACCACGATGCCATCCTGGAAAACCTGACCCGGGAGCTGCTCCGCCTGCCAGCGGAAGCCCCCGCAAGGGAGGTGCGCCCATGAGCCCCGCCCCCCAGAGCCGGACCCAGAACAGCTCCCGCAACGCCATGGTGGGCAGCCTGTGCCAGATGCTGTCCATGGCGCTGACCTTTGTGGTGCAGATGGTGTTCGTCCGCACCTTGAATGAGGAATACCTGGGCATCTCCGGTTGGTTCTCCAACATCCTGTCCGTGCTGAGCATCAGTGAGCTGGGTATTGGCACTGCCATTGTGGTCAGCCTGTATAAGCCGCTGGCCACGCAAAACACACCCCGCATCCGCGCCACACTGCGCCTGCTGCGCAAGGCCTATTTATACGTAGGCCTGACGGTGCTGGGCCTGGGCCTCTTGTTATTGCCCTTCTTGCCTGTGCTGGTGAACAAGCAGACGACGCTGGTCAGCCTCCCGGTGGTGTATTTGTTCTTTCTGGCCCAATCGGTTTTCAGCTACTTGTTTTATGGCTACAAGGCCGCCATTTTTACGGCGGACCAGCGGCAGTCCCGCATTCACATCATTTCTCTGGTGGTGGCAGCGCTGTCCTCCCTGCTGCAGATTCTGGCCCTGGTGTTGCTGCATAATTACTATGCCTATGTGGCGGTTTATGCCGTAGCTGCCATCGTCAAAAACTTGCTCATCGCCCGCAGCGCCGACCGGGCCTACCCCTACCTGCGGCACATCGCGAAACCCCTGCCGGAAGAAGAGGACGAAGTCGCCCTGCCCAGGGCGGAGCGCAAGGGCATTTTCAAAAACCTGTTCGGGCTGAGCCTGTACCGGCTGAGCGGCACAGTCTTGAGCGCCACGGACAACCTGGTGCTGGGCAAGTTCATTGGCTTTGCCATCATTGGCCTCTACCGCAACTACCTGCTGGTGATCACTGCCGTGGCCACCCTGCTCACTCTGCTGTTTCAAAGCTTTACCGCCAGCGTGGGGAATTTGCACGTCACCGGGGACCTGGAGCGCCGCCGGTTCGTGTTCCGCTGCCTAAACCTGCTGGACGGCTGGCTGTACGGCTTTGCCGCCGTTTGTCTCTTCGTGCTGCTGGACCCCTTTGTCACCTTGTTTTTTGGCGCCCATTGGGTGTTTGCCGATCCCTTTGTAGTGCCCATCATCGCGCTGAATTTTTTGACCAGCGGCCTGCTGGAGAACACCATCATGCACAAGGATGCCTGCGGCCTTTTTTGGCAGGGGCGGTTCCGGCCCATTTTTTCCGCCGGGCTGAACATCCTTTTTAGCCTCTGGTGGGTGCATCTTTGGGGCATTGCCGGGGTGCTGGCCGCCACCATCGTCAGCCGCCTGGTTACCACCTGGTGGTTTGACCCCTGGATGGTGCACCACTACGCCTTGGAAACCAGCGTCAAAGGCTACTTTCTCCAAACCGGCCTGATGATGGCGCTGTCCATTGCCTGCGGGGCGGGGCTGCGGGCGCTGGGGGCCTGGCTGTTCCCCACCGTCACCCCGGGAGGGTTCCTGGTCATGATTGGGCTGTGCCTGCTGGCGCCCAATGCGGTTTTTTGGCTGGCGCTGCACAAGATGCCGGAATACGGCTATTTGCAGGGGCAGGGCACCCGGCTTCTGGCCAAGGTTCTGGGACGCAAAACCGCCTAGCCGCTTTTTTGTTCCCTTTTTGATTCTATGTACAAAGGAGACTGCACCATGATCCGAAATATCGTGTTTGACATGGGCGGCGTGCTGCTGGACTATGCCCCGCAGCGCACCTGCCAGCGGCTGGCCGCCACCCCGGAGGACGCCCAGGCCATTCTGGAAACCCTTTTCCGGTGCCCGGAATGGGAGAACCAGCTGGACGCCGGCCTCATCCCCGAAGATGAGATGCTGGCTTTGGTACAATCCCGCCTGGCGACCCAGGCCCAGCGGGAGGCCGCCGCCCTGATCTTCGGGGACTATCCCAGCGACGGCTGCACCCCCATGCCACAGATGGAAGCTTTGGTGCAAGCCCTCCACGCCCGTGGCTTCCATATTTTTCTGCTGTCCAACGTGGGGGTGCGCTTTTATGAATACCAGCACAAAATTCCCGGCATCTCGCTGTTTGACGGAAGGGTCCTCTCCTGTGAGGAAAAAGTGCTGAAACCCAAGGCCGCCATCTATGAACGGCTGTTGCAAAAATATGACCTGGCGGCAGAGGAATGCCTGTTTGTGGATGACCGGCAGCAGAACACCGATGGGGCCCAGGCCGTGGGCATGGCAGGCTACTGCTTCCAGGATGGGGATGTGGCCCGGCTTTCCGCCTATCTGGCCGCGCTGCCTTCGCCCAGCGCTTGACAGTTCTCGCCACAAGCCCAGGCAAAACCGGGCGGTTGCACATTTTCGCAACCGCCCGGTTTTGTTAGTTTTTAACGTTCTTCGCCTACTGCAGCAGCTTCTCCGCTTCCTTCTTCAAGTGGGCCAGCAGCTCCTTGGCCTTTGTTTCACTTTTGTCGTTGGCGTTCACATACAGCTTAATCTTGGGCTCTGTGCCGCTGGGGCGCACGCACACAAAGTGCCCGCCCTCCATGGCAAAGTACAGCACATCGCTTTGGGGGTAGTCCATGGGCTGCTTGTCCCCGCTTTTCACGTCGGTTTCTACCTGGCTCATAAAATCCAACACCCGAAGCACCGGAATGCCGCCGATTTCCTTGGGCGGGTTGCTACGAATGCGGGCCATGGTTTCCGCCATCACCTTCAGGCCGTCAATGCCGGGCAGGGTTGTGGCGTCCACAAATTCCAAATAGAAGCCGAAGGTTTCAAAAATCTCCTCCATCACGTCACAAAGGGTCTTTCCCTGGGTGCTGTAATAGGTGGCGGCCTCGGCAATCAGCAGCGAGGCATTCACCCCGTCCTTGTCCCGCACAAAGGTACTGCTTAAATAGCCGTAGCTTTCCTCAAACCCAAACAGGAAGGTATGCTTGCCGCTGTCCTCAAACTGCTGAATTTTTTCCCCGATGAATTTGAAGCCTGTCAGCGTGTCGTACAGGGCCACGCCAAAATGCTGGCAGATGGCCCGGGCCAGCTCTGTGGACACGATGCTTTTCACCGCCGCTCCGTTTTCCGGCAAGTTCCCCTGGGCCTTTTTGCTGCTGAGGATATAGTAGAGCATCAGGCAGCCGATCTGGTTGCCCGTCAGCAGACGGAACGCGCCGTTTTTTTCCCGCACAGCCACGCCCAGGCGGTCGCAATCCGGGTCCGTGCCAAAAATGGCGTCCGCGCCCACCTGGTTGGCCAGGGCAATGGCCAGGGTGAAGGCATCGGGGTCCTCGGGATTGGGCACTTTGACGGTGGAAAAATTGGGGTCCGGCGCTTCCTGCTCCTTCACCACGCTGACGTTGGTGATGCCGATCTCGCGAAGGATACGGCGCACCGGCACATTGCCGCTGCCGTGCAGGGGCGTGTAAACAATCTTTAGGTTTTTCCCAGCTTCCGCAAGGACCTGGGGGTTGATGCACAGGCCTTTCACCCGGCGGATGTATTCATCGTCCACCTCTTTGTCGCCGATGATTTTGAGGAGGCCCTTTTCAAGGGCTTCGCTTTCCTCCATCCTCTTGGCGGCGGTAAAGCTCAGCGCGTCAATGGCGGCGGTCACCGCATCGGCCATTTCCGGCCCCAGCTGCGCCCCGTCCTCGCCGTAGACCTTATATCCGTTGTATTTTGATGGATTATGGCTGGCGGTGATGACCACGCCCGCCGCAGCCTTCAAATGCCTTACGCCAAAGGACAGCAGCGCCACAGGCCGCAGCGCGTCAAACAGGTAGGCCTGTACACCATTGGCGCACAGCACCAGGGCGGTTTCCTTGGCAAACTCCTGGCTCATGCGGCGGCTGTCATAGGCGATGACCACGCCCCGCTGGGCATTGCCCTTGTCCGCCAGCAGAAAATTCGCCAGGCCCTGGGTGGCGCGGCGCACCGTGTACAGGTTCATCCGGTTCATGCCCGCGCCCAGCACCCCGCGCATGCCGCCGGTGCCAAAGCTTAGATTTTTGTAAAACCGGTCCTCTATTTCTTTTTCATCCCCCGCGATGGAGGTAAGTTCTGCTTCCATGGCTTCATCGCTGGCGAAATCCTTCAGCCATGCCTCATAATTCTGTTGGTAATTCATGGTAAAGCCCCTTTCCTAGTACTTTGCCCGTACAAAACAGGGTTCCCTTTTCTTGCCTATTATAGAGGAATTTCCCATACTTTGCAATCGGGCCCGTTTTTAACCATTTCCACAGGCAAGTCCTTCTTGCGTGCCGCATAGCCTGAAATAACCGCAGAGCAGAAATCTCCCCGTCCGGGGCCGAAAGGGGGACTCCCCACGAACCGCCGAACCACCGTCCTTGGCTGCCTGCTGCTCACCGCGGCGCTGCTCCTGGCCTTACCTTCTCTTTTTACCACCCTTTCTGGCCGGCAAGACCAGCGCATGGCCCAACGGCTGCGCCCAGCCAAGATGGAAACGTTGGTGGTATGGCTCCTGCCGGACCCCACCGATTCCGGGGCGCATTTGCAAGCGCAACTGGCTTTGTTTGAAAAGAAGAACCCCGGGGTGCACGTATACTTGCGCCGGGCGGATGCCCAGGAATTTTTGGCCGACCAGGCGGTTCCGCCGGACCTGGTGCTGTTTGCCCCCGGGGCGCTGGCCGAACCGAGCCGACGGCTTCTGCCCCTGGCCATGGAAGGGGACCTATCCGCTGATGTGCTGGCCGCGGGCCAAAGCGGCGGCGCCCAATACGCGCTGCCCCTCTGGTTTGCGCCCTCCGTGCTGGCCGTGCCCACGGCCTTGCTGCCCATGCCGCAAGGAACCCCCGCCCCCAGCCAAAGCTCTCTTTTTTCCATGACCCCTCCGCCGGGTCAGGGCATCCCTTTGCAGGATATGCAAACGCCCGACGCCTCTCAATTGCCCTGGAAAAGCCTTGTCTCTCCCGGTGCGCTGGCAAAGCCCCAAGGATTTGCCCTCCAGCAGCTTTTGTCCATGTGCCCCAGCAGCTTGCGCGAAGCCTTGGTAGCCTCCCTCACCCAGTCGGTCGGCAGCCCAGCGGCCACCAGCCCTTCCCCTGGCCGGGGCGCGCCCAAAAAGACCCCGCCCCCCGCGCCTTCCGCCCGGGTGCTGTCCCTGGCAGCCTATCGCCGGGCTGTGGCAGCCGGACAGGACCTGGCCGCCTTTCCCATGACCCCGGCCGCCACCGAAAACCTGTTGCTTCTGGGCCTTTGCAGGGACAGCCCCGCCGCCCAGGGCCTGCTGCGCCATCTCTTGTCCCCGGAGGCCCAGAACGACTTGGTAATCCATGGCCTTCTGCCCGTTTCCTCAGCGGCCACGCCCTTTTTCCAGGACGGCCTCACCGCAGCCCTGGCCGCGTCCTATCGCGCCATGCTTTTGTTTCCCAACGCTTTTGAACATACGCCCCAAGAAATCCTTTCCCTTTGCCTGGATGGATTTACCCGCCGGGTGGACCCGGCGGAGACCTTGCTGCGCTTGCGCTAATTCCGTTCTTTTTTCTGCCGCCCCCCAGATGCTGTATAAACTCCCACAAGGCTACCATACTATTCCCATACAAGAATAGCATTCTTCGGAGGCGATGAGTATGACACAAACTCCCTTGGTTCATTCCCACAGTGGTTGGCGGGAAGAAGAAGTCCGGCTGCTGTTTCAGGCTGTGCAGGAATCCGCCCAGAACGGACGCCCCCTGCGCGATGTCTTTGCGGACGTGGCCCAAACCTTGCACCGCAAGCCCAACAGCATCCGCAACTTCTATTATGCCCGGGTTCGGGAACTTCCAGACACAGGGCAACGCAAGGCGCCCTTCCGCACCTTTGACCAGGACGAATTGCATAGCCTACTTCGCACGGTGCTGATCGCCAGGGGCAACGGCGACAGTGTGCGGGCCTGCGTGACCCAAATGGCCAAAGGGGACCGCGCCCTGATGCTGCGCTACCAGAACAAGTACCGCTCCATCTTGAAAAACAAGCCGGAAATGCTGGAGGCCATCGCCCAAAGCCTTCGGGCAGAGGGCAAGCCCTGCCCCACCCAGAGCTTTACCCTGCGCCGTCCAACGGGGGGCCGCCATCTGGCTTCCCTCTTTGAGGAGGCCTCCCGCCTCAGCCAGGAAGTGGACGATGATTCCCTTTCTCTGTTGCTGGAAAGGCTATTGCTGTTGCTGGAGCGGACAAAGCGGGCGGAGCAGCAGGCCAGGAGGGCGCAGACCCAGGAATTTTCTATGCAGGCCCCCGGCAACTCCTTCGCCGCGCCTTCCCAAGACTTGGCCATTACTGTGACGGATCTGCGGGAGGAAGCGCCCGCCTATGAAATGGATTTCCCCCTGGGAGAAGAAGGCCCGCAGCAGGAGGATGCCACCGGCAGGTGGCTGGAGGCACGCCGGGAGGCAGACCGCCTGAAAGTGCAGCTGGACCTGCTCAAAATCCATCTAGAGGATTTGGAGAAGAGCCACGCCGAACGATGGGGCTCTCTTCGCGGTCTGATCCATGGCTTTCTTTCTCTGCCCCAGGCCCAGCGGGAGGAGACGTTGGAGACCTTTGTTCACCAGGCGGGAGAAGCGTTGCAAGGGTTGGAAGCAGAGCCGGAGTGGTAATGCAGGGCTTATCCATTCTCCATAGGAAGCGTCAGGAAAACAACAAAATCCCCTGGGCCATCCATTCATGGCACCAGGGGATTTTCATATATCGGGATATTCTTATGAATCCACCACCGGATCATTGCCCTCTTCATTGATATACCGGTCAATGATGAAGCGGGGGCGGCGCTTGCTTTCGTTATAAATTTTGCCCACATATTCCCCGATAATGCCCAAGGACAATAATTGAATGCCACCGATCATCCAAATGGAGGCCAGTGTGCTGGTCCAGCCGGTAACGGCCCGCCCTGCCACAAAGGCGATGAAGGTGTACAGCAGCATGGCCAAAGAGGCCACAAACACCACCACACCGATGCTGGTAATCAGCCGCAGGGGCTTCACGGAAAAGCTGGTGATGCCATCAATGGCAAAGGCCAGCATTTTTTTGAAGGGATACTTGCTTTCCCCGGCAAAGCGCTCCCCACGGTCATAATAGACATAGCCGCTTTGGTAGCCCACCAGAGGGGCCAAGCCCCGCAAAAACAGGTTGACCTCCCGAAACTGCGAAAGCCCGCAAAGGGCGCGGCGGCTCATCAGCCGGTAATCCGCATGGTTGAAGGTGATGTCCACCCCCAGGCCCTTCATCAGCTTGTAAAAGAACAAAGCGGTGCTCTTTTTGAAAAACGTGTCCGTGTCCCGTTTGTTGCGCACGCCGTACACCACATCGCAGCCCTTTTGGTATTCTTCAATAAAGCGGTCCATGGCATCCATGTCATCCTGCAAATCCGCGTCCATGGAAATGGAAAAATCGCAGTGCTCCTTGGCGGTCATCAGCCCGGCCAGCAGCGCGTTTTGATGCCCCCGGTTCCGGCTCAGCTTCAACCCTTCAAAAAGAGGGTTCTCCTTGTGAAGCGCCTGGATCATTTCCCAGGTCTTGTCCTTGCTGCCATCGTCCACCAGCAGCACCCGGCTGTCCCCGTGACAAAGCCCTTTTTTCACCAAGTCGGCCATTTTTTCCACCAGCCGTTTGGACGTTTCGGGCAACACATCTTCCTCATTATAACAAGGAATCACAACCATCAATTTGTTTGGCATACCTCTTCCTCCAAAACGCAGGCCGACGGCAAGCCGACGCCTGTTTTTTCCATATTACCCAATCCAAACGGCAAAGTCAAATGGGAAGTTCGCCAATCTCCACCGGATCCGACATCACCGTAAAGGTCAAATCGTTCATCGCGCCGGAGGCGCGGACCCGGTAGGTTCCCGGTGATAAGAGGTTGCCGTTTTTGTCGGTGCCGTCCCAGTAGAAAAGGCTGCCGGGCGGGTCCTGCTGGGTGGGCCGGGTGCTGCGGCGGTGGCTGAGCCGCCGGACCACTTCGTCCCTTTCGTTCACAATGGCCACGGACAGCGCGCAGGGAAAGGCATGCTCCACAAAGATGCTCAACTCCTGCAAATCCCCCTCGAAGTAGCGGGGCTTGGTTTTCACTGCCAGCTTCAAATCCCCCTGTTCCGGAGGCACGCAAAGCACCCTTCCGGTATGGACCGTCAGCCTTCCTTGGTCGATGGACACCAGCTGCACCATCACGTACCCGTAGGTATTCCCATTCCCTAATTTCAGGGAGAGGGTGCGCACCTTGCGACCCGCAGAAACCGCGCCTTGCTGGTCCCCAAAGGCGGTAAACCGCTCCACGTCGTCAAACAGCAGCTGCGCCTCATCAAAGCGCCATTTGTTGTCCCGCTGGTAGACGATCTGGTACGCCACCCGCACAGGCCGCGTGGCAATGTATTCCAGCGTCACGCTTTGATTTTTTTGGTCCAGCACGCTGCCGGAAAACGTCACGTCCAAAATGGGAGAACGCCGCAACCCCGTGGGCAAAGGTGCCTCCCGGTCATAGTGGAACACCACAAAGCTGTCTTGCTGGGGGTACGCCTGGGGGGTGGAGGCGGCGTGGTTTTGCAGCAAATAATCATAGAGCTCCGAAAGAGTGACCAGCCCATCCCGGTTACCGTCCGCCGGGTAGGCATACCGGGGGCTAAGGCTTTGGCTCAAAGCCTGGGTAAAGTAGAAATTGCCCTGGGGCCGAAGCTGCCGCCTTAGCCCCTGGGCGTCCATATCAGCGGCGCTCCAGTACCAGCTTTCCTCCAACGCGCCGGAGCTGGTGAGCACCTTAAAATCCTTCCCCAAAAAATGCACATTTTCCGGCGGGATGGCCTGTCCCTTGCCGATGAAGGCCCCGCTGTTGCACGCGTCCAGCCAAAGGACCTTGGTGCCCTTAATGCCGTCGAAAGCCGCTTCCAGCTCCGCCGCCGTGATGCGCCCTTCCACCACCCCGTCGCTTAACAGCAGCGCCGGTTCCGGGTCCTCCGCCGGGCTATAGACCCCATGGGTGCTCATATACAAATAGCTCACATCGTCCTCATCCGCCGCCACAAAGGTGCTTTGGATCAGCGCGGTCAGCGTCTCGGCATCGGTGACAGGCTCCTCTGGAATCAGCAGCACTTCCAGCGGTTTGCTGGCCGCCTGAAAGGTCTCCTGCATGGCGTAGACGTTGTTGGTGGAGGAAGGATAGGCGCTGGGCCTGGATACAAATTCATCCACGCCAATGAGCAAAGCCCTCTCGTCACGCCCCTCCAGGCTGACGAGCGCCTGCGCAAAGTCCGTATCCACCGCGTCGCCGCTGGCCAGGGCCACTGGCTGATGGGCATAACTCACTGCCAGCCCTACGGCCAGCAGAAGCCCAATCCAGCGCCTGCCCCTCATGCTTCCCCCTCCATGCTGTGCTAGAAGCGGCGGCATTGCAGCCCCACGCTATTTTTTCACCGCGTTACCTGCCTGTACCGCGCACATAAAAATATTGTACACCATTTAGGCCGATTCGTACAGCGGGCGGCCGTACCAGGGGAGAATTTGACAATTGTAACAGGACGCAAGGCCCCTGCTGACAGAGGCCTTGCGCTTGGTTTCCACTTTGCGTATCCGGTTTTTTTACTCTGTCACCAGCCAATTGTCCGGGGTATTGTATTCCTTTTCCGCCAGAGCGGCCCGCAGCGCGTTTTGGGTCTGCATGTCCGCGATGCCTGTGGCTGTTTTCCCCCCCAAAGTCTGCTGAAAGGCCGCCACGGCATTTTTGGTATTGCCGCCAAAGGCGCCGGTGATGTGCTGGGGCTCCAAAAACCCCAACTGGTTTAGGCTCTCCTGCAACCACCGCACCGGGTCTCCCCGGTTGCCGCCGCGCATGGTGGTACCCACCAGCTCCTGGGAAATGCCAAAGCCCAGCACCTGACTGTTGTTGAGCCGGTAGGCGTTGCGCTGCACCTGAGAGGGATTGTTGCCTTCCAGCACATGGAGGACCACCTCGCCCTGGTTGTCCCGGGCGCAATACTCCACCATGGCCACATGCTCAGTGTCCCCCGCCTCGTTATAGCTAAAAAACACCCAGTCCCCCGGCCGGGGGATGTAGTCATTTTTCTTCATCAGCTGATCTTCCCCCAGTAGCCACTGGTAGCCCCAACCGGGGCAGTTTCCCTTGCGGTATACAAACCGCCCCCTGGCAATGAACCAGTCCCGCCCGGTGTTCTGGCCGCTGTAATTGGGGTAGACCTGGTCCAGCAGCTGGGTGCCCTTCTGCCGGTCCACCTGGGCCACGCTCCAGCAGAGATACTCAGCGCACCACTCCGCATGGGCGTCTCCTGCCCATTCCCCGTATTTGGTGTAGCTTTGCGCTCCCTCCTGGTAGCCCAGCTCCTTGGCGGCCACCTCCAGCAGCCAGGGCACAAACTCCGGCCCTGGGGGGGCTTCCATCCGGGCTTCTCCCGCCAGCTCTGTTTCAGACACATCGGAAATGGCATAGAGGGCGCTCTCCCCCCCCCCAGACGCTGGAGCTTCCGTTCCGGTTTCCGCCCCGGCCCCTGTTCCGGTCACCAGCCCCAGGGCCAGCAGCAAGCAGATCCCCCGCCGAAAAAAACCGTCCGGCCTTTGCATGGTCTTCCTCCTAGCGCCCAAAGGCTTCTATGCCGCGCAGCAGCTCCATCTCGCGTATGGAGCGCACTGTAGAAAACATTTTGCGGGTCAGGATGGCCCCCGTGCGGTAAAACAGGCAAATGAAGGGCACATCCGCCGCAAATTGCTGCTGAATGGCCTGGGACGTATAGGCAAAGTCGTTGCGGTCCTGGTTGGTGCGCAGGGTGTTAAACAGGCTGGTCATGTCGCTGCTCACATAGCGGCAGTAATTTTGCTGGTTGCCCTTGATGAGGAAAAAGCCCGCGTCCGGCACCACGTCCATCTGGAAGGCGCACAGGGCCAGGTCAAAGCCGCCGGCCTCCAGCTTCGCTTTTTCTTCCTCGTGGGTAAAAGGCGTCACGTTGACCTTGATCTTCAAGGTTTTCAGCATGTCGGCGATCATATTGGCGGTCTCAAATCGTACATCATTTTCCGGGTCCTCGTACACATACAGGCGCAGCACCAGGTTCTTGATGCCTTCCTCCACCACCTTGTCCAAAATGCCGTCGTTGTTGGTATCCGCCCAGCCCTCTTCCGCCAGCAGCTCCGCCGCCTTCTCCGGGTTGTACACAAAGGTGTTTTCCTGGTCATAGTACAGCCAGCTATCCGAGGGGATGGGGGTGTCTGCGTCCAGGGTCATGCCCATATACACGTTTTGGGTGATCAGCGGGACATTGATGGCGTAACGGATGGCCTGCCGCACTTTCAGGCTTTCCAGGGGAAACTCCTGGTGGTTGATCAGCAAGGTTTCCAGCTGCCGCGTGGAATAAGCGATGGACAGCGAGTTGATGCCGCTTTTGTATTGCGCCGCCGCCACCGAGCGGGTAAACACCGTATCCACCCGGCCATACTCATAATCGGAAATCAGGTCTTTATTGTTCGTCTTAAAGCTCACCCTGATTTCCTTCACCTGGGGTTCCGTCTGCCACCATTTGGGGTTGGCGGTCAGGGTCATTTCTACGCCGGGGATGAAAGCGCTCGCCACATAGGGGCCGGTCCCAAAAGGGCTATGGACGTCCACCTGGGAGGCGGGCACCACAGGAAAGGTCATGCTATACAGCAGACCAAAATAGCTCCGCTTGGCCTTCACCACCACGGTGCGGTCGTCCGAGGCTTTGATGCTGTCCACCAGGTACCGCATGTTTTGGTAAAAGCCCTTGTTGGCCAGGTCCGGGTTGTTGGCCATGTCCAAAATATACTGGCAGGAGGCCACCACATCCGAGGCCAGCAGCGGCGTTCCGTCTGAAAACGTTACGTTTTCCCGCAGGGTAAATGTCCAGGTTTTTCCACCCCCGGTCTCCGACCAGGTTTCCGCCAGCAGCGGCTGGGGAATCCCATTGTCGTCAATGGTGACCAGGGACTCATAAATCGTTCCGTATACGCTGACGATGTCCCTTTCCAGCGGATTGAGCGGCCTGATCTCCGATGTGCGGGTGCACAGGATGCCCAGCAACAGCACATCCCCCACGTTTTCCCCCAGCGCCCAAAGGGGCAGCAGGCAAAGCACCAGGACAAATGCCAACCACCGCCGCAAACCTTTGTTCATCCTCTTTCCTCCCTTGGCCATAGCCCTTCCTGGATGGCGGGGCTCATGTCCCCACTTCTTCGTAATATAAACGTTTGTAAGCCGCATAGGCTTTTAACACCTTGGTCACGTAATTTTTGGTAGGCCCGTCCATCATGTCCTCTAAGACAATGGACTGGCTGTCTTCGCTGTAACGGGAGTCATTCAGCCAGTTGCGAACCTCTCCCTGGCCGGTGTGGAAGGCCGCCGCCACCAGAATCGGGTCCCCCCGAAACTCTTTGCTTAAAAAGTTCATGTACCAACAGGCATAGCGCACATTCACGTTGGCGTCATACATCATGTCAAAGCTATAGGCCGACACCCCGTCAATTTTCCCATGAACCCATTTCGCCGTATCGGGCATCATCTGCATCAGCCCCCTGGCCCCCACGCTGCTTTCCGCCTCCGGGTTAAAGGAGCTTTCGTTGAGGATGATGGCCGCGATGAACGCCGGGTGCAGGTTATTGACCTGAGATTGGGTCTCCACCAGTTCCCGGTAGCGGTAGGGGTGGCTATTCAGCAGCGCGGCCGCCTCCGCCTCCCGCTCCCGAAGCACATTGCCCGTCTTGGTGGTAAAGCTCATCTGCATCAGCCACAGCATGACGGCCACAAAAACCACCGCCACGGCCCCAATGCCCAGCCAGGGGATGGAACGTTTGGCGGGCGCTTCCTGGGGATCGTTGTCTGGGTAGGCTTCCGGCCTTGTCCTTGGGCTTCGCCGCGCCGCATAGGGGTTCTGCTGATACCCCTGGAGGGGAGCCCCTTGAGGAAAAGCTTCCGGGCGGGGAAACCCCTGGCTGTAGGGATCATACCCGGAAGGTTCATAGGCCTGCTGGGCATAGGGGTCATAGGCCTCGTTTGGCATGGGCGGCTGCAAACCCTCATATCCCTTGGGCGCAAAATCATCATATCCCGCCTGGTAGGGGGCGTTATAGTCCTGGGCATACCCGCCCGGGTCCCTGGGGGCTTCCTGATAGGCCGGGGCCTGGCGGGCGCTTTGCCGGGCCATTTCTTCCCGGCTGGGGGGGTACGAGCTTCGCGGCTCCTGCGGGGACAGGGTCCTTCGGGCCCTGGGCGCAGCCTGGTCCGCCTGGGCATGCTGATGCCGCACGGCTGCCTGCGCCCCGTGCCGCCTGCCGCCCGCCACCGACCCACGGGCCTGCTCCTCCCGGGCATATTGCTGCTGCAACAATTCCTCCGGATAGCCTGCCTCTTCGTAATCCGACAGGGTTTGCGGCATGACGCCCATAGGCCGTCCCGGCCCGGCGCTGCGGAGGGGTCTGCCTAAAATGTCCGTTTGCGGAGGTGGCGCGGGGGCGGCAGTCACCTGGGGGCTTTGAGGGGCCCTGTCCTGGCCGGGCATGTTATTTTGTTGCGCGATGCGCAGCCATTCCGGTATGTCCGGGGCCACGGGCGGGTCAAAAAGCGGTTCCTGGGAGGGCGCCGCTGAAGGCGTTGGCTCGTCTTCCGGGTACGCCACCCGCTGGACCGGGGGAGGGCCGTCCTCCAGAGAGGGCAAGCCCCGGCGCACCCGCTCCTGTCCCGTCTCAGTTGGGGCCTGCCGCCTGGCATGGGTACCGTAGGCATCCACCACCCCCTGGTCCGGGACGGCGCGGTGGCGCACCACCGCATCCGTAGGATTGCGGTGAATGGCCTGCCCTTCTCTGCAGCGCTGCCCCTCCGCCTGGGAGGATACAAAGCTATAATCCAGGGGGGCGTAATCATCGTCACTGTTTCGGTATTTCAGTTGCAATCGGATCATTGTAAGCTCCTTTCGCAAGGCTTTCGTAAAGCTGCAAGGTCTGCTGGCGGACCTCCTGGAGAGGGCCCTCTGTACGGATCACTCCATCGGCCCGGCGTTCCTTTTCCTGTAGGGGCCATTGGCTGCGGATCCGGGCCTGGGCCTGGGCCTCCGTCAGTCCGTCCCTTTCCCGCAAACGCTTGATTTGCAGGGCTTCCGGCGCGCTGACGCAGATCACTTTGTCCGCCAGGTATTCCATGCCTGCCTCAAACAGCAAGGGCACATCCAATACAACGATTAAGACGCCACTTTTGCGGCATTTTTCCATTTCTTCCCTCATGCGGCCCTGCACCAAGGGATGCAAAATGCCATTCAGGCGTCGGCGGGCGCTTTCGTTCCCAAAGACGATCTGCCCCAGCCCAGCCCGGTCCAGCGTGCCGTCCGGCCGGAACACCCCAGGCCCAAAGGCCTCCAAAATGGCAGGCAAGGCCGGGCCGCCCGGCGCTGTCAGTTCCCGGCTGATGGCATCCGCGTCGATCACCCTGGCCCCCGCTTCCCGCAGCCATCCGGCCACGGTGGTTTTGCCACAGGCGATGCCCCCGGTCAAGGCAATGGTCCACATGCTGCGTTCCCTTTCTTGCGGCGCTGCCCCTATCCTCATTCCAAATCGCGTGAAGGGCTGGAATGAGGATCAGTGGGCCTCAAACCAGTTTTTCCCCGCGGAGACCTCCGCCACCAAGGGGACGCTCAGCTTCACCACGTTTTCCATGGCATCCTGGATCAAGGCCTTCACAGGCTCCACTTCCCCCAGGGGGCATTCCACCACCAGCTCGTCATGGACCTGCAAAATCAGCCGGGCCGCAAAGCCGCCCTCCAGCAGCCTGTCCCGCACGCGCACCATGGCCAGCTTGATGATGTCCGCGGCGGTGCCCTGCACGGGGGCATTCATGGCAGCCCGCTCCCCAAAGGCGCGCACATTGCGGTTGGGGTTCACCAGCTCCGGCAGGCCCCGGCGGCGATGGAACAGCGTTTCCGCATAGCCCCGGCGGTGCCCCAGCTCCACCATGCGGTCCATAAAGGCATGGACCCCCGGGTACCGCTCAAAATATTTGGCAATGAAGTCATCCGCTTCTTTACGGCTGATGCCGATGTTGCGGGCCAGCCCAAACCCGCTGATGCCATACACGATGCCGAAATTCACCGCCTTGGCGCTACGGCGCATCGCGGAAGTAACGTCTTCCATGGGGACGCCGAAAATCTCCGCCGAGGTGCGGGTATGGATGTCCTGCCCCTTCAAAAAAGCGTCCTTCATGGCGGGGTCGTCGCTGAGATGGGCCAGCACCCGCAGCTCGATCTGGCTATAGTCCGCGTCCAGTAGCAGGAAGCCCTCCCGGGCCACAAAAGCTTTGCGGATTTCCCGCCCTTCCTCGCTACGGATGGGAATGTTCTGCAAATTGGGTTCCAGGCTGCTGATGCGGCCCGTGACGGCAGCGGTTTGGTCAAAGGTGGTATGGACCCTGCCGGTTTTATCCGTAAGCTTGCGAAGGCCCTCAATGTAGGTGCTTTGCAGCTTGCTCAGCTTCCGGTACCGCAAAAGAGGCTCAATGGCGGGGTGCAGCTCCGCCAGGCCTTCCAGCACGGAGGCGTCCGTGGAATACGCTCCGGCCTTACCCTTTTTGCCTGCGGGCAGGCCCAGCTTTTCAAAAAGCACCTCCCCCAACTGCTTGGGGCTGTTCAGGTTAAAATCCGCAATGCCCGTATGCCCATAGACCTCTTGCCGCAGGTTTTCAATTTCCACGGCAAACTGGTCCCCCAATTCCTCCAGGGTCCCCCTGTCGATGCCAAAGCCCTCCTGCTCCATTTCAAACAGCACCCGGGTCAGGGGCAATTCCATGTTGGTTAGCAGCTCTAGCATCTGTTTGCTGGCCAGCAACGCCCGTTGCCGCTCC
The DNA here is from genome assembly GCA_031549415.1 of Eubacteriales bacterium. Lineage (GTDB taxonomy): Bacteria > Bacillota > Clostridia > Christensenellales > Aristaeellaceae > Limiplasma. The sequence goes on along the minus strand of JAVBPU010000007.1, from coordinate 111,136 downwards.
GCCAGGGCAAAGACCCCGTGGGCGTCGGCCTGGGGCATGGCCTCGGTTTCTTCCTGGTATTCCTCCGCCAGGGAGGCTGCCAGCCCGAAGCCCTTTTGCCCCGGGTGCAGCAGGTACGCGCCGATCATGGTGTCCTGCGCCACAGTGGGCAGAGGCAGGCCATAGCGCGTCAGCTTGCCAAACAGGGCTTTGGCCCCGTGCACCAGCAACGGCGTGCCTTCCAGGGCCGGGCGCAGCGCGGACAAAACCTGGTCCTCATACAGGCCCCCCATGGTCAAATCCCGCATCAGCGGAATCCGCCATTGCTTGCCATCGGAGAGGCAGAAGGAGGCCTCCGCCTCCCCGGCCTCATAGGCCAGGGGCGTATGGGTCTCCTGGCAATGGGATACCGCCTTTTCCAGCGCCAGGTCCAGCGCTACGGTGGTGGTCAGCGCACCTTGCTCCTGCCGTGGGCAGAAGGCCGGTAGCTCCACCGGGGCGTCCCTCCATTCGGGCGCTTCGGTTGCCTGCGCTGCCCCCCTTGCCACAAATACCTCTGTTGGCTCCGTGGCCTCGGCTGCTTTCGCAACTTCCAGAGGAGCGGCCCCCCCTGCGGCCTTTTGGACCGCCGGGGGCTTCCCTTTGCCCGAAGGCGGGTTGGCCCGGGTGTCTCCCTCGCCCATCAGGTTTTTTAGGATTTGGGACAGGCGGGTCAGCTGATACTTTTCCAATGCGGGCAGGCCCTCCGCCAAGCGATCCCAGGTACAGGCCTCAAAATCCACGGCAAGGGGCGCGGTGGTGCAAATGGTGCCCAGCTCCCGGCTCAGCTCCGCCACCTCGCGGCCCGCTTGCAGCTTTTCGCCCAGCTTGCCCTTCACTTCCCCCGCATGGGCCAGCACATTGTCCAGCGTGCCGTATTCCTGAATCAGCTTCAAAGCGGTTTTCTCGCCCACCCCGGCAATGCCGGGGATGTTATCGCTGCTGTCCCCCATCAGGCCCTTCATATCGGGCACCTGCTCCGGGGTGTAGCCATACACTTCCTTCACCTTTTCCGCGTCCAGCAGCAGGCTTTCCGAAATGCCTGTTTTGGTGAGGATCACGCGGATGTCCCCCTCCACCAGTTGCAGGCTGTCCCGGTCCCCGGTAAGGATATAAGCCTGGCGGCCTTCCTTTTCCGCCTGCTTGGCGGCGGTACCCAGCAGATCATCGGCCTCGTAGCCTTCCAATTCAAACAGAGCAATGCCCATGGCCATGAGCAGCTCCCGCACCACGGGGATCTGCGGGCGCAGTTCTTCCGGCATAGGTTTGCGGGTGCCTTTATACTCTTCATACAGGGTGTGGCGGAAGGTGGGAGCATGCATGTCCATCATCACGCACAGGCCCTCCGGCTTATATTCCGAAAGGGCCCGAAACAGCATGCTAAAAAAACCCTGCACCGCATTGGTGTAAGTCCCTCCCGAGGACAGCAACGGCAGTGCGTGAAAGCCCCTGAAAATCAAGCTATATCCGTCTACCAGCAGAACGGAAGGTTTTTGTTCGCTCATAGGCCCCTCCTGTGGGTTTGTTGGCTTGCCCCTGGAATACAAGGCTATTATACCACACCCGAAAAAGCGCAAACAAGGCCGTTTCGTTTTCAAGCCAGGGACTGTGTGGGGCTGCTGCCTTGCCTGTAGGCGTGCCTGTTGCCTTGTCCAGCTATTGACTCGTATTCAAAAATATGGTATCGTTAATACATTGACGATAAGGGGTGTACCTATGAAAACCGTCATCTTAGCCGGAGGATTTGGCACGCGTATCTCCGAGGAAAGCTACTTAAAGCCAAAACCCATGATTGAAATTGGCGGGAAGCCCATCCTTTGGCATCTGATGAAGGGGTATTCCCACTATGGATTGAACGACTTTATTATTTGCTGTGGCTATAAGCAGCATGTGATCAAGGAATACTTCGCAGATTACTACCTGCACAACTGCGACGTTACCTTTGACTTTGCGGACGAGGGCCGCATGACCGTCCACAAGAACCTGGCAGACCCCTGGCGGGTCACCCTGGTGGATACCGGATTGAACACCATGACCGGGGGTCGGGTGAAGCGGGTGGCAAAGTATGTTGGGGACGAGCCCTTCATGTTGACCTACGGAGACGGCGTGTCCGATATCGATTTGGGTAAGCTACTGGCCTTCCATCAGGCCCATGGGAAGTTGGTCACCATCAGCGCGGTCAGTGTCGGCCAACGTTTCGGCGTGCTGGATATAGACGATTGGGGTCATATTCATGCCTTCCGCGAAAAAAACGATGTGGACAGTAGCAAGATCAACGGCGGGTTCATGGTGGTTCAGCCCCAGGTGTTCGACTATCTGGAGGGGGACCCTACCGTCCTGGAGCGGGAGCCATTTGAAAGGCTGGCCGCAGAAGGCCAACTGATGGCCTACCGCCACGAGGGGTTCTGGAAATGCATGGACACACAGCGGGATAAGCAACAGTTGGAGGATTTGTGGGCTTCCGGGAACGCCCCGTGGAGGATGTGGTGATGCTTTCTTTTTTCAAAGACAAGCGAGTGTTTGTCACCGGCCATACCGGATTCAAGGGAAGCTGGCTGTGCAAAATCTTGGACAATAGCGGCGCTATCGTCTTTGGTTATGCCCTCCCGCCCAGCGCGAATGCGTCCTTGTTTTCTTCCTGCCACTTCAGCGCCAACATTACATCTGTGTATGGCGATATCCGGGAGTTTGATTCTCTCGCCGCTGCTTTTGAAAGTGCCCGGCCAGAGATAGTCTTCCATTTGGCGGCCCAGCCCCTCGTCCGGGAGAGCTACCAAAACCCCCGTTACACTTACGAAACCAACGTGATGGGAACTGTGAACCTGTTGGAATGCGTTCGGCGGTCTGGTTGCGTGCGGTCCTTTCTGAACGTCACTACGGACAAGGTTTACAAAGACAACGAAGGGAAATGGGCGTATCGGGAGGACGAGCCCCTGGATGGATTTGATCCGTATTCCAACTCGAAATCCTGCAGCGAGCTCGTTACCCACTGTTATCGGAACGCCTTTTTTTCCGGTAGCTCCGTAGCGGTTTCCACGGCGCGTGCCGGCAACGTAATCGGCGGCGGAGACTGGGCAGCGGACCGAATCATCCCGGATTGTATCCGCGCAGCCCTCAAGAACGAGGACATTCTCGTCCGCAACCCTCGTTCCATCCGCCCTTATCAGCATGTGCTGGACCCCCTTGCCGCCTATCTCATGATCGCGGCGAAACAATCTGATCACCCGAATCTCGCAGGCTACTACAATATCGGCCCCGACGAACTGGACTGCGTGGAAACGGGTGCTCTGGCTGATCTCTTTTGCAAGGCATGGGGAGGTCTCCGATGGATCAATCTCTCGGAGGCAAACGCCCCCCACGAGGCAAACTTTCTGAAGCTTGATAGCTCCCGGCTCAAGCATGTTTTTGGTTGGTTGCCTCGCTGGAATGTTTCACAGGCCATCGAAAAAACCGTGGAGTGGGCCAAGGCTTTTCAACAGGGGCAGGACGTGTCAGCCCTTATGGATGCGCAGATACGCGCATTTTACGAGGGATGACGGGGGTACGTAGGTGATACATATACAGGGCTCCGCCTTGCATCCGCCAGGGGCAAGCCCTCGGACCCATTATTTGACTGAATCACATCCTAATAATAAAGGGTGCAGGGCGATAGTCCTGCCGGGGTGCGGGGCGGAGCCCCGTGTATGTATGTCCCCCACGCCGCACTCATCCCCCCCACACCCCTCGTTCCCTACGAAGGAGAGCTTATGAACGAAACAGAAGCCCGGAAAGAGATCCTGTCCCTTGTGAAAGCGTACGCGGAGAACTATTTGGCGCCGAAGCCATACGAGGTCGGCGACTATATTCCGTATGCGCGTCGGGTGTTTGACCACGAGGAGGTCGTGAACCTTGTCGATTCCGCGCTTGACTTCTGGCTGACGGCGGGGCGGTACGCGGAGCGATTTGAGGAGGAATTCGCGGCGTTTTTGGGGGTAAGGCATTGCCTACTGGTGAACTCTGGCTCGTCTGCGAACCTGCTAGCCTTCATGGCGTTGACGTCCCCGCTGCTTGAGGAGCGGGCCGTCCGGCGGGGGGATGAGGTGATCACTGTAGCCGCTGGGTTTCCCACCACGGTGGCTCCCATGGTGCAGTTCGGCGCGATTCCCGTGTTTGTGGATGTCTCGATTCCTCAGTATAATATTGATGTGGCGCGGTTAGAGGCTGCCCTGGGCCCCAAGACTAAGGCCGTAATGCTGGCTCACACCCTGGGGAACCCCTTTAATATTGCCGCGGTGAAGGCATTTTGCGAGGCAAACGGCTTGTGGCTCATCGAAGACAACTGCGATGCCTTGGGGTCCAAGTATACCCTGGGCGGAGAGGAAAGGTATACGGGGACCTTTGGGGATATCGGCACATCCAGTTTTTATCCCCCCCACCATATGACCATGGGGGAAGGGGGGGCGGTGTACACCAATGACCCGCTTCTTCACCGGGTGATGCTATCTTTGCGGGACTGGGGCCGGGACTGCGTGTGCCCCCCCGGACGGGACAATGTATGTGGCCGCCGTTTTGACCGGCATTTTGGAGAACTGCCCGACGGGTTTGACCACAAGTATGTATATTCCCACTTCGGGTACAACCTGAAGGCAACCGATATGCAGGCGGCTGTGGGGATCGCGCAGTTGAAAAAGCTTCCGTCCTTTATTCAGCGTCGGCGGCACAATTTCGCCCGGCTAAAGGCGGCCCTCACACCGCTTGGGCACCAATTGATCCTGCCGGAACCCTGCCACGACTCCGTGCCCAGTTGGTTTGGGTTCTTGCTGACCTGCGGGGAGGGTGTGGAGAGGGGAAAGATTGTTTCGTTCCTGGAAAGAAAGGGTGTGCAGACCCGCATGCTGTTCGCGGGAAATCTTGTGAAACATCCATGTTTTGACGGCATGCGCTCTTCCGGAGAAGGATATAAGGTGGTTGGAGAGCTGCAAAACACTGACCGGATCCTGCGGGATACCTTTTGGGTGGGCGTGTATCCCGGCATGACTGATGAAATGATTGACTTCATGGCGAATGCCATTATTGAGGCGGTAGGATGAAGGTTTCCGACTATATTGTGCAATTTTTCATTCAAAAAGGCATCACTGATGTTTTTGGCTACCCGGGGGGAATGGTCACCCACCTTATGGATTCGTTTTCAAAATTTAAAGGGAGCATTTCCGCCCATGTGAACTATCACGAGCAGGGAGCGGCGTTTGCGGCCTGCGGTTACGCCCAGGTCTCCTTGCGGATGGGGGTGGCCTACGCCACCAGCGGCCCCGGGGCTACAAACTTGTTGACGGGTCTTTGCAACGCGTATTTTGATTCAATTCCGGTTATTTTTCTTACCGGAAATGTGAATGTTTATGAGGGAAAGGGCAGCTTGCCCGTCCGCCAAAAAGGATTTCAGGAGATGGACGTGTGCTCCGTCGTCTCCAGTGTGACGAAGTATTGCTCCTATGTCCGGGACGAAAAAGACATCCGCTATCATTTGGAAAAGGCATTCCACCTTGCCATATCTGGCAGGCCTGGCCCGGTTGCGCTGGATATCCCTATGAATGTACAGAGGGCAGAGATCCACCCGGAAGAACTGCGGGGCTTTGTGCCTGATCCAGAGGACTTTTTTGACGTGAAAGTCGCGACAGACGCTATATTGGGGGCGCTTCGGGTGGCGCGCCGTCCCTGCGTTCTGGCGGGGGCGGGCATCCAGAGCAGCGGCACGGGCCGGATTTTTCGGAAATGGATCGAGCGGGCGAAAATCCCGGTTGTGACAAGCATGCTAGCTGTGGATGTGATGCAGGATTCCCCATATCATTATGGGTTTGTCGGTGCTTACGGGGCTCGCTCCGCGAATTTTATCTTGGCAAAAAGTGATTTGGTGATCGCGTTGGGGTCCCGGCTCGATTTGCGTCAGACAGGGGCGGATACGGATTTTTTTGCTGTGAACGCAAAGCTCGTTCGCGTCGACATTGATCCCGGCGAGCTATCCAACAAGATCAAAAAAGACGAGTTGCAACTTCCTACCGATTTGAAGCGGCTTTTGCCGGAGCTAGCCGCTGCGGGGGACGATGGACTTTCCTCCCGGTTCTCCCGTTGGATCGCCGTTTGTGATGAGATCCAAGCGAAGCTTTCCGGGCTGGATGAGCGGCTTCCCAATGTTTTTGTCCGAAAGATTAGCAAGCTCATGGAAAAGGATGCTATTGTCACAACTGATGTAGGCCAGAATCAGGTCTGGGTTGCTCAGTCCTTCCATGCGGATGGACAACGGATTCTTTTTTCGGGTGGCCACGGTGCCATGGGATATTCGCTGCCTGCCGCCATCGGGGCTCATTATGCGAGCAAGCAGAAGGTATACGCCTTTATGGGGGATGGGGGTTTGCAGATGAATGTGCAGGAACTGCAATTTATCGCCCGGGAAGGGCTACCCATTAAAATCATCTTGCTGAACAACGCCTCCCTGGGCATGATTCGGCATTTTCAGGAAATGTATTTCGATTCCAACTTCACCCAGACCCAACAAGAAGGTGGCTATACCGTACCGGATTTCCGCGCTGTCGCTGCCGCGTATCGAATCCCTTATTGTAAGGTGACCGACGTTGAAAGGCTATTGGACGCTGAAGCCTTGCTCCGCAATCCTCATCCGGCGTTTCTGGAAATTGCCCTGGAGAATAGGACCTATGTTTTCCCGAAACTGGCCGTGGGAAAGCTCAACCAAGATCAGGAGCCGCAACTGGACCGGGAGCTGTACACGTACCTTTCGGGCCTGTGAAAGAAGCGTTTACGAAAGGAAGTCTTCGCCATGACCAGCCTCATTGTTACGGGTATCACCGATCGGTTCGGCGGTCGTGTCGGAAGCCTTGAAACAGAATAGAAACGTTGCCGCCGTGGTTCGCGGGAATTCATTACATATGGACAAGGGCAGCGGCATCAAGGGGTATACCCTTATCTTAAAATCATCAAGTGCGACACCCCTTGCGACCCTGAGAGTGGGTACGGCATCGCAAAGTACGCGGAGGGGCAAGATGGCGAGCATGGTGCCGAATATCTCAACCCTTCGGCAGATTTGGGTTTCGACGGAAAGGAATGCGGATCCATACCGGCCCATGCATCTCTAAGCGGATATCGGCGAACTTGGTCTTGACACGGCGTTTGAGCCTGCTATCCTTTTTAAGGGTGGCATCCGCAGGGCCATCGACTGGATAAGAATGGGCAAAAACGTGCTTTGAAAAGGAGACTCCCTATGAAAAAAATCTCCATTATGATCCCCACCTACAATGAGGAGGAAAATGTGACCCCGATCCATAGGGAGGTGGCGGCTTTATTTACCAATGAGCTGAAAGACTATGATTACGAGATTTTGTTCATTGACAACAAGTCCACGGACGGCACGCGAAAAGAAATCATCCAGGCATGTCGGGAGAATCCCCATACTAGGGCGATTTTCAATGCCAAAAACTTCGGCCAGTTCAATTCCCCCTACCATGGCCTTGTCAATACCACGGGGGATTGCGCTATCCCGCTATGCGCGGATTTTCAGGATCCGGTTGAAATGATCCCCAGGCTGGTGAGGGAGTGGGAAAACGGCTATAAATTGGTCTGTTGCGTGAAGACGGCTAGCAGGGAAAGCAAATTGATATATTTTCTTCGCTCTATTTACTACAAGCTGATCCGCCGAATGAGCAATGTGGATCAGATCGAGCATTTCACAGGCTTTGGATTGTATGACAAGAGTTTTGTAGACATCTTGCGGAAATTGGAGGATCCCATGCCGTTCCTGCGCGGCATTGTGGCGGAGTTGGGCCCTGACCGCAAGACCATCGAATATGAGCAGGCCAAGCGCCGCGCGGGCAAAACCAAGAACAATTGGTACACCCTCTATGACGCGGCTATGATTTCGTTTACCTCTTACACCAAAATCGGGCTCCGCCTAGCCACCATCGTCGGCTTCATCCTGTCCGCAATCAGCATGCTCATCGCGATTGTGTATCTTATTATGAAGCTGTGCTTTTGGGCCAGCTTTCCCCTGGGTACCGCCCCGATTTTGATCGGTATTTTTGTTTTTGGGTCTGTGCAGCTGTTTTTTATTGGGTTGCTGGGGGAGTATATTCTGAGTATTAACACAAGAATGATGAAGAGGCCGCTGGTGGTGGAGGAGGAAAGGGTCAATTTTGACTGAGAATCGGATGGACAAGGAGTAAATCGTAGAAGAAAACAAGGACTTGCAGTCAGAGCGCGCAGCCTTTATCTTGCCTGACAAACTGTTGCAAGCGAGGGACAACCTTCAGTTCTGCAAGGAGCGCACCATCCCTCTCAACGGCCTGAAACTGTGGAGGCCAGGATCTGGACATCTACAGAACCCATTGGCAGCATGAAAGTGAGGAATCCGCGGACCGCAACATCATGGACTGAACCTTCGTGGGCGGAAAAAAATCGGAATATATGAGAAAGGGATGTGTGATGAATTCATAGTTTGATAATCACACGAGGGGTATTATGAGTATCATCTTGGCAAGCCTGATTGTCATTTTATATGCTAGTGCGTTTGCCACATTTTTTAAGCGCACAGTTTGTGAGATGCTGATCCCTGCAGTTGTATGCCCTGTGTTTGCGCTATACCTGTTTGGGTTACTCAATTTTAAGGGATGCTTATCAATTGGCATGGGAGTTGTTTCAGCTGTAGCGCTCGCCTTGGCGGCAATCTCGGTGAAAAAGTATGGGTTGCGCGGTCTCATCAAAAGAACAGAGCTCATTTCTGGAGCGGCTGTATTTGTATCGATCCTTCTCATAGCATTTGTTATGAACTTCAATATGCGCATTCATATCTGGGATGAGTTCAATAACTGGGGAACGCGCCTCAAGTATGTTTTTATGTATGATGCACTTCCGATTTATTCCGAGCCGGGTGCATGGCAATTGAATCCCATGTGCTATTATCCGCCAGGTACGGCAATTGCCAGTTATTTTTTCTCTTTCACAGGGTTTGTTGAATGGAAGGCACTATTCTCTCAGCAGTTATTTATTTTGCTGATGATGACGCCATTCTTGAAAAATGCGTTTAAAAAGGGTCATTTGTTATTAAACACACTGTTCTTTTCCTCTTTTTTTCTTCTTTTCGGAGCTGTGAATGCATACGCCACCCTGTATGTTGATTCATTTCTTGGAATTCTGTTTGGCTTTGCATTGGCCTACTATGTTTTGTTTGGGAGAGATAGCGACGGTTTTGGATTACTTATCACAACTTGCACAGTAGCAATGCTTTCGTTAAGCAAAGATGTCGGATTTTTACTCTCTTTGGGGATATGCGTGGTAATGCTATTTGATGGGATTGTCTTCGTCCAAAAAGGCGAAAGCAATCGGTTGAAACAAGTTCTTTACCGTATTCCGGCACTTGCCGTCGCTGTATTTTCTTATACCAGCTGGATGATAGCTCTTAAAATAGTCGGAGCGCAGCAACTTGTCAATGTAGACGCTAGTGATTTTCTACATCTCTTTTCGAGAGGGCAATTGGAACCTTGGCAGAGCGTCGTTCGTCACGGAATGGTTTTTGAAATTCTTCCGAAAAGGCCGGTTCTCGGGGGAATATCGTACATCGGAATCGTCGTTCTTTTCATTGTGTTCGGTGTTATTTATTCAACAACAAATGGATTAAAAACAAATATGTTTAAAAAAGGCTCGTTGCATACACTCGCATGCAAGCGAAACATGGCATGGGTTTCAATCATAACTGTTGGAGCCATTCTTTACTCGCTCTTCCTGTTATATGTGATGTGCTTTGTACATTCCTCTTGGGAGGGATCTCGTTTTCACAGCTATGAAAGATATAGCCTGTCGTATTTGTTATCGATACCGATTCTATGCTTTACGCTTATGTTTCCTATGCAACGCCGTTTGGAGCTGAAAAGAAGCGTGGTTGTGCGGCAAAAAGATGAGATGTGCACAATCAATATATCGAAAAAAATAATCAAACCGTCTTTGTATGTCATCATTTCGTGTTGCATGATGCTATTTACCACGCAAATAGCAGCCTATCTGTATAATACAGCCCCTCCATATCCTCTTGTTACGAATAGAGAATTATTTTGCGCGAGCCCTTATGAGGAGGCGCAGAAATTCATACCAGAATTAAGTGACGGGGAACTGACGCAGATTTTGACCCCAGGGGACATGGGCTTCTACATGCAGCAAGTACGCTATCAATTAGTTGCACCTAATGTATCACTCACCGGTCCGTTTTCAATTGGTGAAGAACCCTATTATCCGGACCAAAACGACCCTTGGACTCATATAGTAACCGCTGAAGAGTGGGGCAGCCTGCTTAAGGACACGGGGATAAAAAAAGTATTGCTCTGGGATACAACCCCTGAGTTTATTCAGTCTTATAGTTCTATGTTCCCAGGTGGTGTGAATAGGCACACATTATATCGCGTTGTGCAAAATGGCGACGGCGTAGTTCTTGAAGAGGTGTTAGTATGAAAAAAGTATTGAAGGATTTAGGGACACCTGCGTGGATACATCGCAAAAAAAAGTCCCAAAGAGGCTTTGAAAAAACGGAGAGGAGGCAATGTGCCAAGGCCATATTAAAAGATTTAGGCATATTTGTAGGGTATAATTTTTGTGCTGTTTTTGTCGCTTTTATGTTCTGTGCCTTTTTCATGCGAATTGATTTTCTTAAATACGCGATTCAAATATATTTTTTCCGCATGGTTGTTTACTCCTTGTTATCCACGTTGATTGTTGGTATGATTGCCGCTTTTTTGCGGACAATTAAGAAGACCGCTAATAGCCTCAAATTTTTAGACGCAAAATTGATAATGTCAGGCTTTGCCATTTCGTTCCTGCTGATTTATTCTTTTTTAGGAGTCACATCGTTTACCAACGACCGAAGTTATACAATTTTTTCCCTTGGGTACCTGTATGAAAACGCTGACGAATCATATACCCAAGAAGAAATGGAACAGGTATTCATCGATGGCTTTGTCATTAAATTTGGGGCAACAAAAAAGCGTATAGATGAGCAACTGAATACAGGATATATTACTGAAACAGATGGAAAGTACCAGATCTCGGAAAAGGGAAAGGGCTTTATTGAGTTGCAACGATTTATAGACGTACTATTTCCGACAGCCACAAATCCATCCTCCTTGTATCCAAACGGCAATCCGAAGAGAGATCATTGAGAATGAAACCAGATGATCTAAGTGCACCCATCCCAAAAAGGCAAATGGAATGAAGGCTGCGAGTGTTTGTCCTCCTTCCCGAGGTTCTCTTTTTCCGAAACTTATTGTACGTTATTAGGTAAGCGCTCAATACCCCCATGTCATCAAACGGCGCATTCCTTCTGCAAATCATCGCTCCAAGGCAGCATCTGTTCAAGGTCCTCCGCCGAGGGTTGTCCGCCATGCATAGGCAAAATGGTCAGCAGCCGGAGAAGGTACCGGTATGGATCAAGACCGTTGGCCTTGGCCGTTTCCACCAGGGTGCAGACTACTGCGCTGCGGTGGCTCCTTTGGAGGTGTCACAGAATAACCAGCCCTTTCGGCCTACGACAAAGGGCCGCATGGCGTTTTCTACCTGGTTGTTGCTGATTTCCATGTCATCATGGTCAATGTAGGCACACAAATATTCCTTTTGCCCCAAAGAGTGCCGAACCGCCTCCTCAAGCTCTTTTTGCTTGACTTCTCTCCTTTATCTAGTCATTGGCCAAACCCAAGGCGGAGGCGAAGCCTCTGCGTCCCAAGGAAATGCGGTAGCCGTAGGGTATGGACTGCCGGGGTGTTCTTCCCTGCCCGCCTATGGTATACTAGGGTGGCACTCATGCGGCAAGGGAGGCGACCCCATGTTTTTCCAGCGGGATTATGTGCTTCGGATGATTGAAATGATGGGCGATTTGATGCGCCGTATCGGCGAATTGCTGGATGACCTCTCCCGGGCGAAGCTGCTTTCGGAGGCCTGCCGGACCCATTGCGGCATCGACCTGGAATCTGCGGAAGCGCTGACCGCGGAAAGCCTGGAAACCTTGTTGCCTCCCATGCCCCGGCTGATGATGAGCGAAATTTTGTATATGCGGGCCAAAGCCTCTTCGCTGCCGATGGACCAGCAGGAGGAGCTTTTCTACAAGAGCTTCCATCTGCTGGCCTCCCTGTGGAGCGAGGGGCCCCTTTGTGAGTTGCGCACAGGGCGGCTTTTGGAGCTGAAAGCCCTGCTGATGGATCGAATCTCCCCGGAAGAGCTGCTGTGCTGCGCTCGTTTTTTTCAGGAAGCGGAAGCCTACGATCATATGGAGGACGCCCTGTTCCAAGCGGCGGAACAACTGCCTCCAGGCGCGGAGAGGGATGCCGCCCTGGCGGAAGGGACCGGCATGCTGGCCCAAGCTGCCTCCGCCGCGCCCCAGGCGCTGGCCTTCGCCCATTGCACCCGGGAAGAATTGTTGGATTCGGTGCGGGATCTGCAAGCCCTGGCCTAGAGAAAATCCCGTTGCTATGTTTTCGGAATTTGCTCTCAGCGCCCATGGCAACGCCTATTCATTGCATAAGTAAGGAACAAGCAAACCCATGATTTTACTGTCGATTCAAAACGTGGAAAAAAGCTTCGGCGCACATCAGGTGCTCAAGGACGTCTCTTTCAGCCTGCAAAAGGGGGAGAAGATGGGCCTTGTGGGGGTCAATGGCAGCGGCAAAACCACGCTGATGCGGCTGATCTCGGGCCAGGACCAGCCCGAAGGCGGCGCCATTCACATCAATAAGGACCTGCGCATTGGATATCTGGCCCAGCTGGGCGACCTTTGCCCCGAGGATACCGTGTGGGAGGCGCTTTTGCGCGTGTTTGAACCCATCCTGGCCATGGAGCGCAGGCTGCGTAGCCTGGAAGCCGGGCTGGAGGCGGCCAGCGGCGACCCAGCCGAAGCGCTGCGCCTGTCCGGCGAATACCAACGGCTGTTGGAGCAGTTTAACAAGGCCGAGGGCTATGCCTACCAGGGAGAAATGCTGGGGGTGTTAAACGGCCTGGGCCTGCCCATGGCCTTTCACGGGCGCAAGGTTTCCACCCTGTCCGGCGGGGAGCGGACCCGGCTGTCCCTGTCCAAGCTGCTGCTGCAAAAGCCCGATGTGCTGCTGATGGACGAACCCACCAACCACCTGGACCTGTCCGCCATCGAATGGTTGCAGGAGTATTTGGTGTCCTACAAAGGCTCTTTGCTGCTCATCAGCCATGACCGGTATTTTTTGGACCATGTGTGCAGCACCATGGGCGAACTGCTGGGCGGCAAAATGATGAAATTCACTGGCAACTACACCGAGTACATGAAAAAGCGCACGGCGGACTTTGAGACCCGCATGAAGGCCTATCATCTGCAACAGAAAGAAATAGACCGGGAGAAAGCCATCATCGAGCGGTACCGCCGCTTTAACCGGGAAAAGAGCATCCGCGCCGCCGAAAGCCGCCAGAAGCGGCTGGACAAAATAGAACGGCTGGAAAAGCCCACGGAGGAAAGCCAGGTGCGCTTTTCTTTTGACGTGCGCCGCCGCAGCGGGGAAGAGGCCCTGGAGGTCAAGGGGCTGGAAAAAAGCTTTGAAGGCAGGCCTCTTTTTACCGACCTGTCCTTTGCCCTTCGCACCGGGGACCGGGTGGCCATGATCGGCGCCAACGGCGTGGGGAAAAGCACCCTGTTCAAAATCCTGATGAACCGCATGGCTCCAGACAAGGGCAGCGTGAAATACGGCGTCAACGTGGACGTGGGCTATTATGACCAGCACCAGCAGGATCTGCGGCTTGACAACACGGTGCTGGACGAAGTGTGGAACGCCTTTCCCAGCCTGGAGCAAAGCCGGGTCCGGGGCGCGCTGGGCCTCTTTCTGTTTTCCGGGGACGATGTGTTTGAAAAAATCAGCACCCTCTCCGGCGGGGAGCGGGGCCGGGTGGCGCTGACGAAGCTCATGCTCAAAAAGGACAATCTGCTGCTGCTGGATGAGCCCACCAACCACCTGGACATGGACAGCCGGGAGGTGCTGGAGGATGCCCTGGCGGACTTTCCCGGCACCATTTTGGCCATCAGCCATGACCGGTACTTCATCAACCGCTTTGCCGACCGGGTGATGGTGATGGAAGAAAGCGGCATGACCGAATACCTGGGCGATTTTGATGATTACCTGGAAAAGAGGGACCGCCCCCAACCGCCGGTGCAGGAAGCGGGCCGGGAAGTGACCCGGACCGCCCAAAGCAAGGAACGGAAGCAAAGCCGCCAGCAAAACGCCCGCATCCGCGAGCTCAAGGCCCAAGTGACCCAGGCGGAGGAAGCCATTGTGAAAAGCGAAGAAAAGGTGCAGGAATTGGAAGCGTTGCTCTCCCGGCCAGATACCTATGAGGACCCTGCCCGGATGCGGGAAGCCACAGAGCAGTACGCCGCGGAAAAGGACCGGCAGCTGGCGCTATACGATGCCCTGGAAGCCGCCGAGGCCCGGTGGCTGGAAGCCGAGGAGGAGTCCTAGCGTTACATTTGTATAAGCCCTCCCATATATGGGCAACCTTTCCATGATGAAAAGCGGACTTTGCGCAGGCTGCAGAGCCGCTTCAGCAATGGAGGGGTTTTTTGATGCAAACCCGATGGGAACGAATTTTGCAGTTTCTGGCGGCCGTGCTCTGTTTGGTCCTGCTGATGGTTTTTACCCAGGCGGAAGCCGTGGTGGCCTGGGGCAGCCAAGGCGAGGACGTGCGCAAAGTGCAGCAAAAGCTGCTGGAATATGGGTACTACTCTGGTCCGGTGAACGGGAACTTTGGCAAAGCCACCTATGACGCCGTGGTTTGGTTCCAGCGAAAAAATGGCCTGAAGGTAGACGGCGTGGTGGGGCCTGCCACCGCCGCCGGGCTGGGCCTCTCCCTGGGCGGGGCTGTGGCCGCTTCCACTTACAACAACAATGAAACCTATCTCCTGGCGCGGCTGGTGCACGGGGAGGCCCGGGGCGAGCCCTATGTGGGCAAGGTAGCCGTGGCCGCCGTGGTGCTCAACCGGGTCAAAAGCCCGCTGTTTCCCAACACCATTGCCGGTGTCATTTATCAGGCGGGCGCTTTTGACGCGGTCTCGGACGGGCAAATCAACCTGGAACCGGACGCGGACAGCCTGCGGGCCGCCCGGGATGCCCTCAACGGTTGGGACCCCAGCGGCGGCTGCCTCTACTACTACAACCCCGCCACTGCCACCAACGGGTGGATTTGGAGCCGCACCGTGCAACTAAGCATTGGAAAGCATAACTTCGCCATTTAGAGCATCCCCAAAGGAGGCGGCACCTTCCCATGAAATCCAAGCATCACATCATCCTCTATTCCTGTCTGGCGGTGGCTCTCATTGTGGCTTCCTTTCTGGCCATTAGTTCCTTTTTGCAAGCAAAGGCCTCCGCCCAGGCGCTGGAAGATGTATACACCCAGCGGCTTTTGGAAACCCAGGAGCATCTGCAGGCCATCGCCCTGAAACTCAACAAAATGCCTGTGGCCAGCGATGACCGTACCTTGTGCGAATTGCTGACCGGCATCAGCAAGCAGGCGGATGGGGTGGTTTCCAATCTGTCGGCGCTGCCCCTGTCCCATGTGGCCATGGGAGACACGGTGAAATTTTGCAACCAGTTATCGGACTACGCCTTGGGCCTGGCCCTTTCCCTGGCCGGGGGCGCCAAACTGACCGAGGCGCAGTTGCAACAACTGGAAGATATGCAGAGCCAATGCACGCTGCTGCTGGGCCAATTTGTGCTGGCCCGGGATGCCATGGTGGAGCAGAGCCTGCTTCTGCGCGCCCAGGACAGCGTGTATTACGCCCAGGCCCAGATGGACCAGCGACCCCTGGAGCAGGTCAGCAACAAGGACAACGGCATGGACTACCCCACCATGATTTACGACGGGGCTTTTTCCGACGCCCGCCACTATGGGCGCCCCAAGGCCCTGGGAACCACCACCATCAACGAGGCCCAGGCTCAGGAGCTGGCCGTCCGCTTCCTGGGGACCGACCGGGTGCAGGAAGCCAAGCCCGGCGCGTCCACCGAAGGCCCCCTGGCCTCCTTTGGCGTCAACCTGACCCTGAAGGATGGCAGCCAGCTCACCGCCGAGGTGACCAAAACCGGCGGCAAGCTCCTATGGATCGTACCGGAGCACGCCAGCTTCCCCCAGAAACTGACCCTTCAGGAATGCGAGGTTGCGGCCAAAAAATTCCTGCAAGTCCATGGCTACGGCGTGATGGAGGCCAACCATTACCAGGTCTATGACGGCCTGGCGGTGATCAACTTTGTGGCCACGCAGGACGGCGTGCTGCTCTATCCCGATTTGATCAAGCTGCAGATGCGCATGGATACCGGGGAAGTGGTGGGACTGGAATCCAACAACTACCTGATGAATCACGAAAAGCGGGAGGGCTTGACCCCCAGCCTCACCGAGACGCAGGCCCGGGAGCGTGCCAGCAGCCGACTACAGGTCTCCGGCACCCGGCTCTGCCTGATCCCCTTCCGGGATGCGGAGCGGCTATGCTACGAGCTTTCCGGCACCTGGCAAGACAATGAATACCGGGTGTACATCGACGCCAAAACTGGCGAAGAGGTGCAAGTGCTGATGATGATCAAGACCAGCGACGGAGAATTGAGCGCGTAGCAATGGACGACCAGCAAGCTAGCGCACAGGTCTTCTTTCATAAGACGACCGGGCCATTCCATTTCGGAAGGGCCCGGTCTTTTTTCTGCTATTTTCTCTTCTGCCCTGCCCTGGGCTTTCTGGCTCCCGCTGGCTTTCCCCCCTGGGCTGGCTTGCTATTGGGGGCGCGCTTTGCTCCTTCTGGAGCCTGACCAGGACGTGCCGGGGGCTTGTTGCTCTTGGGGCCAGCTTTTCCTTTTTTCCGCTTTTTCCCTTTCGCAGGCTCCTTGCTGGGCAAGCGGGTGTTGGAAACCGGCTCCACATGCTCCACCACGGTATCCAGGCCGGTATAGCACCGTTTGCCGAAGGCCGCCGTCAGTTGGAAGCGCAGCCTGGTAAACCATCTTTGTTTCTTGTAGACCTTGGTAAAAGTGTCTTTTGCCTTTTGCGTTTGCTCTTGGGTAGGCTGACGCCTGCTATAATTGCTCAGCGCCATCATGCGCCAAAGGGGCAAGATGGGTTCCGGCAAAAAGTGCACATTGTCCATACGCCGGGCAAATAGCAAGGGGGTTTCCCCTTGCTTGGGCGTGCGGCCCCGGAGCTTTAGCAAGGTGTTGACCGCGTTGCCATAGATGAAAATCTTATCCTTCTCACTAGTGGCCTTGGAGGCCAGCCGTCCAGGGCTTCGGGCCTGGATTCGCATGCGTAGCGCAACGCCCGCCGCCGCCACCAACAGCGCGATCCACCACCAGTGATTTTGGGGCGGGTCCGGCGCGTCATCGGAGGGGTCGTTCTCGTCTTTTTGCGGCTCATCCTGCTGATCCGGCGGAGGGGGGGGCGGGGTATTTTGGGGGTCGTCCTGGGGCGGCTCCGGCGTGGGCGTGGGCTGGTCCGGCGGGGGCGGATCATTCTCCGGCGGCGGGGGCGGCGGTTCCTCGCCCTGTTGCAAGGGTGTGGGGTCAAAGGGAACCCAGCCAAAGCCTTCAAAATAGACCTCGGTCCAGGCATGGGCATCCTTGCCCGTCACATAGGCAAAGCCATCCATGGCAGGCTGGGCCAAAAAGCCCTCCACATAGCGGGCGGGAAGCCCCGCCATGCGGCAAAGCACGGTCATGGCCGAGGCATAATAGGTGCAGTAGCCTTCCTTTCCCACATACAGGAAATAGGTCACAAAGTCCAAATTCTCCGGGGGTTCGTCTGGGGCCAAGGTATAGCGGTAGTATTTTTGCAAGTGCCGCATGATGGCCATGGCTTTTTCATAAGGGGTGTTGGCGTTGGCCGTCATGGCCGCCACATCTTGGTACACCTTCTGCTCCATGTGCTCGGGCAGCTGGCTATAGCGGGCTTGCATCTCCGCATAGTTTTCATCATTTTTCAGGCAGGCGTTGATCAGGGCATCCAAGCCCCCGGCTCCGCCTTCAAACGTTGGGGCAAACACAGTGTACTTGTCGCCTTCCGCCAGGTCCCTGGTGATGAACAGCTCGCTGGCATCGTTAAAATAGGGCACCATGTTGCCCGTCACGCTTTGGTTGCGCAAAAACACCGGCGTGAACACGGTGCTGGCCGCCGTATTTTGCATCTGCACGCTGATGGCCCTCTCGTCCAAGAGCGTGCTGGCCTTGCGGATGGCTTCCGCTGGCATGCTTTCCAAAAACACCTTGGCCCGGAGCCCAGCCCAGCGGGGGCTCACATACAAATACCGCCTGGCTGAAGAGGTATCCCGAAAGCTCCGGCCTGTGTATTCGTCCTTCACCACGGCGCGCAGCAGCGTCTTTCCGCTGGTTTTCACCATCATGACGGGATAATCGCTGGGTTCCGCCTCGCCGCCCAGCTGGTTGCCGCCCATGGGATAGTATCCATAGCTGCCCAGGGTGAAAACATTGCGGGGCTCCGTAAAAAATAAGTAATCTATAATGGTTTGCCGCAAGGAAAAGGCCGCTTGCTCCAGGGGCGGAATGGTGAGGCGGCCCGCCGGTAGCAGCAGCAGCGACAAGAGCACCACCGCCACCGCCATGGGCAGCACATTCAGCACGCTGATTTTTTCATGGGCCGCCCGGGACATCAGCAGCAGCATCGCCACCAAGGCCGGCAAAGAAAACCAAACCAATTCAGCTTTGCCCAGGCTCCATAGCCCAAAAAGCGTCAATACCACCATGATGGCGGCGGGCAAAAACCCAACGCCTTTTTTGGTGAACAGGAAGGACACCGCCGTCACTGAAATCGCCAGTACGGCGGTGACCTGTCCGCCAAAAAGGGTCATTGCCACGGGAATGCCGTTAAAGTACAAGGCGATGGCTTTGAGCGTCTCCACACAGCCGCCCCAAAACCCCAGGCCCGGCAAAAAAAACTGCACCGCCGCCCAGCCCCCGGCCAGCACCAAGGCCAGCCAGCGCCAGCGCTTGCCGGTCCCCAGGGTGAATACCCCCAGCGTGAGCGCGGCGTACAAAAGCCCCATCCACACTTGCCTGCCCAGCCCAAAGAGCATCAGGATGGGCAGCAAAATGCCCACCATCAGCAAAAACGTCAGCACCAACCGGCTGATGCGCTCCGGGCTCCAAAAGGTCAGGGGTTTCTGCATGGCATGAGGCTCCTTTCTGGAAAAATGCATTTTCAGGGGGTCAGCCCTGGGGCGTTACATAGTTGACCTCGATGCCCCCCTGCTGCAGGCGGGCTACGTGGGGCTGGGTGGAGGGGTTATCCGGCACATAGGTGACAAAATAGAGCCGCACATTGGGCCCCATCCGTTTCATGCGCACGATCAAATCCACCAGCGCGGAGGTGAGCCGGGTGGTGATGATCACCACCGCGCCGGTTTTGCGCAGCTCGCCCATTTGCATCATGAGCACCTTTTCAAAGCCCTCGGTCTTGACAAAATGGCAGCGGGCCAGCTCTTCCAGCAGCACGGGCAAGCCCATATGCCCGTTGTATTCCATGGGCCGATCCCCCACCAGGGGCAGGCGCACCGGGTTGTCCTGGCGGATTTGGCAATCCACCACCGAGGCGGCGGTTTCCAGCAGCGCGTCCTGCAAAAAAGGGGCTTTCTCCGGCGGGACGCCGGTGCTCAAATGGGTGGGGGAGGTATCCAGCAGCACCAGGGCGTCCGGCAGGGCCGGCTCCTCAAACTGCCGCACGATGATCTCCCGCTTCCGGGCGCTCATTTTCCAGTGAATGCGCTTTAGCGGGTCCCCCTGCTGGTATTGGCGGAAATCACTGGGGCTGGAGGGGTCCTCCATGGCCCGCTTCATGGTTTCCACGCCCATGTCGCCCGCCGCAAAAGTCAGCGGCTCCACCTCAAAGGGCACCGGCAGCACCAATAGCTCCGAGCCCACCATGTCCGGCTTATGCTCTTTTTTGAAAAACCCAAAAACGTCCGCCACAACGTAGCTTTCCACGCCGGGCAACATCGCGCCCACATGGTCGGCGGCAAATTTATGCACCACTCTTTGGGCGCGTCGGCCCAGCTGGGTCAAGTGGATGGTGGCTGCCGGGGTGTTGCTGGTGGCCCGCATTTTCAGCGCCACCGGGGCAATGGGCAAAACGCCCTTATGGCTGACGCCCACTTCCATGCTCACCACGTCTCCCCGGTTCACCTTGGTACCGCTGAGCCCGTGGTTCACCTTCACGCTTTTTTCCGCGCTGCGCACGCTGACATACGCCAGGCCCCAGGAAAGCGCCAGCATGAGCGAAATCAATAAATACATGCGGTTGCCCATGGAAAGGGCGCATAGCAGAAAAAAGCCGAAGCATACGCCCAATGTGATGGTTGCGGATTTCATGAATGCTCCTTCTTAGCTCAGCCGAATGGGAACAGGCACGTTCTCCATCACCGCGATCAAGATGCGCTCGGCGGAGATTCCCTTCATCTTCGCTTCCGGATTGGGCAAAATACGGTGGGCCAGCACCGGCAGCGCCATGCGCTGCACATCCTCCGGCAAAATATAGTCCCGGTCATTGAGCAAGGCGCAGGCCTGGGCCCCGCGAATCAGGGCGATGGCCCCGCGGGTGGAAACCCCCAGCTGCAGCGAGGGGTGGGTGCGGGTCATGGCGGCGATGTTGGCGATGTAATGGCGCACCTCTTTGGAGCAGTAAATGTCGCCGATCATGTTTTGCATGGCTACCACGTCCCCTGCCGCGCATACGGGCTGCAGGCTGGCCTGGGGCTTTACGCTGCCGCTAAAACGCTCCAGCACGGCCATTTCCTCCTCCATGGTGGGGTAGCCCATGGAAATGCGCAGAAAGAAACGGTCCATCTGCGCTTCCGGCAGAGGATAGGTGCCCACAAACTCGCCGGGGTTTTGGGTGGCAAGCACCATGAAGGGCTTGGGCATGGGATGGGTCACGCCGTCCACCGTCACCTGGTGCTCTTCCATCACTTCCAGCAAAGAGCTTTGGGTTTTGGGCGAGGTGCGGTTGATTTCGTCCGCCAGCACAATCTGGCACATCACCGCCCCGGCGTGAAACTCCATTTCGCCGGTTTTGAAGTTCACCATGGTGAAGCCCGTCACATCGCTGGGCACCACGTCCGGCGTAAACTGAATGCGGTTAAAGCTGCAGTCCAGCGATTTTGCCAGGGAGCTGGCCAGGGTGGTCTTGCCTGTGCCAGGCACGTCCTCAATGAGCACATGGCCTTTGCAAAGCATGGCAATCAGCGCCAGCTCGATCACCTCGTCCTTACCCACGATCACCTTGCCAATGTTCTGTTTGAGAGCCGTGATGACACGCCTGGGGTTGAGCATACAACCGCTCCTTACCTGATATATTTCGGCTGCCCTTTGGCGGCAAACCGGCTTGTCCCTCCCAAAGGCAGAAAAACACCACCATTGATTATAATGAAAAAAGGCGTACTTTACAAGTATATGACAGAAGTTTTACGCTATTCCCTGCCTTTTCTCCCACATCCCGGCAGAAGCTGCCAATCCTTTTTGCTACAACAAATTCCCATCATAACAACCCGCATTTTCGCAGAGGCTTGCAGTGAAAAACCAAGAGAAAGAGGCACAGAGCATGCGGGACAAACCACATCGCCAGGGTCGTGGACGGGTTCGTAAAATCGTTGGGGTGCTGCTGAGCCTTTTGGTGGTGCTGGGGTATGTTTCGCCCCCGGCGGTGTTCCTGCGGGAGCTGCCGGGGAAGCTCACTTTGGGGCCGGGCCAGGAAACCCTTTTTGACGGAGGGTTTCCCCTTTCTGTATCCGTGACGGAGGGGGACGTGCAGGCCATCAGCTCTTTGGACGAGCGGCTGGGCGCGGTCACCCTAAAGGCGGGCGTGGAGGGGAAAAGCACCGCCACAATCAACTTGTTTGGTTTGCTGCCT
This sequence comes from Eubacteriales bacterium, assembly GCA_031549415.1. Taxonomy (GTDB): domain Bacteria; phylum Bacillota; class Clostridia; order Christensenellales; family Aristaeellaceae; genus Limiplasma. Next base: position 89,194 of record JAVBPU010000007.1, on the reverse strand, counting down.
CTGCGGGAAATTGAAATTGACGTGCAGGACAACCTGATGCTCTATCCCGGCGGGCAGGCGGTGGGCGTGGCGCTGTATACCCAGGGGGTGCTGGTGGTGGGCACCAGCGATTTAAGCGGCACAGACGGCCAAAGCCCCGCGCGGCTGGCGGGGCTGAAAGCGGGGGACCTGATTACCCAGGTGGCCGGAAAAACATTGCTGGACACCGCCCAACTGCAAAATCTTGTGTCTGCCGCCGCCGGAAAGCCCCTGCCCCTCACCGTGCAGCGGGGGGAAGCCAAGCTCTCCTTTCAACTTTCCGCCAAAAAAGACCCCCAAACCGGCCTTTTCCGTATTGGCGCTTGGGTGCGGGACAGCACCGCCGGGGTGGGGACCCTGTCCTTCTACGGCCAGGTGCACCGGGCCGGGGAAACCAAAATCCCCGGCATCACCTACGGGGCTTTGGGCCACGCCATTACCGACAGTGACACCCAGCAGGTGTTAACCGTCAGCCGGGGTCAGGTGATGCTGGCGGATGTGGTGGACGTGCGCAAGGGAAAGCGCGGCGTGCCCGGGGAGCTGAAGGGCTCCTTTCTACGGGAAAACCGGGTGCTGGGCACCATCTCTCTGAACAATTCGTATGGCATCTATGGCGCTTTGGAAGCGCCCCCCACCCATCCCCTGTACCCGCAAGGCCTGCCCATTGGCCGGAAGGACGCCGTGCACCTGGGCCCCGCCACCATCCTTTCCACCGTGGATACCGAGGGCATGAAGGAGTATGACATTGAAATTGTGGAAGTGACCCGGCAAAACGCCCCGGCCCCCCGCAGCATGGTGGTGAAGGTCACCGACCCCAGGCTCTTGGAAAAGACCGGCGGCATTGTACAGGGTATGAGCGGCAGCCCCATTTTGCAGGATGGGCGGCTCATTGGCGCGGTCACCCACGTATATGTGAACGATCCCACCATGGGCTATGGACTGTTCATTGAGTGGATGCTGGCGCAGTAGGCTATGCATTCGAGCCATTTTTGAAAATAGGGGGAACGTTGGGCGCTGCCCAAACCCGTTTAAGGGCTATGCCCTTATGAAGCCCTTCATTTAAACTCGAAAAAGTGGGGTTGCCCACTTTTTCGATATTTCTACTTTTCCACAATGGCATGCATGCCCAGCAGCACGCCCTCCGGCGGCGTAAAGTCAAAATATACCTTATACTGGCTGGTATCCTCCTGGGAGCCCAGAGGCGAAATGGAAGCCACTGTGGCCTGCATGGCGTCCAAGCCCAGCTCCTCAAAGCGCACGGTGACCGAATCCCCCACCGCGATGCGGGGCATGTCCTGTTCCTCCACCTGGCCCATCAACTGATATTCTCCCAGGGCATAGGCCGTGGCCAACAGCTGGTCCTTTTGCACCGTGGCGCCCTGGCCCGCGTCTATCGTGGCAATCACCAAGTCCATGGGCGCTTTCACAAACCGGAAATCCTTATTTCCACGAAGGTCCGTGCTCAGCGCGTCCGGCACATACGAAAACAGCAGGTCCCCCGGCTTTACCCTGTCGCCCACCTTCACGGCCACGCTTTCCACCGTGCCGTTACAGCTCACGAAAAAAGGCGGCACAACGTATAACTTCGCGCGGGCCATGAGGGATTTGTGGTCATAGCCTGGCTCCCGGTACACCTTCACATCGTCCGTAAAAATCAAGTCCCCGCCGATGACCTCTACGGTGAAGTCGCTGCCATCCACCGCTGTAATGACACCATCGGCGTGATACTTCTGGCTGTAGGAGCGCAGGAATACCTGGGTGCCCACGTAGGGGTTGCGATTGGCGACGTTGTTGTAACCGGTGTAATAGTTGGCTTTCACTTCGTAACGGTTTGTGCGCTCAATGACCATCACGGCCCCGTAACGGTCCATGGCCCCGTCAGCGCTGCCCCCATCCTGCACAAAAATGGCGCCCACCTGGCCCTCTATCTGGGCATAGACCCCTTTGGGCTCCACGCCAAATAGCTTATCGCCCGCCTTCACGGCGTCTCCTGCCCGCAGGGAGTGGCTCATGAGCGTGCCGCTGACAGGGGCTGTGATCACCTGGGTGTCCTTGGCAACCACCTGGGCGCTGAGGATGAGGTCCCCTGCGGAGGCAGTGGCCCCTTCCGCCATGGCTGTTAGCGGCAACGCCGCGCCTACCAAGAGGGCCAACAAGCCGGAAAAAACTTTCTTCATCATGGAAAGACCTCCTTAATTGCTGCGAAGCGCGTCGATGGGGTTCAGGTTGCTGGCCTTGCGGGCCGGGGCCCAGCCAAAGATGACGCCCACCGCCAGCGAGAAGCCCACCCCCAACCCAATGGCCGAGGGGGACAACACAAAGGAGATGTCCATCATGGAGGCCAACAGCATGCTGATGCTTACGCCCAACACCATGCCGATGGCTCCGCCAAACAGGGAGAGCAGAATGCTTTCAAACAGAAACTGGGTTTGAATGCTGCTGGGCCTTGCGCCCAGGGCTTTGCGCAGGCCGATCTCGTTGGTACGTTCGGTGACGCTGACCAGCATCATGTTCATGATGCCGATGCCGCCCACCAGCAGCGCGATGCTGGCAATGCCAGTGAGCAGGCTGGTCATCAGCCCCATCATAGTGTCCATCACTTCCAGCAGGCTTTCCATATTGATGATCCGGTAGCTGCTGTCCTTGTAGTTAAAAGCGCGGTCCAGGGCCGCTTCCATGCTTTCCACGGTTTCGTCGGTTTTTTCCGCGTCCGCCATGTACACTTCCAGCGAGGTGATGTCCTTTAGCCCCAAAAGCCGCATGTAGGTAGTATAAGGCATCACCACGGTGCCGTCTTCTCCGCTGTTGTTCAGCTGGGCCATCACATTGTTGTCGCCGTCGTCATTGAGCAACCCCACAATGGTAAAACGGACGCCGTTCACCAAAAGCTGCCGGTCCAGCGGGTCCGTGCCGGAAAAAAGCGCCTCCGCCAAGGTGTCGTCGATGATGCACACCCGGCTTTTCTGCTCCTGGTCCACCGGCAGAATGGGCCGCCCCCGCTTGATGGAGTCCGCCTCCCGCCGAAAATGCGCGAAGCCCTGGCCCTTGATGGTCACGTCCTCCTGCAATACGCCCTCATATACCACGGAAAGGGTGGTGGACAGGCTGGGAGAGGTTCCGGACACATTGTCCAGCTGGCCAATGGCCGCCACATCCGTCTCGCTGAGGCCACGTTTTAGCGGCGTACCGGAGGCAGAAACCGTAACCATCCCGGTACCCAGGCTTTCAAATTGCGTTGTCATTTCGTTTTGGGCGCTTTGCATCACGGTAATCAGCGTGATGATGGCCATCACACCGATGATGATGCCCAAGATGGTCAGGAAGGAGCGCATCTTATTGCCCAGGATGTTGGCGATGGACATGCGCAGGCTTTCTCTAAGCATCCTCCGCCCCCCCTTCGCTGAGCACGCCGTCCAGAATGCTCACCACGCGGCTGGCATTCTTGGCGATGCTCACGTCATGGGTGATCATGATGATGGTATGCCCTTCCCGGTGCAGTTCCTGAAACAGAGCCATCACCTGCTTGCCCGTGGCCTGGTCCAGCGCACCGGTGGGTTCGTCCGCCAGCAGAATGGTGGGGTTGGTGGCCAAGGCTCTGGCAATGGCCACCCGCTGCTGCTGGCCGCCGGAAAGCTGGTTGGGCAGATGGTATAGCTTATGCGCCAAGCCTACCCTCTCCAGCATTTCCTGGGCCCGCTCCCGGCGCTTGTGCTGGGACAGGCCCGCGTACACCAAAGGCAGCTCCACATTGGCCAGGGCGTTCTGCCGGGGCAACAGCTGGAAGGACTGAAACACAAACCCGATTTCCTTGTTGCGGATGGCGGCCAGCTCATTGGGGTCCAAATCCTCAATGAGGCGTCCGTGTAGCACATATTCTCCGGAGGTGGGGGTGTCCAGGCAGCCGATGATGTTCATCAGCGTGCTTTTACCGGAGCCGCTGGGCCCCAAAATGCTGAGGAACTCTCCCTGGTCGATGTGGAGGTTCACATCCCGCAGCACGGGCTGCCATTCGTCCCCCATCCAATAGGCCTTGCAAATATCCGTCATTTCAAAAAAGGCGGAGGCGGGCGATTGTTGTTGCATGCACATCTCTCCCGTCAGTTGCCCATGGCGGCTTCCATGTCGTTGCGCTGCTGGCGCATCTGCGATCCAGAGCCCATCATAAAAAACCGGCTCATGTCCGTGCCAAAATAGTAGACCTCTTCCCCATCCTGGAGGCCCTCCAGGATTTCAATGAACTGCCCATCGGTCACGCCGGTTTGCACGTACTGCACAGCCATTTGCTTCTCTCCGGCCATCACCAGCACGTAGGGCTTATTCAAATCATCATAGGACAACGCCTTCATGTTGATGCTGACGCAGCCCAGGGCTTCTTTGTTCAGCACATTCACTTCCACGCTCATCCCGGAGCGGATGGCCTCGGTGGCGTCGATTTGCATTTTTACTTCATAGAAGCTGACGCCGCCCTCGGTGGTGGCATCCCGGGAAATCTCGCTGACAGTGCCTGTGACGGTTTGGTCCAGCGCGTTCAGATACACCGTGCCCTGCTTGCCCACCGCCAGCGCGCCGATGTCATATTCATCCACATCAATGGAGATCTCCAGCGTGCCATAGTCAATGATGTGGGCAATTTGGGCCCCCGGCTGCAGTTGGTCCTCCGGGTCCACATAGAGGGTGTCGATGGTGCCGTTTTCCAAGGCCAGCACGCGGGTACCGTCCGTGCCCCGCAGCAGGGGCTGGCCCTGCTGTACGTCATCCCCTTCTTTGACGTACAGTTCCTTTACCTTCACGGCATCCTTGGCGGTTTGGATTTTATCCGTCACCGGGGTCAGGTTGCCGGAAAAGCTATAATAGGTGGCAATATCCCGCCGTTTCGCGGTATCCTTCTCATACAAGCTTTGCACCTGCTGGTTGACGGAGACCACGCCCCAGACGATCAGGCCAATGATAACCACCAAAACGATCCAAAGCCATTTCTTTTTGTGCTTTTTTTTCTTGACCGCAGGCTGTTTGGTTTCTGGCATACAGTGTTGGTCCTTTCTTGGTTGGAATCTGGGCCGGGCCTCCGGCCATTTACCGCACAGCTTTCGCTGCAATGGTAGAATTATAAATCGACTAACTATGAATGTAAAGGAAAAACCGCCCAAAAACAGCGGTTTGGGTGGTTTTTACAGTACGTTCACATTTGAAAAAGACGATCGGCACGGCCCCTTTCCTCCCTTGCGAAGGGCCGTGGGCCGGCCACCCGGCGTCCGCCCGTTTGCCTCAACTGTCGGTTTGGCAGTTTCTGTCTACGGCTGGCCCTCCGCCCAGCGGGCCAGCCAGGCCCGGGTGGAGCGGTTCATCTCCGCCATAAAAGGGCTGCTCCATTTCCGCTGCTCCATGGCCAGGACCCCTTCCGGAAACCCGCCCTGGGGTTGGCGCGCCCTGTGCATTTTTTCCAGGGCTTCCGCGCCTGCTGGTTGGTACCGGTTTTCATGCACCAGGTTTTCCAGGGGAAAGCGGATGGGCTTGGACCGGGCCAGCTGCTGGGCGGTTGGATAGCCGATGCAAAGCATGGCCACCGGCATGGCAAAGCGGGGTATGTGGAGCAACTCCGCCACCTGCTCCCCGTTTTCCAGCACATCGCCAATATAGCAGGAGCCAAGGCCCATAGCATCTGCCGCCACCACCACATTTTGCGCGGCAATCAACGCATCCGCCGTGGCCAGGAACAGATCCCCCTCCGCTGGGGTACGGGGGCTGTCCAGCCCAGCTGCCACAAAGCTGTCCATCCAGCGCTGCCAGTCCGCCAGAAACACCAGCGCCACCGGAGCCGTGGCAATGAAGGGCTGGTGGTCGCACAGCACCGCCAACCGCTCTTTGATAGCCGGGTCCGTGATGTCCAAAATGGTATACAGGCTCATGCAGCCGGCGGTGGGGGCCGTGCGGGCCGCTTCCAGCAGCTGCCTTTTCTCTTCCGCCGCCACCGGGCGGCTTTCATAGACCCGCATGCTCTTGCGGGCGTGAAGCTGCCGAAGGGTCTCGTTTTCCATAGGCATGTCTCCTTGCTTTTGCGCTCTTTTGACGCAAGCCTTTATCCCATCAATTTCACCAGCACGGCCTTTTGCGCGTGCAGCCGGTTCTCCGCCTGGTCAAAAATCTCATCCGCATGGGCTTCCAGCACCTGGGCGGTGATCTCCTCCCCCCGGTGGGCGGGCAGGCAGTGCAGCACCATGGCCCCGGGCTTGGCCTGGGCCATCAGTTCCCCGTTGACCTGGAAGGCCGCAAAGGCCCGCAGGCGCTGGGCGGCTTCCCCTTCCTGCCCCATGCTGGCCCATACGTCAGTATACACCACATCCGCGTTTTTCACCATAGCCGCTGCATCAGCGGAACAGGCAAAGGCCCCGTTCTTCTGCGCCCAGGCCATCAGCTCCGCATCCGGCTGGTGGTCCTCCGGGCAGGCGATGGCCACCTCCATGCCCATTTGGATGCAGCCTGCGATGAGGGAATTGGCCACGTTGTTGCCGTCCCCCACAAAGCAGAGCTTTAAGCCCTTCAAACCGCCCTTCCGCTCCCGGATGGTCAGCAGGTCCGCCAGGATCTGGCAGGGATGAGCGTAGTCGGTGAGCCCATTGATGATGGGGATGGAGCCGTACCGGGCCAAATCCTCCACCTCCTGCTGGGCGAAGGTGCGGATCATGATGCCGTCCAGGTACCGGGACAGCACCCGGGCCGTGTCCTCCACGGGCTCCCCCCGGCCAATCTGCAAATCCCGGCTGGACAGGAACAGCGCGTTGCCGCCCAACTGGGACATGCCCACCTCAAAGCTCACCCGGGTGCGGGTGCTGGCCTTTTGAAAAATCATGCCCAGGGTCTTGCCTTGGAGCAGCGGGTGAGCAATGCCATGCTTCCGCTCATACTTCAGCTGATCCGCCAGGTTGAGTACGTCCAAAATCTGCTCCGGGGTCCAGTCTCCCAGTTTCAATAAATGCTTCATCGGTCCGCTCATGGGGCAACCTCCTCTTTGATAATGGCAACGGCCTGCTCCAGCGCCTCCCAGGAAATGGTCAGGGGTGGCAGCAGTCGCAGCTTTTCTTTGGCGGTCAAGGTGACCACCCCCCGGCCCAGCAGAGCCTGGACCAGTTGCTTCGCGTCCTTTTCGGTTTCAATCCCCAGCATCAGGCCCATGCCGGACACACTTACAACGCCAGGGGCAGCTTCCAATTGCTTTCGCACGTACTCGCCCTTGGCGGCCACATCAGCCAGGAAATCCCCTGTCAGGCGCGCCAGCACCACATTGGCCCCCGCGGCGCAAACGGGGTTCCCTCCAAAGGTGGAGCCATGGCTGCCAGGGGTCAGCGTGTTTTCCAGCTTTTCCCCCAGCAGGCAGGCCCCCATGGGTAGCCCCCCCGCCAATCCCTTGGCCGTGGAGACGCCATCCGGGCGCAGGCCAAAATGCTGAAAGCTAAAAAGCTTTCCCGTTCTTCCATTGCCCGTTTGCACCTCGTCCAGCAGCAGCAGCACGTTCTTTGCCGCCGTCAGCCGAGCCGCGGCTTCCAGGTATTCCCTTGTCAGAGGGACCACGCCGCCCTCCCCCTGCACCGTTTCCAGCAGCAAGGCGCAGACCTCCGGCCAGGCCAGGGCGGCGGCCAGGGCAGGGATATCATTGGGTGGAATATGGGCAAAGCCTTCCGGAAACGGGCCAAAGCTGTGGTGGAAGTTGTCCTGGCCCGTGGCGGCCAAGGTGGCCAGCGTGCGGCCATGGAAGCTGCCTTCCAGGGTGAGGATCACCGGACGGACATTCTCTCCGTGACGGTCCGCGCTGTATTTGCGGGCGGCCTTGATCAGGCATTCGTTGGCCTCCGCGCCGGAATTGCCGAAAAACACCTTCTTCATGCCCGTGCGCTCACACAGGGTCTGGGCCAGCTCCACTTGGGGCTGCGTATAGTAGAGATTGCTGGCATGGGACAGGGTCCTCACCTGGCGGCACACCGCCTGCTCCCAGGCTTCGTCCCCATAGCCCAGGGCGCTGACGGCAATGCCGCTGCCCATGTCGATATAGGCTTCCCCGTGTTCGTCATACAGCATGCAGCCCTGGCCGCGCACAAAGGCCACATTCAAGCGGGCGTAGGTGGCGGCAATATACTGCTGGTCCCTTTGCGCAAGCGTCTGCTCCATCTGTGCCGCCTCCTATACAAACATGGTGCCCACGCCCTCGTCGGTGAGGCATTCGATCAAAATCGCATGGGGCACTCGGCCATCCAGGATGAACACCTTCTTCACGCCCCGGCGAATGGCCTCGATGCAGCACTCCACCTTGGGGATCATCCCCCCGGAGATGATGCCCTCCCGTATCAGGGCGGGAGCCTCGCTGACCTGCACCACGGGGATCAAGGTCTGCTCATCCTTGGGGTCCCGCAGAATGCCCCGGATGTCCGTCATGGAAATGAGGCTTTCCGCCTTGAGCTCTGCCGCGATGCGGGCGGCGGCAGTGTCCGCGTTGATGTTGTAGGTGTTGCCTTCCCTGTCGCAGGCCACGGTGGAAATGACGGGGATATACCCCATGTCCAGCACATCCAGAATGGGCCGTACGTTCACCTGGGTGATCTCCCCCACAAAGCCGTGCACCTCGTCCAGTTTCCTGGCCTGCAGCATATACCCGTCCATGCCGCACAGGCCCATGGCCTTGCCGCCAATGGCCTGGATGGAACTGACCAGGCTTTTGCCCAGCTTGCCCGCCAGCACCATCTGCACCACATCCGCGGTTTCCGCATCAGTCACCCGCAGGCCGCCGATGAACCGGCTTTCCTTGCCCAGGCGGGTGAGCATCTCGCTGATCTCCGGGCCGCCTCCATGGACCAGCACCACCTTCATGCCCACCAGCTGCAACAGCAGCAAATCGCCCATCACCGCCTGTTTCAGGCCGTCATGGAGCATGGCGTTGCCGCCATATTTGATCACCACGATCTTGCCGTTGTATCTTTGGATATAAGGCAGGGCCTGGATCAGCACCTCCGCCCGCTGGTCAATGGAAAGCATGTCATTCCTCCTCCCGCCCGGTTCAGCTGCGGTAATCACCGTTGATTTTCACATAGTCATAGGTCAAATCGCAGCCCCAGGCCGTGGCGCTGGCCGGTCCATCCCCCAGGCGAATCAGGATGTCCACCTCATCCTCCAGCAAAATGGCCTTGGCCTCCCCCTCGCTGAAGGGAAGCCCCGCCCCGTCCTTGCATACGGCGATGGCACCCGCTTTGCTGGCGAACTGCACATCAATTTTTGTTACATCCAGCGGCGCGCCGGAATAGCCCAGGGCGCAGAGCACCCGGCCCCAGTTGGCGTCCGCCCCAAACAGGGCGGCTTTCAGCAAAGAGGACTGAATGACGCTCTTGGCGGCTATTTTAGCCACTTCGGTGGTTTCTGCCCCAGACACCTGACAGGTGATGAGCTTGGTGGCCCCCTCCCCATCCTTGGCCATCATGCGGCAGAGCTTTTCGCAAACCGCCTGTAGGGCTTCCAAAAAGGCGGCATAGTCCGGCCCCTCGGCACTGGCCAGCAGATTATTCCCCGCTGCGCCCCCCGCCATGAGGCTCACCATGTCGTTGGTGGAGGTATCCCCGTCCACGGAGAGCATATTGAAGCTGTCCCGCACCACAGCACTGAGCGCTTGCTGCAACACCGCCGGGGCAATGGCCGCGTCCGTGGTCAAAAAGCAAAGCATGGTGGCCATGTTGGGGCAGATCATGCCGCTGCCCTTGGCCATGCCGCCGATGACGCAGGCCGCTTCGCCCAGTGGAAAAGACAGGGCCACTTCCTTTACCACCGTGTCCGTGGTCATGATGGCCTCCGCAGCGGCCTGCCCGCCCTCCAAGGCGGCGCTGAGGCCCCCGGCCAGCGCTTCCATGCCCTGCACGAAAGGGTCCAGCGTCATGGCCTGGCCAATGACCCCGGTGGATGCCACAATCACGTCCTGGGCGGCCACGCCCGTGTGCTGTTCCACCAGCGCACACATGCCCTGGGCGATCTCCATGCCATTGGCATTGCAGGTATTGGCGTTGCCGCTATTGCAAATCACCGCCTGGGCGTATCCGTCCGCCAGGTTCTGCCGGGTGGCCACCAGGGGCGCGCCCTTCACCAGGTTCTGTGTATAACAGCAGGCGGCGGCGGCCCGTGTATCACACAGGATCAGCGCCACGTCTTTCTTGGTACGGCTTTTCCGGATGCCCAGATGGGCCCCTGCGGCCCGAAAGCCCTTTGGAGCGGTCACACCGCCCGGAATCCACTTCATGTTGGTTTCTCCTTCTTTGCGCTGATGTTTTATGGTTCATGCGGGTGCTTGCTCATCACGCCAGCCGCAGGCCCTGGGTTTCCGGCAGGCCCAGCCGCAGGTTCATGCACTGGATGGCCGCGCCGCTGGCCCCCTTGCCCAGGTTATCCAAGCGGGCGTAGACCATCATCCGCTGATCGTTCCCGGTCACAAAAACCTGCATGCCGTCCGTCCCCGCCAGGGCCAGGGGGTTTACATAGGGCTCCGGGTTGGGTTCCAGCACGGAGAGAAGGGCTTGCCCAGCGTAATGGTCCCGGTACAGGCTGGTGAGGAAGTCCACGCCGCCCCCCCCGGCCATGGCCTGCTTGGCCGCAGGGCTGAACCACTGGCTGGCCAGGGGAAGGCCCACCAGCATGCCGCTGTAAAAATCGCAAACGATGGGGTCAAAGACCGGAGGAGTTGAAAGCCCGCACACCGCCACGATTTCCGCCAAATGCTTATGGCTCTGGCCCACCCCATAGGGGCGGGGGGCGCAAAGGGCCGCGCTACGGTCCGGGGACTGGTATTCCGCGATCATGGCCTTGCCCCCGCCGCTATACCCGGTGATGGACACGATGGTGATGGGCGCGCCGCTGGCCAGCACCCGCTGCTTCATAAGAGGATAGAGCAGCGCGGCGGCCCCGCCGGCATGGCAGCCCGGCACCGCGATGCGAGCGGCCCCTTCCACCGCCTGCCGGAATTTTCCGTCCAGTTCCGGGAAGCCATAGGCAAAGCCCGCCTGGGTCCGGTGGGCAGTGGAGGCGTCGATGACCACATGGGGGCTGCCCTGCAGTGCGTTCACCATTTCCCGGCTGGCCTCGTCCGGCAGGCACAGAAAGGTCACATCGGCCTGGCGGGCCAGGGCCACCCGGTCCGGCAAGCTTTTGCGGCGCTCCTGCGGCAGGGAAAGAAGGGTCAGCTCCGGGCGGGCGGACAGCCGTTCCACAATCCGCAGCCCGGTGGTGCCTTGGTTGCCGTCAATGAATACGGTGGGCATGGCTTTCTCCTCTCCCTCCCCGGCAGTCTTTTTTTACTGGCCCAGCAGCTTGGCCCGGGCCGACACAGGCAGGCCAAACAGGTTGATGAAGCCCTCGGCGTCCTGGTGGTTATAGGCTTCACCCACTCCAAAGGTGGCAATTTCCTCGCTGTACAGGGAATAGGGGGAGGTGGTTCCGGCGCTGATCAGGTTGCCCTTGTACAGCTTCAGCTTTACCTCTCCGGTGACAGTTTTCTGGGTTTCCTTCACAAAGGCGTCCAAGGCTTCCCGCAGGGGGGTGAACCACTGGCCGAAGTACACCAGCTCCGCGTAGCGCTGGGCCACCAGGGCCTTATAATGCTGGGTGTCCCGGTCCAAGCAGAGCTGTTCCAGCTTTTGGTGGGCCTGGTAGAGGATGGTGCCGCCGGGGGTCTCGTACACGCCACGGCTCTTCATGCCCACCAGCCGGTTCTCCACCAAATCGCACAGGCCGATGCCGTTTTTGCCGCCCACCTGGTTCAGGTAATCCATCAGCTCCACCGGGGGCAGCTTCTTCCCGTCCACCGCCACGGGCACGCCCTTTTCAAAGGACAGGGTCAAATACGTGGGCTGGTCCGGGGCCTGCTCCGGGCTGACGCACATTTCCAAAAAGCCCGGTTTGCCGTACTGGGGCTCATTGGCGGGGTTTTCCAAATCCAGCCCTTCATGGGAGAGGTGCCACAGGTTTTTGTCCTTGCTGTAATTGGTCTCCCTGTTGATTTTCAGGGGGATTTGATGGGCCTCGGCGTAGTCGATCTCTTCCTCCCGGCTTTGAATATCCCACTCCCGCCAGGGCGCGATGATGGCCATCTCCGGCGCAAAGGCCTTGATGGTCAGCTCAAAACGCACCTGGTCATTGCCCTTGCCGGTGCAGCCATGGGCGATGGCGTCCGCGCCTTCCTTTTTGGCGATTTCCACCATGCGCTCCGCAATGATGGGCCGGGCAAAGCTGGTCCCCAGCAAATATTCGCCTTCATACACGGCCCCTGCCTGCATGGTGGGGTAGATGAAGTCCGTAATGAACTTCTCCTTCAAATCCTCCACATACAGCTTGCTGGCCCCTGTTTTTAAGGCCTTTTCCTCCAGCCCCTCCAACTCGGCGCCCTGGCCCACATCGCCGGACACGGCGATGACCTCACAGCCGTTGTAGTTCTCTTTCAGCCATGGAATGATGATGGACGTATCCAACCCGCCGGAATACGCCAAAACAACTTTTTTGATGTCCTTCTTAGCCTTCGCTGCCATGTTGCTTCCCTCCGCATTGTATGATTATTCATATATTATGCATAATATGCAGGACTTGTCAAGGGCATTTCCCTTTTTCCGCTGAAAAATTTTTTTCTGCGTAGAAGGCCTCTGGGCCCTTGCCTGCTGCCAGCGTTCCATCCCCACATTGACAAAAACCCTGAAACCCTATATGATTAAGAATACACGATCTCGTGTATTTCCCATCCGCGAAAGGAGTCTGCATGCACACCTTGCCCGCCAGAAGCCCGTGGTCGCAAATCGGCCTGTTCACCCTCGCCGCGGTGTTCATGCTGGCCTGTGTGCTGCTGTATCCTCCTCTATGCGTGCCTCTGGCCCTTTGCATGCCGCTGCTGGCGTGCCCCGCCCAGGCCAGGGTGGGCCTGTGGGCCGCCCTGCTGTTGCCCCTGGTTCCCGGCATCGGCGCGCTCCTTGCCGGCGGCGATTCCGGGCTCTGTCTGCTGCTGTTGCCCAGCCCCTATCTTGGCCTCCTTTGGACCCACTGGGCCCGCAGGCGGAAGCTTTCTTTTGCTATGATGTCCATGGGCCTTTCCGGCATCCTGCTCTTTTGCCAGGTCCTTTGGTGGTCCGGCATGCTGGCAAAATATGGGGAAGGCTCCTTGCCTGGCCTTGCGGGCCACATCGTCACGTCCCTCTCCACGCTGCCCACCTCCGGGAACCTGCTGGTTCAATTGGTCCAGGCGGGCTTTCTGCCTTTGCCGGAGCAGTTCCGGCAGTCCATGGGCATCCAACTGGGCGGGTTGACGCTGCTCAACCCCCTGTTGCAAGCGGATTTGCTCAACGCCTTGCGCTTTCGGCTGCAAGACCTGCTGACGCGGCTGGCTCCGGCCTTTCTGATGCAGACCAGCCTGGTGCTGGGCCTGTGCACCGCCCTGAGAACCAGCAAAGCCTTTGGAAGGACCAACGCCCAGCCCATCGCCATTCTGTTCCGCAGCGGGGACAAGGAGATCCGGCGGCAGATCCTGCCCTATCCCCTTTTTCGTACCCTGCGCTTTCCCAGGGAGTACCGGGGCCATCTCCTGTTTTTGATGCTGGTCTCTCTCCTCCTTTCCCTGCTGGAAGGCCCCTTTCCCGCCCTGCTGAGCACGCTTTTGTATGCGGCCGTCTCCACTGTTTTTAGCCTGCTGGGCGCATCGGTGCTGGTGTTCTTTGTCACCCGTAACCACCCCAGGCGGGCGGTATTGGCGGGAATTTTAGCCGTTCTTTGCGGCGCGGTTTTTCCCACCCTGTTGTTGCTCCTAGGCGTACTGGACCAATTCATCAGCCTGCGTTCCGCAGCGCCATACCATCAAGAGGAGGATTCATCCAAATGAAAGTCATACTTCTTTGTGACGTAAAGGGTTCCGGCAAAAAGAGCGAGATCATCAATGTATCCGACGGGTATGCCCGCAATTTCCTGTTCCCTAAGAAATGGGCCATGGAGGCCACCCCTGCCGCCGTGAAGGAAGTGGAGCGCAAGCGCGCCCTGGAAGAGAAGCAGGAGCAGGAGCGGCGGGAAGCCGCCTTGGAAAAGGCCAGCGCCCTGCGGGGAAAGGTCATTCTGCTAAAAGCCAAGGGCGGCGAAAAAGGCCGCCTGTATGGCAGCGTCACCAGCCAGGAGATTGCCGACGCGCTCAAAGAGCAGCACGGCATTGAGGTGGATAAGCGGAAGATTGAGTGCGAGCCCATCCGCACCGCCGGGGATGTGGAAATCTCCGTATGGGTGTACAGCGGCATCACCACCCCCATGACCGTGCGCGTGGAAGCCGTGAAATAAAACAACCAGCCCAGTCTGTAGGGAGGAGGGAGCCCATGGAAGGACAGGAGCTTTTGCGCGCCCTGCCGCCCAGCAGCATTGACGCGGAGCGTTCGGTGCTGGGCGCCCTGTTGCAGGACTCCTCCGCCGCAACGCTGGCCTTTGAAACCCTGGCCCCCGGTGATTTTTACTCCGCCGAACACAAGGAAATTTTTGACGCCATGCGCACCCTGCATATCGCGGGGTCTCCCATTGACGTGATGACCGTGGGAAACGAGCTGGCCCGCCGGGGCACGCTGGACGGCATCGGCGGCACCGCCTACCTGCTGCAGGCCTTCCGCTTTGTGCCCACCACCGCCAACACCCGCACCTATGTGGACATCGTGCTGGAAAAAGCCACCTTGCGCAAGCTGATCGGCGCTTGCCAGCGGATTTCGGAGCAGTGCTACAGCCAGATGGACCCGCTGCCTGTGATCTTGCACGGGGCGGAGCGCGCCATCTTCGACATTGTAATGAAGCGGGCCGGGGCGGACAGCTTAAAGCCTTTAAGCTCGGTTCTCAGCGTGACCTTTGACAAAATTGAGGAGCTGAGCCGCCTAAAGGGCCGCCTTTCCGGCGTGCCCACAGGCCTGTACGACCTGGACCGGATGCTCACCGGCCTGCATGGGGGCGAGCTGATCTTTATCGGCGCGCGGCCCGCCATGGGCAAAACCTCCGCCGCGCTGGGCATCAGCCAGTTTGCGGCGGTGAAGGCTAAAAAGACGGTGGCCATTTTCAGCATGGAAATGCCTAGTGAGCAAATTGGCATGCGCATTTTGTGCTCCGCCGCCAACATCAACATGCAGCGGGTGCGCACCGGCATGCTCAGCGATGAGGAGTGGATCAAACTGGGGGATCAGCTCAACACCCTCAGCGGCTGCCCCATCTTCATCGACGACACCCCCGGCCTGACCCCCTCTCAATTGCGCAGCCGTTGCCGCCGCCTGATGATGGAGCGGGGACTGGACCTGATTGTGATCGACTACCTGGGGCTGATGGGCAGCGACAAGCGCACGGAAAACCGGCAGCTGGAGGTCAGTGAAATCAGCCGCCAGCTCAAGGCCATCGCCTTGGAACTGCGGGTGCCGGTGCTGACCTGCGCCCAGCTTTCCCGCGCCCCCGCCGCCCGTACCGACAAGCGGCCCATGCTCAGCGACCTGCGGGATTCCGGCAGCATTGAGCAGGATGCCGACGTGGTGCTGTTTTTGCACCGGGAGGGCTATTACGCCACCGCGGAAAGCGGCGTCAAGCCCGATGACAGCGAGGGCGAAATCAACATTGCCAAACAAAGAAACGGCCCCGTGGGCACCGTCAACGTGGAATGGCAAGCGGAATTTGCCCGCTATACCAACCTACCAGGCACCCGGGTGCCCCTGTATGCCGAGGAATAAACATAGGGAGAACGTGCATGGAACAACAGAACCTTCGTGATTTGGTCAAGGATAACCGCTTTGAGGGCTTTTTGCTGGTCCGCTCCAGCGACCAGCGCACCGGCGGCAACGGCGGCAAATACCTGGACATGACCCTGGCGGACTGCACTGGGGAAGTCAGCGCAAAGCTGTGGGATGGCAATGTGCCCGCCCCGGCGGTGGGCACGGTGATCAAGGTACGGGGCGGCACCCTGGAATATAACGGACGCCTGCAATTGCGGGTGGAAAAGCTGCGGGCCCTGGAACCCGGCGATGAGGTGGACATGGCCGCCCTCACCCCCAGCGCCCCGGAAAAGCCCGAGGACATGATGGCCCAGCTGGAAGCCGCCATTGGCGAGATGAAGAGCCAGCCCCTGGCTCAGCTGACCCGGGCGCTGCTGCAGCACTATACGGAAAAGCTGGCCTATTACCCTGCCGCCCAAAAAATCCACCACGCGGAGCGTAGCGGCCTGCTGCACCATACCACCGGCATGCTGACGGCGGCCCGGGCCATTTTGCCCGCCTACCCCTGGCTCAATCAGGACTTGGTCTTTGCCGGGGTGATTGTGCATGATCTGTGCAAAATTGAAGAGCTGGACAGCGATTCCCTGGGGGTGGTGAAGGACTACACGCAAAACGGATTGCTGCTGGGGCACCTGGTCCTGGGGGTGGCCCGTATCGCCCAAATCGCGGACCAGGCGGGCATTTCCGGCGAGCCTGTGCTTTTATTGCAACACATGATGCTCAGCCACCACGGGGAGGAGGCCTTTGGCAGCCCCCGCAAGCCCATGTTTCCGGAGGCGGAGCTGCTCCACTGGCTCGACCTGCTGGACGCCCGCATGAATGAGATGCAGACCGCTTTGGGCAAGGTAAACCCCGGGGTCTTTTCCGAAAAAATCTGGTCTCTGGACCGGCGGCTTTATCATCCCCGCTATGAGGCATTATTGGAAGCAGACCCAAAAGCCGAAGGTTGACGGAAGCTTCCCAAGGATGTTACAATATCATTGCGAAATGATGGGATTTTGAAGGACAACCGTTTTTGAAGGAACTGTTCCAAACAGAGGCACTGGCAGCAGAGGCTGCTGACCGGAGGAGAGCGCATGAAACGTCAATGGAAACCGATTCTTGTTCTGCTATTGGTCCTGGCAACCCTCAGCAGTTGTGCTGGGGAGCAAAACGCACCCCCTCCCTTTGTGGAAGTGACCCAGTTCATCGGCCCTGCCCCCACCGATCCGCCCGCCGCGGCCAACAACGCCTCCGGCCAGGGGGACAGCATTTTTTCAAACAATCCCTATGAATTGGTCGAAGGCGATGGCCTTGATGGGTTGGGTGAAGAAGCCTATGATGATGGCACCTACGACCCCTCCATGGACCAGTCCCCCTCGGAGGATTTTGAGATGTCCGAAGGAGACATGACCGTGTCCGAGCCGGAAGGTACCCCTTACCCCTACGCCGGCAGCTCTCCTATTCCGTTGGACCCTGTGGACATGCCTTCGCCCACCCCCCGCACAGAGCTGGTTTTTGCCTATGTGCCCTATAACGTCACTTCCTTGGGGTTGGCCTTTGAAGGCCCCGCTGGCTGGGTGCCGGACGAAAGCACGCCGGAGCAGTTTATCCTCACCGAGCCGGACAGCCAAATCAAGGACAAGCAGCCCGGCATTGTGAAGATTTATGCTTCCCCGGTGAACAGCAACTACACCGAAGGCAACCTCAAAACCGAGGTGCAGGACCGTCTAAAGGCCATTGGTTCCACCAATTTTGACGCCTGGGACCCCAGCCTTACCGCCAGCCGGTTTCTGATGGGCAGCAAGGGCGTTTACGCCAACTACAGCGGCACCATGGCCAACGGAGTGAAGGTGGGGGGCCGGATTCACTGTACCTGCATCGATAACAAGCTGTACACCATTGAAATCGTATATCCGCTTGGCTTTAAAGAGGACTATTTGTCCGTGTTCACCAAAATGCGCGAGACCATTAAGCGCCAGTAGGCACGTTACTTGCGGAAGCCGTTCCCATCAACCCGCGGAAGCGGGTGTCGCCGCTTCCGCGAAATGAAAAAAGGCAATGAAAAAGGCCATGGCTTCAAATTGAAACCATGGCCTTTTTGTATCCTCTTTTGGGAAAGAGGCAATACTCTTAGTACTGGCTCTGACGATTGCGCTCGAAGCAATCACGGCAGTACACGGGGCGATCTCCGCGGGGCTGGAAGGGCACCTGGGTGGTAGCGCCGCAGCCATCGCAAATCACTTCGTACATCTGCCTTTCGCCACGGCTGGGGTTCTGGCTGTTGCGGCGGGCGCTGCGGCAAGCGGGGCAGCGGCTGGGCTCGTTCTGGAATCCCTTGTCAGCAAAAAATTGCTGCTCAGAACCGGAGAACACGAACTCGGCGCCACAATCACGGCAGGTGAGGGTCTTGTCTTCAAACATGGTTAGGTTACCTCCAAATGAATTGATCTGTGTCCCAAGCGCTTACAGTGTTGGTTCGTTGGTTTCCATGCTTTCGGACATGACGAACGAAGGAGGGAGGAACCTAAACCGAAACTACCTTAGCTGGGTCAACGGACGTATTATAGCATGAAACACACGCCTTGCATAGCATTTTGCGAAAGAATTTTTTATATCCCCCGTTTTTCCATTTATTTCCATTTTTTCCCGAATGCGACTCCACATCGCCCACAGGCACTTGCAATTCCTGTTGTACGATTCAATGCCGCAGGTCTCTTGTCAAAATGGCTCATTTTCTATATTTTTGAAGCTAGCATTTGCATAATTTGTCCAGAATAGAAGGATGACAGCATGGATTATGAAGATTTAGGGCGCCGCGTGCGCAAACAGCGACAGCAAATGGGATGGACCCAAGAAGGTTTGGCAGAGCGTGTAAATGTTAGCACTTCTTTTATTGGCCATGTGGAGCGGGGTACCCGCAAGGCCAGTTTGGAGACCCTGGTCTCCATTGCCAACGTGCTGAGCGTTAGCATTGATTATCTCCTGTCCGGCAGCCTGAAAAACAGTGTGATCGGTCCCATTCCTCAAAGCCTGAATCCCAAACAGAGGGTCGCTTTGCAAGAGATCCTCTCCACCATCCAGGATAACCTGTCCACTTGGGATTCAAATGAAAAGTAAAAAGTGATTACATAAAGACCCCCCCAGTCGCGCTTAACGCGACCGGGGGGTTTTTAGAGCAAATTCCGAAAACGTAGCCACAGGATTTGCGAGAGATTTTTCCCTGGCGCTCAGCCGAGGAAGGGAGGCATAGTGGTGCTATGCTGACCGGACGAGGCACCGCGCCGGGGGAAAAGATCCACAAAGACTGGGCTATGTTTTGGGAATTTGCTCTAAGTCACATGAGCAGCTCTGCGGCCACATCCCGCATGGTATACAGCCCCGCAGGCTTCCCCGCCAAAAAGCGGGCCGCCCGCAAGGCTCCCTGGGCAAAGAGAGCGCGGCTTTCGGCTCTATGGAGCAAAATCAGCTCTTCCCCATCGCCGTAAAAGCCCACCTCATGCTCCCCGGTCACCGTGCCTCCCCGTACCGCATGCAGGCCCACATCGCCCTTTTGGCGCTGCTCTGTGCGGCCATAGCGACCGTGCACGGGGTTGATCCCCGCGCCCAGTTCCTTTTTTACGGCCTCGTACAGCATCAGCGCCGTTCCGCTGGGACTGTCTACCTTCATGCGGTGGTGCCGCTCCACAATTTCAATATCAAAGCTTTCCCCTAGGGCTTTGCTGGCCTGTGCCACCAGCTGCTCCAGCACGCTGACGCCCAGGCTCATATTGGCGCTGCGTAACAGGGGAATTTCTTTCGCCGCCTGCTCAATGCTCCTGACTTCCACTTCCGTATAGCCCGTGGTGCAAAGCACCGCCGCCAACCGGCGGCTTTTGCAAAAAGCCAGGGCCTCAGGCAATCCATCCGGCCTGGAAAAATCAATCAGCACATCCGCCGACTGGGCCGCCTGGTCATAGCTGGCGACCAAGGGAAATGGGCTGGGCTGTCCCTGGTAGGCCACGTCCACGCCGCAGGCCACCTGCATCCCCTGGGTTTGCGCGGCTGCCGCCACCTCGTGGCCCATGCGCCCCAGCGCTCCGCCGATGATGATGCGCATGCGGGTCCCTCCTGTTTCTTCCGTCAGTCTTTGGTAAGCTCCACACCCATATCCAGCAGGGATGCCCGCAGCCTTTGTCGGTTTTCCTGCGCAATAGGCACCAGGGGCAGCCGTACCTCCCCACCGCATAGGCCCATCATGTCCACGGCCGCTTTTACGGGAATGGGGCTCACCTCTAGGAATAAGGCTTGGCATATGGGCATCAGCCGCAGCTGCAAATCCAGGGCTGTTTTGGTGTCGCCTTGCAGGTAGCTGTTGGCCATCATCGCCATTTCCTTGGGCAGCACATTGGCCACCACGGAAATCACGCCTTCGGCCCCCAGGGCCATCAAGGGCACCACCGTGTCGTCATTGCCGCTGTAAATCACAAGCCTTCCGCCCACCCGGCGGATTTTTTCCATCACCAGGGGAATGTTGTAGCTGCTCTCTTTCAAGCCGATGAACTGCTCACAGCTGGCCAGCCGGTCCAGCACCTCCGGCGAAATATCGAGGGTGGTGCGGCTAGGCACGTTGTAAATCAGGATGGGCAGGGCCGTTTTTTCCGCAATCTCCATAAAGTGCCGGTACAAGCCCTCGGCTGAGGTTTTGTTATAGTAGGGGGTCACCGCCAACTGCGCGGCGCAGCCCAAGTCCTCGTAGCGCTTGGCGGTGTCGATCACGTGCTGGGTGCAGTTGCTTCCCGTGCCCGCAATCACCGGCACCCGGCCGTTGACCGCCTTCACCACTTCCCGCACCACCAGCTCCTGCTCCTGAGGGGACATGGTGGCAGGCTCGCCCGTGGTGCCGCAGGCCACAATGGCGGCGGTGCCGTTTTCCATCTGAAACTCCACCAGCTTATGGATGGAGGGTACGTCTACCTTACCGTTCGCAAAGGGGGTCACCAGCGCCACCGCGCTGCCCTGAAACAAAGCCTTTGAAGCCATAAGCCGCCTCCTTTTCCGTCGTCCAGGTTACCGCTTTGTGATGTAGCCCTGCTTGCACAGGTATTCGGCGCTGAGCACCCCGCCCCCCGCCGCGCCCCGCAAGGTGTTATGGCTTAAACATACAAACTTATAATCCATCACATTGTCCTCCCGAAGGCGGCCAATGGTAATGCCCATGCCCTTTTCATAGTCCCGGTCCAGGCGGGTTTGCGGACGGGTGGGGTCCTCAAAATAATGCAAAAACTTGGAGGGAGAAGAAGGCAAGCCCATCTCTTGGGTCGCGGGCTTGGCGTTTTCCCAACGGTCCAAAATCTGCTGGAGGGTGGGCCTCTGCCGGAACTTGACGCTGACCGCAGCCATGTGCCCATCGGTGCAGGCCACCCGCAGGCACTGGGCGCTGATGTTGGGCCCTTGGGCCAACTCAATGCCCTGGCTGCCCACCGTGCCAAAAATCTTGAGGGGCTCCCGTTCACTCTTTTCGTCTTCCCCGCCAATGTAGGGAATCACATTGTCCACCATTTCCGGCCAAGTCAAAAAGGTTTTGCCCGCGCCGCTGATGGCCTGATAGGTGCAGGCAATCAAGCTTTCCGGCTCAAAGTCCAGCAGGGGCCACAGGGCAGGCACATAGCTCTGGATGCTGCAATTGGGCTTCACCGCAATAAAGCCGCGCTTTGTGCCCAGCCGCTTTCGCTGAATTTCGATGACTTTGGCGTGGTCGCCGTTGATTTCCGGAATCATCATGGGCACGTCCGCCACCATGCGGTTGGCGCTGTTGTTGCTGATGACGGGGATCTCCGCCTTGGCATAGCGCTCTTCCAGAGCCAGGGTGTCCTCTTTGTTCATGTCCACGGCGCAGAACACAAAATCCACCAAAGGCGCGATTTCGTCCAAATTGGCCGCGTCCAGCACCTTCATGGACGCCACGGCTTCGGGAATCGGCTCCTCAAAGGCCCAGCGGTCCTGGGTGGCTTCCCGGTAGGTTTTGCCCGCGCTGCGGCCGCTGGCCGCCAGGCAGGTTACCAAAAACCAGGGATGATCCTTCAGTAGCAGCACAAAGCGCTGTCCTACCATGCCTGTGGCGCCAATGATTCCCACCTGATATTGCCGCATCCATCTTCCTTCTTTCCTGCGCTTTCATGACATTGCTCCCTGTAAAAGAAAAGGAATTCTTCCTTGCATCAGTATGCGCAAAACCATGAAAAGTGCACCCATTGCTAAAGAATACCATTAACCGGCAAGCGTTGTCAACGCGCAGAGGCCCATTGCGCGCGCCTACCCGCCATGATACAATGAAAATACAAATGACACGAAAGAGGGGCGGCCCATGAAACACCGAATCATCCTTGTCCTTGCCCTTTGCGTAGCCATGGCCAGCGGGACGGCGCTGGCCGCCGGTACCTACCTGGTGACCGATGCGGCAACGCCCACGGAACCCTCCACCCAAAACCCGTCTTTGGTCATCTCTCAAACCGCTCCCATTGGGGCGGAAACGGAATACCAAGAGGCGCGTCAGTTGCTTGCCAGCGGTGATTTTGTCAGTGCCATCAACATCTTTGCCAAACTGGGCCAGTACCAGGACTCCCTCGCCTACGAGGATTATATCGACGCCAAGCTTGCGTTGCTGCGCAACATGCCCGCCGATGCCATCGCGGGCTTTGCGGAAGTGGGCGATTTTTTGGATGGCGCGGCCCTCAAAGCCTTGGCCGAGGCTCTTTACTGCCATCGCTTCCAGCATGAAAACCGCTTTGGCTACGTGGATGCCTCCGGAAAAATCCTCATTGAAGCCCAGTTTGACTGGGCAGAGCGGGTCTTTCGCAGGGAAAGCGCCGTGGAAGGCAGCGCCACCCCCATGCCCGTGGCCGCCGTGTTCATGGGCGCTACGGCCTGCGATGGAACCGACCTTTTGCCACAGGAAGGCAAGTATGGGCTGCTGCGCCGGGACGGAGAGCTGGTGGCCCCCCTCCAGTACGATGAAATCCTATGGACCGTGGACGGCTTCGCGGCCCTTCGCGCCGGGGAAACGCATACTTTGCTCAATCTCACCACGGGCCAACCCCTTGGGGAGCGGTATGAAGCCATTGGAGCCCTTCGGGAGGGCTTCATCCCTGTCCAGCAGGGCGGCAAATGGGGCTACCTGGGCCTGGACGGGCAAATGCTGCCAGGCGGTTTTGCCTGGGATAGCGCCTTGCCCTTTGCGGAAGGGGTTGCTGGGGTCAGCCAGGAAAAGCGGGCCGGGTTCATCGATGCCACGGGCCAAGTGGTGATCCCCTTGCAGTATGATGGTGTCAGCTCCTTTGGAAACGGGTTGGCAGGCTTTGCACAAAAGAAAAAATGGGGCTTTGTGAATGCCCAGGGTGAAGTGGTGATCAAGCCCGCTTTCCAGGCGGTGGGGGTGTTTACCCAGGACCGGTGCGCCGTAAAGCGCAGCAACAAATGGGGCATCATCGACCTCCAGGGCAAGTGGGTGGTGCCCTACAAATACGATGAAATCACCGACTTTGACCCTATGTATCACCGGGCCTGGATGCGCAACAACAAGCTTTGGGGGCTGTTGTCCCTAGACGGGGCTGTGGTGCTAAAGCCCACCTGGGCCACCTTTACGCCCTTTGGGGCGGATGGCATGTCCTGTGTCAGCTACAAGGGCGGGTATGGCTTTATTGACGTGCGGGGCAGCAACCGCATTCTC
This sequence comes from Eubacteriales bacterium, assembly GCA_031549415.1. Taxonomy (GTDB): domain Bacteria; phylum Bacillota; class Clostridia; order Christensenellales; family Aristaeellaceae; genus Limiplasma. Next base: position 65,716 of record JAVBPU010000007.1, on the reverse strand, counting down.
AGCATGTACGACAGCGCCGCGGCCTTCTCCGCCAATTTGGGCAGCGCTGAGTTTGAGGGCAATCTGGTGCAGTACCTGACCCGGCTGGGCAAAAGCTTTACTGTGGTCAGCAACGTGCCCACCACGCCCTTGTGCGGCTTTATTGAAGGCCGCGTGGTGAAGGCCACCACGCTCCTGAGCCAGGACCCGGAAACGGGGAAGGAGCTTTCCAGCGTCGATTATGAGATTTCCTTCTTGCTCTATGACCTTTTGGGAAACCCCATCGACATTCGCTAAAAAACAATGGACCCAGCGGCGAGGCCGCTGGGCCAGTTAAAGCCTTGCATTATTTTGTTCCCCGCGTGAAACGCGGTGAAATGAAGGGTTCAGGGCGAAGCCCTGAGCGGGGCACCGCCAACGAGCCTGCGCCCTGTGGGCGCTTTGCCGTAGGCAAAAGCGAGTGAGAGGTGGGGCAGTGAGGCGAGTACAAGGCACGGCAGTGCCTTGTACGACACCGAACAACCGGATTTAGGGGCGGCAGCCCCTAACGGACCCATGGACCCAGCGGCGAGGCCGCTGGGTCCATGGCTTATTCCGTTTGATATAGCCTCAGCCAGCCCTCCCGCACCTGGTCCCAGGAATACCGCTCCCCCAAAAGGGCGCGGCGCTCCCGCTGCTCCTGGCCGACCTCCTGGGCAAGAGCCTGCTCCACCAGGACAGGAAGCTGTGCATAGTCTGAAAAGGGAATCAACGTGATGCCCAGCTCCTGCAATTGCGGGTAGGAAAGCCAGTCGCCCACCACAGCCTGCGCACCGGCGTACAGGTATTCCTGCAGGCTGGCGGAGAAGGCGTCCGTTTGGATGGCCAGAATGAACACGTCCGCCGCCAGGCGCAGCTTGGCGCTTTGGGTGCCGTCCAAAAAATCAGTAAGCAGAACCACCTGGCAGGGAAGCTTCTGGGCCTGCTCCTGGACGCTTTGTACATAGGCCCCGTTACCATCTCCATGGCACATTTGCAACACCAACGCCAAGTTGGCAAGCAGCGCCGGGGGCAGCGCCGCCAGGGCCTCCAGCATCTGATGGTGATGTTGGGCCTTGGAGGCGCTATATCCTACGCAGACTACCTTTCGGCCCGTTTCGATCCCAAAAGCCTCCTGGCACTGGGCCTTGGTGAGCTGGCCCCGCACCTGGTCAATATCCTGCAGCACCGGCTGGCCAAAATAGACCAAGCTTGCTTTTGACGCAATCTCTGGACCGTAGGTCTCCAGCAGCAAGCCCTCCTGCAACGCGGAATGAATGGTTACCCCATTGCAGCAACCAAGATACGGCTTCATCCGGCCCAGCTCCAAGCGGGAGGACCGCAGCAGGTCGCTGCCCCAAAAGCTGCAAACCCACCGCGCGCCGGGAAAGCGCTTTTTCACTTGGGCCCCCAGCGCCAAGTCCCGCTGGGACAAAAAGTGGTTGTGAATGATCTGGAAGGGCCCCATTTTGCATAGGTCCCGGGCATTCAGCCAAATCCGCGCCCACATGCGAAGCCTGGGAATATGGCGGATCACAGGCAGCCGATGGGTATCCTGGTAGACCTGGATGCCGTTCTCCCGGTAAAAATCCGCGTGGGTGCCCTGGTTGCCCCAAATGGGGAACAGCACCACCTGGTACCCGGCGGGCAACAGCAAATATTGAATGTACCGGCGGGTCCAAAACCCGTCCGCGTCGGCAATCATCAAGAGGCGCTTGGTCACGGCTGGTCCTCCTCCTCTTTGGTGGGTACGGGCGACATCTTTCGCGTCAGGGCCTGTTTTCCCTCTTTCACCACCTGCAGGGCCGTTTGCCACAGCATGCGAATCTCCCGGCGGAACAGGAAGCAGGCCAGGGCCAAGACCGCCAGCAAAAGCACGTACTTGAGTAGCGGGCTTTCATGGAGCAGCCAGTTGCCCAGGGAAGCCGCCAGCATCAGGGCCAAGCTATATCCCACATAGCGGTAATCCTCAATGGCCTTGTAGTAGCGCTCTCCGGCCCAGGTGCGCCATAGCAGGGACACGATGGCGGCGGCGGCGGCGGCCAGCGCCGCGCCCAGCCCTCCCAGCGTGGGAATGAGCAGGAAGCATAGGCCCAGGTTCACCACCACGGATGCGAAGAAAATGACGCTGTTCCAATAGGTTTTTTTGGAAATGCCAATGCCCATGCCTGTGGTCTCGCTGAGGCAATAGCAGATGGGGGACAAAAACAGGAAGGGGAAATAAATTACAGAGCTGCGGTAGTCCCGCCCCAGCAACAGAAACACCGGCCCTTGCAGCAGCGTAATGCCCAGGCCAAAGAGGGTGAGGGCACAGGCCATGATGCGGTGCACGGTGAAAAAGCGGCGCTTGTTATTGGTCTGGTAATTCTCATACACATAGGGGGCCCAATAGGTGTTAAACCCGGTCTGCACAATGTTCACGGTGGAGGCCAGCCCCAGGGCGCTGGTGAAAATCCCCACGGCATCCGCGCCCATCAGCTGGTTCAGCATCACCGGGCTTACAGCGGAATTCAGCGCCGCAATCAGCGCAATGGGAATCAGCGGCACCGAAAAGCTGGCCATCTCCCGCGCGAAGGGCTTGTCCACCCGGGATAGAAAGCGCCAGTCAAAGTCCTTGCGCTGCAGCAGCACAAAGGCCAAGGTGAACAGGCCCATCAGCAGCGTCAGCAACAAAATGGCGTCCTTGCCCTTGGCGCTTCCAAAGCCCACCGCCAGGTAGGCAATCTTGGTCAGCACAATGTGCACCACCCCTTGCAGGGTGTACAGCTTGGCGTTTTGCTCCATCCGGTAGCTAAGAGACAGGTAACGGAACCAAATGCTACACATCCCAAACAGGCCCAGGCACAGAAAAATCGAAAAATCCGCCTCCTGGATCACAAGGGCGCTGATGCCCTGCCAATGCAGCAGCATCACCCCAATGGTCAGCAGGCCAAAGCCCAGGGAGGTGGCCGTGCAAAAGGCCAGCATGCCCGCCTTGGAGCTGCGGCTGGGCGGGTCCCGGAAAAAGCGCACGAAGGCCTGGTCCAGCCCCAAATAGCAAAGGGACACAAACAAGGACGAATAGGTATTAAACAGGTTGACCTTTCCCAGCTCCGCCGGAACAAACAGCCGGGTGGCAATGGGGGACGCAATAAAGCCCACCACAAAAGAAATCCATGCGGTCATGGAAAAACCCACCATATTTTTCAAAAAATGCTTCTTGGTCTGTTCCATCCTCCTGCGGGCCAGCCCGCTCTCCTCGCCGCGGGCTTGGCCCGCTTTCTTCCTTTGGTGCTCTGGCGATATTCTGCTGGTATTGTGCTAGCTCCCGGGCCGCTTTCTTTAGGGCCCCGTCCCCTTGGGCACGGAGACCAAAAACACCGTGCCGCTCTCACCGCTCTGGCAATTCACTTGCCCGCCCGCATCCTCCAGCGTTTTGCGCACAATGGAAAGCCCCATGCCCCGGTCCGCTCCCTTGGTACTGACCCCCGCCTCAAAAATCGAGGGCAATAACTGTGGGGGGATGGCTGGGCCGTTGTTCTCCACCCGAAATACAAACTCCCGCAGGTTTTCTGTCATGGCTAGGGCCACACGGGGGCTTTCCCCCTGCCTGGCCGCGTCCATGGCGTTGTCCAGCAGGTTGCTGAGCACGCAGCACATCTCCCAGGCGGGCAGGCCCAGCCCTTCCAGGCTGGTGCGGATATCCACCTCCAAGGCAATGCCCTGGTCCTGGCAGGCCGCCGTTTTCACTTGCAGCAGCGCGTTTACCGCCGTGCTTTTGGTGCGCAGCACGGAAGAGACCGCCCGGATCTCCCCATACACCTTTTCCAGATATTCCGTGGCTTCCGTGGCTTCCCCCATCTCCAGCAGGCTGTACACCACCTGCAAATGATTCAAAAAATCATGCCGCTGGGCCCGCAGGGTGTGGTTCAAGCTGTCCATGAGGGTATTGGTTTGCTCCAGCTCCACAATGGTCCGGGCGCGCTTGCGGGCCAACAGGCCCTGCCGGATGTCAAGCAGCGCGCCCCAGCCCGCCGTGGCGGCACTGATCACCGCCAGCCACTGCAACACCTGCCGGCTGCCCGCCCTCGTGGGGTCCACCAGCAGCACATACAGCACAAAGGCCACCAGCACCACGATTTCCATGGCGTTAACAACAATGGCGTATAGGGCGGCCTTGCCAAGGTCGATATGGGGGGTGGGCTTACGTATCTGGGTCATGCCGCTCTCCAAATCTACGCTGCAGGCGTTGTTTCAGCTTGGCTTCGTGCCCCTGCTCGGAAGGCTTATAGTACACTCTGTCCTCAAACCCTGGCGGCAGATAGGTCTGCTTCACAAAATGATCCGGATAGTCATGGGGGTATTTGTAGCCTGTGTTTTTTTCGTGGGGAATGGCATAGCTCTGGTCCCGCAAATAGGGCGGCACGGCGGAGAAATTGCCCTGCTGGGCGTCCGCCATGGCCGCACCGATGGCCTCCACCACACTGTTGCTTTTTTCCGCCTGGCAAATGGCGATGATGGCCTGGGCAATGGGAATTTGGGCCTCGGGCATGCCCACGAATTCCAGGGCCTTCACCGCCGCGTGGGCCTGCAGCATGGCGATGGGGTCCGCCAAGCCCACGTCCTCGCTGGCGTGCACCACAATGCGCCGCACCAGCAGCTTGGGGTCCACCCCCGCATAGATGAGGCGGCTGAACCACAGCAAGGCCGCGTTGGCATCACTGCCCCGCATGCTTTTGATGAAGGCGGAAAGCATGTCATAGTACAGGTCTTCATCCAGCTTCAAAATGGGTTTTTGCACGCTTTCCTGGGCGGTGGCCAAGGTGATGAACCGGCATGGCTTCCCCCGTTCGTCCGCCGTCTCTTCCGTGGTCAAAAACGCCAGCTCCAGCGCGCCCAGGGCGGTGCGCACATCCCCTCCGGCCACCTGGGCCAGGTAGCGAAGGGCGCCTTCCTCGCAGGCCACGGCGTATTGCCCATAGCCCCGTTCCCGGTCCGCCAGCGCCCTTTCCAGCGCCTCCACCACTTCCTCTGTGCGGAGGGGCTCAAAATGGAACACCCGGCAACGGCTGACGATGGCGGGGGTCATGCTGGCCATGGGGTTTTCCGTGGTGGAGCCGATGAAGCGGATGAGTCCGTTTTCAATGGCGGGCAAGATGCTGTCGCTTTGCGCTTTGTTCCAGCGGTGGCACTCGTCCAGCAGCAGATAGGTGGCTTTGCCCTGGCGCAGCCTGCGCTCCTCCGCCTCCTTGAGCACCTTGCGCACATCCGCCACGCCGCTGGTGACGGCGTTCAACTTTTCAAAGGCGCTGCCGGTGATGTTCGCGATGATGCAGGCCAGGGTGGTTTTGCCGCAGCCCGGAGGGCCCCAAAAAATGCTGCTTTGCAGCTTATCCGCCAAAATGGCGCGGCGCAGCAGCTTGCCCTCGCCCAACAGATTCTTCTGGCCAATGAACTCGTCCAGCGTGCGGGGGCGCATGCGGTCCGCCAGGGGCGCCTGGGTGGCGTGCCCGGACATACCGCTCCAAAAGGTTTGCTGGTTTTCGTCCATCCGGGTCACAGGGTGATGCGGGCCGAAAGCCCGTCCTCCGCCAGGGCAAAGGAAGCGCGGGTGCTGCCCAGGGCCAGCAAGGCATGGCTGAGGGCAATGCCCAGGTCCAAACGCTGCGCCGCCCGGGGCACCGCCAGGGTGAGCCCATCCGGTGGGGTAAAATCCATGCGCCAGGGCTGCAAATTCATGGCGCTGGGGGCGTTTCGCACCGCGCTGGCCACGTCCCTGAGGCTGGACGGCGCGTCCTGAAAATTGTCGGAGCAGAGCTGGGACAAGGGCTTGCGCTTGCGCTCCCGGATCTCTTGGCCTTCCCCCTGGGGGATGCCCAAGGCAAGCAGCGCCCTGATCTTTTCCCCCTCTTGGAGCTGAACGCCCACCTTGCTATGCTTATACGTCCCCGCCACCCAACAGCCGCCCAGGGCCAGGGAAACGGCTTTCAGCATCAGCATTTCTCCTGAAAGGCCCGCGTTCACCGCATTTTCCGGCGTGGCCGCCTTCGTGATGATGGCCGCAAACCGCCGTACGTTTTCAAATTTCATCAGCAGCCCGCCAAAGGGCTGAAACAAAGAGTTGTCACAAAGGCCCAGAGCCATTCTGGTTCCCGGCAACGCCAGGCTTTCCGCCGCCGCCTCAAGCTCCGTCCACTGCTGGGCGGTGGGCGCGCTGGCAAAGCTGCGGCAGCTTTCCCGCCGGGAGATAGCCTCATACAATGGGGTTGTTTTGGACATATCATAAAACCCGTTCAGAGCCCAGTTTTCAGACATGATACCGCCTCCTGATCGTCGCCTTGCCCCCGATGGCCCTGGATCGCATTTGTTAGTATACCCTTTTTATAGGAGAAAAGCAAAAGGGGCGATGAATTTCATCGCCCCATCATCGCCCGGCCATGGCCGGCTCCCCGGTTACCCGATCCTCTCCAGCTCCGTATGCAGCCGGCTTAAAATCCGCTTTTCCAGCCTGGAAATATAGCTTTGTGAAATGCCCAGCAGGTCCGCCACTTCTTTCTGGGTCATCTCTTCCCGGCCTCCCAACCCAAAGCGCAGGGTAATGATGCGCTTTTCCCGGGTGCCCAGGTGGGACAGCGCGTTTTGCAGCAAGTCCCGCTCAATTTCCTGTTCCAGGTTTTGGGATACCGTGTCCGGTTGGGTACCCAGCACGTCACTTAATAGCAGCTCATTGCCGTCCCAGTCGGTTTTGAGGGGTTCGTCCAGGCTGACCTCCATGCGCAGCTTATTGGTTTTGCGCAGAAACATCAAAATCTCATTCTCAATGCAGCGGCTGGCATAGGTCGCCAGCTTGATCTTTTTTTCCGGGTCAAAGGTTCCCACCGCCTTGATCAGCCCGATGGTGCCAATGGAAATCAAATCCTCCAAGGGGATGCCTGTATTTTCAAAACGGCGGGCGATGAAGACCACCAGGCGCAGGTTGTGCTCAATGAGCCTGGCCCGGGCCATTTCGTCCTGGCCTGCCAACCGCCGGACCATCTCCTGCTCCTCCGGCAACGCCAGCGGCGCGGGCAAAGGGTCCGGCCCGCCGATGTAGAACATTTCCTGGGGAAAAATTCTGGCCAACAAGCGCTGCAACGCTGTTTGCACGTGTGAAAGCTCCTCAAAACTCCGCATGCTTTTCCTCCTCACTTTTGTGACAGAACGGCAAAGGGCTGGGCCGCAGGCTGCGGGGCGCCCGGAACAAAGGTCTCCGCCATGCTTCTGGGCACGGCCGCCAAGGGCACCAGCGCTTGTACGCCCTCGTAATCGCGTCCGGCCACAGCCACCATCACCTGGGCTTCTCCCGCTACGCCATCCACATACACCCGGCAGAGTTCCGGGCGAAACAGCGGCCATAGCCCTCGGCCCGCGGCGGTGCGAACGCTCAGCAGCCGAAAGCCGGGGGGCAGGTCCTGCAGATGGCTCAGCTCCGGCCAGTCCGGAAAAAGCACCAGCGCCGCACGGGCGGCAATGACCATCACAGGCAGGTTGGTGATGGGGTCCCGCAGCAAATTGCCGCTGTCCACCATGGCGGGCAAAATCACGCTGCTTCCGTTGGCGATGATCTCCACCTGCTGCACCCGGCAGAAGGCGGTGGGCAGCAGCTTTGCCAGCACCCAAAGCAGCAGGGCCAACAGCAGGGAGAGGGACATGGCCACGCAAGGGGACTGCCCCATGCGCAGCAACAGCTCCGTGGCGCCCCCCAACAGCAGGGCGGCGCAAAGGCTGGTCACCAGGGCCCGAAAAAAAGAGGGAATGCCTTGGCTTCCATAGCATATTGCCACGGTGGCCGGGCATAAAAAAATCGTCAGAATGCCAAAGGGAGGGCGCAGCAAGAAGGGCAACGCGCCAACGCCGCTCAGCGCAAAGGAGAGCAGCATTCTCCCCCGCCGTGGCATGGGAAGCCCCGCAAGCTTCCCCCCCAGCAGCAGGCTTACTGCGCCGCAAAGCCCGTTCCACAGGGCATAGGCCTCCGCATGTACCACGGGCTTCCCCTCCATTTCCTTGGTTTTGCTGATGTTCCCAGTATACGCAGACAGGGCTGCCAAACATGTCGGTTTTGTATGCGAAAAAACCCGTCCCTTGACGGGCGTTTTTCTGTTTCACCCTGCGCAGGCAAGGGTATATCAAAAGCGAAAGCAAGAGATACGGCGTCTGGTTCGAGGATCAGCGCCGGTGGAAAGGATGGAGCCTATGGCATGCACAGTGACGGTTCTGGGTGGCACGCTTCCCCAAGAGGAGGTCAATGCCTACATCTCCCGTGCCACGGAAAAATTCGGCGTGGAGCCTAAGCATATCGACATCAAGCTGGATGGCGATGAGGTGGAACTGCATTATGACTTGCCTCCCCGGCCTTTCCAGCGCATCCGCCGCATCACCGGGTATTTGGTGGGCACCCTGGACCGCTTCAACAACGCCAAGCGCAACGAGGAGCAGGACCGGGTGAAGCATAGCTGTTGCTCCTAACGCAACGCCTCTTCTTTTTGTGGTTTCCTCCTTCGCCTTTGGCAAAGGGGCCAGGATGTTTCGCCGCGTCCTTGTTCCTTTGCCACTTTTATTACCACTTTTTCCTTCCCCTGCTTGACAATCCCGTGAAAACCGGATATCATCAGCCTACGGCCATGACCGTGGTTTTGGGGTTCCTCCGCCTCTAGAGAGCAGCCGGAAGGTGCAAGGCTGTGGCGAATGCCCCGTTTCCGCCACGCGAGCCAGCGGCGAAGAGTCGCAGGGTGCGCCCTTTGCAGCGCGGCAAAGTGAAACGCGGGCCATGGCCCGGGTTTAAGCTGGGTGGTACCGCGGAGAGGCCTTCTCCGTCCCTGTGGCATGCATGGCATGGCGGCAGGGCATTTTTTTATTCCCCATCACAGGAAAACGGAGGGATTCCCATGCTGGACATCAAACGGATCAGACAAAACCCCCAGGAGCTTGTGGACGCCTTGAAGGCGCGCAATAAAGACATTGCTCTGGACGGCTTCCTGGCGCAGGACGAGCGCCGCCGCAAGCTAATGGCCCAGGTGGAGGAGCAAAAGGCGCTACGCAACGCCACCTCCAAGAAAATCGGCGAAGCCAAAAAGGCGGGGGCTTCCGAAGGGGAAACCGCCGCCATTATGGAGGAGATGCGCGTTTTGGGCGACCAAATCGCCGCCACGGACGCGGACATCGCGGAGCTGGACGCCGCCATGGAGTCCTTCCTGATGAACGTGCCCAACTTCCCTGGTACGGATGTGCCTGTGGGCCAGGACGAAAAGGACAACGTGGAGCAGCGCCGTTGGGGCGAGCCCCGGAAATTTGCCTGGGAGCCCAAGCCCCACTGGGATATTGGCACGGATTTGGGCCTTTTGGATTTTGATACCGCCGCCAAGGTTTCCGGCGCGCGCTTCACCTTTTACCGGGGCCTGGGGGCGCGGCTGGAGCGGGCGGTCATCAACTTTTTCCTGAATACCCACACCGCCGATGGATATGACGAGGTCTATCCCCCGTATATGGTCACCCGGGCCACCATGACAGGCACCGGCCAACTGCCCAAGTTTGAAGAGGATGCCTACAAGGTGGACCCGGATACCTTCCTCATTCCCACTGCGGAGGTGCCGGTGACCAATATGTACCGGGACATGATTTTGGACGGCGGCCAGTTGCCCATCCGGCACTGCGCCTATTCCACCTGCTTCCGCGCGGAAGCGGGCAGTGCGGGCCGGGACACCCGGGGCCTCATCCGCCAGCATCAGTTTAATAAGGTGGAGATGGTGAAAATCGCCAAGCCGGAACAAAGCTATGAAGAGCTGGAATCCATGACCCGGCAGGCGGAAAAGGTGCTGGCGCTGCTGGGGCTTCCCCACCGGGTGATTACCCTGTGCACCGGCGATATGGGCTTCAGCGCCGCCAAAACCTACGATATCGAAGTGTGGATGCCCAGCTATGGCCGGTATGTGGAAATTTCCAGCTGCTCCAACTGCGAGGACTTCCAGGCCCGCCGGGCCGGCATCCGCTACCGGGACAACCCCAAGGACAAGCCCCAGTTCGCCCACACCTTAAACGGCAGCGGCGTGGCCGTGGGCCGCACCGTGGCCGCCATTTTGGAGAACTACCAGAATGAAGATGGCAGCGTCACGGTGCCGGAAGCTTTGGTGCCTTATATGGGCACGGACGTCATCCGGTAGGGGAGAGCAACGACCTCGATAGAAAATCCTTATTCTTCCTGCTGTTTCCCCGCAAAAAAAAGATACAGACATAGACCCAGCAAAGTCAATGCCCCGCCCACCAAAACCCAGGGCGCGGGCATTTCTCCAAAAAAGATCATGGCAAAGAGCATGGCCCCTACCGGCTCGCCCAACAGCGCAAAGCTCACCACGCTGGCCGATACCCGGGACAGGGCAAAGGAGAACAGCGCGTGCCCCAGCAAGGTGCTGCCCAGCACCAAGCCCGCCATATAGGGCAACGCGGCGGCGGGCAGGGCAAAGCCTCCCATCAGGGGCACGCAGCCAGCCAGCAGGGCGGCGGTGATCAAGTACAGCGCCGGGGTGTACACCTCGGCGGGCAAAGTGGCGCGGACATGGCGGGCTGTGAGCCAATGGGCGGCCATCAGCACAGCGCCCGTGAGGGCCAGCAGGCTGCCCGTCAGGTTTTGGGCGGAGGAAGGGCCGCCGGGCTGGGGCTTCCCCAGCAGCCCGGACACAGCGATGAGCAAGGCCCCCAGCAGCGCCACCAAAGCGCCCGGCAGGGCCTTTTTCGGAATGACTTCCTTGTAAAGCAGGTAGCTGAACAGGGCCACAAACAGCGGTTGGGTACAGACCAATGCCACGGAGGCAAAGGTGCTGGTGCCCTGCAAAGAAGTGATCCAGGTCAGGTAATGCCCGGCCAAAAACAGGGCCGCCACGCCTACCCACAGCCATTGGCGGGGGGTAGCCGCAAAGGGGATACGCCGCCGCACGCAAATGCGCAGTTCAAAGGGCAATAGCAGCAATCCGGCGCTGAACATACGCACCAGGGCCACGGAGACCGGGGTGGCCCCGGCCTGCAAGGCCCCTTTGACCATGGGGCCGGAATAGCTGACCATGCACACCCCAAAGATCACCAAAAAGAGGGCGGAACGCTGGGGGGCGGGCCGGGCTTCCAGAGAAGAGCTCATGGCACGGTGTCCCCCTTTTCAAAGGCCGTTGCCTGCTGCTTTTTCAGCCATACCATCAGCACCGCAATGTCCGCCGGGTTCACCCCGGGGATGCGGGCCGCCTGGCTGAGGCTCTGGGGCCTTTTTTGCTGCAGCTTCAGCTTGGCTTCAATGCGCAGGCTCCCAATGCCCTGGTAGTCCAGCCCAGGGGGAAGGACCCAGTCCTCCATGGCCCGGGCCCGGGCCACCTGGGCCTGCTGTTTTTTCAGATACCCCTCATATTTCACCCGCATCTCCGCCTGCTCCCGGGCCGCGGCAGAGGCGTCGGCAATCTCCGGGCAAAGGGCCTCCAGGGCCTGCAAATCCACCTCGGGGCGGCGCAGCAGTTCTTCCGCCGAAAGAGAGCTTTCGCTGGGAGGCTGGCCCTGGGCGGTCAGCCAGGCGGCCCGCTGGGGGCTGGGGGGGATTTTTCTGCTTTTTAACGCGCTTATCAGTTTTTCGGTTTCCTGCTGTTTCGTTTCACAAAGGGCCATCCGGTCCTCGCCCGCCAGCCCACGGGCGTGGCTGAGGGCGGTCAGTCGCAAATCCGCGTTGTCCTGGCGGAGCAGCAACCGGTATTCACTACGGCTGGTCATCATGCGGTAAGGCTCGTCCACGCCCTTCACACAAAGATCGTCCACCATCACGCCCAAATACCCCATGTCCCGGGTGATGATCAGGGGTTCCCTCTCCCGCAGGGCGCAAGCCGCGTTGATGCCCGCCAAAATGCCCTGGGCCGCCGCCTCCTCATAGCCGGAGGTGCCGTTGAGCTGTCCGGCAAAGTAAAGCCCGGCAACCCTGCGGCTTTCCAACGTTAGCCGTAGCTCCGTGGGGTCGATGCAATCATATTCAATGGCATAGGCCAGCCGGGTGAGCACGGCCCGCTCCAGCCCCCGGACGCTCCGGTACATGGGCCACTGCACCCGCTCCGGCAAGCTGCTGCTCATACCCTGCACGTACCACTCGGGGCTGTGGAGGCCCTCCGGCTCCAAAAACAGCTGGTGGCGGTCCTTGTCGGCGAAGCGGCGGATCTTGTCCTCAATGCTGGGGCAATACCGGGCCCCGGTGCCCTTGATCTCCCCCTTCACCATGGGGGACAGGTGCAGGTTGTCCTGGATGATCTGATGGGTGGCCTCGTTGGTATAGGTCAGGTAGCACTTGGCCCGGTTTTCCAGCGGGAAGGCGCAGCCGCTTTGGGGCAGCTTCGCCAGGGTCAAAAAGGAGAAGGGCACGATGGGATCGTCCCCCTCCTGGGACTCCATCTTGTCAAAATCAATGGACCGGGCATCCACCCGGGCTGGGGTGCCGGTCTTAAAGCGGCGCAGGGAAAAGCCCAAATTTTCCAGCGATCCAGAAAGCCCCTCCGCCCGCTGCAAGCCCTGGGGGCCGCTGTCCTTGCTATATTCGCCGATGATGACCCGGCTTTGTAAGTACACGCCGCCACAGAGGATGACGGCCCTGCAAGGGAGGGTTTCCCCGGTGGCGGTTTTCACCCCGGCCACCTGGCCCGCAGCCTGGACCAAAATGTCCTGGACCTCGGCCTGGCGCACCGTCAAATTCTCCGTGGCAAAGAGGGTGCGGAGCATCTCCTGCTGGTAGGCGGCTTTGTCCGCCTGGGCCCGCAGGGAATGCACCGCAGGGCCCTTCCCCCGGTTAAGCATGCGGCTTTGCAAAAACGTGCGGTCAATACAAAGACCCATCTGCCCCCCCAGGGCGTCCACCTCCCGCACCAGGTGGCCCTTGCCCGTGCCGCCAATGGAGGGGTTACAGGGCATCAGGGCGATGCTGCCCAAGTCCAGCGTCAGCAACAGGGTTTGTATGCCCATTCGGGCGGCGGCCAGGGCGGCCTCGCAGCCCGCGTGGCCCCCGCCGATCACAATCAGTTCAGTCTGCATGGATGTCCCTTCTTGTATTTTCAGGTTTGGCCAAGATCATTGGCCCATCTTTGCCAGGTATTCCTCCAGGCACAGGTTTTTGTCCCGCATCACGGTGCTGTGTTCCACGCCCACATAGCGGATGTGCCAGGCCTCCGCGATGATGCCGGTGATCTTTTCCTTGTCCTCCTGGTAGCGGATGATGTAGCCGTAATCCCAGCAATGCTTGTGCAGCCAAATTTGCTGCTGGGTGCCCTTGAAGGCGGTGCCCGCCACGGTCATGTCAAAGGCCAGGCCGGTATGGTGCTCGCTGGCGCCGGGCACCGCCACGGTCAGCTTGGTGGCGGAAATGGCGCTGGCCTTTGTCCGCCCGTCTTTTAGGTACTCGTTCACCTGCTGGTCAAACAGCTCCTGCTGGTATTTCACGCTCCGGTACCCGGCGCTGACCTGGAACCCCGTCACCCCGTCCGCCTTGGCGGCCTCCAGCATGGTTTGCAATGCCTGTACGGCGGTGGGGTCCCCTTCAATGTCACTGCCCTTCACATACACCAGGCTGGAAGGCAGGGTATCCCGCAGGTTCACCAGCGATCTGGGCTTGCTGCTGTCCGACACCATATGGTCTACATTCACCAGCAGCGGAAGCTTGGCCGGGTCCGGCGTGGGCGTGGCCACCACCTGCTTGGCCTGGTCGCTGAACACAGCGGCCAGCGTTTTTTCCCCGGCCTGGCCGTCCGCCTCCAACCCATGCTGGCTTTGGAACAGGCGCACCGCCTCCTGGGTGCCTCCGCCATAGTCGCCATCCACGCTGGAGGTGTAGAACCCAAGCTCTTTCAGCCTTTGTTGCAAGGCCTTCACAGCATCGTTCTGGTCCCCCTTGCTGAGGCTGGAAGGGGTGGGCGAGGGCGCCGGCGTGGGAATATAGGTGGCGGCGCTTTCCGTGTAAAGAAGGTTGCGGGTTTGGTCCCCCGCCAGGCCATCCGCCGCCAGGCCGTGCTGGGCCTGGAACAGCTTCACCGCCTCGCCGGTGCCGCCGCCAAACTGGCCGTCCACCTCGCCGGAATAGAAGCCCAGGTCCTTGAGCCGCTGTTGCAGCCGCTCCACCTCGGCCCCCTCACTTCCAGCGCGTAAAATCAGCGCCGTGGGGGCGGGGGTGTTGTTGGGGTCCTGGGTCACCAGCAGCATGCTCCGTACATCGGCGGTGGGGGTGGGGGTCGCCTGGGTTTCCCTCTGCATCTGCTGGTAGCTGCTTACCGTAGCGGGCAGCAGCAAAAAAACCGCCACCACGCCGGCAGCCAACAGCACCAGCAGCACCAGAGCAAGGGGGGAGAGTCGCTTTTGCATGACGGCCTCGCTTTCCTCTTTAGGGCCAAAGGGGCCTGGGGTACTTCCCTTCCTGGGCAAGCGCCCGCAGGGCCTCCTGTACGGCTCCTTTGTCCTCTTGGTAGGTAATGCCATACCATTTGTCCGGGGTGGTGTACACGGTCACCTGGGCCTGACCCACCTGCAGCAAGCCGTCCACCGCCGTGGGGAGAAAGAACTCCGCCTTTTGGGGATTCTCGCTGTAGGCCTTCTGCAAAAAGGCAGGGAAGGCATCCTTCAAATGCTGCATCATCTGGCTGGGAAAGCCCCACATGTTCATGCTGACCACGGTATCCGGGGACAGACGGCTGTAGGTGGCCAGATCCTCGCTCATCAGCGGCCCGTCCACTGTGGAAATGATGTGAACCCGCTCCACAATATCCACCAGCAGGTTATGCTCATTCATGGCGCAAACACCACGGGACACATGGCCCGTCTCGCTGAGGGTGTTTTTGAGCAGGTACCCCACCATGGTAAAGTCCTTCTCGTCTTTCAAATGGGTCAAATGCTCATAGCACAGCCGGAACGCCTCCGCGCCATAAAAATCATCCGCGTTGATGGCGCAAAAGGGCGCATCCACCAGCTTGGCGGCGGAAAGCACCGCATGCCCGGTGCCCCAGGGCTTGACCCGGTCCTGGGGCAGCGTGAAGCCCTCCGGCAGGTCGTAGATGTCCTGGTAGGCGTAGGAAATGGGCATGTGCTTGGAAACCCGGTTGCCTAGCACCTCCCGAAAATCCTTCTCGTTTTCCTTCTTAATGATGATCACGGCCCGCTCAAAGCCGGCCCGTTTGGCGTCAAAGAGGGAGTAGTCCAGGATCAGCTCTCCATCCGGGCCTACCGGGTCCATTTGCTTCAGGCCGCCATAACGGCTGCCCATGCCTGCCGCCATAATGAGAAGGACGGGGTTCTTTGCGGAAGAGTTCATGTTCGTGCAGTTCCTTTCATCAGGCACGGCCGTGCTTTGGGCGCTGCCCTGCCTGCAATCATGTCATTATAGCAGAAAACAAGGCTGGCGAAAAGTCCGGGGGCTGAAAACGCACGGTCACCGCATTTACTTGGGACGCAGAGGCTTCGCCTCCGCACCTCCACCAGGGCTGTCGCCCTGGACCCTTTATCTGACCACTTTTTACGTGGCCAGAGTAGAAAAACAGGCATCCTTGTTTGGCTTCGCACATTCGACTCCCTTTTTAAGGATCAAGACACATTGCTATGCCGTTAACATTTGATTTAACAACGTAAAACGGTGCTAAACAAAGGGGTTTGGAGACTTGTCCCCGATGGGACGTGGGGTGAAACCCCACATAAAAAAGTAAATGCGGTGACCGTGGCGAAAACGCCTCCTCCAAATGTAAATCCTTCATGAATCATCAGAGGAAGAAATTCTGGCCATCCTCACCCTGTATCTTGACATCGCACCCCCATCTAGTATAATAAAAAGAATCCGTATGCTTAAAGGTTTTTACCCCCGGCGCGGCAGCAAAGGAGGCCAAAGAATGGCATTTGTGACCGTCAACGAAGATGTGTGCAAGGGCTGTGCCTTGTGCAAGGACGTATGCCCTAAGAACATTATGGAGCTATCCAAGGACAAGCTGAACAAAAAAGGCTACCATCCCGCCCAGTGCGTGGACCAGGAGGCCTGCATCGGCTGTGCGTTTTGCGCCACCATGTGCCCGGATGCGGCCATCACCGTGGAAAAATAATCATTGCCACGCCATGAAGAAGGGAATGAACCAGCTATGAAAAAGCTAATGAAGGGAAATGAGGCCATTGCCGAGGCCGCCATCCTGGCTGGATGCCGTTATTTCTTCGGCTACCCCATCACGCCCCAAAACCAGATTCCAGAGTATATGAGCAAGCGCATGCCCCAGGTGGACGGCTGTTTCTTGCAGGCGGAAAGCGAAGTCGCCGCCATCAACATGGTTTATGGCGCCGCAGGGGCAGGGGCGCGGGTAATGACCAGCTCCTCCTCGCCGGGGATCAGCCTCAAGCAGGAGGGCATCAGCTATATTGTTGGCGCGGAACTGCCCTGCGTGATTGTGAACATCGTGCGCGGCGGTCCCGGCCTGGGCGGCATCCAGCCTGCCCAGAGTGACTACTTCCAATCCACCCGGGGCGGCGGCCACGGGGACTACCGCATGTGCGTGCTGGCCCCCAGCTCCGTGCAGGAAGCCGTGACCCTTACCCAGGAGGCTTTTGACATCGCGGACCGGTACCGCAACCCCGTGCTGGTGACAGGCGACGGCCTCATTGGCCAAATGATGGAGCCGGTGGACATGGATGCGGCCCAGAACTACCAGCCCGCAGCGGACCTACCTTCTAAGGAGGCCTGGGCGGCCACCGGCCACGTCCCCAGCGAAGCCGCTCCCCGGGCGGTGATCAACAGCCTGTACATTGATCCTACGGTGCTGGAAAAGCACAACCTGAAGCTGCAAGCCAAGTATGACGCCATCACCGCCAACGAATGCCGCTGGCAGGAAGAGAACCTGGCAGACGCCGAGCTGGTGCTGGTGGCCTATGGCACCACCAGCCGCATTGCCCGCAGCGCCATGCGCAAGTGCCGGGAAATGGGCCTGAAAGTGGGCCTGCTCCGGCCCATCACCCTGTGGCCCTTCCCCACCGCCGCGCTGCAAAAGACCCTTTCCACCGCCAAGCAATACCTGTGCGTGGAGATGAGCCTGGGGCAAATGGTGGACGATGTGCGCCTGGCGGTGAACGGCGTCAAGCCCGTACATTTTTATGGCCGTACCGGGGGCATGGTGCCCACCGTGGCGGAAGTGGTACAGCAAATCGTAACCCTCACCGGAGGAGGTGAACAAAAAATGGATGATTTTGAAAAGCAGTTGGACGGCCTGGCCGACCAGTTGGACAAGACCATGGACGCCGTAGGCGATAAGATCAGCGCCGCAGGCGAGCAGTTGGAAGAAAAGCTAAACAGCCCCGAGACCCAGCAGAAGCTGGAGCAGCTGAAGCAAGGGGCCCTGTCCGCCGCCACCAAGGCCAAGGATGGCCTGCTAAAGGGCGCCAGCGGCCTGGCCAGCCTGCTGGGCAACGCGTTGAACACTTTGCAAAAGGACCTGTCGGAGATCGAAGCCCAACAGGCCGCAGAGGCAGGAGAACCGGCCCAGGAGCCCTCCGCTCCCGCGGAAAGCAATGACGACGATGCCCAGTCTCCCCAAGGAGGTGACGCATAATGGCGGTTGTGTTTCAAAAGACCAAAATGCTCACCGAGAAGCCTTTTCACTACTGCCCAGGCTGCACCCACGGCATCATCCACCGGCTGGTGGCGGAAGCCCTGGAAGAGCTTGGCATTGGGCAAAATGCCATTGGCGTGGCCCCGGTGGGCTGCGCGGTCTTTGCCTATGACTACTTTAATTGCGACATGATGGAGGCCGCCCATGGACGCGCCCCCGCTGTGGCCACGGGCATCAAGCGGGTGCACCCGGACAAGGCGGTTTTCACCTACCAGGGCGACGGCGACCTGGCCAGCATCGGCACCGCAGAGATCGTTCATGCCGCCACCCGGGGCGAGAAGATCACCACCATCTTTGTCAACAACGCCATCTATGGCATGACCGGAGGCCAAATGGCCCCCACCACTTTGCCAAACCAGGTCACCACCACCAGCCCCTATGGCCGGGACGTGAGCCATTGCGGCTATCCGGTGAAGGTCAGCGAAATGCTGGCCACCCTCTCCGGCCCTGCCTACATTGAGCGGGTCAGCGTACACAACGTGCCTGCCATTAAAAAGGCCAAAGCCGCCATCAAAAAAGCCTTTCAGTACCAAATGGAGGGCAAGGGCTTTACTTTGGTGGAGGTCCTGTCCACCTGCCCCACCAACTGGGGCAAGACCGCCCAGGAATCCCTCCAATGGCTGCAAAGCGACATGATGCCCCTCTATCCCCTGGGCGTATACAAGGACGTGACAGGAGGGGAAGCGTAATGGAAAAGCAGTTTTTGATCGCCGGTTTTGGCGGCCAGGGCGTGCTGCTCATCGGCACCCTCATTGCCAAGGCCGCCATGCTGGAAGGCCATGAGGTGAGCTGGATGCCCAGCTACGGCCCGGAAATGCGCGGCGGCGAGGCCAACTGCGCCGTGGTGGTCAGCGATGAGCAAATTGGCAGCCCCTTGGTGAACGAGCCCCCGGTGCTGGTGGCCATGAACAAGCCCAGCCTCACCAAGTTCATGCCTGCCATGGCGGCGGGCGGTACTTTGCTGTACAACGCTTCCCTCATTGACGGGGTGGAGCTGCGCCAGGACATCAAGGCCATCGCCGTTCCCTGCAACGAAATTGCCGAAACCCTGCAAAACAGCCGGGTGGCCAACATGGTGATGCTGGGCGCGGCCCAGGCAGCTACCCAGGTGGTGGGCGACGAGGCCCTCACTGCGACCCTCAAGGATTTCCTGGGCGCTGAAAAGGCCGATTTACTGGCCATCAACGAGCAAGCCCTGGCCCTGGGCCGGGCTACGGTACGGGGATGACGGGACGGGGGTTCCGGGGACGACGGGAGTTTCCGGGAACGACGGGAGTTTTCTGGGGTGACGGGGGTTTCCGGGGCTTCGCCCCCGGCCCCCACCAGGGACTTCGTCCCTGGACCCCTTTTCGCCCCGTTTCACGGGGTGAAGGGAAACAGAAATAAAACCAGCATGATGCTGGGCCGCATTGGCTACGCTCCTGGATCCGCATCACCATGAATGATGTACAATCGGTTTTGTGCATAACAAAATGACCCACCTCCTTGAAAATAGGAAGGCGGGTTATTTTTTTGCTTTGGAGTAGGGCTTAGGTTCGTCGGTTCTTCCCACCAAATAGTCAATACTGGTTTCGTAAAGGTCTGCCAGCTTTATGAGCAATTCAATGGGAATCGTGCGCACGCCACTTTCATAGCGGCTATACACCCGTCGGTTATATTGCAGCAACTCGGCAATGTCCTTCTGCGTCTTATCATGGTCCACCCGTGTGTCTTTTAACCGTCTAAAAAACATTGCCCACACCTCTTGACAATGTTACCAAACGGTACCACAATGTATCCAATGAGCCACCGTTTGGTGGCTGTTAAGTGGGGTTTATGAGCATAGAACAAGATATTTTGCTACAATGACTCAACGAAAAAAAGGAAATGCGGTGACCGTGGGGCAAGGGTCCACGCCAACCGCATGGACGGGTGGCAGCGCGAAGCACGACGGCAATGCAGGCGCAGACAAAAAAACCGCACAGTTGCCGTGTTTTTGAGTGGAGCACAATATTACACTCGCAGCCAGGAGGACCCCCTGATTCTCCCTTTCCCCAGGCCTTTATCCTCCTCCAGCCGCCGGATATCCATCTCACCGTACCATTCCTCAAAGCGCATCAATGGCTCGATCTGGGCGATGGTGCACCAGGGCAACCAGCGCCCCAGCCCATTGTGATATTGCAGTGCCACCTCGCCGCTTTCCTCCAGAATGCCCCGGTAGGCATAGCCCCGGGTCCCGCTCCAGTCCATGGTCTGCTTCGTATTGTGCAGAAGAAACAGAGCAAAATCCTTGTAAAACGTATCGTCTGTCAACTCATACAGCCGGTAAAAATCAAAGGGGCAGTAGGCCATCATCACATCAGCATGAGAATGCCCTGTGGAAATCAAACTGAGGCCCGTGATATCAGCCGTGCCAAAAACGCAATTTCCTTTTTTGGGCAGCACCGGGTAGGCCCAGGCATAAGTCCAGGTGGCGCAGAAATCCGCGGCTCCACAGGCCGCCTGAAGCCATTTTTCCGAGGCATCCGCTTCATACAGGGAGACAAAGGCGTAAAGAGCCAACATGCCCGCTTCCTTGTCCACCGTGTTGTCATTATCCGCAGTGCCCCCTATGTATTGCAGAGGAAAATAAAACTGTTCGTAACAATACTCCCCCGCCTTTTGGGCTGCCTGCAAATACGCCTGTTCGCCTGTGGCCCAATACAGATTCACCAAAAAGCGCACGGGGTTGGAGGTATTGTACTTTCCCGTATGGGTGGGTTCCCCCTGCCAGGTGTAAGCGCGGTACCAACTGCCGTCCTCATTCTGGTTCGAGCAGAGCCAATCCCCATACCGCAGACAAAAGGCCAGCCACGCGGGCCGCTCCTGACCCTGGCGCCGCATCAGGTTCCACGCTGCCAGAATCCCCTCCAACCCGTCCGCCAGAGTGCGGGTGTAAGTTGGGTAATCCTTACGAAAAGCCGGGGGGAAAACATCGTACCATACCTTGGGCAACACACTGTCTTTGGCGGCCTCCCGCACCCAAAACTCAATGACCCGGCAGCCCTTTTCCACCATGGTTTGGTTTTCTGTTGCCAGGCCATGGCGCATCAGATGCAGGGCGCATTGAGGTTGCTGCCCCACAAAGCCCATCTGAAAGCTGATGTCACATACCATTCCCTGGGGCACAGTGGCCCAGAAGGGAAGCCCCGTGGCGCCGTTATACTCCTGGCAATAGGCGTCCAGCACTTCCACCCCCGACTCATATACCGCAGCCAAATCCGCAGGGTGAAGAGGTGGGGCGAACCTGGCATAGACGGAGCGCCAACCATCTTTCAAGGCAACGCGGCAGTCCGGAGCAAACCCGGCGCGAATCAACATTTGGTATTGGTGCCGTACCCCTTTATACAGAGGATGACTACGGCGCGCCCATTGCTTCGCCGGTTCAATATAGTTCCTTTCCCCCTCACTGCCGGGGTATTGATAAGCCAACGCCAGGCGGCCTCCATTTTTTACCACCCCAAGGCTGGGGTACTGAAAGCCCTCGCCCACCAGCCATTCCGCGCTGGTTTCCGCCAAGGCAGTGCTTGGCTGTGGGCCTTCATGGCAAAGGGAAACCCATGCCTTTGTCGTGGGGTTGTATTGCTGCACATAGGGCAAGGCCATGCGGGTGGCCCGGAACAAAAAGAAATCCTCTGTAAGATTCGCGGCATAAGCGGTGCCGACCACCTGCCTGTTCTGTCCATACCAAATGCCGGGCACAAATATGTCATAAGCCGCCGGGTCCCGGGGGCCGTCCTTTTCCAGGAGTTCAAAACGGGTGGCAAAGCCCTCCTCCTGGCCGGAGGAATGCTCCACCTCCACCTGCCGGAAGAGGCGGAAAGCGCCTGCAACCTCATGGCAAGGCATAGACAAGATGATATCCCGAACCGCCAGGACACTGCCGTCCCGGGTGGTGGCACGGCAAAGGCCTATATACCCCTCCGCCCCTGCCTGAAAGCTGTCATACGCCAGACGATATTCTTCGGGCTTTTCCCCCTGCACAGGAAAGGGGCCTTTTTTGATCTCCAGCACAATGGGCGCAGGCGCTTCATAGACCGCACCGCCTATCGTGAGCCGCAAACCGACCCCGCCCTTTGGCAGCACAAATCCTTCTATCCTTGCCTTATCTTGCATGTCTTGCTATGACTCCTTGCTATATACTTTGGCCGGGCGGCCTACCCTTTAATTCCCGTCAGGGCGATTCCCTCCACAAAGTATCGGTTCCCCACCAGAAAAAACACGAAGGTGGGCAACATCACAATGGTGGAAAGGGCCATGATGGCGCCATAGTTGGACTGGTATACACCCTTGAACTTGTACAGCCCCAGGGTAAGCGTATGCATGGCGGGCTTGGTCAGGTAAATCACGGAATGAAAAAACTCATTCCAGGAATTGATGAAGCTGAACAGCATCACCACAATCAGCGCGGGCTTCATCAGCGGCAGCATGATCTTGGAAAACACCCGCAGGTATCCCGCGCCGTCAATCTTCGCCGCCTCATCCAGCTCCCGGGGTATCGTTTGGAAGAACTGCCGCAGCAGAAAAATGAAGTATGCCCCACCGCCAAACCAAGCGGGCAAAACCAAGGGAACAAAGGTGCCCAGTGCGCCCAGCTTGTGCCACATCAAATACTGGGGGATCATCGTGACAGCGCTAGGCAGCATCATGGTGCCGATAATCAGCGCGAACCACAGGTTTTTCAGCTTGAAGTTCAGCCTGGCAAAGGCATAGGATACCAGGCTGGAGGTAAGGGTGGTGCCCAGCACATTCAGCGCTGCCAGCAAAACCGAGTTTTTTAGCTGGGGCCAGAAGGGCACGGTGGTTAGCGCCTCGGTATAGTTGAAGCGGATGAATTCCCTTGGGAAAAACGTGGGGGGATTGGCATAGAGCTCCTTGGAGGTAATGAAGGCGCTTTTCAGCATCCAATACAGCGGGAATAAGAATAAAAGGCCCATCAGCGCCGCCAGGGCAATCAACAAAGCATGAATCAATCTCTTCTTTTGCAGGCTCCACTCTTTTTTCACAGCGCTCACCCCTCGTATACCCAAAGCTTTTTGGTCCCAAACAGCAGGCCGGTCAGCGCCAGCACCACCACAAACATCACCCAGGCCTCCGCCGAGGCCATGCCCATGCGCAGTTTGCTAAAGGCATCATCGTAAATCATCACATTGATAAAATAGGTCATGCGGTTGGGGCTTCCATTGTTGGACAGCATCAGGCTTTGGGTAAAAATTTGCAGGGAACTGACCAGGCTCATCACCGTCTGAAAGAAAAGAACCGGGGAAATGCTGGGGATCATGATGTGACGGAATTTCGTCCAGGCGTTGCCGCCATCCACATCCGTGGCCTCCAAAAGAGAAACCGGCACATCCTGTAAGGTGGCGATCATCACAACGATGCTCCCGCCACTCATCCACAGGCTGAGGGCAAACAGGGACACAAACACCAGCCGCTCATCCATCAGCCAGTTCACACTGCCGATATTCAGCATGTTCAGCAGTTGGTTCACCAGACCGCTCCGGTAATCCAGCATCCAAATCAGCAGGGTGGTGGTAGCGACTGTGGGAAGAACGGAGGGCAAAAAGAAAATGGCCCGCAAGGTGTTCCTCCCCTTGAACTTCCGGTTTAACAGCATGGCCACCGCCAGGGAAAACAACATCACCAGGGCCACGTTCACAAGTGCGTAGAACAAGGTAACGCCCAAGCTCTTCATAAAAAAAGAAGAGGGGTCCTTGAAGATGCGATAGAAATTGTCCAGCCCCACCCAGCGGGGCTCGTCGATCACGCTGACCTTGGTAAAGCTGTAATACACGCTGACCAAAATCGGCCCCAGGGAAAAAATCAACAACCCCAAAATACCCGGTGCGGCAAACAAATACCCCGCCAGGTTTTCTTTCCGGGCCATCAGCCCGGGCTTCGGTTTGTTCAAAGCATCCACCTCCGACTTGGGATAGGGACGGGGGGCTTCGCTCCTGCCCCGGCCTTTCAGTCATCGCTGTCTTCACTATGCGGTGGGTCAAAGGAAACTGCATACCCCTTATTCGGCAACGCTTTACGCTGTCGAATAAGGGGCTTGGGCACTTGTCTCCGATTAATCGAAATTGGCCGCGCCCAGGTCAAAC
Source organism: Eubacteriales bacterium (assembly GCA_031549415.1). GTDB lineage: Bacteria > Bacillota > Clostridia > Christensenellales > Aristaeellaceae > Limiplasma. The sequence continues at coordinate 41,952 of JAVBPU010000007.1, read as the reverse complement.
TTCTCCTGAATTTGGGGAAGAACAGGCGCCAGGGCTTCCTTCACGGTTTTACTTCCGTTCCAGATGCTGTCCATCACCGAGTCAGCAATGCTCATCATCTCACCCCAAGCAGGCACGTAGTACACAGGCCACTGGGCAATGCTGCCCTCCGTGCTGGAATAGCTGAGCACGGTCTGCTTGATGTCCTCGGTAAAGTTGGGGCCGCTGGTCCACCGGGCGATTTTGTCCGCGTCCGTATACCAGCTGGCTTCATTGGGCAGCCACATGCCGGTTTTAAGAATATCGATCACCTGGTCGGGGTCGGTCATATAGGCGTAGAAGTCCGCCGTTTCCTTGGGATGCTTGGTATTTTGGTACATCACCACGGGGCCGCCGGCATTCATGGTTACGGAGCGCTCCATCTTGGGCAGCACGCCCACGCCGTAATGGGTGGTTCCCTGGGCCTTGGCGGCGTTGGCGATATCCCAGGTGCCATTCACGTACATGGCCACATTGCCCGCGATGAGGGCCGCGTCCGCGGTACCGATGCCGCTGTAAATAGCGCTACCTACAGGGGGCGCCACCTGGTCCTTGTTCATCAGATCGGCGATCTTCTGCAAGCCTTCCATGGAGTTCTCTTCTCCCATCAAAAGCTGGCTGCCATCTGCGGACACAATGCCGCCGCCATTGGCATAAGCGCCCCAGAAGGAGTAAAACTGCCACATGGAGTTGAAAGCAATGCCGTATTGGTTCACAAGGCCCGCGTCAAAGCCTTCTTCGCCGGGGTGCTTGCCCTTTGCATCCACCGTCAGCTTTTGGGCGGTGTCCACAAAGGTGTTCCAATCCCAGGCTTCTTCTACCGTGCTGGGCGGATAGGGCAATCCCGCTGCGTCAAACAGATCTTTGTTGTAATACATCACCTGAAGCTGGTTGGACAGACCGATGCCGTACACCTTGCCATCAATGCCGTGGATGGTGACGGAGTCCAGCTTTTCGGCGATGGTTCCGTTTTCCAGGTACTCATCCAGAGGCTGCAAAATCCCCTTTACGGCGTACTTGATGACATCCGCCTCAGCCATATAGCTGATGTCCGGCAGATCGTCGCTGGCGATGAGGGTGGGAATGACCGTGGTAATGCTTTGGTCCCCGGGGATGACCTGGGTTTCGATTTTGATGCCCGGGTTTTGGGCCTCGTAATTCCGGCAGGCCTCCTCCACAATGGCTTCCTGGGTGGCATCCGCGTAATACAGGAACTTTAGCACCACTGCCTCAGCAGCGTGGGCGGGAAGCAGCCCTACGCAAAGGGCGGCAACAAGGCACAGTACCAGTACACAGCGCAGTTTCTTCATCTTGACAACTCCTTTTCATCATTTTGGACCTATTATAAAGCAGATGCCCATCTGCCATATAACCGATGATTTTCCTTCATCCAACATCCTTTCCAAATTATATTAAACGTTTAAGTAAGTTCCATAAAGAAATGCCGCTTGTGCCCCGCCGCCAAGGGATCTTTTCCCTTGGCTCCTCAGGTGGAAGGTGAATGCACAATGGTTCCTTTATCTACAAAGGGGCTGGGGATTCTGGCAATATGGGGAAGCTCCTCATTGGAACCCTCCATCTGGGCTAGCATCATTTTGGCCGCCGTGTGCCCAATCTCTTTCAAGGGAAGGGAAATGGTAGACAGGCGGGGGTTGAACATGCCCGTCACCTCCTGGGCATTGAAGGCGATGATAGACAAATCTTTTCCCACCACCAAGCCGGTCTGGGCTACGTCGTACATCAAATCGTTGGCAATCAAATCGCTCATGGCCAGCACCGCCTGTACCCCTCGCCTTAGCAGCGCCCGGCCATTGCCCCGCTGGGAGGCCGAATCCCATGGCCCGTACAGCACCATTTCCGGGTTAAACAAAATGCCGTGTTCAAACAGGGCACGCTGGTACCCTAAAAGCCGCTCCTGTACACATTCGCTGGTAGCGGGCCCCGCCAACACCCCTATCTCTCTGTGCCCCGCTAAAATCAGCCGCTTCGTCCCTTCGTATCCTCCTTGGGCCTCGTCCACCACCACCCCATGGATGTTTTCTTCGCTAGCATAACAGTACGCTGTAACCACCGGAATGGCCCATCTACCCTCCAGGCAGTTGACGCAACGGCTATGGCAGCCCACATAAATGATTCCGCTCACCTGATTCCCAAGCATAAATTCCAGTTCCTTTTTCACTTGAACATGATAAGCGGAAGAAAAAAACAACTCCTCCTGGTACATTTTGTGCAGCCGCAGGTTGCCGAGCACGATATTATACCCTCGCTCCGCGCACACTGCGTCAATACCGTCCACAATTTCCGGGGTGTTGAATACGGTCAAATCTTCCGTAATCACGCCCACGATGGGACGTTTCCCTTGCTTAAGCGTTTTTGCATAGTGGTTAGGTACATAATGTAGCCGCCGCGCTACCTGCAACACCTTTTTGGTGGTCTCGGCGCTGGCCCCGCCCTTGCCATTTAATATGTTGGATACCGTGGCAATGGATACATTGCTCTCCGCCGCGATTTCGTGAATTGTTGTCATTGAATCATCGCCAACCCTTTATGAGTCACAATATAGCACATCCATTCGCCGATGTCAATTCCTTCTGTTAAACGTTTCATTTTCAACCGAACAACATCATTCGCAATTCATGAAGCGTCAGGAAGCTCTGTTCCAAACGCATAAAAAACAAATCTCCAGAGGACCTCTTTTCTGCGTTTGCCCCGGCCCCTTCCCCCACCGGTGGTAGGATGTTTTCGCAAAAACGCAACATTTTGTTAAAATTTACGAAAAGCGTCGTTTTTTTGCTTCCAAATAACTGTACAGAAACCTCCTTTTCATGTAAAATAGAGAGTGGGTTTTTTCGTAATAAATTGAAGCGGGCACCCAGGAGGGAGAGTGTTTTTTATGATACCACAAAAAAGAGCTTTGGCGCTGGTCTGCGCGGCGGTGCTGTTGCTGTGCGGTTGGCCTTTTGCAGCCCATGGGGACGATGCGGGCGTGCTGTCGGAAATGGAGCTGAATGTATGGTTGCAGCAGCTTTTACGCGCCACCATGGCGGAGCAGCCCCAAAACGCCCCGGTGGGCGAGGAATCCCTCACGGAGGATGGGTACGCTTTTATTTATAGCACCGCTACCCTATACTACGACAAGCCCACGCTGGATGCCAGCAGCAAGCTCAGAGGGCTGTCCGTCACAGAGGAAAGCTTTGTCACCCCCCGTGGCATTGCACTGGGCTCACCGGTGCAGCTGCTGGTGGACACCTATGGCTGGCAAAACCCCCTATTGATGGGAGACGGTAGCTTTGCCTCCTTTTATGCCTTGAATCAACTGCCTCAGGCGGCCTATTGGGCCTGGGCGCAGCACGAAGGGCCCAAGATTCAGTCTGTTCAATGCGCCATGCATGTCAGGATCGCGGAAGGGGTCTATACGGATGCGGGCATCCTCTACCAGGTGGAGAATGACCTGGTCACAGGCATCCGTGTCTATGGCTTGCAGCAGAGCATTGGGCTCAACGATGTGGAGGCTAATTTGTCCACCGTCACCGCAGTGCAAACGGCGGGCAGCGGCGATGAGCCCGCCCCCACAGAGGAGCCCGTCAGCCCCCCGCCCGCGAACCCCAAGGAGGTCCCACAGAGCCTGGTGGGGGGCAAGCCGGTGAAGGGCGGGGCCTCCGGCACTTACTCCACCTCGGTGGCGGAAGAGTTTTCAGCGGCGGACCTGCGGTTTGGCGGCCTGTATTTACCCACCTGCACCCAGGAGGAGGCCATCGCCGTATTTGGCCCCTTTGTGAAGGAAGAATGGGTGCAGGATGAATCGGGGGAGTGGCTGCACACCCTCCTATGGAACGGCGCCTCCATGACCTTTGTGCTGGATTATAACAAGCAACATCCCCGGGCGGGCATGCTGAGCATCACCAGCATGCAGCGGATCGGCCCCCGGGGCATCCAGGTAGGAAACAGCCTGGAACAGACGCTGCTGCTGCTAAGCTGCAAGGGCGTGCCATGGACCGAGGGCGTCCCCGCCTTTTTGTACGGGGACGGTGCAACGCCGCCCTATGCGGTGGCGGAAACCAGCGGCGCGTATACCTCTCTGCGGTATGTGGCTGTTTTGCCGGAATCCGCGGGTGGCCCCAGGGAAGTGACCCTGTACCTGGCCTTTACCGATAAAATCCTGACCGAGATGATGATCTACGCCTGGTAAGCAAAGGCGTTGACGGATACCATCCGCTTTGGAGGGGAGCCTATGAGAATCGACCTGACCTGCCCCGTGGAGCTGTGGCAGTGTTCCTTGCCCTCACAGGACGAGCCGGAATGCACCTTTGTCATGAATAACCTCAGCGACAAAGTGGTGATTTCTGTGCAGGTGGCGTTGGTGTGCCATGACAAGGAGGACAAGCTTCTTTTTAGGCAAATGGAGAGGGTGCAAGGCCTCATGGCCGGGCCGGGGGAGCGTTTTAGCATCGTGCTGCTGCCCACCCACTGGCAGGATGTGGCGGGGATGGAGCTGGCCATTGAAAAGGTCTGGTTTGACGATGCCACCATCTGGCGGAAGGGAACCGCGCCTTTGACAGAGTACACCTCCAACCAGCTTCGGGCCAGCAGGCAGCTGGACCAGCTGCGCTTTGTGGCGGGCAAGGATGCGGTGGGGTATCCCCAGGAGCAGGAGCATGTGTGGCTGTGCGTCTGCGGCAGGGCCAACGATAAGAAGAGTGGCCGCTGCTGCCGCTGTGGACGGCGGGCGGAAACGGTCTTTGCCAGCTTCCAACAGGCCAATGTGGAGCAACTGGTGGCGGTGCACGAGCAAAAGCTGAAGGATATCGCCACCCGCGCCCGGGAGGAAACCAGCAAGCTGGAGGAGGAACGGGCCAAGGCAAACACGGAGAAGCGGAAGAAGGCCGTCATGCGGCGGCGGCTTTGCGTGCTGGCCGCAGTATTGGTGCTGGGAGGGTCCGGCTTTTTGCTGTGGGGCTTGCCCGCCCTGCGTTTCGCCCAGGCAGATGCGCTGCTGACCCAGGGACATATCCAGGAAGCACGGGCCGCTTTTGCCGCCCTGGGAGATTCTCCGGCCATCCAAGAGAAATTGATCCGCTGCGATTACCTGGATGCTCGGGAGTGGATGCAGGCGGGGGACCTCAGCGGCTTACAAACGGCCGCCGATGCCTTTGCCGCGCTGGGCGATTATGAGGATAGCCACAGCCTATGGCAGCAGTCCAACTATCAAATCGGAGAAAAGGAGCTGGCAGCCGGCGCCTTTGAATCGGCGGCGGAGGCCTTCCAGCGGTTGGGAGAGTACCGGGATAGCGCCGAAAAGCTCCAGGAGACCACCTACCAACAGGCGGAGCATTTGCTGCAGAGCGAGGGCTTCGTGGCGGCCCAGGTGCTGTTCCAGGGGCTAGGAGAGTACAAGGACGCCAAAGACAGGGTGAAGGCCGCCGAATATGCCATGGGGCAAAAGGCGGAGGCGGACAATGAGCTGGAGACCGCCATTGCCCATTATGGCTCACTGCCCGGCTATGAGGACGCGGACCAACGCTTGCAGCAGGCCTGCTACGCCCTGGCGGAGCAAAAGCAAAGGGAAGGGGCCTTTGAAGAGGCGGGCAAGCTCTATGTCCGGGCGGGAGACTACCAGGACGCGCAGCTGAGGGCCAATAACAGCCTGTACTTGCTGGCGCAAGAAAACATGCGCGCAGGGGACTATGGGAAAGCTGCGGAGCTATATGCGCAGATCGTGCCCTATCTGGACAGCGAAAGCCAAAGCTGGGAATGCGTATACCTCCAGGCGGAGGCGGCGTTGGCCGCAGGGCAGGTGGAGGAGGCCAACCGGCTGTTTACCTCCATCCCACAGCATCGAGACGCCTTGGAGCGCGCCAAGGAATGCCAGTATCGATTGGCCCAGGACAACCTGCAAAAGGGCGACGCGACAGCGGCGGAGCCTGTGCTGGAAAGCCTTGGAGATTATAAGGACAGCCAAAAGCTGCTGAGCCAAAGCCGCTATGGCCGGGCGGAGGAGTCCATGGGCCAGGGGAATTACGCGGCGGCGGCGGCGATCTACGAGGCCTTGGATGGCTATAACGACAGCGCCGCCAAAGCCAGGCAATGCCATTACCAGGCGGCCAACAACGCCATGCTGGACAAGGAGTATGCCACAGCGATTGAAGGCTTTACAGCGGCGGGCAAGTATGAGGATGCCCCCCAGCGCCTTGCCGAGGCAACCTACGTCCTGGCGATGCAGCACAAGGAAAAGGGCGAGCCTGACAAGGCCATGGAAGTGCTGAGCGGCTTGCCGGGGGATGAAAAAGCCCAGCAAGAGATGGCCGGCCTGGTGTTTGCAAAGGCGAAGGAGAAGCAAAAGGCCGGAGACCTGGAGGGGGCCAGCGAGCTGTTTTTGAGCCTAGGCCAGTACGAAGGGGCCCGGGAAGAATATCTGGCTTGCCAATATGACTTGGCTGCCCGGTTAAAAAACGAAGGCAAGATGGGGGAGGCCGGCACCAGGTTTCTGTCCCTGGGGGATTTTCGGGATGCGGCGGAGCAAGGGCAGGCCTGCTACCAGTCGGCTTACGGCGTGGTGGCGGACCCGGCCCGGGAGGCCTTTGACAAAGGAGACTATGCCAAGGCCGTGGAGGCGCTGGAGGGCTTTGCCATGACGGGCTTGCCCAAGGAATACGACGACCTGCCGGAGCTGTACAACGCTGCCTGTTACGCCTATGCGGAACAGCTCTATGGGCAGGACAAGCCTTATGAAGCCTTGCCCTATTATTTGCGCATCCTAAGCTACAAGGATGTGCTGGACAAGAAGCTGGAACGCCGGGCATATCTGGTGTTAGGAACCTGGACCTCCGCCACGGGCGTCCTCGCTGAGTTCCGGGGGGACGGAACCTGCAATTTGATGGGGACTGAACTGTTTTTCCGGGTGGACAGCTATGATCTGCTGACTGGGAAAGCAGCAGAGGAATTGACCCCCACCCATCGGCTGACCACGGTCACCCAGGCAGGGATGACCTTGCGGGGAGTGGCGGATGGCAGCAATACGACCTACAAGTTCACCCGGGTCAGCGATGGACGCTTTGAGCCTGTGAAACGGCCAGCGCCTGAAACGGGACCGCTGCACGAAATGCTGGTACAGGAGGATGAGGAGATTGACCCCGCCCTCTGATCCAAGAAAGGCCCCCAAGCTGACCATTGGCGTGCTGTATGGCTTCCGTGCGCTGATGGTGCTGCTGGTATGCAATTACCACATTTGGCAACTGGGCTGGCTTCCTCAATATTTTACGATTTTTGGAGCAAACCTGGACCTGGACTTCATAACCCGCTCCAGCTACCTGTTTGTAGACGGCATGCTGCTGATGAGCGGGCTGCTGCTGTACCTGCCCTATGCCCTGGAAAAGGCGGAGGGCGCCCCTGTGCCTAGCCTAGGCAGATTTTACGCCAACCGGCTCATCCGTATTTTGCCTTCGTATCTGTTGTCCATCCTGGCAATCCTGTTTTTTGTGGCCTTGCCCCAGAGCAAATATGGTAATGGCGACGCCCTTGCCAAGGATGTAGTCACCCACCTGACCTTCACTTTCAATTTTTGGCCGGACACCTACCTCAGCACGCCGCTGAACGGGGCCCTGTGGACCGTGGCGGTGGAGATGCAGTTTTACCTGATTTTCCCCTTCCTGGCCCGCGCCGCACAGAAGAGGCCCATCACCACCTTGGCAGGCATGATGCTGGTAGGGCTGGGATACCGCGTTCTGGTGCTAACCAGCCTACCGAACAAAGCCCTCCTCATCAACCAGATGATCGGCTTTATGGATGTATACGCCCTGGGCATGCTGGGAGCTATGCTGCATGTGCGTTGGCAGCGGGGCGCGCCCGAGGAGGAAACCGGGCAAGCCCTGGAGAAGACTCCCTGGGCGAAGGGGGGCGCTGCGTTGGTTTTTGTCCTGGCGCTTTGGGGGATCGGCGCGCTGCTGAGGCATCAATCCACCCAAAGCCTGCAAGGGGTGGCCATGCTGCGAAATTCCCAGCTGATGATCCGCTTTCCCTTTGCCGTTGTGATGCTTTGCGCCATGCTGGGAGCCGCCATGATGCCCCGCCTGCTGCAAAAACTGCTGGACAACCGCCTCATGCGCTTCCTGGCGCTGATCTCTTTCAACCTGTATGTGTGGCACCAACCCCTATCCGCCTTGATGGCCAAGGGATGGTTCCCGAAAACGCTCCATAGCGACTTGCCGCTGCAGCGGGCGTATACGCTACTCTGCCTCTGCGTCGCCCTTGTGGCGGCCATGGCGGCCACCTACGGGGTAGAGCTTCCCTTGGCAAAGCATGCCCATCACTTGATTGAAAAATATAGGAGGAACAAGGCACATGAAGGACCCAAGACTGACTACGCTCAGCAAACAACTGATCCGGTATTCCTGCCAGCTAACCAAAGGGCAGAAGGTGTTGATTGAAAACTTTGGCGTGGAAACAGAGTTTGTGACCGCGTTGATTGCGGAGGCCTACGCGGTGGGCGCGGAGCCCATTGTGGTCCTCCGGGACAACGCCGTCCAGCGGGCGCTGATGATGGGCGGCTCCGCCGAGAAATGGGATTTTGAAGCAAAGCTGGACGGGGAGCGCATGAGCCAGGTGGATGCCTACATTGGCGTGCGCGGCGGCAACAACAGCTATGAAACCGCCGATGTGCCCCAGGGCAAGATGTCCCTGTTCATGCAGCATTACAGCAAGCCGGTGCACAGCGAAATCCGCGTGCCCAAAACCAAGTGGGTGGTGCTGCGCTTCCCCACGCCTTCCATGGCCCAGCTGGCCGAAACCAGCATCGAGGCCTTTGAGGACCACTACTTTGACGTATGCAACCTGGATTACGCCAAGATGAGCCAGGCCATGGACGCGCTGGTGGCCCGGATGGCCCGCACCGATCAGGTGCATATTCTGGGACCTGGCACGGACCTTACCTTTTCCATCAAGGGCATGCCGCCCATCAAATGCGATGGCAAGGTGAACATCCCCGATGGCGAGGTGTTTTCCGCCCCGGTCCGGGACAGCGTGAACGGCGTGATCACCTATAACACCCCCAGCCTGTACCAGGGCAACGTGTTTGAAAACACCTGCCTGACCTTTGAGAAGGGAAAAATCGTAAAGGCCACCAGCAGCGATACCGCCCGCAGCAACGCCATCTTCGACACGGACGAAGGCGCCCGCTACGTGGGCGAGTTCGCCATTGGCGTGAATCCCTACATCACCAAGGCCATCAAGGACACCCTGTTTGATGAAAAAATCGCCGGGTCCTTCCATTTTACCCCCGGTAGCTGCTATGACACCTGCAACAATGGCAACAAAAGCGCCATCCATTGGGACCTGGTGTGCATCCAAACGCCGGAATACGGCGGCGGTGACATGTACTTTGACGGCGAGCTGATTCGCAAAGACGGCCTGTTTGTGGTGGAGGACCTGAAGTGCCTGAACCCGGAAGCATTGAAGTGAAGGAAAACAGTGTGCAATGATGCGAAAAGAGGGGGATCGCTTTGGAAAAAGCGGTCCCCCTTCGTTTGAAGCCCCTTTGATGCCGTTACGCAGTGGCCCGGGCCGCCACTTCTTTTTCCACCAGGGCTTTGAGGCTGGGCTGCGTGTCCGGGGTCACTGGGAACAAAAAGCAGCTGTACCGGCATTTTTGGAAGGATTTCTCCCCAATGGAGAAGGCATAGCCCATGGGGCAGCGCTGGTTGCAATCCGCCGGGTTGAGGAGCCGGCGGCAGGCGGGCTGCTTTTCCATGGTGGCCACCATGGCGGGCGGCAAGGCCCGCAGGGCGTCTAGGTAGCTGGCAAGGCCGTCCGCATACAGGCGCAGCTGCATCCCGCTTTTGCGAAATACATAATTCAGCAGCGCTTTTTTAGTTGCAGGGGTTTGGTAGGACAGCACAAAGCCGCTTTTGGCTTGCTCGATTTTGGTGGCATAGCCGTGGGCTTCCATTTCCCTGTGGATGTCCAGGACGAAGGGCAGGTTTTCGGGAGAGACATCTTGTAAGAACTGGTCGAAGGTGATGACTTCTTTTGTGGGCATGAGGGAATCTCCTTTACAAAGTGATGACAGAATATTTGTTCCCATTGTAGCATGGGGCGCTAAAAATGGAAAGGGGAACAGCTTTGTAAATATTTTCACAAACTTTTTGCATAAATGGGCCGTTGCCACTTGCAAAATGTGGTGTATTTGGGTACAATACACGGTGGTACGAAAAGATTTTTAGGAGGTTGCCCATTCATGATTAAAGTTGGTATTAACGGTTTTGGCCGCATCGGTCGCCTGGTTTTCCGCGCCGCGATGCTCAACCCCAATGTGACCGTTTGCGCTGTGAACGATCCCTTCATCCCGCTGGATTACATGGCCTACATGCTGCGTTACGACACCGTGCACGGCCAGTTCAAGGGCACCATTGAAGTGGACCAAAAGAACGGCTGCCTAATCGTCAACGGCGAAACCGTGAAGGCCTTTGCTTGCAAGGACCCCGCTGAAATTGACTGGAAGAGCGCAGGCGCTGAGTACATTGCCGAAGCCACCGGCGTTTTCTGCGACACCCCCGGCGCCAGCGCCCACTTCAAGGGCGGCGCCAAGAAGGTCGTCATCACCGCCCCCGCCAAGGACAAGGAAACCCCCATGTTCGTGATGGGCGTGAATAACGAAAAGTACACCAAGGACATGATGGTGGTGTCCAACGCCAGCTGCACCACCAACTGCCTGGCCCCCTTGGCCAAGGTCATCAATGACAAGTACGGCATCACCGATGGTTTGATGACCACCGTGCATGCCACCACCGCCACCCAAAAGACCGTGGACGGCCCCTCCAACAAGGATTGGCGCGGCGGTCGCGGCGCGGCGTTCAACATCATCCCCTCCTCCACCGGCGCGGCCAAGGCCGTGGGCGTGGTGATTCCCGAACTGAAGGGCAAGCTCACCGGCATGTCTTTCCGGGTGCCCACCGCTGACGTGTCCGTGGTGGACCTGACCTGTAACCTGAAAACCCCCGCTACCATGGAGGACATCAAGAAGACCATGAAGGAAGCGTCCGAGTCCGAGCACTGGAAGGGCATCATCGGCTACACCGAGGACGCCGTGGTTTCCAGCGATTTCATCACCGACGAGCGCACCTCCATCTTCGACGCCACCGCCGGCATCAGCCTGACCGATACCTTTGTGAAGCTGGTGGCCTGGTATGACAACGAATGGGGCTATTCCAACAAGGTCGTCAACCTCATCGAGTACATGGCGGCCGTGGACGCGAAGTAAGAAGCGCTAAAGCCTGGACTCATCAAAGCCCCTTTCTCTTGCGATCACTGTAAGCAGGAGAAAGGGGCTTTTTGACGCGCTTGAAATACCCTGTGGCAGAATTTAGGGCAAATTCCGAAAATATAGCGCAGTCCTTGCAATGAACCATTGCCCCACTCCGTTGTAACAAAAAATACCTCTGATGTTGTTTGCGTAACCCCTTACAACATCAGGGCGTTTTTTATGGCTTCTGTGAAGGTGCCGATTGAAGAACAGGCGATGGCTCTGCCTGCCCTTGATTCCTCTGCAACAGATAGATAGGCGACAGATTGCACTGGGTGGCGTTCTCTAGCTTGATCCGTACCAGCCCTGGCACGATCACCTCCAGATAGCTTTTCTCGTCCGTGCCCAAATAGTGGTCTCTTCGCAAAGGGTCCAATACATACAGGTATTCCTGATCTACGCCTGCCAGCACCACAAAATGGCTGGTCTTGGTAAAGGGGCTGCCATACCCACTGGTGCAGGCAATGGCCTTCGTGTTTTTGCTTTTCAGAAATTCCAGCGTTTCTTCCATTTGATAGGTTTGGGTGACGGATATATCGTAGACCTGGCATAAATCCTCTAAATAGCGCATACTGGTGCCAAACCGGGCGCCTCGGCCCTGTACGCCCCAAATATTATTCCCGGTGGCAAAGCTGGCCACGGCTAGCGGGAAATAGCGAAGATACTCTTCAGAGGTGGTGATTTGATACGGCAAATGCCTGCCAGAACACTTGAAGTCGTTGACGGAGCAGGTGCAAAACCGAAAGCCTACCGGCGAGCTTGCAAAGGAACCCAGCTTGCCCAGCTCTTTCTCCTCGACCAGGTTTACAATCGCCATCGCGGCGGCGGTGGGACCACATCCCCCGCCCCCAAAGGACCTTTTTCTTCTGGCTCCTTCCGCTTCGTATACCAGTTTCGTCCACAGTGGATCATTTTGGGCATATAGCATCCATTCCCCAACGCCCGCAACGGATACACGCCCATTGAGCGTGGTGCGCGAATCCATTTCCAGCTCGTTGACATAGGCCACCCGGGCGACCCGATACTCAATGGGGCGTTTTCGCGCATAAATTACATACCGGTTGACCCCTTGGTTTCTGTAGGACTCTGTGGCCAACACCGCCCAGGCATCCCCTTCCGTCGGCAGAAAGGCGGGATTGGGCTTGAGGAAGGAATTTTGCAAGATCACGGGAAGGTCCTCCGCCCATAAGGCCTTCGTTGATTTCTGGGTTATCTTCCCTGTTTGGCTATCGCTGAACTTTGTTCGGATGCCCGCGAAAATATCCAGCTGGTAATCTCCCTGGGGCGTCAGAAGATATAGGGTGGGATTGGCCTCATAATAAGCGCTTTCCTGATAATTAGACAGGCTGCCAAACAGAGAAAAATCCAAGCAATTGACTCCGTATAGGGAGACAACAGGGGCAGAAAAACGCGGCATTTCCGTGCCCAGCATAAACATCGACCCATTTTGGCTGATGCGGCCGTCAAACCTGCGCCGCAAATAATACTCGGGATTGTCACTGAGCATCACGGGTTGATTAATCGTCGTATTGGGCTGGTACAGCCACGCAATACTGCCCGGGGCCACCATGCGCAAATAGGCATAGTCCACCGCCAATTGCACATCGGTTTTTGTCACTGTGAGGGCTGTATCGGATAAGGCCGCAGAGTCTGCTTTTATGGACGGCGCAACGGTTGTAATGGGCACGTCCGTGGGCGCGGCGGGCTCTTTGGAGGCCTGTATCCCCTCGCCTTTCGCAAATACAGCCGTAGGGAGACTGAGCCAGAATGCTAACAAAAGCCCACATGCGCAGCATTGCACATTCCTGCGCTTTTTCGTTGCCTGGTACTTCATCTTGCTGTTTCCTCCCGCTGGGAACAAGCTTGCATGGTCGCCAGGACCATTCGTTCCATTATAGCTTTTCCACCATGAGAAGTAAAGTGAATCCGGAGGCCCGCAGGTTGCCGCGCATGTTGCGCCCACACCAAAAATGTGGTATAAATTGTGTGGACATCAATGTATCGCCATGCCAAAGGGGTGTATTCATGTGAAACGGTTCCTGTGCATATCCATATTTTTACTGCTCTGCTTTTCTTCGCAAGCACTGGCGGCCGCTATTCCCACTCCCGCAGTGGGCGACTGCATCACCTTTGGAAGCTATGAGCAGGACAATCAGCTGGAAAACGGGAAAGAACCTTTGGAATGGATTGTGCTGGACGTGAAGGGTCCGCAAGCCCTGCTTTTGAGCAAGTATTGCATCGACACCGTCATTTTTTACCCCAAACGGGTGCCGATGTATTGGGGCAAATCCGATTTGCGGGCCTGGATGAACGGCGCTTTCCTGCAAGAAACTTTCACCCTGGAGGAGCAGGCCCGCATTCTCACCACCACAGTGGAAAACGCCGATCCCCACGGCATGAAAGGCGCGGGCGATGATACCCAGGACAAAATCTACCTGCTAAGCAAAACGGAAGTGCTCCACTTCTTCCCAGAAATGGCGGACCGGGTGGCGTATCCCACCGCCTATGCAAAATCCAAAGGCTGCACGGTGGACCCAAAAACCGGAAGCTGCCGGTGGTGGACCCGTACCTCCGGCGCCCGGGAAATGGACATCTGCGGTATGCGTCTGGATGGCCGCATCAGCAGCTACGGCATGCAGGATGTGGATTGGCCTACCAACACGATGCGTCCGGTTCTGTGGGTGCAGTGCGGAGAATGACCAGCTGCCCGGCGTTGAGAAGGCCCCTCTTCTTACATGTTGACAGAGAAAGGTTTTGTTGAGTATGTTTGGGCGAAATTTTTTTGACTTCTACCTCCCTCGGACAAGAAAAAAACAGGGAGCCGCAGGAGCGCGCTTCCTGGCCCTTGCGGTCCTCTTGAGCCTGTGCCTGCAAATCCCCGCCGCACTTTGTGAAGCGGATTCTTTTCAGCCCATTTACCCGCTGAAAGCCCCCGCGCCTGTTTTGACAACGGAGGGGTTTCTCCCGCCGGATGCCGAGGAAAAGTACTATTTGCTGCAGGATGAAGAAGGCGGAGAATGGGCCTATATCGACCCGACGATGTTCATCCGTATTCGCAGGTTTCAGGAAATAGTGGAGCGGAACCGGAAGCTGGTTTGGTACGAAACGGAAGTGAAGGTGGCTCCCGGCACCAAGTTTGTGACGCAGCACGCCAACCCGGAGCAAATCGGCAGGCGCTTTCGTATGGCGGAGGTTTTTGCCAAGCAAATTCAGAGCATTTTGGCCATTAGCGATGATTTTTATGGGTTTCGCGTGTACCAAAAGCGTTTGCCCGGCGTCATCATCCAAAACGGGAAAGTGCTGGCCAACGAATCGCTGAGCAAGCCCCATTACTCTTATCCCACCTACGATCTGATCGCCTTGTATCCCGATGGCCGCATGAAAACCTTTTTGGCGGGAAGCATTGACGCGGACGCGCTGATGGCGGACAAAGTCACCGACACCTGGTGCTTTGGTCCGGTGCTCCTGAGTGAGGGCAACATCGGCCAGCAGGTACTGGAAGAGAGGTTTGAGTACGCCAATCCCAGGCAGACCATTGGCATGATTGCTCCCAATCATTATCTGATCATGACCATTGAAGGGCGCAATAAACGTTCTGCCGGCGTAGGGCTTGTTTGGACGGCTGAGCGCATGAGGGACCTGGGTTGCACGGAGGCCCTGAATTTGGATGGTGGGAATTCCGTCAAACTGGTGTTTATGGGCGAACTCATCAATTCCGACCGCACCTATAACGAAAAGAACAACCGCTCCGTCACGAGTCTGATCACCCTGGGTACCTTTCCGCTGGAAACGCTTTCCCAAGAAGAGGGCCAGAAAGAGGGGTCCTAAGAGGACCCTCGGCTCACGAATGATTTATGGAGGGGGAACGCACATGACCGGAACGAAAACGGTTCTCAAAAAGATGGCCCTTTTCTTCTTTGCCTTGCTGTTTGCCGCCAGTACCTTTCCTGTCGGCAGGGAAGGAGAAGGACCGGCTGTTTCTTTGCCCATTTTTGCCATGGCCCGGGCCGCCGCTCTTGCCACAGAGGACCCGGCCAGCGCCGACGCCGCTTTGCAGGCCCAGTACGATGCCGCCCAGGCCCTGTATGATGCGGCAGAATATGAAAAAGCCTATGAGGCCTTTCGTGCCCTTGGCACCTTTTCCGACAGCCGTGCCCGCGCCTCCGATAGCAAAAAGAAATGGACTGCGGCCATCTATAAGGAAGCCGTCACCTTGTTTAAAGCGGAGGAATACGCCAAGGCCAAGCCCCTGTTTGAATCCCTGGGCAGCTACAAAGAAAGCCGCTCCTATTTCTATGAATGCAACATCACCCTCTTGCGGGCTAGCTACAAGGAGGCGAAAGAGCTGTTTGATGCCGGGGATTATCCCGGGGCCCAGGCGGCTTTTGAGGCCTTGGGGGGATTCCGTGATAGCAAGGAACGCGCGCAGGCCGCCGCCGATCAGATCAAGGCGCAAGAACAAGCCAAATTGGACCTCACATTCTATGAAAAGGCCGTTGCCCTCAAAGAGGCCGGTGACCTGGAGGGCGCCCGGGACGCATTCATCGAAGCAGGCGATTGCAAAGACGCCACGGAGCAATTGTATACCATGATTCCTGAACTTACCATGCGGGCTACCTACAAACGGGCGGATGGGTATTACGCCCGTGGGCAGTACGAAGAAGCCTATGATTGGTTTTTGGCGCTGGGGGAGTATCAGGACAGCGCGGAAAAAGCCGCCCTGGCCAAAGAGGCGTGGCAAGCCTCTTTGTATGAGCAGGCCACCGCGATGCAGAGCGATGACCCAACCCGCGCTTACATTCTCTTCCTGTTCCTTGGGGAGTACAAGGACAGCGCGGCCCTTGCGGGGGGGTTGCAATCCGCAACCACGGAAAGAAATGTCTATACCATGGCCAACGCCCTGGAAGAAGAGCGCGCCTATGCTCTGGCAAAATGCGGATTTGAAGCAATTTCCACCTACAAAAACAGCAAAAAGCGCATTGCGCAAGCAAGTGAAAATGTGGAGAACCTGCAAGCCTTCAAGCAAGCCTTTTTCCTCCGGGCCATCGGGAAAGAGGCGGAAGCCAATGCCATCCTCAAAAAATTGGGCTATTTTCATGATTCCAACAAGCTGATTGTGCCGGTGAACCCCCAGTTCAGCACAAAACACCTCAGAGATGACCGGACCTCCGCCATGTCCTCTGTTTTTACCGCGCCAGATGGCTCCAAGCACCGCTACCGCATCTACAAAGGCGTCCATACCTGGATCCAGGCGAAGGCCTTTTGTGAAGTGCTGGGTGGCCACCTGGCCACGATGACCACACCGGAGGAAAATGCATTTGTGAATGACTTTATGCACGGCAATAAGGATCTCACAGCATATTTTGGGCTTTCCGATTTAGCCCGCAAGGGCAATTGGGAGTGGGTCACAGGGGAGCCTTT
Organism: Eubacteriales bacterium; assembly: GCA_031549415.1. Classification (GTDB taxonomy): domain Bacteria; phylum Bacillota; class Clostridia; order Christensenellales; family Aristaeellaceae; genus Limiplasma. The sequence continues at coordinate 25,220 of JAVBPU010000007.1, read as the reverse complement.
CGTTTACCGCAACTGGCATCGGGGGGAGCCCAACCGCGGCATTCACCATGGCTGGTGGCTTGAAAAATATGGCATGTACCTGCATAAATATACCGACGGAACTTGGAACGATAGCCATTTCTACGAAAACTCCAAGGTTGACCCCGGTTGCAGCTTTATCTGTGAGTGGGATGACTGAAAAGCCTGCAAGAGTCTAAGTAGCATCATCCATGGAATGGAAGGTTTTTCGCAAAACCGCGGACAGAGGATACGGATATGTTTGTAATGGGCCAGGGAAATGAACTGTTTTATGGAATTACCCTGCTGGCGGGAACCGCGCTGGCGCTGGGTCTGGGTGGGTATCGTTGTGCCAAGGCAAAGGTGGAACCAAAGAAAATCGTCCTGGCAACGGTGCTTTCGCCTTTGTTTGTCCTGTTCTTTTCTCATTTGTTGTATTGCTTGGTGGATGTGGAATACACCCTCTACAGCAACTCCTTTGGCTATTTCTTTGCCTTTTGGCAGCAGGGGTCCATGCTGTACGGAGGCTTGCTGGGCGGTGTGCTGGCTCTGCTGGTGGCGGGCGGAAAAGACAGCCTGACCCTGCTGGAGCGGTATGCGCCCAGCATGGCTTGGATGGTTGCGGTGGTACGCGTTGGTGAAGGCTTTTTGGGGCAAGGATATGGGGAATATGGGATGGAGGGCTCCTTTTTTTGCCGTTTTCCCTTTATGGTGTATGATCCCTACTATGAAGCCTGGGCCTGGGCGCTGTTTGTGCTGGAAGCGCTGGTGGCGCTGGCGTTGTTTGTACTCCTTTTGAAAAAGAAAGAAACCTGGCAGGGAGATAGCACGCTGCTCTTCTTCGGCCTTTATGCCAGCGCGCAAATTGTGTTGGAAAGCCTGCGCCGGGACGAATTTCTCCGCTGGGGTTTTGTGCGTGTGGAGGAGGTCCTCAGCGCGGCCGTTGTGCTGGCGGTGCTTCTTTGCTATTGGAAAAAAGCAGGCAAGGGGAAAGGGCTTTCAAAGGCCCTGTGCCTGAGTACCTACGGCGTGATGATTGTATTGTGCTTGTTGCTGGAATTTGCCACGGAGGGGCGGATTTCCTTCCTGGCATTTTTGGACGTGAACGCCTGTTACGCGATCATGGCAGGCGCCTGTGTGCTGCTGGGCGGTTGTGTTCTATGGATGCGCCAGCTAGGCACTGCACGGGATCTTACCAAAGGAAAGGGACGCGGTCTATGAGAGAAAAGAAAAAAATGACCAGTGTTTTGAGCGGGGTCCTAGCCTGTTTTTTGTGGCTAGGCAGCGCAATGGCTGAGGATGCTTTGCCACAAATGGTGAAGGTCACCTTTCCGCCGGGTAACGCAAACTTCCCGCCCGTCAATGCAAAAGATCATTACAACGCTAGCGAGAGCGGATATAGCGAGGATCGTTTGTCTTTTCACGACGATTCTTTGGATATTCAACTTCACATGATACGGGTGCATGACACCCCCGTGGTGGTTGCCTTTGTGCAAATTGCCAATGCGGCGCAAATGAAAACAGAGCTGTCCAGACCCTATCCCTATAAAACCACGGTGCGTGCCAGTGAAATTTCCAAGCGGGTGAAGGCCGTGCTGGCCATCAACGCCGACTGGTTTACCTATCACAACACAGGCGTTATCTACCGCAATGGGGAACTGCTGAGAAACCGTTCCGACCAAACTTTTGATGGGCTTGCCATTGATATCTACGGCAATTTTCATATCGTTCGGCCCATGCTGGTGGAGGGCTATGCACAGATCACCACGCCCATTGCCAATTCCTTTGCCTTTGGCCCGGCCTTGGTCATGGATGGAAAAGTGCAAGAAATTGTGGACCGGAAAGTGACGTACAAACAGCGTATGGCCATTGGGCAAATTGCGCCGCTGAGCTATGTGCTGGTGGCAACGGACGGCCCTGACCAAAAAGACTCTATAGGTTTCAGCATTCCACAGCTGGCGGAGCTGATGCATGGCTTAGGCGCCCATACCGCTTATAATTTGGATGGGGGACAATCCACCTCCATGCTGATGGGGCAAACAAAGGTCAACGCGCTAAGCACCAAGAGTATGCGCGCCGTAGGCGATATTTTGTATTTCACCACCAGCGTCCCCGAGGAAACCGGCATGCCCGAGGAAGAATAATCCCCCTCCTGTCCTTTCACCCCGCTATGCGGGATGAAAAATGGGCCCAGGACGAAGGCCCTGGTGGGGCCGGGGGCGAAGCCCGGCTTTGTTTTCCGTCCCCCATCCTCCCCTACTCTTCTCCTGCCAACCTCATGATGGCGTTCGCAAAAATTTTAACGTTGGCCATCAGGCCTTCCACGCTGGCGTATTCCCCAGCCTGGTGGGCCAGTTCTTCGTCCTCGGGGAAGGCGCTGCCAAAGGCCACGCCTTCTTGGAGGCAACGGGCATAGGTGCCGCCGCCGGTGGAGAGGCATTCCCGGTCACGGCCGGTCTCTTCGTGGTAGGCATCCAGGAGGGCCGTCACCAGAGGGCTGTTGGGGGCCACATGGTGGGGCTCTTTGTGCGTGAGGACGGTGACAGCCACGCCAGTCCCCAGCGCCGCTTGGATGCTGCTGACAATCCGCGCGTGGTTGGCATGGACGGGGTAGCGGATGTCCAGGGTGGCATAGCAACCCTCCTGGCCGTAGCGCAGGATGCCCAGGTTGCAGGTGAGCGGCCCGCTGATTTCGTCACGGCAGGCAACGCCCAGGGCCGAGCCGTCATACTCCAGGCCCACGCAGTCGGCCAGGGTCCGCAGCATGCCGGTGATGCCCAGAGCCCGCAGCATCAGCAATAGCTGGCCGTTGGCGTTGCGGGCGGCTTCCGGATAGGCGGCGTGGCCCGCCATGCCGGTAGAATTGAGCTTCACCAGGCTGGGCCCCACCACTTCCGCCGTCACCTGTAGGTGCATGTCCCCTGCCAGGCGGTTGACCTTGTCGCAAAGGGCGGAATCGCCGTATACGGTGGCGGCGGCCAGGCCAGGAATGACGTTAAAGCGCTCCCCCACCTGAATTTTCTCCACGGGAAGGCCGTCTGTGGCCGCAGGACCCCGCAGCTCCAGCTGCAAAAGGCCCTTCTCCGTGTTGATGATGGGATAGACCGCATCCGGGCTGAACCCAGTTTTGGGCAGGTCCGCGTGGGCGGCGTAGTACTTCATATCCTCCATGCCGGTTTCCTCATCGCAGCCCAAGATCAGGCGGACCTCCCGCCGCAAGGGGACGCCCGCTTGCTGGATCGCTCGCATGGCCATGAGGGCGGCCACGGCGGGGCCCTTGTCATCGCTGGTCCCACGGCCATAGAGGCGGTCCCCCTCCATTTCCGCGCCAAAGGGGTCCATTTCCCAGCCATCTCCGGCAGGAACCACGTCCAGGTGCACCAAAATACCCAGAGGGTCTGCGCCCAGCGGTCCCATGCGCACATCTCCGGCATAGCCGTCGATGTCCCGCACCTGAAAGCCCAGCCTTTTGGCGTCGGCCAAAGCCATGTCCAGACTGCGGCGCACTTCCTTGCCAAAGGGGGCGCCCGGCTCCGGGTTCGCCTTCACGCTCGGAATGGCGATCCAGCGGCGTAGGGTGTCCACCAGCTCTTCCCGCAGATCCTCAATGATGGGGTGTAAGTCTTCCATGGGGTTCCTCCTCCATTGCCTTGTGGGTTTGTGTGTGAAATCAAGGGGGCGGGTTATGCGTTCACGGCTCTTTCCAACCGGACCAGCGCCTCTTTGAGCTGGGTATGGGGGCAGGCCAGGTTCATGCGCAAAAAGCCTTCCCCTGCCTCTTCCCCGAAAAAAGTGCCGGCGGTAAAGGCCACCCCCGCCCTGTGGGTACGCTGGGTCAATTCCTCCGTGGAAAAGCCGTACGCGCGCAAGTCCACCCAGGCCAGGTAGGTGGCCTCCATGGGGGTGAGGATGGCCTTGGGTAGCCGCGCCCGCAATTCCTTGGCCAAAATGGCCTGGGATTCCCGCAGATAGGCAAGCACCCCGTCCAGCCAGGCATCCCCTTCCCGGTAGGCAGCCTCCGTGGCCACCAAGGCAAAGAGATTGCCCTGCACCACCCCGGCATTCTGCATGTCCTGGCGCATGAGGGAAAGGATGTGGCGGTTACGGGTGAGCAGCACGGCCTGCTGCAACCCAGCCAGGTTGAAGGTCTTGCTGGCGCTGGTCAGCACCGCCACGGGGGCGTCCGGGTTTTCCACAATGGCAGGAAGAGCCAGCACGGAAGTAAAGGCGTCCTTTTCATAGACAAAATCCCAATGGATCTCGTCCGATACCAGCGCCACGCCGTAGCGGGAGAGAATCTCCCACAGCCGGGTGAGCTCCTCCCGGGTCCAGCAGCGGCCCGCCGGGTTGTGGGGGCTGCAAAGAAACATCAGCTTGGCGCCCTCCCGGCAAAGGGCTTCCAGCCCCTCAAAGTCCATGGTATAGTAGCCGGCCTCATCCTTGTGCAAGGGGTTCTTCGCCAATACCCGGCCATTCTCCTCCAAGGAAGCAAAGAAAGGGCCATAGACAGGGGGTTGGACGATCACCTTGTCCCCGGGGCTTACCAGCGCCCGGGCGGCCGCCCGTAGCCCGGTGACCACACAGGGCAGGAGGAACTGTTCCTCCTTAGAAAGGGTCAGGCCATGGCGGCGCTGGATAAAATCCAGCATAGCGGAAAGGGCGGCATCCGTCTGTTCGGTATATCCATAAATGCCGTGGGCGACGCGGCGTTCCAGGGCTTCTTGGACGGGGGTAGGGCAACGAAAATCCATATCCGCCACCCACATGGGCAAAACCTCCGCGCCTTCGGCCCGGCACAGGCTGTCCCATTTATCGCAGGCGGTGCCCAGACGGCAGGGAAAGCTGTCAAAAAAGGAGTGGTCATAGGTCATGGGGTTTTCTCTCCTTTCAGGCAAAAACATGGCAAAGGGCGGCTTATAGCCGGGGCTGGGAACAGCGCAGAATCCAATACCCGGCTTTTTTTTCGGGAATATCCACTTGGGCAAAAAGCTGTTCCAGGTAGCGGATAGCGGAAGGCGCGCCCTGCTGCTTACGGATGACCAGCCACAGCGCCCCTGTGGGCAGCAAGGCCTTGGCCGCATCCGCAAACATGGCGTAGATCATCTGCTTACCCGCCCGGATGGGAGGGTTTTGCAGAATCCAGTCAAACCGCTCCCCTTGCAAAGCGGCAAAGCCGTCGCTAACCAGGGTTTTCAGCTGGAGGCCGTTTTGCTTGGCATTGGCGTCGGCCAGGGCCACGGCCCGCTGGTTGATGTCCGCCAAAGTCAAGCGGCAGGCAGGGAACGCCTTGGCCACAGCACAACCGATCACCCCATAGCCACAGCCCATGTCCAGCACAGCGCCCTGCAGGGATTCCGGCAAGCTGTCCAGCAGCAGTTCTGTGCCCTTGTCAATCCCAAGGCGTGAAAAAACGCCACTGTCCGTATCAAAGACCAGCGTGTGCCCCCGGTAGGAAAAGGAAAACCGGGCAGGCCTGTGCTCACTTTGGGGCAGCGACGTATAATAATGGTCCGACATGGTGTCATCCTTACTCAATATTTGGAAATTTCAGGGTCCAGCAGGGAAGCCTTTTCCTGGGGGGTCAGCTCCCGCCAAGCGCCGGGGGGCAGGTCCTCCGTCAGGCGCAAGGGGCCAAAGGCCGCCCTGTGCAGGGAAAGCACCGGGTGGCCGCAGGCGGCAAACATGCGCTTGACTTGGTGGAATTTGCCCTCATGCAGCAGCAGCACCGCCTGGCTTCCCTCCGGAGAGGCCGAAACGATCCGCAACTCAGCAGGCTGGGCGTGAAAGTCACTCAGGGGCATGCCTTGGGCAAAGGCAAGCACCTCATTTTCGCCCAGGGTTCCTTCCACCACCACATGGTACTCCTTGGGCACATGGCGGCCAGGAGCCAACAGCCGGTGCGCCAAAGCGCCGTCATTGGTTAGCAGCAGCAAACCGGTGGTGTCCTTGTCCAGGCGGCCCACAGGCAGCACCTTGCGCTTTCGCAGGGCCTCCGGCACCCCATCCATGACGGTGGGAGCGTGCCGGTCCCGGGCGGCGGTAAGGACCCCGGCAGGCTTGTGCAGCAAATAGTATTGCAGCCGCTGGTCCGCCAGGGGCGCACCGGCCAGGGTGATGGATTGCAGGGCCGGGTCCACCTTGCGGGAGGGGTCCCGCTCCACCTGGCCATCCACCTTCACCTGGCCGCTTCCAACGAGATGGGATGCCTGGCTGCGGGAACGCTCCCCGCTGGAGGCCAGAAACTTGTCCAGCCGGAGGGTGGCCAAGGGTTATTGGCCCAGGGTGAACGCCGAAGGGTCAACGTCCTGCCGGGATTCCTTGGAGTCAGCAGGCTTTTCGCCGCCAAAAAGGAACTGCGAATAGGCAGGAGCCTCGGGTTCCAGGGAGGATTCTACGTCGGGTTCCGCCTGGGCGGAAGCCTGTTCCTCAGCGGGCTCGTCCATCTCTTGGGAGGGCGCCGCTTCCGGCTGGTAGGGCGTAGCCGCTACAGGCTCCGGCTGATAGGGCGCAGGCTCGGGTTGGTAAGGCGCAGGTTCCGGCTGATAGGGCACAGGCTCCGGGGAATAGGGGCTGGGAGCGGAGGATATAAAGGGGAGCTGTGGCGCTTCATAGGGAGCAGGCTCTGGGTCCGGGGAAACGGGCTGCTCAGGCGCGGCAAGGGGCTTGTCCACAAAAGGCGCAAAGACCATAGGCGGCTCCTGCACAGGGACGGAAGTCGTTTCCTCCTGGGGAGGCCACGCGGGCACCGGCTTCACGTCCTGCAGGCTCTGCATAGGCGCGGGCTCCACGGCCTGAGGGGCTTCCGCCACAGGCGCGGAAGTGGAATGACGGCGGTCAATGGTTTTGGCGGCAAAGAAGGCCGTCACAAACCGGCGCAGGGGCAGGAAGGGCAGGTAGAACAGGAAAAAGCAATACAGCAGCTGTCCATTTCTGGCTACAAGGAAGGAAAGGTCCATCTTGCTGCCGGCCAGCAGGTACATGGCCTGGGTGGCGAAGTTGGCAATTACGTCCTTCAGGAACCAATGCAGCATGTACACGAAGGGCGCCCAAAAGATGAGGTTTATCAGCGCCGCAATGAACTGTGCAAACCGGCGGTTGCGTACCCGGCGGCGGACCTCCCGGCGGGGGTTTTTTTCATTGTGGTTGGCGTAGGCCCAAACGTAGCGGGTAGCGCTATTGCGCAGGACGCCAATGAGGGCAATGAGCGTCAACACCCCAGCCACAATTACAAGAAACAGCAGGCCTTCTCCCACGCCACCCTGAAAGGCGTCCTGTTCCATGTGTCCAAAGAGATCGCGGAAGAAATTCACCACCTTGGACCAGACAACCATTACGGATTGGCCTAATGTGCCGATATCTTCCAGGAGAGCGGAGGCGCCAACATCCTTCTGATAGAGGTAGGCGTAAACGCCGCCAGTAGCCAAAGGAATCATCCATTTGGCAACGCTGAGGCAATGCAAGAGGCTTTCGCCCAGTTTTTCGCCATAGTGGCGGAAGCCGCAGGCCACGTCAAAGGCAAAAAACCGTTGGCCTTTTGACTGCACAAGCGCATCCGCAAAGGAGAAGCGAAGGGGCAGCAAAAAGAAGACAAACAGCACCGGGCAGAGCAGACTCAGCCACCGCAAGGGCGAACCTTCCGGGAAATAGAACAGCGCCACCAGGGGGAGAAAGACCACTGCCCGCAACACCAATGCGATGAACATATACAACAGAGTGCGCAGATAAAACGAAATCGGATTCTGCTTGCGAGGCTTTGCTGTGGTATTTTGCATAAACACTACTTCCTTCCTTACTAGAGCAGGTCGATCCAATGAAGCCATAAACACATCTATTATAAAGGATTTACGGGGTGGATGCAATGGTTTGTTATCGGCATTCAAAAGGGCGTCCAAAACGGCCCGGCGCAACGCATGCCAAAAAGAAAAAGCCCAAGGAATGCTTTCATTCCTTGGGCATGGCCGCAAACGAGCTTACTCTCTGCCGGTAAAGGTGCACAGGCTCTCCGGCGGGAAGTGGGCGATGAAGGTCTTGCCCCGGGTCAGCTGGATTTCCTGGCCCTTGTCATCGAAAAACACCGTGGGGGAGGTGATGTCCTTGCGGACCCAATAGCCCGGGATGTAGCGGCCGCCGATGAAGATGTCCGCATTGCCCTGGCCAATGCTCTGCATGTCGGGCATGAGCTTGTTGTTGTTTACGTATTCATAATGGACCCGCTGGATAATGACGTTGGCAAAGGACATCTGTTCCTCGTTTTCCACGCTCCGGTCCTCGGCGGCGGCAAAGGTCATATAGGGGGCATCGCCGCTAAACCGCAGGTACAGGTTTTCCGCCTCGTCATAATAGAAATGAGAGATGTATTTCTTGTCGCCCCAGTCCAGGTTAATGTTGTAGCCAAACTCATAGCCATCCGTGTAGGGGCTTTCATCCACAAACAGGAAAGGACGGGGGGTGGCCGTATACTCCGCGGGGATGATGGCGCGCATACCCGCCACATCGGCATTGTAGTTGTCCGGCGCTTTCACACCCTTGACACGGTATTTCAAATCCACAAAATCACCGCTGAGCAAATCAAATAGCACGCCCTTTTGGTCGGCGCCCGTCTCCTTAAATATCACACGGATGTTGTTATCTTCCTTGCGGGGACCGCCGGCATAAATGAAGCCGGACTCCCATTCTTCCCGCAGCAACACGTGGCCGATACGGGCGGACCGGACCGGGCCGATGCCGCCTACGGGCTGGCCATCGGCAAAGCAATCGCTCAGCAGAAAGGAAATACGGGTGGCGCCGGTGCGGTACAGAATCCCCTCAAAAACGATATCCGCAAACTGGCCGCCCCAGGGCGCACGCTCGCCAATACCGGCAGCGGTCACCTTCTTGTTGTTCACTTTCTCGGAGGCCCCTTCCGCCGAGTTGCTGATCTGCACGATCATGGGCAGATAGTCGCCCTGCCAGGGCCAGCCGGTGGTGGGACTTTCGCCCGGGATCATCTCGTGGCGGACAGCATCCGTTTGGGGCTTGATGCCACGGTCTTCATTGTTTTGCAGCACGGTTCCCTCCATCGGAATGGAGTAAACGTTCGGCTTCACCTTTGTTTCTTTGGCAGCCAACGCGCTGGCGCTGGCTAGCAACAGGACGCAGGCCAGCAGGCCGGATAGAATCCTCTTCATGCTCAATACAACCTCCTATGTGATGGATGGGGAGACTCTCAGCGTTGCAAATGCACACAACACCAGTATCCGAATTATATCATTTCACACCGGTGCCGTCAATGTGAGACCCCTGTAATATATGACACAAAAGCGCGCTGAAAGGTTCACCTGCCGAGGGTTTTTTGTGAGGGTGCTTTGGGCACGGTTGCTTGACTTCCAAGGCAAATCCATTCATAATGGAGCATGCCCTAACGCGCAGGGCCAAAGGAGAGGACGCGCATGAAACATGTCATCCGGGCAGTGGAGCCGGGGTCCGTGGCGGAAAAACACGGCCTTCGCCCTGGCGACGGCGTACTGGAAATAGGGGGAGAACCCCTGCTGGATGAAATTGATTACCAGGCGCTGACCTTCCCCGCCACCCTGCGGATGGCGGTGGAGCGGGCCGATGGCCAGCGGGAAACCCTGACCCTGCGCAAAGAAGAGGGGGAGCCTCTCGGCCTCCGCTTTGAGGACAGCATGGCCCTTTCGCCCCGTACCTGCCGCAACCAATGCGTGTTCTGCTTTATTGACCAGATGCCCAAAGGGCTGCGGGAAAGCCTGTATGTGAAGGATGATGACTGGCGCTATTCGCTGATGATGGGCAATTACGTAACGCTGACCAATGTGGATGAGGCGGAGTTTCAGCGCATCCTCAAGCGGCATGCGTCCCCCCTGTACGTTAGCGTGCATACCACGAATCCGGCCCTTCGCCAAGCCATGATGCACAACCGCTTTGCCGGGGATGTGATGGACAGGCTGGCGCGGCTTGCAAAGGCGGGTATCGTCTTTCACTGCCAGGTGGTGGTCTGTCCGGGTTATAATGATGGAGAGGCCTTGCTCGCTACCCTGCGGGATTTGCGCGGCTTGGCGCCCTTGGCCCGAAGCGTGGCCCTGGTGCCGGTAGGGCTGACCCGGTGGAGGGACGGGCTGACAGCGCTTAGGCCCTTTGACCGGGAAGGGTCCCGGGCGCTGCTGCAAGCCATCGCGCCCTTTCAGGAGGCCTGCCGCCGGGATTTGGGCGGCACCTTTGTTTTTCCCAGCGATGAGTTTTTCTGCCTGGCTGGGGAACCCATTCCAACCGAGGACTGGTATGAGCATTACCCCCAGATTGAGAACGGCGTGGGCCTGCTGCGGCTTTTGGAAAGTGAACTGGAGGAGGCGGAGGCCCTGGACGAGGAACCAGCCCCTGCGCAAGAAAGGCGGCTGGCCTTGGCCACCGGAGTATCCGCCGCGCCGCATCTGCAGAGGCTGACCCAGCGCTTCGCCCCGCCGGGCACACAGGTCCAGGTGCTGACCATCGTCAACCGCTTCTTTGGCGAAACCGTCACCGTGGCGGGACTGGTAACGGGCGGGGACATCCTGGCGCAATTGCCAGGGCAGCTGGAAACCGGGGCGGAGGCCCTGTTGCTTCCAGCCTGTATGCTTCGGCATGAGGGGGACCGGTTTTTGGATGACCTGACGCTGGAAGAATTTCGCCGCCGCTGCCCCCTGCCGGTGCGGGTGGTGGGAAGTTCCGGCCAGGAGTTATACGACGCCCTGCGGGGGCGGTGATTTTCGGGCGCTGGGCCTTGGGGGCCCGGACCCTTGTAGAGGAGAAGAAATATGGCAAAGCCGTTGGTGGCCATCGTAGGCCGTCCCAATGTGGGCAAATCCACTTTTTTTAATAAAATCGCGGGCAAGCGCATCTCCATCGTAGAGGATGTGCCCGGCGTGACCCGGGACCGGATCTATGCGGATGTGGAATGGATGGGACGCCGCTTCACCATGATCGACACCGGGGGCATTGACCTGCACAGCAAGGATGTGCTGCTAAGCCAAATAAGGGTCCAGGCGCAAATTGCCATGGACACCGCCGATGTGATTTGTTTTTTCACCGACGGCCGGGAGGGCCTCAGCCCCGAGGACCGGGAGGTGGCCCAGTTCCTGCGCCGGACTAAGAAGCCGCTGCTGCTGGTGGTGAACAAGGTGGACCATGCGGGGCTGACGGACCAGCTATACGAATATTATGACCTGGGCATGGGCGACCCCCTTGGCATCAGCGCCACCAACATGCTGGGGCTGGGAGACCTGCTGGAGGAAATCGTGAAGCGGTTGCCGCCCCAGGCGGAGGATGAGCTGGAGGAAGAGGCGCATGTGATCCAGCTGGCGGTGGTGGGCAGGCCCAATGTGGGCAAAAGCTCCCTGTGCAACAAGCTGCTGGCCCAGGAACGCACCATGGTCAGCGACATCCCCGGCACCACCCGGGACGCCATCGACTCCCTGTTCACCGCAGAGGATGGCACCCGGTACAATATCATCGACACGGCGGGTCTGCGCAAAAAAAAGGCTGTGGAGGAGGAAACCATCGAGCGGTACAGCGTGCTGCGGTCCATCGCCGCCATGGACCGCTGTGATGTGGCGCTGCTGCTGATTGACGCGCTGGACGGGGTTACCGAGCAGGATACGAAGATTGCCGGGCTGATCATGGACGCGGGCAAGGCCGTGATTGTGGTGGTCAACAAATGGGACGCCCTGGAAAAGGACACCGGGACCCTGGAAAATTACCGCAAACAGGTGCTGAGCGATCTCAAGTTTATGGCCTATGCGCCGGTGCTGTTTCTGTCGGCCAAAACCGGGCAGCGGGTGCACACCGTGCTGAAAAAAGTGAACGAAGTGTTTGCGGAGTACCGCAAACGCGTCCCCACCGGCGTGCTGAACGAGGCCTTGGCCGATGCCCAGGCCAGCTTGCAGCCCCCCTCCACCGCCGGACGCCGCCTCAAAATCTACTACGGCACCCAGCAATGCGCCTGCCCGCCCACCTTCGTGCTGTTCATCAACGACAAAGAGCTGATGCACTTTGCCTACGAACGGTACCTGGAAAACGCACTGCGAAAGAGCTTTGGCTTTGAGGGCACGCCCATCCGGCTGATTTTGAGGGAGAAGAAGGACTAGGATTGTCAGATCAGTTTTTTGATGCCTGGAATTAGCTTGAGAACCCAGGCCAGAAGCGCCGAAAAGGCGAAAATCAGCAACGTCCACAAAAGGGCGGCAGGGAACGCGGGCAGGGCCGCCAGCAAAGGCTCAAAGACCCGATGCTTGGTCTCCGCTGTGACCCAGTCCTGCAACAGGTAAATGCCAAAGGCGCAGCCCCCCAGGACCTGGATGAACCGGGTCCACCGGGAAGACTGGGCCTTTTCTCTTTTGGCGGGCCAGCACCTGGGCAGGAAAAATACGGCCAGCGCGGACAGGAGTACCGGGAAGGCCGGAGCGGTGCGCTCGTCCATGAACCAATACTGGCCCGCGCCCCGCAAACGGGCATACTCCCCTTGCGTTAAAAAGACAGACAGGGCCAGACATACCGCCAGCACCAGCAGGCAGAGCCAACCCTTGCCCCGGGAGGGCTGGGCATAGGCGTGCAGGTACCGGCCCGCAAAAAACAGCCCGATGAACACGGAAAACAGCGGGAGGTCAAAATAGTCCGGAAGTTGCAGGCCAGGGACGTAGTGGCATACCAGCGGCCACAGGCCGTTCGTAAAAAAGGAAATGCACAGGAAATACTGGTAATCCCTTTTCCGCATGCCTGCCGCCAGGCGTTGCAGCAGCGGCAGCATCACCAGCAGGCCGATGTAGAAGTAGAGGTACCAAAAGGAATCGGTGATGCGCTTCTCCCAAATAGAAGAGAGGAAGGCGGGAAAATCGAGGGCCTTGGCCCAGGTGAAGTGGGTGAGCCATAGATCCCAAAGATAATACCCGTAGGAGAACAGCACCAGCACCAATACCATGCGCAGGGTGCGCCCCAGGGCCTTTGAATAGCTGTCCTGCTTGGGAAGCAAGCAGGCGCCGGAGATCATCACAAACAGGGGAACGGCAATTTTGCTGCAATAATACCACAGCAAGGACAACCACCAGGCAGGGTCCTGAGGGCCTGTGGCCTTGAACACATAGCTATTGGTGTGGTTGACGATCACCAGGAAGGCTGCCAGGGCCCGCAGCGCGTCAAAATAGAACACGCGGGCTCTTTGAGGAGCGCTTCCGGGGGACAGGGTTGCTTCAGCCATGGGCGCCCGCCTCCTGTTCCAGCGCAGGCAACGCTGGGGAGCCTACGGACTGGCCTTCCTTCACCGCCTTCACCACTTCCCAGGTGAGAAGCCCCAGCAGCGCCAGGTTCAAAAAACCGCCCACCTGCAAGGGAAAGATGGGGTTGCGGAACATGTACTCCGCATAGGCGCTGGCAATGGGCAGCAGCCCCAGCAGCAGGTAGGCGTAGCCCCGGGGCTTGCCCAGGGCCACCGCCCAGCAAAGCAGCAGGATTTCCCCCACAAAACCGTACCGTTCGTGCATGCGGGGCATGAAAAACGTGGTGCACAGCACGCACCAAGCGCCCAGCAAAAGCAGCGACTGGCCCGAAAACTTCGCTTTTTTTGTCAGCAGCCAGGCCATCATGCCTCCCAGGGAAGCCAGGGCCAGCGCCCCGCCATACCGGGACATCATCCCTTGAATCATGGTCTTTTTACTGAGGGCCTCTCCCAGCAGGGCATAGAAATTGGGATGGTTGAAGGTGGGGTTATTGTAGATTTCCACCTGGCCCAGATAGCAGGAAACCACGTAGAAGGGGCTATCGCCAAACAGCGCCATGGGCAGGCTGGTAAGCAGCGCCACTGCGGGCACCAGCAGAAACTGCCAAAGGCTCAGCTTTTTTTCACAGAAATAGACCATCACAAACAAGGGCAACAAAAACAGTGCTTGCATCTTCAAGGCAAAGGAAATACCAAACAGGACCATGGCCCAAGTGTTCTTGCCCCGCATCAGCATCAGGACCGATAACACGGAAAAACTGGAATAAATGGTATCCGCTTGCCCCCAGCCAGAGGCGTTGAGGATCAGCAGAGGATGAAAGCAGAGCAAAATAAAGGTGATGGCGGTGTTCAGGCTCTTTTTGGGGGAGGGGGAAACAAAGCGCACCGCTAGGCAGGACCCGCCGATGAGAAACGCCTCGAAGGCGATGGAAATGTACTTGATGCCCACCACATTGGGCACGCCTAGCTTGGCCACGGCGGTGAAGATGTACAGGTAGAGAGGCAAGTAATTGCTTTGGGTGGGGATGACCGAGATGCCGCCCTTGCCCGCGGCGGCGGCGATGCCGCCGGCGGCGGCGGCCTCGTACCAGGCCGTCAGCAGGAACTCCATATCCGCCACAATCAGGGGCAAAAAGGAATACCGGATAAACGCGCCCAGCAGGGCGGAAAGGCCCATGGCCCACCAAAGAATATGCTTTTGTATGCTGGCCACCAGCCGCTTTTCCCACTTCATCATCAGTGCGTCACTCCTTCATTGGCAAGGGCGGAGGCATGGGATGGGCCGCCAGCCAGCCTTCCATGCGGCGGATGCTATCTTCCACGGCGCTGGGGGCCGGGCCGCCCCGGAGGCTTCGCCTTTCTACACAAATTGGAAGGGCGATGGCCTCATACACATCTTCCGCAAAGGCGGGGGCCGCGTCCTTCAGCTCTTCCAGGCGCAAATCCAGCAGCGCCCGGTTTTCTTTGACGCATTTAGCCACCAATGCGCCGCTTATATGGTGGGCATCCCGGAAGGCCACACCCTTGCCCACCAGATAATCCGCCAGATCCGTGGCGTTAGTAAAGCCCAGGCCGGCACTCTTTTCCATGGCGTCTTTTTGAAAGCGGGTGGTGCGCAGCATCTCCGTGAAGGTCTTTAGGCAGATGGAAAGGGTGTCATAGGCGTCAAAGAAAGCTTCCTTGTCCTCTTGCATGTCCTTGTTATAAGCAAGGGGCAGCCCCTTCATCACCGTCAGCAGCGTCATCAGGTCCCCGTACACCCGGCCGGTTTTGCCCCGGATCAGCTCGCAGGCGTCCGGGTTCTTCTTTTGAGGCATGATGCTGGAACCCGTGGCAAAGCCGTCATCCATCACGGCGGTGGAAAATTCGTTGGTGGACCAGAGAATCAGCTCCTCGCAGAAACGGCTGAGATGCATCATGCACTGGGATGCGGCGGACAGGAAGGACAGCAGAAAGTCCCGGTCGCTGACAGCGTCCAGGGCGTTGTCGGTCACCTGGGCAAAGCCCAACAGCTCCGCCACCCGCTCCCGGTGTAAAGGATAGGTGGTGCCTGCCAGGGCGCCGCTGCCCAAGGGCATCACGTCCGCCTCGGTATAGACGGCGCGAAAACGGGTGCAGTCTCGCTGAAACATCTGCGCATAGGCCATCAGATGAAAGGCCAGCGTAATAGGCTGGGCCTTTTGCAAATGGGTGTAGCCGGGCATGATCGTATGCAAATGGACCTTGGCCAGGGCCAGCAACCATTCCAGCAGGTTTCGCAATTGCGCCCGTATCTCGTTGCAACATTGCTTGCAATACAGGCGCACATCCAAGGCCACCTGGTCGTTGCGGCTGCGGCCCGTGTGCAAACGCTTCCCCGCATCACCAATGCGCTGGGTCAGCAAGGCCTCCACAAACATGTGCACATCCTCCGCGCCCGGGTCGATGGCCAGCTGGCCCCTGTCATACTCATTCAAAATGTCTTCCAGACCCGTGACAAGGGCCTGAGCGTCCTGGGCGGACAGAATGCCCTGCTCCCCCAGCATGGTGGCATGGGCGATGGAACCGGCGATGTCGCAGCGCAACAGCCGCTGGTCAAAGGAAATGGAAGATTGGAAATGATCCAGCAGGGGGCTGGTGGGCTTTTCAAAACGCCCTGCCCATAGCTTGCGCATGCTATCAGTCCTTCGTTTGAGAGTCACCGTATTATAGCATAGATAGCAAAAAAGTGGCACCGCCACTTTTTGAAAACGTCTTATACCAACCGGATGCCTGCTTCCGCTTGCTTTTCCCGGTAGCGGCCCATCAGGTCGCGAATGCGGTTGTAGGGGTTCAGTAGCCCGCTCAGGCTTCTGTCGTGGTTGAGAGAAGCGATGATGTAGGAAATGTACTTGCTCATATCCGCCTCCACAAACCAGGGGGCCTTTTTCAGCTCCGGCGTGCGGTAGGTGAGGTTGGTGGCGATCACACGGCTGATGGTGCCCTCTTCATAGGCCTTGTGGAAAGCGTCCAAGCCGGAAGTGAACAGAGCGAAGGTAGCCGTGGCGAAGATGCGGGCAGCCTTGCGCTGTTTTAGCTCCCGGGCCAAATCCAAAACGCTGTCGCCGGTGGCCAGGATGTCGTCCGAAACGAAGATATCCTTGCCTTCCACATCGTCACCCAAGTATTCATGGGCCACGATGGGATTGCGGCCGTTGACGATGGTGGTATAATCCCGGCGCTTATAAAACATCCCCATATCCAGGCCCAATACGGCACTGTAGAAAATGTTGCGGTCAATGGCGCCTTCGTCTGGGCTGACGATCATCATATGGTCCCGGTCCAAATGCAGGTCCATCTCCGTGCGGAACAGGGCCTTGAGGATCTGGTAGGAGGGCTTCACGCTGTCAAAGCCGATGAGGGGAACGGCGTTTTGCACCCGGGGATCGTGGGCGTCAAAGGTGATGATATTGGCCACGCCCATATGCTCCAGCTCTTGCAGCGCCATGGCGCAGTCCAGGCTTTCCCGGGTAGTGCGGCGGTGCTGCCGCCCTTCGTACAGCATGGGCATGATCACGTTCACGCGCTTAGCCCGGCCACCCACCGCGGCAATGATGCGCTTCAAATCCTGAAAATGATCGTCGGGCGACATGGGAACGCTGCGTCCGTACATTTTATATTCCACATTGTATGCGCCCACGTCGCTGAGAATATAGATGTCGTAGCCCCGGGCGCTGCTGCGGAGCATGCCCTTGCCTTCGCCGGTTCCAAAACGGGGGCACTCCGCCTCAATCAGGAAATTATCGCGGTTATGGCCCATCAAAGAGAAGAGAGGGGTTTCGTCCAGGGCCTCTTGTTGCTCGTACCATTTCATCAGCCAAGAATTGATCTTTTGCCCCAACTCCTCACAGCCTGGCATAGCAATGAGGCCAAGGGGCGCAAAAGGAAGCGTCAAAAGCTCGCTGTTCCAGTTACTTACGAAATCTGTCACGTCCATGCTCCTTTATCGCTGCGGGTGCAGTCTGCGAGAGAACCTAGCTTAGTATAGCGCATTCACCGCGTTCTGAAAAGGCTTCTTGGCGAAAAACCAAAGATTTTGTCTGATTCCATAAAATAAATTTCGTTTTTTTGAAACCATTTTCATTTTCCTTGGAAAAAAGATGAAAAACAAGGGGGAAAGGGCTGTGCGGGGGTGGGTTCTGGCGCTTTGCGTGGCGGGTATCGTTTGGTTTTCTCAGGATTGTATGTTGGCGGCCCAGCAGGCAGCCTCGGTTTTTGCCACAGGGGTGATGCCCGCCCTGTTTCCCCTGATGGTGCTGGCGGGATTGCCAGGGCGGGTAGGGCCTGCGGGCCATTCCAAGGAAGGGCGAAAAGGCAGGCCTGGCATAGGCCCATGGTTGGAGGCCATCGCCTTTGGCATGGCGGCGGGTTCTCCGGCGGGCACCCGCCGTGTGGTGGCCTTGGTGGCGGAGGGAAGAATCCGGGAGGGGCGGCAAGCCCCTTTGCTGGTGGCTGTGGGGGTGATGAGCCCGTTGTTTTTTGTAGGGACGCTGGCCCGTTGGACCGGAAACGCCCGGGGAATGGCGCTGGCACTGGGGTGCCATTGGCTGGGCGCTTTGCTCGCAGGGGCCATGGCTTGGGCCCTCCTGGGTAGGAATCGCCGCCCAGAAGAACAGGCGCCCTCTCTCTCCGCCGCACCTTTAGCATGCCCGCCTTCTGTGACAACTATGCAAAACCCTATCCCGTCTATAAGCCAGGCCTTGCCCGAGGCCATTGGGTCGGCGGCCCGCTCCTTGCTGGGGGTATGCGGCGCTATGATGCTGTTTTCTGTGGCGGCGGCCGTGCTTCGGGGGGTGCTTCTGCGCCTGTGGCCCGCCTGGGCCCAAGGGAATGAACCTCTTCTGGCCCTGGTCCATACCTTGCTGGAAGTGGGCGGCGGGACCCATGGGCTGGTACAGGCCTGGCAGGAGACAAAGGAGGGGCTTGTTCCGTTGCTTTGCGGGGCCTGCAGTTTTGGGGGCCTGTCCATTTGGATGCAAAATGTATCCTTCGCCAAAGAAAGCATCCGGCCCGCCAGTTTGCTTTTTTGGCGGGCCGTGCATGCTGTACTAGCCTATGGCTGTTGTTTCCTGGCCCTGCGGCTGTGGCCGGAAGCCGCCATGACCAGCGGCTTTTGGGGCAGCCAGGCACTGGTGAAACTGGACGCCGTTATGCCGGAGACCCTCCCTGCGTACCTTGGGGGCCTTCTTCTGCTGGCGGTCCTTGCTTCCCTTTGGCAAAGATCCAAAATTTGCTGACCACATAGTTGAATACCGTTACCAGCACCAGCACGATCAGCTTGCTGAGGGTGTTGCCAACCCCCAGGGTCAGGAGCAGGTTAAAAAGACCCAGCTCAAAAACCACGCCGCTGATGAGACGGCTGAACACGAATTGCAGCAACTCTTTGACCACCGAAGCTGATTGGCCGCCCTGAACCTGAAACACCATGCGGCGGTTGATCCAAAAAGAAAAAAGCACGGCAATGATCCAGGACAGGATTTGCCCGATGTTGGCCTGGACCTGGGTGGCGCTGTCCACCGTATGGTCCACCGATACGGCGATACAAAACAGGGAGAATACGACCAAGCTCAGCAGCGTGGTCAGCCCTCCGGCGATGACATAGCGGATCAGTTCGGATTCTTTGGGGTGGGAACGGAGAAATTCTTTGATTTTGGCAATCATGGGACGGGGAGCCTCCTTATTCTTCGCCGTGGTCGCCACGGGCATAGTCACAACTGAGGATGTCGTTGAGGGGCACCGTAATGGGCGGCTTTTTGCCCATGCGCAGGGTGACGGTGTCCTCTTGCAGGGAGAGGACGGTAAAGGATTTTTGCACCATCTGCTCCCCCAGCAGCAGCACCCCGCGGATGGCGCGGCCATGCTCCAGGGAATACCGCAAAAAGCGTTCCATGGGGGCCTCCTTTCGGAATTTGCTCTAAGGGGCCATCACGCTGGCGGGCACGGCAAAGATGCGCTGGCTGCCGTTGCCGCCTTCGTACACCAACGGGAAAAGGGCCTGCAACGCCGGTTCATTGACCTGGTAATTCGGGCTGTTGCGCTCGTAGGGGGATACATAGATATATTGTACACCGTATTTCTGCAAGAAGGCAAGTTGTGCGGCGGGGTTTTCGTAAAAAGCGGCGATTTCCGCCTTCCTTTCAGCGGTGTTAAAGCCATGATAATAAAGGTAAAGATCAGCGGAGCAGAGAATGGTGCGCCCAGCCAGGGAACTGACAGGGTTTAAGTGCTGGTCCCCGGTGACAAAAACCGCATGCTCCGGAGTCTCCTGCTTCACAAATTCCGCCAAGGCAATGGCATCCTGGCTGTAGGCTTCATAGTCCCCCACGCATTCTCTGGCCACCGTCAGCCCGGCGGACAGAAAACAGGTGACCAAGAACAGCCCGGCTATGATGCGGTGGCCGCCCAGGTCCTTGATTTTTTCGTAGAGGGTCATGGCATAGTCCGCTGCCATGGGGAGGCAGAGCAGGAACCAGACGTAGAAAAGCTTGTTGTTGTCATATTCATTGGGCTGAAAGAGGATGAACTCCGCCACCAGGTAGATGGTGAAGGCTCCGGCGGCGAGAAGGCGGTTGCCCTGCACGAAATCCCTCCCCAGGGAGGGGTCCATCCTCTGTTGAGGCCGCCGTTGGAACAAAGCCAGGAAGATGAGCAGGAAGGGGAGGCCGATGTTTTTGATGTAAAACCACCAGTAGGGGTCGATAAGGCCCCGGCCGTCCCGGTTATTACACCAATTGAACTGAAAGCGCAAGAAATGGTCGCTGCCGGTGGCCTGTACAAAGGTGAGGCTGATCAGTTGGGGCAGGGCCAAGGCCAAGGTGATACCGCCATACAGCAACCAGGGCCGCAGGGTGGCAATCCGGGTCCCCTTGGGGGCGGTGACCAGGCTGTAGCCCAAAAAACCGATACTGCTGAGGCCCAGGGCCAGAAAGCTGTGGGTATGCAGCAGAGGCATGCCCCCCGCCATGATCCCCAGCACCACCAAGGCACGGAGGCTGTGCTTCTCTCCCCGCACCAGGGGAGGCAGCAGCAGATTGAAGCAAGGCATTAGCAGGGTCCAGCCTCCCAGTATGCCCCGCTGGGGAAGCAGCATGTCGCAAAGGATGTTGGACCAGCGCAAATTATTGGGATCGGGCTGGTTGGTGGGGGTCTGGTAAAAGCCGTGGAGGACTTTTTGGAGGTTGTCCAGGACGCTGGTGAGGGAGCCGTTTGCCGTGCTGCCGCTGAGGACGAAAAAGAAGCCCAGACCGCCATTGAGAAACAATAGGAACGCCGCCAGCACCCTGGCGCCCTTTTTACGGCAGAGCTGGACGCACAGCAAGGTATAGCCGGTATAGACCAAAGCCATCATCAAGGTGCCGGTGAAGGCCATGGCCATGGGCAGGCTCATGCCCAGCATATAAAAGGTGGTGGCGATAGAATCCGCCAGATAGGGGTAGGCCATGGTGGCCCCCAGCATCAGGCTGTTGTGCAGAGGGAAAGGCGCATTGACGATGCTGGTGGTCACCGCCAGGTGCAGGGACAGGTCCCCGTAGGTGCTTTGCCCCACGTGGTAGGTGCCGTCGGCGGCAGGGCGGATGCTATGGGTGTATTGCAAATAGGCGGACAGCAGCACCAGCGGAGTCACCACGAAAAGCAGGGTTCTGAGCAGGCGTTTTTCCTCATCATCCATAGGCCTGCGGGGCTGCTTGTCCCGCAGAAAAAAGCAAAGGAGAGTAAGCAAAGCCATGAGCCCTGCCGCGACCCAATGGGCCGTCAGGGAAAAGGTGAGGCCATAGGCCAGCAGCACAGGCAGCCACATCAGCAGCAGCACGCCTAGCGATAAGCCAATATAGCCCCTGACCAAGGGGCGCAGCCGGGGCAACAAAAACTGGGCCATGGCAACGCCGCAGGCCAAAAAGAAGAGCAGATACAAGATGGAGAGCAAAAGAGAACCCCCTATACACTGAGCATTTGGCGGAAGAATTGCACGGCGGTTTGCAAGCTATCCTCGCGAAGGGCGCACTGGCCCCGCAAGGATTCCTCCCCGCTGAGCAGGAAGGGAGAAAAGCGGTACACATTGCCCCGCAGGGAGGTGTAGAAGCGCCCATCGGTCACATAGGGGCACAGGCAAGGAGAGATGACGACCCGGTCATAGAGGATCTCGATGGCAGTGCCCAGGGCGTCCCAGGCTTCCCCGCCGGTTTTGGACCGGGCGCTGTGTTCAAGCTCTATAGCGATGTCCATGCGCAGGTTTTCATTGGCGATGCGCTCCCGCAGAGCATGCTTCCACTGGGGCAGCGTACGGCCGGGCACGGTGGTCTGCCGGAAGGAAAGAGAGGCGCTGGCAGGGACGTCGCCGGGGTTTCCGGTGGTGGTCAGGCCGGTGAGGGTGCGTTCCGAAAGGAAGAACTGGCGCATAATGGCCCGCCGCCGCCAAAGAAGCCGCAGCAGGGGGAAGGAAAGGCGAGGGTTGGCCACCAACAGGCGCTGGAAAAGAGGGGCTCTTTTGCCCAGGGCCAGCAGCATTTCTTCGCTGCTTTTGCACAGGGCAGCCTGCCGGGTCCGCCGGCTGAGCCGTGCACCGCCCCGCAGCAAAAGACCCAGCGGATTTTCCTTGGCCGCGCGGCCTTTCAAAGAGGCGTGGTCCGCAGTGAGGACGCCTTCCAGCAGTCCTTTTTCCGAAATGCCGATCAGCGCCAGGGGCGCATGCCGGGGCAAATAAGTGGAAAAGGCGGAGCGGGTCACATACCCGCCAAAATCCAGCACAAAACAGGGGGAAATTTTGCGGGCCTTTAAATGGGCGGCCAGGCTGGCAGCGCCTTGGGCCCCCGAAAGGCCATCCATGGAAAGGGCCAGCAACAGGTCACCGCCGGGACGGTAGCCCTCGGAAAGCAGGGATTCCAGCGCTTCCAGCAAGGTCACCACATGGGCCTGCTGCAAGGAGGCGGTCCAGGGCATGGCCGCGGGGGAAGGGGTGAGGGGGAGAGGCGAGGCCGCCATACCCCCATCCAAATGGGAAACAAACACCAGGGGGTCTGTGACGCTGGCCCCAGGCATTTCAATCAGCAGGGCGTGGTTGGCAAAGGTCTTTTGGTCCGTTTTTTGAAAAATCAGCGGATAATTCTCCTTCAGCAGAGCGTGAAGAGCCAAAGCGCCCTCCGGAGTATAAGCGGAATACCCCGCCAAGGAACCAAGCACATGAAAGGCGCGGCCATAGTTGAAGGGGGCTAAGAATTGGCTCATGGAAAAGGCCTCCACATCAAGATACTAACAGATACACTTCGCCGCTGCCGGGATTTTTTCCTGCCAGAGGGGACTGGCAGAAGTTTGACAGCGCGGGCGAAAGGAGGTATGATAAAAAGACAAAGAGGGAGAGAACTCCGGTTTTCATACGTAGGCAGGAGGGATGCTATGCCTTTTTTCTTCCTGGCGCTGCCGCTCTGCTGGACCGTTTCCATGCCGCTTTATTTGCGATATAAACGCCAGGGCCGCAAGGCGCTGGGCCTGGTGTGGAAAGCGGCGGGAACCTTGGTTTGCGTGGCGGTGGCACTGTGGGCACAAGGAAGCCCCAAGGCAGATGCGTACACCCTGTTGGTGTTGGCAGGCCTATGTGTGTGCATCTGCGCGGATGTTTGGCTGGAGATTGTATTTAAGCTGGGCGGAGGCCTTTTCTTTTTGGGGCATATGTTGTATGTAGGCGCGTTTGCAGGCCTGTATCCTCCCGGTGGGACAGCTTATCTGTGGCCCACCTTGGTTTTTGTGGCTTCGGCGCTGCTTTTGCAGAGGTATCTGCGATATTTTTCCGATGCCATTCCCCGTTCCCTGGTGAGAGCCCTTGGCGTGTACGCTCTGGCGCTGGCAGCCCTGCTGGCCGCCTGCCTGCCGCTTCTTTTGATTTCCTTCTCCCCCCGGCTGCTTTTTGGGGTGTTGGGCGCAGCCCTGTTTGTGGCCTCGGATATGCTTTTGCTTCGCAACAAGGTACGAAAGAAGGGAACCAAAGCCTATTATCTAAGCCTGGGCACGTATTACGCGGGACAGTTTCTGTTGGCGTGCAGCGCGTATCCTATGGAGGCCTTTCGCTTATCATGCTCCTTCTAGTCCTGAAGCGGCACAGCGTGAAGGATGAGCAGGAGGATAAAGACAGGTGGCGTACAAGGTGCAGGATTTGTTATTTTCGTTCAATACGGTGTTTCCGCTCCTGGTGATGATGATGGCTGGCTTTGGGGCGCGGCGGCTTGGGTGGTTGTCGGACAGTGCCACCCGGCAAATCAACAACTGCGTGTTCCGGCTTTTTTTGCCATTATTGCTTTGCTATAACATCCTGGATACCGATCCCGGCGCGGCGGTGGACGGGAAAGCCCTGCTGTTTGCGGGTGTGGCCTGTGTGACGATGTTTTTGCTGCTGTTTTGGCTCATCCCCCGGGTGGTGAAAGATCACCAGTCCCGCGGCGTGATGATCCAGGGGATTTGCCGCAGCAATTACGCCATTTTTGGGATTCCCCTGGTGCTGATGATGTATCCGGATGCGGACGCGTCCGTGGCGGTGATGATGGTGCTGGTGGCCGTGCCGATTTTTAACATTCTGTCCACAGTGGCGCTGATGCTATATAGCAAAGAGGCCGTGAGCGCATGGAGGATTATAAAAGGCGTGTTGCTGAACCCACTCATTCTCGGCACGGCCACGGGTTTTTTGCTTTGGAAGCTGGGGGTTCAGATCCCCGCAGTGTTGGATACGCCTTTTCGGAAGCTGGGAAGCATTGCAACGCCGCTGTCGCTGTTTCTACTGGGGGCCTCGCTGGATTTTGGCAAAGCCAAGGCCAACCGTGTATTGCTCAGCTGGAGCGTGGTGGGCAGGCTGGTGCTGGTGCCCTTGGTCTGCCTGTCCGCCGCCCTTTTGCTGGGCATTCGGGATGTGGCGCTGGCCGCTATGATCGCCCTATTTGCCTCGCCCACGGCGGTGAGCAGCTATCCCATGGCGCAGCAAATGGGCGGCGACGACGCCTTGGCGGCAGGCCAAGTGGTCTTTACCACGGTGTTTTCGGTGGTTACGGTGTTTTTATGGGTTTTTGCCCTGAAGGCATTGTCGTTTTTGTAGGGGTTGCGCCGGGGTGACGGCAAGCAAACCACGTAAGCAATCTGGCAAGCAAACCGCCTAGCTTTGCCTTGACAATCTTCCACAGATTCGATACAATAGCCTAGCGCCGTGCGTAAAGCGGGGTGTAGTGTGTGGGCTCGTAGCTCAGCTGGATAGAGTGTCAGACTCCGACTCTGAAGGTCGTGGGTTCAAATCCCGCCGGGCTCACCAAAAAGAACCCCTTGAAACGTGGTTGTTTCAAGGGGTTCTTCGTTTTTCAGTGCTGTTTTTTGCCGCTCTGGTTTTATCAATTTTATCAGCTTTACAGACTGTTTACCGACAGTTTGTCGGTAAAAGTGTCGGTAAAAAAAGGCCCTGTCGGCGACAGAACCAAAAAGCTTTTTTGTTCCTTCAAACTTTTTCAAACATCTTGAATGAAACCAAGAAAGTGGATATAATAGAAGCAGAGAGGGCGGTTCCTTTCTAACCGAAGATTATTCTTCGGCACCATCTACGGCGGCCACTGTAGATGGTTTTATTGTTTAGACAACTGTAGCATGAGTGAAACAATGCCAAGGAGATAATACATCGTTCTGATAGCGTCAGCTACACTCATATTCTCACCCTCTATATTTAACATCTCCTCTCTGCTCCCAACCTTATTATAACCATGAGTGCCATATATACAATTAGCCCAACCAAATTTTATTCACAAAATGACCAATAAAAAAAGCAGGGCCACCGCCCTGCTTCCCTCACATTCACTCTTCTTCCTCGCTCTTTTTTGCGGGTTCTGCCTTCCCCGACTGCTCCAAAAGGATTTCCAGCGCCTTCCGTATAAAGGGCGGCATGGGTACGCCCATCAACGCGGCATTTTCAAGGATACTCAATCCCTCGTTGGCAATGTAA
>JAVBPU010000021.1:0-12627 GCA_031549415.1 Eubacteriales bacterium | reverse complement strand
TTTGGGCTTCCGCGCCAAAGAGCAGCACATGGTCGGGATTGCCAATATCAATCTTGCCCACGAACTCCTGAATGCTGCGTTTGTCTTCCTCGGTGAGCATGGACGTGTCCATGTCTTTGAGGGTGGTTTCCACGGCCTTGGGGGCTGCGTCTTGCCCCAAGGTCTGCACGGCTTCTTCCAGAATGGCCTTATCCTTGGCCATAGAGGAGGAGTCCAAGGTCAGCACAGGAGCCTGGGTTGCGCCTTGAACGGCAGCCTGGGCGGGCTGGGCGGGGGCCTGGTCGTTAGTGTTCTCTGTCATGGGGGAATCCTCCTCATTGATGTTTTCTATGGATGATGTATGCATGCAATGCTATTCTTTCGTCTCTTGGGGGGCCTGGGCCGCAGCTTGGCTGCCCTGGGCATAAAAACTGGGTTTTTCCAAAATGGGGTCCACCGTCAGGGGCGAGCTTGCCACGGCAGCTGCTTGAGCGGGCTGAGCAGCTGCCTGAGACCGCTGGGTAGCGGCGGCTGTTACCTGCTTGTCGATCTGGGCCGCCTGCTTAGCCTGCTGGGCGGCCATCTCCAGGTCGCTCTCAGTCAAACCGTCCCGCCGAAGCATCTGCTCCAGTACATCAATGTCGGTGGTGATGTCCAGCACATCGTCCCGGTACAGGTTATCCAGCATCTTTTGGCAACCCTTCAGCACCACGCCCAGGGCTTCGTCAATGCGCTTGCGGGCGGCCACGGAATCCTGCCCGGCCACATTCCGCTCCCCCAGGGTGCGGTAGCCCCGCACCAATTTCAGCGTGGTAGGCAGGTAATACTCCATAAATTTGCGAATCTGCGAGGCCTTGGCAGGCTTATCGTACACCGCGCGGAAAACCTCCGCGCACTGGTTTTCCAGTTCCCGCAAGGTGGCGTTCAAGGAAGGCTCGGCGATCTGCTTGTTTTCCGCCTCAATATCCACGATCATCTGCCGTCCCTTGGCCAGCAACGCGTCCACCTCGGGGTTCCCGGTATCGGTGGAGATATTTTGCAGGCTGCTGGGCATCTTTTCCTTCACGGACAAATCCAGCCCTTCCCCCATCACCTTCACCACCGCGCCGAACACGCCGCTAAGCACAAAAGCCAGAATGTACCCGCCCAGGCTGTGGGGATGGAAAATGGCGGAATACGTGGCAAACACCAGGCCAAAGGCAATGATGCCCGCGCCCAACCCCTTGGTTTTCTTTGGCTTTTTGCTCTGTTTGTTCATGCCGGGATGCTCCTTTGCCTATGAGCTGCCGCCAACGCGGGCCTTCCGAGCTGGCGGGCTAATACAAGGCTTCCTGAACAGGCCGAAACGGCTTTCCCGTCCCTCCCCCGCTCGAAATCAATTATAGCATAGTTTGGCAGGCGTGAAAAGAAGCCAGGGGCCAAAACCGGTAAGGAGCGGGTGAAAGTTTGTTTAGAATTTGGTGAGACGCCTGGCGCAGGCACAGGCTCTTACGGCTCCACCCAATTTCGGGCCCTCTCCACGGCCCGGTGCCAGCCATACAGGGCCAGCTCCCGGTTGTGCAGGTCCATATGGGGGTGGAAGGTCAAATCCGGCTTCACCATGGCCGCGGCAGCTTCCTTGTTTTCATAGAAGCCCACACCCAGCCCCGCCAGCAGCGCAGCGCCCAGGGCCGTGGTTTCCAGCACCACGGGCCGCACCACGGGAATGCCCAAAATGTCCGCCTGGAACTGCATCATAAACCCGTTGGCGCTGGCCCCTCCGTCCACCTGCATCTGGGCGGGGGCGTGGCCGCAGTCCGCCACCATGGCGGCGTACAGGTCATAGCTCTGGTACGCGATGGCCTCCAGGGCGGCCCTTACGATGTGGGCCTTGCCGGTGCCCCGGGTCATGCCCACCAAGGCGCCTCGGCTGTACATGTCCCAGTAAGGCGCGCCCAGGCCCGTAAAGGCGGGCACCAAAAACACCCCGGCGGTGTCGTTCACGCTTTTGGCCAGGGCCTCGCTTTCCGCCGCCGTGCCGATGAGCCCCAGCTCGTCCCGAAGCCACTGAATGGTGGCCCCGCCCATGAACACGCTGCCCTCCAGGGCGTAGGTGGGCTTTCCATGAAGCCTCCAGGCCATGGTGGTCAGCAGGCCGTTCTCGCTGGCCACGGGCGTGTCTCCCGTGTTCATCAGCATAAAGCAGCCGGTGCCATAGGTGTTTTTCACCATGCCAGGGGTGAAGCAGGCCTGCCCAAAAAGGGAGGCGTGCTGGTCCCCGGCCAGGGCCGCCACAGGAATGGGCCTGCCCAAAATCTCCGCCCGCAGGTTGCCAATCACCTGGGCGCTGTCCACCACCTGGGGCAACACCTCCCGGGGGATGCCCATGAGGTCCAGCAGCTCCGGGTCCCAGTCCTGGGTATGCAGATTAAACAGCATGGTGCGGCCCGCGTTGGTGGCATCCGTCACATGAGGGCGGCCCTCCACCAGGTGCCAGGCCAAAAAGCTGTCCACAGTGCCAAAGCAAAGCTCCCCCCGCTGGGCCCGCTCCCGGATGCCGGGCAGGTCCAGCAGGTATTGCAGCTTGGTGCCGCTAAAGTAAGCGTCCGGCACCAGCCCGGTTTTGGCGCGGATCGTCTCCCCATGGCCCGCATCCTTTAGGCGCTGCACCTGGGCCGCGGTACGGCGGCACTGCCACACAATGGCCGGATGCACGCAAAGGCCCGTCTCCCTTTCCCAAAGCAAGGTGGTTTCCCGCTGGTTGGTGATGCCAATGGCGGCGATTTGCGCGGTGTCCACGCCGCTGAGTTTCACCGCGGTTTGCAGGGCCAGCACCTGGGTGGACAGGATGTCCTCCGGGTCATGCTCCACCCAGCCCGGCTGGGGATAATGCTGCTTGAACTCAATGGCATGGGATGCCAGGGTATGCCCGCTGGCGTCAAACACGATGGCGCGGGAACTGGTGGTTCCCTGGTCCAGCGCCACCAAAAACCGGTTGTCCATAAAGCGCCCTCCCTTTTGTGGGTTTCTTTTGTGGGTTTCTTTCGTGAACTTCTTTCAGACTGCCTTTGATATACAGAACCGGTTGCGCCTCTTTCCTGATGATGCGCAGCCAGGAGCGTAGCCAATGGAGTCCAGCATCCCGCTGGTTTTTACACAAACAGCAGGCTCTTCCTGTCCATCATTTCCTGCACCCGCCGCACGTACACCGCCACATCGCTCACATTGGGGGCCCGCTCAATGCGCAGTTCCCGATCGGGAAACACCCGCTTGCTGATGGCCCCCGCCCCCATGGCCAGGATGGAGGTGTTTTCCTCCATGATATCCACATTGTACAGGCAAGCCATTCCGGGCCTTGCGTAGCCCACGTTTTGCTGCTGCCCCGCCATATATTTCTGGCGGTAGAGATAATAGGGCTCCATGCCCAGCCTCTTGGCCGCCTGCTCCGCCAGGGCCACCATCTGGGCTGCCACCTGGGCCTGGGGCAAGGCCGCCCCTTCCAGGTTCAGCCGGCTGGAACGCTTGATGGCCAAGGTGTGCACCGTCAGGCTGTCCGGCGCCATGGCCTGGATCTCCGCCAAGGTCTGGGCAAAGTCCTGGATTCCCTCCCCGGGCAGTCCCGCGATCACGTCCATATTGATGTTGGCAAAGCCCATCTCTCTGGCCATGGCATAGGCTTGTCGTGTCTGGTCCGCGCTGTGGTCCCGGCCTATGAGGCGCAGGGTTTGGTCATTCATGGTCTGGGGGTTGATGCTGATGCGGCTGATGCCGTACTGTTTCAGGGTGCTCAGCTTGCCCTGGGTGATGGTATCCGGCCTGCCCGCCTCCACGGTACATTCCAGCGCGCCGGGGAACAGATGGGCCGTTTTCGCAATCAATGCCTCAAACTCCGGCTCCCGGAGCGCTGTGGGGGTGCCTCCGCCGATGTACAAGGCCCGCAGCCGTAGGCCCCGCTCCCCCATCAGGCGGGCGGAAGCCTCCATTTCCGTAAAGAGGGCTTCCAGGTACGCCTGGGTCTCTGCTTCCCTCCCCAGCGCCTCTCCCGGAAAGGAGCAATAGGCGCAGCGGGTGCGGCAAAAAGGGATGGAGATGTACACATCCGCCTCATCCTCCTGGGGCAGGGGCAGGCCCTGCTGCACGGCCACAATGCGCCGCAACAGCTCCGCCTTCTCCGGCAGCAGGTCAAACTCCTGGGTCAAAGCGGCGGCGGCCTGGTCCAGGGAAAGGCCCTGGGCCATGTTTTCATACACCAACCGGGTGGGCCGGATGCCCGTCAGCGACCCCCAGGGGGGATGATGGCCCGTCAGCTCTTTGCAGAGGTCATACAGGGTCAGCTTGCAAAGGCGCTTTTGCAGGCGCTTCCATACGATGGCCCGGCGGTCCTCCTCCAGGTTCCTGGGGATGGCCAGGCTGCGCCGGGCTTCCTTTCCCCGGAAGGCAAAGGCGCAGTCCCAGCGGCCCTCTTCCTCCGCAAAGGTATGGCGAAGAGGCTCCAAGGCCTGCCCCTCCGGGTTCACCGCAAAGGCCTCCACCGCATAAAACAGCTTGAGTACGTCGCAAAGCTCATTGGCAAAGCGCGGCAACGGCGTACACAGCCCCACACGCAACTGCATCATAGGCTTTCCTCGTCCTGGCCGGCCACCGTGCTGCCCCCATGCCCCGGGTAGGCAGCCCGACGGGGCCGCATAAACAGCAGCTTTCGCAAAGACGCCTTCAGCGCCGCAAAGCTGCCGTCCTCAAAATCCGTTCTTCCGTAGCCGCCGTCAAACAGCGTATCTCCGGTGAGCACGCCCTGGCCCTCCGGCAACAGGTAGCTGCAACTGCCCGCGCTATGGCCGGGGGTATGCAGCACCGTCACCTCCATGCCCCCCAGGCGCAACACCTGGCCGTCCTTTAGCCCTTGGCCGGGGGTGCGTACCACCACCCGGTAGCCAAACCGCTGGCTGCAATTCCCCTTGGGGTCGGTGAGCTTGGGCAGGTCCAGCTCGTGGACATACAACGGGATGTGATACTGCCCGCAAACCGCGTCCGCCGCGCCCAGGTGGTCAAAATGCCCATGGGTCAGCAGCACCGCCACAGGGGTACGGCTGCCCACAGCCTGAATGATCTTCTCCGCTTCCGCGCCAGGGTCCACAATCAGCACGTCCCCGGTTTCCCGGTTTTCCACCAGGTAACAGTTCGTCTCCACATCCCCCACCGGTACGCATTCCAGGGCAATCAACGGCATGCGGGTTGCTCCTTTGGTTTCTTGTTAAAACAGCTTTTTGGAGTCCAGCAGCAAAGTCACGGGGCCATCGTTTACCAGGGCCACCTGCATGTCCGCCCCAAAAGCCCCGGTGGCCACCAAAAGGCCCTGTTTGCGCCACTGTTCCACCAATGCCTCATAGAGCGGGATGGCGACTTCTGGCCTGGCGGCGCTGATAAAGCTGGGCCTGCGCCCACCCCTGGCATCGCCCAGCAGCGTAAACTGGCTGACCACCAGAATACTTCCCCCCACCTCCTGCAAGGCGCGGTTCATTTTCCCCTGGTCGTCCTCAAAAATGCGGAGGTTTGGCACCTTCTCCGCCATATACTGCATGTCCTTGTCCGTGTCTCCGGCTTCCACGCCCAGCAGCACGGCAAGCCCCGGGCCGATCTGCCCAATCACCTGGCCACTAACGGTGACGGAGGCCTCCGTCACCCGCTGCACCACGGCCCGCATGGCATTTCCCCCCTTTTGCTTACGTGCTTCCCCGGTACACCTCAATGATATCGGTGCGGTTATGCAGCTGTTTTAGGGCCCGATCCAGCTGTTCCCTGGACTTCACCTGAATCACCATGGTGATGACGCTGGTTTTGTGCTTGTCGTCCCGCTTGGCGCTGACGGCCATAATGGGAATGTCCATATTGCCAATGCATAGGGCCAGCTCTCCCAGGAGGCTTACATGGTCGTAGGCGATGATGTTGATGCTGGCATTGAAGGCGGCGCCCACATCGGTGTCCGCCCAGCTCACCTCCACCATGCGCTCCTGCTCGGAGTTGGTGGCGTTGAGGCAATCCGCCTTGTGCACGGTGACCCCCCGGCCCCGGGTGATATAGCCGGTGATCTCATCCCCCGGCACCGGGTTGCAGCAACGGGCAAACCGCACCAGCATGCCGCTTTCGCCCTTCACGTACACGCCGTGGCTGGGCTTGCCCAGCTGCTTTTGCACCTCTTGCTGGGACACCTCCTGCACCTTGGGGATGGCGGGGGCTTCCAGCTTCCGCTGCTCATCCAAAAAGCGGCTGATCACATAGGCCGCGGCAATGCCGCCGTAGCCCACCGCGCCGTAGATGTCCTCCAGCTCCTGGAAGGCATAGCGCTTCAAAATGGGCTCATAAAATTCCGGCTTGGCCAGCGCGGGCAAGGTGGCCCCCCGGCGCTTGGCTTCCTTTTCCAGCATATCCCGGCCTTTGACCACGTTTTCGCCCCGCAGCTCCTTCTTAAAGAACTGGCGGATCTTGGCCTTGGCCTGCTGGGTTTTGGCAATTTTCAGCCAGTCCATGCTCGGGCCCTTGGAGCTGGAGGAGGTCAATATGTCCACCCGGTCGCCGGTTTCCAAAACGGTGTCCAACTGCACGATGCGGCCGTTGACCTTGGCGCCGATGCAATGGTTGCCCACGCCGCTATGGATGCGGTAGGCAAAGTCAATGGGGGTGGCCCCCCGCTGCATGCTCACAATATCCCCCTTGGGGGTGAAGAGCAGCACTTCCTCGCTGAAAAGGTCGGTTTTCAGCGAGTCGATAAACTCCCGGCTGTCCCGGGTTTCCTTTTGCCAGTCCAAAATCTGCCGCAGCCAATAGAGCTTGTTGTCCAGGTCGCCCTCGTTTTCGTTGCCTTCCTTGTAGCGCCAGTGGGCGGCCACGCCAAACTCCGCCACCCGGTGCATTTCCCAGGTCCGGATTTGGATTTCAAAGGGGAATGGCATCTTGCGCCCACCGATGAGGGTGGTGTGCAGGCTTTGGTACATGTTGCTCTTGGGCACGGAAATATAGTCCTTAAACCGGCCCGGAATCTGGTTCCACAGCGTGTGGACGATGCCCAGCACGGTGTAGCAGTCCTGCACGGTATCCACCAGCACCCGCACAGCGATGAGGTCATAGATCTGGTCAAAGGTCTTGCCCTGCTCCTGCATTTTCTTGTAGATGGAGTACAGGTGCTTGGGGCGTCCATCCATCTCATAATGGATGTGCTGGGCGTCCAGCTTTTCCCCCAGCTCGCTGATGACCATGCGGATGTTTTCCTCCCGCTCGGTGCGGCGCAGGCCCACCTTTTGGGCGATGTCGTGGAAGGCTTCCGGATCGATATACTTAAAGCTTAAATCTTCCAGCTCCTGCTTGACGGAGTTCATGCCCAGGCGGTGGGCCAGGGGCGCAAAGATGTCCAGGGTTTCCTCCGCAATGGCTTTCTGGCGGTTTTCCGGCTGGAAGCGCAGGGTACGCATGTTGTGCAGCCGGTCCGCCAGCTTGATGATCACCACGCGGATGTCCTTGGACATGGCCAAAATCATCTTGCGGAGGGATTCCGCCTTCTGATCCTCCCGGTTGGTGAAGTCCAGCTTATCCAGCTTGGTCACCCCATCCACCAGCTGGGCCACCTCGTCGCCAAATTCCTTGCGGATGGTTTCCGTGGTAATCTCCGGGCAGTCCTCCACCGTGTCGTGCAAAAACCCGGCGGCAATGGTGGGCGCGTCGATCATCAGCTCCGTTAAAATGCTGGCCACGGACACCGGATGGGTAAAATAGGGCTCGCCGCTTTTGCGCACCTGTTCATGGTGGGCGGCTTCGGCAAACTCATAGGCCTTCTTCACCAGCAGGTAGCTGTCGCCGGGGTGGTGCTTTTGCACGCGCGCCAGCATTTTTTCCAAGGGCATACATTCATTGGTGATGTAGGTGAGCATGCAAGAGCCTCCTTTCAGGCGGTGAAAT
Organism: Eubacteriales bacterium; assembly: GCA_031549415.1. Classification (GTDB taxonomy): domain Bacteria; phylum Bacillota; class Clostridia; order Christensenellales; family Aristaeellaceae; genus Limiplasma. The sequence goes on along the minus strand of JAVBPU010000021.1, from coordinate 4,722 downwards.
GGCGGATGGCTTTCAGGAGCGGGCTTTCGCCCAGGGTGCAGGGGGTTGGGGGCCTCAGGGAATAAGAAAACGGGCTTTCCGTGTAGTGCAGAAGGCCCACCTGCTGGAAGGCCAGCAGTCCCACCCGGGTTTGGGGCAAGGTCAGCCCCGCCGCGATAGCGGCCTGGGACAGGGCGGCAAAGGCGTGGCCGCGCAGCTGCTTGTAAAGCCCGCGATAGCCCTCGTCCCCCGCGTCCAGGGAAGAGCGCAACTGCCGCAATGCATCCGTATGCGGGGCAGCCCATACCTGTGCGCGGGGCAGCTTGCTTTTCAGCAGCTCCGCTTCTCCGGGGAACAGTTCCCCATCCAGCAGGCACACCTGCCGCCAGCAGCCCTTCATTTCCTGCAGCAGCGGCAGCACCAGCACCGTGGGGAAGCACAGGGCGCCCGAGGCCACCCGCCAGGCAAGCTCTGGCGGCATTTCGGAAGCATCCTGCAAAGCGCTTGGTTCAAAGGCTTCCAGCGCCTTGACGGCGCTTTCCAGGGTACGCGCTACATACAGCGTGCCCCGCCGGGGACGGGGCCAGCCGGAAAAATCCTCCGTCCGCCCCTCCATAACCCTATTATTTTCGCTTTTTGTGGTGTTCTCTCCTGCTTTTTGCTCTTGCATTTCCAGCAGAGCATCCACCAGCGCCATGGCGGCGGCCTCTGGCCCGGCGGCTTCCAGGGCGGCCCGTTGCGCGCCCACCGCAGGCCGAAAGGCCTTTCCCTCGCATTGCAGCGTGGTATCCCCCCGGAAGCTGTTCCAGATGAAGCGGTACACCATGTCCACCTTGTCTGGCAGCTCCATGGCTTCCTTGCCCTTGCCAAAGGCAATGCCGTCCATCACCCGGTTTCCGTCCCGCAGGGTCACCTGCAAATGCGCACCTCCTGCCCCCACTGCCCGGCGGCGTTCCAGCCGCACCCCCTCCGCCAGAAACAGCGGCGAAGGGTTCCCCAGGCCAAAGGGGGCCAGCCGGTCCAATTCCAAGGCCAGGGCATCGCCAGCCTCCGCCAATGGAAGAACCGCGTCATATTCCTGGGCGGGAATAAAGGCCGTCTCCGGCGCTGCCAGCCGCACCGCCCGCTGCATGCGGCTGCAAAATTCCTCATAGTGTTCCAGGGGCAAGGTGCAGCCCGCCGCCTGCTCATGTCCCCCATAGCGGGTCAAAAGGTCGTCACAGGTTTGCAGGCATTTGTGGATGTTGACCCCGGGAATGCTGCGCAGGCTTCCGTGGAGCATGCCCTCCTGCAAGCTGAACACCGCCGTGGGGCAGGCATAGCGGGTACACAGCCGCCCGGCTGCCAGGCCAATCACGCCCACATGCCAGTTCTCCCCCTGTACCAGCAGGGCCCGTTCCTCCACAAAATCATGGGCCTCCGCCTGGGCCAGGGCCGCTTCCACCACCTCGTTCTCCATGCTCCGGCGCTGGGTGTTCAGCCTGTCCAGCTCTCCGGCGATGGTGTCCGCCTCCGCCGGGTCCCGGGTGAGCATCAGCCGCACCCCCTGGGCCGCGTTCCCCAGCCTTCCAGCGGCATTGAGCCTGGGGCCCAGCTGAAAGCCCAGGGTGTCGGTGTCCACCGGTTTGGTCGTTCCGCTGACCTCCAGCAAGGCCCGGATGCCTTCCCGCTCCCGGGCGGCAATCAGGGGCAGCCCCAGCGCCACGATGGCGCGGTTTTCCTCCACCAGGGGCACGATGTCCGCCACGGTGGCCAAGGCCGCCAGGTCCAAATATTGCCCCGCGTCCTCCATTCCCAGCAGCGCCTGGGCCAGTTTCAGCGCCACCCCTGTGCCGCACAGCTTGGGGCAGGGATACTCCCCCAGTAAGGGGGATAAGACCACGTCCGCCAGGCAGGGCACCAGCCCCAGCTGATGGTGGTCCGTCACGATCACAGTCATGCCCAGCTCCCGGGCCAGCGCCACTTCCTCCCAGTTTGTGATGCCTAGATCCACGGTGATCAGCAGCCGATAGCTTTCCGCCAGCTTCCGCACCGCTTCCTGGTTCAGGCCATAGCCTTCCTCCCGAAGGGGCACATGGGGGGCGGCCTCCAGCCCAAAACGCGCCAGCGCGTCACAAAGCAGCGCATTGGCGCACATGCCGTCCACGTCATAATCCCCGTAGACCACCGTGGGAAGCTGCTGCTGCTTCGCATTTTGCAAGATTTCCACAGCGCGGTCCATCCCCTCCATGGCAAAGGGATCATGGAACTGTGCCGGGGATGGGCATAAAAAGCGCTCCGCTTCCTGGGCGCTGCTCAGGCCCCGGGCCACCAGCAGGCGCGCCATCACGCCCCCGTAAGGCTTTAGCGCCATCAGGGCCGCCGGGGTGGGTTCAGAGCCGTCACGGGGAAGAAAGCGAAGCATCAGCCAAAAGCTCCTTTTGTAAAATGAGCCTTGTCGAATCCTGTAGGCACTGCTTACTATACCATAAAACGGCCCCTTTGTGGAGTACGCCTCGCGCCTTCGCACCCTTTGAAAAGCCACGCATAGAATCCTATGGACACTGCCCAAAGGAGGTTTTCCCATGTCTTGCGGATTTTGGCCCCAAGGTTCCCGTGGGTGCGCCTGCCGCCCCGCTGTGAATATCAACAACAACTGGGGATGTCAGCGGCCTACCTGGCCCAGCCCGTGCTGGCCCACGCCCTGGCCCCCTGTTCCCCCGATGCCTCTCACCGTGACCACCGGCATGGCCACCAACATCACCAGTACCTCGGCCACCATTGCGGGCAACCAGTTCTCTCCCGGCTGCCCCGGCGCCCTCCAGGTGGGGGTGGAATACTGCACCAACCCCAATTTCACCTGCCAGCAGTCGGTGATGAGCCCTTTGACGAACCCCTTCACCGTGCAGCTCATCGGTCTGGCCCCCGCCACCACTTACTATTACCGTGCTTTTGCGGACACGGCCTGCGGGCGCATCTATGGTCAGATTCTGACCTTTACCACGCTTTCCGCGTCCATGGTGGTCACCGGTACGGCCGGCCCCATCAGCTCCACCACCGCCACCATTGCGGGCAACACCTATGCTAACATTCCCGGTACCGTTACCGAGGTGGGCGTGGAATATTCCCTAAACCCTGCCTTTATGCCCTCTCAAACCGCTACCGGAACTATTTCCCCAAATTTTAGCGTGCCGCTGACCGGCCTGACCCCCGGTACCACGTATTATTACCGCGCCTATGTGATGGCCAATGGCATGCGTACGTTGGGAAATATCAGCAGCTTTACCACCACGGCCACCTGACGCGACGTGCCGTGATACCCGTATGGCCCAAAAAAGGCCAGGGTTTCAAATCGAAACCCTGGCCTTCTTTTCATATGCTCCCCATGCGCTCGTGATCGTTTTCTCATTGGGCTGCCAGGGCTTCCCGCCTGCGCTTTCGGTAGGAACCCAGCACGTCCCACAGGGCCCAGAAGGTAATCAGATAAATGCTGGCAAAGCTCACCAGCATCCCCCAGGACACCGGAGCATGCAGGGCAAAGCCTGTGGCAAAAGGCAATGCGGTAAAAATCCCGCCAAAGAGGACTCCGTAGACCCCATCCTTCCACCCCAGGGTTTCTTTGGGCCGGCACAGAAACAGCACGCAGGGCAACGCCATGTACAGCCCCATATATTCCGCGCTCCAGCCCGGCACCAGCACGGCCAGGCTCATCAGGAGCAGCAGGCGCAGCCACAGCGCCTCCGTCAGCGCGGTTCCCAGCAGCAGCAGCGCCCCAAAGCCCACGGCCACCCACTGGCTCACGGCGGCGGCGGTTTGCATGTCCCAACCCCACTCCATGGCCAAAAACCGAGCCACGCTGGGAATGCTGGTCAAAAAATCGTTCCGGTTTAGCTGATGGATGCCCTGCTGGTTCTCCAAGAATTTTGCCAGCCCTTCCATGCCCCCAAACCATAAGAAGGGCACAAAAAACAGCACCAGCCCATAGACCAGCAGCCGAAGGGCCTCCCGGTAGCGCTTTTCCAGCAGATACACGATCCCCAGCAAACTGGGGTAGATTTTCATGCCCGCAGCCAGGGCAATGAGAATCAGCGCCGCCTCCCGCTTCCAAGCTTGCTTGGATTGGCGCAGATACAGTGGGAAGAGCATCAGCGCCATCACATTCAGGGCGCTATTGCCCCTCTCAATGGTGTATACGCAAAGGCTGGACACCAGCACGCACAGGGTAAAAACAAATGCCTCCTTGGAGCTGCCCCCCGCATAGGTCTCAAAAACCCGCAGCACCCCATAGAGGATGATCATAAACGTGCCCGCCGTGATCACCATGTACACCACCGTTTCCAGCAGCGGCACCGCCCGGGTCAGCCCCACGTTCACCAGATAATAGATCGTGTAGGCCAGGGGCGGAAAGCTGGCCCAAATGCCGTTGAAATACGGGCCCTGGGCATGGGTGGGATAATGGAGGTTGTTGCTGAAATCCCCCAGGAAGTTGGTCCCGCCTTGGTAGAAGAATTCCACAAACCCGGCCCCCCGCCGGAAGGCCAGATACGCCACAGAAAACAGAAGGCTGCCCAGGCACATGGCATAGAACACCCACACCCGCCGCCTGGAAGAGAGACTTTTCATTGGTATCCTCTCCTGCTTGAAAAACTTTCCTGAGTATAGCAAATGCCCCTGGGACTGTCAACAAAACGGGGCGCGACAGGGCTGCCGCATTTCCTTTTTTATGCGGGGCTTCGCCCCACCTCTCGTTCGCTTTGGGCTTCG
>JAVBPU010000033.1:0-24870 GCA_031549415.1 Eubacteriales bacterium | reverse complement strand
CGAGCGTGCGCCCTGTGGGCGCTTTGCCGAAGGCAAAAGCGAGTGAGAGCCGGGGCCTGAAGCAAGCAGCCGAACGGTAGTGAAGGCTGCGCTGACTGAAGGGCCGGAACGAAGCCCAAAGCGAACGAGAGGTGGGGCTTGAGGCGAGCGGCCGAACGGCAGTGAAGGCCGCGATGACCGAAAGGCCGGGGCGAAGCCCCACAAAAAAAGCAAATGCGGTGACCGTGGGTGGGCAGGGGGAGAGCACGATTGTCAAAGCGCACCGCAGTAGGGTATAATCAATGGTAGGCCTGCTGGTAGCCCCAAAAGCTGGAACGAGCGGGGATAGAACCCCATCCACCAGTACGAATGAAATTCTGGGAGTGTGCCCGATGCTGAGATTCATCAAGAAACATAGCACCCTATTTTCTGGCCTGTTTTCATTGGCGAGCGTTTACGCGCTGGTACACGCAGGGCTGCGCCTGGATACACGTTTTGGAGAGACGAGTACTGCTTCCGGTGTGGTGGTGGTGAGTCATAGTGTGGTATCGCTTTTGCTGTTTCTGTTTTGCTGGCTTGCCATCCGAAAAGCCATTCCTTTGCTAAACAAGCGGCTGGCGCTTTTTTCGGGGGCCTTAGGGCTGCTGTTTTCCGCCATGCTGGTGATTGGCGCACAGGTTTTTGTGACGGACCATGCGGAAATGGCCAGCGCTGAAACTTGGCTTGGCATCCTGGGGGTTGAGTTATTGTTTACCTCTTTGGCGGCCCTCCTGCTGGAGGGCTTGCCTCGTTGGCAGGCCCGGATGGCAGGGCTGTATCAAAACAAACCCTGGGCGCGGTTTTTTTGCGGAGATGCGCGATATTTTTTGGTGTTATGGGCGCTGTTTGTGATTGGTTACTTTCCCGCTTTTTTGGCGGCCTATCCCGGCATTTATGCCTATGACAGCATTTATCAGGTCCGCCATGTGATGGTGGGGGGAGCCCCTTATGCCAGCAATCCGGTATTGCATACGCTATACCTGTATGGAAGCCTGCAGCTTGGGCAGGCCATTTTCGGCTCCTATTCCGCCGGGATAGCCTTTTATGCTATCACGCAAATGCTGATCATGGCCGCCATTTTTGCCTACGCCTGCGGATTTGTGGCCCGCCGGGGCGCCAGCGTGCCTGTACAAGTCGGTATGATTCTGTTTTTCCTGCTGGTACCCATCCATGGCATGCTGGCGGTGAGCTCCACCAAGGATGTTTTACATGCGGGGTTCATGCTTTTGCTGGTATTATGTACCGTTGATATGACGACCCGGCAGGAGGCCTTTTTTTCCTCCCCCTGGCGGGTGCTCCGGTTTGTGGGGATTGCGTTTTTGACGTGCGCCTTTCGCAACAACGGGAATCTGATTCTTGTGCTATCCACGCCTCTTTTGATGTGGGTGATGAAGGGGCGCCGTCTGAAAACCCTGGGTATGATGTGCGTGGTTCTTGCGCTGTGGATGGTTTTTACCGGCCCGATCTATCAGGTGTTTAGGATACACACCGGCGCAGTGCACGAATCCCTTTCCGTACCCATTCAGCAGTTGGCCCGGGTGGTCGTCCAGGCTCGGGACCAGATTTCCCAAGAGGACTATCAGGAGATTTGCGAAATCATCCCGGAGGAACGGTTCAAGCAGTACCGTTCCAGAACCTCGGACCTGGTGAAAAACTATTTCCGGGACTCGGTTTTCCTGGAAAATCCTGAGAAATACGGATCGCTTTGGCTGCGAATGGGGCTGCAATGGCCGGGAATTTATCTGGACTCTTTTTTGGCCAACAACTTTGGCTTCTGGTATCCGGACATGGCCTTTCCAGACCCGCCGGTATGGCATCCCTATCTCATGTTCAAAAACAGTGACGACGAAGGGGACTATCTCCTCATTCCCAACGAGCCTATTTCAAAGGGACTGAACACCTTTTACAATCGCATTGCCTATGACACGGCGCACCAGCAATTCCCCGCCCTATCCATGTTCATGAGCCCTGGGTTTGCGGCCTGGATGCTTTTTTTCCTGACCGGGGCCTTTGTGTATTACAAAAAGCGAAGGATGCTGGCGCCTCATTGCTACTTGCTGCTGTATTTTGGAGGACTATTGCTATCCCCGGTGGTGCTGGTGCGGTATGCCTACCCTATTTTTGTGGCGCTGCCGGTACTTTGCGGGTTGCTATTCACGGAGCCTCTGGGCGAGGCCGACGGAATTCCCTGCCCCGAAGAAACAAAATAAGCCGCCAGGGCTATCGCCCTGGACCCTTTATCTGACCGCGCTTCACGCGGCCAGAACAAACAGAAATGCTCCGTTATGCATTCCTTTTTCCATTTTGTCAACGTGAAACGTTGACAAATAAAGGGGTTCGGGGACTTGTCCCCGATGGGGGATGGGGCGAAGCCCCGCATAAAAATCCTAATGACGCCGCCTGGGAGGCCCGTTTCAACGGCTTGCATTTTTTGATTCCCTGTGCTACAACTAGCCTATACGGTTTTGGGGCGGGGACGATTCGCCCGCGCCCCCAATGCCCTTTTTTGAAGAAGGAGTCCTTTTTGTGCCAAAACCCACCACCACAGAAGAAAAGTTACAGAGAATGACCACCATGCCGGTGCCAAAGCTGGTGGTTTCTTTAGCCATTCCCAGCATTGCCAGCATGATTGTGACCTCGCTGTACAACATGGCGGATACCTATTTTGTGGGTATGCTGGGCTCTGCCAGCGCCACGGGGGCGGTGGGCATCGCCCTGCCGCTGATGGCCATTTTGCAGGCCGTGGGCTTCACCTTTGGCCATGGGTCCGGCAATTATATGTCCAGGTCTCTGGGGGCCGGAGAAACCGAAAAGGCGGAAAAGATGGCCGCCACAGGCTTTCTCAGCGCTTTTTTGGCGGGGTCCGTCATTGCGGTGCTGGGCCTTTGCTTTTTATCGCCCCTGGTGACGGCGCTGGGCTCCACGCCCACCATCGCGCCCTATGCCAGGGATTATATGCTGTACATCCTGCTGGGCGCGCCCTGGCTGGTGAGCAGCCTGGTGCTGAACAACCAGCTGCGCTTTCAGGGCAGCGCCGCCTATAGCATGTGGGGCATCATGGCCGGCGCATTGCTGAATGTGGCGCTGGACCCGCTGTTCATCTTTACCCTGCACATGGGGGTGGCCGGCGCGGCGCTGGCCACGGCATTAAGCCAGGTGGTCAGCTTTGTGTTGCTGCTGGCGGGCACCCGGCGGGGCTGCAATATTCCCATTCGCCTGAAAGCCTTTGCCCCCACCCTGGCCAATTACCGGGAAATTTTGCGAGGCGGCATCCCTTCCCTGTTTCGGCAGGGCCTGGGCAGCGTGGCCATTATGCTGCTCAACACCGCGGCAGGCGGCTTTGGCGATGCGGCTGTGGCCGCCATGAGCATTGTGAACCGGGTGATGCTGTTTATGAGCTCCGCCATCATTGGCTTTGGCCAAGGCTTTCAGCCCGTGTGCGGCTTTAACTATGGCGCCAAGCTCTATGGCCGGGTGCGGGAAGCCTTTTGGTTCTGCGTGAAGCTGGCGGTTGGCTTTTTGCTGGTGGTGGCGGTGGTGGCGTTCCTGTTTGCCCCCCAGATCGTTTGGCTGTTTTTGATGGACGATCCGGAGGTGACCCGCATCGGTGCCACGGCCCTGCGGCTGCAATGCGCCACCTTGCCCCTGTTTGGCTTTGTCATCATCAGCAACATGATGCTGCAAACCATGGGCATGGCCCAGAAGGCCTCGCTGCTGGCCTCGGCGCGGCAGGGATTGTTTTTGATCCCGGCCGTGTTGCTGCTGCCCCGTTTCTTTGGCCTGTTGGGCTTGCAATGGAGCCAGCCCGTGGCGGATATTGGCACCTTTTTGCTGGCAGTGCCCTTGACCACCAGTGTGCTCAAAGAGTTTCGGGCAGGGGAGGGGAAAAGTATTCCCCAGCCCTGCCCAGAAGAAACAGAAGAGTAGGCGGATTACCGCAGCTTGGCGCTTTGCCGCATCACCTTGCACAGCCGGGGCCCGATCAGCAGGCCCAGAGCGATGCAAAGGATCATTTCCGGCAGCATATAGGTGCCGTTGTAGATCATGCTGTACCAGAGGGGGTTTTGGTCTCCGGCGTATTCCGCAAAGAATAGCACGCCGCTGGCCACGGAGCAGAGGAACCGCGCCACGGAGGCCACGGTGATGCCCAGGGCCAGGGCCTGCTTTTCCCGGCCCGCCTGCTTGTTCCATAGGCCCGCCAGGCCCAGCAGGCCAAAGGCCAGCAAATAATCAAGCAGGAGCTGGCAGAAGGCAAAAAGCGGCGCAATGGGCAGCAGGATGGGCTCCTGCAAAAATTGAAGCACGCCAAAGGCCAGGCCCGCCAAAAGCCCAGGAGTTACGCCGAAGGCATAGGCAAAGAGCATCATGGGCAGCATGCTGGCGGGGGTGATGCTTCCTCCCTGGGGCATATGGTACAGGCGGATGTTGCTCAGTAAAAAGCTGAGGGCCAGGGACAGCGCGGCAAAGGCGATGGTGGAGGCGCTCCATTTTCCCTTGCGGGCGCCAATGAACATCAGCACAACGGCCAGGGCCACCAGCGCGGCTAGGGCAATCCAGGTAGGGGCTCCGATTTCACCGATTTTTTTGAACATGGATTCCAAGGTAGGCATACGGCATCTCCTTTCAAAATGAGGCAATAAAAAACCTGCAACCACCACGTTGCAGGAAGGCGATGCGGCAAATGCCGCCGAAAGCTATGCTTTCGTCCGCTTCCCTACGGTAGGATGACCTACACAGGTTCCAAGGGTCGGGCTTTCGCCCCTCTCAGCAGCAAAGCCTTGCGGCTTTCGCTACCCCCCTAGCGGTGGATTGGATTTTCGTGTATGATCATACCAACGGATTTTCCATTTGTCAAGGAGAGTGGCAAAATGAACCATTTTTTTGCCTATTTGAACCGCTTAAAGCTCATCCGCCGCTGGGGGCTGATGCACAACACCGTGCCGGAAAACGACATGGAGCATAGCATGCAGGCCGCCATGATCGCCCACGGCCTGGCGGTGCTGGGCAAAACCCGTCACCAGCGGGACATCGACCCCCAGCATGTGCTGGCCCTGGCGCTGTACCATGACGCGGGAGAGGTGATCACCGGGGATCTGCCCACGCCGGTGAAATACAAAAACCCCAGCATCCAGGACGCCTACCGGGAGCTGGAGGGCTTGGCCAGCAAGCAGCTGCTGGGCATGCTGCCGACGGATATGCAGGCCCATTATCAGGCTTATCTCACCCCAGACGAAAAGGCCTACGAATGGCGGCTGGTGAAGGCGGCGGACCGGATTTGCGCCTATTTGAAATGCGTGGAGGAGCAAAAAATGGGCAACCGGGAGTTTGACCAGGCCAAAATCACCATCACCGACAGCATCAACAGCAACCCCTTGCCGGAGGTCCACGAGTTTATGCGGGAGTTTGTGCCCAGCTTTTCGCTGTCCTTGGACGAGCTCAGCAGGCTGTAGGGGGAGAATGCGTCCGTTTCGGGGCTGCCGCCCCTGGAGGACGGTTCGGGGGACGCCGTTGGAGAACGGGGACGTTCCGGGGCTGCCGCCCCGAACCCCGCTCAGGGTTTCACCCTGAACCCTTCTTTGACCGCGCTTCGCGCAGTCAAAAACAATGAGTAAAACAACTGCTGAAATACCCATATCATGTTGTTTCAAAATGGGTCCAGGGATGAAATCCCTGGTGGGGTGCAGGGGTGAAACCCCTGCGAAAGCCTTCGTCCGCCCCTATCTTCCCAAAATCCTCTTCCTGCCATCGTCCAGGAACTGGCCCAGGTCCTGCATGTTTTCCAGCGCGCGGCCGCAGCCCATCACCACGTTGTTTTGGGGGTCCTCCGCGCAGGAGCAGGGCACCTTTAAGGCGTCGGCAATGGCTTCGCACAGGCCAAACAGCTCCGCGCCGCCCCCGGTTAATAAGATGCCATATTCAAAAATGTCCGCCGCCAGCTCTGCGGGGGTATGTTCCAGCACGCCGTGGATGCTTTCAATCAGCTGCTGAATGGGCTCGTCCATGGCCTCGGTGATGTCGTCGCTGGTGATGCGCATGGTTTTGGGCAGGCCGGTGATGAGGTTGCGGCCTGTGACCTCCATGTACAGCTGCTCGGGCCGGGGCAGGGCGGAGCCGATGTTGATTTTCAGCTCTTCGGCGGTGCGCTCGCCAATGAGCAGGTTATGCTTGCGCCGCAGGTGGCGGATGATGGCGTCGTCAAAGCGGTCGCCGCCGGTTTTGGCGCAATCGCTGACCACCACCTTGCCAAAGGACAGCACGGCGATGTCGCTGACGCCGGCACTGATATCCACAATCATGGTGCCATAGGCCTCGTCAATGGGTAGGCCCGCGCCCAGGGCCGCCGCCAGGGAGCGGTCCAGCAGCTGGGTGCGGCGCATGCCCGCGTCAAACATGGTGGAAATGATGGAACGCTTCTCCATTTCATTGACGGAGGTGGGCAGGGACAAAATGGCCCGGGGCCGGGCAAACATATGCTTGCCAATGGCTTTGTGGACGAAGCCTTTCAGCATAAAGTTCACCAAATCATAATCGGAAATCACGCCCTCCCGCAGGGGGCGGATGGCTAAAATATTGCTGGGGGTTCGGCCGATCATGCGGCGGGCCTCATCGCCGAACGCCAAAATTTCCCGCGCGTCCCGGTCGATGGCGACCACGGTGGGCTCCCGCAGGATGATCCCCTTGCCCTTCATATAGATCAAAATGTTGGAAGTGCCTAAGTCAATTCCAATATCGTTGGTGGCTGCCATGCTCGGTGATCGTCCCCTTTTGCGATGTATGCCAGGGCTGCGCCCTGGACCCACCAGGGCCATGCCCTGGACCCACCAGGGCTAGGCCCTGGACCCAATGCCGCCTTCGGCGGGGGCGAAAGCACGCGATTTTCTACGCCCTGGCAAAGCTGTATTCGCCAATGAGCCAGGAAATCCTTCTTTTACCCCTGGGGCTGCCGCCGCGCCTTGTACTTATGCCGGGTGGCTTCGCCGCCCCGTAAATGCCGCACGGACTTGTTATAGGCCAGCACCCGGTGCACGTCCAGGGCCAGGGCGCTTTGCACCAAGGGTAACCGCTCGCCCATGTCCTTATGCACCGAGGATTTGCTCACCCCAAAGCGTTTGGCCGCCGCCCGCACCGTGGCCCCTGTTTCCACAATGTATTGCCCAATGCGGATGCACCGCTCAGCGATGTGGTCATGCATGGATATCCCTCCAAGCGTTTTGGAAAGGATATGCCAGAAGCCGGGCAGATAGGCCTATGGCCTACGCATAAAACACCTCGGTAAGCTCCAGGCCGCAGGCCGGGGCCGTAATGCCCAGGGCCAGGCGGTCCCGGACTGCCAGGGCGGTTGCAAACGCACTTTCCGGCAGGCGGCCACGGCCAATGTCCAGCAGCGTGCCCGCGATGATCCGCACCATATTGTATAAAAAGGCGTTGCCCTGCACCGTCAGGGTGATGTCCGGTCCACGCTGGGTGAGGGAGGCTTCCGTCAGGCTGCGCACCGTGGTATGGGCGGCGCCCCCGGCGGCCTGAAAGGCGGCGAAGTCATGGGTGCCCAGCAAGGGTGGCAGGCTGCGCTCCATGGCGGCAAAGTCCAGCGGGCCGGGCACATGGGCGGATAGGTTGCGGTACAGCGCGCTGGCATGGGGCGCGTTATGGATGCGGTAGCAATAGCGCTTGCCCGTGGCGTCAAAGCGGGCGTGAAAATCGCCTGGGACGGCCTGGCTGTGCAGCACGCGGATGTCCAGGGGCAGGTAGGTGTTCAGGGCAAAGGCATATTTGTCCGGGGGGATGCGGCTGACCGTGTCAAAATGGGCCCGCTGCCCCAGGGCATGGACCCCGGCGTCGGTGCGGCTGGCCCCGGTGACCCGGTGAAAGTTTCCGGTCAGCTTTTGCAGGGCTTCTTCCAGCCGCTGCTGGATGGACAGGGCGTTTTGCTGGTACTGCCACCCGGCATAGGCGGTGCCGTCATAGCTCACTGTCAACAAAATGCGCCGGGTCCCCTCTGGGGGCGGCGTTTTTTCGATGGGGGACAGAGGGGTGCTCATGGCAGCCACAGGCCCCCGGCGATCACCAGGCCCAGCGCGGCCAGGGTGACCAGCAGGGCGTATCCATCGTCCCGGGTATAGCGCAGCACCCGCAGCCGGGTGCGGCCTTCGCCGCCGTGGTAGCAGCGGGCTTCCATGGCCATGGCCAGGTCCCCCGCATGGCGGAAAGCGCTGACGAACAGCGGCACCAGCAGCGGCACCATGGCCTTGGCCCGGCTGATTAGGTTGCCGCTTTCAAAGTCCGCGCCACGGGCCATCTGCGCCTTCATGATCTTGTCCGTCTCCTCCATCAGCGTGGGGATGAAGCGCAGGGCAATGGTCATCATCATGGCCAGCTCATGGGAGGGGAAGTGGAGGACTTTCAGGGGCTTTAGCAGCATTTCAATGCCGTCGCTCAGGGACACCGGGGAGGTGGTCAGCGTCAGCACAGAGGTGCCCACCACCAGGAAAATGAGCCGCATGCTGAAATGCAGGGCGGTGAGGAAACCCTCCTGGGTGATGCGGAGCACGCCCCACTGCACCCACACCGTGGTTCCGGCGGAGAAAAACAGGTTTAAGAAAAAGGTGAGGATCAGCAAAAAGCGCAGGGGCCTCACGGACTTGAGCAATTGCCGGAAACTCAGCCCCGAAAGCCGCGCCGCCAGAAAGATGTACAGCAGGGGCAGAACATACCAAACCGGGCTTTTTACGCAGAAAACCATGGCAATGTACAGCATCGTCAGGAGGATCTTCATGCGGGGGTCCAGCCGGTGGACCACGGTATTGCCAGGCAGGTACTGCCCCAGGGTAATGTCCTTTAGCATGCGCCCTCCACCCCCTTTTTCGTGTCGGGGCCAGCGGCCTTGCCCGCCAGGCGCAGCAAGTGGGCCTTCACCTGGTCCAGGGTGTACAGGTCCGCGGGCAGGTCGAAGCCTTCTTTGATGAGGGCATGGGTCAGTTCCGCCGCCTGGGGCACGCCCAGGCCGATGGATTCCAGCAACGCCTGCTGGGCAAAGACCTCCCGGGGGGACCCGGTCATCACCAGCCTGCCCTGGCTGAGCACCAGCAAGCGGGTGGCCAGGGAGGCGATGTCGTCCATGCTGTGGCTGACCATGATCACCGTGAGGCCGCCCTGTTGGTGCAGGGCCCGGATCATGTCCAGGATGCTGTTGCGGCCCGCCGGGTCCAGCCCGGCGGTGGGCTCGTCCAAAATCAGCACCTTGGGCTCCATGGCCAGCACCCCGGCGATGGCGGCCCGGCGCATCTGCCCGCCGCTGAGTTCAAAGGGAGAGCGGTCCCCAATGGCTTCAAAGTCCAGCCCCACCTGGGCGCAGGCCCTTTGCACCCGCTGGTCGATCTCGTCCTTGGACAGGCCCAGGTTTTTGGGGCCAAAGGCGATGTCTTTGGCCACGGTCTCTTCAAAGAGCTGGTGCTCCGGGTACTGGAACACCAGGCCCACCTTTTTGCGGACCTCCCGAAGGTTCACGCCTTTTTCAGACAGGTCCAGCTCGTCCACCCAAATCTGGCCCTCCGTGGGACGGAGCAGGGCGTTGAAATGCTGCACCAGCGTGGTTTTTCCAGAGCCGGTATGTCCCAGCACGCCAATGAACTCCCCGTCCTCAATGGTCAGGGTGATGTCATGCACCGCCACGGCGGAAAAAGGACTGCCCGGCAGGTAGGTATGGGAGAGATGCTCTATTTGAATGGGCATAGCGCTTGCTTCAGCTCCTTCACCATGTGGGGTACGGTCAAAATGTCCTGGGGCAAGGGGATTCCGGCCGCCCGCAGCTCCTGGGCCAGTTGGGCCATGGGGGGCACATCCAGCCCCAGGGCTTTGATGGCCTCTGTTTGAGAGAACACCTCGCCGGGGGTTCCGTCCAGGGCGATTTCGCCCTGGTGCAGCACCACCACCCGGTCGCAAAGGGCCGCCTCCTCCATAAAATGGGTGATCCACACCACGGTGATGCCCTTGTCCCGGTTCAGCTTTTGCACCGTGGCCAGCACTTCCGCCCGGCCAGAGGGGTCCAGCATGGCGGTGGCCTCGTCCAAGATCATCACGTCCGGCTCCATGGCCAGCACCCCCGCCACGGCCACCCGCTGCTTTTGCCCGCCGCTGAGCATATGGGGCGCGGCCAAGGCGTACTCCGTCATGCGCACCGCCTGCAGCGCCCCGTCAATGCGGGGCAGCATCTCCGGCTGGGGCACCACCAGGTTTTCCAGCCCAAAGGCCACATCCTCCCGCACCACCGTGGCCACGATCTGGTTGTCCGGGTTTTGGAACACCATGCCCGCCCGCTTGCGCACGTCCCAGAGCAACTCGTCCTGGGCGGTGTCCATGCCGCAGATCAGCACCCGGCCCTCCGTGGGCAGGTACAGGGCGTTCATCAGCTTGGCCAGGGTGCTTTTGCCGGAGCCGTTATGGCCCAGCACCGCCACAAAGGAGCCGGGGGCGACGGACAGCGTCACCTGGCGGACCGCTTGTAGGCCGTCCTCTTCATATTGATAGCTGACGCTTTCGGCTTCCACCGGGTTTGGGGTGCTTTGGTTCATGGCGTCTCCTTTATGCTCCGCCAGGTGCTGCCGGGCCCAGGCCTGGGCCGTCCGCTTGTCCTGGGCCAGTTGCGCCTGCAAGGCGGTGAGGGTGGGAAATTTTTTCTCTGGCCGTACAAACTGCTGATAGCGCAGGTGCAGGGTCTTGTCATATAGATCGCCGCCCGGATAGTCCAGCAGATGCACCTCAACGGTGGGCCGCCCCTCCGGCGCGGTGGGGTGCTTGCCCTGGTTGAGAACGGCCGCGTATAGGCGGCCTTCCCCTGCCAGTTGGGCCGTGGCGATGTACACGCCGTCCGGGGGCAAGGCCCCAGGGGCGGCCTCATAGTCCAGGTTGGCGGTGGGAAAGCCCAGGCGGGTTCCCAGGTGCTTGCCGCGAAGGGTCTGGCCTGTGATGGAAAAAAGCGGGGCATCCAAGGGCTGCACCTCCTTTTTGAACTGGACAACTTATATAGTATACACATGGGCAAAAGCCCAGTCAAATAAAAGCTGGGGAATGTTTGGGAATTGTTTGGGAAAGAAACTGGAAAAATAGGGGGAGTCCGTGCTATAATGCTGCTAACAGGGCGTACAGACTGCGGAAGATGGAGGAGCATGTATGAAATTGACCTTTTTGGGCGCTGCGCGGGAAGTGACGGGCAGCCGTTTTTTATTGGAGGCCTGCGGCAAAAACATCATGGTGGACTACGGCATGGAGCAGGGGGCGGACGTGTATGAAAACCAGCCGCTGCCCCTGGCGGCGGGGGCCATGGACGCGGTGTTTTTAACCCACGCCCACATGGACCACAGCGGGTACCTGCCGCTGCTGTACAAGCAGGGCTTTAGGGGCCCGGTCTATGCCACGGACGCCACCATGGATTTGTGCAACATCATGCTGCTGGACTCCGCCCATATCCAGGAAATGGATGCGGAATGGAAAAACAAGAAGGCCCAGCGCAGCGGAAAGCCTCTGGAGGAGCCCCTGTACACCCAGCAGCACGCCATGGAGGTGTGCAAGCTGTTTGTGCCCTGCAAGTACAAGGAGGAGATCCCGGTCTTTGAGGGGATTTCCATCCAGTTTGTGGACGTGGGGCATTTGCTGGGCTCCGCCGCCATCCAGGTCACCGTGACAGAGAATGGAACCACGGAGACGCTGGTCTTTTCCGGCGATATCGGGAATCTGAACCAGCCTCTTCTCAAGAATCCCGCGTACTGCGCCAAAGGCGATTACGTGATCATGGAGTCCACCTACGGAGACCGCAGCCATGGCCCCGTGCCGGATTATTTGACGGCGCTGAGCAAGGTCCTGCAGCGGACCTTTGACCAGGGCGGCAATGTGGTGATCCCCAGCTTTGCGGTGGGCCGCACCCAGGAAATGCTGTACTTCATCCGCCAGCTCAAGGCGGAAAACCGGGTCACCGGCCATGGCGATTTCCCCGTGTATGTGGACAGCCCCCTGGCCATCCAGGCCACGCAGGTGTTTAATGAGAACACCCTGGAATTTTGTGACGAGGAAACCATCGCGCTGATCCGCGCCGGGGTGAACCCCATTTCCTTTGCCGGGCTGAAGGTGGCCGTCAGCGCCGACGAAAGCAAGCTGATCAATGAGGACCCCACCCCCAAGGTGATCATTTCGGCCAGCGGCATGTGCGACGCAGGCCGCATCCGCCACCACTTGAAGCACAACCTGTGGCGGCCGGAATGCACCGTGCTGTTTGTGGGCTACCAAAGCGTGGGCACCCTGGGCCGCAGTCTGGTGGACGGGGCCAAGGAAGTAAAGATCTTTGGCGAGGAAATCCAGGTGCGGGCGCAAATTACGCAGCTGGCAGGGGTCAGCGGCCATGCGGACAACCAGGGGCTGATGAAGTGGATCGGCAGCTTTGAGGCCGCGCCCAAGCATGTATTTGTGATTCACGGTGAGGACCAGGTGGCGGCGCTGTTCGCGGACCGCATCCAAAAGGAATTGCACTGGCCCGCCCATGCCCCCTATAACGGAGAGGCCTGGGACCTGACCGTCGGGGCGCTGGTGCAGGAGGGCAACAAACAGAAGCTGGAAAAACCCACAAGGGAAATGGCCGCCGTGGACAGCGCCCCCACCCGCAGCCTGCCTGTGCCCGCCCCCATGCGGCAGGGACAGGGAGAGCGGGCCGGGGACCAGGTTGCGCAGCCCAGGCAAGGCCCCGCCATCAGCAATGCGTATGCCCAGTTGTCCGTGGCTGGGCAAAAGCTGATGAGCCTCATTGGCCGCATGCAAAACAGGAGCCGCAAGGACCAGGACAAGCTGACCCGGCAGATTTACGGCCTGCTCAAGCGGTTTGACAAGCGGCGGTAAGACAGGGACGATGGCGGGGGGTTATTCCTCCGCCTCTTTCAGGGCAGGGGCAGCCCCGCCCTGAAAGGCCAGGAACATCAAATAGGTGGCCAGCACATAGCCCGCGAAGCACAGGGAAAGGGCCAGGCCGTGCAGGTCTGTGACCCGCGCCATGCGGGACAGCAACAGGGGCAGGCGCAAAAAATCCCAGCTATTCACCCGGGCAAACCGACCGATATAGACGGCATAGCCGCTGGCCAGGCACACCGCCAGCACCAGCACCCAGGCCCAGGCCCTCCTAAAGGGGCCTTTTTGGGCCTCTTGATGAAAAATCCACAGGGAATACAGGCCCATCAGGTGGCCCAGCAACACCCCCAGGGCCAACTGCATCAGGACGAGCCAGGCGTATAAATCACGGGTCAGCCTTGCCGAAGAGAAAAAGGCCATGCGGGTCATGTGGATCAAATCGGTGAGCAAATACGGGGCGTTGGGAAAGAAGGCCAGCCATAACAGACCCAGCAGCACGCGCAGAGGAAGCTTCCGAAAGCGCTGAAACAGCAGGGCAAACAGCAGCGGCAGGGCGGCCAGAAAAACGTTCCACAGCAAAAAATGGTGGAAGTAGGAGGGATGGGTTCTGGCCGCCACAAGGCCCACAGCCAAGTACAGCCCCAGGCAAAGGGCCATGGGCCACAGGGTACGCTTGGTCACAGGGTCCACTCCTTTTGAAAAAAAGGGGCCGCTCCGCTTTTTTCTAGCGTGCGGCCCCTTTTGCAAACAATGGGGAATTCTTACGGGGTGACGGGCTTGACCGTGGGCTTAGGTGTGGCCACGGGGGTGGCAACGGGGGTGGGCACAGGTGTGGTCGTGGGGGCCAAAGCGGCTTCCAATTTCTTGGTGAGGTCTGCGATGGTGGCGTTCAGCTCCGTTTCCTTGGCGGCAGCGGCTTCCTTCACTTTTTGCAACTCGGTGGCGGCAGTATCCTTCGCACCTTGCAAGGCGCTGGCGGCAGTGGCCTCGGCGGCCTTGGCGTCCGCTTCCACCTTGGCTTTCAGGGCGTCAAACTCCCCCTGCAAGGTGGCAAGAGCCGTCTCCGCGGTGGTTTGGCCAGCCTTGGCGGTTTCTACATCGGCGGCGGAGGCGGCGATGGCAGCTTCATGGGTCTTGATGGTGTCTTCGTGCACACCCAGTTGCTTAGTGAGGTCCACATTGGCCTTCATCGCGTTGTCTTTCCCCACGAAGCCAATCACCGCCATGACAATGGCCGCAACCAGCATAATACAGAGCAAATCAACCAGAAGGTTCCTTTTTTTCTTGGGCGCGGAATTGGTCTTCGTTTCGGGCATGTCCAAGTCTCCTCCTATTCAATTGGGATTTTGCTCATTGTAACACAACCGGCCAAAAAAGGGAAGAGCTGCCTGGACGCTTTTTGCCGGAGGGGGATTGGACGGCCCTTGTTGGCCCTGGGAAATTGTGATATGCTACCATGGAATGAGCCCCAAATGAGGGAAGAAAAAGAGGGCGCGCTTATGCAAAGGGTTCCTTCCGTACACCCGGCAAAGGGGACGAGTCCACTTTCTTGGCAGCCCCTGCGCTGGACCGTGCTGCTGTATTGCCTGCTGATCGCGGCGGGGTGCCTGCTGCTTTGCAGCAAATCCTCCCCGCTGTATCCCATCAACGACTGGGCCGATGCCAACATCTATTTTTCCAGCGGGAAAGCCATGCTTCATGGCCGGGTGATGTACCGGGACGTGTACGACCATAAAGGCCCCCTGCTGTACGCGGTACACGCCTTCTGCGCCCTGATTTCGCCCCTGTCTTTTTTCGGGGTATGGCTGCTGGAGGTGGCCTGTTTCACCGCCTTTTTGGTGAGCGTGTACCAATATCTGCGGTTGCTGGGGGCAAAAAAGGGGCTGATCACCGCCCTGCCCTTGGCGGCGGCGCTGGTGGCAGCGTCCTTTACCTTTGCCCATGGAGATAGCGCCGAGGAGTTGTGCCTGCCCCTGCTGTCCTTTTCCTTTTTGTGGCTGATGCGATATGTGAGGCAGGAGGCCCCTGCCCCCATGCCGGTGAAAACCGCGCTTCTCAGTGGCGTTTTCTGCGGCTGCGTGCTCTGGGTGAAATTTACCATGCTGGGGCTGCACATGGGGTTCATTGGGGTGGCCTTTTTGATGCAAGCCCGTCAACGCCAGTGGAAAGCGGCCTGGCGGACTTTGCTGGCGTATGGCCTGGGCATGACCATCGCAACGCTTCCCTGGCTGCTCTATTTTGGCCTGCACGGGGCCCTGTACGATTGGCTAAAAACTTATTTCTATGACAATCTGTTCCTTTATACGGGAAATGAGGCGGCAAGCCTGCTGGGCCGGGTGAAAGCCATGGGGATGGCCGCCTTCCAGTGGGTGGCGGAAAACCCGGTGGCTGCCGGGACGCTACTGTTGGGCCTGTTGTGGGGTACCTTCCGCAAGGACCGGAAGCCCTGGGAGAGGCTTGCCCTGTGGGGGTGCACGGGGCTGACGGCCCTGGGCGCCTTTGTGGGGGGCAAGACCTATCCTTACTACGGATTGATTTTGCTGGCTTTTGTGGGAACAGGCTTTGCGCCCCTTTGTGGCTGGTCCGAAAAAATCCCTGGCAGACCGGAAAGCGGGCGCAGGCGTATCCAAACCGCCATCGGCGTGGGCCTCCTGGCGCTGGCTCTCTGCTGGGGGTTCAGCATCAACACCAAAACCTCCTTTTTGCAGCCCAAGGAAAGCACCATGCAATACCAGCTGGCCCAGGTGGTAAACCAAACCCCGGGGGCTACCCTGCTGAACTATGGCTTTATGGACGCGGGCTTTTTTACCGCCACGGGGATCGCGCCCACGGTGAAGTACTTTCACCAAACCAACGTGCCCTTGCGGGAAATGCTGGAGGAGCAACAGCGGTATGTAAAAGAGGGCCTGTGTACCTATGTGGTGGCCAGGGGCAACGAGCCCGCCAGCATTTTGGAAAACTATGAGCTGGTGAAAACCGCCGACAGCCCCGGCTTTTGGTACGAGCATGTGTACTTATACCGCTTGCGGGAGGGAGAGCCGTAAAAGAAAACGCAAGAGAAAAGGGGAGGAAATGAAAAAGACCATCCTGAAGCTTCTGAACGTTTTTTGCCAGTTGCCATTTTTTACGGCGTTTATTCCTTCTGGGGCATTGTTCCGGCCCTGTGTGTATCCATTGTGATTTCGATCGCCTGCATGACCTTTGGTTATCTCAAGGAGAAGAGGCTCTCCAATACGCATTTGTTTGGATTGGTGGGGCTCCTTCTTTCTCTCCTTGGCGTTCTATGTACTCACAATGAAAAACTGTATTACATCCCCGCGCTGGTTAACAACTGCGTTTTCTTCCTCCTGGCCGCTTCGCTGGCACTGCAGAAAAAGAGCATTTTCCATTACATGATCCGTGATTTCGGCCTAAAAATAAGCGACCAGATCCCTGAAAAATCATTACGAATCGTGAATATCCTATGGTCAGTTTTTTTGCGCTCAAAATTCTGTCAAAGCTTTTGGGCCTCCTTTTTCTTGATTTCAAGAGGCTCTACTGGCTGGTTTTCCTCCTGGGCGATCCCATGACGGTTTTGGTGGTTGCGCTGACGGCTTATTTCATCAACAAAAGCAGGGCTGAATCGGTAAATACCAAAGAAGGTTGAGCTTACCATCCACCAGTTGGAGGACAGGCGCGTTTCATTGGGCGAAAAAGCTTGACAGCCACGTATATTTGCGTGGCTGTTCTATCCCATCATCCCATGCAAAGAAAGGGCTATGCCGTTAGAGCAAATTCCGAAAACATAGCCCAGTCTTTGCGGATCTTTTCCCCCGGCGCGTTGCCTCGTCCGGTCAGCATAGCACCAGGATGCCTCCCTTCCTCGGCTGAACGCCAGGGAAAAATCTCTCGCAAATCCTGTGGCTACGTTTTTGGAATTTGCGCTAACGATCAAGGCCGGGCGCATTTCTGCACCCGGCCTTGATGATTAGTACCTTTAGTTGTGAAGCGTAAGCTTACTTGCCCGTCACAGCCTTCACTTCCGCGGAATCCACGTTGGCGCCGTCCACGACCATCACGCCCGTGTCAACGACCTTCTCGGTCACGGTGCCGCCATTGGCCAATTCGAGGGCCTTGGCCACTCCGTCGTAGCCCATGAAGTACTGCCGCTGCAGAATGGTGGCCACGTTGAACTCGGGATTGCGAACGATGCCTTCCATCTCGGCGGAGAAATCGAAGCCGACCATGGAGATGTCCGTGCGCTTGGACTCTTCCAGAGCCTTAACGAAACCAACGGTAGAGCCGTTGTTGGGAGCGAACAGAGCGATCAGGTTCGGGTACGCGGTGATGAAGTCCTGGCCGAAAGCCAGCGCTTTGGCAGCGTCGCCGTCGTTCACTTTCACTTCGTCCCACAGCACTTTCCAGGTGGTGGGGGCATTGGCATCCCAGTACTCTTTGAAGCCCGCATTGCGGTCGATGATCGCCTGGGAGCCGGTGGAGCCGATGGTGATGGCGATGACGCCCTCTTTGTCTTCGGGAACGCTCTTGGCCTTCAGCTTGGTGAGCAGGGCTTCGGCAGCCAGCTTGCCCGCTTCAATGTTATTGGTCAGGTAAGCGGCGCTGTAGTCCTCGGTGTCGGCGGAAGAGTCAATCAAGATCATGGGAATGCCAGACTTGAACTGCTCAGAAATGGGGGTCGCCATCGCTTTGCGGTCCAGGGGCGCGATCACGATACCATCGGCCTGGGAAGTCACGGCATCCTGCAGCAGAGCGACCTGCTTTTCGACTTCGGACTCGGCAGCGGTGCCAATGACAACCACGTTGCAACCCAGGTCCTCACCGGCCTTCTTGGCGCCCGCTTCCACGATGGACCAATACTGGTTGCCCAACACCTTCACGATTACATAGATGGTCTTGGGGGCTTCGGCAGCCTGGACGGATACCATAACACTAAGCGTCATAACCAACACGAGGGCAAGAGCTAACAGTTTCTTCATGGGCTGATCCTCCTAATGATTTTTCTATAGTTTCTGGTGATCTCACCAGTTAACTAACGGATTCGCTTCTGGGGGACCTGAAAAGCCGCTGGAGGAGAACCTGAACCGGAGAGGGCGCGGTGGAGCCGCTCTTGCGGTGGCGGCGCATCTGGTTGGCCACGGCAATGACCAGAATCAGGCCGATAATCACCATCTGCCAGTAGGAATTGACGCCCACCAGGTTGAGGCCGTTGCGGATCACGCCCATCATCAGTGCGCCGATGATGGTGTTGAGGATGTTTCCCTCACCGCCCGTAATGGCGATGCCTCCCAGAACCGCGGCGGCAATGGCTTCCATTTCATAGCCGTTCCCAGCCATGGGTTGCGCGGAGGACAGGCGGGAGGCCACCAGAATGCCGCAAATGGCCGCCGAAAAGCCGGACATGCAATAGGCAAACATCCGCGTACCCACCGCGTTAATGCCGGAAAGCTTGGCCGCTTCCAGGTTGGAGCCGCAGGCATAAATCTGCCGCCCGATCCTGGTTTTGGCCAGCAGAATGCCCAGAATCAAAGCATACACCAGCATGATGATCACGCTGTAGGGCAAGCCGCTTGCAAACCGTCCGCCGCCCAGCACATAAAAGTCGGCCTGCACCTGTTGGCTGGGGATGTCCTGGGTGTACACCGGCGCGCCGTTCACCAGCGCGTTGGCCAGACCCCGGTACACCCATTGGGTGCCCAAGGTGGCCACAAAGGGGATCACCCCTAGAATTTCGATAAAGAACCCGTTCATGATGCCCGTCAGGACCCCCATCAGCAGGCACAGGGTGATGCAGAGCCACATGGGCCAGCCCATCACCAGCAACGAGACCACAATGATTCCCGACAACGCCATGGAAGCGCCCGCCGACAGGTCGTTTCCGCCGCAGACCAGGCAGAAAGTCAAACCGCAGCCAATAATGGCGTAGGTCACGATCTGCTGGAGCAGGTTTTGAATGTTTTTCTCCGAAAGAAACTTCCCCGGCGCCAGCACGGCAAAGAGCACCACCAAGCCTGCCAAAAGGAACAGGGAGAAAAACGCCCGCTTCGTCGCAATGCCAAGATTCCCGTAAACTTTCATCAGCCCGGATTTTTCCTTTTCCATGTGGCTACACTCCTTATGCAACTGTCGGGGCTGGTTTGCCCTCTAGCTTGTTGTACCCGGCGGCGAGATACAGCAGTTCTTCCTGGTTGGTATCCTTGGTCACCAGTTCGCCATTGATGCCGCCCTCGTGGATCACCAGCACCCGGTCGCTCATCCCCAGGATCTCCGGCAGTTCAGAGGAAATCATGATGATGGCCACGCCCTGATCGCTTAGCTTGTTAAAAAGCTGATAGATTTCAAACTTCGCGCCCACGTCAATGCCGCGGGTGGGTTCGTCTACAATCAAAATCTGCGCGTTATTGCAAAGCCATTTGGAAAGGACCACCTTTTGCTGGTTCCCGCCGGAAAGGTTTTTGGCCTGCTGGTGGATGGAGGGGGTCTTGGTGCGCATCAGCTGCCGGTACTCTTCCGCGTTCTTGGCTCCCGCCTTGTCATCAATGAAGCCAAAGCGGGTCAGCGCGCGCAAATGCGCCATGTTGGTGTTATAGGACACGTCCAAATCCAAAGCCAATCCATCGTACTTCCGGTCCTCGGTGGCATAGGCCATGCCCTGGGCGATGGCCTGAATGGGGGACTCGACTTTGACGGGCTTTCCATTGATTTTGATTTCTTTGTGCTGGGCCTTGTCCGCGCCAAAGACGCAGCGCATGATCTCGGTGCGGCCGGCGCCCACCAGCCCGGAAATGCCCAGGATTTCGCCCTTGCGCACGTGGAAGTGGTCTACATGCAGCGCCAACCGGTTGTGCGCCTTGAGATGGTTCACCTCCAGCGCAATTTCGCCCATTTTACGCTGATACTTGGGATATTTATCTTCCAGCGGGCGGCCCACGATCATATTGACCAGCTGGTTCATGGTAATATCCTTCAATTCACAGGTGCCGATATACTGGCCGTCCCGCAGAACGCTGGCGCGTTCGCAGATCTTTTCCAGCTCTTCCATGCGGTGGGAAATGTACACCATTCCCACGCCCTTTTTTTGCAGGTTGCGGATGATGCCAAACAGTTGCTGAATCTCACGCTCGGTCAGGGTGGAGGAGGGCTCATCCAGCACCAAAATCCGGCTGTTGTAGGAGATGGCCTTGGCGATTTCCACCATCTGTTGTTTGGCGACGCTGAGGCTGGCCACAATGGTGTGGGTATTGATGTCGATGCCTAAGTCCCGCAGAATCTGCGCCGCCGCTTTGTGCATGGCGGCGTCGTTGATGAACCCGGCTTTCCCATGAGGGCGGCCAATGAAAATATTGTCCGCCACCGACATATGGCGGCAGAGGGTCATCTCCTGAAAGATAATGCTGATGCCCAGCTCGTGGGCCTTGGCTACCGAGTCAATGATCACCTTTTTGCCTTCGATATAGATGTCCCCGGCATCGGCTTTGTACACGCCGGTCATGATCTTCATCAGCGTGGACTTCCCCGCTCCGTTTTCACCCACCAGCCCGTGCACGTCACCCTTGTTCACCGAAAAAGAGACGTTATCGAGCGCCTTCACGCCGGGGAACGTCTTGGAAATACCTTCCATGCGAAACAGCTCTTCGCTCATGCGGGCATACGCTCCTTTGGGCGCGATGTTTTTCCGTTAAATTTCGTTACATTTAACTTCACATCGTGTACATTCACGCTTTCTGTTTTGAATTATATCTCTTTGTGATCCCTTTGTCAAGCACCCCGTTCCTTTTTTGTTCAATCAATACAATGAGTCAGAGATTTCACAAGGGTAGGACTTTGGCACTTTACTGGATTTTAAGGCCTATTGCTGCATGGCTGGTTGTGAACGTTCACAAATTAATATACTTTTTCACTTGTGCAAAACCTTGTCTTTATGGTAGAATGAGCATAGATGAAACGAGCGCAGGTGCTTTTTGCGCGGGAAGTGGGGCGTTATGCCGTCAAATACCGTGAAAATCACGTTAAAAATGATCGCCGAGCACGTGGGTACGTCGATCGGAACGGTGGATCGCGCCCTCAGCAACCGCCCTGGCATCCATCCGGAGACGAAAGAGCGGGTGCTGAGCGCTGCCCAGGAGCTAGGCTACAAGCGCAACCGCTTTGCCAGTGCGCTGGGCCGCAAGCGCGTCACCAAAATTGGGTTTGTGTACCCTTTGCAGCCCGCTTCCTTTTATGCGGATATTGATGACGGCGTGGACGCCGCTGCCGAGGAGCTGCTGGATTACGGCGTGCAGGTGGAGAAAATCCGCCACCATAGCCAGGACCCTGTGGAGCAGGCCGAGGTACTGGCCCGCGTGGCGCACGGAGACTATGACGGGCTGGCCGTGAACGCGGCAGGGCGGGTCAGCAGCCAAGAAATGGACCGCCTGTCCCGCAGCGGTACCCCCATCATCACCTTCAACACGGATGCCCCGGAAAGCCAGCGCCTTTTTTACGTGGGCAATGATTCCCTGCAGTCCGGCCGGATGGGCGCGGAATTGCTGGGGCGGTTTTTGGGCGGGCAGGGCGGCGTTACCGTTATGGGCAATTTTATCCAAGCCAATCCCTTTTCCGAGCGGTTTGGCGGCTTCTGTGAGGTCATTCATACCGAGTATCCGGAGATTCTGCTCTATCCCTGCGCGGAATGCCGCAGCGTGCCCGCCGTTGCCACGAAAAACATGCATACGGCGCTTTCCCAGGTGCCCACCATGCGCGGCGTGTACTGCACGGGCCACTCCAGCACCATTGGCGCCATTGCCGCGCTGAAGGAGCTGAACCGCAAGGATATTGTGCTCATTGGCTTTGACGTGGGGGGCGGCTCGCTGGAGGCTTTGCGGGAGGGCTGGGTGGATGCGCTTCTTTTTCAGGACCCCTTCAAGCAGGCCTATGACGCCGCCCATCTGCTGGCCCGCCATGTGCTGGAGGGTTGGTTGCCAGCCCAGCCATTGCAGCACGTGGAAACGCGCATCATCATCAAGCATAACCTGTCCACCTATGAGAACCAGGGGTCCCCTTTCATGCGTGGCCGATAGAGAAGGTTTCCTTTGGGAAAGAACGCTTTCGCGTTTGAGGATAAAACAGAAATTGAGGTGTGATCATTGAAAATGACCTTTCGGTGGTTTGGATCCAGAAGCGACACGGTGACCTTGCGCCAAATCAAGCAGATTCCAGGCATGACCGGCCTGATGGGCTTTTTGGACTATAAGCCTGCCGGGGAGGTGTGGACCCAGCAAGAAATCAAGGCATACATAGACGAAGTACACGCGGCCGGGTTGGAGTGCGAGGTGATCGAAAGCGTCAACGTCCATGAGGATATCAAAATGGGCCTCCCCACCCGCGATGAGTACATTGAGAACTACCGCATCACCATCCGCAATCTGGCCCAATACGGCGTGAAGGTGATTGTATACAACTTTATGCCCGTGTTTGACTGGCTGCGAACCGATTTGGCCCGCACCATTGAGGAGGACGGCTCCAACAGCCTTTACTTCGATGAAAAGGACCTGGGGGACCTGGGACCTTTGGAAATCGTCCGCAAAACCGCCGAGGATTCCCACGGTTTTTCTCTGCCCGGTTGGGAACCGGAGCGGTTGGCGGTGTTGGAACAGACGCTGCAACAATATGAAAGCATCACGACGGAAAAGCTCCGGGAAAACTACAAGTACTTTCTGGAGGGCATTCTTCCCACCTGCGAGGCATGCGGCGTGGTGATGGCTTGCCACCCGGACGACCCGGCCTGGCCCATCTTTGGCCTGCCCCGCATTGCCCACAGCCAGGCGGACTTTGACAAAATTCTGGCGCTCCACGATTCTCCCAGCAATGCCCTGTGCCTGTGCTCCGGGTCCCTGGCGTCGAACCCGGACAACAATATTCCGGAGCTCATCCGTCACTATGGCCAAATGGGCCGGGTAGCCTGCCTTCACCTTCGCAACGTGAAGCACCTGGGGCCCCGCAGATTCCGCGAGTCCAGCCACCTTTCCTCCGATGGCGACCTGGACATGTATGAGGTGGTGAAGGCCGCCTATGAAACCTGCCCGGACGCTTATATTCGCCCCGACCACGGCCGCATGATTTGGGACGAAAAAGCCCGCCCCGGCTATGGCCTGTATGACCGCGCCCTGGGCGTCGCCTATTTGAACGGTTTATGGGAGGCCATGGAGAAGAACGCCAAGGCAAAGGGCTAATTTGCGTTTGAGAAGGGGTGTATTGCCTATGAAAATGAACCTTGCTTCCTTACAAAACACCGCCGGATGGAAAAAGGCCGGGGTCACTTTGCCCGCCTACGATGTGCCTGCCATGGTCCAAAGGACAAAGGAGGCCCCCATCTGGCTACATTTTGGCGCAGGCAATATCTTTCGCGGCTTCATCGCGTCCCTTCAGCAGGGCCTTCTGCATCAGGGGCTGGCGGATCGCGGCATCCTTGCCGCGGACACCTTTGATTATGATATCATCGACCGAATCTACACCCCCTTTGATCAGCTGACCCTCAGCGTCACGCTCCATGCGGACGCCACCACCAGCAACCAGATCATTGCCTCTGTGGCCGAATCCCTCAAGGCGGACAGCGGCGACGGGGCGCAGATGAGGCGGCTGATGGAAGTGTTCTGCGCGGCCAGTTTGCAGCTTATCAGCTTTACCATTACCGAAAAGGGGTATGCCCTGCGCCGGGCGGATGGCAGCCTGCTGCCCATTGTGGAACGCGATATGCAGACTGGCCCGGAAAAACCCTGCCATGCCATGAGCCTTGTGGCGGCGGGCCTGTACCAACGTTACCAGGCCGGAAAGCGCCCCCTGGCGGTGGTCAGCATGGACAACTGCTCCCACAACGGCGAAAAGCTGAAAGCCAGCGTGCTGGAAGTGGCCGGGGCCTGGCAGCAAAATGGCTTTGTGGACGAAGGCTTTGTCCGTTATCTGTCGGATGAAAGCCTGGTTTCCTTCCCCTGGAGCATGATTGACAAGATCACGCCCCGCCCCGCCCAGGCGGTGGAGGACATGCTGGAAAAGCAGGGCATTGAGGACATGCATCCCATCATTACCTCGAAGAACACCTACATTGCGCCCTTTGTGAATGCGGAAAAGCCGCAGTATTTGGTCATCGAGGACCGCTTTCCCAACGGACGGCCCTCGCTGGAAAAGGTCGGCGTTTATCTGACGGACCGGGACACTGTGAACAAGACCGAGCGCATGAAGGTGACCACCTGCCTGAACCCCTTGCATACCGCCATGAGCGTGTACGGCTGCCTCCTGGGATACACCCTGATCTGCGATGAAATGAAGGACCCGGACATCGTAAGCCTCGTCACCCGCCTGGGGTACCAGGAAGGCCTGCCCGTGGTGACCGATCCCGGCATTCTGTCCCCCCGGGCCTTCATTGATGAGGTGGTGAAGGAACGGCTGCCCAATCCCTTCATGCCCGACGCGCCCCAGCGCATTGCCACGGATACCTCCCAAAAGGTAGGTATCCGCTTTGGCGAAACCATCAAAAGCTACCTGGCCGAAGGACGGGACCTAAGCACCCTTGTCGCCCTGCCCCTGGCCCTGGCCGGATGGATGCGGTACCTGCTGGCCGTGGACGACCAAGGGAATCCCATGGAAGTATCCGCCGATCCCATGAAAGAGGAGTTGCAGAGACTGCTGCAAGGCATCACCTGGAACGATCCCGGCACATACCAGGGCCAGTTGAAAGAGATTCTCAGCAACGCGTCCATTTTCGGCCTCGACTTGGTCCAGGCGGGCCTTTCCCAGCGGATTGAAGCCTATTTTGTGGAAGAGCTGGGCGGAAAAGGCGCGGTGCGGGCCACCCTTCGCAAACATCTGGGGGAGTGACGGGGACGGGGGACGGGGGACGGGGGACGGGGGGGGGGGGCCACACCGCCCCCCACCCACCAGGAAAGGAAACAACCCACCCGCCCGCAGCGAAACAAACACGACAGAAAAAGAAAG
>JAVBPU010000036.1:0-23220 GCA_031549415.1 Eubacteriales bacterium | reverse complement strand
ACTTCATTGCCTTGGCTTCGCCCAGCTGCGCCAGCGTCATGGTGATGGCGGCGGTCAGCGTCGTCTTGCCGTGGTCCACGTGTCCAATCGTGCCGACGTTTACGTGCGGCTTGTTCCGTTCAAACTTTGCCTTTGCCATGGTGGAAAGCCCTCCTTCAAAATCGTAAACCCTATTGCCAATCCGGTTCGGTTTTATGCGGTTGGAGCGGGTGATGGGAATCGAACCCACGTAGCTAGCTTGGGAAGCTAGAACTCTACCATTGAGTTACACCCGCATGTCCGCATGCGCCTCGTAAACCAGACATGGGATATTGTAACGACTTTCGCCTTGCTTGTCAACCGCTTTTTCCATTTTTGGCCAGGAAGGGGCGGTAGCCCAAGAAAAACAGAAAAAGTGCAAGCTGCGAGGCCTAGGCCGCAGTGACCAGAAGGCGGGGCGGCAAAAAATGGCCCCGCAGGCTTTCATAAGGCACAGCGGAGGAGGCCAGCCAGGCTTTTTTGATGGATTCTTCCCGCAGGATCACGGGCATGCGGTCATGGTAGGGGGCCATCTGGGCGTCCGCCGCCTGGGTCATGATGGCAAAACGATCGACTGGCTCCCCTGCGGGTCCATTCGGGAAAGCGCCATACACCCCGGCCAGGTACATCAGCTCACCCGGGCCGCTCTGGGCCAAGGTGAAGGCGTACCGCTGCTTGGTTTTTGCGCCGGCTGGGCCGCGTTTCCATTCGTAAAAGCCCTGGACAGGGACCAGGCAGCGCCGGGAGCGCACCGCCTGCTGAAACAGGGGGGTCACCTCCGCCTTTTCGCTGCGGCTGTTGATGACCAGCCCGTTGCCCTGAAACCGGGGAAAGCCCCAGCCCATCAGCCCCACGGTAAACCCGCCGCCTTCTTTCGCCACGATGACCGGGGCTAGGTTGGAAGGGAAAACCTCGCCTTTGGGCAGCGGTTCCCCATCGGCCAGGCCGCCCCGGTTCAGCTCTTCCACAATGACCCGCAGCTTTTCGCTGCTGTCATCGTCCAGGTCCAGGAAGTACCGTCCGCACATAGGGCACGCTCCTTTCCCAAGTTCCGCAAAGTGCCAGGTTAGAAAAACAACGCACGGATGTCCTCTTCGGTGAGGCTGGACAGGGCGGTCTCCCCCGCCAGCACCACCCGGTCAAACACAGCCCGCTTGCGCTTGCTCAGCTCAGTCACCTTTTCCTCGATGGTGCCCTGGGCGATCAGCCGCAGCACGTCCACGTCCCGGGTTTGGCCGATGCGGTGGGCCCGGTCCGTGGCCTGGTCCTCGGTGGCGGGGTTCCACCAGGGGTCGTAATGGATCACCAAATCGGCCCCGGTCAGGTTCAGGCCGGTACCTCCCGCCTTTAGGGAGATGAGGAACACTTGTCCTTCCCCGCCGTTGAAGCGGTCGCACAGCTCCTGACGCAGCTCGGGCTTGGTTTCCCCGTCCAGGTATAGGGTTTTAACCCCTTCCCGGGCCAGACGCTTGCGAATGATCTGCAGCATGCCCACGAATTGGGAAAAAACCAGCATGCGCCGCTTGTCCCCGATGGCGGAATGGACGGTTTGGATCAGCAGTTCCAGCTTGCCGCTGGTGCCCTCATAATCGGGCAAAAACAGCTTGGGATGGCAACAGACCTGGCGGAGCTTTAACAGGATGCTTAGCACCTGCATCCGGGCCCGGGGCAAAGAGCCTTGCTGCAAAGCCTCTCCCACATGGGTCCGCAGGGTGCCCAGCAGCTGGTAGTACACCTGGGCCTGCTCTGGGGTCATGGCCGCGTACAGGCTTTGCTCATGCTTCACGGGCAGGTCCGCCAGCACTTCCTTTTTCAGGCGGCGCATGAGGAAGGGCCGGATGCGCTCCTGCAGCTCCTCGGCCCGCTCCCCGCCGCCGTACCGCCGCAGGAAGGTGGCCTGGGTGCCCAAATAGCCCGGCAGCACAAAATCAAAGATGCTCCAAAGCTCGCCGGTGTGGTTCTCCATGGGGGTGCCGGTCAGGGCAATATGGACCAGGGCGTTTAGCTCCTTGGCAGCGGCGGCCCCCCGGCTTTGCGCGTTCTTTACGAACTGGGCCTCGTCCAAAATGGCAAAGCGCAGGGGGATGTCCCGCAGCAGGTCGATATCCCGCCGCAAAAGGGGATAGCTGGTGAGGATCACATCCACTTCTTCGTCAGCCTGAATGGCTTCGATGGTTTGGCGGCGCTCCTCCCGGTGGCCGCTGACCACCCGCACGGCGAGGCTTTCGTCAAAGCGCTTGAACTCCGCCAGCCAGTGGTAAATGAGCGAGGTGGGCGTGACGATGAGGCTTCGCTGCCGTCCGTTTTTCCGCTTGGCCGCGGAGAGGGCGGCAATCACCTGCACGGTTTTGCCCAGGCCCATCTCGTCCGCCAAGATTCCGCCCATGCGCGCGTCAAACAGGGACAGGAGCCAGCCCGCGCCCCGGCGCTGGTAAGGCACCAGTTTTTTCAGCAGACGCGGGGGCACATACTCCTCCGCCTGGGCGGAAGCGTCGGTAAGGGCCTCCATGGCTTGCTCCACCTGCTGGTCCGCCTGGGCCTGGATGCCCGCCATGCGCAGCATGCTGACCATGTAGGCGGAGCGGTAGGCCGTAAAATGCAGCTCCTGGGCTTCGGCCCCCGCCGTGGGGTCGTCCAGGGCGGCGGCGTCCAGCAGCTCTTGGGCGATGGGCGAAAAGGCCGCCATGTCCCGGATGTCCAAAAACTCCCCGGTTTTCAGCCGCACGTAATGCTGCCGGTCCCGGATGGCGGTGAGCAAGGGGAGCAGCTCCGGGGCCTGGCCGCTTTCTTCCAGCAGGGTAAAGACCAGCTTGCCGCCCCGCATGCGGAAAGCGGCCCGGCCCGCAAACCGGCGGGGTTTGATTTTTTCAAAGGCGGTGGAGGCATAGACCTCGCAGCGCTTGCCCAGTTCCTGAACCCCCTGGGTGCAGAAGGCCAAAATATCCTTGGCCCGCCGCAGAAGGATGCGCTGGCCCCGCACCACGAACCCCGCGTCGGAAAAAAAGTCCAGCAGGGCGCTTTCCGCCCGGCCGTCCCGCAGCAACAAGCGGCCCGGGGGCAGGCTGGTTTTTGGAAGCAGGGAAGGCTGGACAGCGGTTTCCAAGGGCGTGGCGGTTTCGCCGAGGGCTTCTTCCGCCCCCTCCTGCCTCCCCGCGAAGGGATACAGCACCACATCGCCGTAGGCAAACTCCGGCCGGGCCTCCACATTGCCGTCCACCAAATCCAGGTACACCTTGGGCCGAAAAGGCGCTGTGATGAGCCGGGCCTCCAGCTCCGGGGAGGGAAGCACCGTGCCCACCGTGGACAGCGCCGGCAGCAGGGTGGCCAGGGTATCCTCGGCGTCCTTGGCGTCATAGCTGAAATGGTGGCCCTCCAGCAGCAAGAGCTGGCAGACCCGGGCCTGGGCGCTGTGCAAATGAACCACCTTGCCCTCGTGCAGCACATAGCGGGCGTCGGCGGTGATGAGGCGCAAGCCTTCCGTGCCCGTGGCGGACACGCTGAGCTCGCCGGGCAGCAGGGATACGGTAAAGCAGAGGGGCACCTCCACCGTTCGGATGCCGGACTGGGATTGCTTGTCCACGCCGTCCAGCAACAGAAAGGAGTGGGTTTCAAAATAGCGGAGCACGCTTTGTAAAAATGCGCCGGAAAGCAAAGCGTAACGCCCTTCCACCGGGGGGCCGGGGACCGGGTCCTCCTCCCCTTCCAGGGAAAACGCTTCTTCGCCGGAGGGAGATTTGGGGCGGATATGGCTGAGCAGAATGGAAAGCAAGCGCTCGTCCTCTTTGGAAAAGCGCATTTGGGTGGGCTGGTACAGGAACTTGGCGGCCAGGGGCAGCGGCACCCCCTGGGTATAGCTTCCCAGCAGTTCCGCGATGCTTTTTACCGCGTACATGCGCTCCTGGCCGATGGAAAGCCCCAGGCCCACCCGGCCGTCCGGAAACAGCCGCAGGGCAGGGGTGATGCGGACGCTTTCGCTGCCGGGCATCACCCGGCCCAGGGCGGCCAGCATTTTTTGTCCGGTGGAAAGGGCGTGGGCCTGGGCTAGTTGGGAGAGGGCCCCATCCTCCTGGGCGGCAAAAAGGGCCGCCACCACATGGGGGCACGGCAGGTTTCCCTGGCCGCAGCTGCAAAGGGGTGAGCCATTGGCGGGGAGGGACACTTCATGGGGGGGAGAGGCGCCCACCCAAAGCGACAGGGCGTCCGCCTCCCGGGCCACCAGCGTGACATTGCCGCGCCGAAAAATCGCCTCGCCTTCCGCAAAGGAGGCCGAGGCAGGATCCAACCGGTCCAGAGGATGGGTCATGAGCGCCTCCTTAAAAAACCATAGTTTGTTTCATTTCTCCCCAGAGAAGGGGGACTCCTGCCAAAAAGAAAGTTTTGCCAAGAAAAAAAGGCTGCATAATGGGCGGCGCTATGGGCATGATAGGAGTGAAACGGCAGCCAAGCAAACGGCCGGACCCACGCCCGGGGCTTTTCTTTAAAAGCGCCAACCTGTCTGCTTTTTAGCAGAACAGTATGAAGATGTTCAGATGTGTAAGATGTTGATCTTTGCGTGAGGTTCCTAAAGCGTAGACGCTACTGTGAAGGCGAGTCCTTTCGATGGTTGACGTTTCAAACAGCCTGTGGCATTTTGCCTCAGGCTGTTCTGCTATCGCCAAAGTAAGGGTGCCCACTTGGGCGAGTTTGAGGCTGCGGCCCCTCCAAACCTCCCGAGAAATCGGTTTTTTGGCAGTCAGGAACAGCCTGTGGCATTTTGCCTCAGGCTGTTCCTGATCGAGCAAATTCTAAAAACCAGGCGCAGAAAACAGGCCGCCGCATACCATGGCCTTGGGGGAGATCTCCCAAATTCCATGGAAAAGAGTGATGATATCATGTATCGCTACGCGAAGCAGGCCCTGTGCGTACTCATCATAGGGATTCTGCTGGCGGCCCTCATCTTTGTGCTGCTATTTGCCGGAGTGCTGACCTTGGAGCTGGCGGAAGGCGTCCAGACGGCCAGCCTGGTCCTGGCTGCGCTGTCGCTGCTGCTGCTACTGCCCTTGGCCCTCATTTTCCGGCGTGACCGCTGCATGGCTTTGGCCCGGCGGTACTTTGGCACCATGATTCTGGTGGGCGCAGTGGGAATGCTTGTGACTTCCTTTTTGATGTTCCTCGTCATAGCCCTGCCGATCACGTTGATGGTGGCTGTTGCGGTGAACTTCTTCTTCCTGACGCTGCTCTTGGGAGGCAATTTGCTGCTGATCCTGGCGCATTTGGACGCCAACGCGGAAGGCGCTGCGTAAAGCATTCCTACAAAAGAAAAAGGGGCCGCAGGGAAATCCTGGCCCCTTTTTTAGAGCAAATTCCAAAAACATAGCACAGTCTTTTCGGATCTTTTCCCCCGGCGCGTTGCCTCGTCCGGTCAGCATAGCACCACTATGCCTCCCTTCCTCGGCTGAGCGCCAGGGAAAAATCTCTCGCATATCCTGTGGCTACGTTTTCGGAATTTGCTCTAAAACCGCACCATTCGGTAATAGGTCTTGGCGGTGCGCAGGTAAAAGAAAGCATACAACGCCCCGATGCCCGCAGCGGCCAAAAATGCGTTGAGGGTCACAAAGGCCGCATCCACCAGGCTAAAGGCCTGCAGCATCAAAATCATCATATGCAAAGAGCCTGCCACATGGCAAACGGCCACCGCCAGGGGCAGGAAGAATACGAGGAGGATTTGGGAACGCACCGTGCCCCGCACCTCCTTTTGGCTCATGCCCACCTGCTGAAGGATGATGAAGCGGTCATGGTCCTGGTACCCTTCGCTGATCTGCTTAAAATAGATGATGAGGCCTGTGGCCATCATAAACAGCAGGCCCAGGAAGAGGCCCACAAACAGGAACCCGCCATAGAGGCTGAGAAGTCCGGCCCGCTGGGTGCTTTTTTGGATGAGGTGGCGCGTATCTTCGGCGGGCAAACGGTTTTTCAGAGCCGCCACATAAGCGTCTTGGGCCTCTTCGCCACCGGCCACATTGGTCTGCACGGTATACACCGGATGGGAGAAATCCTCCGGTGTGGCGCCCAGGGCCTGTAATAACTGGGTGGCGGCGGCTTCGTCCCTCACCACGAGGCAGGCGGCGCGGGCGGCGGAAAGGACGGTCATGGAGAGGCGGAAATGGCTGGGGGGCAGCGGTTGGAAGGAATAGGCAACGCCCTGGATGGAGATGGGCTGGGGCAGGGGAAAGCTGGAGGTATCCCAGCCGATGGTATTTTCCGGGAGGCCCAGAGGCTCCCCTTGCAACTGCGCGTAGCTGGCCTCGGTCAAAAGAAACGCGTCCAGCAGGGTATTGGCTTCGTCCAGGCCCATCTGCCGCAGGTTATCGTTGGTCCAGAGGCGGCCGTTCTTGAGGCCCAGGGCCACCTGGTAGCTTTCAAAAGCCTTCAAATCCGAAAGGGCCATCCCGGTCTCCACGGCGCAGTCCTGGACGGCGGTGCGGGTCCTTTCCATGGCCTCCGCAGAAGGGCAGGTGATGAGCAGATCGTGAGGGTACATTTCGCTCAGCATTTTTTCGGAGCCGCTATAAAGGGCCACCGTGGTGCCCACCGTCACCATGGCCATGGTGCATAGGATGGCGATGCTGGCCAGCCCCGCGGCGTTTTGTTTCATGCGGTACAGCATGCCGGATACGGTAATGAAGTGGCGGGACTGGTAGTAGAATTTTTTGTTGTTTTTCAGCAGCTTCAGCACGGTCAGGCTGCCCGC
This sequence comes from Eubacteriales bacterium, assembly GCA_031549415.1. Classification (GTDB taxonomy): domain Bacteria; phylum Bacillota; class Clostridia; order Christensenellales; family Aristaeellaceae; genus Limiplasma. Next base: position 16,472 of record JAVBPU010000036.1, on the reverse strand, counting down.
CATGAAGAGGCAATAGGTCCCGATGATCACCAGCAGGACGGCGGCGAAAAAAATCACCATGGCGGTGATGGGGTTCTTCACCCATTGGGCCAGCACATAGCCGGCCAGCAGGCAGACAAAGCCCAGGATGGCCAAGGGCCAACGGGATTTGGGCTCCTTTTCGCCCACCTGGGAGCCTTGCAGCAGAGCCAGCGGGCTGACGGAGCGCACCTGCCAGGTGTTGTATAGCTTCAACAAAAAGAACAGCGCGGCGAAGAGAAGAGCCGTGCCCAGCAAGGCGTAGGGGTTCCACTGGCTGGATAACGGGGTCGGCGTTTGCAAAAGCCATTGAACCAGCAGGAATAACAACCGGCTCAGCAGCAGGCCAAGAAGCAGGCCAATGATTGTGGACAAGAACCAGCTGATAGTTAGCTCCCAGCGCAGCACCTTGGCGATGTGCCGCTTTTCCATGCCCAAAATGCTGTACAAGCCCAGCTCCTTTTTGCGCCGCTTGATCAAAAAACTGTTGGCGTAAAACAGAAAAATGGCGGCAAAGAAGCAGACGATGACCAGGCCCAGAATCAGCATGAAGGAAAAGATGGTGCCGGCAAACTGCGCCAGCCCTCGGTTCAGCGCCATGGAGGCAAAGGTATAGACCGTGAACACCAGCATGGCCGAGGCAAAGAGGAAGGGAAAGTAGCTGCTGCGGTTTTTGAGCAGGTTGGAGCAGGCCAGCCGCAGGGAAAGGAACTTAGTCACCCGCCTCACCTCCGTCGGTCAGCGCGGTGAGGGCATGGACGATTTTTTGGAAAAATGCCTCCCGGCTTTGGTCCCCCCGGTACATTTGGTGAAACAGCTGGCCGTCCTTGATGAACAGCACCCGGGAGGCATAGCTGGCGGCCTGGGCGCTGTGGGTGACCATAAAGACGGTCTGCCCCTCCGCGTGGATGCCCTCAAACATGCGCATGAGATTGCCCGCGGCCTTGCTGTCCAGCGCGCCGGTAGGCTCGTCCGCCAGCAGGATCTGGGGCGCGGTGATCAGCGCCCGGGCCACAGCCGTGCGCTGCTTTTGGCCGCCGGAGATTTCATAGGGGTACTTGGCCAGCAGATTGGCCAGGGAAAGCTTTTGCGCCAGCGGGGCCAGCCGTTGCTCCATCTCGGGCACCGGCCGGTTTTGCAGCACCAGAGGCAGCAGAATGTTATCCCGGACGGAAAAAGTGTCCAACAGGTTAAAGTCTTGAAAGACAAAGCCTAGGTGATCCCGCCGGAAGGCGGCCTTGGCGCTTTCGGGAATGTCCGCAAAATTTTTGCCTTCCAGCCATACGCTGCCGCCGGTGGGCTGGTCCAGGGCGGCCAAAATGTTCAGCAGCGTGGTTTTTCCGCTGCCACTTTCGCCCATGATGGCCACAAACTCCCTGCTTTCCACAGTAAAGCTCACGTCCCGCAGGGCTTCGGCCTTGAGCCCTCCAAACCGGGAGGTATAGGTTTTTTTTAGGTTCCGTACTTCTAACAATGCCATGGCTCTCGTCCTTTCCATCCTCTGGGGATGGGCCCAGTATAGCAAAAGCCCGCTTTGGCCGCCTTGGCTTTGGCTTACAAACGGGGCCTCCAGGCTTACAATTTTGTAAGATGATCAAAAATCCTCATAGCCCTTCCGGGACAGGTCCAGGGTGACGGTGGTGCCCTGGCCCTGGATGGAGGTGAGGGAGATGCGGTGCCCCAAGGCGTCGCAGACCTTTTTACACAAGTATAACCCGATGCCGGTGCTTTTTTCGTGGCCACGCCCCACAAAGCCTGTAAAACCGCGCTCAAAGACCCGAGGCACGTCCTCCGCCTGGATGCCGATGCCTTCATCCGTAAAGCTCAGCAGGCCGGACCCCTGTAAGGACACGGTGACGCAGCCGCCTTCCGGCTGGTATTTCAGCGCATTGGTCAGGATTTGTTCCAGCACCAGGCCCAGCCATTTGGGGTCCGATAGGACGGTGCTGGCAAAAGGCTCCATTTGCAGGCGGATCTTACGGTGCACAAACAGAGGCCGCAGCTTCTTCACTGCCTGGCAGCAGAGGGGATGCAGGGGAACCGGGCGCAGGTCCAGGTCCTGGTGCAGGCTTTGCAAGCGCTGGTAGCTGAGAGCGGCTTCCACGTATTGTTCAATTTTGTAAAGCTCCTGCCGCAGCTGCTCCCGGTCCAGGGGCATTTCACTTTGGGACATCAGGCGCAGGGCGGAGATGGGGGTTTTGATCTGGTGCACCCACAGGGTGTAATAATCCTCGTTTTCCTGGCGGGCCTGCCGGACCGCCTCCCCTTGGGCGCGGCTTTGCTCTGCGTAGGCCACGGCCAGGGCGCGAAACCCTTCTTCCAGAGGGGTTTGCGCCAAGGGCAGGTCCTTGGTTTCCGGGGGCACATGGGCCAGCGCCTGCCACAGCAACAGCTGGCGGCCCGCAAAGCGGAAGAAGGTGGTAAGGAAGGCCACCAGCAGCAGGGAAGCGGTCAACAACAGGGGATAGAAAATTTCCGCCAGCGGCTTTCCCTCCAAAGCGTGGAGCAGCACGAAAAGGCCCGGCAGCAACAGGCAAAGGCCGATGCTTCGCCAGGAGTTGCGCAGGTATGCCCAAAGCACGCGAAAAAAGAGCCGCAGCTTTTTCATGAGGGCCCCACCCGGTACCCTTCGCCACGCTGGGTCAGAATGAAATCATGCAAGCCCAGGTCCTCCAATTTTTTGCGCAGGCGGGTGATGTTCACGGTGAGGGTATTGTCATCCACAAAGCAATCGCTGTCCCACAGGCGGGTCATGAGGGCGTCCCGGGTGACGGTGTTGCCCTTGCTTTCCAGAAGGGACTGCAAAATGCGGTTTTCGTTTTTGGTCAGCTCCAAACGGGCCTCCCCATGAAAGAGCACGCTTTGGCCAATGTCCAGCAGGGCCCCCCGGTGCTCCAGGGTGTTTTGGCTGCCCGCAAAAGCGTAGGTCCGGCGCAAAAGCGCGCCGATTTTGGCCACCGCCACATCCAAGTCAAAGGGCTTGGTGATGTAATCGTCCCCGCCCATGCTCATGGCCATCACCTGGTCCACACTGCCCGTATGAGAGGAGAGGAAAAGGATGGGCACGGTGGAAACCTGGCGGATCTTGCCGCACCAGTGGTACCCATTGAAAAAAGGCAAGGAAATATCCATCAGCACCAGGTGCGGAGAGCGGCGCAGAAAATCTCCCAGCACATCGTCAAAGGCTTGGCAACAAAAGGCGTCATAGCCCCACCGCCGCAGGTGGTCGCACAGCAGCCCGCTGATGGTGGGGTCATCCTCTACGATCATGATTTTGTGCATACTCTCCTCCATGGGTTCCGGGGCACAAGCGGCCTCACTTTGATTATAATGCTTTCCTTTAGGTCACGCAAGGCAAAGCCTCCTTGCGCAATCACAAGAAATCTGCTACAATTCTGCCAAATCCACTTCATCATCAAATCAGGAGGCCTCCCTTTATGAAGAAATTTATCACGGAGTTTAAAACCTTTTGCACCCGCGGCAATCTTCTGGAACTGGCCGTGGCCGTCATGGTGGGCGGCGCCTTTGGCGCCATTGTCAATTCGCTGGTGAATGACCTAGTGATGCCGCTGATTGGTCTGCTGACGGGCGGCGTCAACCTGGCGGGCCTGTTCGTGGCGCTCAATGGGCAGAGCTACCCCACCATTGAAGCGGCCCAGGCCGCAGGCGCGGGTACCTTTAATTACGGGGCCTTTTTACAAGCGCTCCTGAACTTTTTGCTGGTGGCTTTTTGCGTGTTCCTGCTGGTGAAGTTGGTTTCCAAGCTGATGCCTCCCAAGCCTGTTTCTACGAAAGAAGCGCGCAAGTGCCCCTATTGTAAAGAAGACGTGGCAGACGAAGCCACCCGTTGCCCCCATTGTACCAGCGAACTGGCCCAAGAATAAGACGTTTCTGCTGGAAAGTAGGTCCCGGCGTCCCCAAAGAGGCCGGGGCCCTTTGGGTTCTTTCGGGAGTCGTTGGGCAGGGGGCAGAAAAGCCAGAAGTTACATTGGGCGGAAAGCCGGGTCCAAAACCATCTGGGATTTCTCGGAAGAACAGCGCTGATGACACCAACTCCCATGAAAACGCGGGGGTCCGTTTTTTCCCCCGATGCTTCAAATGTGCAATGGGTAGCATATGGCGCTCTGGACAGGCACAAGATAATGGAATGGAAAGAAACGGGCTTCTATGATATAATAGGGGTGCGCCAGGAAAGAAGTTACATTTTTACTACAAATGGATGAAGGCAGCAGCAACCACCGGGCGCGGCAAATCGCAAACCGTGACAGAGCCTTCAAAAGATGCCGGATTGACATGATTTTTCAAAAGGCGAGCACAAGGCCGAAATACGGACAAAAGCCGCTGTCAAACAAATTTTTTGAGGGAATTGGAAAGAAAAAACGTTGAAAACAAAGGGTTTCAGAGATTGTCTCCTAAGTCCTGGAAAAAAATATAAAAATCTTTTCAAATCGCTCTTCATGCAACCGCCTGTGTAACCTTGACAGGGTACAATAGGGACAGAAGTTGCGAAATATGCGCTTCACACTAAGGAAACACCGGAGGGAACTACGATGAAAGTTTTGAAGATGAAGAAAATGATCGGACTGATGCTCGCTTTGATGCTGTTTGTTAGCATCGTGAACATCGCCGTTGCGGAAGCCCCTGCCCTGGAAGCGCCCGCTCCCGTTGTGGAGGCGCCTGCCCCTGCCCCGGAAGCGCCTGCTCCCGCGCCCGCCCCGGAAGCGCCCGCCCCTGCTCCCGTGCAGGTGGAGGCTCCCGCTCCCGCAGCGGAGCATACCAATGCGCCCGATCCCACTCATGCCCCTGCTACGGAGGTCCCCGCCACGGAGGCCCCTGCCGCTGGCGATCCCACTGCTGAGCCCTCTGCGGAGCCTTCCGTGGACCCCAGCTTGGAGCCGACCCTCGAGCCGACCCTTGAGCCCACCGTGGCCCCCACGGCGGAGCCTGTCCGCAGCGTGACCATCGTGCTGCAGGGCGCCCAGGGCAGCTTCCAGTATGGCGAAATCGTGACCTTGGAAGCCATTTTGAGCGGCTACGAGGGCGTAAGCTACACCATCACCTGGGAATATAGCGTCAATGGCGAAGATGGCTGGACCCCGGCGCCGAACAGCACCAATTCGACGCAGTACCAGTTCGAGCTCACCGAAGAGAACGCCAATTGGTTCTGGCGCGCTGTGGTGGAAACCTTCTAAACTTTTGGGAAGGTTTCCTTCCCGACTCTCTTTCATCCCTCCCTCCTCCAAATCCATACGCAGCAAAGAAGCCGAGCCCATCAGCTCGGTTTCTCTGTGAAAAAGGCTGCTCTTTATGTGATCTTTTTCATACAAAGGGGAATGCATCTAGAAGAAAAGCAGGGACTATGGTATAATCAAAAGATACTGGCGCTGGCAAAAGGCGCAGGAATCAGTATCTTCTTTCCCTTTTGTTCTTGTTCTCGCTGTAAGTGATCGTTTCTTTGCTCTCTATAATAATGAAGAAATTTTTTTCGGTTCGGATTTTTTATCAGCTGGGGAGGTGTTTTATTTGTTTCAAATGCTTACGGCCTATACCCTGGAGGCGGATGACGCGGAATATGCCCTGGGAGAAATTCTGAAGCAATTGCAGCCGGAGAAGAACCTGCTGGCGTATTCTGCCGGGCTGTTGTTTTGCCACCCGGATTTTATGGAAAGCGGAGTGGCGCAGAAAATTGCGGAAGCGCTGCCCTTTGAAGTGATCGGCGGAACTTTGGCCGCCACTATGGTCACCGGCATGGACGACAGCCTGATGCTGGCCCTTACCGTGTTTACCAGTGACAATGTGCAGTTTGCCACCATGCACGCGGAGGAAATGCGGGCGGAGGCCTTCCAGCAGAGTTATTTGCAGGCCACCGACGGTGGGAAAAAGAAGCCCAGCATGATCCTTCCGCTGTTTCCCCTGCCCACGCCGGTGGGAGTGGACACCGTGCTGGAGGCGTATGACCGGCTTTCGGGCGGAGCCCCTGTGTTTGGCTCCATTGTGATGGACTATACCACGGATTATTCCCGCTGCTACACCCTGCGCAACGGGGAGCGCTTTCGGGGGGGGCTGGTGTCCCTGCTGTTCTTTGGCCCGGTGAAGCCCGTTTTTTACGTGGCCACCATGTCTGAAAAGTATGTGCAGAAGGAAAAGGCCATCATTACCCAGGCGGAAGGCACCTTGATGAAAGAGGTCAACGGGGTGACGTTCCAGCAATATGCAAAGACCCTGGGCCTGTCCCGGGCGATGGATACGGATGGGGTGGGCAGCATTCCCTTCCTGATCAATTTTAACGACGGCACCCGATCCGTGGCCCGTGTCATCCATTTTGTTACCCCGGAGGGCTATGCCCGCTGCAGCGGGATGATACCGGAAAACGGCACCTTGGCTGTGGGCTCGGTAGAGTCGGCGGATATTTTGCGCATGACCGAGGAAGCCATGAAGGCCGTCCGTGAGATCCCGGATAAAAAAGGCATGGTGGCGTTCCCCTGCGTTTCCCATTACCTGGTCATGGGCTTTGATGCCAACGAACAAAAAGAAATCATCCGAAAACTGATGCCGGAGGGCCTGCCCTGCCAGCTGGGCTATGTGGCCGGTGAGATTTGCCCTGTATATGGGGAAGCGGGGAAGCTTCATAACCGTTTCCACAATTTTACCTGCACCGTTTGTGTGTTTCAGGAGACCTAAAGCCAAGAATGGGAGCGACGATGCAATGAGCGACGAGCAAAAAGCCAGCGAGCCGATGGAGGCCCAGGAAAGGATTGCGCAGCTGGAAAGAGAAATCCGGCGGCTGAGCCGTCAAATGCGAAGCATGCAAGAGCAGCAGGCCCGCACCATGGAATTCGCCAAGGCAAAAACCAAGGTGGATGCCATTTTGGCGGAGGAGCGGCAGCGACAAGAAAAATATATGCGGTTGTTGCTGGAAAACAGCCCGGACATCATCCTGCTGTTTGACCAAAACGGCGGGTTTACCTATTGCACGGACTCCTTTTTGAGGCAAGCCGCCATTCCCAGCTTTGGCTTGATTGATGGCCGCCATTACCGGGATGTGCTGGGCGCGTACGGCATGGAAAGCTGCATCTCCAAAATGGATGAGAATTTTGAGCTGGCTATGCAAAAGCGCGGCACTGTTTTTTCCACGCTGGTATGCGACATGGGAGGCAGGGGCACCCCCCGGAATTACCAAATGCACTTTACCCCCATGGTGGATGAGGAGGGCCGGGTGGGCGGCGCCATCACGCTGATGCATGATATCACGGAGCTGTTGCGAGCTAAGGAAATGGCGGAGCAGGCCAACCTATCCAAAACCAATTTCCTGTCCAATATGAGCCATGAAATGCGTACCCCCATGAACGCCATCATCGGCATGTCCAGCATAGCCAAAAACACGCAAGATGTGGATAAGATGCGCTATTGCATCGAAAAAATTGACAACGCCTCCTCCCATCTGCTGGGCGTGATCAACGATATTTTGGACATGTCCAAAATTGAAGCGGGCAAGCTGGAACTGTCGCCCGTGGCCTTTACCTTTGACCGGATGCTAAGCAAAGTGGTCAATGTGGTGAATTTCCGCATTGAGGAAAAAAAGCAGGATTTCTTTGTGCGCATTGACAGGAACATTCCCGCCGTGCTGATTGCGGATGAACAGCGCATGGCGCAGGTCATCACCAACCTGCTGTCCAACTCGGTGAAGTTTACGCCGGAGCACGGGCAGATCACCTTGGCAGCCGATTTGCTGGAAACCCAGGGCGAACGGGTGAAGATCAAGGTGGCTGTGCAGGACACGGGCATCGGTATCAAGGAAGAACAGCGCGTGAAGTTGTTCCGGTCCTTTGAGCAGGCGGATGGAGGCGTGTCCCGCAAGTTTGGCGGAACGGGCCTGGGACTGGCCATCTCCAAAAACATTGTGGAAATGATGGAAGGCACCATCGACGTGGAATCGGAAATGGGGAAGGGCAGCACCTTCTGGTTTACCGCTTGGCTGGAGAAGGCGGCGGAGCAGCAGCGGGAACAGACAAAAGAGATTTCTTCGCCAGAGTGGAAAAACATCCGTATTTTAGCGGTGGATGACTCCCCAGAGGTCCTGGAATACTTTATGCATATGGGGGATACCCTGGGCCTGCCCTGCGATGTGGCCGCCAGTGGAAAAGAAGCCCTGCAGAAGCTGAAAGCCGCCAGGAAGCCCTATCAAATTATCTTTGTGGACTGGGCCATGCCGGAGATGGACGGCATTGAACTGACCCGCCATATCAAAGAAATGTGCGGGGACAGCACCATTGTGATTATGATTTCCGCCACGGAGTGGTCCCACATCGAGCCCCAGGCGGTGGAGGTGGGCGTGGACCGGTTCATGCCCAAGCCCCTGTTCACGTCGGATGTGGTGGATTGCATCGCCCTGTGCATCGGTCAGGCCAAAACCCAGCCGGAGCAGCAAAAGAAGCCCAAGCTGGACGGCATCTTCCAGGGCAAGCGCATTCTGCTGGCGGAAGATGTGGAAATCAACCGGGAAATTGTGATGTCCCTTTTGGAGGAGACGGGCCTGCAAATTGACTGCGCTGAGGACGGCGCCCTGGCCTATGATGCTTTCCTGCGGAGCGGCGAGGTCTATGACCTGATTTTTATGGACGTGCAAATGCCCGTGGTGGACGGCTTGGAAGCCACCCGGCGTATCCGCATGGAAAAGCACCCCCGGGCGAAGAACATCCCCATCATCGCCATGACCGCCAACGTGTTCCGGGAAGATGTGGAGCGCTGCCTGGAGGCGGGCATGAACGACCACCTGGGCAAGCCCATTGATCTGGATGAAATGATTGACAAGCTGAGGCGCTACTTATTGTAAGGCTTCTGCGGGGTAACCCCTTGGCTTAGAAATACTGTGTGATGCACAGAGGCTTGCGGTAGAACAAAGGCGCCAGCTTTTCCGGGGAGGTATAGACGGTCACGTCTTTTAAAAAGCGTAGGGCGTTCACGTCATACTTGCCCAGCAGCAGCCTGGAAAATTCCTGGATGGTCAGGGCGGCATCGGCTGCATCCTGGGTTTTGGTTACCTGGGTCCCCCGGCCCTGGTCATAGGCAATGGCGAAACGGCCATTGTTTTCCGCAATTTGCGCGTCCTGGATGTCCAGCACCAGGCGGCCGCTTCCCTGGACCCTGGCCAGCAGCAGGGCCTTTTCCACGTTCACCACCCGGGCCATGCCCTGTTGCACCCGTTCGCAGGACCCAGCCCCCATGGACCATTCCGGCAGCAGGGGTTCGATTTCCTGGTCCTCCGGCACCTCAAAGGTGACGTAGCGGTGGTCGGCGGCCAGGCTGACAAATAGATTCATCAGGCCATAGAAGCCCTCTGGGTCCACAAAGAAAAAGCGGCGACAGAGGAGGTTACGCCCATCGGGGGTATCTTCCTTGGTAAACGACACATAGCTTTTGGGGGTGCCGTCCGCAGCCTTGTACACATAGGTGAACTCCTGGTCCTTGAAGGGGTTGGCCTTGCGTACCCAGGCATATTCGATGTCCGCATTGACGACCATCATATTATAGGTTTCCTGCCAGGCCCGGTACACGGCCCCAATGTCCGTAAGCATCAGGTTGCCCTGCTCCACAAGGTGGAAAGCGCCGGAAACCGGAGTGCGGGGGAGCATTTGAATCAGCAGCTTGTATTTTTTCCGTTCGCAGCATAGCTCATAGCCAAATTTGCGGTAATAAGCGGTGGAAAAGGGGTACAAGTAGGAAAAGACGGCCCCTTCCTGATACATATCCGGCAGCGCGCTTTCAAAGCAGGCGCGGACGCCGCCCCGGCGGCGGTAGGGGGGCAAGGTGGCCACGCCGCCAATGCCCATCATGGTGCAATGATGCCCATCAAAATGCACCGGAAAAGGGATGGCCGCAAAACAGCTCATCATGGTCTGGTCATCGTCCTCAAAGGCGGCCCATTGGGATTGCCAAAAGAGGTCCAGGCGGCTTTCTGGATTCGCTGTGATGGACGCGAGCAGCTCTTCGGGGGACTGGCTATTGTCCACGCCGATCTCAAAGGCAACGGCAAAAAGCTCCTTTATGCGCTTTAGTTCTGTGGATTTTACTTTCCGAACAATCATGGCGGCACCTTCCTTGGTTCTTGGATGTTTGGGAGCCCGGGCATCGAGAGGTTTTATGATAGCATCAAAAAGCGCTGAACACAAGCGGTGCTTTGGTGTGGCAGCGGCGATTCCGCACAAAAGTGAGCGTTTATACGCCTTTCCGTGAGCCATTTTTGTCCAAATTGTCACCGGTTGCTCTATTTTGTAGATGCTTGTGCATTACAGCGTTTTTGGCCTTTTTCTATGCAATATGCCTTGACAAACGGGGAAGAAACGAGCTACCATGAATATACTAACGGGGCTAGGGAGCCTCGATCAATTGAAGGAGGGAAACCCTACATGAAGCTCAGGAAACTGTCGGCTCTTGCTCTGGCGCTCATCATGCTGTTTGCTTGCACTGGCACAGTGCTCGCAGAAGGCGAAGTCGTTGAACTGCGCGTGCTAAACTATCGTGACTTAACCGTTGCCAACGCTCTGGAAGAAACCTCTGTTGTTTGGGAAGCCTTTCAAAAAGCGCATCCCGAAATCAAACTGGTGGTCCAAGATGAATTCAACGATCCCTTCCACCAAGCCACGGAGGCCTACGCGGCTGCCAACAACCTGCCTGATGTAATTTATGCTTGGCCCTCTGGCCGCTCCACCACGCTGCACACCCAGAAGCTGATCCGGGACCTGGCTCCCCTGGTTGAGCGCGATGGGCTGAAAGACCTCTACCTGCCAATGGCGTTGGATCCCACGCAGCAGGCTGGCGGTTATCTGGGCATCATCCCCATGGGCATCACCGCCACCCATGCCTTCTATGTGAACACGGAAGTGCTGAAGGATGCCGGTTTGGAACCCGCCAAGACCTACAGCGAGTTGGTTGCTCAGGTTCCCGTTTTGAAGGCAAAGGGCTATGACACGGTTTTGATGCCCAGCGTGGACACTTGGGTGATGCAGTCCTGCTTGTTCTCCATGGTGGCCGGCCGTTTCTGCGGCGAAGGCTGGGAGAAGAAGATCCTCTCTGGCGAAGCCAAGTTCACCGATCCTGATTTCGTCGCTGCTCTCAACTTCGTGAAGAAGATGTATGAAGATGGCGTGCTGAACCCCTCCACCCTGGCGGTTGGCTATGGCGAAGGCCCCGGCCTGTTTGCCACCAACACCGCCGCCTACTACATTGACGGCGACTGGCGGATGGGCGCCTTCGTCACCGATACCACCACCGGTCAGGCCCTGATTGCCCCTGAAAAGCAAAAGGACTTCCTCATCACTGTGTTCCCGGAAATTGATGTGGAAGGCGTGAAGTTCAACAAGTCCAACACGGCTGTGCTGGCCACCGGTTATGGCATCAGCGCCGCTCTGGAAGATGGCTCTCCCAAGCTGGAAGCTGCCTGGACCCTGGTGAAATGGCTTGCCGGCAAAGAAGTGCTGACCTATCGGTTGACCACCGGCGGTTTGGCCACCCCCTCCCGGACCGACATCGATTTTACCACCCTGCCCCTGGAGCCCTTGCAGGTTACCATGGCGAAACTGGCCAACGAGTATGACAAGGCCACCGTGGTTATTGACGGCGTGTTTGAAGGCCCCGTGTATACGCCGCTGAATGACGGCCTCCAGGCCATTGGCTTGGGAACCCAGACCCCCGAAGCCGTTGCGCAGGCCACCCAGGATGCCTTTGACGCCTGGAAAGCCGCCAAGTAAGCAGACGCAACCAATCAACGGAACCAAGTAAAGTAAATGGATGGATGGAGAGGCCACATATGACAATACAAGGTGAAAAACGGCTTTCATATACGGTATTGGTGTTACCCGCGGTGGCTATTTACCTTGCGGTCGTGGCCTTTCCAACCATCTTTTCGATCCTCCTCAGCCTGACCAATTACAATGGCGGCCAGATTTTTGGGAACCCCAACATTCAATTTGTAGGCTTAAAAAGCTACATTTGGATGTTTACCGAACCTGCGGGGAACTTTTACATCGCGCTGAAAAACAATATGCTCATTGTGGCCGTGTCCGTATTTGGTCAGATTCCTCTTGGGTTTATTCTGGCCTACATCCTCTCCCGGAAGCTGATCAAGCATGGAAATAATTTTTTTCAGACCATGATCTATCTGCCCAACGTGATCTCCTCGATCATCATAGGTGTGCTATTTAATACGCTTATTTACGGCAAAAATTCGGTGCTGATGGCAATAAGGCAGTTTTTTGATCCCACTGCGGTATTTACTCTCAATGTTGACACCCCCATGGTCCCTGTTCTTATCGTGATTTTGTGGATGTTTACGGGCTTTTACATGATTATCTTTTTGGCCAATATGCAGCGCATTGATCCGGCCATCATTGAAGCCGCCAGAATTGACGGCGCCAAGGAGGGCGGGATTCTTTGGCATATTACGCTGCCCGCGCTGTCCGGCGTCATCGTCACCACGGCGATTCTGGCCATCTCCGGTTCCCTGAAAACCTTTGATTTGATCTATGCCATGACCAGTGGCGGCCCGGCAGGCCAAACACGGGTGCTTTCGCTGTTCATGTACCAATCGGCGTTCCAGGGATCGCCGAATTATCCGTTGGCCAATGCGATTTCCACCATCATGGTGCTGATCAGTGTTGTGCTGATCATCATTACCAGGCGGCTGGGAAAAGCCTTTGGCGGGAAGGACGTGTAACCAATGGATAATCGGAATATTTCGATACCAGCCAAAATTGTTGTTTACGCCATCATGATCGTCTTTTGCATTCTGACGATTTACCCGATTTTTTGGCTGGTCCTCCAGACTTTCAAAACGAATCAGGTGTATCTCACCACCAACAAGCTCTCCTTCCCCACAGAGTGGTATCTTGGCAATTATAACTTTGTTTTGGTCCATGGGAACTTCTTAAATTTCTTTAAAAATAGCGTGATTTATTCCGCCGTGACGGTGGCCGGTGTCGTGCTATTGTCCAATATGGCTGGATTTGCTTTTGCTAAATTGCAGTTTAAAATCACAAAGCTGCTACATGGCATTTTCATTGTCGGCATTCTCCTCACGCTGCAGTCCATTTTGATCCCTCTGTTTTTGATGGTGACTGCGGCGGGCATTCATAATACCCCCATCGCGGTGCTGGTTCCTTACATCGCGCTGGGGCTTCCCATGGGGGTGTATCTCTGTACGGACTTTGCGAAAAGCATCCCGGATGAGCTGCTGGAAGCGGCACGGATTGACGGGGCAGGCTTTATGAGGATCTTTGCCAGGGTGGTCCTTCCCATGTGCGCCCCAGTGTCTGTAACCCTTGCCATCATTACATTTACAGGAACCTGGAACGAGTTTGTGTTAATGAACCTGATGACGGTCTCCGAGCAACTGAAAGCCATTCCCTACATGGTGGGCCGGTATGCGGGCGCGTTGGGCTCCGACTATGGAAAGTTGTTTACCTCATTGACGGTAGCCTTGATTCCCATTCTGATCTTCTACGCGATATTTAGAAACCAGATTACCAAGGGCGTTGCCGCCGGGGCGGTCAAAGGCTGATATAGGTAGATGAATGCAAATAGATTGATACAAGCAGATTGATGCAAAAGAGGCACATTTCCCGCCGGGAAGTGTGCCTCTGATGTTTTTGGCAATTTTTATACTGCCCATAAAATGGGCAGTATAAAAGGGGTTCAGGGCGTAGCCCTGATGGGGTGCAGGGGTGAAACCCCTGCATAGGGGTAGGGGTTCTCAACCCTTTAGAACTTCAGCGCGTTCACCTTCACAGCCGGGCCCATGGTGGCGCTGATGTACAGCGACCGCACGTAGGTGCCCTTGGCGGCGGAGGGCTTCGCCTTGTTGATGGCGTCCATCAGGCTAGTGAGGTTCTCCCGCAGCTTTTCGGAGCCGAAGGAAGCCTTGCCGATGGGGCAGTGCACGATGGCGGTTTTATCCACGCGGTATTCCACTTTACCAGCCTTGATGTCGTTCACGGCCTTGGCGATATCCTGGGTCACGGTACCGCTCTTGGGGTTGGGCATGAGGCCCTTGGGGCCCAAAACGCGGCCGATCCGGCCCACAACGCCCATCATGTCCGGGGTGGCTACCATGACGTCAAAGCCAAACCAGTTTTCGGTCTGGATCTTTTGGATCATCTCTTCGCCGCCTACGAAGTCGGCGCCCGCCGCCTCCGCTTCCTTCACCTTGTCGCCCTTGGTGACCACCAGCACGCGCACCACGCGGCCGGTTCCATGGGGCAGCACCACCGCGCCGCGAACCTGTTGGTCCGCATGGCGGGGATCAACGCCCAGGCGGACGGAGATTTCAATGGTCTCGTCAAACTTGGCTTTGCTGGTTTTGCAAACCAGGTCAATGGCTTCTTCCGGATCGTATGCCTTGAGGGGGTCGATCAGCTTCACGCTGTCGATATACTTTTTCCCGTGTTTCATTGTTTATCCTCCCTGTGGTCTAGCGGCCCGCAGGCCTCCCACACACGTTTTGTTTATTCCTCTACCGTGATTCCCATGGAGCGCGCCGTGCCCTTGACCATGCTCATGATGGATTCCAGGTCCGTGGCGTTCACATCGGGGCGCTTGGTTTCGGCAATGGTTTTCACCTGCTCCTGGGTGAGCTTGCCCACTTTGTCCCTATTGGGCTTTGCGCTGGCGGACTCCATGTTCAGAGCCTTCTTGATCAGCACAGGCACCGGGGGCGTCTTGGTGATGAAGGTAAACGTGCGGTCGGTATAAACCGTGATGACCACAGGAATGATGAGCCCGGCGTCCTTCGCGGTGCGCTCATTGAATTCCTTACAGAAACCGGGGATGTTCACGCCGTGCTGACCCAGCGCGGGGCCGATGGGCGGCGCGGGGGTTGCCTTGGCGGCGGGAACTTGCAGTTTGATCATGGATGCGACTTTTTTTGCCATGGGGTGGGTACCTCCTTCAATGTGGTGATGGCGGAACCCGGTGGGTTCCTCCCACAACCTGTGGCAGCCCGCCATTCACAGGGAGCTCCACAGGTGTGCCGAGGGCATGCCCTGGCGGGCAAGCGCTCGCATGCGTCCAATGGACGCGACTTTCCACACCGCTGGCGCGGTGGTAGAAACGGTTGGTTTGCAGCCGCCTAAAGGGCGGGCTGCGCCAGTGGGTCAGACCTTGACCACGTCTTGCAGGTCCACTTCCACCGGCATTTCGCGGCCAAGGAACATCTTCACCTTCACCGTCAGCTTTTGGCGCACGGTGTCCACGTCCTCCACATAACCCGTGAAGTTTTCCAGCGGGCCGGAGAGAATGCGCACTTCTTCGCCGATGGCGATGCCGAACTCCACACTGTTCACCTGGGTGGAGAGCATCATTTCCACTTCCTGGGAGGTGAGGGCCACAGGCTTGCTGTCCGGGCCGACAAAGCCCGTCACGCCGCGGGTATTGCGCACCAAGTACCAGCTCTCGCTGGTCTCGATCATATGCACCAGCACATAACCAGGGTACACCTTGCGCTGCGATTTGACACGCTTGTTGTTCTTGATCTCCACCACGTCTTCCACAGGAACACGCACGTCCAGGATCAAGTTTTGCATGCCGTTGTTTTCAACAGCCTTTTCCAGGTTGTCCTTGACCTTGTTCTCGTAACCCGAGTAGGTATGGACCACATACCAACAGGGCTCCTTGCTCTTTTCAGCCATGCCCTTCTCCTTATGCCCCCATGATTGCGCCTACCAGTTTGGTGGCGCCGGTGTCCATCAGCCCGATGACGACCATCATGAACAGCATGAACAACATCACGATAATCGAATAGTTGATCAGCTTTTCGCGGGTGGGCCATGTGACCTTTTTAAGCTCGCGCCACATGTTTTTGAATGCATTGCCGATGCGGGCAAAGAAGCGAACAAAACCACGTCCGAAGCGGACGAAGAAGTTAGGCTTCTTGTGCTTGGCCACCGCTTTCTTTTCCGTCATGGTTCTTTGCTCCTTACTTGGTCTCGCGGTGGGGCGTATGCTTCCTGCAGAAACGGCAGTACTTGCTCAGCTCCACGCGATCAGGGGTATTCTTTTTGTTTTTCATGGAATTGTAGTTGCGCTGCTTGCACTCGGTGCAGGCCAGGCAAATCTTGGTACGGGCAACGCTTGCCACGTTCGCCACCTCCTATGACGGGTACGCCGTCTTTCCGCTGAGCGGATGATTGAGAATGGGGGCCTTTCCGGCTGGGCATCGGAAGAAGCCCAGCCGGAGGCCGTGCAATTACTTTTTGGGGTCTTCCAGAACCTTGGCCACAACGCCGGAGCCCACGGTACGGCCGCCTTCGCGGATGGCGAAGCGGAGGCCCTGCTCAATGGCGATGGGGGTGATGAGGGTGATTTCCATGTCGATGTTGTCACCGGGCATCACCATTTCCACACCGTCGGGCAGCTTGATGTTGCCGGTCACGTCGGTGGTGCGGAAGTAGAACTGGGGACGG
>JAVBPU010000023.1:0-26735 GCA_031549415.1 Eubacteriales bacterium | reverse complement strand
CCTATATGTAGAACCCGGTGTCGAAGATGTAGGGGGAAGGTGGGTAAGGGGGGGCGGGTAGTAACGTGGGTAACGAGGGTAACGGGGGGAACGGGGCTCTTGGAGGCTTCGCCTCCAAACCTCCACCAAGGCTAACGCCCTGGACCCTTTTTTGGCGCGTTTCACGCGCCAGATGCGAATATATTCCTTGACAAGCAAGCGCCATTGTGATAACTTATTTCGGTAAGCCGCTCATGCGGGGTTTTGAAGAGCAATGAAATTGCCACCTTCCGCATGGCGAGTATCAACGAGGAGGTGCTGCCATGTACGCTGTGATCGTTACGGGTGGCAAGCAATACCGGGTGACCAAGGGTGACGTGATTTACGTAGAAAAGCTGGATCAGGAAGCCGATAGCACCGTTAGCTTCGACGTGCTGATGCTGGGCTCCGACAAGGGAGTGGAAGTAGGGACCCCCACGCTGGCGGGCGCCAGGGTGGAAGGGAAGATCGTCAGCCAGGTAAAGGGCGAGAAGATCATCATCTACAAGTATAAGAGCAAGAAGAATTATCACCGCAAGGCCGGCCACCGGCAGAACTACACCAAGGTGGAAATCACCGCGGTGGGCTGATGACCAGGCTGCGCGTACACTACGACGGCGACCTGATCCGGGGGTTTTCCTTAAAGGGACATGCCGGATACCGCGGGATGGGGAAAGACATCGTCTGCGCCGCCGCCAGCGTGCTGATGACCACTTGTATCAATGCCCTGGAGACGGTGGCGGGCGTACTGCCCGTGGTTTCCCAGCGTGAGGACGCCGCCAGGCTGGCGGCCACGCTGCCAGAGGGCATGACCCCGCAGCAGGCGCATGATGCGCAAATCATCCTGAAAACCGCGCTGCAAGGGTTTACGGATCTTTCTAAGGAGCATTCCAAGCATTTTAGAATCATTGATGGGAGGCAAACCTCATGTTGAAGCTGAATCTTCAATTTTTTGCCCATAAAAAGGGCGTGGGCTCCAGCCGCAACGGCCGGGACAGCGAAAGCAAGCGCCTGGGTGCCAAGCGTGCCGACGGGCAGTTCTCTTTGGCGGGCAATATCCTGGTCCGTCAGCGGGGCACCCATATCCATCCCGGCACCAATGTGGGCATCGGCAGCGACGATACCCTCTTTGCCCTGAAGGACGGCATTGTGCGCTTTGAACGCATGGGCCGTGACAAGCGCAAGGTCAGCGTGTACCCGGTGGAAGGCGCTGCGGCCCAATAAGCCACAGCCCCCCAGAGGACGCATTGCAAAAAGTGCAGGCCATGCCTTGCACTTTTTTGCTACCGTCCTTCGTCTTGGCATCCTTGAACCAAAGAAGGGTGAGAAGCATGATCGGAACCCTCATCAATGTGGCGGCCATCGTGGCGGGCTCGGCCCTGGGGCTGCTTCTTCGGCGCGGCATGAAGCAGGGCCTGGCGGACACGGTGATGCAGGGCCTTGGCCTTTGCGTGATTTTGATTGGCCTGCAAGGCGCGCTGCAAACGGGGAACGTGCTGCTGGTGATCCTGGCCATGGTGCTGGGCGGCGTGGCGGGCACGTTGCTGCGCCTGGAGGAGCGGATGAACCAGCTGGGCGCCTTTGCCCAGCGGAAGCTGGCGCGCCAGGGCCAGGGGGATGGCGCCGCGCCGGATCACCGCTTTGCCCAGGGCTTTGTGACGGCCAGCCTGGTGTTTTGCGTGGGGGCCATGGCGGTGGTGGGCTCCCTGGACAGCGGCATCCGGGGGGATCACAGCACGCTGCTGGCCAAGTCCGCCCTGGACGGCGTGGCGGCCATGGTGTTTGCCAGCACCCTGGGGGTGGGCGTGATGCTCTCCGCCCTGCCAGTGCTGGTGTACCAGGGGGCCATTTCCCTGCTGGGCACCCTCATCGCGCCGCTGCTCAGCGCCCAGGTGGTGCAGGAGATGAGCGCGGTGGGCGGGCTGCTGATTCTGGGCATTGGCGTGAATATGCTGCTGCAAAAGGACATCAAGGTGGCCAACCTGCTTCCGGCCATTTTTGTGCCCTTCTTGTACTTCCCTGTCGCGGGGCTGCTCCTCCGGTAACCCATCACAAACAAGAACGCGCCAGGAGGGGACCGACATGGCACTGCGGCTGGAAAAACCGGAACCCCGGCATGAAAGCGCCTGGCAGGACATTGTGCAGGAAATCCAAGGAGCGGGTGAAAGGGTGGTTCCCTACTCGCTGACGATGGAGCTGGACGACTACGGGGCCTTTTTGGCCAAGACCCGGCAGTTTTCCCAAGGGGACAACCTGGGCGGCATGGTGCGGAGCGACACCTTTTTTCTGGTGGACACGGAAAACCCGGACCGCATTTTGGGGGCCATCAACCTGCGGTATGGCCTCAATGAGTACCTGGCAAGGGTTGGCGGCCACATCGGCTATGGCGTCCGCCCCAGCGAGCGGCAAAAGGGCTATGCCAGCCGCATGCTGGCCCTGGCGCTGCCCAAGTGCAAGGAAGAAGGGATTCCCAGGGTGCTGCTGACCTGCGAAACCTGGAACCGGCCTTCGGCGCAAGTGATCCAAAAGAATGGCGGGGTGCTGGAAGGCACGGTCCGGGATGGGGACAAGGAGTTTGCCAGGTATTGGATTGAGGTGTAGCGTAATAGAGGCCCCATGGTCGGGGCCTTTTGGCAACATTGTGGCGGGAGGAGAACGGCTTCCGGCTCGTCTTGGATCCGCCCTACGCCGCCGCATTGTAGAACATGGAAGGTTTTAGCCATGTAAATATCCTGTGGTGGTTTTCGGACTGCGGTCAGGACCAGGAAGGGAAATCCGGGAATAACAATTTGAGAAGAGAGAAACCAAGGGCTTCGGCAAGCTGGACACGCCCAGCTTGCCGAAGCCCTTATGCGCGCTCCAAAGCCCCTCCGCGTTGCCGACTGTGGCCACGGATCGCGCATATCCTGATTTCCCATTTGCCAGAAAACCCCACCCTGGTGTATACTAAAAACTAAATTCGTGTAATGCAAAGGAGCGTTCCCAGATGAAGATTGGCGTAACCAAAGAGCTGAAAAACCACGAGTACCGCGTAGGCTTTACCCCGGACAATGTACTTTCCTTTCTCAAGGCCGGGCATCAAGTTTTTGTGGAAAAGCATGCGGGGGAAGGCGCGAATTTTAGCGATGAGGAATACCGGGCGAATGGGGCGACGATTGTGGAAACAGCCCCGGAGGTTTTTCAGACGGCGGATATGATCATCAAGGTCAAGGAGCCGGAGCCGGAGGAATATCAGTATTTGCGCAAGGATCAGATTCTTTTTACCTACCTGCACCTTGCGCCCAACAAGCCCCTGGCGGAAGCCCTGATGGCAAGGGGCGTGAAGGCGGTGGCCTATGAAACCATTGTGGATGTGGAAGGGAACCTTCCCTGCCTGCGCCCCATGAGCCAGATCGCGGGCCGCCTGAGCATCCAGGAAGGGGCCAAATATCTGGAGCGGCCCTTTGGCGGCCGGGGGCTGCTGCTAGGCGGCGTGCCGGGGGTGGAGCGCGGCAAAGTGGTCATTCTGGGCGGCGGCATCGCGGGGACCTATGCGGCCAAGGCGGCCGTGGGGATGGATGCGCAGGTAGTACTTTTGGATGTGAACCTGAACCGCCTCACCTATCTGGACGATGTATTCGGCGCGTCCATCACCACACTGTACAGCACGGAAAGCAACATTGTGAAGAGCCTGGCTGAAGCGGATCTGGTGATCGGCTCGGTGCTGATTCCGGGCGGCGCGACGCCCAAGTTGGTGCAGCGCAAGCACCTGAAGCTGATGAAAAAAGGCGCGGTGATTGTGGACATCGCCATTGACCAGGGTGGCTGCTGCGAGACGTCCCACACCACCACCCACGCCGATCCCGTCTACATTGTGGACGATATCGTTCATTATTGCGTGGGCAATATGCCCGGCGCAGTGCCCCGCACCTCCACCATCGCGCTGTCCAACACCACCATTCACTACGCCGTGCGCATGGCCAATATGGGGTTGGAGGCCGCCTGCAAGGCCGACCCCAACCTGGCCCAGGGGGTGAACATTTACGGGGGCCAGTGCGTCAACCGCAATGTGGCCGAGAGCTTGGGCCTGCCCTATGAGCCGCTGACGGGGCTTATGCACTGAGGCGGATGGGTAGCCTTTTGTTCCCTGCTTGCGGCTCCCTGCTTGCGGCTGGGCGAGGAGGAGGAGGGGACCCCAACAGCGCAAATGGTTTGGACATCCCCGCCAAAGCTTCCCCGGCATCCGCAGAACGAAACCACGGCCTCATCCCGATCTTCCGAATACAAAAAAATCTGCCTGGCAGATGCTGGAGGAACCATGGCCCTCGTTGATATGACGGTGAAGATCACCCCCAAAATGATCACGGATGCCCAGGGAAATGAAAAAAAGGCGCTGGCGGGGCATCTTGGCACGCACTTTGATGTGATGAACCAAGAATTTCCCTTGGAATACACGGAGCGAAAAGGGATCGTTTTTGATGTCAGCGGCCGGACGGACGGGGATATCACCTGTGAGGATATTGAAATTTCTTTGGCCGGGCCTGCGATGTTTGTGGCTTTTTCTACCGGTTTTATCGAGCGGGAAGGCTATGGAAACCCAACGTATTTCAAGGAACATCCCCAGCTCAGCCAAGAATTGATCCATGAGCTGGTGCAAAGAAACGTTTCCATCATCGGGGTCGATTTTGCGGGTGTGCGCAGAGGCGCTGAACACACGCCCGCCGACCAGTTCTGCGCCGACAACGGCGTGTTTGTGGTGGAGAACCTCTGCAATCTGGGCGCTATTCTCAAAGGCCGGCCGCACGCGGCGTTCCTTGCGCACACCTACCCTGTGCATTATGCGGACATGACGGGCTTGCCCTGCCGGGTGGTCGCCGAGGTGTAAGGCGATCCATGCACCGCAAACGGATCGAAAATTTTGCCTCCTCATTAATTTGAACATAAAAACAAGAGCAGTTTCTTATAACGCTCTTGTTTTCAGTCCCTGTGGCACCCTTGTGGGCAGGTCCATTTGTTGAAACCCAGTTTTGTAAAAGCCTACCCTGCTTTACAGCAGGTATTTTTTCTGCGCTTCCGGGCGGCCCTTCATTTCCTGGGCCTTTTTCACGTACTTGTCGCTGGGGTTGCCCAGCACCGCATAGCTGGCAATTTTGCTTTCCTCCACGCCGGGTTGGTTAAAGGCGTCGATGTCCAGCAGCTCGCCCGCATAGGCGGTGGTCATTTCAAAGAAATACAGCAACTGCCCCAGGGTATACGCGCTGACCTCGGGCAAAATGATGGTTTGGTTCATGCGGCCCGCCCGGTACAGGGCGTACTCCGTGCCCTGGCGCTCCGCCTCGATGAGCTGGTTCAGGCTCTTGCCGCCCAGGAAGGCCACATCCGCAAATTCCTCGCAGCCATGGGGAATGGGGCTTTCGTTGCGGAAGTTTTCCACCTTCAGCAAGGTGATCACCTTGTCATAGGGGCCTTCGGTATACAGCTGCAGCTGGCTGTGCTGGTCCGTCACGCCCAGGGCCTTGGTGGGGGTTTGGCCCACGTTCACGGCCATGCCCTTGCGGGTCACATTCTTGCCCAGGCTTTCCGCCCACAGCTGGCAGAACCAGTCCGCCATGTATTTGAGGCTGTCGGCGTAGGGCATCACCACCTGGACATTCGTGCCCATCTCCTCCATGGCGATGTACTGCAGCACGGCCTCCAGCAAGGCGGGGTTTTTCCACACATCGGGGGATTTGCAGCGCTCGTCCATGGCGGCGGCGCCCTCCAGCAGGCCCCGGATGTCAATGCCGCAGACCGCCGCAGGCAGCAGGCCCACAGGGCAAAGCTCACTGAACCGGCCGCCCAGGGTGGGGGGGATGAAGAACAGCGCAAAGCCTTCCTTCTTGGCCATTTGGATCAGGTTGCCCTTTTCCGGGTCCGTGGTGGCGATGATGTGCTTTTGCCAGCCCGCGCCCACTTCCTTTTGCAGCAGCTTTGAAATGATCAGATACTGGCTCATGGTCTCGGCGGTGGCGCCGGACTTGGTAACGATGTTGAAGCAGGTCTTTTTGACGTCGATGACGTCCAGCAAGGAGGCCATCCGCTCCGGGTCGATGTTGTCCTCCACGTAAAACTTGGGGCCGTTGCGCTTGTCGGCGGGCAGGTCGTTATAGCGCTGGTGGTTCAAGGCGTATTGCACCGCGATGGGGCCCAGGGCGCTCCCGCCGATGCCCAGCACCACAAAATTGTCAAAATCCTTGCGCACCTGGGCCGCCAGGGTTTCGACCTTCGTGAGGATCTCCTGCTGGTTGTAGGGCAGCTCCATCCAGCCCAGCCAGCCGGTGCCCCGGTTTTTTTGCACGGCGGCCTGGGCGGCAGCGGCCACAGCCCCCAGGCTGGACACCTGCTCCGCGCTGATACCGTATGAAAAGCCAAGAATGTCGCTCATCATGTGATTGACATCCAAAACGATGGGCTTACGGGTCTCCTTTGCCATTGGCGTTCATCCCTTCGCATTTCGATTTCAGCTGTAGTATACCACATTTTTGGAAGTTTTGGGCATCATGGCGGGGATTTTTATGCGGGGGACGGCGGGGGGGGGAGGACGGGGACGCGGGGCGTTGCCCCGCCCCCACCAGGGCTAAAGCCCTGGACCCCTTCTTTGACAACGTTACACGTTGTCAAAATAAAAAAATGAGCAGACTTCCGATGGAAGCAATAGGAACAGGATCAGTCTGGCGCGTGAAACGCGCCAGAGAAAGGGTCCAGGGCTTTAGCCCTGGTGGAGGCAGCGCCAAGGAGCGCGCGCCCTGTGGGCGCTTTGCCGAAGGCAAAAGCGAGTGAGAGCTGGGGCAGCGAAGCGAGTACAAGGCATGACAGTGCCTTGTACGACACTGAGCAACCGGGGCGAGGCGAAGCCTCCGCAGCTTCGTCCCCGTGGCTTCGTCCTCGTCCCCCCGCCGTTGTCAAAGCCGTGGGAACATGCTAAAATAAACAAGAATTTTGAAATAAAGGAGCATCCCCATGGACATCAGAGCCGAGGCGTTGCAAAAGCATTATCAGTGGGGCGGCAAGCTGGAAATCACGCCCCGGGTCCAGGTGAAGGACCGGGAATCCCTGTCGCTGGCGTATACGCCGGGGGTGGCGGAGCCTTGCCTGGCCATCCAGGCCGATGCGGACCTGTCTTATGCGCTGACCCGCAGGCACAATTTGGTGGCGGTGGTCACCGACGGCACGGCGGTGCTGGGCCTGGGGGACATCGGCCCGGAGGCGGGCATGCCGGTGATGGAAGGCAAATGCGTGCTGTTTAAGGAGTTCGGGGACGTGGACGCCTTTCCGCTGTGCATCCGCTCCAAGGACGTGGACGAGATCGTCCGCACGGTGTACCTGCTGTCCGGCAGCTTTGGCGGCGTCAATTTGGAGGACATCGGCGCTCCCCGCTGCTTTGAAATTGAGCGGAAACTCAAGGAAATCTGCGACATTCCGATTTTTCATGACGACCAGCATGGCACCGCCGTGGTGACCGCCGCCGCGCTGATCAACGCTTTGCGGGTGGTGGGCAAGCGGATGGAGGACGTGACCTGCGTCATCAACGGGGCGGGCTCGGCGGGCATTGCCATTGCCAAGCATTTGCAGCATTTTGGGGTGGGCGACCTGATTTTGGTGGGCCGCCATGGCATCATCGTCAAGGGCCGGGAGAAGCAGAGCGCTGCCCAGGAGGAAATGAGCCACTGCACCAACAAAGGCCAGCGGACGGGAGGCCTGGCGGAGGCCATGGCTGGCGCGGACGTGTTCATCGGCGTATCCGTGCCGGGGATTGTGACGGCGGAGATGGTGGCCACCATGGCGGACAGGCCCATTGTGCTGCCCATGGCCAACCCCACCCCGGAAATCATGCCGGAGGAAGCGAAAAAGGGCGGCGCGGCGGTGGTGGGCACGGGCCGGAGCGATTTTGACAACCAGATCAACAATGTGCTGGCTTTCCCGGGCATTTTTCGAGGTGCGCTGGACGTGCGGGCCAGGGACATCAACGATGAGATGAAAAGGGCCGCATCCTTGGCCATTGCCGGGCTGGTGACGGAGGAGGAGCTCCGGCCGGAGTATGTGATTCCCCAGGCCTTTGACCGGCGGGTGGGCCCGGCGGTGGCCAAGGCGGTGGCGGAGGCGGCGGTTCGCACCGGGGTGGCGCGGATCAAACCGGAGGCATAGGACCGTGACAGTGCAGGAAATCCTGGACTATTGCATGCAAAAACCCGGCGCGTACACAGATTGCCCCTTCGGGCCGGAACCCATCTGCGTCCGGGTGGAAAAGCGGATCTTTGCGGAGGTTTTTCCGGGGCGGGGTTGGCTGACGCTGAAATGCGAACCCTTGCAGGGGATGCTTTGGCGGCAGCAGTACCCGGAGACCATCCGCCGGGGGTACCACTGTCCCACCCCCATGCAGCCCTACAACAACACCATCACCCTGGACGGCACTGTGGAGGATGCCGCCTTGATCCAAATGATGGACCACAGCTATGAACGGGCTCTGGGTAGCCTCACCAAGACCGCCAGGGCCAGGGTTTTGGGAACGGCCCTGCATGAGCGGTAGGGGTTACAGCTGCAATATGGCCAGGGCCAGGGTTTTTGAAAATGGCCCTGCATGAGCGGTAGGGCTTACAGCAGCAATATGGCCTGGGCCTTGGCCGCCCGCATGGCGGAGGGCAGGGGCAGGGCTTCCAGCTCCTGCCGGGTCACCAGCCGGGCCTGGAGGGCTTCCAACAAGGAGTCCGAAGGCTTTTTGATCAGGCGGAAGTGCAGCAGCCGCATGTCCCACAGCCGGTGGGTAAAGACATGGGTGGCCCTGCCACAATCAGCGGCGAAGGAACAGGCCAACCCTTGCTGTTCCAGCAACGCCTGGGCCTGTCCCACGTCGCTTTCCTCCTCCACCAGGAAAAACACGTACAGGCCGTGCAGCAGCTTTTGCTGGCGGCGCAGGACCAAGATATGGTTCTCATAGGTCAGCAGGCAAACGGCTACGTCCATGGCTTTGGGCGGCCGTTTTTTCATATGGACGGGCAACAGCTGCGCGTCCCCTTGGGCATAGGCGTCGCAGGCGTCCCGCAGGGGGCACAGATCGCATTTGGGGGTCCCGGGCAGGCAGACCGTGGCCCCCAGCTCCATCAGCGCCTGGTTGAAATCGCCCATGGGGGCTTCGGGCAGGCTGTCCGTCACCTGCTGGCGCAACAGCCGCTGAGCGGCGGGGCTGCCGATGTCCTCCCGCACGCCAAAATACCGGGCGGCCACCCGGTATACATTGCCGTCGATGGCGGGCACCCGCTGGCCAAAGCAAATGCTGGCAATGGCCCCGGCGGTATAGGCCCCGATGCCGGGCAGTTTCAGCAGCCCATCGTAGGTGGAGGGGAAGCGGCCCTCCTGGGTGACGGCCTGGGCGGCCTTTTGCAGGTTCCGGGCCCGGCTGTAATACCCCAGGCCCTCCCAGGCCTTGAGCACCTCCTGCTCCGGGGCGGCGGCCAGGGCGGACACCGTGGGAAACAGGCTCAAAAAACGGGCGTAATAGCCCTTCACGGTTTCCACCCGGGTTTGTTGCAACATGATCTCCGAAATCCAGATACAATAAGGGTCCTGGGTTTGCCGCCAGGGAAGGTCCCGCTTCACCTGGTGATACCATCTCAGGAGGGGGAAAGCCATGGAAGCTTGGTCTGGCATGGGTTCGCGTCCTTTCTTCACGGTCGGATTGTACCACATTTTGAAGAAGTTGACCAGGAAAGAAACTTAGGAAATCGAACAAAAAAGAAGAAAATTAGCGATATCAGAAGAAAAGCAATAGAAATTCGGAAATTTCCTGCGCCCGCAGGTGAAAAACGACGGGAGGAAGGCGTCAATGGGCTTGCACCATCCGCACAAATGTCGTACACTAACAATGCTGTTAGCACTCGATTGGAATGAGTGCTAACAAAAGAAAATTATATACCACAAACTGAGGAGGAAATAACATGACTGTGAAACCGCTTGGCGACCGCGTGGTCATCAAGAATGTGGAGCTGGAAGAAACCACCAAAAGCGGCATTGTGCTCACCGGCGCGGCCAAGGAAAAGCCCCAGATGGCGGAAGTGGTCGCCGTAGGCCCCGGAGGTATGGTGGACGGCAAAGAGGTCACGATGCAGGTGAAAGCTGGCCAGAAGGTCATTTACAGCAAGTACGCCGGCACCGAGGTCAAAATTGACGGGCAAGAGCTGATCATCGTCCGCCAGAATGACATTTTGGCCACCGTAGAATAAAAATAGCACAAGCTAGAGGAGGAACCCCATATGGCAAAGCAAATCAAATACGGCGAGGAAGCCCGCCGGGCCCTGGAAAAGGGCGTCAATATCCTGGCGGACACCGTGAAGATCACCCTGGGGCCCAAGGGCCGCAACGTGGTGTTGGACAAGAAGTACGGCTCGCCCATGATCACCAACGACGGCGTGACCATTGCCAAGGAAATCGAACTGGAGGACGCCTTTGAAAACATGGGCGCCCAGCTGGTGAAGGAAGTGGCCACCAAAACCAACGACGTGGCCGGAGACGGCACCACCACCGCCACGCTGCTGGCCCAGTCCATCGTGCGGGAAGGCCTGCGCAACCTGGCCGCCGGGGCCAACCCCATGGTGTTAAAGCGCGGCATTGAGGCCGCTGTCATCGCCGCCGTGGACGGCCTGGCCAAGCTGAGCCAGCCCATCTCCAGCAAGCAGGCCATCGCCCAGGTGGCCAGCATTTCCGCCGGGGACGAGGCCATTGGCCAGCTGATCTCCGAGGCCATGGAGACCG
The DNA here is from genome assembly GCA_031549415.1 of Eubacteriales bacterium. Taxonomy (GTDB): domain Bacteria; phylum Bacillota; class Clostridia; order Christensenellales; family Aristaeellaceae; genus Limiplasma. The sequence continues at coordinate 15,953 of JAVBPU010000023.1, read as the reverse complement.
TTGGCAACGACGGCGTCATCACCGTGGAAGAAAGCAAGACCATGAAAACGGAAATGACCACCGTGGAAGGCATGCAGTTTGACCGGGGCTATGCCAGCGCGTACATGGTCACCGATTCCGACAAGATGGAAGCGGTGCTGGAAAATCCCATGATTTTGATCACCGACAAGAAGATCAGCAACATCCAGGAGATCCTGCCCGTGCTGGAGCAGGTGGTGCAGGCTGGCAAGAAGCTGCTGATCATCGCCGAGGACGTGGAAGGCGAAGCCCTGGCCACTTTGGTGCTGAACAAGCTGCGCGGCACCTTTACCTGCGTGGCCGTGAAGGCCCCCGGCTTTGGCGACCGCCGCAAGGAAATGCTGCGGGACATCGCCGTTTTGACCGGCGGCCAGGTGATCACCGAGGAATTGGGCCTGGAGCTGAAGGAAACCACCATTGACATGCTGGGTCAGGCGCATCAGGTGAAGGTGGACAAAGAGAACACCACTATCGTGGAAGGCGCTGGCAAGAAGGAAGACATCGACGCCCGGGTGAAGAGCATCCGCGTGCAAATCGAAGAGACCACCAGCGACTACGACCGGGAAAAGCTGCAGGAGCGGCTGGCCAAGCTGGCCGGCGGCGTGGCGGTGATCCAGGTGGGCGCTGCCACCGAGGTGGAAATGAAGGAGCGCAAGCTGCGCATTGAGGACGCCCTGGCGGCCACCCGCGCGGCGGTGGAAGAGGGCATTGTGCCCGGCGGCGGCATTGCGCTGATGAACGTGCTTCCCGCAGTGCAAGGCGAGCTGGCCAAGTTTGCCGGGGATGCCAAGACCGGCGTGGAGATCGTCCTGCGCGCCCTGGAAGAGCCCCTGCGCCAGATTGCCACGAACGCGGGCATCGAGGGCAGCGTGATTGTGGAGAACGTGAAAAACAGCCACAAGGTGGGCTATGGCTACGACGCCATGAAGGGTGAGTATGTGGACATGACCGAGCGCGGCATCATCGACCCCACCAAGGTGGCCCGCTCCGCCCTGCAAAACGCCGCCAGCGTGGCGGCCCTGGTGCTGACCACCGAAAGCCTGGTGGCGGACATTCCCGCGCCGGAACCCGCCATGCCCGCCGGCGGAGCCGGTGGCATGGGCGGCATGTACTAAGCGAAACGGGGCACTGTCACTCTGTTGGCAAAAGAACGAGGCTGTCGCGCAAGATGCGCGACAGCCTCGTTTTCGTCATACATTCTCTGATACTCACCCCAGGCTCACTGGAATGAGCATCAGATGGTGAATTCGCTCTGCAGGGCTTGCCGGGCAAGAACCTGCCCAGCAACACGCCTTTGCTGGTCCGCCAAGCGATAGGAAATGGCAAGGACTTCCGCCAAAAACAACTGGGCGGTTTTGACACTGAGGCTGTTGGACTCGTAAGGGCTGTCATTGCCGCCGCACAGGAAGAGCAAATCGCTTTGCAGGGCCAAAGGGGATTGGGCGGAGTGGGTAATGGCAATGGTTTTTGCGCCCCGTTGCCGGGCGGCCTTTGAAGTGGTAAGGATCTCTCTGGAATTGCCGGTATAACTAAAGAAAACCGCCACGTCCTGGCCCGTCATCAGGGAGGCCCGCATGTACTGGATACGAAAGTCGGGCAGGGCCTCCACCTTAGGGCAAAAGCGCAAAAAGCGGCTTTGGGCCTCCATAGCCGTGCTGGAGGAAGTACCTATGCCAAAAAAGCAAATGCGTTCCGCCTGCAACAGCCAGTCCGTGGCAGTACGTAAGACATGCACATCCAAAAAGTGAAAGGTTTCTTGCAAAATGGAAAAGCTGTTGTTCAGCACCTTTTGGGTCATGGCGGGAAGGTCATCTTCCAGACCCACAATACAGTCGGGAAGTGAAATAAGGCCTGCTGCCTGTGAAACGGTATGGGCCAAAGCCATCTTAAAATCCTGATAGCCTTTTCTCCCCAGCCGCTTGCAGAGCCGGAAGATGCTGGTTTCACCTACGCCGCAGGCATCGGCCAAAATGGAAATGGACATATACTGTACTTTTTCGGCATGATGCAGGATGTACTCCGCAATGGTTCTTTCTTTCTTGGTCATCGTGCTTAACAGAACCTTGATGGAACTAAGCAGGTCTTGTGGCATGTTCTTCTCCTCTTGCACAGCAAATTTGAGGATTCATGCTTTGCAGTGCGGTGGGTTACTTAAAATACAACGGCCTAGGGTCAACGAAAAAGCGCGGATCAAGCAGAAGCGGAAAAAAGTTACTTGCCGTTTTCATTTAAGTGTAAACATATTATAACAATGTGTGACCATTTTTGCAAGGAAGCGGAAAGGCTTGCAGCGAAAGGCTTCGCAAAAAGAGGCACAAGGAAAACCAGTCTAATCAATGGCCTATGAAGTGGTCGCCCAAAAAAAATTCTTTTGGTTTCCATCAAAAATGTTGGAAATCTATGGTATACTGGGGGTGCGGTGAGGAAGCGTTTCACTGCTTTGGAATTTGGGTACAGAAGAACAGCAATTCTGTTGCGTAAAGGAGGAGTTCTGATGGAGTTTTATGTGTGCAGGCATTGTGGAAATGTGATCGCCTATGTGGAAAGCAAGGGCCCCAAGGTGGTTTGCTGCGGAGATGAAATGCAGTTGCTAAAGCCCAACACGGTGGACGCGGCGGTGGAAAAGCATGTGCCTGTGGTGGCTGTGGAGGGCAATTTGGTTACCGTGACGGTGGGCAGCGTCCTGCACCCCATGACAGAGGAGCACCACATCGCGTGGATTGCCCTGGAAACCAAGCAGGGGAACCAGCGGAAAGTACTGCTTCATACCGGAGAGCCCAAGGCTGCCTTTGCGCTGACGGACGGGGACGAAGTGGTGGCGGCCTACGAATACTGCAACATCCACGGCCTGTGGAAGGCCTAACCAAACCGATAGACTGAGATAGAACGGAGCGAAAAGTATGAAGTACGTATGTGACCTTTGCGGATACGAATATGATGAGGCTGCTGGCGATCCGGATTCCGGCATCGCTCCCGGCACACCCTGGGAGAGCGTGCCGGATGATTACGTTTGCCCTCTGTGCGGAGCGGGGAAGGAATCGTTTTCGCCGGCCTGAGGGAACCTGGAATGCGGCTTGTTTCATAAGCACATCGCCCCCAGCCTTTTGGCTGGGGGTTTTGTGTGCGCAAAAGCGCGTTGAAAGTGAGAAAGATGTATCCGGTTCATTTTGCCGAAATTTGTGGTATACTATCAACAAGCAACAAACAATAAACAACAAACACATAGGAAGAAGGCGCTTTTATGTGTGACACGCTAGGCAAAATCCTCCCCACGGGAACCGCGCTTTTCGCAAAAAACAGCGACAGGAGCCCCAATGAACCCCAGGTGGCGGAATTCCGCGCCGCCAGGGAGAACGCGAAGAAGACCCTGCAAGCCACGTATATCGAAATTCCGGAGGTGGCCTATTGCCATGCCACCTTGTTGAGCCGCCCGGTGTGGATGTGGGGCGCGGAAATGGGCGTGAACGGCCAGGGGGTCTGCATTGGCAATGAAGCGGTGTTTACCAAAGGCCCCTATCAAAAAACCGGCCTGACAGGCATGGACCTGGTGCGCCTGGGCCTGGAGCGGGGAAGCACCGCCAAGCAGGCGCTGGAAGTGATCCTGGACCTGCTGGCGCGGTATGGCCAAGGGGGAAACTGCGGCTACGACCACAGCTTCGCCTATGACAACGCCTTTTTGATCATGGACCGGCAGGCGGTGTACATCCTGGAAACAGCGGGGAAAAAGTGGGCCTACAAGCAGGTGGCCCAGGGCAGCATCTCTAACCGGCTGGCCCTGGGAAGGGACGCGGATGCCTACAGCGGGGGAGTGCCCTGCGATTTTGCGGGCATCCATTTAGAGCCTGTGTTTTCCTTCTTTTCCGGGTCCGAAAAGCGGCTGCGCCTGACGGCGGGCTGCCTGGCGGGCGGAGGGGACGCCGCCGGAATGATGGCCGCCCTGCGCACCCACCGCCGCCCGGAGCAGAGCCCTCTGGCCCATGCCGATGTGGCAAGCCCCTGCATGCATGCGGGGGGCCTGGTGGGCGACCATACCACCGCCTCCATGGTGGTGGAGCTGGGACAGGAGACCGTGGTGTGGCTGACGGGCAGTTCCACGCCCTGTATATCGCTCTTCAAGCCCTGGGGCTTTGGCAACCGGTTGGAAAGCCCTGTTTTTGAGGCGGGGCAAGCGCCACAGGCGGACGCCTACTGGCGGGCCCGGGAGGGGTTTGTGCGCAAGGCCATGGGGCACCGGCTTCCCACGGAGTTTTACCGGCAGCGAGACGCCTTGGAGGCGGAATGGCTGGAAGCGGCCCGGCAGGCAAGCCTGACACAACTGGCGGCTGTATCGGAGAAAGCCGCCCGGCAGGAGCAGGCCTTCTACGACCATTGGTCCCAGGTCCATTTCGGCCCCATGGAGGGCAGCGCCGGGTTCCGGCGGTATTGGCGCAAAAAAACCGAGGCGCTGAAAACCCCAGCGCGCCCGGTGGTGGAAGCGGATTAAGAAGGGCGGCTTCGGTAGCCCCAGCTCACGGCGCACGCAGCTCCCATTGCCGCCCCCGGTACCAGATTTTCAGCCGTACGGCCTTCCAGCCTTCCGGCAAGCAGGGAGAAAGCTGGGGCGGGTCCGCCGGGTCCGCTTCGTCCGCCTCCAGGGTAAAGCCCAGGAAGCCTTCCAGCAGCACCTTGTAGGCCCCGCCCGCCGCGGCGGGGTGGGTGCCGCCAATGTACACCAGCCCGGCCCATTGCTTGCCACCCCCTTGCAGATCCGCGCTGGCGGATTGCAGAAACAGGGGGTAGGCCTCCTGAGGGCGGCCGATGTGGCAGGCGGCCAGGGCGTACAGGCAGGCGCTGAGGGAGGAACCGTGCTCGGTGCGGGGCAGGTAATAGTCATAGTTGCGGGCGGCCTCTTCCCGGCTGACCAGCGTGGGTTGCATGCATAGCAGCGCGATGACGTCCGCCTGCTTGATCACCTGGGTGTGGGTGGCCACCCCATAGGCTCCGCCCCAGTACTCCTTTTCATGGAGAAGGCGGCTTTTCACCTGGGCCGGGGGGACATCCTCCAAGGCAAAATACCCGTCAAATTGCTCCATCACGCCCTGGCGCTGCCGGGGCTTTTTCAATTTTTGCGCATCCAGCAGACACTGGGCTTGCAGCTGTTCCAGCAAGTCTTGGCCGGAGGCACAGCCCTGGGCAGCTTCCAGTTCCTGGGCGGCTTCCAGCTCCTGGGCCAGCCGGGCATAGGCCTGGGGATGGGAGGCCCGGCACCAGGCCAGCTTGGCCGCTGCCTGGGAGAATACGAACCGCGCCATTTCATTGGTATAGGCGTTATTGTTCACCCGCTCGTGGTACTCGTCCGGGCCGATCACATCCCATAGCTCATACGCCTCCTGGGTCACCCGCTTTACCAAAAGGCTGTGGTAAAACCGGGCGGCCTCCACCAGCACCCGCAGGCCGCCGGAGAGCAGCAGGCTGGGATCACCGGTCCAGCGAGTGTATTTCAGCAGGCCATAGACCACCGCCGAGGTGATGTGCACCTGTTTGTCCTTGAAATGAGTGCGCATGGGGCGGCCTGTAAACACATCAGTCACATTGTAATCCGAGCAGGCGTCCAAGCCGCCCTCCTGGCTTTCCCAGGCATAGAAGGCGCCTTCATAGCCATATTCCCTGGCCTTTGCCAGAGCGCCGGGCAAGGCGTCCACCCGGTATTGCAGCAGGTTCCGGGCGGCGGCTGGCAGGGCGGCCAGGTAAAAATCCAGCATGAACATTTCCGTGTCCCAGAAAACGGCCCCCTTGTAGGTTTGGCCGGACAGCCCCCGGGCTGCCACGGACAGGGACGGGTGGTGCCGGGGGGCCACGCAGAGCAGGTGGTAGAGGGAGTAGTTCAGCGCCAGCTCGGCCTGGGGGTCACCGTCAATGGTCACAAAGGCGCTGTCCCATAAGGCCCGCCAGCAGGCCCGGTGGGAGGCTTCCAGGGCTTCCCAGGGCCCGGCGGTTTCCAGGGCTTCCCGGGCGGCCGCCAGGGGCGTGGGCAGGTCCTTGTTGGTGTAAATGGAGGCGATGACCCGCAGTACCACCGGTTGGCCGCCTTCCAGGGCCAGGCTATACTGCCTGGCGCACAGGCCGTTCTCTTCCAGGGGGACCCAGGGCGCGGCCGGGGTCACCGTGCCGGACCAGGCGGTGCAGACCTCCCCGCCCTCCTGGGTAAACCCCTGCACGGTGAGGCAGTCTTGCGCTGCGGCGCAGCCAAGGCGCTGGTAATGGGGGCCGTGGATGTCCCACACCTGGGTGTCGATGCCCGCGTCCAGCTCCACTTGGACCGGGCGGGTGGAAAGCAAGGTGGCCTCCAGGCACAGGAGGTGGATCTGCTCCATATGGGCAAAGCGTTTGCAAGTGAGGGTCAGCTGCCCGGCTCCCAGGGAAAAGACGGTCTGCCGCCGGTGGAGGCCCCCCAGGATGTCCACCCCCTGCTCGTGGGAGAGAGGGGCGGCCTCCGGCAGAAACAGGGGCTGCCCATCAGCGGAAAGCCGCAAAAAAAACGGGTTGGGGGTATTGAGAGGCTCCCGCCAGCCCTGACCCACCCGGTCAAAGATCCCCGCCAGGTTTACGGCGGGCAATCGCTCCGCCCGGTATTCCTCCAGGCTGCCCCGCACCCCCAGGTACCCGTTGCCTTGGAGAAAGCGGTTTTCCAGGTCCGCATCCTGGGCCGGGTCGTACCCCTGGCAGCGGACCCAAAGTTCAGTGTTCATAGGGAATCCTCCTATGTTTAACGTTAAACGTCCAAAAGAAACAACAATCCACAAGACGGCTGATTCGCAAAACCCAAGGGGAAACCCTTTACGGCAGCTTTCGTACGCTGTTGCGCTGGACCAGGGAAATGGGCATGACGATGTTCCGGGGCGCGCCGCTGTCCTTTTCCAGTACGGAAAGGAGCATATCCGCCGCCACGCTGCCGCGCTGCACCACGTTTTGGTGGATGGTGGTCAGCTTGGGGCTGGTGAGCCGGGCAATGTTCAAATCATCAAAGCCCACGATGGAGATTTCCTCCGGTACGGAGCGCCCGGCTTCGTTTAGGCCGGAAATGAGGCCCGCCGCCAGGATGTCCGCCGTGGCGAAAATGGCGGTGAAATCCTGCCGCCTGGCCAGCTCCAGGCCCAGGGCGGTGCTTTGCTCCAGGCCGATTTCCAGGCCGTAAATATCCGCATCCTGGACGGGCAGGCCATATTCCGCCAGGGCCTGGCAGTAGCCGTCAAACCGTTCCCGCAGCACGCCCTGGGCCTGGATGGGGGGGCCGCAGAACAAAATGCGGCGGTGGCCGTTTTCCAGCAGATGCTGGGTGGCCAGATAGCCGCCCAGCTTATCCGCCAGACGCACCTGCAGCTCGTTCTCGCTGTCCACATAGCTGTCAATCAAAATGAAGGGCACGCTTTGGGCCTTCAGGCGGCTGTAAAAATCCGAAGGAAAAATGCCGGTGACGATGAGGCCGTCCAAATTCCAGTTGCTCAGCAGGGAAAGAAGCTCCGGCTCGGTGTCGATGGTGCGCACCATCATATAGTAGCCCCGCTCCCGCAGGGTGGTTTCAATGCCTGCCAGCAAAGCGCCGTGGAAGGGGTCCTGAAAAAAGCCGCCCACTTCCGGCGGAACCAGGTGGTTGATCACCCCGATGATATGGGAGGCATTGCTCACCAGCGTGCGCGCGGAAAGATTGGGCACGTAATGCATGTCCTCAATCGTTTGATTGATGCGGACGATCATTTCGGGAGAAACCCGCCCGGGGTTGCCCCGGATGACGTTGGATACGGTGGTTGCGCTGACGCCTACAACCCGCGCAATATCCTTGATGGTAGCCAAGCCATTTCCTCCTTGGTGCGGGAAGTCTATTTCAGTCCCTAGTATACCACATGCTTTCCCACCGGAAAAGAAAATTTTTCAAAAAATGATACAAAAAATTATGAGTTTTGCGTAAAACGATCTTGACAAAGTGAAAATTCGTTGGTATAGTAACAGCAAGTTGAACGATAAACCTTAGAAGCAAGTAAAATATTCCACGCTCCCCATGAGGAGCAAAACGGTTTCTTGCTAACAGGTTTAACGTAACACCTTGGGCGGTGGAAGGAGATTTCCATCCTGCTAACGAATCCCATCCTACAATCAAAAGGAGGCCAAACCCAATGAAGAAACTCGTCGCTCTGCTGCTCAGCGCCCTGCTGGCGCTGTCTGCCGTGTCCGCGCTGGCAGAAGTCACCCTGAAGCTTGGCATCTACCCGGAAGACATCGACACCGCCGAAGTGGCCGCCCATGAGGTTTTCATGGCGGAGTACGCCAAGCTGCACCCCGATGTGGTGATTGAGAAGGCCCATTACAAGTACGCCACCGACACCTTTGTCCCCATGGCGGAAGCGGGCACCCTGCCCACCATCTTCCAGTCCTGGTACACCGAGCCCCAGAAGCTGATCAAGGGCCAGTATATCGCGGACATCACCGAGGCCATGGAAGCCCGCGGCTGGGCGGACAAGATGAATCCCTCCATCCGGCAGCTGCTCAGCAGCGAGGACGGCCGCCTGTATGGCCTGCCCCGGGACGGTTATGCCCTGGGCCTGATGATCAACGTGGAGGTCTTTGAGGACGCGGGCCTGGTGGACGAGAAGGGCTATCCCCTCTATCCCAAGACCTGGGACGAGCTGATCACCGTGGGCCAGAAGATCAAGGAAGAGACCGGCTCCGCCGCCCTGTGCCTGCTGGCCAAGGACAACGCCGGCGGCTGGCATTTCAGCAACATCGCCTGGAGCTTTGGCGCCACCTTTGAAGTGCAGGGCGCGGATGGCAAATGGACCGCCCAGGTGAACAGCCCCGAAGCCGTGGCGGCCATGAACTATGTGAAGGACCTGAAGTGGAAGTATGACCTGCTGACCCCGGACCCCACCTCGGAAGACTGGGGCACTGGCTTCGCGCAGTTGGGCACTGGTTCCGCCGCCATGTACATTGGCGCTAACGACGCGGTTTCTCAGCCCACCGCCACCAATGGCCTGGCTGTGGATAAGCTGATGCTGGTAGGCGTTCCCGCAGGCCCCGGCGGCCAGTTCTGCCTCTCCGGCGGCACCCCCTACTTCTTCGCCAACAACGCAACGCCCGAAGAAATCAATGCTGGCCTGGATTATCTGGAAGTGATGGGCCGCGCTCCCGTGCTGACGGACACCGTGCGCAACGGCCTCATCGAGGATGCCAAGTACCGCGTGGAGCACGGCATTCCCGTGATCAAGAATTTCCTGGCCTGGACCGATCCCGACTTCCTGGCGGAGACCGAGAAGATCGTGAACGAGTATGCCAACGTGGACGCTGCCCTGTTCAGCCACTACTTTGACGCCATCTCCACCGAAGGCGTGCTGCGCCTGGAAGAGCCCATCGACGCCCAGACCCTGTACGCGGAGCTGACCAAGGTGCTGCAGGCTGTGCTCACCGATGAAAACGCTGATGTGCAGGCCCTGATGGATACCGCCCAGGCCAACGTGCAAAAGAACCTGGACGACAACTTCAACAAGTAATCGTTTTTTGCCAGCGGGGATGCCGGGCTCCCGGCATCCCCTTGTGTGTTGAAAGCCACTATGCAGGGGTTTCACCCCTGGACCCCACCAGGGATTTCATCCCTGGACCCATCTCTGAAACGCCCATTTCATGGGCATTTCAGGAAAGGGATTCGTAAGGGCATAGCCCTTACGCCGCCGGAGGCCGTCCCCTCGTCCCCTCGTCCCCTCGTCCCCTCGTTCCTTGCCCCGCCGCGAGCGGACCCAACAAAAGCTGCCCAAAGGAGGCGTGCCCATGACTGGGATACAGAGGAAAACAACCGCCCCGCAGGCCTCCTTTTGGACCCGGCATGCCAAGGACATCGGGGGATGGGGCATCATGCTGCCCAGCATCGCCCTGTTTTGCTTTTTTGTGTGGGTGCCTCTGGTGCAGGCCATCAACCTATCGCTATACGAGGCCAACGGCATGCGCCTGGAGCGCTTTGTGTGGTTTCGGCAATATGCGGAGGTCCTCCGCCATGTGGATTTTTGGCCCGCGGTGCTGAATACCGTCATTTACACCCTGTGGTCGCTGGTGATCGGCTTTTTGGTGCCCATGGTGCTGGCCATTGTGATCCATGAGATGCGAAGGGGCAAGGGCCTCGTTCGCACCGGGGTCTACTTGCCCAACATGGTGCCGGGCTTGGCCATGGCCTTTTTGTGGCGCTTTTTATACAAAAGCGGCGAAAACGGCGGCCTGAACATGGTGCTGAAGCTTTTTGGCGCGGAGCCTACCGCCTGGCTGCAAAGCGCGGGCATGGTGGTGCCGCTGATTGTGGTGGCCATGACCTGGAAGGGCGCGGGGGCCACCACGCTGCTGTATCTGGCGGGCTTGCAGAGCATTAACCCGGAGCTGTATGAGGCGGCCATCATTGACGGGGCCAATGTGCGTATGCGCATCCGGCACATCACGTTGCCCAATCTGTACAACCTGGCCCGGACCCTGTTCATTTTGCAGATCATCGCCGTGTTTCAGGTGCTGTATGAACCCCTGGTCATCACCAACGGCGGGCCCAACAATGCCTCGCTGTCGCTGATGCAGCTGGTGTTCCGCTTCGCCTTTGAACGGTTTGACTACCCCAAGGCCAGCGCGGTCTCGGTGCTGATTTCCGTGGCGCTGATCGCCCTGACGCTTTTGTACAACAAAGTCAACAAGCCCATGGACATGTGAGGGGAGAGAAGGATGGATGATGAAAGCTGCGTCCCGACAAAAGCACGAAGGCGCTGTCCGGAACTTTGACCTTCGCAAGCCTGGGGTCAAAGCCGGGTATATCCTCATGTACGCCCTGGCCATCACCGCTTTTCTGGTGGCGGTGATGCCGCTTTTATGGGTGGCGTTGTCCGGGTTCAAGGACATCAAGGAGTTTTCCCGGGGGGTCAAAATCGGCAAAAAGTACATGGTGCAGTTTTGGCCTACCAGCTTTTCCCTGGAAGGGTATTTGGAAACCTGGAACCAGATGAAATACGTCCGCTATTATGTGAATTCCCTGTGGGTGGCCCTGGGCAGCGCGGCGGCGGCCCTGCTGTTTAATGGGCTGTTTGCCTATAGCCTCAGCCGCCTGCGGCCCAAGGGATACAAGCTGGCCTATGGCCTGGTGATGGGCACGCTGATGCTGCCCGCCACCACCAGCGTGGTGCCGCTGCTGATCAACATCACCAAGGTGGGCCTCATCGGCTCCTTTGTGCCGCTGTGGTTTGGGGCGGGGGCCAGCGCCTTTTACGTGGTGCTTTTGAAAAACTTTTATGACGGCATGCCCGATAGCCTGTTGGAGGCGGCGCGGCTGGACGGCTGCAACAATTTGCAGCTCTTTTTCAGAATCGTGGTCCCGCTGTCCATGCCCATCAATATCGTCATCATCATCTATGCCGTCAACGCCGCCTGGTCGGACTTCCTGCTGCCCTACCTGGTGCTCAGCGGCACTAAGCTGGAAACCGTGATGGTCCGGCTGTTTTCCTACCGTACCTCCGACCGGGTCAACGAAATGGATATCATCCGGGCCATTGTGTTTTCAGTGATTCCGCCGATTTTGATGTTTATTTTCTTTCAGCGGCAGATTACGCAAAACGTGACCACCACGGGGATGAAGGGATAATTCGCAGTCCATACGCCATAGAAAGCGCAAAAGAAAAAAGATTGGAAACGGCGCGTTTCCGTTTGTTTTGGAGCGCGCTTGGACGCAGGCTGGAAAGGGGTATGCAGCATGGGCAAGGTGGCCAACCGCTATTTTGGGTGCGAGACCTGGCGCGTTGTGGAGGAGGGCTTTGACCCCGGGCACGCCAAGCTGGCGGAGTCCGTGTTTGCGCTGGCCAATGAACGGCTGGGCGTGCGGGGCTATCTGGAGGAGGGCGGGCAGGTCCCCAGCCTTCGCGGCTCCTATTTGGGCGGGGTGTATGAGCTGGAAGGGGACCCCTCTGCCGGCGGGTATAAGGGCATCGTCAAGCAGACCCATTACATGGCCACCGCCCCGGACGCTTTGCACACCCGCCTGGAAGCCGACGGGGAACCGCTGGACTTGGGCCTGTCGTCTTTTGAAGGCTTCACGCGGGTGCTGGATTTGCGAAGCGGGCTGCTGACCAGGACCCTGGTCTGGCAGACGCAAAGCGGCGCGCGGCTGTTATGCAAATGGGAACGGTTGGCGGGTATGGAGGATGCCCAGTGGCTGGCGCAGCGCGTGACCCTGGAATGCCTGGCGGGGGAGGCGGAGCTGGCCCTGGCCTTTGGGGTGGATGGCAACGTATCCCATCAGATGTACCAAAATTGCCTGTGGCAGGAGCGGCAGAACCAGCCCATCGAAGAAGGCTGCCTGCTGGAAGTGGAAACGGGCACCACCGGGCAGAACGCCCGGTACGCCCTGCGGGTGCAAGGCCCTGGGCCCCTGGCCTACGAAGCCCGGAACCGCTATGCGGGGCTGGCGGGCAAGGTTCACATCCAGGCCGGGCAACAGCTTTCCTGGGAGCGGGCGGTGAGCGTGGCCGTGGCCCGGGACGCAAATGAGGCCCTGCCCCCCCTGCCGGAGCGGTGGCCTGGTTTTGAGGAGCTGCTGGCCTCCAATGCCAAGCATTATGCGGCCTTTTGGGCAGCCTCGGACGTGGAGATCCTGGGGGACGACGAAAACCAGCAGGGCATCCGCTTTTGCCTGTTCCAGATGCACCAGGCCTACCGGGGCCTGGACCCCAGGGATAACATCGGAGCCAAGGGGCTCACGGGGGAAGCCTATAACGGGCACGCCTTTTGGGATTCGGAAACCTACTGCCTGCCTTACTTTTTGCTGAATGACCACCAGGCGGCCCGCAATCTGCTGATGTACCGCTACCATACCCTGCCCCAGGCGTTGGAGCGGGCCAAGGAGCTGGATTTGCGGGGGGCCTGCTACCCCCTGGCCACCTTGAGCGGCAAGGAGGCCTGCACCCTGTGGCAGCATGCCAGCCTGCAAATGCAGCCCTCCACATCGGTGGCCTATGGCATTGAGATCTACGCCCACCAAACGGGCGACCGGGCCTTTTTGCACCGGGAAGGGGTGGAGATGCTGGTGCAGATTTGCCGCTACCTCACTTCCCGGGGGGATTGGAACCAGGACCATACTACCTATGGGTATTACGGAGTGATGGGCCCGGACGAGTTCCATATGATGGTGAACAATAACTTTTACACCAACTACATGGGCCAAAAGACCCTTCGCTTCACCCTGCGAACCCTGGGAGCGCTGACCGTGGCGGAGGGGGAGGCGCTGGAAGAAAAAACCGGCCTGACCCTTACGGAGCTGGCGGAATGGAAGGCCTGCGCAGACGCCATGCTGCTGCCGGGGAAGGGCCAGGGCCTGTTTGAGCAGCATGAGGGATACTTTGGGCTGCCCCATTTGGATGTGGGCAGCATCCCCGCGAAGGACTTCCCCCTGTACGAGCATTGGAGCTATGACCGCATTTACCGCACGGACATGCTGAAGCAGCCGGACGTGCTCATGGCCTTGTTTTTGCATCCGGAGGATTTTTCCCAGGAAGAAAAGGCCGTCAATTACGCCTACTACGAGCCCCGCTGCATCCATGAAAGCAGCCTGTCTCCCTCCATCCACGCGGTGTTGGCGGCGGAGCTGGGGCTAGAACAGGCGGCCTTCCATTTCTTTGGCTATGCCACCCGGCTGGACCTGGACGACTACAACCGCAATACCTGCGACGGCCTGCATACCACCGGCATCGCCGCCGCCTGGATGACCATTGTCAGAGGCTTTGGCGGCCTGCGCATGGACGGGGACCTGCCCTCTTTGCGGCCCATGCTTCCCAGCCAATGGGAGGGGTTCTCCTTCACGCTGCTGTGCGGGGAGAGCCGGGTGCGGGTGCGGGTGCGCCAGGGAGAGGTGGCGCTGGGCCTAGCCGGCGGGGAGGAATGCCAGGTGCTGCTGTACGGGCAGCCGGTGCGGGTCACCGGGAGGGAGACCTTTTACCCCATGGTCCTGGAGGAAGCCCTGTGAAGGCCCGGCGCGTGTGGCGCGGCCTGGGCCTGGTAGCGCTGCTCCCCTGGTTGGGTTTGTTACCCCATTTCGCCGCGATAGGAGAAACCCACATGCACCTGCCCTCCTGGCCCCAAGCCATGCCTGTGTGGGAGGCCTGCACCGCCACGGTGGAGGGGCAGGCCTTGCCCTTGCTTTCTACTGCCGTGAATCCAAGCCGTACCTGGACCTCCCGGCCCCAACTCAGTCGGGCCGCCGTGGGCGTTTTTGCCCTGGAGGGGGAGGCGGAGGTGGCGCTCACCTACCGGGAGCCCGTTGAAAGCGCCGTTGTGAGGCCGCTTTCCCTGGGCATCCAGCCGGTGGTGGAGGGAAGCAGGGTGCGCTTCCCCCTGATGGGCCCGGCCCAGGTGGTGGTGGAAATCAACGGCCGCCAGGAGGGCGCGGTGCACCTCTTTGCGGGCCCCGTGGACCAGGCCCCGCCTCAGGAAGGGACCCCTGGGCTCCGGGTGTACGGCCCCGGCCTGTGGGAGGTGGGGGAGGTGGCCCTGCAAAGCGGGGAAAGCGTCTATCTGGCGGAGGGAGCGGTGGTGCGCGGCCGCTTTTTCGCGGAAGGGCAGGAAAACATCACCCTTTGGGGCCAGGGCATCATCGACGGCAGCGCCTTCGACCGCTGGGAGGATCAGGTCGTGCCCATTGATTTTCGAGGCTGCCGCCAGGTGCGCATCGAAGGCGTCACCCTGCTGGACCCGGCGGCCTGGACGGTGAACTTATACCACTGCAGCGACGTGGTGGTGCAGGGCGTGAACATCATTGGCGCCCGCTCCAACAGCGACGGCATCACCCTCCAAAGCTGTCAAAACGTGCAGGTAGAAGGCTGCTTTGTGCGGGGCTGGGACGACAACCTGGTGGTGAAGGGCTACGACGGGAATGTGGACAACATTTCTTTCGACCGCTGCATCCTTTGGACGGACCTGGCCCAGTCCTGCGAGATCGGCTATGAAACCCGGGCGGACCGAATCAGCAACATCCGCTTTACCAACATCACCGTCCTGCATGCCAACCACAAGCCCGTGCTGTCCATTCACAACAGCGACAACGCCTTGGTGGAAAACGTGCTGTTTGAAAACATTACCGTGGAGGATTGCCGCCTGGGCCAGGGGGACGGGGCCACCTTCCTCATCGACCTCACCACCACCAAAAGCCAATGGTCCAAGACCGCCCAAAGGGGCAACATTCGCAACGTAACCATCCGCAATGTGGATGTGCTGGCGGGGGAGGCGCCTGCGGTGCGCATTTTCGCCTTTAGCAAGAAGTATACCATTGACGGTGTCCACATCAGCGGTCTGCGGCTGCTGGGGCAGCCCATCGGAAGTTTTGACCAGCTGCGTTATACCTATAACAACAAGCTGGGGAAGGATATTAGGATCAGCGAAGAGTGATTAGGATGCAGGAGGTTTTGGGATCTTCAAAAAGGTGAGCTTTGACTGGGTACGGCGTTGCCGGTGGCAGTTGGTGATCCAACGGGATACGGCGTTGCCGACAGCAGTTGGTAGCCCAACTGGGAACGATGCCAAGGGGAGGTCTAGGGGGAACGGCGAGGTTCCCCCTTGGACCTCCCCTTAGCGATCCCCTCCGCACCCCCTCCCCGCCCGGGGTTCCACCCCGGACCCCGCCGGGCTCTGCCCGGACCCGTCTCAAGTAGGGAAAAGTGCCGTTTGTCCATATGCAGTCAAGTTTCTAGTGGCATGCCGCAACCCGCCATACCCTTCTTAACCGCGTGATAGCAAACGGCACATGCCCCTAGTGAAGCGGGGTCCGGGGCAGCGTCAACGAGCGTCAGCCCTGTGGGCTGTGCCCCGAAGGGGCAAGCGAGTGAGAGCTGGGGCAGCGAAGCGAGTACAAGGTACGGCAGTACCTTGTACGACACTGAGCAACCGGAGTCCCCGGGCGG
>JAVBPU010000012.1:0-16184 GCA_031549415.1 Eubacteriales bacterium | reverse complement strand
ACTTCATTGCCTTGGCTTCGCCCAGCTGCGCCAGCGTCATGGTGATGGCGGCGGTCAGCGTCGTCTTGCCGTGGTCCACGTGTCCAATCGTGCCGACGTTTACGTGCGGCTTGTTCCGTTCAAACTTTGCCTTTGCCATGGGATTGTTCCTCCTTATTTATGGGACAATAGTCGTTACTGTTCAAAGCGGGGCCCGCTTTGCATTGCTTTACATCAGTCGCCCTTTTTGGAGCCGGTCACCTTTTCGGCGATGCTCTTGGGCACTTCTTCGTAATGGTCAAACTGCATGGTGAAGAGACCACGGCCCTGGGTGCGGCTGCGCAGGTCCGTCGCGTAGCCGAACATTTCCGACAGGGGCACAAAGGCGTGCACGCTCTGCTCGCCCATGCGGGCTTCCATGCCTTCGATCCGGCCCCGGCGGCTGGAGATGTCGCCAATGACATCGCCCATGTACTGCTCGGGGATGATAACTTCCACCTTCATCATGGGCTCCAGCAGGCAAGGGTCCGCCTTGGACAAGGCTTCCTTGAAGGCCATGGAACCGGCGATTTTGAACGCCAGCTCCGAGGAGTCCACGTCGTGGTAGCTGCCATCGAACACGATGGCCTTGAAATCCACCACTTCAAACCCGCCCAGGATGCCGCTGCCGGAGGCTTCCTTGATGCCCGCGTCAATGGGGGAGATGAATTCCTTGGGAATCACGCCGCCCACGATTTTGTTCTCAAAGGAATAACCTTCCCCGGGCTGCACGGGCTGGATTTCGATCCAGCAATGGCCGTACTGGCCATGGCCGCCGGTCTGGCGGACGTAACGGCCTTCGGCCTTGGCGGGCCTCCGGATGGTTTCCCGGTAGGCCACTTGGGGTTTGCCCACCGTGGCTTCCACCTTGAACTCCCGCAGCAGGCGGTCCACAATGATTTCTAGGTGAAGCTCGCCCATGCCCGCAATGATGGTTTGCCCGGTTTGGGTATCGGTATAGGTCTTGAAGGTGGGGTCCTCTTCCGCCAATTTGATGAGGGCCATGGTCATTTTGTCCTGGCCGGCCTTGGTTTTGGGCTCAATGGCCACCTGAATGACCGGGTCCGGGAATTCCATGGACTCCAGAATGATGGGATGCTTTTCATCGCAGAGGGTATCAGCGGTGGTGGTATCCTTCAGGCCCACGATGCCGCAGATTTCGCCCGCGTAGACGGCGGGCACTTCCTCCCGGTGGTTGGCGTGCATCATCAGCAGACGGCCAATGCGCTCCCGGCGGCCCTTGGTGGAGTTATAGGCGTAGCTTCCGGCTTCCAGCTTGCCGCTGTACACCCGGCAGAAGGCCAGCTTGCCCACAAAGGGATCGGTCATGATCTTAAAGGCGAGAGCGGAAAGGGGTTCCTCGTCAGAGGACTTGCGCTCCAGCACCCTGTCGGGATGATCCGGGTCCACGCCGGTAACGGGGGGGATGTCCAGGGGAGAGGGCATGTAGTCCACCACGGCGTCCAGCAAGGGCTGTACGCCCTTGTTGCGGTAGGATGTACCGCACAGCACCGGGGTCATGGAGCAGGCGATGGTGGCCTTGCGCAGGGCCTCGTTGATTTCCGCCTCGCTGAGCTCTTCGCCCTCAAAGAATTTTTCCAGCAGAGCCTCATCCTGCTCGGCCACCGCTTCAATGAGGATTTGGCGGTACTCGTCCGCCTGGGCCTTCAAAGGGGCGGGAATCTCTTCGTCGCGCACATCCTTGCCTTCGTCATCGTAATAGACTTCGGCCTTCATGCGGACCAGGTCGATGATGCCTTTGAAATCACCTTCGGAGCCGATGGGGAGTTGGATGGGGACTGCGTTGGCGCCCAGGCGATCCTTCATCATGCCCACCACACGGAAGAAATCGGCACCTGTGATATCCATTTTGTTCACATAGGCCATCCGGGGCACGGCATACTTGTTGGCTTGCCGCCAAACCGTTTCGCTTTGGGGTTCCACGCCGCCCTTGGCGCAAAACACAGCCACAGCGCCATCCAGAACGCGCAAGCTCCGTTCCACTTCCACGGTGAAATCCACGTGGCCAGGGGTGTCGATGATGTTGACGCGGTGGCCTTTCCATTCACAGGTGGTGGCAGCGGAGGTAATGGTGATGCCGCGCTCCTGCTCCTGCTCCATCCAGTCCATGGTGGCCGAACCTTCATGTGTTTCACCCAGGCGGTGCGTGCGTCCTGTATAGAACAGAATGCGCTCTGTGGTGGTGGTTTTGCCTGCATCGATATGGGCCATGATGCCGATATTGCGCACCTTATCCAAGGGGTGACTTCTAGGCATAGGGGATGGGTCTCCTTTCGAATACAAATCCGTGCGTCGAAATTGTGCCGGGGACAGAGAAAGCCGGGCGCTTTACCAACGGTAATGCGCGAAAGCCTTGTTGGCCTCTGCCATGCGGTGCATTTCTTCCTTGCGCTTCACGGCTGCGCCGGTGTTGTTGGCGGCATCCATGAGTTCGCCGGCCAGGCGCTCGGCCATGGTCTTTTCGCCGCGCTTGCGGCTAAAGTCCACCAGCCAGCGAAGGCCCAGCGTTTGACGGCGCTCGGGGCGAATTTCGATAGGCACTTGGTAGGTGGCGCCGCCCACACGGCGGGCCTTCACTTCCAACTGGGGCGACACATTGGCCAGGGCCGAGGTGAACACTTCGTTGGCGTCCTTGCCGGTTTTGGCGGCAATGGTTTCAAAGGCGGAGTAGCAGATGCGCTGCGCAGTGCCGCGCTTGCCATCCAGCATGATTTGGTTGATGAGCTTGGTGACGACTTGGGTCCCGTGTACGGGATCCGGCAATACCTCACGCTTGGGAATAAATCCGCGACGGGGCATGGTTTTCCCTCCTTATGGTAACCTAGGCCATGGGCCCAGGCCTTGGGTACTTGCTTACATGTTTTGCGCTGCTGTGCAGTTTCCTGGCAGTCTTCAGCATCGACCGCTCCGGTCTACCGGAAAGCCACGCGGTGTGCAAGGGACGATGACGCTTCGATTCTCACGCATCGTGGCCTGTGCGCCTGCGCCCGCTTCGAAAGGGGTGCAAACGGCTACGCAAAAGGCGGCTTACTTCTTGGGCCGCTTGGCGCCGTACAGGGAACGGCTTTGCATCCGCTTGGCCACGCCTGCGGTATCCAGAGCACCGCGGATGATGTGATAACGAACGCCGGGCAAATCGCGCACACGGCCGCCGCGGATCAACACCACGCTGTGCTCCTGCAGATTGTGACCAATGCCCGGAATGTAGCACGTACCTTCGATAAGGTTCGTCAAACGGATACGCGCAATTTTGCGAAGGGCGGAGTTGGGCTTCTTGGGGGTCGTGGTCTTCACGCTGAGGCAAACGCCGCGCTTTTGCGGGCAGCCTTGCAGAATGGGGGCCGTGGACCGACCTTCCACCTTTTGCCGTCCCTTGCGGATCAATTGATTGATCGTGGGCATGGAAACACCTCCGGAAATAATATCTATAAAATGTTCCGCAACCCTCGGAACCTTCATAGCGATGTGGGCCACCCGGCAGGCTTTGCCAGCGTCGTGGCTGCGCCATTCGTTGCCTTTGCCACTTCTGTGGCTCGTTGGCCTTTCGGCCTCCCTCCAGATGCCGCTCGCCTGACGCTCTATTTGAGCAGCGCGGCGGTGGCGGTGGGAACGCTGACCAGGCAGAGCTTTCCCAGCTCGGCCATATGGTCCATCAAAGTGACGGGTACCTTGTGGGCCTCGCAGAGGGCCTGCACCTGGCGGTAGAGGAACTCGTCCGCATCCTTGCACAGGTACACCTGGGCAGCCCGTCCATCCCGCACGGCCCGCAGAACCTGCTTGGTGCCCACCACGCGCCTGTTTCCCTGGCGAAGCTGCTGTTCCATAGGCGGGCCTCCTTTGCGGCAGACTGTTTTTGTTGCGCCGTCTGGTTTTTGTCAAAAATGCGCACAAAAACAGAGATATAGGGCAACCATAACATAATATCACGCTGTCAAAGCCGTGTCAAATGTTTTCTATCCAACGCTTCCAGGTTTCTTCCTCCGCGCCCACGGTCACCTTGCTTCCGTTGCGCACGATGGGGCAGACCAAGGCGGTGGGGTCCGCCAGCAATTCGGAAATGATGAGGCTGTCCGTGGACATATGCGCCACCGGGCGCTCCAGGGCCTTTTTGCCCTCCCGGTCCACCAGGGCCTTGGCACCCACCGCCTGCACAAACACTTGCAGTTCCTTCGGGCCCAGCTTATGCTTTTTGAGGTCCAGCAGCTGGTAGGGGATGCGGCGCTCCTTAAAGAACCGCTCCGCTTTGAGCACCTCCGGATTCTTTTTATGGACGTAGATTTGGATGTTCATGCGCCCGCCTCGGCTTTCCCCAGCCGCTTGCGGATATCGTCGCCAAAAAAGGTAAGCTGCTTGCAGTCCCGCCGATCCAGCAGGCGGCTGGAAATACGCTCGGTATAGCGGTCCTTCAGCTCGGGCAAAGTCAAATTGGTGCTGATCACCGTATGCCGCCCGGCCAGCTGCCGCTCGTTGAGCAAATTGAACAGTTGGGTAATGGTGATGTTGGCCATCAGCGGTTCCGTGCCCAAATCGTCCAGCAGCAGCAGCGGGGCGTTCATCAGGCCGGAAAGCTGCTCCGGGTCGTTTTCAAAATACGCCTTGCGGGCGGTTTCAAACCAGCGGTAGGCGCTGGTATACAGGGGCAGATGCCCCCGCTGGGCCACCCGGTGGGCGATGGCCTGCAACAGAAAGGTTTTGCCCAGTCCGCTGGGGCCCACAAACAACAGATCCCTGCTGTCGGTCTCCGGGAAGGCGTCCGCGTACTGCTGACAGATTTTTCTATTTTTCAGCATCATCTGCCGCTGGCTCACCCCATGGGGGGCGATAGGCTCGGTGGTAAAGAGGGTTTCGTCAAAAGCCTCAAAGGTTTTGGGTGCGCCCTGGGCCAAGCCCAGCTCCGCCATCATGCGGCGGTTCAGCTCCGCTTCAAAGCAGGCGCACTGGTGGCGGGAGGGCTCATACAGGTACCCTTCGTCCCGGCAGAGGGCGCAGGTATACACAGGTTGCAAGGCATCGGCGGGAAGGCCAACCGCTTGCAACGCCGAAGCAACTTTTTCGTTCAGTAGCGCCAAAGCCTGGGACAGGGAGGCGTTGGCCTCCGGGTCCTTCCGGTCCGCCAAAATCCCCCGCCGGACGCCCTGCATCAGCGCTTCCCTCCGGGCGGTGAGGAGTCCCTGGAGCCCCGGGCATTTTTCGCAGGCGTCCAGGCTGCGCTGCTCAAACACCCGCTGGTTTTCCTCCCGGCGCAGGGCGTATTCCTGCTGCATCGCCAGCACGATTTGCTCTCTGGTCATAGGTTGCGCGCCTCCTCCAGCTCTTCGGCGGTGGGGCCGTCGTACTCGGCGGGGTCATACTCCCGCTGGGTATACTGCTGCTCAATGACTTTCTTGACTCCGGTTTTAGCGGCTGCCGCGCCGCTTTGGGCTGCGCTGGCCGCCTCCTTGCGGCTGGTGTTTTCCGCTTCGGCCTCGGCCACAGTGCGAATGCCCTTGGTGTGCCAGCCTTCCAGCACTTTGTCCATAAACAGCAGGGGCTTGTCCGTATGCCGGGCATACTCGGCGGCCTTGTGCAGCAGCGCGTCGCTACAGTGCCACTCCTGCTGCCATTTTTGCAGCAGCTCCCGGTCGCTGAGCCTCGGGGCGGCTTCCCGCCCGGCGCTCTGGTACAGGGCCTTCAGCTGGGCGTTTTGTTGCTGCACCATGCCCAGGTATTCCTTCACGGCTTCGGCGGTTTCCAGGCCCTTGTCCTTCCAGGCCTGCAAAAGCTCCGTTACGGAATCCAGGGAATGCCCGCCCCGGCGCATGCCTACGGCTTCCGCCGCCAACATGATCACCTCATGGCCGCCATAGGAAAGCATGTCCCGGTATACCAGGCGCTTGCCCTCGTCCACCACCGTGGCTCTCACCCCGCAGGCTGCCAGCATGTCCCGCACCCGCTCTGTTTCGATTTTTTCACTGGAAAGCTGCTTTTCCACCTGGGCGGCGGACAGGCTGCCCTTGCCGCTGCGGCTGCGCAGGCCTTCCAAAATTTTGTCCAGGTATTTGAAGCTGGGGTCGCCGCTGGTCATCTCGGCGCAGGCGCTTTCAATGCCCTTGGGGGAGAACCCCCATTCGCCGGTCCATTTCACGTACATGTCGGTCTCGTCCAGGCTGGGGTCCCGGTACTTGCCCATGCGGCGCAGCACCTTGCGGGTCCCCTTCCAGGCCGCTTCGGAACGGGAAAAAAGCTGCTCCGCCGCTTCAATGCTGTGGATGTGCTGCTCGCAAAGCTCCAGAGCCAGCTTTTGGGCTTCCTTGAAGCCAAACTGCACCCCCCGGGTGCTGACCAGGTGCTGTACCATCATCAGGACGATTTCCCTGGGCAGGCCCAGCTGTTCCACCCATTCGTAGGCCAGCACGGTTTCATTGCCGTGCAGCTTCCGCTTGTCGCCAAAAAGGGCGTACAGGGCCTGGGCAAATTCCATATAGCCCTCGTCCTGGGGGGCGGCCTGGCGGCTGACCAGGGTCTGCTGCACGCTGGCATAACGGTACTGGGGGGGATGGTCCGAAAGCCGCGTCACCAGGCGGCAGCGCTCCCAATACCGGAAGGCCTGCGCCACTTCGCTCTCTTCCATGGACAGGGCCTTGGCCACATCCGCCAGGGTCTGGCCTTCCTGCAAAGCGCTGGTTTGGGTGTACATCAGCCCATATAAATAGACCTTCACATAGCCCTCCGGCGCGGCGGGCATATATTCACAAAGAAACGCGTTGGGAAGGCTGGTCACATCCCACAGCATTCCGCTTTTATCGCTTTGAAACAGGGGCAAGTGGCGCACCTCCTCATTCCCTTACAAATTGCACGAAAAGTATATCACATTCTTTCCGGCTCCTCCAATACTTTTTCAAAAACAAATATGATATAATACAATGCGGGTATTTTTTCACTTGGGAGGAACGGTATGGCCTTTGCGCACCTTCATTTGCATACGGAATATAGCCTGCTGGACGGCGCCAATCGCATAAGGCCCCTGGTGAAGCGGCTGAAGGAGCTGGGCTTTGCCCACTGCGCCATTACGGACCATGGCGTGATGTACGGCGCTGTGGACTTTTATTCCGCTTGTAAAGAGGAAGGCATTCATCCGGTCATCGGCTGCGAGGTGTACATTTGCCCGGACCGGTTTGACAAGCAGTCCTTGTCCAGGGACTACAGCCATATGATTTTGCTTTGCGAAACCCAGGAGGGGTACCGCAACCTGACCAAGCTGGTCAGCGCTGGGTTTACGGAGGGGTTTTACTACCGCCCCCGGATTGATTACAACCTTCTCAAGGAGCATCACCAAGGCCTCATCTGCCTCAGCGCGTGTTTAAGCGGCGACCTGCCCAAGCTAATCCTGCAAGGCCGGATGGAGGAAGCCAAGGCCTATGCCCGGGACATGGAGGCCCTGTTTGGCCAGGGGAATTTTTTTATTGAGCTGATGGACCATGGCCTGGAGGACCAGCGGCGGGTGCTGCCGGGGCTCCTTAGCGTGGCCAGGGACACCGGCATTCCTACGGTGGTGACCAACGACAGCCACTATCTGTTGCAGCAGGACGCCCAGGCCCAGGAGGTGCTGATGTGCATCCAAACGGGCAAGACCCTCCAGGACGAGACCCGCATGCGCATGGACACGGACGAGCTGTACGTAAAAAGCGAGGCGGACATGCTGCGGGTGTTCCCGGATTCCCAGGAAGCCCTGGACCGCACCGCGGAGATTGCCGCCCGGTGCCATGTGGAGTTTGATTTTGACAGCATCCACCTGCCCAAGTTCCCGGTGGACACCGGGGAAAGCTCCCTGGAGATGCTCACCCGCCTGTGCCTGGAGGGCCTTTCGCGGCTGTATCCGGCGGAGGCGGAGGACCCAAACAGCGAGCCCCGCAAGCGCCTTGCCTATGAGCTGGACACCATCGCCCATATGGGCTATGTGGACTATTTTCTGATCACCTGGGATTTTATCAGCTACGCCAAGCAAAACGGCATTATGGTGGGGCCGGGCCGGGGCAGCGGCGCAGGCAGCATCGTGGCCTACACCCTGTCCATCACCATGCTGGACCCGCTGAAATACAATCTGCTCTTTGAGCGCTTTTTGAACCCAGAGCGCATCAGCATGCCGGATCTGGATATTGACTTTTGCTACGAGCGGCGGCAAGAGGTGATCGACTATGTGGCCCGCAAATACGGCAGCGACCACGTGGCGCAGATCATCACCTTTGGGACCATGAAGGCCCGGGCCGTGGTGCGGGACGTGGGCCGGGCCCTGGGCATGAGCTATGCCTCGGTGGACCAGGTGGCCAAGGCCATCCCTTTTGCCCTGGACATGACCTTGCAAAAGGCCATGGAGCTAAGCCCCCAGCTGCATACCATGCTGGAAACCGA
The DNA here is from genome assembly GCA_031549415.1 of Eubacteriales bacterium. GTDB lineage: Bacteria > Bacillota > Clostridia > Christensenellales > Aristaeellaceae > Limiplasma. The sequence goes on along the minus strand of JAVBPU010000012.1, from coordinate 7,757 downwards.
CCCCCAGGTGCAACGGCTGTTGGAAATGTCCCTCACCTTGGAGGGGATGCCCCGCCACGCCAGCACCCATGCCGCCGGGGTGCTGATCACCGCCCGGCCCGTGACGGAGTATGTGCCCTTGCAGCTGAACGATGAAGTGATCACCACCCAATACACCATGGGAACGCTGGAACGGCTGGGCCTGCTGAAAATGGACTTTCTGGGGCTGCGGACCCTGACGGTGATCCGGGATACCCTGGACCTGTTGCAAGAGGAAGGCATTTCCTTACAGGAAGAGGACATACCGCTGGACGACGCCGCAGTGTATGGGATGATCTCCGCCGGGGATACCGACGGCGTGTTCCAGTTGGAAAGCAGCGGCATGCGGCTGTTTCTGCAAAGCATGAAGCCCTCTTGCTTTGAGGACATCATCGCAGGGATTTCCCTGTACCGGCCGGGACCCATGGAGTCCATCCCGCGCTATGTGGCGGGCAAGAACGACCCCTCTACCGTGCACTACGAAACCCCCTTGCTGAAGCCCATTTTGGATGTGACCTACGGCTGCATGGTCTACCAGGAACAGGTCATGCAGATTGTGCGGGATTTGGCGGGGTATAGCCTGGGCCGCAGCGACTTGATGCGCCGGGCCATGGCCAAAAAGAAACGGGACGTGATGGCCAAGGAGCGGGAGTACTTTGTGCATGGCATGAAGGACGCCCAGGGAAACCAGACCATTGACGGCGCGGTGAAGCGGGGCGTGCCGGAAGCCGTAGCGGAAAAGATTTTTGACGATATGTCCGCCTTTGCCAGCTACGCCTTCAACAAGAGCCACGCCGCCGCGTATGGGGTGCTGGCCGTGCAAACCGCATGGCTGAAATGGCACTACCCCGCTCAGCTGATGGCCAGCACCATGAACAGCATGATGGACAGCGCGGGCAAGGTGGCGGAATACATCCAATACTGCAAAGCCCGGGGCATCCCCGTGCTGCCTCCCAGCGTGAACAGCAGCGGCTGGCGCTTTACCGTGGACAAGGACCCGGCGGGTAAAAGCAGCATCCGCTTCGGGCTGGGGGCAGTGAAAAACGTGGGCCATGCCGCGGTAATGGCCATCATGGAGGAGCGGAAGAAAGGGCCTTTCAAGAGCATTTTTGATTTTGTGCGGCGCAATGGTTCCGACGCGCTGAACAAGCGTACCCTGGAAAGCCTCATCAAGGCCGGAGCCTTTGACGGCATGGGCCATAACCGGGCGCAGCTTCTGTCCGTGTATGAGCGGGTGATGGACGACAGCGCCCAGAAGCGCAAGGCCAATGTGGCGGGGCAGGTATCGCTGTTTGACATGGGCATGGGCCTTGCCCAAGGCGGAGAAGGCATGGATTTTGCCATCCCCCCCATGGAGGAGCATGCCCACAAGGTGTTGCTGAGCATGGAAAAGGAAATGACCGGGGTGTACATCAGCGGCCACCCCCTGGACGAGGTGGCGGAGCTGCTGCAAAGCGGCTTTACCACCGTGCAGGATGTGCTGGGGATCGCCGAGGGCGAGGACCACGGCCAGGCCTATGATGGCAGCCTGGTGACCATGGCGGGCATTTTGGTGGCCTGCAAAGGGAAAATTACCAAAAAGGGCGCCATGATGGGCTTTGTGACCCTGGAGGATTTGACCGGGCAGCTGGAAGGCCTGGTGTTTCCCAAGGTGTACGAGAAATACGTATCCTTGCTGATGGTGGACCAGCTGGTGGTGCTGACCGGCAAGCTTTCCTTCCGGGAAGAGGAGGAGCCCAAGCTGCTGGTGGACACGGTGCAGGTGCTGACCCCCGGAAGCAGGGCGGCCATCCGGCCCATGCAGCCCCTAGGCGGGCGGGACAGCGGAGCGGGAAGCCCGGAGGAGGAGGACTTCCTGTGGGAGGAGCCGGAGGAGGCCAGCCCGCCACGGGCGGAGGCGCCCAAGCCGGCCCCGCCTGCGCCCCCAAGGCCCCCGGCCCTCACCGATGCCCAGGAGGCTAAGCAGGCCCTCCGCAAGCTGTACCTGCTGGCCAAGGACCGGTCGGACATGGAGACCATCAAGGCCCTTTGTCAGGCCAACTCGGGAAGGGTACCGGTGTACGTGAAGATCGAGACGGAAAAAATTGTGCTGCTGCTTTCCCGGGAGTTCTGGTGCGATGGGGGAGAGCCAGTGCTGGACGCCCTCCGGGGCGCTTATGGGCAGGAAGGCGTTGTGCTGAAAGAAGGATAGCTGGACCAGTAGAATAGAGAATGTGAGAAGCATTGACAAATGGCTGGTTCCAGGATAGTATACAAAAAACAAGATAAATACAGAAAGAGGTGGCAAGATGGTCCGTGGGCATTTTTCTCCCTCCTTTGAGAGCAAACCGATCCGTGAAATTGCTTATGAAACCTTGAAGCATGCCATCATCACCGGAGAGATCCCAGCGGGCGTACGGATTGTGGAAACCGAGTACGCCGATTTAATGCATATCAGCCGCACGCCTCTGCGGGAAGCCTTGCGCAAGCTGGAGCGGGACGGCTTGGTGGAATATGTGCTGCGGCGGGGCGTGGTGGTGCGGGCCTTTACCCTGGCAGACGTGGAGGAAATTTACACCATTCGCAACGCGCTGGAAATGCTGACGCTGCCAGCCATTGTGGACAATGCCACCCCGGAGGGCATCGCCTCTTTGCGGGAGAAGCTGCTGCGGATGGACCAAATGGTGGAAAAGAACGATATCGAGGCGCTATCGCCCCTGGCCCGGGCCTTCCATACGGAACTCACCCGCATGTCCAAGCTCAACCGCATTCTTCGGGTCATTGAGGGACAGGATGAGTACATTACAAGGTTTTCCGCCCTGTCCATCGCCAACGAGCCCCGCCGCCAGGCCGCCCATAAGGAACACCATGAGATGGTGAGCCTGGTGGAAAAAAAGGATGTGGAAGGCTTTGAGCAGCTAATGCGCAAGCATATTGAGCGCAGCAAGGAAAATTGTCTGGCGGCGCTGGCCCACAGCCAATTCATGAAGGCGTAGGCTGCGCCCTCCGATCCCACCTGTAAGCCAGACTTCTTTACGACCGACTCGCATACGTTTTGAAAGGTAAAAGAGCGGAAGGGACAAGGCATGAAAGACACCACATGGGATTTGAGCGTATTTTATCAGGGATTTGACGACCCGGCCTTTGCGGAGGATATCCAGAAAGTTCGGGAGCTGCTGGACGCGGGGAAGGCGCTGCTGGAAGGGGGAGACCCTCTCCGGGTGCTGGAAGACATGCTGGACAATCAGGAAAACCTGGCGAACCGGCTGTACCGGGCTTTTTCCTTTTGCCAGCTTACGCTGGCGACCCAGGCGCAAAACACCGTGGCGCTGCAATATCTGGACCAGCTGAGCAATCTGTTTGTGGACGTGGAAGTGCTGCAAAGCGCGTGCATCCGCTATGTGGGTGGACTTGCGGATTTGGACGCGCTGCTGGCGCAAAGCCCCGCCCTGCTGGCCAATGCCTTTGTGTTTCGGGAATACCAGACCCGGGCTGCCCACATGCTGCCGGAGGGCATGGAAAAGTGGCTGCTTCGCATGAGCCTCAGTGGTGGGGATGCCTTTTCCAAACTGCGGGACCAGCTGATGGGCACCCACACGGTGGAATGGGAGGGGAAGCGGTTGCCTTTGCCCGCGGTGCGGGGCATGGCGTACGACCCCAGCGCCCAGGTCCGAAAAAGCGCCTATGAGGCGGAGCTAGCCTCCTACGCCAAGGTGGAATTGCCTATGGCCTTTTGCCTGTCCAGCATCAAGGGAGAGGCCCTGACCCTTTGCCAGGCCAAGGGATACCCGGATGTGCTCACCCAGCAGCTGACGGAAAGCCGCATGGACCGGCCCACCTTGGACGCCATGCTGACAGCCATTCAGGAAGCATTGCCGGATTTCCGCCGCTATTTGCGGGCCAAGGCAAGGCTGCTGGGCCATCCGGGTGGTTTGCCCTTTTACGACCTGTTTGCCCCGGTCTCCAAGCAAGAGGGCCGCTACACAGCGGAAGAGGCGGAAAAGCTGCTGGTGGAGGTGTTCACCCAGGCCCACCCGGAGATGGGAGCCTTTATGGACCACGCTTTTAAGCACCGCTGGGTGGATCTGTATCCAAGGGAAGGCAAGGAAGGCGGCGCGTTTTGCGCAGGGAGCCACCAGCTGAAAATCAGCCGGATTTTGACGAATTTTGTGGGCAGCTTTTCCGATGTGAGCACTTTGGCCCATGAGCTGGGCCATGCCTGGCACAACCGTTGCCTGGAGGCCCAGCCGCTGCTGATGGCAGACCCGCCCATGCCCCTGGCGGAGACGGCTTCGATTTTCAATGAAACCCTGCTGAATCAGACCATCCGGCAGCAGGCGGACGCGGAGACCGCCTTTGCGCTGCTGGAAGGGAGCCTGATGGAGGCCACCCAAACCGTGGTGGACATTTACAGCCGCTTTTTATTTGAAAGTGCTGTGTTTGAAGCCCGCAAGACCCACACGCCCACCCCGGAGGAGCTGAAAACCATGATGCTGGACGCCCAGCAGCAGGCTTATGGGGATGGCCTGGCGGAGGAGGTCCGCCACCCGTATATGTGGGTGAACAAGTCCCATTATTACACGGTGGGGTTGCACTTTTACAACTTTCCCTACGCCTTTGGGCTATTGTTTGGCCTGGGTGTCTTTGCCAAGTACCAGCAGCAGGGCAAGGCCTTTCTGCCCGCCTATGACGCGCTGCTGGCCGCCTGCGGCGGCGGGCTGGTGGCGGATGTAGCCGCCACCGTAGGCATTGACGTGCGCAGCGTGGACTACTGGCGCGGCGCCCTGGGCGTGGTCCGGGATGAAGTGGACGCGTTTGTGGCCCTGGCGGAAAAGCAATGAGCGAAGCAGCCCATGATCTGCCCTGGGTGCGGGCGCTGGCGCGGATTTTTGACCGGGCCGGGCATCCCTTGTACATGGTGGGAGGCGCGGTGCGCAACCCCGTTATGGGATTGCCCATCAGCGATATGGACCTATGCGGACCGGCCTTGCCCCAGCAGGTGGTGGACCTGTGCCAGGGAACGGAAGTCCGCGCTGTTTTACGCGCCGCCCATTTTGGCACGGTGGAGCTACACCTGCGCGATGAGACCGGACGGCACATGGCGGAGTACACCACCTTTCGGGAGGATAGCTACCGCTGCGGCCACAAGCCCGAGGCTGTGCGCTTTGCCAAAGAGCTTTCCACAGATGCGCTACGGCGGGATTTCTCCGTGAACGCGCTCTACCAAAGATGCCTCCCGGAGGGCCTTGGCCCGGTAGAGGACCCCACCGGGGGCCTTGGGCATCTGGCCCAGGGCCTGCTGCATACCGTCACCCAGGACCCCAACCAGGTGTTGAAGGATGATGGACTGCGCATTTTGCGGGCGGCCCGTTTCCAGGCGGAGCTGGGGCTTACGCCCACCCAGAGCCTGCTGAAGGCAGCCCAATGCCATGTTTCCCTGCTGGGCCAGATTGCGCCGGAGCGGCTGCATGACGAGCTCTGCAAGGTGCTGCTGGCGGATTTTAGGTACCCGGGGCTGAAAAGAAAGACACCCGCCACAGCCAGTGGCTTACAGACTATGCACCTAGTAGGGGCCTGGCCCTATCTGTTTGGGCCTTTATCCTATGATTTTCATGCGGTGGAGGCCCTTGGGCGCTTGCAAGCGCCTCCAGAGATCGAGCCGGTTTGCGGCCGGCTAGCTCTCCTGTTTTGGCAGGCGGAGACGGCGTCTTTGCGGTCGGCGCTCTCGCGGCTGCGCTTTTCCATGAAGGAGCAGGCAGAGACGCTGCAATTGCTGGAAGTGGAGCGGTTGGCGGCGGCCGGGGCGTTGACCGCCTTTGGAGCGGTGCGGGCCGGCCAGCCAGCCCTGGCCTTTGCGGAAAAGGCTTTGGAGGCCATGGGACAGTCCGGGGCATGGCGTCAGGTGAAAGAACTTCGGGAAAGGCTTACGCTGCAGCAGGCCCCTTTTTCCTTGCAGGCGTTGGCGGTCCACGGGGAGGAGATTCTGGCGCTGTGCCAAGCCCAGGGCCTGCCCCAGCGCCAGGTGGGGGCGGCGCTGGCGCATCTATGGGAAGCGGTGGCCGAGGGGGAGCTTCCCAACCGGCGGCAGGATTTGTTGCGGGAAGCGGAAGGGTGGCTAGGCGGTCGCCAGGTGTGAGGCAGAAGGAAAAATGGCGCGAGAAAATGGCGTATAAAAAATGCGGCATAAGGCTTGCAACAGTTATTTTGCTATGGTATACTAATTTCCGCTGGCACGCCGAAGCGATGGAGCGGCAGGCGTGACGGGTTTTGACAGAGATACCATGCTGGTGTGGCGGAATGGCAGACGCGATAGACTCAAAATCTATTTTGGTTTCCAAGTGGGGGTTCAAGTCCCTTCACCAGCACCATTTTCCGGGACAGGGTCCATGCAGAGTTCTTCGGTGTTTTTCGCAGAAGAAGCTCTACATGGGCTCTTTCTTTGCGTTGAGACGCCTTAGTGCTCTTTTGTGTCTGGCAAAAGAACGCCACTAATGGCATTGGCCGAATCACGCTTGGAATCGAAATCCAAGTGGGCATAGAAATTCGCCGTGGTTGAGAAGTGGCTATGCCCAAGCCATTCTTGGATTGCCTTCATGTTCACGCCATTTTTGAGGAGCAAACTGGCACAAGAATGCCTCAGATCATGATACCGAATCTTCCTCAAATCGTGTTTTTCAAGGAGATACGGGAACCCGCTTGTTAGATACGCAGGCGTCAAGAGGATTCCTAGTTCATCCACAAAGACGTAATCCAGATACTGCTTGCTATACGAAGTGCGGCAGACCTTCCGGTACTCTTCGTCTTGTGCTTTCTTTTTCAGCAGAGCTTCCTCAACCTGTGGAATGAGTGGCAATGTCCGAAAGCTGGATTTGTTCTTTGTCCGATCCTTATGGATGATCTGCCTATTCCCTGCGTCGTCCATGATTTCGGCAACCGTATGGCAGACAGTCAGGGTTTTGCGCTTGAAGTCAATCGCACTCCACTTGAGGCCTAGTACCTCACTTCGCCTCAGCCCATAGAATGCCGAAACAACAATCGGTAGCTCCAACCTGGTTCCCTTCGCCTTTTCAAATAGCAAGTTCAAGTTTTCATCGTTATAAAAACCTGCTATGAATGGCTGTTGCTTTGGCTTTTCAACCTTATCAGCGGGATTGGTGGCGATCATATCCGTCTTAACCGCATGTTGCAGTGCCTTTCGGATATTGGCATGGTGCCGACGAATTGTTGTCGCGCTAGTTTTGCGATCTGCCATCATATAGCTGTAATACCCCTGGATATGTTTGGGTTTGAGTTCAGCCAGCGTTACGGCAAGGTCTTTAAAGTATGGGGCAATTTGGTTCTTGATATTGTAGCGGTAGGTCGTAAACGTAGTTTCTTCCACACTGCTTCTGATGAGTTCTAGCCAATCCAGCATGAAGTCAGAAAACAATAATACTTCTGGCGTTTTTGAAGTCTTTGCGGTTGCTTTTGCTGCTTCTTTTGCTTCATATTCTTTCATCGTATCACGAAGCATAGCGCTTGCCAGTTTCTTGTTCCCCTTGGTGAGAAGTCCGGTGGAGATCCACTTGGGCTTCCACTTCTGGTTGTCATCCTTTAGGTTCACAACCATGTAGTAACGTCCGTTCTTTTCCTGAAGGTGGCCTGTAATCATTTGTTTAACCTCCCTGATCGTGGCCTGTCCCTCTGCTATTGACACCCTCAGTATACAAAATCAAAAGGGACTCGTCCACGTTGTCACCCTGATGGGTTAATCTCCCATT
>JAVBPU010000034.1:0-37914 GCA_031549415.1 Eubacteriales bacterium | reverse complement strand
TGAGGATCGGGATCGCTCGGGCTACACCTTTGAGCAGCGCGAGGGCTATCAGGCCATGCGCCAAGAGCTGGTCGCCCACAAGAAGGACATTCTCGTCGTGAAGGACTTTTCCCGTTTCTCCCGCCGGAACAGCCGGGGCCTCGTGGAGCTGGAGGATCTGCGCGACGCGGGCGTCCGCATCATCTCCATTGGCGACGGCATTGACTTTCCCAACGACGACGATTGGTTGAAAATCCAGTTTCAGTTTCTGATTAATGAGATGCCGGTCACCGATACCTCCAAAAAGGTGAAGAACGTCATCAAACGGCGGCAGGCGGACGGCGAGTGGATTTGCGCCGCGCCATACGGATACATTGTCAATAAGCAAAAGCAATTCGAGATCGTCCCCACCGATGCCGATATTGTGCGGCGGATTTTTGACCACTACAATAACAACGGCTGGGGCTACAAGAAGATTGCAAACCACCTGACCGAGCAGGGTATCCCCACGCCTCGAATGTCCGAGCAGATGCGCAAGGAAGGGGAGGGGGAGGAATATAACCGCACTGTGAAAGCTGCATGGAGCATCGTGAGCATCCAAGGCATCCTAGATAATGACTTCTATATCGGCACCCTGCGGCAGGGAAAATACACCAGGGCCAAAATCAACGGCAAGGATGTGAAACGGGACGAAGGCGAGCATATCGTCATCGAGAACCACCATCAAGCCATCATTGACTACCGTACCTTTGCCACCACCAAGGCTCTGCGGGAAAAGCGTACCCGTTCCAACTATCGGGGCGTGAAGAAGTACGATAACGTGTATTCCGGCTTTCTGGAGTGCGGCGATTGCAAAAGTCCCATGTTCGCCATGAGCCGCAGCGACTTGAATCCAGCCTACACCTGCGGCACCTATCACCGGCGCGGGCTGGCCGGCTGCACCTCCCATCACATTCGGGTGGATAAGTTGGATGAGCTGCTGAAAATCTATGTAAAGCGCGTGATGGACAGCTCCGCTTCCATGCTGAACCAGCTGAATGCAGACCTGGCCAGAGAAACTGAGGATGTAGTCGAAACCGAGCAATCCGCCGACAATTTGGCGGCGGTGCTCCAAGAGCTCCATGAAGAGCTGAAAGCCACCAAGCGCCAGCGCATACGGGACATGATGAAGCATCCTGACCAGGAAGCCTTGCTGGAACAAACCTACGACGAGATGGAAAGCGATCTACACAAGAGGATTGAAGGTCTAACCCACCAGATCGACATGCTCTCCGATAAACGCAACACCATCCTGCGGGTGAACCGAGTGGCAAAGACGGCTATGGATGTATTCCAGGACATCCTAGAAAAGGAAAAGCTGGAGCGCAACGACCTGGAACTCATCATCGACTGTGTCAAGGTCTTTGAGGACCATTTGGAAATCCAGCTGCAAGCGGACATTGACGCCCTCCTCCGCTCCTGTGCCCTGGAGGACACCGTAAATTTTAAGTTGGACATCGAAAACTCCGGAAACAGTGAAAACCTTTTAACCTGCCGCATTGTCCAAAGCGCAACGCACCAGAAGGACAAGGTTTTCGATGTCCATGTTATCAATGACGGCGACCCCTTGGAGATCTATACGGACCGGGACGGCGAAGTGATTTTGAAAAAGTATTCCCCCATCGGGGAGATGGCATCCTTTGCAAAAGATTATACGGAATCGTTGTTTCGGGCCATGGGCCACATTGCCTGCATTGTGGACCGGGACCAGGTGGTGGCGGCCAGCGGCGTGAATAAGAAGGAACTGTCGGATAAGCCCATCAGCCATGACCTGGAGACGGCCATTGCCAACCGGCAAACCGTGGCCATCAACCGGTCTGTGGGGGGGAAGATCGTGGCGGTCACCAACGAGGAGGACATCACCGGATATACCGCCCAGGTGGTTTCGCCCATCATCGCGGATGGAGAGGCCATTGGCGCGGTGCTTCTGCTCAGCAAGGAGCAGGGGGCGCGGATGGGCGACACGGAGCTGAAGGTGGCTGAAACGGCGGCGGGCATTGTAGGCCGCCAGATGGAACAATAGTAGGATTCTCACCTCCTTTTTCGCCCTTCGCCGCCATTGCATAGATTGGCTTGCACTACCGCAACATTCTGCTTATAATAGGCATGTTGCGGTTTTCTTATTTTGCCATTTTTGCCCTCTGTTGGGGCCTGGGAGGCTTTTGGTTGAGCGAGAAGCAGAAATCCATCGTGGGCGGTATGACCATTTTAAGCAGCGTTGGGCTGATCTGCAAGGTCATGGGCGCCCTGTACAACATCCCCCTGGCCTGGATTTTGGGCAAAACGGGGCTGGGGATGTATTTGCTGGTGTTTCCCACCTATAGCGTGCTGCTGACCCTCTCTTCCGCGGGCATTCCGGTGGCCATCAGCCGCATGGTCAGCTTTCATCTGGGGAAGGACGACCCCCGCAATGCCAAGCGCCTCTTTAAAGTGGCCCAAAGCCTGCTGATTGCTTTTGGCGCGGTGGCCACGCTGCTGATGCTGCTTGCCAGCCCGCTGCTGGCCCGTTGGGTGCGGGATGCTTCCACCGTGTGGGGCTTTCGGGCCATCGCGCCGTCTTTGGTGCTGGTGTGCTCGCTTTCGGCCTTTCGCGGGTTCATGCAGGGGCAGCAAAACATGACGCCCACGGCGGTGTCCCAGCTGATTGAACAGGTGGGCAAGATCGTGGTCATCTTGCCCATGGCCTACTGGGGCATGAAGATTTCCGTGGTCCACGCGGCCGCCTTTGTGCTGCTGGGCACCACCCTGTCCGAAGCCATGGGGCTCCTTTACATGGGCCTCGTGTACCTGCGCAACCGCAAGCCCTTCGCCCAAAGAATCCAGAACCCGGATTTGCAGGAGCTGGCCGCCCCGGTTTTGCGGCGGCAGATCCTGTCCCTGTCCATCCCCATCGCGCTGAGCAGCATCGTCATTCCGATGTCCTCCTTTATTGACACCGGCATGCTGATGAACCGGCTGATGGACAGCGGCATGACCATGGAGGCGGCCCGGGGCCTGTATGGGCAATACTCGGCCTATGTCATCGCGCTGATCAACGTGCCTACGGCGCTGTCCATCGCCATTGCCATGAGCCTGGTGCCCGCCATTTCCAGCGCCATGGCCCGGCAGGATTTTGGCTGGATGCGCCGTCAATGCTCCATGGGCATCCGGTATGCCTTCCTGTTGGGACTGCCGTGCTCCATTGGCATGAGCTTGCTGAGCAAGCGCTTGCTGTCCATGGTGTTTCCCTTTGAATCTGCGGCGGATTTGCAAACCGTGGCGGACCTTTTAAGCCTTTCCAGCCTGACCATCGTTCTCTTTACGGTGACACAGTCCACCGAGGGCATTTTGCAGGGCATGAAAAAGCAGCGCATTCCCATGTTCTCGCTGATTGCGGGGGTTGCGGTGAAAATTGTGCTGAACTATGTGCTCATCGGCATTCCTTCCATCCATATGTTTGGCGCGCCCCTGGCGTCCATCGCCTGCTATTCTTTGGCCATGGGCCTCAATTTGCACTTCACCTACAAGCACGCCCAAATGAAGCTGGATTTTATGGGGACCATGGGCAGACCCTTGCTGGCCACGGCGGGGATGGGCGTGGTTTTGTGGCTGGGCAACCGTTTTTTGCCCCAGGGCAGGCTGTGGACCGTGCTGCTGCTGCTGGCGGCGGTGGCGGCCTATGCGGGCTTTGCCCTGCTGTTTGGCGCCATGACCAAGGAGGACTTAAAGCCCTTTGTTCGGCGCTTTGCGAGAAAAAAGCCGGGCCGGGTCTAAAAGGAGTTGCCAATGAGAAAGATCACAGTGGTTCCTTTGGGCACAGGCAATGAGGACTGCCTAACCCTTGCCGCGCTTAGGGCGCTGGAAACGGCGGAAAGCTTGGTGCTGCGCACGGCCCAGCATCCTCTGACGGGTTTTTTGCGGGAAAAGGGGATTGCCTATACATCCTTGGACAGCCTATATGAGACCTGCGAGGATTTTGACACCTTTAACCGGGCGGCGGCGGTCCATCTGCTGGCCCTTTGCCAGCAAGGGCCGGTGTGCTACGGGGTGGCGGATGTGCTGATGGACGCCACGGTGATGGCCCTGCAACGGCTGAAACCGGCGGAAGCGGAGATCGACATTTTGCCCGGGGTGAGCCACGGGGACCGCTGCCTTGCCATGCTAGGGCTGCAAAGCGCCTCAGTGCGCCTGTTTGCCGCTTCGGAGTTTTGGCAGGCCCGGGTGTTGCCGGAGGAGCCTTTGCTGCTGTGCGAGCTGCACAGCCGGGAATGCGCCGGGGACTGCAAGCTGAAGCTGCTGGAACTGCTGCCGGAGGAGACGGAGATCGTCTTTTTTCAGGGGGACGCCCAGGGAAAGCTGACCCACAAGGCCCTTCCCTTGTATGAGCTGGACCGGCAAAGCCAGTACGACCACCTCTCCGCGGCCTATGTGCCCCCCGTGCCCATGATGGACAGGCAGCGCTTTGACATGGAGGACCTGCGGGCCGTGATGACCAGGCTGCGGGGCCCGGGGGGCTGCCCCTGGGACCGGGAGCAGACCCATGAAAGCCTGCTGACAAACCTGCTGGAAGAAAGCTACGAGTACATTGCCGCCGTGCGGGAGCAGGATACGGCCCATATGTATGACGAGCTGGGGGACGTGCTGTTGCAGGTGGCGTTCCACGCGGAGATTGCCAGGCAGCACGGCGAGTTCGACATGAATGACATCACCACCGCCATCTGCCAGAAGATGATCGAACGGCACACCCATATCTTTGGTACAGCCAAGGCGGATACGGCGGAGCAGGTGCTGGACAACTGGGAGGCGCTCAAGCGGGAAAAAAGGGGGATCACCTCCACCGGGGATGCCATGCGGGACGTATCCACGGGCCTTTCAGCGCTGCTTAGGGCCTGGAAGGTGCAGCACAAGGCGGCCAAGGTGGGCTTCGACTTTGCGGGCGCAGAGGACGCCCTGGCCAAGGTGCTGGAAGAAGCCAATGAGGTCTTGGAGAACTTGCGGGACAAAGTGAACCCGGAAAAGGAATTGGGGGATCTGTTATTTTCTGTGGTGAACGTTTGCCGCTTATGCGGCAAAAACCCCGATATTGCGTTGTTTTCAGCCACCAATCATTTTATTTCCCGGTTTTCTAACATGGAAAAGACAATAAAAAATGAGGGAAAATGCGTTGGGGACTTGACTTTATCAGAAATGGATGTATACTGGTGTTCAGAAAAGCAAGTGGAGTAATGCTTTTGAAGAGAAAGCGTTAGCGCAAAAGCTTTTCACGCGGTTCCCCGAAACAAAACCATGCAGATATGGTTAAAAACTAAGGAGGTACCCCTAATGAATAAGGCTGAATTGACTGCTGCTCTGGTTAAGAAGACTGGTTTCACCAAGAAGGATGCTGAAAAGGCTCTGGGCGCTGTGACCGAAGTGATCACCGAAGCTCTGGCTGGCGGCGAAAAAGTGCAGGTTGTTGGCTTTGGCTCTTTTGAGGTTCGCAATCGTCCTGCCCGTGTTGCCCGCAACCCCCGCACCGGCGAGCAGATCAAGATCAAGGCTTCCAAGGCTCCTGTGTTCAAGGCTGGCAAGGCCCTGAAGGACAGCGTCAACAAGTAAGAAACTGGTTCTGTACGAGGCGCTCTGCGGAGCGCCTTGTTTTATTTTGCGCAAAAACAGGCTTGAATGTTGCGCCTTCCATGAAGTACAATAGGGTGCAATGAAATGACGAGCAGATCAACCAGGAGGTTCTCATGCGGCTGGACAAATATTTGAAGGTTTCCAGAATCATCAAGCGGCGCACCGTGGCCAACGAGGCTTGCGGCGGAGGCCGGGTCTCGGTCAATGGCCGGGTGGCCAAGCCCGGCGCGGAGGTGAAGGAAGGGGACCAGTTGGAGATCCGCTTTGGCAACCATGTGGGCAAGTACCGCATCCTGTCGGTGGCGGAGCATGTGCGCAAGGAAGGCGCGGCGGACATGTACCAGGTGTTGCAGGAAAACGCGGAAATGGCCGCCGAGCGGTCGGAGGAGTAGCATGGCCAGATATGCCATTGTGCTGGCCGGTGGCAGCGGGCAGCGGATGGGCGCGGAGGGGAACAAGGTGTTTTTGCCCTTGCGGGGCATCCCGGCCCTTGTGCGCGCTCTGGTTCCTTTTTCCGCCCTTTGCCAGGGCGTGGTGGTGGTGGCCCGCCCCCAGGACCGGGAGGAAATGGCCGCCTTGATCAAAGCCTATGGCCTGACCCGGCTGGTGGCGGCGCTGGTGGCGGGCGGGCAGGACCGGCAGGCCTCCGTGGCGGCAGGGCTTGCGGCCTTGCCGGAGGAGGCGGACATGGTGCTGGTCCATGACGGGGCCAGGGCCTTGGTGACCGAAGAGGTGATCCGCCGGGTGATGGACAGCGTGGAGGCCCATGGATCGGGCATTGCCGCCATTCCCGTCACCGATACCATCAAGCGGGCGGACCCGGCGGGCCAAGTGCAGGAAACCCTGGACCGGCAAACGCTGTATGCCATGCAGACCCCCCAGGGGTTCCAGCGGAGCCTGCTGGAGAAGGCCCATGCCCAGGCGGAGAAAACCGGGTTTCGGGGCACGGATGACGCGGCGGTGCTGGAGCATGCGGGCATGCCCGTGTTTCTGTGCCGGGGCGATGCGGAAAACATCAAGCTGACCACGCCCATGGATGTGATGCTGGCGGAGCGAATCTTGGAAAAAAGGCAGAGCAGGGAGGCCTCTTCATGAGAATCGGACAGGGAATGGATGTGCACCAGCTGGTGGAGGGCAGGCCCCTGGTGCTGTGCGGCCTGACCATTCCCCACGAGAAGGGGCTGCTGGGCCACAGCGACGCCGATGTGGCCACCCACGCGCTGATGGACGCCCTGCTGGGGGCCGCCGCCCTGGGGGACATTGGCAAGCTGTTTCCCGATACCTCGGAACAGTACCGGGGCGCTTGCTCCGTGGCATTGCTGGCGGAGGTGGTGGTAAGGCTGGCGGAGGCGGGCTTTGCCCCCCACAATGTGGATGTGACCATCGTGGCCCAGCGGCCCAAGCTGCGGCCTTACATCGACGAGATGCGAAGCAAGCTGGCCCAGGTGCTGCAATTGCCCCTTTCGGCGGTCAGCGTCAAGGCCACCACCACCGAACACTTGGGCTTTGAAGGGGAAGAAAAGGGAATCTCCGCCCAGGCGGTCTGCCTGTTGGAAGAAAAATAAGCGAACATACTGCCATCTCTCAACCGTGAAAATAAAATACAGGGGACCAGACGATGCACAGAAGAAAAAGCCGCCTGTTTCAAGCGGTTCGGTACCGGCATCGCCCAGAACGCAACCATGCAATGCTAATGGTTGCGTTTTCGCTTCTCTTGAGTATTTTGATAGCGCCCTATGCCAAGCCGGGGCTTTGGCCCTGGGCGCTGCTTCCGGTGGCAGCCGCGTTGGGCGCTCTTTGCCATGTCCAAAAGCGGAGCCCCGTTCCGGCCATTTTGCTGGCGGTATTTGCCCTGGGCCTTTTATGGACACAGGTCTTTTTGCATCCCGCCCAACCGACGCCGGGAAGGTACGCCATCACCGGAACCGTGTACGGGGAGCCAGCCCTGCGCACAGAACACCGCATGACCTTTCTTTTGAACCATGTGCGCCTGGAGGGAGAGCCCCAGGCCGGCGAGGCCTACTGCACCCTCTACACCTATGGGGACGAGGCTTTGCCCCTTTTGTTTGACGGCGCGGAGGTCAGCTTCACCGGCAGGGTATACCATCCCGAGGGAAAGCGCGGCCCCCATGATTTTGACTTTCGTATGTGGATGCTGCAAAACCGCACATCCTATGGCATTTCCTCCGTGCGGGATTTGCGGGTAACCCATACCCCCGCCACGGCCCCCTGGAATGACTGGGCCGCCCGCCTGCGGGCCGTTTTGCGAAAGGCCCTTACAGGCGTGATGCAGGACCAGGCGGGCCTGGCCATGGGCATGCTTTTCAGCGACCGGGAGGGCATGGCCCAGGACGAGAGGGAAGCCTTTGAAAGAGCAGGCATTGCCCATGTGCTCTCGGTTTCCGGGCTGCATGTGGGCATCCTGGGGGGCCTGCTGATGGGGCTTTTGGGGCGGCTTCGGATGCCGAAAAGCGCGCAGCTTCCGCTGCTGGCCCTGCTGCTGATGGGCTATTGCGCCCTGTCGGGGTTTTCCGCCGCGGCGGTCCGCGCGGCGGTGATGCTGGTGACGGCCCTGGGGGCCAGACGCCTGGGCCGCCGCCCGGACCCGCTCCTCACGCTGGCCACGGCGATGGTGGTGGTGCTGGCCTTCAACCCGCTGCAACTGTTCTCCGCCGGGTTTGCGCTTTCTTTTTCCGCCATGGCGGGGATTTTGCTGTTGCAACCGGTGCTGCTGCAAGGGCTGACGGGAAAATCCCATGTACAGCGCGTGCGGGAATGGCAGCCCGCCCGGGAGATGGAGCGGGGCTGGGCGCACCGGGTCCGGCGCTTGGGCCCTTTTATCGTA
The DNA here is from genome assembly GCA_031549415.1 of Eubacteriales bacterium. Taxonomy (GTDB): domain Bacteria; phylum Bacillota; class Clostridia; order Christensenellales; family Aristaeellaceae; genus Limiplasma. The sequence goes on along the minus strand of JAVBPU010000034.1, from coordinate 29,453 downwards.
GAGCTTCTCAGCTTTTCCCTGGCGGCGCAGCTGGGCGTGCTGCTGCCCACGGCGGCCTATTTCCATCAATTGCCCCTGTACGGCGTGGCCATCAACCTGCTGGTTGTGCCCCTTATGGGCTTCTTGGTCCCTTTCTATTTTGTGACCCTGTGCCTTTCCTGGGTTCCCTGGGTGGGGATGGCGGTGGGCGCGGTGGCCAAAGCGCTGAGCGCCGGGCTGCTGTGGCTGGTGAAGCTGGTGAGCGCCTTGCCCTATGCGGCCGTGCGGGCGCCCTCCGCGCCCCTGTTTGTGCTGTGCGGGGCGGCGCTTTGGGCCGTGCTGGCGTCCCGGTACTTCCGGGCGTCCCGCCCCAGGCGGTGGGCAGCCCTGGCGCTGGCGGCCTGCCTGGCCGGGGTTGGCGCGTATGCCGCCAGGCCCAAGGACTTGCGCTATATCCAGCTCAGCGCGGGCCAGGCTGACGCGGCGCTGATTCTGGACGGCCCGGCCACTGTGGCGGTGGACGTGGGGGAATTCGGCACAGAGCTGGCGGCCTACCTGCTGGCGGAGGGCCGGGACCTGGACGGGCTGTTTTTGACCCATCTGCATTTGGACCATGTGGGCGGCGTACCGGAGCTGCTGGAGGCGGGCATTCACATCCGGCAGGTGTTTCTGCCGGCGGGGGCCAGCCGGCAGCGGGTGGACCCGCAGGCGCTGGCCATCCTGGATGTGCTGCGCCAGCAAAACATCCCTCTGGTGGAGCTTGCGGCAGGGGAGGAAGTGCGGTACAATAAAGTCAGCCTGCGGGTCCTGTGGCCCATCCGGCACAAGCTGCGCACCGGCCAGGACGCCAATGACCTGCCCCTGGTGCTCTCCATGGACCTGGAGGGCTATACCCTTTTCAGCGGCAGCGACCTGACGGGCCTGTACGAGCGCTATGCGGCGGTCCCGGCGGATATCCTCAAGGTGGCTCATCATGGCAGCGCCGACAGCACCTATGACGACTTTTTGGACTTTGTGAAACCCCGCATGGCGCTGATCACCTGCGCCCCCGGGGACAAGGCTCTGCCTGCCGGGAGTACGCTGCAGCGGCTTGCGGCCCACGGCATTCCGGTGTACCGCACGGACGAAAGCGGGGACATCACCATCACGGTGGAAAACGGGCAGCTGGTGCTGACCCCCTATAAGTGAGGAAACCACGTGAACCATACGGCTTTTTTTGCGGGGGTCAAGGCAGGGGACATCCGGGGGATGTACCTGCTGGAAGGCCCGGAGGAGTACATCAAGCAGCAGGGCCTTCACAGGCTCTGCGAAAAGCTGCTGCCCGCCGGGCTGGAAGCCATGAACCTCACGGAGCTGGACAACCCGGAGGTGGACGCGCTCACCGCGGCGGCGGAGACCTTGCCCTTTTTGGGGGACAAGCGGGTGGTGGTGGTGCGGGACTGCGATTTGCTGACCGCTGGCCGCAAGCAGGAAAACGAAAGCAAGGCGGAGGCGCTGCTTTCTTATTTGGAGCATGTGTCCCCCAGCACCTGCCTGGTGTTTACCGTGAAGGGCAAGGCGGACGGGCGCAAAAAACTGTACACTTTCCTGAAAAAGAGGGACCTGGTGGTGGATTTTTCGCCCATGAGCGACGGGGAATGCGGCCAGTGGGTCCAAAAGAGCATGCGGGCCCTGGGCAAGCAAATGGACGGTGAAACCGCGGCGGCCCTGGTGTTCACCGTGGGGCGGGACGCGGCCCTGCTCAAGCAGGAGATGGACAAGCTGGCGGGCTACCTGGGGGACCGGGCGGAGGTTACCCCGGCGGATATTGAGGCGGTGTGCACCAAGAGCCTGGAATGCACGGTGTTCCAAATGGTGGACGCCCAGGTGGCGGGAAAAAATGAGGAAGCCTTCCGCCTGCTTGGCGATATGGAGCACCGGGGCGAGGAGAAGATGGGCATCCTGGCCATGCTGCTGCGCCAGTACCGGATTTTGTACCATATGCGCTGCCTGCTTAATGAGCGTACCCCCCAGGCAGCCCAGGCTTCCCTGCTGGGCATCCCGCCCTTTGCGGTGGCCAGGACCCAGCAGCAGGCCCGGCGCTACAGTCAGGAGAGCCTGCTGGAGGCCTATGACGCCTTGCTGGCCCTGGAATACGGCATCAAAAGCGGGCAGGTTTCCCAGGAGGGCTGCGCGGCGGCGGCGCTGCTGCAATTGGATGGCATTTTACGCAAGGGCCTCAGCGCATCAAAAGGTGCATAAAAAAAGCAAAGGGGTCATGGCCATTGGTTGCCATGGCCCCCGGTTTCCTGTATAATGGGCCAAAGTATCCCCCATGGGGGCGGCAAAGGAGGTTTTCTCATGTCCGATTCTGTGAAGCAGATTGCCATGCGTATTTTGGATCTTCGCGAAATCTCGGACTACACCGTTGAGCAGATGGCTGAGGCGCTGGAGGTACCCGCAACGGAGTACCGAAAATATGAAAGCGGCGAAGTGGATATGCCCATCAGCTTTTTGGTGAAAATTGGCGAGGTCTTTCACGTGGACATGACCGAGCTGCTCACCGGGGAAACCCCCCGGCTGAGTGTGCTGAGCGTGACGCGGGCCGGGAAGGGGCAGGACATTACCCGCCACGACCAATACGTCTACAAGAACCTGGCCAACAATTTTGCGCACCGCAAGATCGAGCCGCTGTACGTCACCGTGCCCCCGGATACCAACCGGGAGCTGGTGCCCAACAGCCACGACGGGCAGGAGTTTGACTACATCCTCTCCGGCGTGATGCGCATCGTCATCGGCAAAAACGAGGTGGTGCTGCACCCCGGCGACAGCGTGTACTATGATTCCCGCACGCCCCATGCCATGCAGGCCGTGGGCAGCCAGCCGGTGCATTTTTTAGCCATGGTGATCCCATAAGCGGTGGAAGCCTTCACGCCCGCAGTAGAGTAAGGAGTTTTGTAGTATGCTGGCCGACCGGTACATCAGAACGGATTTTACCTCCCAGGAGGATTTTGAACGGCATTTTTCGCTGACCGTTCCCAAGCAATTCCATTTTGCCTACGACATTGTGGATGAATACGCCAGGACCCAGCCGGACAAGCGCGCCCTGATCTGGTGCGATGTGCAGGGCCATGAGCGGACCTTTACCTTTGGGGATATGAGCCGCCTCAGCGATAAGGCGGCCAACCTGTTTGCGGCCAATGGGCTGAAAAAGGGCGACCCGGTGATTTTGATGCTCAAGCGCCGCTACCAGTTTTGGATCGCGGCCCTGGGCCTATTAAAGCTGGGCTGCGTGCTGATCCCCGCCACCGCGCAGCTGCAAAAGAAGGACATCGTCTACCGGGCCAACGCCTCCGGCGCCAGGGCCATCCTTTGCGTGGAAGAGGCGGAGGTGCGGGCCAATGTGTGGGCGGCCAAGCCGGAGTGCGAAACCGTGCACACGCTGTTTACCCTCTGCGAGGACGAGCATTTTGTGGACTTTGACCAGGGGCTTGCCGCCGCGCCGGAGCAGTGGACAAAGCCCGCGGAGCTGCCCAAGAATGAAGACATCATGCTGATGTACTTCACCAGCGGCACCACGGGGCTGCCCAAAATGGCCGCCCATGGCTGGGACTATCCCATCGCCCAGACGGTGACCGCCTATTACTGGCACAACCTGGGCGACAGCGACATCCACATGGCGGTGGCGGATACCGGCTGGGCCAAGGCGGGCTGGGGCAAGATGTTTGGCCAGTGGATCTGCGGCGCGACGCTGTTCGTGTACGATTTTGACCGCTTGGTGGCCACGGAGCTGATGGAGGTCATCACCCGGCACAAGGTGACCAGCTTCTGCGCGCCGCCCACCGTGTACCGGTTCATGATCAAGGAGGACATCCGCAAATACGACTTTAGCCACCTGCGCTGGGCCAACTGCGCGGGCGAGCCCCTCAATCCCGAGGTGTATGAGCAGTTCTACAAGGCCACCGGGGTGAAGATCCACGAGGGCTTCGGCCAGAGCGAAACCACCCCCCTGCTGATGACCACCAAGTGGATGGAGCCCAAGCCCGGCTCCACGGGCAGGCCTTCTCCCGCCTATGACATCGCCCTGGTGGACGGGGAGGGCAACGAGGTGGAGGACGGCGTGGAGGGCGAGATCGTCATCCGCCTGGACAAGGGCCATCCCTCGGGGCTGTTCATGGGCTATTACAAAAACCGGGAGCAAACCGACGAGGTTTTTTACGGCGGATTGTACCACACCGGCGATATGGCCTGGCGGGACGTGGAAGGGTATTATTTCTTCATTGGCCGCAGCGATGATGTGATCAAGTCCAGCGGCTACCGCATCGGCCCCTTTGAGGTGGAAAGCGCCCTGCTGACCCACCCCGCCGTGCTGGAATGCGCCGTCACCGCCGTGCCGCACCCGGACCGGGGCCAGGTGGTGAAGGCCACCGTGGTGCTGGTGAAAAACAAGGGCTACGAGCCGGGGGACGCCCTGGTCAAGGCCCTGCAAAAGCATGTGAAAGAAGTGACCGCGCCCTACAAATACCCGCGCATTGTGGAGTTTGTGGAGGAGCTGCCCAAAACCATCAGCGGCAAGATCCAGCGGAAGCTGATCCGCACCCGGGACGCGGGCGCGGGGGCGGAGCCGGAAAAGGCCGTGGTGCGGCAGTCCATCGCCCATGTGGCCCTGGTGGTGCGGGACTATGACGAGGCCATTGCCTTCTACACCCAGAAGCTGGGCTTCACCCTGCTGGAGGACACCTACCAGGCCGAGCAGGACAAGCGCTGGGTGGTGGTGGCGCCCCCGGGCTCCGGCGGGGCGGCGTTGCTGCTGGCCAAGGCCAACAAGCCGGAGCAGGAGCCCTTCGTGGGCCATCAGACAGGCGGCCGGGTGTTCCTGTTCCTGCAAACCAATGATTTTTGGCGGGATTACCGCAAAATGCAGGCCCAGGGCATCCAGTTCACCCGAGAGCCCAAGGAGGCCGGCTACGGCACCGTGGCCGTGTTCCAAGACCTGTACGGGAACCTGTGGGACCTGGTGGAATTTGTGCAGGGGCATCCCATGAAGGGGCGGTAGGAAGACGGGGACGGGGGAACGAGGGCGGGGTTTCCAGGGGTTTCACCCCTGGACCCCACCAGGGACAAGTCCCTGGACCCTTCTTTGGTTAAGTAGCAGGCAGGGGCCCTTCGCATGGCGAAGGGCCCCTGCCTCGGCCTGTCCATAAAACTGTATCTTGCGAGAAAAAACCTTTTGATTCTTTTGTTTCGCCGCGTGAAACGCGGTGAAAGAAAGGGGTCCAGGGCATAGCCCTGGCGGTGGTTTGGAGGCGGAGCCTCCAAAAAGGAACCAGACAAACAAAAGCCCACGGGTTTCCCCGTGGGCGTGGCAGGCCTCGTTTGCCGCCGCTTAATACTCCGCGCTGCCGGTGGTCCTGGGGAAGGGCAGCACGTCCCGGATGTTCTGCATGCCGGTGATGTACATCACCAGCCGTTCAAAGCCCAGGCCAAAGCCGGAGTGGGGCGCGCCGCCATAGCGGCGGGTGTCCAGGTACCAGCCGTAATCCTCCCGCTTCATGCCCATGTCCTCGATGCGCTGTACCAGCCTTTCCAGCCGTTCTTCCCGCTGGCTGCCCCCCACCAGCTCGCCGATGCCCGGCACCAGCAAATCCGTGGCGGCCACGGTCTTTCCGTCGTCATTCATGCGCATGTAGAAGGCCTTGATGTCCTTGGGGTAGTCATAAACAAACACCGGGCGGCCAAAGTGCTTCTCGCTCAAATACCGCTCATGCTCGGTCTGCAAATCCATGCCCCATTTCACCGGGTATTCAAAGCTTTGGCCGCAAGCTTGCAGGATCTCCACCGCCTGGGTGTAGGTGCAGCGGGCAAAATCACTGTCCACAATGGCCCGGAGCCGTTCCAGCAGCCCCTTTTCCACAAAGCTGTCCAGGAAGAGCATCTCCTCCGGGGCCTGGTCTAAAATGCCGCGAATCACGTATTTCAGCATGTCCTCCGCCAGTTCCATGTCCTCAAACAGGTCGGCAAAGGCAATTTCCGGCTCCAACATCCAAAATTCCGCCGCGTGGCGGGGGGTAAAGCTCCGCTCCGCCCGAAAGGTGGGGCCAAAGGTGTACACATTGCGAAAGGCCATGCAATAGGTTTCCACGTTCAGCTGGCCGCTCACCGTCAGGCTGGTCCTGCGGCCAAAGAAATCCTGGCTGTGGTCCACCTCGCCCTTGTCCGTCCGGGGCGGGTTGCCCACGTCTAACGTGGTCACCTCAAACATCTCCCCCGCGCCCTCCGCGTCGCTGGTGGTGATGATGGGGGTATGCACGTACACAAACCCGCGCTCCGCAAAGAAGGCGTGCAAAATCTGCGCCGCCAGCGAGCGGATGCGAAACACCGCGTAGAAGGTATTGGTGCGGGGCCGCAAATGGGCGATGCTGCGTAAAAACTCAAAGGAATGGCGCTTTTTTTGCAGGGGATAATCCGCCTCGCAGTCCCCCACCAGCTCCACCGCCTTGGCTTTCAGCTCAAAGGGCTGCTTCATGTCCGGGGTCAGCACCAGCTCGCCCGTGGCGCGGATGGCGCTGCCCTGGCTGATTTTCAGCGCCTGGGCGAAGCCCTCGGTTTTGCCCTCTTCCAGCACGATTTGCAAATTCCGAAAATAGGTGCCGTCGTTCAGTTCGATAAAGCCAAAGACCTTGCTGTCCCGCAGGGTGCGCACCCAGCCGGACACCGTCACCTCCGCCATGCCCTGGGCGGGTTTCCTGCTAAAAAGTTCCTTCACCGTGGTGCTCTTCATGGTTGTGCCTCCTGTATCGGTTGTCTGCCCAGCATCGCCGCGCCGATCATGCCCGCGTCCGCGCCCAGGCGGGCCATTTCCACCCGGGAATAGGGCAGCGTCTTAAACAATAAATACCGGGGAATCCGTTCCCGGACGGCGTCCAGCAGGAAATCGCCGGCCTTGCTGACGCCGCCGCCCAGCACAATCATCTCCGGGTCCAAAAAGGCGATGACGGTGTCCATGGCCATGGCCAGGTATTCCACATAGCGGTGAAACACCTCCCGGGCAGCGGGGTCGTTCTCCTTGGCGGCGTCCAAGACCATCTTGGCGTTTAGCCGTTCCGGCTCCCCGCCGCACAGGGTGTGAAGCAGGCTTTCCGGATGGCTTTCCAGGGCCTGTTTCCCCATGCGGATCACCGCCGTAGCGCTGCAATACCGCTCCAAACAACCGTTGTTGCCGCAGGAGCAGGGCTCCCCGTCGATGGCCATGGGGATATGCCCGATTTCGCTGCCGATGCCGTGAAAGCCGCTCCATGGCCTTCCGCCAATCACAATGCCGCCGCCCACCCCGGTGCCCAGCGTGATGAACACGCTGCTGTGGCAGCCCTTGCTCACGCCGCAGATGCTTTCCGCAAAGCCTGCCACCGTGGCGTCATTGTCGATGTACACCGGCTTGTTCAAATACTTTTGCAGCTCTTCCCGCAGGGGGATGTTGTTCCAGGCCATGTTGGTGCAAAAGATCACCACGCCGCGCTTGTTGTCGGCCACGCCGGGAATGCCCACGCCAATGGAGGCCACATCGGCTTCCGTAAAGCCGCCTTCCCGCAGCACCGCAAGGGCGCACAGGCCCATGTCCCGGATGATCTCCTGATAGGGCCTGCCCACCAGGGTGGGGGTTTCTCCCTGACGCAGGATGGCGCCGTTTTCGTCCACCACGCCGATCTTGATGCCCGTTCCGCCCACGTCAATGCCTATGTATACCATATTTTTTCTCCCTGTCATGCCTACTTTATTCACCTTTGCTCTGGGCAATCATCTCGTTCAGGCGGCGGTCCAGCTCATGGGCCGCGCTGTAGCCCAAGCGCTTGAGGCTCAGGTTCCGGGCCGCCACCTCGATGATGATGGCCAGGTTGCGGCCGGGCCGCACCGGCATGATCTGGTAGGGAACCTTCACTTCCAGGATGGGCGTGGTTTCCTCCGTCAGCCCCAACCGGTCATATTCCTTGTTGGAATCCCACTTTTCCATGTGAATCACCATGTCGATGGACTTGCTGATGATGACGGAGCCCACGCCGTACATCGCCCGGATGTCAATGATGCCGATGCCGCGAATCTCCATGAAATGGCGCACCATTTCCGGCGCTTCCCCAATGAGCCGGTCGTCCGCCACCCGGCAGATGTCCACCACATCGTCCGCCACCAACTGGTGGCCCCGCTTCACCAGCTCCAGGGCGGCCTCGCTTTTGCCCACGCCGCTTTCACCGGTCAGCAGCACCCCCACCCCATAGACATCCACCAGCACCCCATGCTGGGTAATATGGGGGGCCAGGCAGCGGTTTAGGTACATAATGGCCTGGGAGGTGAACTTGGTGGTCTGGCTTTCGCTTTGAAACACGGGGATGTCCCGGGCCTTGGCCTGGGAGAGCAGCTCCTTGGGCGGGTTCATGCTCCAGCAGACCACAATGCAGGGCAAATCATAGGCCATATAGCGTTCCAGCACGCCGGTCCGGGCCTTGGGGTCCAGGGATTCCAGATAGGTCATCTCCACCTTGCCGATGACCTGGGGGCGCTCAAAGGCAAAATATTCATAAAAGCCGCAAAATTGCATGCCCGGACGGTTGATGTCCGCGCTTTTAAACTCCATTTCTTCTTTGGAGGTGTCCGACAGCACCTTCAGCTCCAGCTTGGTAATGAAATCCTGCATCCGTATGAACATAGCTCCTCCTTAGGGGGTTGCGGAAAGGATGTGCTTTTCTACAAAGCGCGCCACCCCGTCCTGGCTGTTGGGCGGGCAAGCATACCGGGCCGCCTTTTTGACCTCCTCCCGGGCATTGCCCATGGCCACGCTGTTTGGGGTAAAGGCCAGCATGCTGAGGTCGTTCAGGCTATCGCCAAAAACCGCCGTCCGGGCCGGGTCCAGGCCCATGCGCTTGGCCAGCCGGCCCAGCGCTGCGCCCTTGGTGCCGCAAAGCGGCGTGGCCTCCATAAAATACGGCTTGCTGATGGTGAGGGCCACCTGGCCGCCAAAGGCCTCCACAGAGGGCGGGTACAGCGCCGCGATGCGCTCCGGGTCGTCTACGCAAAGGACCTTGGGGGTGTCAAAGGTCAAAAAGGCCTGCAAATCCCCCACCGCCTCGCCCCGCATCTGGCTGGAGCGCTTGTAATCCCGGCTGGACTGGCATTCCCGCTCGTAATAAAACGTATCCCCCCGGTACACCTGCATATAGCTGTCCGCCGCCTTCCAAAAGGCGCAGATCCGGCGGGCCAGCTCCATGGGCAGGACCAGCTCCTCCATGAGGGTATGGTCCGCATTCACCAGCTGGGCCCCGTTGCAGGCGATGTAGGGATAGCGGGTGTTCAGCTGCCGCACAAAAATCTCCATGCTGGCCTGGGCCCGCCCGCTGCAAGGGATCACGCGGATGCCCCTTCGCAGGCATTCTTGCAGCACATCCATGGTATACCGGCTGATTTCGCCTTCTTCGTTTAAGAGAGTATCGTCCAGATCGGTGATGATGGCGTCAATGGTCACAGTGGGTTCTCCTTACTAGCATCCTTTGCGTTCTTTGCATTCTTCGGATTTTGGGGGAGCCTGGGGCTTCTACCCCTGGGGACCCTCTTGCCCGCGCCTGCTTTCAAAAAAGCGCCGGAGCATGGCCTGGGCCTCCGCCTCCAGCAAGCCTCCCACGCAGGGCAGCCGGTGAAAAAACGCCGGGTCGCTGGGAATGGCATACACGCTTTCCACGCAGCCCTGGCGGGGGTCCCTGGCGGCAAAATAGCAGGCCCCCAGCTGGGCCATCACCATGGCCCCGGCGCACATGGGGCAAGGCTCCAGGGTCACATACAGGGTACAATCCTTAAGCCGCCGCCCGCCCAGGGCTTTGGCGGCCGCCCGCAGGGCCAGCAGCTCCGCATGGGCGGTGGGGTCTCCCTCCGCTTCCCGGCGGTTGCAGGCCATGGCCACCACCCGTCCCGCCCGTACCACCACCGCGCCTACGGGAACATCTCCGCCCCGCTCCGCTTCCAGGGCCTGCGCCAGCGCCATGCGCATGAAGGCCTCGTGGCCGTCCAGGGTCATGCTTCCGCCTTGGCCGCGGGCGGGGCGTCCAGCCGGTGCTCTTGTTCCGCCTTGCGGTTCACCACGTCCGGCTCCTGGTAGTTGGGCAACAAGGCGTGCAGGCAGGCCCGCATGTCTCCGTTGGCGTCCAGACAGCGCTGGAAGGCGGCCAGCATCGCTTCCACGCTCTCCCGGCTGACCAGCTCCGGCTTGGCAATAAAAATCTTCTCCCGCTGGGTGCGGGTGATGTCCTCCCCCTCCAGCAGCAGCTCTTCATACAGCTTTTCGCCGGGGCGCAGGCCCGTATAGACGATTTCCATCTTGGCCGCATCCTGGGGCGCATAGAGCTGAATCATCCGCTCCGCCAGTTCCCGGATTTTCACCGGCTGCCCCATGTCCAGCACGAACAGCTCTCCGCCCTTGGCAATGGATGCCGCCTGCAGCACCAGCGCCGCCGCCTCGGGGATGGTCATGAAGTAGCGGATGATGTCCGGATGGGTGAGGGTGATGGGCCCGCCCGCGCGAATTTGCCTTTCAAACAGGGGCACCACGCTGCCATGGGACCCCAGCACATTGCCAAAGCGCACGGCGGTAAACTCCGTGGTCCCCTCCTGGTTCAGCGCCTCCACGATCATTTCCGCCAGGCGCTTGGTGGCCCCCATCACATTGGTGGGGTTCACCGCCTTGTCCGTGGAGATGAGCACAAAGCGCTTCACCCCATATTCCATGGCGGTTTTGGCTGTGATGTAGGTGCCGAATACATTGTTTTTCACCGCCTGGGAGGGGCATTCCTCCATCAGCGGCACATGCTTGTGGGCGGCGGCATGGAGGACGATGTCCGGCCCAAACTCCGCAAAAACCTCCCCCAGGCGCTTGGCGTCCTGGATGGACCCCACCCGCAGCATCAGCTTGTCCTTGAGATTTTGCCCCGTCTTTTCCTGCAACTGAAAAAACAGGTCATACATGTAATTTTCGCTGATGTCAAACAGCACGATCTTCTGGGTGTCAAAGGCCAGAATCTGGCTGCACAGCTCGCCCCCGATGGACCCGCCGCCCCCTGTGATGAGCACGGTTTTCCCCTGGAACACCTCCGCCACCTGGGCCATGTCCATCTGCTCTTCCGGACGGCCCAGCAGGTCGCCGATGTTGATGTCCCGCACGGTGCTGGCGGCCTTTGCGCCCCGGTTCACCTCCTGCAAGGAAGTGACCCGCCGCACCCGGCAGCCCGTGGCCAGGCATTTTTCCACCAAGGGCTTCATCTCCCCTTGGGGCGTGGCAATGGCAATGATGATCTCATCAATCTGATAGTCCGAAGCCAGGCGCAAAATGTTGCCCGTGCCGCTGACCACCGGCACGCCCTTGAGCCTGGCGCCGGCCAGTTCCTTTTTGTCATCCACCACCACCACGGGGGTGCAGCTGCCGTAGCGGCCGCTTTGCATCTCCCGCACCACATTGGCCCCGGCCCAGCCCGCGCCGATGATCATGGCCCGCCGCTCCGCGCTGCGCTTCGCCCGGGAAGGGCCCCTCCGGCTGGTGACCAGCACCCGGTAGGCCAGCCGGGACCCGCCGATGATGACGGTCAGCAAAATCCAAAAAATCAAATACACCGTTCGGTGCAGCAAATGATAGTTTTCCGGCTGGGTGATGGCTTGCATCACCAGGGAATACCCATAGGTGGCCAAAGCGCCCACCAAGCATGCCACCGCGATTTGCAGCACCGCGCTGGTGGAGGCGTACTGCCACAGGTTGCGGTACAGCCCAAAGCCCCAAAAAGAAAGCAGGCACAGCGCCGTCATCACGGGAATGATGTTCACATACCGCAAGAAAAACTCCTGGGGAATGGCCACTTCAAAACGAAGCTGCTGCGCCAAAATCATGGCGAAATTAATCAGCAACACATCCAGCAGCACCCACAAAACGATGCGCAAGACATGGTTCATTTTAGGCTTCCAAAACGCCACATAAAGCCCCCCATTCCTTGATGATCTCCTGCTTCCGATCTTTCACGCGATATGGATTGCGACAGAGTTTGTCCCCGGGCGAGGGTTCGCATACCCGTTGATTATAGCACAGTTCCCCGCCTGTGCAAACAGCCAGATTCCACCGTATGCAAGAAGCAAAAAAAGAAAGAAGAAGGGCAAACAGGGCGCGCAAATTCCGAAAACGGAACCGCAAGAAACCGCCCGAAGCGCAAAGCTTCGGGCGGTTCAGGTTGTTGAAAACCCCTTTTGGAGGCTCCGCCTCCAAACTACCGTCATACTACGGGTTCAGGGCCAATTCACCACATTTTGGGGGTTCCCCGCCAAAAAGCAACGCAGGTTTTCCACCGCCACGTCCATCAGCCGCTGGCGGGATTCCTTGGGGGCCCAGGCGATATGCGGCGTGATCAGGCAATTGTCCAGCCCCAGCAAGGGGCTGTCCGCGCAGATGGGCTCGGCGCACACCACGTCCAGCGCTGCCGCCGCCACCTTGCCGGACCGCAACGCCTGGGCCAGGGCGGGTTCGTCCACCAGCGGGCCCCGGGACGTGTTGATCAGCATCACCCCGTCCTTCATCTGGGCCAGGGTGGTTGGGCCGATGAGCCCATGGTTTTCAGGAGTCAGCGGGCAATGCAGGGAGATCACGTCGCTTTGGGCCAGCAGGGTTTCCAGCGGGACCCCTTCCGGCGCGCCGCAGGGCATGCGGTCATAGGCCATGACGCGCATATCCAAGGCGCGGCCAATGTCCGCCACCTTGCGGCCAATGCGGCCGTAGCCGATGATGCCCAGCGTCTTTCCCGCCAGCTCCACCAAGGGATAGTCCCAAAAGCAGAAATCCGGGCAGGCCGCCCATTGGCCTTGCTGCACCGCTGCATTGTGGTGGCCCACCCGGTGGCACAGCTCCAGCAGCAGCGCAAAGGTGAACTGCGCCACGGCAGCGGTGCCGTAGGTGGGAATGTTGGTGACTGCGATGCCCATTTCCCTGGCCGCCGCCACGTCCACCACATTATAGCCCGTTGCCAGCACGCCGATATAGCGAAGCTGCGGGCAAACCGCCAGGGTTTCCCGGGACAAAGGGGTCTTGTTGGTCAGCACCAGGGGGCTGTCCCCCATGCGTGAAAGGATCTCTTCCGGCGGGGTGCGGTCGTACACCTGCAGCTCCCCCAGGGCCTCTAGCGCGGCCCAGGACAGGTCCCCTGGGTTTTCGGTATATCCGTCTAACACAACGATTTTCACAGGCTTCCTCCTTGGCTTACACTCAATCCACCACGGCGTCCTGCTGGCGCAGCATGTCCCGCAGGGCCGCCACATCCACCTTGGTGGCGTCGCCGTCCTTTTGGCAGGCCAGCACCGCCGCGCATCCGGCGGCATGGCCCAGGGCGCAGCACATGGGGCTGGTGCGGGTGCTGGCATGGGCTTCAAACTCGGTGGAGATGTTCCGTCCGGCCGCCAGCACATTGGGCAGCGCGCTATTGATCAGGCAGCGGTAGGGCACGGTGTAGTATTCGCCCTCCGGCAAAAACTGGCTGTGGGTCTCCTGGCCGTCCGGGGAATGGACATCCACCGGGTATCCGTTGGCGGCAATGCCGTCCTCAAACTTTTTGCCCTGCAGAACGTCTTTTACGCCAAGCCGGAAAAGCCCTTTCAGCCTGCGGGAGGAGCGGATGCCGATGCGGGGGCCGGACAGCAGCAGCCGGGCAGAGGCAAAGCCGGGAATGCGCTTCCGCAAAAAGCCGTACAGCTCCCAGGCCTGGCGGCGGCCTTCCAGTTCCGCCTTGGTGAGGGAAAAGGGGTCCACGGGGTTTTCGCCGTTGACCCGGGTCATGTTCACAATCACTTCACCGGGGGTGTTGGTTTCAAAAAACAGCGCCATGTCCCGGTCAAAGGTCAGTTCGCCCTGCCGCATGCCCTGGCTCATGATCTCCTGAAAGCCGGAACAGCTGAGCCTGCTGGCCTGGTGCTGGCGGCCCGCATGGGGCTTGAGCACGGGGAACAGGTCGATGTTCGTGTCCATCAAGGCCCGGATGGCATCCATGTCCACCGGGCTCATGCGCAGGTTCATGGTCATGGGCTGGTTTTGCCCGTCCTGGTCCCGGCCTGTCTCATAGGGGATGCCCGCCAGGGCCAGCAGGTCCGCGTCGCCGCTGGCGTCGATGAAGCAGGTGGCGGAAAACTCCAATTGCGTGCCGCAGGAGGCGGCCTTGAGGCTGCGCAGCCGCCCGTCCTCCCCGTGGGCCTCTGTGACCACGGCGTGATAGAGCAGCTCCGCCCCGGCCTGGGTCACCATCAGCTCCAGCTCCCGCTTCATCCCCTCCGCGTCAAAGGGGGTTACGGTGTAGGTGTACCCGGTGGAGTCCGGGATGTGGCCCACGGACAGGCCCTTTTCCACGAGCCGTGAGATGAGTTCCTCCCCCAGGCCCCGGATCACCTGTTTGTCCCCGGCATGGAAGGTCATCATGGGTCCGGTGCCGCAGGCGGTGAGGCTGCCGCCCAAGTAGCCCTCTTCCTCAATGAGCAGGGTGCGCAGGCCGCCCCGGGCGGCTGCCGTGGCGGCCAGGCTGCCCGCCACGCCGCCGCCAACCACGATTACATCATAGCTCCGCATTGTTCTTACCCCTTTACGCCAGAGTTGACCATCGCATCGGTCACTTTTTCCTGGAAGAATAGATACACGATCATAATGGGCATGACGGACAGCGATGTGGCCGCCATTTGCAAATGCCACTGGGGCGTGCCGTAGGCATCGTTAAAATTGTTCAGCGACAGGGGGAGCGTAAAATTCCGGATGTCGCTGATGAATACCAGGGGTTCCAAATACGTGTTCCAGATGGCCAAAAAGGCCAGAATGGCGGCGGAGCTGAACACCGGGGCCGCAATGGGCATCATGATGTGCCAGTAGGTGCCCGCGGGGGACAATCCGTCAATGCGGGAGGCCTCGTCCAATTCCTTGGGAATGGTCACATAAAACTGACGGAACATGAAGGCTGAAAACGCGCCTTGTCCGCCAAACACCGCCAGCATGGCCAGGGGCCACAGGCTGTCCAGCCAGCCGATATCCCGCATCTGGAAATACAGCGGAACAATGGTCACTTCAATGGGCATCATCAGCGCCGTGAGCAGCAGCACAAACAGGAAGTTGCGGCCAAAGAAGCGCAACCGGGCAAAGGCATAGCCGGACAGGGAGGCCACCATCACATTGGCCGCCGTGCCGCCCAGGGCCAGCGCAAAGGTATTCAGGTAGTGCCGGGCGAAGGGCTGTACCTGGAAAATTTCCACGTAGTTCTGGAAGGCCCAGGCCTTGGGCAGCAGCGCGGGGGGGCCAAAAATTTCATTGGCATGGTTTAAGGAATTCACCAGCATCCACCAGAAGGGGTAGAAGAAAAGCACAAAGAAGAGGCACAGCCCCAGGATGGAAAAGGCCCGGGACACGATTTTGCTGCCCTTGCTGCGCACAGGCATGCCCGCGCTTTGCATCATCTCATGATTCATGGAAGGACACCTTCTTTCGCAGCAGCCATTGCAGCAGAGTCAGCCCCAAGACGATGGCAAACAGCACTACGGAGATGGCGGAGGCGTAGCCGGTATTGAAGCTCTTAAAGGCCTGGTGGTAGATGTAGTACACCAGCACCATGGTGGTGCCCTGGGGGCCGCCGTCCGTCATTAAACGGATGGTGTCAAACACGCGGAAAGCGCCGATCAAGGTCACCACGGAAACCATCAGCACCGTGGGCATCAGCAAAGGCAGCTTGATTTTCCAAAAGAGCTTTCCATCGTTGGCCCCGTCCATGCGGGCCGCCTCCACCAATTCTCCCGGCATATTCATGACCGCGCCGTAAAAGATCAGTACGTTGGTACCAATGCTCTTGAGCACGCGGTTGATGATCACAGAAAACATTGCCCAGCCCGGCTCCTTGAGCCAGTTGGGGCCTTGAATGCCCACCAAGGATAAAAACCAGTTGACGGGCCCGGCGGTACCGCCCTGCAGCAGATACCTCCAAACAATGGCCCAAGCCACGCCGGAGGTGACCACCGGGAGGATAATGACGGTGCGAATCAGTTTGGAGCCAAAGCTCTTATTGCCCAGGTACAGAGCCAGGAACAGCGCGAAGGACAAGTTGATGGGGAGAATACAGAGGGAAAAGATCAAGGTGTTCACCATGGCAGTGCCAAACAGCTTGTCTGTGAGCAGCTTTTCATAGTTGGCAAACTCCGCGAACACATTGGTACCGAACATCAAGTTTTTATTGTAAAAGGAATAAACAAACACCATCACCAACGGCATCAGCACAAAGAACGTAAAGCCGATGATCTGCGGGGCCACAAAGAGGAGGCCGGTGGTGGTCTCGCCGCGCCTGAGCGCATTGTAAGGTTTTTTCAAGGGCAACCCTCCCTTTTCCTGTCAAAAAAGTGCCAATGCCCTTTTTTGCGTCTGGCAAGAGCGCCCGGATAGCGGCCCATCCGCTATCCGGGCAAACATCACTCTTGCTTACTTGCCGGTGTAGGTGCGGTACACCTGGGCCACTTCGCCCAGGATGGCGGCCACATCGGCGTCCTTGGTCCACAGCTTGTCGAACACAATCTTGGCTTCGGCGTCCATTTGCATGTAGTTCAGATGGGCGGGCAGCACGCGGCCAGCGTCGATGGAGGCGGCCACAACGCTCTTCATCTGCTCCGGGGTCACGGCGGCGTTGGAGCTGAGGAAGCCTTCGGATTCCAGCACGCTCTTGCGGGCGGGAGGCCAAATGCCGGCCATGGCGGCCACGCTGGCTTCGTTGGTCATGTACACCACCAGCTCGGCGGCCAGCTCGGCGTTAGGCCCGCCGGAGAAAGCGCCGATCGCGGCCTGGCCGATGACGGGAGCTTGGCCTGCGGGGCCTGCGGGCATGGGCACCATGTCCCACTTCCAGGTCACGTCCTTCAGGTTGGACAGGCGGGAGATTTGGCACGCGGTCATGGCGGCGTCACCGGTGAAGAAGTTGCTTTCGTCTCCCGGAGGCACCACGGAGGCATCCGCAAAGAGCATGTCATGGAACAGCTGCACGGCCTGCACGGCTTCGGGCTGGTCGATGGTGACGGTGCCGTCCGCAGTCCAGGCGTCTCCGCCGAAGGAGCGGATCATGGGCACCAGGTTGTGCAGAATGCGGGCGTCATAGCCCTGGGCGTCCACGGTCATGAAGCCCCATTTGCCGGTGGCGTCCTTGATGGCCTTGGAGGCCTCGCGGAAGGCATCCCAGGTCCAGGCGCCTTCTGCCATATACTCGCCGGGGGTCTTGGCGCCCGCCTGGGCAAACAGGTCCGCGTTATACACCACAAAGAAGGGAGAGGTGGAGAAGGGCACGGCATAGGTTTTGCCGTCCATCTGCCACAGCTCCATGGCGCTGGGGGTCAAATCTTCCGGGTTGGCGGCGGCCAAGGCCCCGTCCAATTCTTTCAGCATGCCGGAGCTGGCGAAAGCGGGGGCGGTGTTCTCCAGAATCCAGAAGGCATCCGGAGCGGCATTGCCCTGAAGCTCCAGCAGCAGCTTGGTGTTGTACTCGGCAAAGGGAATGGATTCAAAGGTCACATCCAGGGTGATGCCCTTTTCGGCGGCGAAGCCGTCCACGAAGGATTGGAGCAGCGCCAGTTGGGCCTCATTGCTGGTCCAGGTCGCGATTTTCATCGCCACCGCGCCTTCCGCGGAAGCGCCCAGAACGAACAGGGATGTGCAAGCCAACATCACAACCAGGGCAAGGGTCAATACCTTTTTCATGGTGATCCTCCTAAGATAGTATTATCGGTAGGCGGCCATCCGCCAACGATTCAAATGGGGCGTTCCTTCCGGGTCATGGTTGCGCTCAGCTCCTGCTGGGGCAGGTGTGCGCCCTGCTTGCGCAGGGACTGAACCAGCAGCGCCGTGTCCACGGATTGGGCGGTGCGGCCCGTTTGCGCCACCTGCAAGGCCGCCAGCCCCGCTGCCTGGCCCATCATGGAGGCGGCGGGCTGCACCCGCAGGGAGCCCTGCACCTTCACGTCCGCCGATACGCAGCGCCCCGCCACCCACAAATTGGCAAAGCCCTTGGGCACCAGCACGCCATAGGGAATGCCGTAGTATTCGCCGGGCCGGTAGCGGTCCTGGTGGTTGAACTCCTGGTCATAGCGCCGGTACTGCTCCGGGGTGCAATCATACACATGGATGTCGATGGCCTTGGCAAAAATGGCGATCTGGTCCGGGAATTTGCGCCGGGCCTGGTAGTCCTCATACCCCAGCACATATTCCCCCAGCACCCGGCGGGATTCCCGCACGCCCATCAGGGCCCCGGTGGACACCAGCTGGATGTTTTGCAGCTGGGGATAATAGGTCCTGTAAAACCCCAGGTATTCCTGCACCAGCTTCCGGCCCTGCATCATGCCCTGGGTGAGGCTTTGGCAGCGCAGGGCGTCCATATGAAACACATGGCCCGCGTTCATGTTGGCCAATTGCCCCATGTTGATGAACAGGCCGGGCACATGCCGGTCCGGCTGGGAAAAGAAACCGTCCGCAATGGCCTGCTCAATTTTTTCCTGCTGCCGGGCGGGGTACACATCGTTCCGCTCCATCTGGTCCCAGGGCACGCCGGAAAGCGTGGCGCAAAGGGTGGGGGGCATGATGTGAGGGGTATCACGCCCGGCCTCAAAGCATTTCGCGCCGCAAAGATGGGACAGCACCGCGTCCCCGGTGGCGTCGATGTAGGTTTTGGCCTTCACGTACCGGTAGCCCTCGATGTTGTGGAGCACCACGCCCTGGACCTGCCTTGGGTCCCCGGCGCAGTCCGCGTCGATGACCCGGGTGAAGAAGCGAACCTCCACCCCCGCCGATTGCGCCAGCTCGTCCAGCAAAAGCTTCAGGCCCTCCGCGTCAAAGGGGGACCATTTGTGGAACTCTTCCCGCCAGCGCTTCGGGTCCAGCAGGGTCGGCACGCAGCCCCGCTCATACAGGGTTTCGATGATTTCCCGCATGAAGCCGCCCACCAGCATGGTTTCCCCGTTGGCCATGGGGTCAAACTCCGTCACCAGGCCGGAGGTGCCGGTGCCGCCCAGGCAGCCCAAGGCCTCCACCAGCAAAACCCTGGCCCCTTCCCGGGCCGCGCAGATGGCCGCCGCGCATCCGGCGGGGCCGCCCCCCGCCACCAGCAGGTCGTAGCCTTCTTCCACGGGAATGTCCCGGGTGAGCGAGTAAGTGGTCATGACGGCACCTCATTTCTGTGGGGAGCGGGGGGGGACGCAGGAATCCCCCTTGATAAAGTCCAAAGGCAGGAAAATCCCCCGCTGCTTCATTTCCTCTCCGTCCAGCCAGGAAATCAGCATTTTGGCGGATTGCCGCCCCATTTCAAACACCGGGGCCTCCAGGCGTGTCAGCGGCGCATAGCCCCGGCTGGCGCCCAGCATTTGCATGCCTTCGCTGAGCCCAAAGCAGAGGACGGACAGGTCTCCCGGGATGGAGAACTTGCCTTTGCGCGCCGCGCTTTTGACCAGGTTCCACACCTCGTCGCCATGGGAAATGACGGCGGTGGGGCGCTTCTCCAATAAGAACGCCTCGGTTTGGCTGGCCCTCTCCCGTCCGGGTTCATCCATCAGGATCAGCGTGGGGTCCGGGGCCAGGCCATGGGCCTCAAAGGCCCGCAGGTAGCCCTCCCGCTTGTCGATGTCCGCTTCAAAGTGGGCCTTGCCGCCGCAGAAGGCGATGCGGCGGTGCCCCATGTCCAGCAGGTAGGAGGTGGCCTCCTGGTAGCCGGTCACATAGTCCGGGGCGCAAAAGTAGGGGCTGAACTGCTTCCAATCCCGGCGGCCCACGATCACATACGGGAGGCGCTCCTGCTCCATAAACTCGATGGAGTTCATGTTGAAAGTACCGCCGGTGCAAATGACCCCTTCCACCAGGTCAAAACGAATGGCGCTGCGCGGGTCCTCCCGGCTGGGGGGCTGGCTGAAAAAAAGCAAGTCATAGCCCTGTACATGGGCCTCATACTGAGCGCCCAGCAAAATGTCATAGAAAAAGCGGGGGTTTGGCGCGGCGTCCTCATGGAACTGCAAGCCCAGGATGCGGGTGCGGCTGCCCGCCAGGCTGCGGGCCAACAGGTTGGGGCGGAACCTGAGCTGCTCCACCGCTTGCAAAACCCGCTCCCGGGTATCCGGGGCCACCGCGCTGTTTCCATTGATGACGCGGGAAACGGTCATTTTGGACACCCCGGCCAACCGGGCTACCCGTGAAATATTCGGCTTCCGGGTTTCTTCGCTGATCATAGGCGAGCCCTCATGTTACCGGTAACATTTTGCAAAACATAAAAAATCATTTATACTATGGCAGTAGTAAAGCACATCTCACAACTTTTGTCAACGAATTTCCCCTATTTTTTCACAAAGTGCAGGATTTTTCCATTGCATAGGGAAATAGCCCATAGCAAGAAAAGGAGGCCGTACCTCTGATGAAGACCGTGACACCCCAACTGCCCATGGAAACCCAGGCGAACCTGGTGGGCTATTTGCATGAAGAAATGGAGCTGGCCCCAGGCCGGGACGCCCGGCCCTGCGTGCTCATCTGCCCCGGCGGCGCGTACAGGCTGGTGTCTCCCCGGGAGGCGGACCCGCCTGCTTTCGCCTTTTTTGCCAGGGGCTACAACGTTTTTGTGCTCACCTATACCGTGGGCGGCCCGGACCAGCCCCCCCTGGGGCTTACCCCGCTGATGGAAATTTCCTCGGCGGTGATGCTTTTGCGGGAGAACCACCGGGCCTGGCAGATTGACCCGGACAAAATTGCCCTTTGCGGCTTTTCTGCGGGCGGGCACCTGTGCGCCAGCTTGGGGATTCTCTGGGACGCGCCGGAGCTGAAACAGGCGCTGGACACCCGGGGCGGGCAGAACCGGCCCAACGCCATGGTGCTTTGCTATCCGGTGATCTCCGCCGGGGAGCATGCCCACCGGGACTCCTTCCGGCACCTCACCGGGGACCAGCCGGAGGGCAACCGGCTCTTCTCCCTGGAAAACCAGGTATCCCCCACCACCGCCCCGGCCTTTTTGTGGCACACGGTGGATGATGCCAGCGTGCCGGTGGAAAACAGCCTGCTGCTGGCGGCCTCCCTGCGCCGCCAGGGGGTGCCCTTTGAATGCCATCTCTTTCACAGCGGCGTCCATGGGCTGTCCATGGGAAATGCAGAGGTGGGTACAGTGAATGCCCATTGCCAGCACTGGTTTCCCCTGTGCATGGAATGGCTCAACGGCCTATTTGGGTTTGAGGAATAGGGAGGATTGCCCATGAACACATGGAAATTGGAAGAAAACACCGTCCCGCTGGCCCGTTTGCGCCAGCAGGAATCCTTATTTGCGCAGGGCAATGGGTATTTGGGCTGGAGGGGCACCTTTGAAGAGGGCTTGGAGGGCTCTTTGGAGGGGACCTATCTGAATGGGTTTTACGAAACCTATCCCATCTCCTACCCGGAAATCGCCTATGCCTACCCCTGCGAAGGCCAAGCCATGCTGAACCTGATGAACGCCAAGCAGATCCGCATCCTGCTGGAGGGGGAGGACGTGCGCATGGACAGCCCCCGCCTCAGCGGCTACCATCGGGAGCTGGACTTTGCCACGGGCTTGCTTACGCGCCGCTTTGCCGTCACCACCCCAAGCGGCAAAGGGGTGGAGGTGTGCTTTCAGCGGCTGGTCAGCTTTGCCCGGCTTTCTGTGGGCGCCATTCACTGCCGGGTCACCTCCTTGGACTACCAGGGAGAGCTTCAACTGCTATCCGCACTGAACACCCGCAGCCAGAACCAGGTGGCGGATAAGGACCCCCGGGTGGGGGCCCATCTGCCGTCCAACTGCTTTACGCTGCTGGAAAAAAAGCTGGGGGAAGAGGAAACCTATGCCCTGGCCCAGACCCTTCGCAGCGGGTTTCGGGTGGCCTGCGCCACCCGCCATGGGTTGCAGGGCACGGGCCAAGGCGCGGCAGCCCGACGGCTTGAAGAGTCCGGGGACCTGCTGGAGGAGCGCTTCACCTTTTCCCTGCAACCGGGCCAAAGCCTGGGGCTCAGCAAATTCATCGCCTATGCCGGGCAGACCCATCCGGGGGAAGGGGAGCCGCTCACCACGGCCCGGGAAGAGGCCAGGAAGGCGGAGGAAGCCGGGTTTGAGGCCCTGCTGTTGGAAAACGAGGCGTTTTTGAAGGCGTACTGGGAGCGCAGCGATGTGCGCATTGAAGGGGACGACGCCTTGCAGCAGGGGCTGCGCTTTAACGGCTTCCACATTTTGCAGTCCGTGGGCCGGGACGGCGGTTGCAGCATCGCCGCCAAGGGGCTTACGGGAGAGGGCTATGAGGGCCACGTGTTCTGGGACACGGAGATGTTTGTGATCCCCTCCCTGCTGTACAGCCAGCCGGACATTTGCCGCAATCTGTTGGCCTACCGCTACCACCGCTTGCCGGAGGCCCGGGCCAGGGCCAGGGACATGGGCCATGGGAAGGGGGCGATGTTTCCCTGGCGCACCATCGGCGGCAGCGAGTGCTCCACCTTTTTCCCCGCCGGCACGGCCCAGTACCACATCAACGGAGACATTGCCCTGGCGGTGAAAAACTACGTGCAAACCAGCGGGGACGAGGCTTTCTTGGAGGAAATGGGCGCGGAGCTGTTGTTTGAAATCGCCAGGCTATGGGAAAGCCTGGGGCATTTTTCCCCGGAGAAAAACGGCCGGTTCTGCATTGACTGCGTCACCGGCCCAGACGAATACACGGCCCTGGTGAACAACAACTTTTATACCAACCGCATCGCCCGGGAAAGCCTGTGGTATGCCCGGGAGGTCTATGAAAAGCTGCTAAAGGAGCGGCCGGAGTTGTTGCGGGCTCTAGGCAAACGTTTGAACCTGGCCCCGGGGGAGCCGAAGGCCTGGCAGCGGGCGGCGGACAGAATGTATTTCCCCTACGAGGAAGGCTTGCGCGTCAACCTGCAGGACGACAGCTTCATGGGCAAGGCGGAGTGGAATTTTGAAGGTACACCCAAAGAGCAATACCCGCTGCTGATGCACTTTCACCCGCTGGTGATCTATCGCCACAAGGTGCTCAAGCAAGCCGATGTGGTGCTGGCGGACCTGCTGTTTGACGCCTATGAAAGCAAAGGCCAGATCCAGCGCGATTTTGACTACTACGAAGCCCGAACCACCCACGATTCCTCGCTGTCTGCTTGCATTCACAGCATGGTGGCCTGCCGGATCGGTGCTTTGGAGAAAGCCTACGCCTATTTCATGCGCACCGCCCGCACCGACCTGGACGACCACAAGGGCAATACCAAGGACGGGGTGCACATCGCCAATATGGCCGGAACGGCCATGTGCCTGATCCATGGCTTTGCCGGGGTGCGGCAGAGAAATGGGCAGCTGAGCCTGCGCCCTGTGATTCCCCCCGAATGGACCTCCTATGCCTTTGAACTGCGGTTTTTGGGGCGGCGGCTGGCGGTTACGGTGAGCCAGCCAGGGGTTCAGCTGGCGTTGTTGGAGGGCGAGGCATTGCCGGTGAAGGTTTTTGGGGAGGCCGTGAGGCTGGAAAAGGGCGGGCAGCGGGAGCAGACCTTTTCATTCCATGGCGGGCCAGGAAAATGACAGAAAAATGACGTGCGGGGCTTGCAATTTGTACAAGGCTTTGCTATAATAACCAAGCTGCTTTGGCAGACCCTTGGCAGCATGGGGGCTCGTAGCTCAGCTGGATAGAGTGTTTGACTACGAATCAAAAGGTCGTGGGTTCGAATCCCGCCGGGCTCACCAAGGAAAGCCTTATGCCATAACAAATATGACATAAGGCTTTTTTCTTTTGCCAGAATTGGGGTAAAAACTGGGGTAAAAGCGGGGTAAATTATGCAAAACCTTCATATTTATTCTGTTTTTGTGCATAAAAGCGCCGATCCCCACAAGGATTCAGCGTAAAAATAAAAACGCGACCAAGTGGAAAACCGTGTTCCCGCACCCCTATCAGCAGCGCTTGATAGGGCCAGGGCGCACAGCATGGTCACGGCCTGCTGCATGTTGAGTGTTTTCATTTTCTTTTTGATTTTTTTCGGCCGATCCACCTTGTCCAGTGGATTCTTCTCCAGTAGCTGCCATTGCACAGCCTTCTCAAACATGCCTTTAAGGTTCGTATCTGCAAAGCCTAACCGCGCTGAACAAGTTTGCAGCCCTCCCCATGGATCAACAGCGCGGCTTTGTACAGGGGGCCCATTTCGTAAATTCCAAAGAAGAAATGCAGGCCTATGTGAACCATCTTTTGCTCAAAACCCATCCCCCCGCCGGCCCTGGCTGGCGGGGGATGATTTGCCCCCTTTCTCCCCCCTCCTCCCCCTTTCCCGCTCCGCTATTCCACAGAGGCGTCAGCGGACGGCTTGGGCTTCTCGCCCTCTCGGGCTTCGTCCATCACATGCTGGGCATCCACCATGCCTTCGCCGATGATATAGGCGATCACCGACGCCCCGGCCATGATCATGGCCGCAATCCTCTCCGCGCCTTCCGCGCTACCGCCCAGGGCCACCACCAGCATACCCACGAATCCACCCAGGGCCATCCAAAATTTCCGGGACGTCAGCTTCGTTTTCCAATCCATGGCTGTCCCTCCTATTTGCTGATGAGATACTCATCCAAATCTGCTTGGGCTTCTTTCAGGCCCGCAACGTTCTCGCCGTTGACCTCATGGCTTAACAGGGCCTTCATGGCCCGGCAAAGGGTCCGCTGCCCTTCCTTTAAATCCTCCACCTGTTCCTCGAAGGAGTCCAACCGTTTCTTGTCCCTGTCCAACATATGATCGTGCGCCTCCACCCTTTCTTTTAGCTTGGAGGCTGGGGAAAACCAGCCTTTCACCACATCAATGGCCTTTCCTATGGCCGCCACAGCCCCCACGATCCCCAGCAGGACCACAAGAAACGTGGCAAAACTGCTTTCGGCAAGCCATTCCATCATCCTTCATCCCCTTCTTGCCCGTCTCCAGGCCTCCAGGCGGGCCAAAATCGCTCCTATCTTTCAGGCCGGGTCTTTGCCCGTCCTCTTTTTCCGGTACGCCCGGGGCATCCGCCGCCAGGAGCCGGGGCATCCTCTCCCCTGCTGGCTCAGCGGGATCACGGCGCGGCGCGCCGTTCCATTCCAATATATGCGCCCCGGGGCCCAGGGGTACCCGCCCCCCTTCCGGCCTCCAGCCGCCCTTTGTAACAAAGGGAAAATGACGATCAACCATTCAAAATGAGGGCACGCCATGCGCCCTCATTTGAACCATTTCCGGCACCGGTTCCCTCTCCATCAGCAACAGCGTTTTGCAAACCAACTCCCAGGACGACGGCGCGGTGATGTTGCGGGGCGATAGCACCAAAACCGTTCAAATTCAGCATTCCACCATCACAAACACCAACCCGGCCAGTGCGGCCATCCAGAACCTGCACCCGGCCAGCGCGGATCAATATGCCCTTTTCCTGATGGATGCGGATGTGAACGGCCCCATCACCAGGGTTGCCTCCTCCGCCATCACGGTGATTGACGATCCGGGGGTGCCAACGGCCCCGTGCAGCCCCAGCCCGCCACCAATTGGCGGATTCTTATTCTACTTCTGATTGTGATGATTGTGCTGCTGGCCCTCTGCGTACCCCTGCTCCTGTACCGATCTTGGTGGTGTTGCCCGTGGTATTGCCGGTAGCGGGGATACGGGACCCCCAGGCAGGGGTTTCACCCCTGCACCCCATCAGGGCTTCGCCCTGAACCCCTTCTTTCACTGCGTTTCACGCAGTGAAGAAAAATCTATAAAAGGCTGTTTTGCAAAAGCATCGCTTTTTTGACAAGCTGTGCAATGCCCATTTCATGGGCATTGTAATAAAGGGATGTTTAAGGGGCCTCCCTCACTCGTTTCCAAAGTATTTCGCTTCCACATACCCGGTTTTGTCCCCCGCGTAAATCACATGGAACCAGCCGTCCCCGGCCAGGCCCATGATATCAAACCAGGGCCAGGATTCCGTATAGCCTCGCAGCCGGTCTACCGGCTTCCCGCCGCTTCCGGGCCGGTCATAGACCGGGATGCCCTTTTCCGTCCATTCCCGGCGCAAAAACAGCGCCGCAGAATGGGAAAAATGCAGCGTTTCCAGCATTTCCTTGCCAAAGGCCAATTCCGCCCGCCGCATATACCCCTGCACTCCGCCCACCGCCACCTGCACCCATGGGCCTTCCCCCGCTTCCAGCACATCCACCGGGGCGCCGCTGTAATACGCCCCCAGGGAGGCCGCGCTTTCCTCCGGCCCGGTCCGCAGGTGGACCCGGTGCTCTTCCGCGTCGCTTGTCACCAGGGCGCAGCGGCTGAGGTCCGCCTTTAAAAATGCGCTTGCAAAGGTACCGGGGATGGCCGCCACGTCCATCTTGCTCAGGTCCCGCTCCAGCTGGCCGTAAAAGCACTCTCTCCGCTGCGGATCGCCTGTATTCCCCTGGCCCCGAATGAAGAAGCGGGTCAGCACATAATCATCTTTCGGTGTTTGCACACAGGAAAGCTCCCAAACCTTCCTCTCCGGGCGGTACCCAAACGTAGCGCACCACCAGCCCTCCGGCGTGCTTGGGGGCTCATACTTCAGGTACAAAAGGCCGCTTCCCCGCAAGTCCACATAGGCCGTCACCCCATCAAAGGCGGGCAGCACGGCGCTTTTGCACTCCAACCGGTACCCCTTCCCCTCGTCCCGGAAAATCAGCAGCCGGTGATCCCCCTCTTCCTTCACCTGCACAAAAATCACATGGCCGTAGCGAACGCCGCTGAGCATCTCCCGCTCCGCGCCAAGCTCCCGCTGAATCTCTTGCGGAAGTTGGGCAAAGTTTTCGTAGCCCCCGCGCTCCTCTCCCACCGCCTGCGCCGGAAGCGCGCCCAAAAGCAGCGCCGTCAGCAGTACGCACATCCCTCTTTTCATTCTCCAGCCCCCCTGTCACCCTTTGCCTATGGTAACGAACCATAAAGGGGATTTTTTCCATGGGCGGAAGATGTTACAACCCTCCCTTCCCCCTTGCGGGCCGAACAGGGAAAACACGGGCCCAGCGGGCCGGGTAAGGACTCCCCCTTGCTTTCTTCCCGTTTGAGAACTATACTGTTCCCATAGAAACGGCCCATGGGAGGTGATGGCATGTTCCCCACCGCCACGGCGGACTACCTCACAGTGAAAGAAACAGCCGAAGCCTGGGGCGTGACCAAGCGCTGGGTGAGCCTGTGCATCGCCCAGGGCCGCGTGCCCGGCGCGGCCAAGCTGGGCAGCCAATGGCTGGTGCCACGGGGCGCGGAAAAGCCGCCGGACCGTCGGCGGAGCGGCAGGCCGGAAAGCGGCGAAAAGCAGCCGCCGGAATCCTCCCTATCCGCCGATCTTCTGAACATCCTCACCGCCACCATGGCCCCCCTGCCCGGTGACTGCCCGGACGCGGCCCTGGACACCCTCCAGGAGCCTCGGCTGCGGCTGCAATACCAGGCCGAGCTGGCCTATCTCCGGGGGGATTTTCCCCGGGTGGCGGCCTGCTTCCGGCAGCTGGGCCAGGACGATGGGGCCAAGCTGCGGGCCTGCTCGCTGACCATCGCCGCCGCCATCAGCCTGGGGGACTACGCCCTGTACCGGAGGATTGACGCCTATTTGGACAGCCTGATCCAAGCAAACCCTGGCAGCATCGTGGAAGCCGTGGCGGACTCGGCCCGGAACGTGGCCTATGTCAGCGCCATCGTGCCCGGCATGGTGTCCCCCTGGCTGAAAGAGGGGGATTTTTCCGCCCTGCCGCCCCAGGTACGCCTGGATGCTGCCTACAAGCGGGCCAAGTACTACCAAGGGCTGGGGCAGTTTGAAGCCATGCTGGCCGTGGCCCAGACCGCCCTGGGCTTTTGCGGGGAACCCCAGGGCGGCTTCCTGTACGCAGGCCTATATTTGCGGGTGGCGTGCGCCATCGCCTGTGTGGGCCTGGGGCGGGAAGCGGCGGCGGCGGGGTACCTGCGGGCCGCGCTGGCCATGGCCCTGCCCCATGGCTTCCTCACGCCCTTCGCGGAATCCGCCTCCGCCTTCGGCGGCTTGCTGGAGCCGCTTCTCAAACGGGACTACCCCGCCCACTACCCCGCCGTCACGGCCCAGTGGCAGCGCACCTTCCAAAACTGGATTGCCTTTCACAACCGGTTCACCCAGGAAAACATCACCAACATCCTGTCCCTGCGGCAGTACGAAATCGCGGGGATGGTGGCCAGACGGATGCCCCGGGCCAAAATCGCGGCGCAGCTGGGGCTTTCCCCCGGCAGACTGAACAATCTCATCGAGGAGATGTACCGCACGCTGCACGTCACCAGCCGGGAACAGCTGGGGAAGCTGATCCTGTAGCGGCCTCAAAAACAGGCATTTTGAGGGACGAAAATACACTCCCGAAAAAGCAAAATTTCCCTTATGATAACGGCATAAAGCTATCATAGGGGGTTTTTTGCGTGGCCCGGGAGTCCCTTTCCCGTCCACGACCCAACCACATGAAGGAGGCGGACCGGCATGAAACGAAATAGGCTGCTGAAAAAGGCGCTATCCCTGGCCGTGGCGGCATTCCTGGCCCTTGGGCTTTTTGGCGCGCCCTGGGCGGCCCTGGCGGCGGCGGGCGATACGCCGGAGGACCCCATTTTGCACGATATCAGCACCGGACCGCTCAGCATCAGCGCCCCGGCGGGGAGCGGCAAATACTACCGGGTCACGGGCAGCGGCGCGGCTGTGGCCAACCCCATCACTGTGGCCACCGGCGTTGCCTGCACGGTGATTTTGGACAATGTGAACATTGACGTATCGGGCACAGCGAACGCCTGCGCCTTCTCCCTGGCAGGCACTGCCAACGTAACGGTGTGGCTGCGGGGCGACAACACGCTGAAAAGCGGCGCGGGCCGCGCAGGGCTGGAAGTCCCGGCGGGCACCGTCCTGGCCCTCCATGGCCCCGGTAAGCTCACCGCCCTGGGCGGTTCAAACACTGGCGTTATAGGCGGTGCAGGCGGTGCGGGCATCGGCGGCGGCGTGGGGCAGGCCGGAGGCGCCGTCACCCTCTACGGCGGCGACATTGAGGCCACCGGCGGCAGCGGTATGAACGGTGATACTTACGGCGGCGCGGGCATTGGCGGCGGCGGCGCCGCCCCCATCACAGGCATCCCCGGCGCGGGCGGAACCACCGTCCTTCACGGCGGGCGCGTCAACGCCTTCGGCGGTCCGGGCGGCGCGGGCATCGGCGGCGGCGGCGGCACCCTCGGCGGCTCGGGCGGAACCATCGCCGTCCACGGTGGGCAGATCCAGGCGACTGGCGGCACGGGCAGCACCGGCGGCGGCGGCTTCGGTGGCGGCGGCGGCGACGGCAGCAGAGGCGGCGGCGGCGGTACCATCACCTTCTTCGGCGGCCACATCGGAGCCACCGGAGCCTCCGGCGGCGGCAGCGGCGGCGGCGGCGGCGGCGGCGGCGGCGGCGGCGGCAGCGGCGGCGTCGGCGGCCCCAGCGGCAGCA
>JAVBPU010000030.1:0-20474 GCA_031549415.1 Eubacteriales bacterium | reverse complement strand
AGAGACGGGTCCGGGCAGCGCCCGGCGGGGTCCGGGGCAGCGCCCCGGGCGGGGAGGGGGTGCGGAGGGGATTGTTAAGGGGAGGTCCAAGGGGGAACCTCGCCGTTCCCCCTCGACCTCCCCTTAACGTCGTCTCCAGTTGGGACACCAACTACCGTCAGAAATGTCCCCCCACTACCGTCAGGAATGACCATCAACTGCCATCCAGTTGTTCCCCTTACTCCCCCACCGGCACATACCCGGCCTGCCGCACCACCTGCTGCCCCACGTCCCCGGCCAGCCATTCGGCAAAGCCCTGGGCCAGGGCGTCCCCCTCCCGGTACACGGCGTAATAGCACGTAGTAAAGGGGTATTTCCGGCTGCGTAGGTTGTCCGCAGAGGGCTGCACCCCGTCCACGGCCAGCACCTTCACATCGCCGCTCTTGTACAAGTTCTCCACATAATATAAATAAGAATACCCCAAACTGGCGGGGCCGTTGTCATAATCGCCAATCTTCCGGATCAAATCGCCCATGCCCTCGGTCACATAATTGGGCAGGGCGGCGGTGAGGGCCACGCCCTTCATCACCAGGTTTTCCATGGCGGTTTGGCTGCCGCTGTTGGCCTCCCGCTGGAAAGGGAAAATCTGTACATCCTGGCCGCCCACCTCGCGCCAGTTCATGATCTGGCCCACGTAAATCTGCTGGATCTGCGAAACGGTCAGGCTTTTCACGGGGTTTTTGCCATGGACCAAAAACACGAAGGCATCGTAGCAAATGGGCACCTTCACCAGCTTCACCCCGGCATCCGCCGCCAGCCGCAGCTCTTCCTCCGAAGGCTCGGTGCCGATCATCAAATCAACGGGCCGCTGGTCCTCCATGGCAGCGTTCTGGCTCATGATCATGGAGGAGGGATTCGCCTGCCTGCCGATGAGCCGCAGATACGCGTTGTGGGTGGTGGAAAAGGTTACAAAGCCTTGCAAATCGCCCTCCTCCATGCCCAGCAGCTGCCGGGCCAGCTCCATGGCCAGGGGCACGCACACCGTGGAGCCGTCGATGCTGGGATAGCTGCCGTATTCCTGCACGTACAGGGGCTGGCCGTTGGCCTCCCCGGCCTGGGTCCTGCCCCCCAGCACAAAGGGGCTGCTGGGCACCAGGGCCGTCCAGTTGGCGGGCCGTTCCACGGGCTGGTTGATCTGCCCCCAGCTGCCCCCGCCGGAGCTGGCCTGGGCCAGGGCCTCCGCCGGGCTGGAAAGAGCCGACCCCAGGGCCAAAACCAGCGCCAGAACCAAGGGAAACGCCCGTGCCAACGCCCCAGCCAAAATCCACGTACTCTTCCTAAAAATCCCTCTCTGTTTCATTCTCCCGTCCACTCCTTCACTTCCCGCACAAATTCCTTCATCATATAGCCTTCCTGAAACCCAACCCGCACCTCAAAAAAGTCGCCCTCTTCGCCCAAAATCTCCACCTGGGTTCCGCTGAAAAATTTGCCCAGGCTCTTCCCACTTTTGGTGGGCTTCTCCCGCAGGTGCAGGCGGCTTTGCAGGCCGCTGCTGACCACATAGCCAAAGCGCTTTCCCTCCGGAATGTCCTTCACATACAGCTGGGTTTCCCGGATGGGCATGCATTGGTAGCCGCTGTACTCTGCGCCGGCCCACACCAGCGCCGCCTGCCCGGCCAGAAAATAGATGCCCTTGGGCTCCGTCAGCACCTCCTGGACGCTTTGGCTGTCCGGCCAGATGCATTCCGTGCCCAACAGGGTGATGGTGCTTTGACCGGGGGCCATGCCCGCGTAGTCCGGGGTAAACAGCGTTTGCAAATGGTTGATCAGCTGCACCCGGCTCTTTTCCACATAGCCCTCGGTGCCGCCGTCCTGGTTCAGCAGGTAGGTGAAAACCCTGTAATACTTCCCCTCCTGCCCCTCAAGGTTCACCAGCAGGCCGCAGGGCAGCAGGGCCAGCGCGTTAGCGGAGGCCGAAGCGGTTTCCAGCAGCGGCACAGTGCCGTGGGTGTCCTCCGGGTTCACGATGGCCCGGAGGCCATTGGGAAAAAATTCTGTCTGAAGTTTGCCAAACACCCCGGCCTCCCCGGTGAGCCGGGGACAGTTGTCAAAGGCGCGTTCCGCCAGCTGCACCCCCGGCGGCAGCGCCAGGGATTCCAAGGACACGCAGTCGTTAAAGGCAAACTCTCCAATGAACTGCAAGCCCAGGGGCGTGGCCACCCGCTGCAGGGCGGTGCATCCGGAAAACGCCAGCTCGCCAATGCTTTGCACGCTGCTTGGCAAGGCCACGCTTTCCAGCTGCCATAGAGAACTAAAGGCCCCATCGCCAATGGCGGTGGTGCCGCTTGGCACATCGTAATGGGTTGGCTGCCGCCCCCGGGGATAGCTGAGCAGCGCGCCCTCCCGGCTGAACAGCACCCCCTCCAGGTCGTACAGATAGGGGCTGTTCTCCGCCACCTGGAAGTCCTGCAGCGTACCGACCCGCATCCAACTGTCCGCCAGGGTGCGCAGGGTGGAAGGCAGCTCCAGCCGCCGGAGGCCATAGGGCGGCTCCGAGAACCGCTCCCCCTCGTCTATCACCAGCACCGGCTCTTCCCCGTCCGGGGGCACGGTCTGCTGTACCCCGGCCGGGGGCGTCACCTGCTCCATGCCCTCGGGCAAGGTCAGCTCCCACAAATCGCTGTTGCCCACAAACGCCCCGTTGTTGATCCACCGGGTCTCCGGCAGCAGGGCATAGCTGCCGCCCCTGGCGGCGGGAAAGGCCACCAGCCCGGCCCCGTCCTTGGTGTACAGCACCCCGTCCACCGCTTGGAAATGAAGGTTGCCGGGGGCCACCCGGTATTCCTTCACCGTGTCGCCATAGGGAATCCCGTAAGGCCCCACATAGGTGAGGCTTTGGGGAAGCACCACCACCTCCACCTGGCTGGCGTCCGCACCCCAAAAGCCAGCCTCCATCCTCTGCACCCCTTCCGCCACGGTGAGGACGGTCCCTTCCACGGTGCAGGGGATGCCTTCCGGCTCTTCCACTGGCTCCTCCGCCCACGCCTCCGCCAGGGCAGGCAGGGCCGGGGCGCAAAAGGCCCCGGCCAACAAGCACAAACCCATGATCCATGCCATGTACCGTATTCTTTTTTTCACCCCGCAACGCCTCCTACTTCGGCAGCGCCTGCACTTCCCGCAGGCCGTCCTTGGGCAAATACCCCGTCAGCGCCAGAATTTTCACCTGGTAATAGTCGCCGTCCTCCCCCAAAATCTCCGCGTGAGTGCCGCTGTAATACCCGGCCAGGGCTTCCCCCTCCGCCCGGGGGCTGTCCCGCAGAATGACCCGCTTCGTCATATCCTCCGAAACCACCATCCCATAGCGCTTCCCCGCCGGGATGTCCTTGGCCACCACGGTGCACTGGCTGGCCAGCGCCATGAAAAAGCCGCTGTCCGGGTCCCCGGGGTGTTCCATCACGTACAGCTCCTGGCCGTCCTGGGGCGCGGCTTCCATCACGGTCCAGAAGGCGTCCTCCCGCTGCAGGCGGTGCACAGGCTCGTCTCCGGGCCAGATGGTTTGGCTGTATACGGGCAGGCTGTTTTCGCCGGGGGCATAGGTCACCCCCGCCACCTCAAACAGATGTTGCAGCTCCGTCACCCATTGCACCAGCCGGGACTCCACAAAGCCCTCGCTGCCGGCCTCCGCGTGCCGCAAATGGAGGATCACCGGAATATACTCCCCCTCCGGGACCTTCTCCGGGTCCAGGCCCTCCCCAGGCCACACCAGCACGCCGCTGGGCAGCTCCGCCAGCAGGTTGGCGCTTGCCGAAGGCCCGTCCAGCAGGGCGGCCCGGTCCTCCGCTTCCAGGGGGTAGATGATCCCGCTCAGCCGATCCCCATAGGCCAGGGCCACCAGCGGCAAAGCGGTGAGCGTCAGGGCGCAGGTGAGAGCCAGGGCTATTTTCCAATTTTTCACAAGGCATTCCTCCTTTTCGCTTTTCCATGGCATCACCCTAGCTAACGAAACAGGCAGGAAATTTCATCCAGAGGCGCGGAAGGAGTGGCCCTCCGCATCCGTCCACATCAGACGGCCCGGGCCGCTCTCACTTTTTTTGTTACCAGCAGTATATCACAAAATCCGTATCATTGACACCTTCTTGCTGCAAGAATATAATGGCGCTAATGGAAAATGAAGGAGGTGGCGGGATGTCCATCGCCTATAGCCGTTTTTTGGTGGGGGATGTCACTTGGTACAGCTTTCTCATTGTGCTGGGCATTTTCATCGCCTACCGGATCGGCTTGCAGGAGGAGCGGCGGCTGGGCCTGCCCAGGGACACCATGACCGATGTGACGCTGGTGGCGGTGCCCTGCGGCATTGTGGGGGCGCGGCTGTATTTTGTGGCCATGGAGTGGCGGCAGTTTGCCCTGGACCCGCTGCGCATCCTGCGGGTATGGGAGGGCGGCGTGGCCATTTACGGCGCGGTGATCGGCGGGGCCCTGGGGGTGGCGCTGTACTGCCGCAAAAAAAAGCTGTCCCTGGGCCAGGTGGTGGACATCATCGCGCCGGGGCTGCTGCTGGCCCAGGCCATGGGCCGCTGGGGCAACTATTTCAACATGGAGGCGTACGGCCCTCAGCTGATGATGCCCTCCCTGCAATGGTTCCCCCTGGCGGTACAGGTTCCCCTGGCGTCGGGCGGCTATGCCTGGCACGCGGCCACCTTCTTTTATGAATTTTTGTGGAACCTGCTGGCTTTTTGCGCCCTGTGGCTGCTGCGCAAACGGCAAAAGCAGCCCGGCAACGTGTTTTGCTGGTACCTGCTGCTCTATGGCAGCGGGCGCTTCATCATTGAGCAGCTTCGCACGGACAGCCTGTGGTTGCTGGGTTTTCGGGTATCCCAGTGGCTGAGCCTTTTGCTGTGCCTGGTTTCGGGCCTCATTCTGCTCCACCGGGCGGGCAAGGCCAAGCCCGGCGCGCTGGCGCTGGCCTGCCTGGGCTTTGTGGTGGCGGCGGCCCGCTGGTTCTGCCCCACCTTCTGGGTGTATGGCGTGCTGCTGCTTTTGCTGCTGCTGGCCATCAGCCTGTGCATGCTGTGGGAAAACCGGGCCATCGCCGGGCCTTCCTTCCGGCTGTGGATTTTGCCCCTCTGGCTGATGGACCTGGCCTCCTTCTACATTGACCAGGAGAATTACTTTGCGCTCAGCGGGCCCATGCTGCTGGTGATCATCAGCGTGACTTTGCCCTGCTACGCCCTGTGGCTGACCCAATGGCTGGCCCGGATGGAGCGCGGCCCGGCGGAGGCGGAGGGGGCGGCGGAGGGGGATGCGTCCGCGCCTGCGCCGGAGGAAGCGCCTGCGCCCACCGAAACACCCGCGCCCCCGCCGGAGGAAGAACCCGCGCCCCCGCCGGAGGAAGAGCCCATGGCAGAAGCACCCCCGTCCGCCGAAACTCCCCCACCCCCGCCCACCCAAAAGCCCACCGATCCCCCCAAGGAGGACTCTCATGCCCACCGGAACACTGAAGAATAGCCTGTACGGGGCGGGGCTGGCCCTGCTTAGCCTGCCCAGCCCTTGCACACAGGTGCGCTGCACCGGCCCTGCCCAGGACCCCGCCGCAGAGCGCCTTGTCCGCATCCTGCGCCACCGCCACGGGGTGGGCGCGGCCATCCAGCGCATCCATCAGGGGGCCTTGGCGGAGTGCTACACGGCGGGCTTGGCCAGCCTGTCCCCCCGGCAGCCCGTCACGGCCGCCACGCTGTTTCGCACCGCCTCCATTGCCAAACTGGTCACGGCGTCGCTGGTGTTCCGGCTGCAAACCCTGGGGTTGCTGCAAGTGGAGGAGCCCTTGGAGGCCTTTTGGTCCGGGCCGGTGCGCAACCCCGCCTTTTCGGCCACGCCCATCACGCTGTCCATGCTGCTGTCCCACACCTCGTCCTTGGTGGATTCCCCCGCCTATTTTGCGGCCTTTTCCACTCCCCGGCCTCTGGATGCCTTGCTCCAGGACCCCGGCTCCTATTCGGGGAGCCAGCCCGGAACCCAGTTCCGCTACAGCAATTTTGCCGCCGGGGCCATCGCCTGCCTGCTGGAGGCCCGCTTCCAAAAATCCTTTGAGGCCCTTGCCCAGGAGAGGCTCTTTGGTCCCCTGGGCCTACGGGCCAGCTTTGACGTCAGCAGCTTGCAGGGCGCTGCGGTGGCCAGCAGCTACCGGGTGTTGCCCCCCTCGAAGGCCCCGGCCTTTGACGCTCCCCGCCGCATCGCCGCCGGGTCGCCCCTCACCGCCCCGGACCCGGAGAGCCACTACCTGCTGGCTTCGGGCAATTTGTTCATTTCCGCCGCCGATCTGGCCCGGCTGGTGCTGCCCCTGCTGGGGGGCAGCGCCCCCGGGGACGCCGCCCCCTTCCTCAGCCGCCAAAGCCTGGCCCAGCTCCGGGCCCCCCTGGGCCAATGGCCGGACCATGATGTGCCGCTCCTCCACGGCATGGGCCTGTTGACCCTGCGGGACCCCCGGATCAGCGCCCGCACGCTGTACGGCCACCAAGGCTTTGCCTATGGCGCGGTGAACGGCGTGTTTTTTGATGAGGGGGGAAACGGCTTTGTGAGCCTGAACAGCGGTGCCAGCGAGCAGCGCAGCGGCCATCTGGCGCTGCTAAACCGGGACCTGATCCGGCTGTTTCTGCCCTAAGGCGCCTTCCAGCCCTTGATGCCATGCCGCAAGCGGTGTAGGGCCAGCGGTGTAGGGCCAATGGCCGGAAGGCGTATGCACAGGAGGCTTTCCATGAACGATGTGGTCACCCAGGTGGTGGAAGGCAAGGCCCGGGTCAAGCTGACCGTCAATGACGGCCCGGTGTTTTTCCTCTCCTACCCCCTTTACCGGGAGCAGCCCTATCAGCTGGGAGACAAGCTGGACCTGGCGGCCTTTCAGGCCTGGCTGCTGCAAAAGCAGTACCCGGAGGCGCTATCGAAGGCCGTGCGCTTTCTGGCCACCCGGGCCCGCAGCCGCCAGGAGGTGGAGGACAAGCTGTCCCTGCTGGGCTATCAGGGGGACGTGCTGGAGCTGGTGCTGTACAAACTGGAAAAGGAAGCCCTGGTGGATGACGAGGCCTTTGCCCGGGACTGGGCCCAGGCGCGAAGCCACCGGCAGCTGGGCAAGGCCCGCATCTTGCAAGAACTGCGCCAAAAAGGCGTGGCCCGCCTGGTGGCGGAACGCGCCTGCGAGGGGCTATGGGAAGATGGGGCGGAGGAGGAAAATTCGCCCGCGGTTCTGTTGGCGGGAAAGCTGCTAAAGCGCCACCAAAGCGAGCCGGACGCCAAGAAAGTGATGCAAAAGGTGCTGTCCGCCATGATCCGCCGGGGGTTCTCCTACGAGGAGGCCAGCGGCGCGGCGGAGAGGGTGCTGCGGGCAGGGGAAGATTCTTAGGGCCATTCCCAAAAGGATTCCTGGGGCAGTTGGTGATCCAACTGCTCAGCCTGTCAAAAAAGCTATGCTTTTGCAAAAACAGCCTTTTATCGTTTTTTCGTTTTTTCTTCACCGCGTGAAACGCGGTGAAAGAAGGGGTTCAGGGCGAAGCCCTGAGCGGGATGTAGGGGCGGCAGCCCCTCACGGACCTGTCCCATTTCAACACGCGCTACCAGCCCTTTGGGCAAACCTAGGAGAGATGCAATGACTGTTTATTTTTCCACCTTGGGCTGCAAGGTGAACCAATACGACACCCAGGCTATGCGGGAGCGCTTTGAGGCCCGGGGTTATACCCTGGCCCCCTCTGCCGCCCAGGCGGATGTGGTGGTGGTGAACACCTGCACCGTCACCGGCACCGGAGACCAGAAGAGCCTGAAGCTGGCGCGGCGCTATCGGCGGCAGAACCCGGCGGCGGAGCTGGTGATCGCCGGGTGCTTGGCCCAGCGCCTGGGCAACCAGCTGCGGGATACCGGGGCGCGGCTGATTTTGGGCACCCAGTACCGGGGCCGGGTGGTGGAGCTGCTGGAAGAAGCCATCGAAAGCAACACGCAGATCGTGGCGGTGGAAGGGCTGGACAGCGCGGCCTTTGAGGAGCTGACGATCCACAGCCATGAGGGCCACACCCGGGCCGTGATGAAGATTCAGGAGGGCTGCGACTGCCGCTGCACCTACTGCATCATCCCCTCGGTGCGGGGCGGCGTGCGCTCCCGGGCGCTGGAGGGCATTGCCCAGGAAGCGGCGGTGCTGGGGAAGGCGGGCTTTTCGGAGCTGGTGCTGACGGGCATCCATTTGAGCAGCTATGGCCGGGACCTGCCCGGCAGCCCCCGGCTGGAGCAGGCCGTGGAGGCCGCCGCCCGGCAGCCGGGGGTGGTGCGGGTGCGGCTGGGCTCTCTGGAGCCGGGGGTGGCCACGGAAGCCTTTGTGCAAACGTTGGCAGAGCTGCCTGCCTTTTGCCCCCAGTTTCACCTGGCGCTGCAAAGCGGCAGCGACAGCGTGCTGGCCCGGATGAAGCGCCGGTACAACACCGGGCAGTACCTGGCGGCGGCGGAGCGCATCCGGCGGTTTTTCCCAGGCGCGGCCTTCACCACGGACGTGATTGTGGGCTTTCCCGGCGAAACGGAAGAAGAATTTGGGGAAACCCTTGCCTTTTGCGAAAAGATGGCCTTCGCCCGGCTGCATGTGTTCCCTTTCAGCCCCAGGGAGGGCACCCCCGCCGCCGCCATGGAGGGCCAGCTACCCGAAGGCGTGAAGCAGGAGCGGGTCCGCAGGCTGATGGCCCTGGGGGACCGGATGGCAAAAGCCTACCAAAGCCAGCAGCTGGGCCAAATTCGCCCGGTGCTGCTGGAGGAGGGGCTGCCGGACGGACGCTTTGAAGGGTATACGCCGGAATACCTCCCTGTGGCGGTGGAAGGCCTGGGAAAGGACGCCCGGAGCGGGCAGGTGGTGCGGGTCCGGCTGACGGGCCTCACCGGGGAAGGAATGGCCGGGGTTTTTGTGGAATCATGAAAACAAACGCATAGCATGGGAGGGAATAGGGATGGAGGATTGCATTTTTTGCAAGATTTTGCGGGGGGAGATTCCCTGCAAAAAGATTTACGAGGACGAGGATACCTTTGCCTTTTATGACATCGCGCCCCAGGCCAAGGCCCACGCCCTGGTGATTGGCAAGGAGCATGTGAAGGACCTCTCCGGCGCACCAAGCCTGAGCGACCGGCAGCTGGCGGCCTGCCTGCGCACCTGCGCCCAGGTGGCCGAGGCCCTGGGCCTGGCGGAGACCGGCTACCGGGTGGTGACCAACTGCGGCAAGCACGGCTGCCAAAGCGTGGGCCACTTGCATTTCCATGTTTTGGGCGGAGAGCAGCTGGGCAGCAAAATGGTGTGATGGGGGCTGTTTTTTTGCCTGTGTGCCGCCGCCTTCCAAAATTCGCCCGCCGCCTTCCAAAATTCATAGTTGACGAGGCTAGGCGAACGCGCTATAATATCATAAGAATCGCTATGCATTGGGCATTGGGCTGGTCCCCTTCCCTGGCAAGGCGATAAGAGCGAGGGGAGGGATAACGGTGTCCGAGGTACGCATTCGCGAAAACGAATCCCTGGAAAGCGCTCTGAAGCGGTTTAAACGGCAATGTGCTCGTACAGGTGTTTTGGCAGAGGCCCGCAAGCGTGAGCATTATGAAAAGCCCAGTGTGAAACGCAAAAAGAAAGCTGAAGCAGCCCGCAAGCGCAAGTATTGATTCCGAGGCAGCGCAGGCCCTTCCCCACGAATGATAGGGGAAGGGCTTTTTTGGCGGACATGGAAAAGACAAGGGATGACGTTTCTTTCCCCTTCTGTATAC
This sequence comes from Eubacteriales bacterium, assembly GCA_031549415.1. Lineage (GTDB taxonomy): Bacteria > Bacillota > Clostridia > Christensenellales > Aristaeellaceae > Limiplasma. Next base: position 10,727 of record JAVBPU010000030.1, on the reverse strand, counting down.
AGTCCACAAAGAAAATGCAAGTTTCATGGTGAAAACCTGCATTTTTTGTCGAGGAAAAGGGGAAATCGTTTTCTAAGTTACGCGTGGGAAAGCGTTTGCAAAAAGGCTTGTGGCTGCAAAATCGCCGTGAGCCTATATTTTTCTGTTTTCTGGAACGAATGATGGGGTACCCTATTATCTACCAGAGGGAAAAAGCGGCCCCTCCTGGCGGGTGCTTCTGGTAGAAGCGTGAAGAGACAAGGGTTTGTTACAGATGCGCGGAAGGGAACCAGGTGACTGCGGTCATAGAGGAGGGAGGAAAGGGCCATCCGCTTGCGGTGAAAATTTTTCTCGGATGCGTGAAATGAGGTTTAACGTGTAACTTGTCATGTGACCACAAAAGCTATAAAAGCTAGGGAATGCCACAATAGGAGGAAGAATTCAAGGTTACATTTCTTGTGAAAAAAATATTTTTTTCAGTAGGAAAAGCGCCATTTGGTCGCGGTTTGGGGATCATTTCACGTTTCATGCAACGGTACACCCTCGCTGAAACCATTGCAAACATTGGGAAGCTGTGCTATAATGACGGCAGGATCTGTCTGATATTCATACTTGATCCACAGAAAGAGGACCTCCGCGTGAGATACGCTTTGTTCGTGAAACCCCACGCCAACGTGCGCTACGCGCAGTCCTTGCAAAAGCTGGCGGTAGCCGAACTGCAATGCTTACTGGCCCCTTGGGCTATCCCCATAGAGCCTGCCTGGCAGGATATCGCCGGAACCTCCTTTTTAACCTTTGACACCAGCGTGCCTTCCGCCCAGGTGGCGGAAGCCGTCCGGCCCCATTCCACGGTGTGCTTCTTATCCCAGGTGGAGGACGGCCTGCTGCGGCCCATTCCCCTGAACCGGGAGCCGTACCTTCCCCAGGATTTGGCGGAGGTGCCCAAGTACAAGGGCAAGACCAACGTGGACTTTACCCGGATGATGCTCCATTGCGCCCTGGCCGCTTCGGATTTTGCCAAAAGCCAGGAGCCCCTCACCGTGCTGGACCCCCTCTGCGGCAGGGGCACCACCCTGTTTTGCGCCCTGGCGGAAGGCATGAACGCCCTGGGCGTGGATGTGGACCCAAAGGCCATTGCGGAGGCGGATGTGTATTTTGCCCGGTACCTAAAGTACCACAAGATGAAGCACAGCCGCCAAAAAGCCTCCGCCACCCTGCCCCAGGGCAAGAGTGCGCCGGAGATCCGCTACGCCTTTGCCAGCACCCCGGAGGGCTATGGAAAGGGCCCCAAGCATATCCTACGGTTGTTTACCGGGGATACCCGCTTTGTGGATCATATGGTGGGCAAGGAAAGCTGCCATGTCTTGGTCGGCGATCTGCCCTACGGCGTACAGCATGCCCCAAAAGAAGGGAAAGGCCTCAGCTCCCTGCGAGCACTATTGGAAGGAGCCGTGTTACCATATCAAAGCACGCTGAAAACGGGAGGGGCCCTTGCCCTTTCATTCAATACCAACACGCTATCTCGGGACGAAGTATCCACTGCGTTGCATGACGCCGGGCTTCATGTACGAACCGCGCCGCCCTATCACGACTTTTCTCACTGGGTGGAGCAGGCGGTTTGCAGAGATTTCGTCATCGCACAAAAGGCTTCGCCTTCTGTCGTCCATCATAACACCTGATTCTTACTCACGTACCGACTTCTGCCCTCTGTTTCGATGTTCAAAAGCAAAAAGGGATGAACCAACGCGCGGTCTGTTTCCAAGGGGAAACAGGCTTGAGGTGAAGGACCAACCGCGAAACAGACGCACAATATCAAGGAGGGTTCATTTTGCAAAATACAGACCTGCAAGCCATGACGGTGGTTCAACTGCGTAAGCTTGCCCGTGACAAAGGCGTGAAACTGAGCGCCGGCATTGATAAAGACGGCATTGTAGAACGCCTGTCCGGCGTGGTGGGGGCCGAAGAAGCCGCCTCCCCCCTGGAAAAGCTGCAGGACACGCCCTTGTCCGCCGATGTGACCCGGGTGGAGCCCAGCACCGGCGCTTCTCCTTGGCATGCCAGCCGGGAGGGCGGGGCCAAGGAGCCAGCCCAGCCGGTGTTCCGGCAAGCCTGGCAGGCCCGGGTGCCCCCCAGGCCCATGGGCGGAAGCCCCAGCTGGCAACAGCCCCCCCGGGCCGGCGGCGCCAGCACCCGCTTTGGCCCCCAGGCCAGCTTTGCCGCCCCCACCGCCCCGGCGGGTCCGCCCCAGGAGAAGCGCTTCACCCCGGAGCCGCATTTCGCTTCGGAGGCCCGCTTTTTGGCGGAGCCCCCCAAGCCGGAGGCCATGCCCCACCTGGACGGCTACCGCCTGGGCTACCGGGCCGCGCCCCAGCGCCAGGGCTACAGCCCCAGAAGCGACCACAGCCGCGGCGAATACCGGTCCGCCCAGCGGCCGGAGGCGGCCTATGGCGGCCGTCCCAGCTACAGCCAGGGCGTGTACCAGCCCAACAGCACCGCCACCGAATACTACAACGACGCCCTGTATAAGCCCGTACGGGACCCGGCCTTTGAAGCCCCCTATGAGGCGGGCCAGCCTGTACCGGAGCTGCTGCGCATGGGAGAGCCTGTGGAGGCTGCGGGCGTGCTGGAAATTTTGCCCGATGGCTATGGCTTCCTGCGGGCGGATACATTGCTGCCGGGCCGGGGCGACATCTACGTATCCGTGGCGCAGATCCGCCGCTATGGCCTGCGCACCGGGGATTTTGTGGAGGGCAAGGCCCGGCCCCAGCGGGACAGCGACAAATTCGCCGCCCTGTTGTACGTGGAGCGCTTAAACGGGTATGTGCCGGAGGAGAGCGTCCATCGGCAGAGCTTTGACACCCTCACCGCCATTTACCCCAACCGGCGGGTGGTGCTGGAGAGCGAGCAAAACAAGGACAACATTCCCATCCGCCTGGTGGATTTGATCGCCCCCATCGGCTTTGGGCAGCGGGCCATGATCATCTCGCCGCCGGACAGCGGAAGGCTGTTCATGCTGAAGGAAATAGGCAAGGCCATCAAGCTGAATGATCCCCAGGCCCATGTGATGATGCTGATGGTGGACGCCGCCCCGGAAGAGGTGACCGAAACCCGCGAAAGCCTGGAGGTGGAGGTGTTTGCCAGCACCTTTGCCGAAAGCCCCGAAAGCCAGACCCGCGTCAGCGAAACCATGCTGGAAAGCGCCCAGCGCCTGGTAGAGGAAGGCCGCAACGTGGTCATTCTGCTGGACAGCCTCACCAAGCTCACCCGGGCGTATCAGGCCACCCTCACCCAGGGGGGCCGCGCCCTGACCAACACCGTTACCCCTGCCGCCCTGGTGCGCCCCAAGCGCTTCTTTGGCATGGCCCGCAACACCCGCGAGGGCGGCAGCCTCACCATCATTGCCAGCATTGCCGTGGAGACCGGCTCCCGGGTGGACGACATCATCTTTGAAGAGTTCAAAGGCACCGCCAACATGGAAGTGCGCCTCTGCGCCCCCGAGGAGGGAGACCCCATCTATCCCCTGGTGGATTTGCACGCAAGCGGCACCAAGAAGGAGGACGCGCTGCTGTCCGACCAGGAGAAGAGCGGGCTGAAAGCCATCCGCACGGTGCTGGGGGCCACCACCAACCGGGAGGCCGTGGCCCAGCTGGTGGATATGATGAAAAAAACCAAGAGCAACGCCGACCTGCTGACCCGCCTCAAGGACTGGATGGCCCTGTGGGAAAAGAGCGGGTACCTGGGGCGGAAGGGGTAAGGGCGTTCCCAAAAGTGGCTTTTCGACACTTGAGGCAGCGTGTGGGCAGGCCCTTTTTCGGGGGTTTCACTCCACAGCCCCCATTGGGGACACCAAACCCCCTGATTTGGCCGCGTTGCACGCGGCCCAGGAGAGATAGCAAAGTGCCTTTCCTCTATCATCAGGGATGGCTTTTCAGCATCGCAGTCGCTCTCTTTTGGAGGGCGACTTTTTTGCGCACAGAGTGCAGGGGCTCCGCTACGGGCTTCGCTACGGGCATAGCCTTTCAGCGGCTTGGGCAGCGCCCAACGTTCCCCCTATTTTCGGAAATGGCGCGAAAAAAAAGGGAAAAAAGCGGGGAAACAGAAAAGAAATTTGGGAATTTGGTTACATTGGGTTTTCAAGAGGCGTAACATGAAGGTTACATGAAAAGACGAAAAATCGTTGACATTTGTACACGGTTGGGGTACAATAGGGCCAGGGAAATTCTACCATTCCGTATCCGTTTCGTATCCGCGTTCTCCCTACAATCCATAGCACAATCGACGGGGTGATTTGATGAATTCTAGCACGATGACAAGACGCGCCAGCGTCATGGCCTTGGGGGTTGCCCTGCTCATGGCCCTGGCCGTGGCGGCGGGCATCCTTGTGGATGACATGCAACAAAAAGCCAAGCGCACGGTGCAGGCTTCCAATGTATTACAGCTTTCCGCCTTCGTCCATGTGGGGCAGGAGTATGTAACCATTTTGGACTATCCCATTCCGGTGGGCGCCATGCCTGCCGTGGCCAGCCTGGCAGGCCTCTCCATTGAGGATGTGAACCAGTTCCGGGGCCAGCCCCTTTACACCGATGAGGTGCTGCAAGAAGTGCTGGACGCCAAGTCCCAAATGGTGATGCCCATTGACTTCGATCAGATCAACTGGGCCGCCCTGCCAGAGGACGGGCTTTCCTTCCCCCTGATGGCCATGACCCGCTACCAGGTGGGCACCCTGTCCATCAAGCCCGCATCCCAGGAGGGCGTGGAGGGGTACATCGTCAGCTGCGCCATGGCCGAGGCCGCCGCCACCGACCCCAGCGTGGCCGCCTTCCAGTTCGTGGAGGGAGTGGACCAGGTGCGCATGGTGGACAGCCAGGACGCCCGCATTGACGGCATGGGCATCTTCCCGCTGGACAGCTTCATTGAAAAGACGAAGCTGACCGGCAAAGGCGTGCTATACGTTTCGGTGCCCTGCATGTTTGTGGCCACCGAGGATTTGACCGGCAATCCGGTCACGGCGGAGCAGAAGCAGCAGTGGCTGCGGCAGCTGTAAGATAGGGGTAGCGCTATAGAGGGTATCAAAAAGCGGGGGGAGACCCCGCTTTTTTTGATGCAATCGGTTTTTCGACAAGGGGTAAGCAGATGCGGAGAGCCGCACCCGCCTTTCGTTTGCGCTGGAAGTCCCCATCAGGAGGTTTGGAGGGGTCGCAACCCCTCCAACTGAAATCGTATCGACCGGCTTTGCCGGTCGGGCGGGGCGTTTGCGCGTCAGCGCAAACAATGCCCGTAAACTCAAAAAAGTGGGCATTCGCCCACTTTTTTGAAACGTCTTATGCCTTCGGTCCCGCCTCGATGATCTTCTGGTCCATGTTCTGGTACTTGCTAAAGTTCTTCTGGAACAGGCCGGCCACCTTCTTGGCGGTTTCGTCATAGGCGGCGGGGTCCTTCCAGGTCTTTTTGGGGGTCAGCACCTCGTCGGGCACGCCGGGGCAGGAGGCGGGCACCATCACGTTGAAGATGGGGTCCAGCTCAAACTTGGACTTCTCCAGCTCGCCGTTTAAGCAGGCGGTGACCATGGCGCGGGTGTAGGGCAGGCTCATGCGCTTGCCGCCCTGGCCGTACGCGCCGCCGCTCCAGCCGGTGTTCACCAGGTAGACGTTGGCGCCGCTCTTGTCAATCTTCTCGCCCAGCAGCTCCGCATAGCGGGAGGCGGGCAGGGGCAGGAAGGGCGCGCCAAAGCAGGTGGAGAAGGTGGCCTCGGGCTCGGTGACGCCGCGCTCCGTACCGGCCAGCCGGGCGGTGTAGCCGCTGACATAGTGGTACATGGCCGCTTCCCGGTTCAGCTTGCTCACGGGGGGCAGCACGCCAAAGGCGTCCGCGGTGAGGAAGATGACGGTGTTGGGAATGCCCGCCACGCCCGGAATCAGCGCGTTGCTGATGAAATCCACCGGGTAGCCCACCCGGGTGTTTTCGGTGAGGCTCTCGTCCGCAAAGTCGAACTGGCGAGTGACCGGGTCCATCACCACGTTTTCCACCAGCGCGCCGAACTTGATGGCGCCGTAGATTTCCGGCTCGTGCTCGGCGCTTAGATTGATGCACTTGGCATAGCAGCCGCCTTCGATGTTGAAAATGCCGTCGTCGCTCCAGCCGTGCTCGTCATCGCCGATGAGCTTGCGGTTGGGGTCCGCGGACAGGGTGGTTTTGCCGGTGCCGGACAGGCCGAAGAAGATGGCGCTGTCGCCGGCGTCGCCCACGTTGGCGGAGCAGTGCATGGAGAACACGCCCTTCTTGGGCAGCAGGTAATTCATGAGGGAGAACACGCTCTTCTTCATTTCGCCCGCGTACTGGCTGCCCGCCACGATCACCATTTTCTTTTCAAAGGAGATGGCGATGCAGGCTTCGCTGTGGACGCCGTCTTTTTCCGCGTCGCACTTGAAGCCGGGGGTGGACAAAATGGTGAAGTCCGCGTCGCCAAAGGCGGCCAGCTCCGCATCGGTGGGGCGCAGCAGCATTTGGTGCATAAACATATTCTGGCTGGCCAGCTCGTTCACCACCCGCACGTTGATGCGGTACTTGGGGTCCGCCCCGGCAAAGCCGTCAAACACGTACACATCCTTGCCTTCCAGGTACTTGCACATCTGCTTGTAGATGTTGTCGAACTTCTCGGGAGAGAGGGCCACGTTCACCTTGCCCCAGTCGATCTCGTCATGGATGGAAGGCTCGTCAACGATGTAACGGTCCTGGGGGGAGCGGCCCGTGTACTTTCCGGTGGTGACCACCAGGGCGCCGGTGTTGCTGAAAGTGCCTTCACCCGCAGCAAAAGCGCGCTCGTTGAGAATGCCCACAGGCAGGTTGCGGGAAACGGATTTGGGGTTTTGGATGCCCAGGTAGGATAGATCCAAGCTCATGACGATGCCTCCTAAAAAATGATATGGGACAGCACAGTGGCCCCGTGCCTGATATACGGCCTGGGCGAAATAACACAATCTCACCCTAATTCAAACAATTCGTGCTTTGCTCCAAAAATCCTGCATGGGAAAAAATAAATTTGTGAAGTTTTTGCCAAAGGGTGGAAAAAAGGGGTGTTTGAAGGGAGATGGCAAATAGGACAGCGGATGTCTGATTTGTGCTCTCAACCTTTGAGACACGCTTTCGGGCCGCTTGCCGCTGCGCGGCTGTGCGCACTGGGCCTCGCTTTGATCGGCGTGCGCTTCCCTTGGGTGCGCTTCCCTCCGGTGCGCTCCTTGGCGCTGCCTCCACCAGGGCGGCGTCATGGAAACGGGGCCATGGAAACGGGGCCATGGAGGCTTCGCCTCCAAACCTCCACCAGGGCTAACGCCCTGGACCCTTTCTCTGGCCACGTTCCACGTGGCCAGAGAGGGTTACACGATTTGCCTTTTCCTTTGGCACCGTGAAACGGTGCCAAATACCGGGACCAGGGCATAGCCCTGGTGGGGCGTGGGGTGAAACCCCGCAAAAAAAGCACATCCGGCGGCCCTGGGAAGCGGAATCTGTTGGTTGGATTTTTCCCGATTCAATGGTATAATATGGTATTGCTTGCATGATTGGATTCATCCAGGCTCGCTGGCATGTCCGGCCCCGGCCTGTATACAGGGCCGTTCCACCAGGGGCGCTTTGCATCACGTCAGGGCTTGGCAAAAGAAATGGAGCCGTTCTTCATGTACAAATGGAAGTCACTCCTCCTAAAACATCGCAAGATTCTCCTTTACATTCTCTGCTCCGTTGCCACGGCGGGATTGGAAACCGGAATGGGCTGGTTGCTGATCCATTTTTTGGGTGTGGAGATTGTCTATGCCAACACAGCGGCGATTTTGATAGGCGCGGTTGTGCACTATTTGTTGACATTGGCGTTGGTGTTTGAACTGCGCCAAAACGTCCAAAGCGCGGTGGGATACATGGTCACCTTTGGGATCGGCCTGCTGTTGCAAAACGCCATCATCTGGTTTTGCTATGAAGTGCTTTTTGGCGGCGCAAGTTCTTTTTGGCGGTTCGCGGTGAGCAAGGGCATCAGCTTGGTCATTCCCTTTTTCCTCACCTACTATCTGCGCACGGTGATCAACCAGCACGTGAAGAAGAGAAGAAGGGACACCGATGAAAAAAGCAGTAGTGATGCTTCCCTGCTACAATGAGGAACCCAACATCCAGCCCTTGGTGGAAAAATGGCAATCCCTCCTGGGGGAATACCGGCAGCGGGGCTATCAGCTATCCGTGATTTGCATTGACGACTGTAGCAAGGATCAGACCAGGCAGCGCTGTGAAGACATGGCGGCGGCCTATCCGGAAACGGTGCGTTTGATTGTGCACGAAGAGAATCAGGGCTTGGGCGGCGGGGTTCGCACCGCCTTTGAGACCTTCGTGAAGGAGTTTCACCCGGGCGATCTGTGCGTGCTGATGGACGGGGACAACACCCATGACCCCGTTTATTCGCTGCCGATGTTGGACCTTATCGCCGCAGGCAGCGACTGCGTCATCGCGTCCCGGTACGTGGCCGGCTCCAAAACCAAAGGAGTGCCCGACATTCGCCTTTTTTTAAGCGGCGGGGCCCGCTGGTTTTATACCCTGCTGCTCCGCGTAAAAAACGTGAAGGACTATACCTGCGGCTACCGGATGTATACCTATGACCTGATTTTGAAGGCGCTGCGCACCTATGGGGACGATCTGGTGGAGCGCCGCTCCTTTGCCTGCATGATGGAAGCGCTGTATAAGCTTTCGCTGTTGGGCGCCCGTTTCAGCGAGGTGCCCTTCACCCTTCGGTACGATCACAAACAAGGGGAAAGCAAAATGCGCACGCTCAAGACCATCTCGGAGAGCGTGCAGACCGCCTTTTCCCTAAGGTTTCGCGGGGGAGTGGCCAAGAAGTCGCGGAGCCAAAGCGCGCGGCTTTGAGGCTACGAACGCGGCGGGGCAATCCCTAGCGCTATTCGAGCAGGTAGATCATGAACCAGGTGCATTCCGTCAGCAAGGCGGAGGATTGCACCTTGGGGTACATCGCTTTGACAGCCGCCAGCGTCGCTTCCTGGTCCGCGGTGCGCTCCACCTCCAACAGGAAGGAAGGCGTCTCTGCGGGGATGCTTTCCGGCAGCCGCGCGATGTCGTCCGGCCTTAGAAAGACCAAGCCATTCAGCCCTTTGTTGATCTCGTAGGTGGTGTCGGCTTGCCAGTACGCCGAGGTGATGCAGGCGGCGGTCAGCTCTTGGTGCGCCTCCATGGCCTCGATGGCGCCAAGGGTATTGTTCCCGGTATACTCCCGGTTCGCGATGGGATAGAGCCGATAAGCGCTCAGAAGGGCCACGGCGCACAGCAGCGCGGCGAGAGCGTTTTGGAGTCCGTGGCCGCCCATCTTTGCCAGGAGCCGCCAAAGCGCCGCCACCGACAGGCAGAGAATCAGCGGATAGAGGAAGCACATGTAGCGCGTGTTGGCGAAAAATGCGATCCTGGTAATGAAGGCAAAGTAGAAAACCGTGGGCAGGAGCAGCCCCACCCAGCCCATGTGCCGCTGGAGCGCGGCCAGCGCCTTGGAGGCCACCGGCCCGCGAAGCCCTGGCAAAGCGAGGAGGGCCGCAATCAGCAGGGCCAAGGCGAACTCGGGCAAATACCCGCCAAAAAGCCGGGTGTTGATCACAGAGGAGAACCCTTTCAGCCTTTGCGCCATGCCTTCGCCAGCCGCCAGATTCTCCATGGTAGACGGCACCAGGAAGTTATGGAAAAGCTGCTGGAGAATGCCCGGAAAAACCAGCAGGCAAAGCCCCGCCGCCACCCCATAGGTGAGGACGTACAAGCCCGTGTCCTTCCAGCGGCGGGTCAGAAGCAGCCACACCCCGGCCACCACCGCCTGAAAGACCGCAAACACAATGAAATAATAGTGCGTCAGCACGCCCAGAAGCGCGGGGACGCCCACCCAGAAAGCGTTCCTAAGGCTATAGGACCGGCTCTGAAAGAGCTTCACATGGCCATAGCTCAAAAGGATCACCCAGAACATGGCCATGGTGTACATGCGAAGGAATTGCGTCATTTCCTGGACGCCCGGCATCGCTCCGAAAAGGAGCAACGCAAGGAGCCGCCCGCCCTTTGGCAATTGCAGCGCTTCCAAAAGCTTGTTCAGCATCAGCAGAGAGCCCAGCAGGAAGAGCAGGTTGATCGCCCCGCCAAACCATATGCTATACTGGCCCGGAAAAAAGGAGCAAACCGTGTGCAGCAGCAGGTAATGCAGCGGCGGCAGGGTGTCCTGCCGGTCATTTTGGATCACCTTGGCGTAGTTGAACCCGCCGCCCACCGGTACGGTCATCGCGTCCAGGTAGGGCTTGGCAGGGTCGCTCCACAGATAATGGAGAGGCGAATTCAAGGAGAGGCCGCCGGGGCCGGGATTATTGGCAATGATGTACGTGGTGTATTCGTCATTGTGCAGGTCCTTTTTGAACGTCAGGCTGTAGGCCGAAATCAGGAGCGAAAAAAGGCAGACCACCGCCAGCGCGGCGCGGAATCCCCAAGGCTGTTCACGGGTACCCTTTGCTTTTGTTTGTGTCATATGTATCCCCTATCTTCTGGGCGTGGAAGCTTGGCCATAGGAAATAATTTTATCATACAGAGGCCCTAACGCGCAAGGGATGGGACGGATCCACCAGGGCGGCGTCATTGAACGGAGGGATGCAGAGGCTTCGCCTCCGCCCCGGTTGCTCGGTGTCGCACAGGGCACTCCCATGCCCTGTGCTTGCCTCGCTGCCCCAGCTCTCACTCGC
>JAVBPU010000038.1:0-18645 GCA_031549415.1 Eubacteriales bacterium | reverse complement strand
CTTTTGAAAGGCCCATAAAATGGGCATTTCAATGAAGGGTTTCTTAAGGGCATAGCCCTTAAGCGGGTTTGGGCAGCGCCCAACGTTCCCCCTCTTTTCAAAATTTGCTCTCATACCCCGCTCAGGGCGTAGCCCTGGTGGGGCGTGGGGTGAAACCCCACATAAAAAAGGAAATGCGGTGGCCGCCCCTACACCCTCAAATACTTTTTCAGCTTCCGCAGCACTTCCGTAATGTCAATGGGCTTGGCAATATGGTCGCTCATCCCCGCCGCGATGCAGCGGGCCACGTCTTCGGAGAAGGCGTTGGCCGTCATGGCCACGATGGGCACGGTTTTGGCGTGGGGAACCGGCAAGGCCCGGATGTGCTCCGTAGCGCCAAATCCGTCCATCACGGGCATTTGGATATCCATAAAGACCAAATCATACCTTTCAGGGGCCTCGGCAAAGCGTTCCACGGCGATTTGGCCGTTTTCCGCGCTGTCAATGCACACCCCTGTGTTTTCCAGCAGGGAGATGAGGATTTCCCGGTTGATTTCCACATCCTCCACCAGCAGAAGGGTCTTGCCCTGGAAGTTGTAGCTGGTCTCGCCGATGTCCACCTCGGCTTCCTCCAGGTCCTCGTCCGTCCCCTCCACCAGCGGGACTTCAAAGGCGAATGTGCTGCCCTGTCCCGGGGCGCTTTCCACGCGGATATCGCCATCCATCAGGGTGACGATTTTTTTGGTGATGGCCAAGCCCAATCCGGTGCCGCCGAATTTCTTGGTAATGCTCAGATCCAGCTGTTCAAAGGCATTGAACAGCTTCCCCACCTGTTCCCGTTCAATGCCGATGCCGGTATCCGTCACCGCAAAGGCAATCTGCTTCCCTTTTTCCAGCGAATCCAGCAGCCGGGCGCTGAGAGTGATGCTTCCCTGGTTGGGGGTAAACTTGATGGCGTTGCTCAGCAAATTGGTGATCACCTGGGACAGGCGCAGTTCATCGCAAACGATGCAACGGGGCAGTTTTTCATCAATGTGGATGGCAAAGGTCTGGTTCTTTTCCTCCGCCCGGCCCATCATGATGTCCTGCACGGTCCGAAGCATCTCCTTGAGCACGAAGGGCTCCGGGTTCAAATCGAACCGGTCCGCTTCGATCTTGGACATGTCCAAAATGTCATTGATGATGCCCAACAAATGCCGGGAGGAGTTTTCAATCTTCTTCAAATAGTCCGCGATTTTTTCATTGGGGCCCGCGCCCTTGGCCAAGGTGGTCATGCCGATGATGGCGTTCATGGGCGTGCGGATCTCATGGCTCATGTTGGCCAGGAACACGCTCTTGGCCTGGGCGCTGGTCAGGGCTTCTTCCTTGGCGGCGATCAGGTTTTGGGTCATCTTGCTTTTCAGTAGGGCGGAGCCCATCAGCAAGCCTCCGGAGCGGAGGATGCTCTTCTCCGTTTCGGTGAAGGTCCTCTCCCGGTGGCAATCGTCAAAGCCCATAAAGCCCCAAAAATTATTGTGCAAAAACACCGGTACCAGCAGGGAGGACAGGATGTCCTGGCCTTTGAGCGTCCGCCTCTCCTCCGGGGGCATATCCTTCATCAGCAGGTCGATGCACTCCCCCCGGCGAAGGCCCTCCTCCCAGGAGGGGATGATGGGCAGATAGGGGTGCTCCTGCCCGGGCTGCCCAATGACCTTCTCATCGGGCTTGCTGGACCAGGCGTGGATCTGCTGGCAAACCAGCCGGTCGTCCAGCACATGGTTCTCCCATACGAACACCCGGTCCACGTCCACGCTTTTGCCCAGGATGCCCAGGCTTTTTTGCATGGTGTCCTGCAAATTGCTTTCGTCGCTGGAAATCAACAGCTGCGCCACAGAGTTCACCGCGTCCAGCATCATGTCCTTCTGCTCCAGGTCGCGGATGTTCCGTTTCACCTCGTCCTGCAGGCTGTCGTTGTATTTTTCAATCTTGCGCAGGGCGCCCTGCAACTCTTCCTCCGCCATTTTCAGCTTGTTGATGTTCAAATGGCCGCCCAGCACCCGGGTGGGGCGGCCCGCCTCGTCCCATTCGGCAATGCGGCCAATGTCCAGGGTCCAAATATAATGGCCGTCCTTGTGCCGCATACGGATCTCGTTGGAATAGCTGTCGGCGCGGCCTTCCAGGTACTCGTCCAGCGCGCGGACGGTGTTGGGAAGGTCCTCCGGATGGTTCAGGCTTTCCCATTCCGCCATGGTGCCATCCGTCTCATCCTGGGTGTACCCCAGCATGTGCAGGTATTCATCGTTATAGGTGATGGTATTGTTCACCAGGTCCCAGTCCCACATGCCCAGCTCGGATACATGGGCCACAAAATCCAGCTGCTCGCTTTTCTCCTTCAGGGCTTCCTCCGCCAGCTTCAGCCGGTTGATGTCCTGCAGCACGCCCACCAGGCGCACGGGCTTGCCGTTTTCATCCCATTCGGTGAAGGTGCCCTTGTCCTGGGCCCAGATCACGCTGCCATCTTTGCATACGGCACGAAACTCCACCTCATAAGAGGAGGTTTTCCCTACTAAGTAGTCATTCACGGCGGCCTCGGCCTTGGCCAGGTCCTCCGGCAGCAGCGCGTTTTCCCAGGAGGTCACATCCTGGGGAAGCTCGCCCTCGTCGTACCCCAAAATGGCTTCCCATTGCTTGGAATAGATCACCTTGCCCGAGGGCAGGTGCCAGTCCCAAAGGCCTATTTTGGTGGCTTCTATGATCACTTCCAACGTATCCTTGAATACGGAGTTCAATTGGCCAGACATATGGTTCACCTCATTGTTTATTACAGGGCGGCTTGCGCAGAGCCAGCCTTTTCCTGGACCGGAAACAGCAACCCCACCAGCGCCATGGCGCTAAAACCGCCTACCAATTTGGCTACAATCACGGGAAAGACCATCGCTGGCGCGGCGCCCCCGGTAAAGGCCAGCACATCCCCCAGCACGAAGGAGCCGGACACGGCAAAGGCAATGTTCATCAGCTTGCCCCGCTCGTTCATTTGGTCCATCAGGCTCCAAATGGGAATGCTGTTGGCCATCTGGGTCAGCAGCGCCGAAGAGGCCACGCTGTTCATCCCGGTTTTTTGGCTGTGGCGCGACAGGACGCCAGAGAGGCGCTTGTTCAAAAAATGCACCATGGGGAACGCGCCCAGCAGCACAATGGCAATGAGCCCCACCAAGAGCAGGCCCTTTTCCAAGGGAACGCCTCCCAGGGCGGGGTCCTCCAGGACCATTTTGTCAAACAGGGGCAGGCGGAGGCCCGTCAGATACTGGGCCGCCGCCAGCACCGGGCTGACGGTGATGATGAAGGTCAGCACCTTGCCAAAGCCCACAAACAGCTTCAGGGTCAGCTTCTGCGCGAACAGCAGCCCCAGCGCAATCGCCAGGGAGATGAGAAGCACCGGCAAAGTGTTTCCCAGCAGTGCGCCAAAGGAAAGGGGCATGCCCACCACGCCCATGAGCAGGCCTCCGGCCAGGCACCCCAGGGGCATGGTCACAATGCCCACCAGCACGCCCTTGGCCAGCAAGGGATGGTCCTCCTTTTTCATGGCGGATAAGGCGTAGGGGATGGAAAAGCTCATGGTGACGCCCATCATGGAGGCGACGATAATGCCGGAATACAGGCCCACCGCCACATCGCCGCCCGCCAGCTGCTTGGCCAGCACATAGCCGCCCATGTCCAGCGCCAAAAAAGTGGAGGGGAACATGGCCGGGCTGGCGCCCAGCCACCCGTACACCGGCGTAAGCACAGGCTGCAACAAAGACAGCAGCACCGGCGACAGGGACACAATGCCCACCACCGCCACCGCCAAGGGGCCCATGGCCGCAAATCCTTCGTCAAATTTTTCGCCGTAACCCAGCTTATTGCCCCGCAGCTTGTCCACCAGGCCTACGACCATAAAAAAAACGATCACCGTCATGATGACAGAGCTGACGGAAAGATTTTGCCAGTAATCCGCCAAAGACTCCAGGAAGGAAGAAAGCAGGGAGGGCTGTGCTTGCATTTGGGAAAACTCCTTATCTTTTGAAAAAAGAATGAAATGGGCGTGAACTTGTGGGTAGTATAGCACAGCAATGGCATTTGTGCAACGAAAAAGTGGCGAAAAGCATGCTGGAATAGGGGTTTGGCAGCCCGGGTTCAACAGGCGGGGAAAATCAGGAGAAATTTGTGCTATTTTTAGCCACAATCGGGGAGGACAACGGGGAAAAAGTGGCGTATACTATAAACACGGATTCTGTGGCAAGAATTGAATGACAGGCAATGGGCAGAAATCCAGCCTTTGAACTGATGAAATAGGCCACAATCTTGACAGGGCAAAAGCGAAACGTTTCCGTAGCGCATGCCGGCCCGTACCCCCGTGAAACAGAAAGCGGAAGACCCACGACGAACCCATGAAGGAGAAGGAGGACAAACCTGATGTTGTATCCCAAAATTGGTATTCGCCCCACCATCGATGGCCGCTGGGGCGGTGTGCGCGAAGGCCTGGAAGTGCAGACCATGAACATGGCCAAGGCGGCCAAAGCGCTGATCGAAACCCTCAAATATCCCGATGGCGCCCCTGTGCAGTGCGTCATCGCGGAGGGCACCATCGGCGGTGGCGCGGAAGCGGCCCGCTGCCAGGACCTGTTCACCACGCAGAACGTGGTGGCCACGCTGACCGTGACCCCCTGCTGGTGCTACGGCTCCGAAACCTTTGACATGGACCCGAAAACCGTCAAGGCGGTCTGGGGCTTTAACGGCACCGAGCGCCCCGGCGCGGTGTATTTGGCCGCAGTGCTGGCCGCCCATGCCCAAAAGGGCTTGCCTACCTTTAGCATTTACGGCCACGACGTGCAGGATATCGGGGACACCTCCATTCCCGCGGATGTGGAGGAAAAAATTCTCCGCTTTGCCCGCGCTGCGGTGGCGGTCGGCTGGATGAAGAACAAGGCCTACCTGAACATCGGCGGCATTTCCATGGGCATTGCCGGCAGCTATTGCGACGCCAACATGTTCCAAAAATACTTTGGCATCCGGGCCGAATGGGTGGATATGACCGAAGTGCTTCGCCGGGTGACCCTGGGCATCTATGACCCCAAGGAATACGACAAGGCCCTGACCTGGGTGAAGGCCCACTGCAAGGAAGGCAAGGACTGGAACCTGGGCAAGGAAGTGCCCGATGTAATCCAAAAGTCCAAGTATGTTCCGCCGGAGCAGGACTGGGAATTCGTGGTCAAGATGACTTTGGCCATGAAGGACCTGCTCTTTGGCAACGAAAAGCTGGCCGAGCTGGGCTGGCACGAGGAATCCTTGGGGAAGAACGCCGTGGCGGGCGGCTTCCAGGGCCAGCGGTCCTGGACTGACTGGCTGCCCAACGCGGACTTTACCGAGGCGATCCTGGCCTCTACCTTTGACTGGAACGGCAAGCGCGCCCCCGTTCCCTTCGCCACCGAAAACGATACCTTGAACGGCGCGTCCATGATGCTGGGCACGCTCCTCACCGGCTCCGCCCCCTGCTTCCACGACGTGCGCACCTACTGGAGCCCGGAGGCCACCCAGCGCGTCACGGGCAAAGCGCCCACCGGCAAGGCCAAGGATGGCTTCATTCACCTGATCAACAGCGGCGCCACCGCCCTGGACTGCACCGGCGCTGCCAAGAACGCCAAGGGCGAAGGCTGCATGAAGCCCTGGTGGGAAATGACCGATGCCGACGTAAACGCCTGCCTGGAAAACACGGACTGGTGCCGCGCCAACAACGAATACTTCCGCGGGGGCGGGTTTTCCAGCCACTTTAAGACCATTGCCGAGATGCCCGTCACCATGTTCCGGCTGAACATCGTGGAAGGCGTAGGCCCCGTGATGCAGATGGCCGAAGGCTACACCGCCACCTTGCCTGAGGATGTGCACCACACCCTGGACTACCGTACCGACAAAACCTGGCCCACCACCTGGTTTGCCCCCAACCTCACCGGGGAAGGCCCCTTTGCGGACGTGTACTCCGTGATGGCCAACTGGGGCGCCAACCACGGCGTCACCGTATACGGCCACGTGGGCGCGGACCTGATCACCCTTTGCGCCATGCTGCGCATCCCCGTGAACATGCACAACGTGCCCGAGGACAAAATCTACCGTCCCCATGCCTGGGCTGCCTTTGGCACCAAGGATACCGAGGCGGCGGACTTCGCGGCCTGCAAGCATTACGGCCCGCTGTACCGGTAAACGAAAGGGGACGATGCGGGGGCTTCGCCCCCCGCTCCCCCACCAGGGGCCAGCCCCTGGACCCCACTTTGGTCCTATTGAAAAAGGGTTCCTCCCTGCGGGCGCAGGGAGGAACCCTTTAGCATGTTGACAAACCTACTGGATGGCAGATACCTTCTTTCATTTATGTTTTGGCTGCGTGAAACGCAGCCAAATGAAGGGTTCAGGGCGAAGCCCTGAGCGGGGTCTTAGGGGCGGCAGCCCCTAAACGGACTTTCTCGTCTGCCTAACGCCTCACCGCTTGTTCTTCGCCTTGATCTGCCGCATCATCTGCTTCATCTCGTTTTTGCTTCCAAACATCCGGCTGATTTTCTCCTGCTCCAACTGGCGGGCATTTAATCCCTCGTAGGAGACCTCCCGCTGCAGCTTCCGGTAGCTTTCCAGCCGCGCCTGGGAAAGCTCTCCTTGGGCGATGGCCGCCAGCACCGCGCAGCCGGGCTCCTTCGTGTGGGTGCAATCCTGGTACCTGCACTCTGCCGCCAGCTGGTCAATATCGCCAAAGGCCCGGTCCACATTGCCCGCGTATAGCTGCAATTCCCGCATGCCCGGCGTGTCCACCACAATGCCCCCGCCCGGAAGCAACAGCAGCTGCCGGTGCGTGGTGGTGTGCCTGCCCTTGGCGTCATCCTCGCGGATCTCCCGGGTGGCCAGCAGGTCCTTCCCCAACAGGCGGTTGATCAGCGTGGATTTCCCAACGCCGGAGGAACCGATGAAGGCAAGGGTTTTCCCTGGCTCCATCAACGCTCGGACGCTTTCATAGCCGTTTTCATCCATGCTGGAACACACGATGATCTTTGTGCCTACGCTGACCTGCTCCACTTCCATCCGCTTTGTTTCCAAATCGCCGCATACATCCGCCTTGGTGAGAACAATCACAGGCACGGCGTTGCTGTCCCAGGCAATGGACAGATACCTCTCCAGCCGCCGCAGGTTAAAATCCTCGTTCAGGGACATGCAAATCAGCACGGTGTCAATGTTGGCCGCCACGATCTGCACCCCATGGGCGGTGCCCGCCGCTTTGCGAACAAACACGCTTTTGCGCTCCAAAACGTGGTGGATCACCGCGTTTCCAGCCTCCGCCTCCTGCCGGTCCACCATCACCCAGTCGCCCACGGCGGGAAAGCCCGCCGCCCCATCCGCCTCATAGAGCAGCTTGCCCGAAACCACCGCCGCAAGCTCCCCACGCGGACCCATCACCTTGTACAAATCCCGGTGCTGCTCCGTCACCCTGGCAAGATACAAGCCTGTATAACGCGCCGCCTGCTGCTCAAAATGCGCGCATAACCCATAGTCCTCCAAATGAATGGCGTCCATGCCGTCCCTCCCGCATGCTGCTTCCTTGCCCCGTCTCATTTTCACCATTGTACAATCGCCTGGAAGATTGTCAAGCCCGGCGCTTTCCTTTTCCGGGCCTTTTTGGTACACTGGTTGGCAAAGCAGGGAAAATCTTGCAAAGGGCGTGTATACGATGATCTTTCGTGACGGACAAGTGGAGGATAGCCCCGCCATCAGCCAGGTTCTGGCCCGCAGCTGGAAAACGGCCTACCGCGGCCTTGTGAATGACCCGTACCTGGACGCGTTGCCAGAAACCCATTGGGTCGATTTTTTGCGTCAGGGATTGGCCGAAGGCAGCCTTTTTGCGCGTGTGGCGGACTGTGAAGCCAAAATCACCGGCGCCGCCCTTTGGCTTCCCACACAGACCCCCGGCCAAGCCTGCCTTCTTTCTTTGTACCTGCTGCCGGACAAAATCGGCCAGGGTCTGGGGCATGCCTTGTACGCCAACACCGAGGCAGAGCTGGTGCGCAGAGGCTTCACCTCCTGTGTGCTGGACGTGCTCAAAAACAACGGGCGGGCCATCCGGTTCTATGAAGCCCATGGCTTTGTTCCCCTGCAAAAGACCATCAGCGTAACCTTGGGGGAAGAAAGCTATTCCTGCCAGATGTATGAGAAAAGCCTATAGGCTGCACGTCAGCTCCACCTGGCCAAAATCCTTTGCCAGCGGTCCCTCTGCTGTTCCCTTATGACAAAAATTCCAGAATCCGCTCCGTCTGCCCGGTAATCGAGTGCCCCACTTCCGGCAGCAGCACCACGGACATATGGGGCAGGAGACGATGGACCCGCTCCACCGTTTCCTCTGAGCGCAGCAAAATATCCTTTTCGCCCACAATCACCAGGCCGGGCATGGTCAGGCTCCGCAGCGCCTCGTCCGAAAAGGGCGGGATCGCCTCCTGGCGGGCGCGAAAGCCTGCCGCAATCAGCTTTTGATAATTCAAAAACACCTCTGGGATAGGATGCCCGCCGTTGATCTGGACAAACAGCGCATCCACCCCCTGCTCCCCCTGGCCCAGCAGCCCCATGGCGATCTCCTGGAACGCCCCGTTCTGGGACCCGATGCCCGCCGGGCACAGCAGCGCCAGCTTGCTTACCCGCTGGGGATGGGCCATGGCAAACTTGGCGGCCAGCCACCCGCCCAGGGAGGCGCCCACCAAAGCGACGCTGTGAATTTGCAGCCCGTCCAGCACATCCAAAAGCCAGTCCACATACTCCCCTGTGTCAAAGGGCAGCTGCTTTTCCACACTGTGGCCCGGCTCTCCGGGCAGGTCCAGCGCGAAAACCCGGTAGCTGTTGGCATATTGCTTCATATCCTGGGCCCACATGCTGGAATTCATACTGCTTCCGTGGAGCAGCACCAGGGCCGGGGCGGTGGGGTCCCCAGCCGCCAGGGCAAAGGTGTCGCCCACCCGGGTGGGGATGTGGAGCCTCTCCAACTGCGTCCCCGATTTCTCCAACAACATCTCGTAGTACCCCAGCACCGCTTCCTTCATCTGCCCGCTGACAAAAACGCTCATGGTTGTTCCTCCTCGATCCTTTGGCGCAGGTCCTGTACCCACCGAAGCTCTTCTGCGTAAAACCCTTCGATCCGGTCATACATCGCATCCCAAATCAGCGTCTCCCTTTGGGAACGCCCGGGGGAAAAGCGCCCCCGCCTCCGGCTTTCCCTCTCCAACAGCATCCGCCCGCGCACTTCCTCTTCATATCCGGCCAGCAGCTGCGCCAGTTGTTCCTGGCTTGCCTCCGCCGCCCAGGCCAGATGCAGAAAGAAGCTCCTTTTCACCTCGGCTGGTTCGGAGGGTTCCAAGGCCCACTGGCGCAACGCCTCCCACCCCGCCTGGGTGAGGCTGTACATCTTTTTGGCCGGCCCGTCGTCCTGGTATAGGGTCTCCTTGCTCACCAGCCCAGCCGCTAAAATCTCCACCAGCGCCTTATAGATTTGGTTGTTGTTGCCGGACCAGTGCATCCAGGGCGAAGCCTGGATGATTTTCTTCATATCGTACCCGGTCATGGGGCCACAGCTGAGAAGCCCCAGCAGGGTGTGGTTCAGCGGCATGAAATCTCCTCCTTCGCAATCATATGTTACTTATAACATATGATCCTATGAGAAGTCAAGAGGGAAATATCACGCCGCCCTCTCCCCTGCTCCGGCGCTTTTTGTGGTATAATCCATGAGAAGCGTGTTTCCGCGCCTATCAAACCGCAGGAGGAAAGCCATGCCCAGAGCCAATTACGCCATGAAGCTGGATGGTCCCAAAAACGTCCGGGACTTAGGAGGCTATCCCACCCAGGAGAACAAGCACACCCGCTGGGGCCAGTTTTTGCGCAGCGACAACCCCTTTGCATTGACCCCGGAGGATTGCGAAACCCTCTACCGCTACGGGGTTCGCCTGCAGGTGGACTTTCGCAGCGCGGGGGAATGCCGCACCCAGCCCTCCCCGCTGCAAGGATACCGGGACGTGGAGTACCAGAATATCCAGTTGCTGGATGATTTGAATTCGGGCCTGGCGGAGGGGGACCTGTCTGGCCTGAAGGCCCCCACCTCCATGGTGGACAACTATATTGAACTGCTGGGGAATGCCAAGGAGAAATTTGCCCAGTTCTTCCGGCTGGCGCTCCGCTATCCGGAGGCCTGCGTGCTGTTCAACTGCACCGCCGGGAAGGACCGCACCGGGGTGGCTGCCATGCTGCTGCTCAAGGCCGCCCATTGCGCCGATGAGGTCATCATCGCCGACTATGCCGCCACGTACGAAAACATCCGCCGGGATGTGGAAAAGTTGATCCAGTTCTATGAGGCCCAGGGGCTGACGCTGCCTGCCCACCTGTTCCTTTCCACCCCGGAGATGATGGAGCAGACCCTGCTGCACTTTGCCAACACCTATGGCTCCATCGAAAACTGGATGGACCAGGCCGGGCTGACCCCCCAGGAGCTTTCCGCGTTACAGCAGAAACTGGTGGGGTGACCGTTTTGACTCCCTTCTGAAAAGGAGCTGGCTCCATGTCCTATGATGTTTCCCTCCGGCCCAAGGCTTCCCCCTTTTCCGCCGGGCTGTGTAACGCCTCCATTTTGCTGTATACCCTGTGGCTGTTGCTGCCCGCCTTGCAAACCACCGGGCGGGCCGCCACCGGGTTGCTGGCGGTGGCGCTGTTTGGGCTGGGGGTTTTGCTGGACGGCGCGTACCTGAAAACCCATTGGTTGCCCTTTCTGCTCCGCATCCTTTGCATGGCGGTCTTGCCCCTGGCGCTTCGGGTGTTTTTGCACCGGGGCGCGGACCATTTCTGGGGCTATTATGTGCAGCAGGTCATGTTCTGGTTTCCCCTGCTGTTTTGCGGCTACGCCCGGGAAAAGGAGGACCCCCGGCTGTGGCGGTTCCTAAAAATTGCGCTGCTGGGCGCTTTGGTGGTCACCACCCTCACCACCATTGGCTGGCTGGTCCAGGGCATGCTGCGGGGCGGAAAGGTGTACGCCTATTCCCGGGCCCTGGGCAATGCCGAACCCGGCCAGGAAGCCTATCACAAGGAGCTGATGCTGCGCAACATCGCCGGGTATGATTTCATCTATGCCAGCATGCTGTCTCTGCCCCTTGGTTGCTATGCCATCCAAACCTCCCGGGGCTGGAAGCGCGCGGCCTTCGTGGCCTTCTGCGCCGCCCAGCTGGTCATGATCGCCCTGTCCCAATACACTTACGCCCTGCTTTTTTCGGTGCTGCTCCTGGCCATGGAAGGCCTGGCGGCCCTGCTGCGTTGGGTGGCCCGAAGGCTGGGGAAGCCCCTCAGCGGGCTGAACTCGCTGCTGCTCACGCTGCCCTTCTTTTTGCTGGTCTACCTGGCCCGGGTGCCCTTGGTTTCCTGGGCGGCTTCTCTGTGCAGCGGCATCGGCTTTGAAAACTTCGCCATCAGCCTCCACCAGTTGCTGGCCTCCCTCACGGGCGAAGGCATCGAGCCCGCCTCCCGCCTCTCCTATTACGGCCTGGCTGTCCAAGGCTTCGCCGCCTCTCCATTCCTGGGTGGGCTGCCCGGGACCGTAGCGCCCCTCAGCCAGCATAGCGATTTGCTGGACCTGCTTTCCGCCATGGGTTTGCTGGGGGCGGCGCTGTTCTTCTTCTGCGCCTGGTTTTTGGGCAGAGGCGTGCTCCGGGGGGCTGGCAGCAGCCCGGCGAAGCCGCATCTTCTATTGCAATATGCCGCCTTGCTGGCTTTTTGCCTGCTGGGTACGGTGATCTATAGCCGGGATATCTCTTTGGTGCTTTGCCTGGGGGCGCTGCTGGCGCTGGAACGCCTATAAGTTTTTCTGGGCTGCAACCCCCGGCAGAAAGCAGGGGCTTCCCCGTGGGTTGCATACCGAAAAAGAAATTTAGGCAAATTCCACATGGCAAAATCTTGCGGATCTTTTCCCCAGGCACGTTGCCTCGTCCGGTCAGCATATCGCCATGGAAATCGTATTCCCCGGCTTTGCCGGGCGGTCTGGGTGTTTGCGCATCAGCGCGACCACTCCCCGCAAACCCAGCCAAGGGGCTCTCCCACTGGATCGACACGGAAAACCCCCGCCGGAAAGCCTTTGCTTCCCGCCGGGGGTTCCTTTGTTATTCGCTCTTGTTTGCCTTACGGCACGGGGGTTACCTCAGGGGCTTCCTGGGCAGGAGCCTCGGTGGTTTCGGCCTCCAGGCCCTCCGCCACCATTTCCTCCGGCTCCTCCGCCTCGGCGGCCGCTGCGGCTTCCAACTGCGCGATGCTGGGTACCGCGTCGGTATAGGTGATGGTGGAGGCAGCCTTCCACTCATCCAGCTTGGCGGCAAACTTTTCTTCCTTCATCGCCTCCAGCAGAGAGACTCCCAGGGCCACCCGCTCTTCCTCGGTCATGGAAATAGGGCCGGCGGGCGCGTCGCCAATGTATTTCACAATGTGAACGCCCACATCGGTCAGGTAGGGCGCGGACACATCGCCAATGCTGTCCACGGAGAAGGCGGCTTCCACAAATTCCGGGTAATAATCCATGGATTCCCGCGCCACATCATAGCCGGTGGTCATATACTTTTCATTCTGCATGCCGGGGTCTGTGCCATAGGCGGTAATCAGCTCGTCAAAGGCCACGCCGTCGGTAATTTTCTGGTTGATCTCATTGATTTTGTCCGCCAGAGAGGCCAGAATGTCCGCCTTGGCATTGTCCACATCCGCCTGGGTGACGGGAACCGAAGTAGCCTCCGGGGCGGCGGCTTCCGGGGCGGCAGTTTCCACAGCCGCTTCCGCAGCGGCTTCCGGCGCGGGGGCAGCGGTCTCAGCGGCGGCAGCTTCCGCAGCGGCTTCCGCTTCCATCTGCTCTTCCAGCTTGGATTGCAGGTCCTTATACTTGGCCAGCAGCTCCGGGTCCACCTGCAACAGGATGTGCTTCACCTGCCTAAAGCCTGCGGGCTTATACCAGGCATGCTCCATTTGGCTGGGCTGGCCATACATCTGCGCCATGGCGTTGGATTGCTGCACATACGCGTTGTATTCCACATACCCGGCCAAATCGTTCTCAAACTGGGCCTTGTCGGTTTCCACTTTGCTTTGGTACTTGGCTTCCACGTCCGCATCGGTCACCGCCGCATCCTGGGTGACCTGGTCAAACAGCTTGTTGTACAGCTTGTTTTCCCGCATCTCAGTGCGCAGGACTTCTTGGTTATATCCGATCTCGCCGTAATACGCTTCCGCCGCGGCCTGGGCCTGGGCCTTTTCCTCCGGGGTGCTGGCCTCGGTCAGGTTGGAAAAATTGCCGGTAATATAATTGGAAATGGCCGATGCCCAAATCTCGTCGGCTTCCTTGTCGCTGGCGGTATTCTCTTCGTCGGTGAGCCCCAGCCCGGCCTTCTCCGCCTCTTGCATGATCAGCGTGAAGCTGATCGTCTTTTCCATGGCGTAGGAACGGAACATATTCACCATGGCGGGGTCGGTCAGGTCGTAATAGCTGCCGTATTCGCCCACCAGGGCCTGGTAGCTGCTCTTGGCGCTGCTCCAACGGACCTCTTTCCCATTCACCGTGGCCAGGATGGTATCATCCGCCAGCTCATTGGTGGCCACAGAGGGCTCGGTCGCCACGGTCTCAGGCGCTGCCTGGACCTCCACAGGCGCTTCCGCCAGGGCGGCGCCAAGCAGGAGGCAGATACAGAGCGCAAGGGATCCCCATTTTTGCATCTTCTTCATTCTTTTATTGCATTCCTTTCTGATCTTCCCCATTTTCATCAAGGGGCCGAAGGGCTTGGCCCTTTTGCGCCGCCTTTGGGCTCTTCGTTATTACATCCTGGTTATTATGACACAGGAAAAGAAGCGGCGCAAGGGTTTTCCCACGGATTTCTAGAATGTTACAGTCTATTCATATGCTGCACCAAAAATCACGGCGGCGCAGGTCCGCATGCTAGCGCCGACGCAAAGGGGGGATGCCCTATGAAAATCACAATTTATAAGCAACAGCGCCTGCTTTGCTTGTTCGGTCAGGGCGATGCGCCTGTTTTTTGCGCCCCTATCGCCCTGGGCCCTGAGCCAGTGGGGCCCAAGCGGCAGGAGGGGGACGGCAAAACCCCGGAGGGCGTTTATCATATATGCCTCACCAAGAACCCGGGCCGCCACGGAAAGAGCCTGGGGCTATCCTACCCTTCCATACAGGATGCGGACAAGGCCCTCCTAGAGGGGCGCATCGACAGCGCCACCCATGCCGCCATCCATGCTGCCCAGCAAGAGGGGCGCAGACCGCCCTGGGGCAGCCCCCTGGGGGGCGAAATCTATATCCATGGGGGCGGTGCGCAGTCGGATTGGACCCAGGGCTGCATCGCCCTGGAGGAAACCGACATGGAGCGCTTGTTCCCCCTGGCGGATCAGATCACTTCCGTGGAAATATTGCCATAAATTGGATGTCTCCCATCTTCCCCGGCCCCACGGGCTGTGCTATAATGGGCCCATGCATGAGATGATCCTTCCCGCGCTGCGAAGCGCACTGGTTTCGGCTTCCCTGCTGCGGCAGGACGCGTCCCTTTTGGTGGCGGTCAGCGGCGGCGCGGATTCTGTGGCGCTGCTTTGCGCCCTGGTCCTTTTGCGGAAGGAGGCAGGCTACGCTCTGGCGGCGTGCCATGTGGAGCATGGCCTGCGGGGGGAAGCCTCCCTGCAAGACGCCGCTTTTGTGCAGGAACTCTGCCGCCAATGGGATGTTCCGCTTCTGCTCCACCATGCCCATCTGCCCGGCGGGCTGGAAGCCCCCGGTTTCGAGGACCGTGCCCGCAGCGCCAGAAGAGCCTTTTTTCGCTCCGCTATGGACGAGGTGCAGGCGGATGCCCTGCTGCTGGCCCACCACCGGGATGACCAGGCGGAGACTGTGCTGATGCGTCTTTTGCGCGGCTCCGGGACCTTGGGCCTTGGGGGCATGCGGCCCCTTGTTCCCTTTGGGCGCGGGGTGCTGCTTCGGCCCTTTCTCTCCCTTGGCCGCCAGGACCTGCAAAGCGCCCTGCTCCGCAGCGGCCAAAGCTGGCGAGAGGACGAAAGCAACGCTTCCCCTTGTTGCCTGCGCAACCGGCTTCGGCTCCAGGCAATGCCTTTGCTCACGGCCTGCCAGCCCTCGGCCTCCCTGCATCTGGCCCAAACGGCGGAGCGGCTGCAATGGGACGAGGACTGCCTGGGGCAGCTGGCAGAGGAGCCGTACCGGGCCAGCCTGGTGGCCATGCCCGCCTGCCACGCGCTGTGTATCATGCCTCTAGGGAATCTTCCAAAGGCCCTGTTTTTGCGGGTGTTGCGGCTATGGCTGGCCCATGGCTTTTTACTGGCCTCCGGCTCACACCGGGAGGGAGTTCCCTGCGCTCCTTCGGCGGCCAGCGGCCAACGCGCCCTTTCCTTTGAGGACACCCTGCGCCTGTATGCCCTGGCGAATGGCCAAGGACCGGACAGCCTGAACCTGCCAGGGGGCCTCCGGGTGGTGCGTACCGGCCCGTATCTTCATCTTTTGCGGCAGGACCGCCAGCCCCTGTTGCCCCTGCCGGAAGGCCCGTCCGTTTCGCTTGTGCCCGCAAAAACGGAGCTGTCCCTGGCCTCCCACCGGTTTGCCTTGCAGCCGCCTGGGGCCAGCGCCCCGCCTTTTGGTGCGTTGGCTGTGCCGCTGGCGGAAGAAGCCCTGGCCCAGGGGCTGGTTCTCCGCTTTCCCATGCCCGGAGACCAAATCCGCCCCTTTGGGGCCAGCGGCCACAAGGCGCTCCGCCGGTATTTTACGGACCGCAAAGTCCCCGCCCCCTTTCGGGCCACCTGGCCTGTGCTGGCCCAGGGGAACCAGGTGCTGTGGGCGCCGGGCCTTGGTGCCGGAGAGGCCACCCGCCTGCCGGGCGGCGCCCCGTCCCCCTGGGTCTTATCCTTGCAAAGCGGTTTACCCATTCCGTAAGATTCTCGTATCCTCTCCCTGTCACCAGCCCTATCATGCATGCATCATCAACCAAAGGAGTGTCTCTCATGAAACCACAGACCGAACTGCACAAGGACCTGGAAAGCATCCTCTATACCCGCGAGCAACTGCAAAGCGCTATCCAAGAAATGGGCCAACGCATCACCAAGGATTATCAGGGCAAGGCCCCGGTGATGGTTTGCATCTTAAAAGGCGCCAGCGTGTTCTTCAGCGACCTGATCCGGGAAATCGACCTGCCCATGGAAATTGAATTCATGGCCACCTCCAGCTATGGCGCCAGCACCGTCAGCAGCGGCGAAGTGAAGCTGGTGAAGGACCTGGACCGCAGCGTGCTGGGCAAGGACGTGCTGCTGGTGGAGGACATTGTGGACAGCGGCATGACCCTCACCTATCTGAAAAAAGTCCTGATGAGCCGTGGCGTTGCCAGCCTGCGCATTGTCACGCTATTGGACAAGCCCTCCCGGCGGAAGGTGCCGCTGGCGGCGGATTATTCCTGCTTTGAAATCCCCGATGCCTTTGTGGTGGGCTATGGCCTGGACTACGACGAAAAGTACCGCAACCTGCCCGATGTGGGCATCCTCTCCCCCCGGATTTATGCGGAGGAAAAGGAGTAGCCTTGAAAAACGCCTATCGAAAGGGCCTGCTCCACGGTCTGCCCATTGCCCTGGGATACCTGTCGGTATCCTTTGCCTTTGGCATTCAAGCGGCGGCGGCGGGGCTGTACCCCTGGCAAGCCCTGCTGATCTCCTTGCTGAACGTCACCAGCGCGGGCCAGTTGGCCGGGCTTTCCCTCATGACCGCCGGGGCCAGCCTGACGGAAATGGCGCTGACCCAGGCCACCATCAACCTGCGCTATGCCCTCATGAGCCTGTCCCTCAGCCAAAAGCTGAATGAAAGCATGACCCTGTTCCACCGGATGACCCTGGCCTTTTGCAATACAGACGAGGTTTTTGTGGTAGCCTCCGGCCAGCCGGACCCAGTGGGCAAGGCCTATTTATACGGCCTCACCAACGGCCCTTACCTGGGCTGGGCCTTAGGTACCCTGCTGGGCGCTTTGGCGGGCAATCTTTTGCCCGCCAGCCTGACCAGCGCCTTGGGCATTGCCATGTATGGCATGTTCATCGCCATTGTGCTGCCCCCTTTCCGCCAGGATGTCGCAGTGCGCCTGGTGGTGCTGGTGGCGGTGGGCATGAGCTGTCTGTTTGCCTACGTCCCTTGGTTTTCCGGCCTGACGGGGGGCTTCCGCATCATCCTTTGCGCCCTGGTGGCTTCCGCCCTGGGGGCTTGGCTTCGGCCCCTGCCCCAAGAAGAAGGCCAGCCCAAGGCCGCCTCCGCCTCCGGGGGAGGTGACCGGTAAGTGAAAAACCAGCTTTTCTTCCCCTATCTCTTGGTGATGGCCCTGGTGACCTACCTCATTCGCATGCTGCCCCTGGCGGCCATCCGGGGCCGCATCCGCAGCCGCTTTGTGCAGTCCTTTCTTTATTACGTGCCCTATGCCGTCCTAGGGGCCATGACCTTCCCCGCCGTTTTGTCCAGCACGGGAAGCTTGGCAGGCTCCTTATGCGGCCTTCTGGCCGCTTTGGCGTTGGGGTGGCTGGGCAAGGGCCTCCTCACCGTGGCGGTGGCCGCCTGCGCCTGCGCCTTTCTGGGGCAGCTTTTTCTGGGGTAGAACACAAAGAATCGAGAGCGATCCATATGGCAGACAATGTACCAAAGAAAAAGCGCTTCCTCCTGGGAATGCGCGCCGTCAAAACCCTGATCGCCACCGCTCTCATTGCCCTTGTCTATTCCCTGTTTGGTCGAAATCCATGCTTTGCCTGTATTGGCGCGGTGTTTGGCATGGGCAACGCCATGAAGGAAAGCTTCCGACATGGTGGCAACCGCTTTATTGGAACGCTCATGGGCGGGCTGGTGGCCATTCCCTTCTATCCGTTGTATCGGCACGAGGTCTTGGGCATCCCGGGCTTTGTCTATTTAGAGCCAATTCCGAAAACGTAGCCACAGGATTTGCGAGAGATTTTTCCCTGGCGCTCAGCCGAGGAAGGGAGGCATAGTGGGGCTATGCTGACCGGACGAGGCAACGCGCCGGGGGAAAAGATCCGCAAAGACTGGGCTATGTTTATGGAATTGGCTCTATACACTGGGGCTGGCGGTGATTTTGATCATCGGGCAATTGCTTGGCTCCGGCGGGGGGATTCAACCCGGCTCGGTGGTTTTTTTTGTGGTATTGCTCACGGTAAACGAGACGAATTTTGTGGGCTATACGTTAAACCGCGTATTGGATACGGGGATTGGCGTGGGGGTGGCGCTTTTGATCAATGCGCTGATTCGCCCGCCGGAAGGAACGCCTCCCCTTCGTATCAAAACCTTGCTAAAGAGCAGAAGGCGGGAAGGGCAAAAGGCAGACGAAGAGAAATAGAGAGACGCGCCTTTGAAAATCACCTCCGTTCCCGAAAAATTACCTCCGCTTCCGAAAAAAGCTTGACAAGGCCCGCATGGGTCTCGTATAATATCATCCGTACCGTTGATGGGGAATTGTGTAACGGCAGCACCTACGACTCTGACTCGTATTGTCTAGGTTCGAATCCTAGTTCCCCAGCCAACCTGGCTCCATGGTCAAGCGGTTAAGACGTCGCCCTCTCAAGGCGAAATCAGGGGTTCGATTCCCC
>JAVBPU010000018.1:0-5594 GCA_031549415.1 Eubacteriales bacterium | reverse complement strand
GGGCTTCGTTCCGGCCCTTCAGTCAGCGCAGCCTTCACTACCGTTCGGCTGCTTGCTTCAGGCCCCGGCTCTCACTCGCTTTTGCCTTCGGCAAAGCGCCCACAGGGCGCACGCTCGTTGACGCCGCCAAGCGTCCACAGGACGCACGCTCTTTGGTGCTGCCTCCACCAGGGCTTTCGCCCTGGACCCTTTCTCTGGCCACGTTTTACGTGGCCAGAGTACAAAAAGACGCATCCTCTTTTGCTTCGTAGATTCGACTCCCTTTTGAGAATCAAGGCGCATGGCTATGCCGTTGGCATTGGCTTTGGCACCGTGAAACGGTGCCAAATAAAGGGGTTCGGGGACTTGTCCCCGATGGGGTCCGGGGCGAAGCCCCGCATAAAAATCCTAATGACGCCGCCCTGCACCGCATGCCCCTTGCCCTTCGCTCCTTGTTGTTGTATACTTATGCTGCGTTAATAGGGCTTTTATTTTGGATGATCCGGCTTCGGCATAAAGAAAGGACGATCGGATGATGCGTATTTCCAAGGCGGGCATGCTGTTGATTTCTCTGTTGGTAATGGCCATGGTTTTTTCCCTTCCCTTCCTCCTCCCCTCCGGCGCCATCACCAGCCAAGCCAACCGTGCTTATTTGGACGCCACCCAGGACGTGGAGGGCGATTTTGTGGACGGGGCCTTTAGCAGCAGGCGCGCCCTGCCTTCCTGGCGGGAGCTTGCCCCTGTGGCCGTGCTGGCCTCCGCCGGCATGAGCGATATCCTGCCTGTGAATGATATCGCCGCCTTGCCTATCGACAACAGCCCGGGCCGTACCCCCATCGAGGCCAACTTTACCGCCACCGGCTACCGGGATGACACCATCATCGTGGAGATGGAGCAGCGGCGCATGTTTGACAGCGATGTGTTTGTGGCCCATGTGAAAATTGCCACCGCTTCCCAGCTGCGCACCGCCTTTGCGGGCAATAAGATCGACTCGGACCGCACCAACCAGACTAGCCGCATTGCCAAAAATTTTAACGGCATCGTGGCCATCAACGGAGACTACTATCCCAAGACCCTGGCGGGGTACATCGTGCGCCAGGGCGAGGTGTTCCGGGAAAAAGCCAGCAAAAACATGGATCTGCTGCTGATCGACGAGATGGGCGATTTTCACATCCTGCGCTATGGCATTGACAGCCAAAAGGCGGAAGTGAAGGCCTTTAAGGAGCAGCACGAGATCGTCAACGGCTTCTTCTTTGGCCCGGCCCTGGTGAAGGACGGAGAAGTGCTGGAAACCCCGGACCATTATCAGTTTGATCCCTTCAAGGCCAACCCCCGGGCGGCCATCGGCCAGACCGGCCCCCTGACGTATGTGATGGTGGCCGTCAATGGCCGCACGGAAGCCTCCGTGGGCGTTTCCTGCGGCGAGCTGGGGGAGATCATGAAGGAGCTGGGCTGTGAGCAGGCCTATAACCTGGACGGCGGCAATAGCGCCACCCTGGCGTTTCACGGCCAGGTCTATAACGACAAGCCCCAGTCCGAGCGGGACGTGACCGATATCATCTACTTTGCCTCCGCCACGGAAGGCAAGTGACCGAAAGGACCTCTCCCCCATGCAAGAAACCTTTCCCTTCCTGGGCCTCACCGTCCATGCCTACGGCCTGTGTCTGGCCCTGGGCGCTTTTCTTCTGCTGATCCTGATGGGCCTTTTGGGCTATGGTTACCGGCTTCCTCCGGGCACCGTCCGTGTGTTTGGCGCGGTGGGCATTCCCCTGGGTCTTTTGTGCAGCAGGCTGGTCTTTTGCCTGCTGAACCTTTCCCTTTTTACCGAGACCTACGAAAACCCCTGGCTGATGCTCCGCTTTTTTGACGGAGGCCTGTCCATGACCGGCTTCCTGCTGGGCCTGCTGCTGGCGGCCTTCCTGGCCGCCCGGCTGATGAAGGCCCGCTTTGGCAAGCTGGTGGACGCCCTGGCGGCCCCCTTGGCCCTGTTCATGGCCCTGGCCCGGTTCGGGGAGCGGTATACCTCTCTGGGGGTGGGCAAGGTGGTGGAGGAAGGCGTGCTGACCAAGGCCGCCCCCTGGCTGTTTCTCACCGAGACCATGGGCATTGCTACCGAATACCGCATGGCCGTTTCGCTGTATGAGGCCCTGGCGGCCCTGGTCATCTTCCTGCTGATTCTTGCCATGACCTTGCATTTGCGTAAGAACAAGGATGTCCGCGATGGAGACGTGGCGCTCATCTTCTTTTCCCTCTACGGGGCCAGCCAATTGGTGCTGGAAAGCCTGCGGGACGACGGACACCTGATGATCACCTTCCTGCGGGTGGCCCAGGTGGCCGCCGCGCTGATGCCCGTGTGGGCCACCGCCGTCTTTACCAAACGGTATGTTCGCATCTGGGGCAAGGCGGATGGCCGCATCGTCAGGTCCTGGCTCCTGGTGCTCTTGTGCCTGGCCGGGGGCATCGCGCTGGAATTCTCGCTGGATGGCCGCCTCTCCTGGGGCGCTCCCTCCATGCTGCGGGATTATCTGCTGCTCAGCGGCCTGGCCCTGGTGCTGTTTTGGGTGCCCTTCCGCCTGTTCCTCACCCTCTGCCGCAAGGTCTATCCCCAGGGGCATATTCTGGTGCATGTGGACCCCAAACCATAAAGAGGAGGCAATCACAATGGCTGCATGGGTCATGGATTCCCCCATTGGAAAGCTGACACTCACCGCCGATGACCAAGCCATTACCCGCTTGGATTTTGGCGCGGTGGCAAAGGAACCTGTCCAGGAAACGCCGCTGCTCAAAGAGGCCCAGCGCCAGCTGGACGCGTATTTCCGCGGGGAGCTGCATACCTTTACGGTGCCCCTCCGCCCCTCAGGCACCCCCTTCCAACAGCAGGTGTGGCAAGCCTTGCAGGGGATTCCCTACGGGCAGACCACCTCCTACGGGGCCCTGGCCGCGCACATCGGCAACCCAAAAGCCATGCGGGCGGTGGGCATGGCCAACAACCGCAACCCCCTTTCGATTTTGATTCCCTGCCACCGGGTGGTGGGCAAAAACGGCAGCCTGGTGGGCTACGGCGGCGGTCTGCCCATCAAGGAGCATCTGCTGGCCCTTGAGAAACGCCACGGATAAAGGAGAATGCCCGTGAACCAGGTATTGCGAAAGACCAAGATTGTATGCACCCTAGGACCCAGCACCAACGATGACGCCATTTTGCGCCAGTTGATGCTTTCCGGCATGAATGTGGCCCGGCTGAACTTTTCCCATGGCACCCACGAAACCCACGCGGAGACCATCCGCCGTGTCAGCCGCCTCCGGCAGGAGCTGGGCTTGCCCATCGCCATCATGCTGGACACCAAGGGGCCGGAGATTCGCCTGAAAACCTTTGCGGAGGGCAAGGTGACCCTGCGCAAGGGGCAGACCTTCACCCTGCGCACCGATGAGGTGGAGGGCAACGAGCAGCAGGTGTCCATCACCTTTACGGAATTGCCCCATGATGTTTGGTCCGGCTCCTCCATTCTCATCGACGATGGTCTGGTGAGCCTCACCGTCCAGGAGGTTTCCGACACCGCCATCGTGTGCATGGTGAACAATGACGGCGTGGTGTCCGACCACAAGGGCGTCAACGTGCCCGGAGCCCATTTGAGCATGCCCTTCATCAGCCAGAAGGACTATGACGATATCCTCTTCGGCATTGAGCACGGGGTGGACTTTGTGGCCGCCTCCTTCAGCCGCACCGCCGAGGACATCCTTAAAATTCGTCAGATTTTTAGCCAGCAGGGCTGTTCCACCATCAACATCATCGCCAAGATTGAAAACATGCAGGGCGTGCAAAACATTGACGACATCCTGCGGGTCAGCGACGGCATCATGGTGGCCCGGGGAGATTTGGGCGTGGAGATCCCGCTGGAAGAGGTGCCCGTCATCCAGAAAATGCTGATCCACAAGGCTTACTCCTCTGGGAAGCAGGTGATCACCGCCACCCAGATGCTGGACAGCATGATGAAGAACCCCCGGCCCACCCGGGCCGAGGCCACGGATGTGGCCAACGCCATCTACGACGGCACCAGCGCCACCATGCTTTCCGGCGAAACCGCCGCCGGGCTGTACCCGGTGGAGTCCCTGCAAACCATGGCCCGGATCGCTTTGCGGGCGGAAGAGGACATTAACTATGTGAAGCGCTTCAAGGAGCGCTCCTCCGACGCCACGCCGGATGTGACCAACGCCATTTCCCACGCCACCTGCACCTCCGCCCACGATTTGGGCGCTTCCGCCATCTTGACGGTCACCAAGGGGGGCCGTACCGCCCGGATGATCTCCAAGTACCGGCCCAACTGCCCCATCATTTGCTGCACCACCGAGGAAAGCGTGTGCCGCCAGCTGAATCTAAGCTGGGGGGTGCTGCCCCTGGTCATTGAGGAAGCCCACAACACCGACGATCTGTTCGAGCGGGCGGTGGAGGCGGGCGAAAAAGCCGGGTACCTGCACCATGGCGAGCTGGTGGTAATGACCGCCGGCGTGCCCCTGGGCATCAGCGGCACCACCAATTTGATGAAGGTGCACGTGGTGGGCCACATCTTGGTCACCGGCCACGGCGTGACCCAGAAAAGCTGCTGCGGCAGCCTTTGCGTCTGCGCCAGCGCCGAAGAGGCCCAGCAGAATTTTAATGACGGCGATATCCTGGTAATGCGGCAGACCAGCAACGCCTTGTTGCCCCTCATCCGCAAAGCCCGCGGGCTGATCCTGGAGGAGGACGACCCTAACGGCCACGGAGCGGTGGCAGGCATGAGCCTGGATTTGCCCGTGTTGATCGGCGCAGAAAACGCCACAAAAATATTGAAAAGCGGCGCGGTGGTGACCCTGGACGCCGAGCGCGGCGTGGTCAGCAGCAACGGCGCCGGTACCTGCGAACTGCCCCCCGCCCCGGTGCCAAAGAAGAAGTAACCCAAAGGAGGCCTTGCCATGAACCCCCGCATTGAAAACAAAGAAGCCTTTACCGTCCTGGGCATGGGCCGGGACTTTTCCATGGCCCGTTGCTTTGAAGACATCCCCGCCTATTGGAAAGAGTTTTTTGAAAAAGGCTATGGCGAAACCGTCAATGGCGTATACGGCATCAGCGTGGGCAAGGACAATGACGACAGCAGCATCCGCTACTACATCGCCGACCCCTGCGCACCGGAAGCCAAGGCGCCCAAGGGCTTTGAGAAATTCACCGTGCCCGCCCTCACCTGGGCGGTGTTTGAGGGCCAGGGCAAGATGCCCGAGGCCCTGCAAGCGTTAAACCGCCATCTATACCAGGAATGGCTGCCCACCAACGGCGTATACGCCTTTGGCGCGCCCTATAATGTGGAAATGTATTCCAACGGGGACATGGACAGCGAAACCTACCGGTTTGAAATCTGGCAGGCCGTGCGCAAGGGGAAGTGAGGCCTTTAGGGGCTGCCGCCCCTAGAGCAAATGACCTTTTTATAGCACAGAGTGCAGGGGCTTCGCCCCTGCACCCCACCCGGGATTTAATACCAGGAACCCATTTGAAAGGCCCAGAAAATGGGCGATTCAAATAATGGTTTGTTAAAGGCATAGGCCGTAAACCGGTTTGGGGACCGCCCAACGTTCGCCCACATTTAAAA
>JAVBPU010000005.1:0-224256 GCA_031549415.1 Eubacteriales bacterium | reverse complement strand
CGAGCGTGCGCCCTGTGGGCGCTTTGCCGAAGGCAAAAGCGAGTGAGAGCCGGGGCCTGAAGCAAGCAGCCGAACGGTAGTGAAGGCTGCGCTGACTGAAGGGCCGGAACGAAGCCCAAAGCGAACGAGAGGTGGGGCTTGGGCACCGAAGGGAAGCGTGAGCGCAGTGCGCTCTGCCGCGTAGCGGCAAGTGACCCGCAGGTGGGAGCTTTCACGAGCGCATGAGCGGTAGCGAAATGCACGACGATGAAAGCGAGTGGGCTGAGCGGCCGAACGGCAGTGAAGGCCGCGATGGCCGAAAGGCCGGGATGGGGCGAAGCCCCGCATAAGATCCTATGCTTACATCTCAAAGGACCCCAGCAGCCCCAAATCCCACAGCAGGCTGGAGGCGATGTATTTGTCCCGGATGTCTCGGGAGCCCACCAGGGCGTCCTGGGTGTCTGCGCGGGTCAGGCCCAAATCCGCCGGGGTGCGGGGCATGCCCAGGCCCTCCATCAGCGCCTGGAGGGCTTCCCTGGGGGGCAGTTCCTCCGCTAGGATGGCCTGGATGTCCCCCCAGTGCTCCAAAATCTTTTCCAGTCGTGCCTGGTGCCTTTTCGGGTCGTTGCGGCCCTCCCGGTTGGCGGCGTCGATGATGGCTTGGGCAGCCTGGCCGAAAATGCGGCGGGTCTGCGCCTCCCAGGCTGCCGGGTCGAAGTTTTTCATGAAGGCTTCCGCCTGCCCTCGGTCTGGGGTGAGGGCTTTCAGCGCGTCATGGATTTGGAAGGTGAGGAGGGTGCCTACCCCCACCTGGATGCCGTGAAGCTCATAGGGGGCGCCCCGGTCCAGGGCCATCATTTCCCACATATGGGAGAAGTAGTGTTCCAGCCCGGAGGCCGGGCGGGACACCTGGGCAAAGGCCATGGCCACGCCGGAAAGCACCAGCCCTTCGGTAATGGCTTGCAGGGTTTCCGGCTTCCGGTCCATCAGGGAAGGGGCGGCCGCCACAATGCGGGCCAGGGCGGCGCGCATCAGCCCGGCGATGTTTTCGCAGTAATACTCCCCGGTCACCAGATGGGCGATGCGCCATTCGCAAAGGGCAATATACTTGGCCAGCATATCTCCCAGGCCCGCCCACAGCATGCGGGTGGGGGCCTGGGTCAAAATGTCGGTATCGGCTAGGATGGCCACAGGGCAGGCATTGTACAGGGTGACCTTCACCCGGTTCCTAATCATGGAGGAGGAATTGGAGGCGTAGCCGTCCATGGAGGGGGCGGTGGCCACCACCAGGGCGGGCAGCCCCGCGCTGTGGGCCAGCACCTTGCAGCAATCGTTGATCACGCCGCTTCCCACCGCCAGCACCGCGTCACAGCTGCGGTCAAAGGCCATGGTGAGGCAGCCTACGGCATGCTCATCCGGCTCCATCTGGGCGTGGGGAAACACATAGTGTGCATAGGGGATGCCCGCGCCTTCCAGGGCGGCGCGCACCTGGGGCCAGGCGGCGGCCTCCGTATTCGCGTCGCACACCACAAAGGGTTTTCTAAGGCTCAGGGTTTGCAGGGCCTGGGGCAGCTTTTGCACCGCCCCGGGGCCTATTTCCAAAATGCGGAGCCCGCAGGCATGGTGGCGGCCGCAAGCGCAGTCCCAGCCCTCGGGCCGCAGCAGCTCCGGCAGGGTCATGGTATCAAAACGGTTCATAGGGTACTCCTTGCTGTCCACATCGGTCAGGTGGCCTCGGAACTGATGTAGTTGTACAATGTATACTTGGAAATGCCAAAATATTTGCTCACCTTGTCCCCGGACTTGGTGATGAGAAACGCGCCGGTGCTGTTTAAAAACTGGATGGCCTTGATTTTGTCGTCCTTGTTCATCAGGGCCACGGGCTTGCCCACCATTTGCAGGGATTGGGCAATCAGCTCATCCAGCAGGTCGTTGACGTTTTGTACGATGCGCTCCGGCTCCTTGTCGTCCGTTTGGGCGGTGATCAGGGGCTTTACGGCGCTTTCCACCATCAGCAGGTGGGTGATGTCATAATTAATGGCAAACAGGCCCACCACCTTGTTCTCCTCGTCCCGGACGTAGATGGTGCTGGACTTTAAGATGCGGCCGTCCTGGGTGCGGATCAGGTAATTCAGGTGATCCGTCAGCGGCTCTGGGCTTTTCATGGCCTGCAACACCGCGTGGGAGGGGCCGTCCCCCAGCTTGCGGTGGGTCACATGGCCGTTTTCAATGGCCACAATGGTATGATCAAAATGCTCTTTGTCAAAATCGTGCACCACGATTTCGCAGCTTTCGCCAAACTGGGCCGCCAAGCCCTTGGAAAGTTGCTTGAGAAAGTTCAGCTGAAAATCCGTCATGCTCTGTTCACCCGCTTTCTTTAGCATCAAGCGAAGAACCCTTACGCTGAAATTATTATAACGCAGCGTGAAGGCTCAGACAATGCTAAAAATTTTTTAGTTACAAAAAATATTTGTTGACTATTAGGAAAAAACCAGTATACTGTAAAGTATGAAAAGGCTCAGGAAAGCCGGAGCCGGCACCAATAGGGTAAGGAGCATAGGCGCCATGCAGAAAATCAAATGGGTACAAAACCAAATGCCGAAAAGCGACGACCGGCAGCTGTCTATCATGTCGCTGGAAAACGTGGAAAAGGCCAAAAACTTCCATAAAAGCTTTCCCCAGTATACCGTCACCCCGCTGGCAGAGCTTCAGGGCATGGCGAAACGGCTGGGGATCACAAACGTGTTTGTGAAGGACGAATCCTACCGCTTTGGCCTGAACGCCTTTAAGGTGCTGGGCGGCAGCTTTGCCATGGCCCGCTACATCGCCGGGGAACTGGGCAAGGACGTGGGGGAGGTGGACTACCACTACCTAACCTCTGCAAAGCTGAAAGAGGAGTTTGGCCAGGCCACTTTTTTTACCGCCACAGACGGCAACCATGGCCGGGGCGTGGCCTGGGCCGCGAACAAGCTGGGCCAGAAGGCCGTGGTGCACATGCCCAAGGGCAGCGTGAAAAGCCGCTTTGACAACATTGCCAAGGAAGGCGCGCTGGTGACCATCGAGGAAGTGAACTACGACGACTGCGTGCGCATGGCCGCCAAGGAAGCGGGAGAGACGCCCCGGGGCGTAGTGGTGCAGGACACCGCCTGGGACGGGTACGAGGAGATTCCCGCCTGGATTATGCAGGGGTACGGCACCATGGCCGCCGAGGCCGCCCAGCAGCTGCGGGAGGCGGGGGTCCAGCGCCCCACCCACATCTTCGTGCAGGCGGGGGTGGGCTCTTTGGCCGGGGCCATCCAGGGCTATTTTACCAACCTGTTTCCGGAAAACCCGCCCGTCACCGTCATCATGGAGGCCCAGGCGGCGGATTGCCTGTACCAGGGCGCTTTGGCCGGGGACGGGAAGGAGCGGTTTGTGACCGGAGACCTGCAAACCATCATGGCGGGCCTGGCTTGTGGCGAGCCCAACACCCTGTCCTGGGATATCCTCAAGAACCACGCGGGCGTGTTTGTTTCCTGTCCGGACTGGGTGGCGGCCAACGGCATGCGCCGCCTGGCGGCCCCGGTGCAGGGGGACCCCCAGGTGGTCTCCGGCGAGTCCGGCGCGGTGGGCATGGGCCTGCTGGCGGCCCTGCTGGAAGGGGACCGGTACCGGGAGCTGCGGGAGGCCATGGGCCTTTCCAAGGATTCCACCGTTTTGATGTTCTCCACCGAGGGAGATACCGACCCGGACAACTATGAGCGCGTGGTTTGGAACGGCGCGGTGCAGCAAGAGGATATGTGAAAGGGGACCATCACCATGGATTTTGCAAAGATCAAGGAAGCGGCCCAGGGCTATGAAAAGGACATGACGAAGTTTCTGCGCGATTTGGTCAGGCTTCCCGGCGAAAGCGCCGGAGAGGAAGCCCACATCAAGCGCATTGCGGAAGAGATGCAAAAGGTGGGCTTTGACAAGGTGGAGATCGACCCCATGGGCAACGTGCTGGGCTACATGGGCACCGGCAAAACCCTTATCGCCTACGACGCCCACATCGACACCGTGGGCATTGGTAACATCGCCAACTGGACCTTTGACCCCTACGAGGGCTTTGAAAGCGACACCGAAATTGGCGGCCGGGGCACCTCGGACCAGCTGGGCGGCATCGTGTCCAGCGTGTACGGGGCCAAGATCATGAAGGATTTGGGCCTGCTGTCCGACCAGTACACCGTGCTGGTCACCGGCACCGTGCAGGAAGAGGACTGCGACGGCCTGTGCTGGCAGTATATCGTCAACGAAGATAAGGTAAAGCCGGAGTTTGTGGTCATCACCGAGCCCACCGACGGCAACATTTACCGGGGCCAGCGGGGCCGCATGGAGATCCGCGTGGACGTGAAGGGCGTGTCCTGCCACGGCTCCGCCCCGGAGCGCGGGGAAAACGCCATTTACAAGATGGCGGAGATCCTGCTGGAGATCCGGGACCTGAACGACAGGCTGCACGTGGACCCCTTCCTGGGCAAGGGCACCGTCACCACCTCCGAAATCTTCTACACCTCGCCCTCCCGCTGCGCCGTGGCCGATTCCTGCTCCGTGTCCCTGGACCGCCGCCTCACCGATGGCGAGACCTATGAAATGGCTCTGGAAGAGGTGCGGAACCTGCCCGCCTGCCAGAAATACGGCGCTCAGGTGACCATGTACAAGTACGACCGCCCCTCCTGGACCAACCTGACCTACCCCACGGACTGCTACTTCCCCACCTGGGTCATCCCCCAGGACCATGCCGCCACCCAGGCCATGGTGGAAGCCTACCAAGGGATGTACGGCCAGCCCAAGGTAGACAAGTGGACCTTTTCCACCAACGGCGTGTCCATCATGGGCCGCTACGGCATCCCCTGCATCGGCTTTGGCCCCGGCAAGGAGGCCCAGGCCCACGCCCCCAACGAAAAAACCTGGAAGGCCGACTTGGTGAAATGCGCCGCCGTGTACGCCGCGCTGCCCACGCTATACTGCAAGTGAACGGGGGTTTGCAGGGGTTTCACCCCTGCACCCCACCAGGGGTTTCACCCCTGGACCCATTTTCACCGCGTTTCACGCGGTGAGGGGGAAAACAAAGTCGTCCACCAAAACACAATCAATGAATCAAAGGAGTAAGAAACCATGAGCAAAGCCCAAAAAAACATCGAGGCCCTGAAAAAGCTGGATACGAAGAACATGGTTGACGGAGATTTCTTCCTCACCTGGGAAAAGAGCGACGACGAGATCAAGGCGGTTTTTGAAGTGGCGGAGGCCCTGCGGGACCTGCGGGAGCGCAACATCTCCACCAAGATTTTTGACAGCGGCCTGGGCATCTCCATCTTCCGGGACAACTCCACCCGCACCCGGTTCTCCTTCGCCTCCGCCTGCAACCTGCTGGGCCTGAACGTGGCCGACCTGGACGAGGGCAAAAGCCAGATCGCCCACGGAGAAACCGTCCGGGAAACCGCCAACATGATCTCCTTCATGGCGGATGTGATCGGCATTCGGGACGACATGTACATTGGCAAGGGCAACGCCTACATGCGGGATGTGGTGCAGGCGGTGACCGACGGCCACAAGGACGGCGTACTGGAGCAAAAGCCCACCTTGGTGAACCTGCAATGCGATATTGACCACCCCACCCAGGCCATGGCGGATTGCCTGCACCTGATTGACCAGTTTGGCGGCATTGAAAACCTGAAGGGCAAGAAAATTGCCATGAGCTGGGCCTATTCGCCCTCCTACGGCAAGCCCCTGTCCGTGCCCCAGGGCATCATCGGCCTCATGACCCGCATGGGCATGGAAGTGGTGCTGGCCCATCCCGAGGGCTATGAAGTGATGCCCGAGGTGGAGGAAGTGGCCAAGGCCAACGCGAAGAAATCCGGCGGCAGCTTCAAGCGGACCCATAACATGGCGGAGGCCTTTCAGGACGCGGACATCGTCTATCCTAAGAGCTGGGCCTCCTTCAGCGCCATGGAAAAGCGCACCGATTTGTACGGCAAGGGCGACTTTGACGGCATCAAGGCCCTGGAAAAGGAACTGCTGGCCGAAAACGCCAAGCACAAGGACTGGGAATGCACGGAAGAGCTGATGAAGACCACCAAGGACGGCAAGGCCCTGTACATGCACTGCCTGCCCGCGGACATCACCGGCGTCAGCTGCAAGGAAGGCGAAGTGGAGGCCTCCGTGTTTGACCGCTACCGCACCCCCCTGTACAAGGAAGCCTCTTTCAAGCCGTATATCATCGCGGCCATGATCTTTTTGGCCAAGGTGAAGGACCCGGCCGCCAAGCTGGCGAAACTAGAGAAGGACGCCACCGAGCGTTGGAATCAAAAGTAAGCCGAAAGGCGGAGGGGTACTATGGGAAAGAAAATTGTGATCGCCCTGGGCGGCAACGCCCTGGGAAACAACCTGCCGGAGCAGATGATTGCCGTGCAGGCCACCGCAAAGCCCATCGCGGACCTGATTGAGCAGGGGCACCAGGTGATCATTGCCCATGGCAACGGCCCCCAGGTGGGCATGATCCAAAACGCCATGTCGGAGTATTGCCGCGCCCATCAAGAGCCTGTGGTTTCGCTGTCCGTATGCGTGGCCATGAGCCAGGGGTACATCGGCTATGACCTGCAAAACGCCCTGCGGGAAGAATTGCGGAACCGTGGAATCGAAAAGTCCGTGGCCACAGTGCTGACCCAGGTGCGGGTGGACGCCGCCGACCCCGCCTTCCAAAAGCCCACCAAGCCCATCGGTTCCTTCCTGTCCAAGGAAGAAGCGGACCAGCTGGTGAAGGAAAAGGGCTATACCATGGTGGAGGATTCCGGCCGAGGCTACCGCCGGGTGGTGGCCTCCCCCAAGCCCGTGGAGATCATTGAAATCGACACGGTGCGGCAGCTGACGGAGGCCGGGCTGATTCCCATCGCGGCGGGCGGCGGCGGCATCCCCGTGGTGTCCGAGGGCAACCACCTAAAGGGCGTGGGCGCGGTCATTGACAAGGACTTTGCCAGCGCCTGCATGGCCAAGATGCTGGACGCGGACTATCTGATCATTCTGACGGCGGTGGAAAAGGTGGCCATCAACTTTGGCAAGCCGGACCAGCAATGGCTTAGCGAGCTGAGCCCCGCCGACGCGGAGAAGTACATGGCCCAGGGGCAGTTTGCCCCCGGCTCCATGCTGCCCAAGGTGCAGGCCGCCCTGGACTTTGCCACCAGCAAGCCGGGCCGCCAGGCCCTGATCACTCTGCTGGAAAAAGCCAGCGACGGCATTGCGGGCAAGACGGGCACCGTCATTCGAGGGTAAACAGGATCTCCAAAGTGGGCCTACCCGCTTTGGCAAATGTACAGGGCGTTTCCGCGCCAGCGGAAACGCCCCCCCACGCCCGGCAAAGCTGAGCGATACGATTTCACTTGGAGGGGCGCTGCGCCTCCAAACCTCCCTGTAGCGTTTGTCAACTGAGCGCCTCTGCCCAAGCAGTGGCGCTGTTTTGGAATCATACGACTCTACGTTGGCTTGGCGGAGGAAAGGAGAAGCGGAATGGAGAGGACGGGCAGGGAGGCTATCGAGAAGCTGGAAAAGCTGGAACAGGAGGGCGGATGGAAGCCGCCCCCACTGCCGGAGGCCATCCCCCAGGGGGATATGCCAGGCGATATCGTTCACATTGGGGAAAGCCATGTGCTCAAAGCCAACCGCCTCTTTCCGGAGCTGCGAAAGGCGCTGCCGGGGCTGCTCCGGGAAAACCCGCACCAAAAGGCGGTGGTGGCGGTTTGCGGGGGCTCCGGGGTGGGCAAATCGGAAACCGCGTCCTTGCTGGCATTTTATCTGCGGCAGGCGGGGGTTGGCAGCTATGTGCTCTCCGGGGACAACTACCCCCGGCGCATTCCCCGGCAGAATGACGCGGAGCGCCTGCGGGTGTTTCGCGCCAGCGGGGTGCGGGGCCTGGTGGCCAACGGGCAGTATACGCCGGAGCGGGGCGCTGCGCTCAGAGGGCTTCAACAAGAACAGCGGGACGCGGACCCCGCTTTGGCCAGGGAGCATCCCTGGCTGGCCGTCTACCAGCGGGAGGGCCGCAAGGGCCTG
Source organism: Eubacteriales bacterium (assembly GCA_031549415.1). Taxonomy (GTDB): domain Bacteria; phylum Bacillota; class Clostridia; order Christensenellales; family Aristaeellaceae; genus Limiplasma. The sequence goes on along the minus strand of JAVBPU010000005.1, from coordinate 216,216 downwards.
GGGGCGTACCTGGGTTCGCCCCAGGAGATTGATTTTGACGAGGTCACCGGGATTGTGGCCCAGTTCAAAAACGGCGCGGACGTTCTCTTTTTGAAGCGCATGGGCCGGGAGGAAGAGGCGCTTTGGTATGAGCCGGTGGATTTTCGCGGCGTGCAAGTGCTGGTGATGGAATGGACCCATGGGAACAGCCCCCGGTTCCAGGGGGTGGATTATCCCATTTTGCTCAGCAGCACGCCCCAGGAAACCCTGGCCTATCGGAAATCCCGCCACCGGGACGGGAGCGTGGACAGCCCCTTCACCACGATGGTGCTGGAGCTGGAACAGAGGCAGTTGGAGGCCCAGGCCCCGCAGGCCAGGCTGATTCTCTCCAAAGACGGAGAGCTGCTCTCCTACGCGGCCTACAGCGCCCGGATGGCGGCGCGGGAAGGAGAATGAGCATGGAAGATGCGCCTTGGCTTTCCGCCGGACCCATGCTGAACGCCTACCCGGACAGCCTGGGCGGGACCCTGGGGGAGATGGTGCGCTTTTTGCGGCAGAAACCGCTGCAAGGGGCTTTTGCTTCGGCCTATCTGTTGCCCAGCCTGTTCCACTCGGATTTGGACCGGGGGTTTTCCGTGATCGACTACGGCCTGGAGGAACGGTTGGCCACGGAAGAGGATTTGAAAGCCCTGCGGGCCTTGGGGATGGACTTGAAGCTGGACTTTTTGGTGAACCATGCCTCGGTGCAGTGTGAAGCCTTCCAGGACATTTTGCAAAAGGGGGACGGCTCGCCCTACCGGGATTTTTTCATTGACTGGAACCGCTTCTGGGAAGGCCATGGGACCATGACCGCCGAAGGGTACATTCAGCCGGAGGCAGCCCTGATCCAAGACATGTTTTTGAGAAAGCCCGGGCTGCCCCTTCTGATGGTGCGCTTTCCGGGCGGGCGAAACGTGCCCTATTGGAACACCTTTTACCAAGAGGTCCAGGTTGTGGAGGGTCAGCAAAAATACCTGGGGCAGATGGACATCAACATCCGCTCTCCCCTGGCCTTCGAGTATTATGAGCAAACCCTGAAAACCCTGGCGGGATACGGTGCCAGCATCGTGCGGCTGGATGCTTTTGCCTATGCCCCCAAGGCCCCCGGCAAGCGGAATTTTTTGAACGAGCCGGAAACCTGGCAGCTTCTGGAAAGGCTGCAAGGCTTGGCGGAGACATACGCTTTGACCCTTCTGCCAGAGATTCACGCCAGCTACGAAGAGAAAATCCATGAAAAACTGGGCGCGGCCGGATACCTGTGCTATGATTTTTTTCTGCCGGGGCTGATGCTGGACGCCTTTCAGAGGGGTTCCGGAGAGCTGCTATGCCGCTGGGCCCGGGAGATTCGGGAGAAGAAGCTTCGCACGGTGAATATGCTGGGCTGCCACGATGGGATTCCGTTGCTGGATCTAAAGGGGCTTCTGCCGGAGGAGCGGATTGAAGCACTGATCAAAACCCTGGTGAGCCGGGGCGGCCTGGTGAAGGATTTGCACGGGCAAAAGAATGTGTATTACCAGGTGAACGCCACCTATTTCAGCGCCCTGGGGGAGGACGAGGGCAAGCTGCTGCTGGCCCGGGCCATTCAGATGTTTATGCCAGGGAAGCCCCAGGTGTGGTACCTGGACCTGTTCGCGGGCCGGAACGATGTACAGGCGGTGGAAAGGGCGGGAGCCGGCGGGCATAAGGAGATCAACCGCACCAATTTGCGCTGGGAAGAGATGGCGGCGGGCCTGGAAAGGCCCGTGGTGCAGCGGCAGCTGGAACTGCTGCGCTTTCGCAATACTTGCCCGGCCTTTGGCTTTGACGCGGATTTTGAAATGATACAAGGGGAACCCAATACCCTTCATTGGATTTGGCGGAGGGACGGCCACACCGCTGAACTCATCGCGGATTTGCGGGAGGGTTCCTTTGAGGTGAGATCGGAGGAGGGCGTGCTGCCCCTCCCCCTGTAGGCTCCCCCCCCTATTCCAGCGCCATAGCCTCCAGGGCCACAAAGCCCCGAATCTTCTTGCCCCCCAGGGTCATCTCCACATAGCCCCACCGTCCCAAATGGGTGCAAAACAAGGTGCCGGTGGCATCCTTGGGTACATCCAGCACGGCTCGCCCGCTCACATTGGGGTCGTCTGAGATCACACAGGCGCTGAGGACGCGAAAGGGAAGGTTGGCCTTGGGCAATTCCGGGGCCCGGTTGAAATCGAAAATCTTGCTCCCGGCTACGTACCCCATGCGGTTGCCCCCGGAGCTGTTGGTTTCATATTCAATCAGAAGCCATTTGCCGTCCCGGGCATAGGCCTTGATCCAGCCGTTGGTGGACACATAGGCAAGCTTCTTGCCCGGCTTCACTCGGAAATAGGTTTTCCCCGGCCCGGTGTATACATCATGCCGCTGGTCTCCGGGCTGGTCAATGAGAAACCCGGGCGGCAAGGTGGGGATGGGGGAAAAGGCGTCGGCGGTTTCGGGCTGCTGAGGCGTGGGGGATGGGGTGGGAACAGTGCCAACCGGGCTGCCGCCGGGAGGGCCATCTTGCGTGCCATCCTGGCTGCTGATCAGGTCCTTGGGCGGTCTGTCAGCGGGGGGGCTGTTGCCGCCGCCGTTGCTGCTATCGTTGTTATGGCTGCCGTTATCGTTGTCATTGCTGCCGTTATCGTTGTTATTACCGTTATCGTTGTTATTGCTGTTAGTGTTCGGGTCGCTCTGGCCATCCCCGCCGTTTTCCCCGGCCCAGGAAGCCTGGGGCGTTCCGCTGCCGTCCGTGGGAAGCCGGTAGAGCTTTCCATCGTCCAAACTCAAATAGTAGAGATAGGAACCCACGATGTGCAGGGCGCGGGCATGGGTGGTGGGCAGGTCCGCCAGCTTTTGACGGGCGCTTCCATCCAAAGAGGACCGGTGCAGGGTCACCGCCCTAAAGGGCGCAATGGACGCGCCTTCCTGGCCATCCACCATGGAGAGAAAATACAAGGCGTCGTCGGAAAGACAAAGGCTGTACAGGGCCCAGTTCGCCTCTTGCAGCACCCGGGGCTGCCCGCTTTGCGCGTCTCGCGCCAGAAGGGTATCGTCCAGGGTGGCGGAGGGGAAGCGGAGCACATAATAGAACACGCCGTCCTTCACCTGGGTGTCGTAGCAGGCGCGGTCCGAGGCGGTGTCGAAGCTGCTTTCGGTTCGGCCGCTGCCGTCCAGGGCCATGTGCCCGAAGCTGGCCCGGTACGCGCCGCCTTCGCTGCCCAAAAACCGGGTATAATACAGCCTGCCGTTTTCAATGGCAATGCGCAGGGTTTCGGTGCCGTACTCGTCCAGCAGGAATTCAGGGCTGACGACCCCGCCGGTCAGGCTGGCCTCGCTGACCCGGCACAGGGCATAGTCGAGGCCGTTGTCCTCCAGGCCGTTGTACTTGGGAACATCGTAGAAAGCGCGGTACACCGCGAAATAGAGGGAACCGTCATAGACGAGCATTTGGGCAATCTTGAGGCCATCGGGCAGGGCAAAGCGCTGGGTTTCTCCGCCGTCGGGCCTTATGCGAAAAAAGGCCCCTGTGGCGGTAAAATCATTCCAGGAGTGCTCCCGGGTGGGCTCTTGCCTTGAAAAGTAGATCCAATCCGGCATGACGTTGATTTGGGAGATGTTGGTAACGTTGCTGAGGCAGCGGGAGGCCCCTGTAGGTTCCTCCCGGAGGAAGAGCTGGCCCTCCTGCTGGAAGTTGCGGTAGAACAAACGGGCCGCGTCCCCGGCCACATAGCCCCCCTGGACCAGGTTTCCGCCAGAATTTCCAAGGACTGGCAGGGGCCTGCCGGAGGGATCGCTGGGGACCTCCTGGTCAGGAAGATCGGGCATATAGCCCACATCGCCCCGCAGGTCCACCGGCGGTTGGCTGGGGCGGGGTTCGCCGGTGTCCACAGAGGACGCCTCCCCACGGGGGCGGAACCCCAGGCGGAGATATCTATCCCCCAAATGGGAGGAAGTGTCCACCAAAGGGCCTGTGCTGCTGAAGCTTTCCTGACCGTCCCAGGTCTGGGAGGGATCGCCATAGGCCGCGTTCAGCTGCGTCCAAAGCTCTTTCCAAACCTCCTTGCCAAAAGTGCGGCTGACCCGGAATTTTACATCCACCCCATACACGTCATCTGCTGTGAGGTCCAAAGTCAATGCAACGAGCCCATCGCGAAAGCCGCCAAAAGGCATGTGAAAGAGCCCTAAGGCCGGGTCTTGTGCAGCGGGAACGTGCCCAAGCCAGCCCTGCGCCTGGACCAGGGCCTGCAGATCAGTCAGCCCGCTGTGGTAGGAAAACGCTTCCAAGAAGATGCCGGTGGCCGGATTGTACAGCCGCGCAACGAAATCCGCCGGGATCGCAAAGCGCTCAAAAACAGTGAACTCCACCACGCCCACACTGGAATAGGTCAATTCCAGGCCCATATTCGGCGATGTGAACACAAGGGTTTTCGGCCAGGTCACCGTCTCCCCAAAGCGGTCCTCACTTCGAGGGCCTTCCTCCACATAGGGGGCGCCGTCCTGGGCAAGCCCAACCAATACCGCCTTGAGCTTCTCATAGACCGGCTCCGGAGCGTCGTCCTTCACCTGAAACCGGATCTCCATCAGCTTTTGGTCGGCGGTAAAGCCATAGATGGCCGAGCCGTAAACCCCCGCGAATTCCTGCGCTGGATAGGTCAGGCTGAAATAGCCGTCCAGGTCTTGCTTTGAAGAACAAGGCCCCAGTTCCACCTGCTCGCCCAGCGTCTTGATATCCTCCATGGACATGCCAAAGCGAAAGCCATACTGGGGAAACAGGAACGCCGGCAACGCGTCTGCGGCGGCCTTTTGTGGGCAGGGAGGCAGCGCCGCCAGCAGCAGGGCGCAGAGCAAAACCAGGGCCAGTTTCTTCATCATTTTCTCTTTTCGCTTCTTTCGCATGTGATGAGTGGAGAGCAGTATGGAGAGAATTTCTGTAGATGACGGATTTTCTTACAGGTCTTTCTGCAAATAGACCATGTCCACCAATTGAACCCCTTCCTCAAACATGGGGTGGTCATAGTTGTCGGTAAAAAAGTTTTTGATCCGGTGAGAAAGCTGGAACCCGTTCCGCTGGTAAAACCGCAAGATCCTTGGGCTGTCCCCTGTGCCCACCAGCATGGTGGCATACTGGCCCTTGTAATGGGCAAACAGGTGGCGCAGCAGCGCGCCGCCGTACCCTTGGCCATGGCAGGATTCATAGGTGGCGATGTTTTTCAGCTCGCACACCGTATCGCTTTCCCGGGTCACCACGCAAACGCTTTTCAGGCCGTTATCGTAGAGGGCAAAAAGCTCGCCTCGTTCTAAATACTTGCCGATCATCGATTCATCCTCGTCCGCCAGCAAGAGCAAATCCAGAAACTGTTTCTTGTTTGCCTCTATTTTTTTGATGTCCAAAATGGTTCACTCCATGGTTCATTTTTTGGGGGGCAGGGCCTTCGGCACACTTTTTCATTTCTCCCCGTACTTTTCCAAATACTCCTCCAGGCACAGCTTTTTTTTGTACATGGTTTCGGCGGCTTCCAGGCCCACGTAGCGGATGTGCCAGGGCTCCTCGGTGATGCCGGTGATCTTTTCCTTGGCTTTGGTATAGCGGATGATGAAGCCGTACCGCCAGCAATTTTTCGCCAGCCAGGCGCATTGCTTCGTCAGCCGGAAGGATTTGCCGGGGATGGTCAGGTCAAAGGCCAGGCCGGTATGATGCTCGCTGCATCCGGGTACCGCCACCCGGCGTTGCGTGGCCTGCAGGGCTTTATCCGGGGGCAGGTCATTCTGGGTGAGGTATTTGTTGTAGGTGTCGTCCCAAATGGCCTGCTGCTCCTGCACGGACCGGTAGGCGGCGCTGACCTGCCAGCCCGTCTGCCCTTTGTCCGTGGCGTCCGCCAGCATGCCGTTCAGGGCCAGCAGGGCGGTCCAGGTGGCCAGCATATCCGGGGTTTCCAGGCTGAAAACCGTGAGGTCTCCCTCCGTTTCCATGGACACCAGGTCCATGGGCATATACTCTTCCGGCAGCGGGGTCCATTCGTTCACCAGGACCAGGTCATCGGCCAGGGCGGCGGGGCACAGAAGAGAAACGAGTAAAACGAGCAAAAGAAGTCTCTGAAACCCTTTGCAAAAAGCCATAGTCTACCTCCGTGAGATGGTTCTAGTAACCATATCAACGAAATAGGATGCAAAATTCTTCCAGCGGGCCTTTCCTTACGGTTGGGCGGCATCCCCTTCCGAGGAAAGCAGGTCCCGGGCGGGATAGACCCCTGGGGACAGGTCCCGCCAGGAAGGATGGTCCGCCAGGGCCGCCGCGTCAATGACCACCAGCCAGTCATACCCGGCCAGGTCTGCATCCGTTGCCGTGGAAGCGGCGGTCACGTCCTGCGCGCCAAGGTAGTAGCGGCTGATCTCGGCTAGGCCCTGATCCTCCGGGTCGGCGCCCACCACCAGGTAGCGGGCGGCATCCTCCGGGGTCCACTGGTCGCCCACGGCGGCCTTCACCCGGGCGGGCAGGCTGCCGCGTTGCTGTTCCTTTTCCTCCAGCAGCAGGTTCACCGTGGAGACCAAAAAGAACGCCACCACACAGAAAATGCCCAAGGTCAGGTACTGATAGACGGTTTTAGAAAGGCGGCTGCGAAACGCCAGCATCTCCCGGCTGCGGCCCACAACGCTGAAGGAATACTCCAAATCCCTGGTCAGGGCCATGCCAAAGACGCCCAGGCCAAAGACCAAAATGCTGGCCACATAGCGGTCATACTGTGGCAAGGCCAGGGCTTCCTGGGGGGGCAGGGCGGTCAGATACATCAAAAACAGGCACAGCAGGTAGGCTGCCGTGGCCAGGTCCGCCAGAAGGACGCAACGCAGCAGCTTCCAGTGGTCCTTGCGCGTCCACCGGGCCAGCAGCACGGCCAGCAGCGCCATGCCATTCAAAAAGATCACCGCCAGGGCATTGATACTGGTGATATCCAAGGTGCGGGCCCAGAAGGCCTGCCACAGGGCCTGGGTTCCCTCCGGGAATTGGCCCGCAAGAAGGGCTTGCAGGGCCGGGAGGTGCAAAAGGGCATGGGTCTGGTCCGGGCCGAAGCCCTCCCGCAGATGGAGGTACCAAGCCAGGCACGGCAGCAGGGACAGCGCCCCCACCCCCAGGGCGGTGAAAAAGCGCTTCTTCTCCGCCCAGAGGGAGCGAAAGAGCAGGCAAAGAAGGCAAAGGGCCAGGTAGAACAGGCCGCTAAAATGGGAGACGCCCAGCAGGCCCAGTATGGGGATCAGATACCCGACGGTCTTGCGGAGGTCCTGCCGCCCGGCCATCAGCAGGCTGAGGGCGGCCAGGGCCATGACGGGCACCAGGAAATCCACCGGCAGATTGAAGAGATGGGCGGAGGGGCTGAAATAAATGGTGGTGGTGAGGCAAAGACCCAGCACCGCCAGAATCAGCGCCCGGCGGGTGTCCCTCACCACGGCAAAGACGCAGAAGAAACAGGCCATCAGCAGCAGCATCTGCCCGATGAGCATGACCCCCTCCTGATGGCCCACCACGGTGCAAAACAGGTACAGGAAGGAGGAGATGCCCAGGGGGTAGGCGGGGAAGGCCAGGGCCGCCGCCGCGTCCGGGAAGCGGTTTTGCAGCAGCATGTATTTCAGCACCGGGCCCCAATGGGAAAAGTTGCCGGGGTGGACCAGCTGGGCATCGTACAGGCAGCCGATGAGGGCCAGGACCATGCTGGCAAAGCCCAGGTGGAGCAGGTTGAAAGTAGAGCGGCCCAAAGGCGCTCGGCTCCGCCGCCGCAGAAGGAAAAACAGGGCCAAGCAGAGCCCCACCGCCATGGACCCCAGGGCCACCGGCAGCAGCAGGCCCACCAGCCCGCCAACAAAGGTGATGAGGCCCAGGGAACACAGCGCCACCGCCCAGGCGATGCGGGTGGGGGTTTGGAAGAGCGCTTTCAGCAGAAAGACATACCCGGCCACGGCGCCCAGGAACGCGGCAAAGCGAAGGCAGGTGAGCAGCGCGTAGACAAGATCCATCATCATCGCGGCATCCCTCCTATGCTTTCCAGGCGGAGCTGTTCCGCATGGTTCTCTTCATTTTCTTGCAGCCACTGGTTCAGCAGGGCGGCAAAGGCCTCGCTATAGGCCAGTTCCTGCCAATTTTGCACGGCATACAGCGTGCCGCCCGGGCCCGGCTGGGGGCTGGACAGCAGCAGGGACAGGCCCTGGGACAGGGGGAGGGTGAGGCGCTTGGGCGGCGGCGCGCTGCCCAAATCCATCAGGGCGTTGTGGTAGTTGAAGTTCAGCAGCGTGCCTGAGAGGCCCTCGGCACTGGCCATGGGGCGGTCCAGTTGAATCCGGGGGAAGGCGCGCTTGTCCCAGGTGGGCTTTTCCATCCGCAGGGCCATGTTGGCAATCAGATCATCGGCCACATTCACCCAGGAGTCCATCTTGGCGGGCAGGGGGCGGGGCCGGTCATGAACGATTTGCAGGTATTGCCTGCGGTTGGGCAGGTCGATTTCATGGAGGCGCACGCTGTAGCGCCATTGGCTTCCCGCCTGCTTCACATAGGTGAGCAGGCCGGTGAAGGCAGCCTCGTACCGGGGGGTCTTGACCTGGAGGCGCAGGGGCGCGTCCGGGGAAAGGTACGCGGGCCTGTCCAGCACAAAGGAGAGCCCGCCCTCGGAAACATCGGAGGTGAGGCCGCGCAGGGTTCGGTTCTCCTGGGAGACGGTCAGCTCTTCGGTGGCGGCAAAGCGCTCGCTGCTGCGGTGCTGGGGGCGGCTGAGCATAAAGAACACCCCGAAGGCAGAGTGCAGCAGGTTATAGACCAGCCAGAAAAGGATGGGGCCGCGGGAAAGCAGGGCCATGCCGTATTGCCCCTGCAACACATGAAACAGCGCCGCCAAAGTGAGGCCCATGAGCAGCAGGTGGGGGAGGGCGTAGCGGAAGGAGCGGTCCTGGGGGACTGGGCTTTGCGGCCTGTGGCTTTTTAGGAGGGCTGTGCTGTGGGGCCGCGTGAGGCCGAAGGTTTCCAGGGCCACGGGCAGGATCAGGTACGGCATCATGGCGGTATCCAAAATCTGCGGCCAGCGCCGGGTGCGCGGGTCGCTGTCCAAAAAGCGCAGGGCCATGCTGGCCAGCAGATGGGCGGGGACCCAAAAGAGGAGGATGGGCCAGAAATCCGCGTGGACGCTGCGCCAGCCCAGCAGGCCAAAGAGGATGGGGGTGAGCAGAAACACCAGCCGCCGGGCAAAGCTCCACCAATAGGAAAAGAGGCCCAGATAGGAAAGCCGGGCGGAGAGCGGGAGCCTTCCGTTCACCGCCGCGTGGGTGTTTTTGATGCTTTGGATTACGCCCCGGGCCCACCGGACGCGCTGGGCCAGCAGGCTTTTTACGGTAACGGGGGTCTGGCCGCTGGCCAGCGCCTCCCCGGTAACGAGACGGGTATATCCATGGGTTTGCACCAGAATGCCGGCTTCAAAATCCTCCGTGAGGGCGTCACAGGGGAAGCCCCCGATGTCCTGCAGGGCCTGCCGGGAGAGGACGGCCGTGCTGCCGGTGCGGCAGGAGGCATTGAGCTGGTTGCGCAACACATTGACTTCCTTGGAAAAGAAGGCCTGGGGATCGGCAACGGTTTTCTCCACAAACAGGCTGTGCTGAAACAGCTCCGGGTTATAGAAGTTCTGCGGCGCTTGCACCAGGCCGATTTTGACGGCCTGTTCCCCTTCCTCCGGCTTCCGCTCCCCCCAGCGGCCCTGGGGGTCCTTTTGCAGCTTGGGCAGGAAGAAATAGGGCACGGTCCGCAGCAGGAAATCGCTTTGGGGCAGGGTATCCGCGTCCAAGGCCACCACCAGGGGCGAGGCGCTTTGCAAAAGGCCATGGTTCAGGTTGCCCGCTTTGCCCTGGGTGTTGCCGCGATGTTCCAGCAGGGTAACCCCAATTTTTGTACACAGGGCGGCGATTTCAGGGCGGGGTTCATCACAGCACACGTAAATATGCACAAGGGAGGGGTCCGGATATTGCAGGTGGGTGCAGGCGTTTACGGTTTTCAGCAACAGATCCTGCGGTTCGTCTTGGACGGCCACCAGCACGTCCACAGCCGGAAACCAGCCCTCCGGCAGCTCCGGAAGCTCCAGCGCTTCCAATTTTCGCTTTTGCCAAAGGGTCTGCAAGAGGCCCAGGGCCGCGTCCACCTCGCACAGGGTGAGCACAACCCCCAAGGCCACCACGTACCAGGGGTCTCCCAGGGGCTGGGTGCAAAGGACGCGCCACAACAGATACACCCCCATGGCCGCCGTGGTGAGAAGAAAGACCCAGAATTCCATTCGTTTGTTTTTCATGAGAAAGTCCTTCCAGGGGAAACCAGACAGCGAGGGGCTTTTGGCTTGCCCGCTTGTGTTTTGAAAAGAATGCCTACGGTTCATTATAGCGAAATTTGGAATTTTTTACAATGATAAAAGTGATGGGGACACGGTCACCGCATTTACTTGGGACGCAGAGGCTTCGCCTCCGCACCTCCACCAGGGCTGTCGCCCTGGACCCTTTATCTGGCCACGTTTTACGTGGCCAGAGTACAAAAAGACGCATCCTTTTTGCCTCGTAGGTTCGACTCCCTTTTGAGGATCAAGGCGCATGGCTATGGCGTTGGCATTGGCTTGTGCACCGTGAAACGGTGCCCAATAAAGGGGTTCGGGGACTCGTCCCCGATGGGGCATGGGGGAAACCCCACATAAAAAAGTAAATGCGGTGACCGTGGTGATTGGGAGTAGAAAGGGGGGAGTATCAATTGCCAGTTTCATTCCGGCTGATAGAAGAGAAAAACGGCACAAAAAAGCCCGGCCGCCGTCAGGGCAGCCGGGCCAGCTCATGAAAAAGTGGAAGGGACACAGCCCCCTGCGGCAAAAGGCCTGCCGACAGAAGAAGCCCTGATAGGGTTCGGAAGATGAAACCCCCGGAAAACCTTCGCCGGGCTATTTCCCCACAGCCTTGTGGGTTTCGTTCACCACGCGCTCCACAGCGTTTAAGATGTTCTGGTAGCCGGTGCAGCGGCACAGGTGGCCGGAGATGAGCTTGCGCAGCTCTTCCCGGGTGTAGCGCTTGCCGGTGCCCACGATTTCCACCGCGGTCATGATGAGGCCGGGGGTGCAGAAGCCGCATTGCACGGCGGCCTCCTCCACAAAAGCTCTCTGGACGGGGCTCAGCTCGCCGTCCGGGCCGGTGAGGCCCTCCACGGTGAGGACGCTTTTGCCCTCGGCCCAGAGGGACAGGTAAATGCAGCTGTCAATGGCCTTGCCGTCCACCAGCACGGTGCAAGCGCCGCATTCGCCCACCTCGCAGCCTTTTTTGACGCTGGTGAGGCCCAGCCGCTTGCGCAGGGTATCGGCCAGCGATTCCCGCTCATCAATGGCCACTTCCGTGGGGCTTCCGTTCACCGTCAGGTTGATGATTTTCACTTGCGCTCGCCTCCTGCGTTTAGAATGGCCTGCTGTAGGGCCCGGCCCGGCAGCTCCCGGACCAGTTGCTGGCGGAACTCCTTGCTGGCGCGCCAGCTGGTGCGGGGGTTCACTTCCGTCAGGGCGGTTTCCCCAAACAGCCTGCAGGTCTCTTCATTGATTTCCCTGCCAATCAGGGCTTGCTCCGCCGCCCGGCAGCGCATAGGCACCGGCCCGGCCACGCCAAAGGCCAGGCGCACATCGGCGATCTTTTGGCCGTCCATCTTCACATGCACGGCGCAGCCCAGGGTGGCAATGTCCATGGCGTTGCGCATGGCGTACTTGATGTAATGGCCGCTGTAGCCCGCATAATCCTCCTTGGCGATGAGCAACTTCGTCAGCAATTCCCCGTGGGCCAGCTTCACCTTGCCGGGGCCGTCGTAGAAGGCTTCCATCCGCACCCGGCGGGGGCCGTCCTTCCCGGTGATTTCCAGCGTGGCGTTGAGGCTGAGCAACGTGGATGCGCTGTCGGCGCTGGTGACGCCATTGCAGATGTTGCCGCCGATGGTGCCGATGTTGCGAAGCTGCGGCCCCCCCGCCTGGTCCACCGCCGCGCCCAGGGCGGGGATCAGCTCCCTCACGATGGGGTTTTCGGTGATTTCGCAGAAGGTGTTGCCGGGGCCGATGGCGATTGTCCCATCAGCTTCCAGGGTCACGCCTTTCAGCTCCGGGATGCCATGGATGCTCACCAGCGAGCAGCCCGCCAGCTTCCCCTCGCGGATTTTGATCAGCACATCGCTGCCGCCGGAGATGACCAGGGCCTTTTCGTCGGCTTGGAGGGCGGCAAGCGCTTCCGGCATACTTTTGGCCACTACGATTTTTTCAATATCATACATGCTGGGGACCCTCCTTTCCCTGGATCAGGCCTGCAGCGGTAAAGCGCTCGATCAGCTTTTGCGGGCTGAGGGGCAGGCTGTTAATCGCGATGCCGGTGGCATGCAGCAGGGCGTTGCGCAGGGCTGCCGCGCCGGGGATGGCCGGGGGCTCGCCCAGGGCCTTGTTGCCGTAGGGGCCGCTGGGGTCCTGGGTCTGTACGAAGTCCACCGTCAGCTCCGGGGTGTCCATGGCGGTGGGCAGCTTGTAATCCAGCAGGTTGTCGTTCAGCAGCCGGGCCTTGTCGTCAAAAAGCAATTGCTCGCTGAGGCCATAGCCCAGGGCCATGCTCATGCCGCCGTGCACCTGGGCCTCCGCCAGCTGCGGGTTGATGAGGATGCCGCTGTCATGCACGTTGACGATGTTCAATACTTTGATTTTGCCCAGGGGAAGGTCCACTTCGATTTCCGCAAAGCAAGCGCCGAAGGCGAAGGTGTTGTCCTTGCAGTGGAAGGTGGTTTCCGCCGTGATGTGGGTTTGGTGGGTGAGGCTGTAGAAGGCCTCCATGGCCACATCCCCCAGCCGGATGGGCTCCTGGCCCGCCTGGTCCAAAACCTTGCCGTTTTGCAGATCGAGGGTGTCCGGCTCCACTTTCAGCATTTCGGCGGCATAGGTCAAAATCTTGCTTTTGAGCAATTCCGACGTCTGCTTCACCGCCATGCCGGTGACATAGGTTTGGCGGGAGGCGTAAGCGCCGGTATCAAAGGGGCTCACGTCCGTGTCCTGGGTGGACACGATGTGCACGTCCTCGCAGGGCAGGCCGATGGTCTGGGCGGCCATCTGGGTGAACACGGTGTCCGCGCCCTGGCCGATTTCCGTAGCGCCCAGCTGCAACTGCACCGAGCCGTCCTGGTTTAAGACCAGGCGGCAGGAAGCCGTTTCCAGGGAAATGGGGTACACGCCGGTTTTATAGCAGAAGATGGCCATGCCCACGCCCCGGCGCACCGGGCCGGTCTGGTGCTGGTAGGCCTTGCGCTTTTCGTCCCAACCGATGTGCCGCTTGCCCTTTTCGATGCACTCCGCCAGCCCGCTGGAATAGCAGGTGATGCCGGTGGTTTTGTCCACAAAGCCCAGTTGCATATGGTTCTTTTTGCGCAGCTCGATAGGGTCCATGCCCAGTTCCAGGGCGATGTCGTCCATCTGGCTTTCGATGGCGAAAATGGCCTGGGGAATGCCGTAGCCGCGCATGGCCCCGCCGGTGGCCAGGTTGGTATACACGGTCCGGGCGCGCAACTCCAGGGCCTTTTCGTCCTGGTAAAGCATTTTGAACACGTTCATGGAATTGGATATGATGGCGTGGCCGTGGGAGGCGTACCCGCCCTGGTTGGAGACAGCGTCCACCTTGCGGGCCAGGATGCGGCCCTCCCGGCTGACAGCGGTGGTGATATCGAAGCTGATGGGGTGGCGGGTGCGGGTGCAGGCCATGGTTTCTTCCCGGCTAAGCTCCAGCTTTACGGGGGTACCGCCCAGCATGTAGGTGAGCCAGCCGTTTAGCGGCTCGTACAGCACTTCCTGCTTGTTACCAAAGCCGCCGCCAATATAGGGCTTGATCACGCGGATTTTTCCCCAGGGCAGCCCGGTGGCCTGGCCGATGACCCGGCGCACGATGTGAGGGATCTGGGTGGAGCTGACCACCACAATGCGCCCCTTTTCCATATAAGCGTAGGAAACGGGCACTTCCAGATGGCTGTGCTGCACGGCCTGGGTGTCAAACCGTTGCCGGTTCACCACCGCCGCGCCCTTTATGGCCTCCTCTACGCCGACATCCCCCAGGGTCAGCCGGGTTTCCTTGAGGATGTTGCCCGGGGATTTTTCGTGCAGCTGGGGCGCGCCTTCGGCCATGGCCTGCTCCGGCGTGGTGAGCGCGGGGTATTCCTCATACTCCACTTGTATCAGCCGGGCGGCGCGGCTGGCGGCCACCTCGTCCTTGGCCACCACCACGGCAATATCGTCCCCATGGATGCGCACCCGTTGGTTCAGCAGCCTGCGGTCGCTGACGTCCTGGTGCCCCGGGTCGGTGGACCAGGGATGTCCCGGCGTGGGAAAGTCGATCTGCGGAGAATCAAAACAGGTAAGAATTTTCACAACCCCCGGCACCTTCTGGGCCTGTTCCAGGTCAAAGCGCTTCACCAGGCCATTGGCGATGGTGCTGTGCACCACCTTGGCCACCAGCATCCCTGGCGCTGCCAGGTCGTCGGTGTACATGGCCCGTCCGGTCACTTTGTCCCAGGCATCCACGCGGTGGATGCTTTTTCCAACGCTCATCTGGGAATCCCTCCATTCCGCCTTCAAGGCTACTGTCATGATGTGTTGTGCGGTCCTTCGTGGGTTCTTGTCACAGCGTGTTATCAGTAAGTTCTTACCCTCTTGCGCAAGAGGATAAACCGCAAAAAGAAGCTAAAATAGCTGCTGCCCGGCCACAAACTTGTGCTGGATGTGCCGGTCGTCCGACAGGTACATCACCCGGGCCAGCCGCTGCTCCAGGGTGGTGACGCAGGGGGTGAGAAGGTCGCTGTCGTCCAGCACCAGGGCATCCGCCTCGTAGCCCTCCAGGAAGGAGCCCACCTTGCCAAAGAAGGCCCCGCCGCCCAGCGTGCCCAGGAAGAAGGCCTCCGCCTCCGTCAGGGGGGCCAAGCTGTCATCCACCAGCCGCCAGCGCAGCTTGGAAACCTGGATGGCATCCGTCATGGCCCGAAAGATGGAGGCATGGGCCCCGCCCGCCACATCGCTGCCCAGGCCCATGGGAATGCCCAGGTCCATGTACCGACGGGCCGGGGCGATGCCGGAGGCGATGTTGGTGTTGCTTTGGGGGCAATGGGCCACAAAGACGCCTGCCGCCTTCATCACCGCCATCTCCTGGGGGCTGTTCCACACGCAATGGGCCATTACCGCAGGGACGCCGGGGGCGATCATCTGGAAGCGGGCGTAGGCGTCCGTATAATTTTGGCTGTCCGGGCACAGTTCCTGCACCCAGGCGCATTCCTTGGGGTTTTCAGACAGGTGGGACTGCAAGGCCAGGCCCGTTTCCCGCTGCAGTTGGTGAAGGCCTTCCATCAGCCCGTCGGTGCAGCTGGGGATGAAGCGGGGGGTGAGGATGGGTTTCGTATGCCCATACTTGCCCCGGACGTTGTCCAGCCAGGCCCGGGTGGCTTCCAGGGAGGCCTCCGCGCTGCCCTCCACCAAGCTTTCCGGAGCGTTGCGGTCCATGTTCACCTTGCCCACAAAGGAAATCAGGCCGCTTTCCTCCATCAGGTCCATCAGGCTTTCCGTGGCGGGCCCGTGCACGGTGGCAAACAGGCAGCAACGGGTGTTGGGGCCCTTGCGCAGGTCCGCCACCATCCGCTGATATTGGGTTTTGGCGTAGTCCAGGTCCTGGTAGCGGGCCTCCTCCGGAAAGGTATAGGCATTCAGCCAGTCCAGCAGCTCCAGGTCCATGCCCAGGCCCCGGTAGGCATACTGGGGGGCGTGCATGTGCAAATCCACCAGGCCGGGGATCACCAGCCTGCCCGTATAATCCAGCAGGGGCAGGGCCGCGTAGGCCTGGGGCAGCTCCCCAAACACGCCCTTGGAAAGGCCGTCCTCGCACACCAAATAGCCGTCTTTCACGGCGGTGGTTTCCTTGGGGCTCCGGCTGTAACACAAATCGCCTTTGATTACAAAACTACTCATTCGGTTTGCATCCTTCCCGCACCCTTGCCATGCCCAGGCTTTTCTTTTCTCTATGCAAAGCGCCATGCAAAAATGGCTACCTGTAAACCTTCTCCAACCCAAAAAGAGAAGGCTTATAGATAACCATTTACGGTGGTTGGTAGACACGTCCGACCCTATCTCGAACCTATATAAGCCAATATATTCAGTTCAGTGTACCCATAGATCGCATTTACAACATATCACTTTTGCAGGGGCTTGTCAATGACAAACTTCGGCAGCAGCTCACCCAAGAAAGGCGCGCCAAGGGGCGGAAACTGTGCTACAATACCAGGGAAGAGAATCGAAGCAAAACGATGTGAAAAGCCCAACAAGAAAGGAGGCATGCCTATGAAAATTGGCTGTGTGGTGAAGGCCTCCGGGGCCTCCACCCGCTTTGGCAGCAATAAGCTGCTGGCCCCCTTTTTGGGCAAGCCCCTGCTGGCCCATCTGTTGGAGGCCTTGCCGGGCGGCCTTGCCCGCACGCTGGTGGTGACCCGGGACCCGGCCATTGCCGCCTTGGCGGAGGCCCTGGGCCGCAAAGCCCTGGTGCATGCCCTGCCCGGCGAGGGGGACAGCATCCGCCTGGGCATGGAGCGGATGCTGGACATGGACGGCTGCCTTTTTTGCGTGGGGGACCAGCCCCTGCTGACTACCAGCACCCTGGAAAACATCCTCCAAGCGTTTGCGGCCCACCCCCAGGCCATTGTGCGGGTGGGGTGGCAGGGACAGCCGGGCAACCCGGTGCTGTTCCCCAGGGCGCTGTTTCCGGGCCTTTGCGCCCTGACCGGCCAGGAGACCGGCAATACGGTCCTCCGGGCCCATGGGGAGCTGGTGCGCCTGGTGGAGGCGGGCTGCCGCCAGGAGCTGATGGACATTGATACCCCGGAGGAATTGCGGGAACTGGAAAATTTTTTGATCGCCAGAAAAAATTTGTAGAAGCCGTTGAAACTGCTTGTCATTTTGCGCTGTTTGTGCTATGCTAAGACTGCTATAAACGAGGGATTCGCGATACAACCAAATGACGACGGTGGCTGCAAGGAAGTGCTTTGCGCACGGGCTATTCCATACTTGATGGGATACCCTTGGCCATGTCTCATCAACTGGAACCGCTCATTTGGACAGCCAAAGTCGTCCAAGGGGAGCGGTTTTTGTTGCTTAAAAAACGGAAAGAGGCCATCAATCAGGTGATCAAAGCGGGAGGAAGATGCGTATGTTGCTAATCACCCACGGGAGAGTGGTGACCCGGGACGCGGAACAGCCCTTTTTTGAAGACGGCGCGGTGCTGCTGGAAGGCAACCGGATCAAGGCGGTGGGCCAGGCGGAGGCCCTCAAGGCCCAATACCCCACGGCGGAAACCATTGATGCCCATGGCGGGGTGATCATGCCCGGCCTCATCAACGCCCACAACCACATCTATTCCGCTTTTGCCAGGGGGCTTTCGATCAAGGGCAACAACCCCAGGACTTTTGTGGAAATTCTGGACCAGCTTTGGTGGACCATCGACCGGCACCTGCTGCTGGCGGACACCGCCCGCAGCGCCGACGCCACCTTCATTGACTGCATCGAAAACGGCGTCACCACAGTGATCGACCATCACGCCAGCTATGGCGGGATCACGGGCAGCCTGTTTGCCATCGCGGAAAGCGCCAAGAAATACGGCGTACGAGCCAATCTGTGCTATGAAATCAGCGACCGGGACGGGCCGGAGAAAATGAAGGCCGCGGTAAAGGAAAACGTGGATTTCATCACCTATGCCCGCCAGGATACCAGCGGCCTGCTGGCAGGCGTGATGGGCCTGCACGCACCCTTCACCCTGTCTAACGACACCCTGGCCTACTGCGTGGGCCAAAGCCCCAAGGACGCGGGCTACCACATCCATGTGGCGGAGGGCATGGCGGACGTGCTCCTCAGCCTGAAGGAGCATGGAAAGCGGCCCGTGTACCGCCTGCACGACTTTGGCATGCTGGGCCCCCACACCCTCTGCGGCCATTGCACCCACGTCAGCGAGCCGGAAATTGATCTGTTAAAAGAGACGGATTCTATGGTGGTCCACAACCCGGAAAGCAACATGGGCAACGCCATTGGCTGCCCCCCGGTGCTGAAAATGGTTGAAAAGGGCGTGCTGATTGGCCTGGGCACCGACGGCTACACCAATGACATGCTGGAAAGCTACAAGGTGGGCAACCTGCTGCACAAGCACAACAATGCCGACCCCACCGTGGCCTGGACGGAGATTCCCGCCATGCTGTTTGAAAACAACCGCAAGATGTGCGCCCGCTTCTTTGAAACACCCCTGGGCATCCTGGCCCCCGGCGCGGCGGCGGACGTCATCGTGTGCGATTACGACCCCCTCACCCCCATGAACGCCAGCAACATCAACTCCCACGTGATGTTTGGCATGAACGGCCACAACGTGGCCACCACCATCATCGACGGCCAGGTGAAGATGAAGGACCGCCAGCTTTTGGGTGTGGATAAGGCAAAAGTAATGGCGGACTGCCGCCAGCAGGCCCAGTCCCTGTGGAACCGTATCAACCAAGGCCGATAAGGAGGAATCCCTATGAGCGACATCATGAAACCCATTGGTTTTGCGGCCCTGATGGACTGGGCGCTGAACGAATACTCGGCCCATCAGACTCTCTTTGGCGTGTACGGCCTGTACCAGCACGCAGAGGGGCCCACGCTGCCCATTTTTGGGGAAAAGCTGGAATTGCCCTTTGGCCCGGCGGCGGGCCCCCACAGCCAGCTGGCCCAGAACCTCATCGCGGCCTACGCGGCGGGCAGCCGCTTCTTTGAGCTAAAAACCGTGCAAACCCTGGACGGAGAGGACTTGCCTGTGAGCAAGCCCTGCATTTTGGCCGAGGACGAGGGCTATAATGTGGAATGGAGCACGGAGCTGCGGGTGCCGCAGGCCTTGGAGGAATACGTGAAGGGCTGGTTTGCCTTAAAGCTGCTAAGCCGGGAGCTGGGCCTGGGGGCCGGGGACGGCTTTGTGTTTAATATGAGCGTGGGCTATGATTTGAAGGGTATCCAGTCCGAAAAGATCGACGCCTACATCGAGGGCATGAAGGAAGCCAGGGACACCCCCATCTGGCAGGAGTGCATGGCCTGGACTAAGGAAAACCTGCACCGCTTTGCCAAGATCGACGAAGGGTATCTGCACGGGCTGGATTCCAAGGTCTGCAAGTCCATCACCCTGTCCACCCTGCACGGCTGCCCCCCGGAGGAGATCGAGCGCATCGCCACCTATTTGATCCGGGAGAAAAGGCTGAACACCTACATCAAATGCAACCCCACCCTGCTGGGGTACGAGTTCGCCCGTAAGACCCTGGACGGCATGGGCTATGGCTACCTGGCCTTTGACGAGCATCATTTCCAAAATGACCTGCAGTTTGAGGACGCGGTGCCCATGATCCGGCGGCTGCAGGCGCTGGCCGCTGAAAATGGCCTGGAGTTCGGCGTGAAGCTCACCAACACCTTCCCGGTGCAAATCCAGCGGGGAGAGCTGCCTGGCCAGGAAATGTACATGAGTGGCCGCAGCCTGTTCCCCCTGTCCATCAGCCTGGCGGAAAAGCTGGGCCGGGCCTTTGGGGGCAAGCTGCGCATCTCCTTTTCCGGCGGCGCGGACCAGTGGAACATTGGCCGTATCTTTGCCTGCGGCATTTGGCCCATCACGCTGGCCACCACGCTGCTAAAGCCCGGCGGGTATAACCGCCTGCTGCCCATGGCCCGGGACCTGTCCAAAATGCATATGAAGCCCTTCACCAAGCTGGATGTGGATGCCATTGCCAAGCTGGCTGCCGATGCCAGGCAGGACCCACACCACCGCAAGCCCATCAAGCTTCCGGAAAACCAGAAGAGCAAGGAAACCTTGCCCCTGCTCGACTGTTTTACCGCCCCCTGCCAGGATACCTGCCCCATCCACCAGGACATCCCCACCTATTTGGAGCTGGTGGGCCAGGGCAAGTATTTGGAAGCCTTGCAGGTCATTTGTGAGAAAAATCCTTTGCCCTTCATCACCGGCACCCTGTGCAGCCACCGCTGCATGGGCGGTTGTACCCGCAATTTCTATGAGGAACCTGTGGGCATCCGGGCCGCCAAGCTGGTGGCGGCGGAAAAGGGCTTCGGGCCGTTTTTGCCCACCTTGGCCCCCGGCAAGGCCCGGGGAGAGAAGGTGGCCATTGTGGGCGGCGGCCCCGGCGGCATGGCGGCGGCGTACTTCCTGGCCCGGGCAGGGGCGAAGGCCACCATTTTTGAAAAGCGCGGTAGCTTGGGCGGCATTGTGCGCCATGTGATTCCTGGCTTCCGTATCGAGGAGGATGCCATCCAAAACGATGCCAAGCTGCTGGAAAAACTGGGCGTGACCCTGCGCCTGAATACTGAGGGAAAGGACGCGCAGGCCTTGTTGGATGAGGGCTTCACCCATGTGATCGTGGCCATTGGGGCTTGGAAGCCGGGGACGTTGCCCCTGGCCCAGGGCGAAAGCCTGAATGTGCTCCATTTCCTGGAGCGGATGAAAACGGACCCAGATTCTTTGACGCTGGGGAAAAGCGTGGCGGTCATCGGCGGCGGCAACACCGCCATGGACGCGGCCCGGGCGGCCAAGCGGGCCAACGGCGTGGAGACCGTCACCTTGGTGTACCGCCGCACCCAGCGGCAAATGCCCGCCGACGCGGAGGAGTTGGAGCTGGCCCTGGAGGGCGGCGTGGTTTTTGCGGAGCTGCTGGCCCCGGTAAGCTTGGAAAACGGGCAACTGCGGTGCGAAGTGATGCGCCTGGGCCAGGCGGACGCCAGCGGCCGGCGCAGCCCGGAGGGCACGGGGGCCTACAAGAACATTCCGGCGGATACGGTGATCAGTGCCGTGGGTGAGCAGGTGGAGACCGAAACGCTGGCCGCCCTGGGCGTGAAAACAGACGCAAAAGGCAGGGCCCAGTTCAAAACCAGCGACACCCTCTTTGCCATTGGCGATGCCCGGCGGGGGCCCGCCACCGTGGTGGAAGCCATTGCCGACGCCGCCCAGGCGGTGGAGGACATTTTGGCCGCCCCCCTCACCCAGGACGCGCCCTATGCCATGAACCCCGCCCTGCTCCGGGACCGCCGGGAGAGCTTGGCCCATAGCGCTCTGGCCGAGCACGAAAACAACCGCTGCCTGGGTTGCTCCTTTGTGTGCGAAAACTGTGTGGACGTGTGCCCCAACCGGGCCAACATCGCCCTGCGGGTGCCCGGCATGGAGAAGGAGCAGATCCTGCACCTGGACCGGATGTGCAACGAATGCGGCAATTGCGACACCTTCTGCCCCTATGCCAGCGCCCCCTACAAAGACAAGTTCACCCTCTTCGACACGAAGGAGGACTTCCAGGACAGTACCAACCAGGGCTTTTGGGTGCTGGACCGCAAGGCGGAAAAGGTGCGGCTGCGCCTGGCCGGAGACACCTATGAGACGGCCTTGGGCAGCGACGAAAGGACGGATGAGGGACTGGTGGCCCTGATGCGGGCGGTGCTATGGGAGTATGCCTGGTTGTTGGCTTAGAATATAGGAGGGCGACCCAATGAAACTGATCAAAGGAGGAACCCTGGTCAGCGGGCAGGAGACCCGCAGGGCGGACATCGCGGTGGAAAACGGGAAGATTTTTCGCGTGGAGCCGGACATCCTCCCCGCCCCGGGGGATGCCGTGCTGGACGCCACCGGATGCCTGGTGTTCCCCGGCTTTATTGACGCCCACACCCATTTTGACATGGACAACGGCAAAACCGTTACCGCCGATACCTTTGCCACCGGCACCGCCGCGGCGGTCCGTGGGGGCACCACCACCATCATCGACTTTGCCACCCAGGACAGGGGCGGCAGCCTGGGGCAGGCATTCGATATATGGCACAAAAAGGCAGAGGGCGTGTCCAGCTGCCACTATGGCTTCCACATGGCCATTACGGACTGGAGGGAGGAAACCCGCGCCGAGCTGGAAGCCATGGTGAAGCAGGGCGTTACCTCCTTTAAGGCCTACATGGCCTACGACGCCCTGCGGCTTCGGGACGGCGAGCTGCTGGGCCTGCTGGCCGGCATGAAGAAAGTGGGAGGCTTGCTGGGGGTCCATTGCGAAAATGGGGACCTAGTGAATGATTTGGTGGCCCGGGAGAAGGCGGCGGGGCATCTGTCCCCGGCGGCCCATCCAGTAAGCCGCCCGCCGGAGGTGGAGGCGGAGGCTGTGGATCGGCTCTGCTACCTGGCCAAGCTGGCGGATTTCCCCGTGATGGTGGTACATTTGAGCACGGAGCTGGGGCTGTTAGAAGTGGAAAAGGCCCGCAGCCGGGACCAGACCATTTGGGCGGAAACCTGCCCCCAGTACCTGCTGCTCACCGAGGAAAAGTATCGGCTGCCCGGCTTTGAAAGCGCCAAATATGTTTGCTCGCCCCCCATCCGCCCGGAAAGCGACCGGCAGGCGCTGATACAGGCTTTGGTCCAGAGAAAAATCCAAACCCTGTCCACGGACCATTGCAGCTACAATTTCCAGGGCCAAAAGACCCTGGGCGAGCAGGATTTTTCCCGCATCCCCAACGGTCTGCCCGGGGTGGAGCACCGTCCGGCGCTGATGTACACCGCCCTGGTGGAAAAGGGATTGATCCCGCCGGAAGCCCTTTGCGCCCTGCTCAGCGAAAACCCCGCCAAGCTGTATGGCCTGTACCCGGAGAAGGGGGCGCTGCTCCCCGGCAGCGACGCGGACATTGTGGTGTGGGAAACAGGCCTGCGGGAGACCCTCTCCGCCAAAACCCAATTGCAAAACGTGGATTATACGCCCTTTGAGGGCTCCCAGGTCACGGGCCGGGCCCGGGACGTGCTGCTGAGCGGCGAAGTGGTTGTGGAAAACGGCGTTGTGACCCAAAGGAACCTGGGCCGCTATGTGGCCCGCAAGCCCTTTACCCTTGTGTGACGGACCAAGACGATAGGAGGCATTCCCATGTACACCCTCACGGTCAATGGCGTACAGCACACCACCGATACCGACCAAACGCTGCTGGATTATTTGCGGGAGGAGCTGCGCCTCACCTCTGTAAAAAATGGCTGCGGCGCAGGCGCTTGCGGCACCTGCACCCTTCTGGTGGACGGGAAAAAGATGCGGGCATGCCTGCTCACCGTGGCCAAGGCCCAGGGCAAGAGCATAGTGACGGTGGAGGGCCTTTCCCAGCAGGAAAAGGAGGTCTACGTCCACTGCTTTGGCGAGGCCGGGGCGGTGCAGTGCGGCTTTTGCATCCCCGGCATGGTCATCAGCGCCAAGGCCTTGCTGGACCAGAACCCGACTCCCACCCGGCGGGAGGTAAAGGCGGCCCTCAAGGGCAACATCTGCCGCTGCACGGGCTATGTGAAAATTGAGGACGCCATTTTGATGGCGGCGGAGTTCTTCCGGGACAACAAACCGGTGCCCGTCCCCCACCCCACCGGGCAGGTGGGCACCCACTGGGCCCGGGTGGATACCCGGGAGAAGGTGCTGGGCACCGGGGCCTTTGTGGACGATGTGACCGTGCCGGGTATGATATACGCCAAGGCCCTGCGGTCCAAGTATCCCCGGGCCCAGGTGCTGGACATCCGCCTGGACAAGGCCCTGGAACACCCGGACGTAGTGCGGATTTTGACCGCCCAGGACGTGCCCTTTAACAAGACCGGGCATTTGGTGCAGGACTGGGATGTGATGATTGCCAAGGGCGACGTGACCCGCTATGTGGGGGACGCCATCGCGCTGGTGGCCACAAACCGCCCGGAGAGCCTGGACCAGGTGCTGGCGCTGATCGAAGTGGACTATGAAGAGCTGCCCCCGGTGACCAGCCCGGCGGAGGCCTTGCAAGAGGATGCCCCCAGGCTTCACGAAAAGGGCAATGTCCTTTTCAAGCAGGAGCTGAAACGGGGCGATGTGGACGGGGCCTTGGCCGCCGCCGCCCATGTGGTCACCACCCATTACTCCACCCCCATGACGGACCACGCCTTTATGGAGCCGGAATGCGCCATCGCCATGCCGGAGGGGGACGGCATCTTGCTGTACACCGGGGCGCAATCGGTCTATGACGAGCAGAAGGAAATTGCCCGCATGCTACAGCTGCCCCCGGAAAAGGTCCGCAGCCAGTCCTTTTTGGTGGGCGGCGGCTTTGGCGGCAAGGAGGACATGAGCGTGCAGCACCATGCGGCGCTGATGGCCTGGCACACCGGAAGGCCTGTGAAGGTGAAGTTCTCCCGGCAGGAAAGCCTGAACGTGCACACCAAACGCCACGCCATGGAAATGGACGTCACCACCGCCTGCGACAAGGACGGCAAGCTGCTGGCTATGCGGGCCTTGCTGGTGTCCGACTGCGGGGCCTATGCCTCCCTGGGCGGCCCGGTGCTGCAGCGGGCCTGCACCCATGCCGGGGGCCCCTACAACTTCCAGAATGTGGATATTACGGGCATTTGCGTCTATACCAACAACGTGCCCGGCGGCGCTTTTCGCGGCTTCGGGGTCACCCAAAGCTGCTTTGCCTCCGAGCAGAATGTGAACCTGCTGGCGGAAAAGGTGGGCCTTTCCCCCTGGGAGATGCGCTACCGCAACGCCATCCGCCCCGGCCAGGTGCTGCCCAACGGGCAGGTCGCCACCCCGGATACTGCCTTTGTGGAATGCCTGGAGGCGGTGAAGGACGCCTTTGACAGCAGCCCCTACGCCGGGATTGCCGGTTGCCTGAAAAACAGCGGCCTGGGCGTGGGCATTCCGGACACGGGGCGTTGCCTTCTCAAAGTGATGGAGGGCAAGGTCCACATCCGCACCTCCGCCGCCTGCATTGGCCAGGGGCTGGCCACGGTGTGCGTGTCCATGGTGTGCAGCGAAACCGGCCTGGCCCCGGAGCAGATGGTCCACGAAAGGCCGGATACGGCCCTGACCCCCAACTCCGGCACCACCACCGCCAGCCGCCAGACCCTTTTTACCGGCGAGGCCACCCGGCGGGCCGCCGCGCTGCTGAAAGCGGAGCTGGACAAGGGCCTTGCTTTGGACGCGCTGGAAGGGAAGGAGTTCTACGGGGAATACCTGGGAATCACAGACAAGATGGGCAGCGATGTGCCCAATCCCGTGAGCCATGTGGCCTACGGCTATGGGGCCCAGGTGGTGATCATGGACGAGAGCAAAACCGTGCGGCGGGTGGTGGCCGCCCATGATGTGGGCCAGGTGGTGAACCCCAAGGCCTGCGAGGGGCAGATTGAGGGCGGCGTGCTGATGGGCCTGGGCTATGGCCTCACCGAGGATTTTGTGATGGAAAACGGCTATGTGAAGTCCACCTATGGCATCCTGGGCCTGATCCGCGCCACGGAAGCGCCGCCCATCGAGGTGATTTTGGTGGAGAAGGGCAACAAGGCGGACTTGGCCTTTGGAGCCAAGGGCGTGGGGGAAATTTGTGCGGTGGCCGCCGCCCCCGCTGCCGCCTACGCGGCCTACAAGGTGGACGGCAAGTTCAGAAGCCGCCTGCCCATGGAGGACACCGCCTACCGCACATGAGTCGACGGTAAAATTCCTGAAGTACAATTTTTTGACAAAGCCTCATTGAAATTTCCAATTTATTCCTGTATACTGCATGGGTTACAATCAGGTTACAGGAAGGTTGGGTTTCTCTTGCAGTATATCAAGAATCATAAAGCCATGCTTCAAAAGATCGGGTTCATCGGCAGCGCGGTATTTTTAGCTGCGGTGCTCGTTTGTGTGATTTTGCTGAACCATCAAATGTCCACCACCTTTTTGGATGCCGATACCTCCAGCGATATGGTGCTGGGCCACCTCCTGTCGGAGGAAGGCGGCATACTGTCCAGCAATTTTTACTATTCTACGGAATTGCGCGTGTTCCATTTCCAAATCCTGCACGCGCTGCTGTTTCACCTCACCGATGATTGGAGCACGGTACGGTTTGTGGCCTCGGTGATTTTGGTGCTGTTTTTGGGGCTTTCCTATGGATACATGGCCAAGCAGATGGGCCTGAAATGGAAAACCATCTTTTTCACCACGGGGCTTATGCTGTTGCCGGGCACGGCCATCCACGCGCGGTTTCTGCTGTTTCATAACCACTACGTGCCCAGCATCTCCATGAGCTTTTTGATCCTTGGGCTGCTGCTTTCCCTTCTGAACAAGCCCCAGGCCAAAACCGTGGTCAAGGGTCTGAAAATCGGATTTCTGGTGCTCATCTCCTTCCTTTCCGGGCTGAACGGCGTCCGGCAGATGCTGACCACCTTCGCGCCCCTGGTGCTCGCCTGCGGATACTTGGTGGCCAAAGCGTTTTGGGAGAATCAGGGCATACAAGGCGCGAAGGAAAGGCAGAGGCTGTGGATGCCGGTCCTGTGGTGTGAGTTGGCCGTGGCAGCGGCGTTCGTGGGCTTTTTGATCAATTCCATGGTCCTGGCCAAGTTATATGATTTTAAGAGTTATAACCAGCTCATTTTGACCGATCCAAGCTTTGTGCAGTTGGAGGAGATCCTCCGGCAGTTCCTGTATGCCTTTGGCTACCAGCCGGGAGGGCCGGCGCTCTCTTTGGACGGGATCGTTTCCGTGGGCTGCGTGCTGTGCTCGGCCTTGGTGGTGGTGGCGGCCTTCCATTTGGCCAAGCGGGCCCAAAACGGCCTCACCAGGGAACAAACCCTTCCCACCTTTTTTTTGGCTTCGTTGTTCATCAATACCATGGTTTTTTGGTTTACCCCCGTGGTGGGCCAATCCTATTATCTGCCGGTGATCGTTTTCGCCATCCCGGTGATGGCCCTGTTTCTGCAACGCAAGGAAGGGCACGCGCCCTGGCTCCGCCCGGCGGCTTGGTTTTTTGCGCTGGTCTGGCTGGCCAGCAGCGTGATCATGGGCAATTATTTTGTGCAGCGGCCCATTGAGACCCATCTCCGGTACGGCTGGCTTGGCTTTGAGGACCTGTACCTGGTGGATGAGCTGACCCCGGCCATTGAATACTTGGAAGAAAACGAGCTCACGCTGGGCTATGGCACTTTTTGGAACTGCAATGTGGCCACGGAGCTTTCCGACGGCAAGATTCGCTGTGTGGGAATCCGCCTGTCACCGGAAACGAAATATTACGACTGGTTGACCCGCAAGGACTACCAGGAGCTGGACGAAAGCGTGGGCGAGGTGTTTTTGCTGCTGACGCTGGAGGAGTACGGGGAGAACACGGAAAACGAGCTGGTGGCTTCCGGAGAGATCGCTTACGCGGATGATTACTACACGATTTTGACCTATGAAAGCCAGCAGACCGTCATTGATTTTTTGGGCCGCTGACCGTCCAAAGGAAAAGCTGGTTTTTCGACAGAATACTTTAGCCTTCGCTGGCAATTTCCAATCAATTTTCCTTGACAAGGTTTTAGGAAACGGCATATAATATGGTCAGTGAGGCTCCTGAAGTGTGCGCCAAGGTCATGTTTTTACCCACATTTCGAAAAATGGAGTTCGCGTTCGGTATTTTATGCCAGGCCCCCGCACTTGTGCGCCAGGGGAAGGCAAAGAGATGCCGGTAGAGCACCAGCCTGCTAACATAGCGGGTGAAAAAACGGATACAGCGGCACTTTGGGACTCAGCAAAGGCTTTCTTACCCGAAAGGGTCAGGAAAGCTTTTTGTTTACAAACATGCGGGTTTGGCGAAAGAGAAAGAAACATTTGGCGAAAGAGAAAGAAACAACACGAACTTGCACTTGCGGTCATCCATGCTATAATAGAACAAACCGTGTGGGAAGCGGCTGGGCCGCTTGGCAGGAAAGGAAGGTTGCCGTGCAAGCGCAAACGGACATCGGAAGCCGGGCAGTGGCGCGGGCGGCTGTACTGCTTAGCATGAGCCGCGACAGGGAAGAGGAAACCACGCTTCGCAGCCAGCTGGCAGCGGAGGGGATCGCCGCAGTGGCCGCGGATTTTGGCGGCGAATTTGTGGGCAGCATCCTCCGCATTGTGGAAAGGGCCGTTGTGGCGGCCAAGCGGGAGCATGTGATCAGCGAGTCCCATCTGGAGGAAGGCAGCGTGGCCGGGGCGGCCCGGGAGGCGCTCAACCAGATTACGCCCAAAGCCCTGGGCATGAACGTGGGCGGGAAGATTGGTGTGGCCCGCCATGGGGAGCATGTGGCGGTGGCCCTGTTTTTTGGCATTGGCCTGGGCCATTTGGACGAGGTCTGCATCGGCCTTGGCCACAGGGCCATTTGATCGGTTTTCAAAAATTTTCATTGGATCAGGGGAGGACGGCATACAGCCATGCAGCATATTTCCATTGCCATTGACGGCCCCAGCGGGGCGGGAAAAAGTACGGTGGCGGAAGCCCTGGCCACAGAGCTGGGCATTTTGCACCTGGACACGGGGGCCATGTACCGCGCCTTTGCCTGGCAGGCTTTGCAGGAGGGCCTAAGCCCCCGGGAGGAGCAGGCCATGGAAGCCCTGGCCGCCAGAAGCCGCCTGGACATCCAATTTTTGGAAGGCAAGCAGCGGACAATCATCAATGGCGTGGACGTAACGGACCGCATCCGCACGCCGGAGATCAGCATGGGGGCGTCTGACTGCTCCAAGTTCGCCGCGGTGCGGAAGTGGATGGTGAGCATGCAGCAGGCCCTGGCCAAGACCTGCTCCATGGTGCTGGACGGGCGGGACATCGGCACCAAGGTGCTTCCCCAGGCCACGCTCAAGGTGTTTTTAACGGCCTCCCCGCAGGAGAGGGCCAAGCGGCGCTGGGAAGAGCTGCAAGCCAAGGGGCTGCCGGATTCCTACGAGGAAGTGCTGCAGGACGTGATCCTGCGGGATGAGCAGGACAGCACCCGGGAGGTGGACCCCCTGCGCCCGGCGGAGGACGCGGTGCTGGTGGACAGCTCCAACTTGACGCAGGCGCAAGTGGTGGAGCAGGTGATCCTGTTGCTGAACCAAAGAAAAGGACGGTGAGCCCCATGACTCAGACCGTAAAAGCAAGGCCCTCCAAGGAGCGTTTCACTTTGCTGTACCGGCTGGCGCAGATGGTCAGCTTTGTCCTGTTCCATACCCTTTTTCCGGTGCGGTACCATGGGGTGGACAAGGCCCAATTGGATGCGCCTTTCATGCTGATTGCCAACCATAGCTGCCTGCTGGACCCGCTGGTGGCGGGCTGGCAGTGCAAGCGGTACCAAATTTACTTCCTGGGGAAAAAAGAACTGAACAGCCACCCCCTCACCAAGTGGCTGTTTGAAAAGCTGCACATGATTTCCGTGGACCGCCACAACATGGACATGGCGGCGGTGCGGGCCTGCCTGAAAGCCTTGAAGGAGGGCCACCCCCTGGGCATTTTTCCCGAGGGTACCCGCCACAAGGAAGGCGTGATGCAGGACTTGGAAAGCGGCGTGGCCATTTTGGCGCTGCGGGCCAATGTGCCCATGTTGCCCGCGTACATCAGCGCCCGGCCCCGGCTGTTTCGGCGGGTGGATTGCTACTATGGCGACCCCATTGCCATGGATGCCTTTGCGGCGGGCGGGGTGGACAAAGCCAATTGCGACAAGCTGTTGGGCGTCATTCGGGAGACCTATGAGGACCTGCGGCGGGAGCATGAAAAAACCCTGGGCAAGGCATACTGAAAAAGGCGCTTTTTTTTGCGTTTCCTTGCTGTGAAAAGAAGGAATCCAGGAACTTTCGGCGAATACCCAACCTGACATACTTTGGAGGATGAAAGAATGCCGGTTCAGGTAGGGCGGCACGCTGGGTTTTGTATGGGTGTGCGCCGCGCGGTGGAAGAAACGCTGAAGGCGGCCCAGACAGAACCGGACATTGTCAGCTTCGGAGAGCTGGCGCACAATCCGGAATTGATTGCTTATTTGCGGGGAAAAGGCATCCGGCAGGTGGATGACATCAGCGAAACCCAGGGGAAAGCGGTGATCATCCGCAGCCATGGGGTGGCCCCGGAAGTGCTGGAGGCCTTGGCCCGCAGCAGCCGCAAGCTGATTGACCTGACCTGCCCCTACGTAAGCCGCTTACATGATTTTGTGGCGAAGTACAGCGCGGAGGGCGCGCCTGTGGTGCTGGTGGGGGAGCCGGACCATCCGGAGGTGATGGGCACCATCGGCTGGTGCAAAGGCCCGGTGCATACAGTGCACAGCCGGGAGGAAGCGGAGGCGCTGCCCGCCATGGAGCAGGCCCTGGCGGTTTCCCAAACCACCTTTCCCCATGAGAGCTGGGAAGCCATTTTGCCCATCTTGCGGCAGAAGGTGCAAAGCCTCACCGTGAAGGACACCATTTGCTCCGCTACGGTGGTGCGCCAGGCGGAGGCCAAGCAGCTGGCGGCCCAGGCGGATGCCATGCTGGTGGTGGGCGGCCGGGGCAGCGCCAACACGCGCAAGCTCTACGAAACCTGCAAGAGCATTTGCCCTCGAACCATTTTGGTAGAGCGTGCGGCGGACGTTCCGCCGGGCTTTGCAGATATTCATTCGGAATCAATCGGAATCACCGCCGGTGCGAGCACGCCGGACTGGTCACTTAAGGAGGTTTTTACACGCATGACTGACAAGGAACAAATGGACCAACGGGTTTCCTCCGAGGACGCGGACAAAAGCAGCTTTATGGCTGACGTGGAAGCGACCCTGGTCAAAATCAGGCCTGGACAAACCGTGACCGGCACGGTGGTTCAAATCACGGAAGATGAAGTCTGTGTGAATATTGGCTTCAAGTCCGATGGTTTGATCAAGCGCGATGATTTGGTGACCGAAAATGTCCAGCTGGGGGACGAGCTTGAGGTTGAGGTTGTGAAGGTGAACGACGGGGAGGGCAACGTGCTGCTGTCCCAGCGGAACCTGCTCAACCGCAAAGCGTTTGCCGAGCTGGTGGAAAAGCATGAAAAGGGCGAATACGTGGAGGGCATTGGCAAGGAAGTGGTCAAGGGCGGCTTGATTGCCATTGTGGACGGCATCCGGGCTTTTGTTCCCGCGTCTCAGCTTTCCAACCGCTATGTAGAAAAGATCGGCGAATTTGTGGGCAAGCCCATGAAGCTGAAGATCATTGAGATGGATGAGCAGAAGAAGCGCATCGTGGCCAGCCGCCGCGCCGTGGTGAAGGAAGAGGCTGCCGCCAAGAAAAGCGAAATTTGGGGCAAGATCCATGAAGGCGATACCATCAAGGGCATTGTGCGCCGCTTGACGGATTTTGGCGCTTTTGTGGACATCGGCGGCGTGGATGGCCTGATCCATGTGACCGATCTGAGCTGGTCCCATGTGAAGCATCCCTCCCAGGTGGTGGCCCCGGACCAGGAAGTGGAAGTGAAGGTGCTGGGCCTGGACCCCGAACGGGAACGGGTGCAGCTGGGCCTGAAACAAATGCAGTCCAAGCCCTGGGACCTGGCCCCCGAAAAGTACCCCGAAGGCTCTGTGGTGACGGGCAAGGTGGTCCGCATCACCACCTTTGGCGCTTTTGTGGAGCTGGAACCCGGCATTGACGGCCTGGTGCACATCAGCCAGTGCGCCCCCACCCGCATCAACAAGGTGGAGGATGCCGTGAACATTGGCGACATGGTACAGGTGAAGGTGCTGTCCGTGGACCCGGAGGCCAAGCGCATTGGCCTGAGCATCCGTGCCCTGCAGGAGCCCGAGGCCAAGGAAGAAGCGGTGCTGGAAGAAGGCGGTGAGGAAGCCGTGGCCGTGAACATCGAGGCCGTGGGTGCTCAGTTGGAAGCGGAAGCCGCCGCTAAGGAACCGGAAGCCGCGCCCGCCAAGAAGGCGAAGAAGGCCGCCGCCCAGGAAGAAGAGCCAGTGGCGGAAGAAGAACCCGAGGCGGAGGAAGAAACACCCGCCGAAGAATAAGCAGGATCAAGGAAGTGGGCAATCCCCGCTTCTTTGAGGTGATATGCCCGTTTTTGAAGCGCTTGCATCAGATATGCAGGCGCTTTTTGTTGCGGCCCCTGGGGAATCATGCTACAATAAGACGGATTTGTTTTTGAGTGTAGAGTAGGAAAAGATCGAGTGGGAAAGGACGTAGGCATGGCCAACATCACCGATTTGATTGCGGAAGGGAAAGCCAAGCGGCTGTACGCCACGGAGAACCCGGACGAAGGCGTGATTTATTACCGGGATGAAACCTTTGCGTTTCACGGGCTGAAACGGGGCAGGATCATCGGCAAGGGGGAAATCAATAATCTCATTTGTGAATACATGTTCACCCTTTTGCAGGAAAAGGGCATACCCAACCATTTTATCCGCCGCATTGACAACCGCTGCTCTTTGGTCAAGCGGGTGGAGATTATCCCTGTGGTGGTGAAAGTGCGCAACATTGTGGCCGGCAGCCTGGCCAAGCGCACCGGGTACCCGGAGGGGACCAAGCTGAAAAACACGGTGGTGGAATACTGCCTGAAAGACCCGGAGCTGGAGGACCCGCTGCTGAACCTGACCCACATCACCGCCATGTCCCTGGCCACGCCGGAGGAAATGCAGGAGATGGAGGGGATGAGCCTGCGGGTCAACGAGATTTTAACGGAATGCCTGCGGGACATTCAAATTGAGCTGATTGATTTTAAGCTGGAATTTGGCCGGTTTCATGGGCAGATTCTGCTGGCGGACGAGGTATCCCCGGATACCTGCCGGTTTTGGGACGCGCGGACCCATGAGCCCCTGGACATCGACCGCTTCCGCAAGGACCTGGGCCATGTGGAGGAAGCCTACCGGGACGTGCTGCACCGCCTGACAGGCAATGCGCTGCAAGCGGAGGACGAGGGGTAACAGGGGCCTGGAAGGGGCCTCCCCTGGCAGGCAGCTATTTCCTTTTTGGAGGCTCCGCCTCCAAACCACCGCCAGGGCGTTGCCCTGGACCCATCTGAGAAACGCCCATGAAATGGGCGTTTTAGCTTGCTGAAAAAGCCTTATTTTTGTGAAGATTCTTTTTCACGGCTGTCTTGGACGGTGTTACTCACGGTCAAATACTGGGTTCCGGGCTACGCCCTGTGGGGGTTTTTCGGGGCGGCAGCCCCCACCTCTCCGCTATCATGACGCCGCCCTGGGGCCAGGACGCCGCAAACGAGGTGAACTCTTCCAGGG
Source organism: Eubacteriales bacterium (assembly GCA_031549415.1). Taxonomy (GTDB): domain Bacteria; phylum Bacillota; class Clostridia; order Christensenellales; family Aristaeellaceae; genus Limiplasma. The sequence continues at coordinate 183,168 of JAVBPU010000005.1, read as the reverse complement.
GCATGGGCTTGGCAAAGACGAAGCCCTGTACCGCGTCGCAGCCCATGGCCCGCAGTGCCTCCACCTGGGCCGTTTCCTCCACGCCTTCAGCCACCGTTTTCATCTCCAAGGCCTTGGCCATCGCGACGATGTTGCGGACGAGCTCCTGGCCACGCTCCGCATCCTCGCCATATTGAAAGAACAGCCGGTCCAGCTTCAAAACATCCACAGGAATGGATTTGAGAATGTTCAGGGAGGAATACCCAGAGCCAAAATCGTCCATGGAGCACAGGAAGCCGTTGTGTTTGCAGTCCTGCACGGTCCGCTTGAACAGGGTATGGTCCGCCAGGATGTGGCTTTCGGTGAATTCCAGCTCAATCCGGTTCGCGGGGATGCCGTACCGCTCCCGGATTTCCGTGTAGGCCCTCATAAAGTCCGGCCGCATGAGGCCCAGCCGCGACACGTTGACGGACAGCACAAAGTCCCCCGGAGGGCCCTCCAGGCAGTTTTCCTTGTAATAACGGCAGGCCTGCTCCAGCACGAACCGGTCCAGCTTGACGATAAACCCATTTTTCTCAAACAGCTCGATAAAGCGGCCGGGCAAAATCAGCCCCTTCTCCGGAAAATCCCAGCGCACCAGCGCTTCCGCGCCAAGAATGCGGTTGCCCTCCTGGATGCTAATTTTGGGCTGCAAGAAGATGCGGAACTCTTCATTCTCCAGGGCGGTGTCCATTCTGCTCTCCAATTCCGCTTCCCATAGCTCCTGCTCGCGGAACTCTTTGGTATAAAAGCAAAGCCGAATGGGACCCACCTCGTGCTTCGCCTTATCCAGGGCAGCAGCGGCCCGGTCCAGCATGTCTTTGAGTGATAATGCTTCACCCTGCGGTTCTATGACATACACGCCTCCATATAGCTCCGCCTTGTAGCCCGAGGAAAAGGTCTGCGGAAACACGGCCAGGTGCTGGGCGGCGCTCTCAAACTGCTGCTCGATCTCCTGGCGGCTCTGGTACCTGCGCAGCGCCACAAACGCGTCTTCACCAACGCGGGAGCAAACCTCCCTCTCTTGGGAAATGATCTGCTGAAAGTCCGCCCGGTACCGTAGCATTTGGTTGCCCACATCCCGGCCAAAAAGGTCGTTCACATATTTGAAGCGCCGAATATCGCTGAAGCATAAGGCGTAGCGTACGCCTTTGGCATTTTTCAGGATCTCCTCCGCATCCAACAAAAACTTTTGATAATTTTTATGACCTGTCAAGGGGTCCACAAACGCGATTTTCTCCAGCGCCGCCCGGTTTTTGTTGTTTGCGCTGCGGATGAGCAGAAAAAAGAGGATAAAGACGGCGGCGGAAAGGCTCACGAGGGTGATGGAACCGGCGGTGGCGCCATTCACGCCTGCGCTGACCATGTCCTCCGGCACCGCATAGAAAACGTGCCATTCATTGAAGTCCAGAGGCGCATAGGCAATCAACCTGCATTCACCGTCAAATGACAGGGTCAGGTGGTTTGCCTTTCTGACCGACAAATCATACAGGATATCCTGCTTTATCGCATTGGCCAATGGCTTTTTTAGCTGAAAGATATTCGTGCCGATCCCGATCACCAGCGGACTGGTAGACTTTACCACGTAATCTCCCTGGCTGTCGATGATGTGCGCCAGGCCCTCGCCTGCATAGAGGGAATGAGCGATAATATTTTGTATTTCGGCCTGGGGGTCTGCGGCAAACAGCACCCCCTCGATGGCGTTGGTTTTTCCATCATAGACAGGCACCGCAAAATAATGGATGCTCTGCCCGCTCATGACATCAGCGCGCGTGGCACTCAATGCGTTTTCACCAGCCACCGCGCGGAGAAAAAAACCATCGCCGGACAGGTTGGCGCGGTGCTCCTTGCTGTACTGGTCAATCCAAACCGCCTGCCCGCTCAGGTCGGCGAAACCGATCTGCACGTAGGCATTGTGGGAGCCAAGGCCGTCGATCAGCGCATACAGCACCGCATCGTCCTCCAGCAAATCGCGGTCCTGCGCCACCACGGCCGCCGCCTTCAGCGTATCAAACTCTTCCTGGATGTGCTCTTCAATCGCAAACTTGGTTTGCTGGACGGCCTGCTGAATATACCCTATGGTGTCCGCTCTTCTTCGGGAAGCGGTGTCAAAAATCTGCGCGATGCCAAAAGTAAAATAGAGGATGCATACGATGAGGGCCACCACATAGAGGCGGTTAGCGCGCAAAAAGGACAAAACCCTGCGCTGGCCGTGCGCTTCGTGACCCTCCAAACCAGCGGATGGCTGAAGCATTTCACTGGCGGGTGGACCTAGGCGATTCAATGCGTTCACCAGCTTTCCTTTGCATAAAAACCATATTTATTCTATGCCCTTGCGGCCCTTCTGTGATTGGGAGAAAGAGTCGACCCATGGTCCGGGTGAAGCATGGACACGCCCAAGAAATATGCCTTCAACCCGGCTCATAAAAAACAGACCGGCCCGGCGCCGGTTCACGCCATTCACCGACGTCTTCTGTGTCAAACTCTCTTTTCATTATACAATGCCTGAGCGCCCCAGTCAATCAGCTTGCGGGGAAGCCCCCTGCCGCAGCGTAAAAAAAATTGTCAAAAAACTAACGGAAGGAACAGGAGAAAGGAAGAAAACGGAGAATAGGTAGAAATGGGAATAGATTGAGCCTTTTTTGATTCGCTCTCTTTGAGGGCAAAAAATAAACGCGTGGAAGGAGCACGGAAATGCACAATTCACAAGACCTTCAGCAGGTGCTTGCCCTTCGCCAGGCCATCATGGACGGCGACGAGAAACGCCTCAAGGAACAACGTGACGCCGGCAAAATGACAGCGCGGGAGCGCATCGCAAAACTGGCGGACGAGGGCAGCTTTGTGGAGCTGTTTGCGCTGGTCAGCGAGAAGGAGGAAGGCGCGGGGGTGGTGACCGGGTATGCCACCGTCCAGGAGCGCCCTGTTTACCTGTTTGCGCAGGATTTTACCGTCCGCGGTGGGGCCATGGGCAAAACCCAGGCGGCCAAAATCGTCAAAATGCTGGACATGGCGCAAAAAACAGGCGCTCCGGTGATCGCCCTTTGTGACAGCGCCGGGGTCCGCGTGGACGAAGGGGCGCTGGCCATGAGCGCCTATTCGGAGATCTACCAGAAGATGGCCCGCATGAGCGGCGTGTGCCCCATGGTGGCGGTGGTGCTGGGCCCTTGCGTGGGCGGCGCGGCGCTGCTGACCCAGCTGGCGGACGTGAGCATCATGGCGAAGAACGTGGGGCAGCTGATGGTGTTTGGCCCCCAGGTGCTGGCGGCCATGAACGGCATGGACGTAAAGCCCCAGGCGGTGGGCGGCGCGGAGATGATGGCCAAGCAGGGCGGCTGCGCCCTGGTGGCCGAAAACGAGGCGGAAGCCATGGCGCTGGCGGTGAAGGTGCTTTCCATGCTGCCGTCCTGCAATGTGGAGGATGCGGAGATCATGGACACGGACGACATGAACCGCCTGCTGCCCGCCATTGATCCCAACGATGTGGATAGCCTGTGGACGGCCCTGGCGGACGCGGGCAGCGTGCTGGAGCTGTATGCGGCCTATGAGCCCTCCATCCGGGTGGCGCTGGCCAGGCTGGGCGGCCGCAGCGTGGGCCTGGTGGCCACTGCCCAGGGCGAGACCGAAGGCAAGCTGACCCCCGGCGCTCTCAGCAAGGCGGCGGGCTTTGTGCGGCTGATGGACTGCTACAACCTTCCGGTGGTGAGCCTGGTGAACACCCCCGGCGTGTATGTGACCGATTTGAAGGCCCAGAGCTGGCTGATGCAGGCCCAGAGCCAGCTGTTATACGCCTATGCGGAGGCCACGGTGCCCAAGCTGTGCGTGGTGACCGGCGACGCCATTGGCCAAGCCTATGTGGCCATGGGCGGCAAAGCCAACGCGGATGTGACCTATGCCTGGCCCTCCGCGATTCTCTCCGCCCTGACCCCCGAGGCCGCCGTGGCGGTGCTGTACGGGGAGCAGGTGAAGGCGGACAAAGCGAATGTGGAAGAAGCCCGCAAAAAGTATGCGGACGAATACATCCGCGATGTGGCCGGGGCGGTGAACGCCGCCAAAGCCGGTGTGGTGGATGATGTGATTGATCCCGCGCAGACCCGCACGCTGCTCATTGCCGCGCTGGAAATGCTGGCCAGCAAGCGGGACAGCAATCCGCCCAAAAAGCACGGCAACATTCCCCTGTAAGGAACGGAAAGGAAGGGAAAAGATGGAGCAATTGTTATTCGGCCTTTCCGTAACGGTGATTGGCATGCTGGTGGTCTTTGCGGGCCTGGTGATTTTGATCGCCTGCATCAAGGGCATTTCCGTCCTGGCCGCCAAAGGGCGGACCAAAGCGCCCCAGGCAGCAGCCAAGGCGGAAGCGGTGAAGCGGGTGGAGGCTCCCCCTGCGGCAAGCCCCGCCGCCCAGGGCGTGCCTGCGGAGGTGCTGGCTGCCATCACCGCCGCCATTGCCGCTGTGTGGCAAGGAGAGACCGGTTTCGTAGTCCGCCATGTGAAGCGCGTTCACAATGCGCCCGCCTGGAACCGGGCAGGCAGGGACGATCAAATCTACAGCCGTTTCTAAGCGGCTTCCAAAGCGATTGAAGGAGGATATTCCCTTATGCGTCAATTCAATATTACGGTCAACGGTACCAGCTATCAGGTCTTAGTGGAAGAAGTGGGCGCTGTGAGCGCTCCCGCCCCTGTGGCCGCCGCTCCCGCCCCTGTGGCCGCCGCGCCCGCTCCTGTGGCGGCTGCCGCCCCCGTGGCGGCCCCTGCCCCTGTGGCGGCTCCCGCCGCCCCTGCTGCCGCAGCCCCTGTGGCCGGTGGTGAAAAGGTCTCCGCTCCCATGCCGGGCACCATCCTGGATGTGAAAACCAGCGTGGGCGCCACGGTGAAAAAGGGCGACATCCTGGTCATTCTGGAAGCCATGAAGATGGAAAATGAAATTCTGGCTCCTGTGGACGGCACCGTGAAGCAAGTGCTGGTTTCCAAGGGCGCTTCCGTGAACAGTGGCGACGCCATGGTGGTGCTGGGCTAAGCTCGCTTTTTGAGGAAAGACATTTTAGAAGAAAGCGAGAGGACCCTGCAAATGAACCAAAACTTTGACATTGGAAAAAGCCTGGCCACGTTGGCGCAGACCTCTGGCATCGCGGAGCTGCTGAAAAATCCGCTGCCCCTGGTGATGCTCGCCGTATCCTGCCTGCTGATCTATCTGGCGATTGCGAAGAAATATGAGCCTTTGCTGTTGCTGCCCATCGCCTTTGGCATGCTGCTGGCCAACCTGCCCCTGGCGCAGATGATGGGCGAGCCGGTGTATGAATACCTAAAGGAAGCCATGCACAACGGCAAGGCGGGCGTGCTTTGCACCCTGCCGGACGGAACCCAGATGTACCAGTACGTCAAAAGCTCCGGCGGTCTGCTGTACTACCTGTACCAGGGTGTGAAGCTGGGCATCTACCCGCCCCTCATCTTCCTGGGCGTGGGCGCCATGACGGACTTCGGCCCCCTGATCGCCAACCCCAAGAGCCTGCTGCTGGGCGCGGCGGCGCAACTGGGCATTTTCATCACCTTTATTGGGGCCAGCCTGCTGGGCTTCGCCCCCCAGGAGGCGTCCTCCATCGGCATCATTGGCGGCGCGGACGGCCCCACCGCCATTTACCTGACAGGCAAGCTGGCCCCCCATCTGCTGGGCCCCATTGCGGTGGCCGCCTACAGCTACATGGCGCTGGTGCCTGTGATCCAGCCGCCCATCATGCGGCTTTTGACCACCAAGAAGGAGCGCGCCATCGTGATGGAGCAGCTCCGCCCGGTGAGCAAGCGAGAGAAGATCATCTTCCCCATTGCGGTGACCTTGGTGGTGAGCCTGCTGCTGCCCTCCGCCGCGCCTTTGGTGGGCATGCTGATGCTGGGCAACCTGTTTAGGGAAAGCTTTGTGGTGGACCGCCTCAGCAAGACGGCCCAAAACGAGCTGATGAACATCGTCACCATCTTCCTGGGGGTCACGGTGGGCGCCACCGCCAACGCGGAAACCTTCTTGCGGCTGGAAACCCTCAAGATCATCGTGCTGGGGGTTGTGGCCTTTAGCTTTGGCACCGCCGGCGGCGTGCTGCTGGCCAAGCTGATGAACAAGCTGTCCGGCGGCAAGATCAATCCGTTGATCGGCTCCGCCGGTGTGTCCGCTGTGCCCATGGCCGCCCGGGTCAGCCAGGTGGAGGGCCAGAGGGCCAACCCCGGCAATTTCCTGCTGATGCACGCCATGGGCCCCAATGTGGCGGGCGTCATTGGCTCCGCCATCGCGGCGGGCATTCTGCTCAGCATGTTTGGCGGCTGAGCCTGACTGGACGAGAAGGAGGGAACCATATGCCTAAGGTAGGAATTACCGATACCATCCTGCGTGACGCGCACCAAAGCCAGGCGGCGACGCGCATGCGGATTTCTCAAATGACCCCGGCTTTTGACCTGCTGGACAAGGTGGGCTATTTCTCCCTGGAGTGCTGGGGCGGCGCCACCTTTGACAGCTGCCTGCGCTTCCTCAACGAGGACCCCTGGGAGAGGCTGCGCACCCTGCGCAAAGGCTTGCCGAATACGAAGCTGCAAATGCTGCTGCGGGGCCAGAACATCCTGGGCTACAAGCATTACAGCGACGATGTGGTGGATTTCTTTGTGAAAAAGACCATTGAAAACGGCTGCGACATCATCCGTACCTTTGACGCCTTAAACGACCTGCGCAACATGGAAACCGCCGTGAAGGCCACCAAGAAATATGGCGGCATCGCCGAAGTGGCCATGAGCTACACCATCTCCCCCGTGCACACCGAGGATTATTTTGTGAAGCTGGCCGGGGACATCGCCAAGATGGGCGCGGACATCATCTGCATCAAGGACATGGCCAATTTGCTGTTGCCCTATGCCGCCTATGACTTGGTGAAGCGGCTGAAGAAGGAAACCAACCTGCCCATCGTGCTGCATACCCACAACACCACCGGCACCGGGGACATGACCTTATTAAAGGCCATTGAAGCGGGCGTGGACGTGGTGGACACCGCCCTGTCCCCCCTGGGCAACGGCACGGCCCAACCCGCCACCGAGGCCCTGGTGGCCACCCTGCAGGGCACCCAGTATGACAGCGGCCTGGATTTGAAACTGCTGATCGAGCTGGCCAGCTACTTCCGCGGCGTGGCCTCCGAGCTGACCAAGGAAGGCTGGCGCGACCCGGAGCATGTGCTGGCCGTGGACGTGAACACGCTGCTGTACCAGGTGCCCGGCGGGATGCTGAGCAACCTCATTAGCCAGCTCAAGCAGGCCAACGCCATGGACAAATACTATGACGTGCTGGCGGAAATCCCCCGGGTTCGGGAGGACTTTGGCTATCCGCCCCTGGTGACCCCCACCAGCCAAATCGTGGGCACCCAGGCCGTAATGAACGTGCTGGGCGGCGAGCGTTACAAGATGGTCACCAAGGAGAGCAAGGGCCTCATGCGCGGCGAATATGGCCGCCTGCCCGCCAAGGTGAACGAGGAAGTGCGCAAGAAGGTCATCGGCGACGACAAGGTGATCACCCACCGCCCCGCCGACGATATTCCGCCGGAACTGGAGAAGTACCGGGAAGAAATCCGCGAGTACTACCAGCAGGAGGAGGACGTATTAAGCTACGCCCTGTTCCCCCAGGTGGCCGTGAAGTACTTCCAGTACCGCCAGGCCCAGCAGCTGGGCGTGGACAGCACCATGCTGGACAAAGAGCAAAAGGTGATGCCGGTGTAAGGGGACGGGGGGAACGGGCAGGGGTTTCACCCCTGGACCCCACCAGGGACACGTCCCTGGACCCATTTTTGCGATGCCCATTGTATGGGCATCGCAAAAGGGGAAACCTTATAACAGCAGCCCCTGCCGCGTGTTAGAACGCGGCAGGGGCTGTAAGTTTATCAACAAAATGATACGCAATCTTTCGGGAGGGGCCTTTTGGGGGTGCAAAGAAGGGGCTATGGCGCTTGATGAATTGGCATTATTTATGGTTTTCGTTTCTCTTGCCGGGCAGGGCATCCCCTCCCCGGCCCTCCTGCTTTTCCTTTGGGCCGTTCCGGTATCCGGCCTGATCGTCAGGCACTTGCGGCCCATGGCCCCGCTGGGGCCTCTGGTCCAGTCCGGCGGCGGCCAATGCCTCGGCATAGACCGTCTTGGCCGTCGTAAGCTTCGCCAGGGAGCCCTGGGTCGCCTTGGAGGTATCCAGCTGCGCCCACAAGTCCTCCTGGGGGCCGTAGGCGAGCCTCATGGCGTCCGCCTCTTCCTGGGTCAGCACCCCTTGGCTCATCAGCCCCGCCAACACCGTCTCGTTTACGCCCTCACGACCCATGGCCTGCCGAAGAGCGGAAAGCTGATCCACCGTCCAGGCGGAATAATCCTTGCTTTCCAAAGACCGTTGGGCTTGACGCCTGGCCAGGTATTGGGCCACAGCCACCTGGGGAAGCGCGCCTTCGTCCACCAGGGCCGCCAAGGCCTCGGCCTCCGCCGCGTCATAGGCGGCCTCCGCCGTGGCCATGGCTTGCTTTTGCTCCTCGGTCAGGCCTGCGGCGTCCGGCGCGCCCATGCCAACGCCCATGCCGAAGCCCTTGCCCCCAGGCATGCCGCCCCGAGCGGCCATGTCCTTAGCGGGTATCGTGGCGGATGCCTGTGTAGGGGCCTCCGGGCCCCCAGAGGCGTTCTCCGCGAAAGCCGCGGCTCCGCCGCCCAGGGCCAGGGCCAAGGCAAGCCCCGCAGCGCAGAGCTTCTGTGTGTTTTTGGTTGCTTTTTTCATGTTCTTCACCCTTTCCAAGATCACTTTGCGGCGTACCTGCCGCTGACCTTAGGATCGCACATGAGATTGAAGGCTGGGTGAAGGCCTCGTGAAGCTCTCTTATTTTTTGGGTGTCGTTTGAAACGCCGCATCACCGGCATGGCAAAGGCCATGCCCCTGACCCGTACACCCGCCAAAGAGGGTGCGTCCAATTTGGTGAAAGACTTAGTTAGCGTCCCAGCTCCGGCCAGGCCAGCCACTGGCAAAACAATTGCTCCGTATCCCAAAGCACCGGGGGCTGCGTCGGCGTTGCGTCCGCCGGCATTGCATCCGCCGCTGCATCTTCCTCTGCCGTCTCCCCCACAGGCTCTGCCCCCTGGGCCGTCCAGGGGTCATCCCCTGCCACGGCCAGACAGAGGGAGGGGTAAAGCACGCACCACCAGTTTTTGCCCTGGCCCTGCCCCAAGGTGATGCGCAAGGCCCGGTAGGGCCCTTCCGGCAGCAGCACCCGCCCATATTCTTTGGGCGGCAGGGTCAGCACCCCCACTTGGGCAGTGACTGACCCGGTAAAGCCCAGGCTTCGGGCGGTATCCTCCGCCACCTGGCGCATGGCTTCTTGATTGGCTTGTAACTGTAAAAATAAGGCGTTCGGGTCCTCCGCCTCCAGTTCCTGGCCAAAGGCCCGCAAAAGGGCATCCCGTACTTTCAGCTTGACTTGCTGGGCCGTAGGGCTATCGTTCTCGGCTACAATATGCAGACGAATCAGGGTACCCGCCTGGTATGCCTCCAGCAATGACTGCTCTTCCGGCGAATAAGCGGAGTCAAAGGTGGCGGCGCGGGCCGTTCCGCCTGTCAGCCAAAGGAGCGCCGTTGCCAGCAACAGCCCCAACACCCAGCGGTCCCATCTTTTTCCCAACAAAAATCCCTCCCCGGTCATGGCATAGCATGCACCGGAGAGGGATTTCGTATTCCTGTGAATTCGTACTTACTTTGTATAGTAACAGCGGACGATCTGGCCCAGGAAAAGGGTGTGCAGGTCCCCCTCGGGATAAAAGCGCTGGGCGATTTCCGGGGTGATGTTGATGGGCGTCAGGGTGGGAGAGGACACCACCCGGCATTCCAGGTGCAGGCCGCATTCTTTGATGATGGGGGTGGCCAGCTCCCATCCGGGGGCGGCGGTCAGGCCATGGCCGTCCAATTTGTCCACGTCCCGGCCAGAGGCGGTTCCGGCAAAGGTCAGCTCCTGCTGCATGCCGTGCAGGGGTACGCTGATGGTGAATTCGTTGCTGCGCTTCAGCTGCCAAAAGCTGTGTCGGCTGGGCCGTACCGCCGCATAGAATACGGGCAGGTTAAAGAAGGGGCCGATGCCGCCCCAGCCCAAAGTCATGGTGTTGGGCTTTGCGTTGCTAGCGGAAGTGGTGAGAAAGATGCCGCCGTTTTGCATTTGGTCGACCACCTGTTGCGCCACTTGGGAAAAAGGGACTTCCTTGCGAATGAGCTCTGCCATAGTGGGATTCCTCCGTTCAAACTGACATTTTGCGGGCACTGGGTTGAATTTTCATCAAAATGGTGTATGCTGGATAGCAGGGAAACGGAACCAGAACCGTCTCCCCGCAGATAGTATACCAGGGTTTTGTGGATTTGTGGAGGGATGCTTATGTACCTAGATTGGACCCTGATTTTGATGGTGCCGGGGCTTCTGCTGGGCCTGTGGGCCCAGTTCAAGGTGAACGCCGCCTATAAAAAATACGCGAAAATCGGCACACAGCGGGGCGTGCAGGCGGAGCAGGTGGCGCGGGACCTGCTGAGCCGCTCGGGCAACGGCACGGTGGCCGTGACCTCCGTGGCCGGAGAGCTAACGGACCACTATGACCCCCGGAGCAACACCCTCAGCCTGTCCCAGGGCGTGTTTGGCAAAAGCAGCATTGCGGCCATCGGCATTGCCGCCCATGAATGCGGCCACGCCATGCAGCAGGGCAGCGGCTATGGCCCGCTAAAGCTGCGCTCCGCCATCCTGCCGGTGGTGCAGCTGGGCAGCAACCTGTATTTTCCCATTTTTATGGCGGGCATTTTGTTTAGCTGGCAGCCGCTGATGACCATCGGCATCGCCTGCTTTGCCGTCACGCTGCTGTTTTCCCTGGTGACCCTTCCGGTGGAGTTCAACGCCAGCAGGCGGGCGGTGGCCATGCTGTCCCAGGGCGGCTATGTGACCCAGGAGGAGCTACGGGGCGTAAAGGCCGTGCTGAGCGCGGCGGCCCTCACCTATGTGGCCTCCGCCATCAGCAGCCTGTTGCAGCTGCTACGGCTGCTGATCCTCTCCCGTAACCGGGACTAGGCCCGGCGGATGGGGGCGGTCACCACAACTGAAAAAACCGCCCTACGGGTCTCCGTGCGGGACTTGGTGGAGTTTTCGTACTTTCCGGAGGACATTCTGCCTTCCGGCGGCATGGAGGAGCTGTGGGCGGGCACCCGCGCCCACCAGGCCCGGCAAAAGAAACAGCAAGGCGAGGTGGAGCGCGCCCTCAAGCAGGTGTTTTGCTGCCTGGGGGAGCGGATCACCGTTTATGGCCGCATGGATGCCTTTACCCCCGGAGAGGTCCCCTTTGTGGAGGAAATGAAGCTGGCTTACGCGGCAAGCACGCCCCGAGAAGCCTTTCCGGCCCATCGGGCCCAGGCGCTGACCTATGCCGCCATGGTGGCCATCCAGCAGGACAGCCTGCAGGTGGGCTTTTGCGTTTCCTATGTCAGCGAGGAGGGGGAGGTGCTGGCGGCCTTTCAGGAGCAGCTTTCCCGCCAGCAGCTCTTCGCGGAGCTGGCGGCGTTGCTGGAACCCTACATGGCCTTTGCCGTGGCGGAGAAAGCCCACCGGGACGCCCGGGACGCATCCCTGGCGGAGCTGCCCTTTCCCTTTCCCACCTACCGGGAGGGCCAGCGGGAAATGGCGGCCCAGGTCTATACCGCCATCACCCGGAAACGCAGGCTCTTTGCCAGCCTGCCCACAGGCACGGGCAAAAGCGCGGCGGTGCTGTTTCCGGCCCTCAAGGCCCTGGGCCAGGGGAAAACCGGGAAGATCATTTACCTCACGGCCCGGACCACCGCCCGGCAAAGCCCGCTCATGGCCCTGGAACAGATGCTGGGCCTAGGCCTGGAAGCGCGGATCATGACCCTGTCCGCCAAGGAGAAGATGTGCGCGGGCTATGCCCGTTGCCACCCGGCGGAGTGCCCCCGGGCCAAGGGGCATTACCTGCGGCTGGGGGACGCCCTCCAGGAGATCACCGCCTGCAAGGAACTGTGGACGGACCCGGTGGTCACCGCCCTGGCGGACAAGCACCTGTTGTGCCCCTTTGAGTTTGCCCTGGCCCTGACGGAGCTAGCGGATGTGGCAGTGATGGATTTGAACTACGCCTTTGATCCCTTTGCGCAGCTGAAACGCATCTTTCAGTTCCGGCGGGACGTGACCCTGCTGGTGGACGAGGCCCACCACGTGGTGGACCGGGTGCGGGAAAGCCTGTCCGGCGCGCTGGACAGCGGCGTGCTGCGGGACTGCCGGGTGCGCTTTGGCAAGGCGGTGGGGCGAAAGCACCCTTACTACAAGGCCCTGACCCAGGCCATAGACGCCCTGCGGGCCGTGGGCTTCGGGGGGGAGGAAAAGCAGCCGGGTGACGAAGAAGGCCGGGGCAACGAAGAAGGCCGGGGCAGCGGAGAAGCCGGAAGGCAGGACCGACAGGAGCCTTTGGCGGTGGAGCCGTTGCCCAAAGAAGGGGTCTTGCAGGAGCTGCCAGCACCGGTGGAAGAGGCGGCCCGTACGCTGTGCCTGGCGGCCTATCAGCTGCTGGGAAACCCCGTCCCCCATGGAGAGGTGATGGCGGATGCCTCCATGGTGCTGCGGCTCTGTGCGCCCTTTTTGCACGCGGCGGAGCATTTGGACGAGGACTATGCGGTGCTGCTCACCAAGCATGGCAAGGAGCGGGTGGTGGAGCTGTACTGCCTGCTTCCGGCCAAGGAGATTGCCCGGGTGACCAAGCGCCTGCAAGGCACGGTGTTTTTTTCCGCCACCATGGCTCCCCTGTCCGCCACGAAGCAGCTGCTGGGCGGCGGGGAGGAGGACGCCTGCTTTGCGTTGCCCTCGCCCTTTCCCAAGGAAAACCTGGCGGTGGTGCGGCAGCGGGTGAACACAAGGTATGGGACCCGGGAGGAAACCGCGCCGGCCGTGGCGGAGGGCATCGCGGAGGCGGTTCTTTCCCGGCCGGGGAAATACATTGCCTATTTTCCCAGCTATGCCTATTTGCGAATGATCGAAAGGCACTTGCGGGACATGGCGTTGCTGCCCCTGCTGGTCCAGAGCCAGGAGATGGACGAGGCCGCCCGGCAGGCCTTCCTGGAGGCTTTTACCACAGACCAGGAGGCCAAGCTGGGCCTGTGCGTGCTGGGTAGCCTGTTCAGCGAAGGCATCGACCTGCCGGGGGAGCAGCTCATCGGCGCCATCATCGTGGGGGTGGGGCTGCCGGTGCCCAGCCTGCGGCTGAAAACTGTGCAAGCCTGCTACCAGCGGCATTTTGGGGACGGCTTCGCCTTTGCCTGCCGCATCCCCGGCATGCAAAAGGTGGTGCAGGCGGCGGGCCGCGTCATCCGCGCGGAAGAGGACCGGGGCATTGTGGTGCTGGCGGATGAACGGTATTTTCTGCGGGAGTATGAACAATTGTTGCCGGAGCACTGGCGGTTTTGCAAGGAAAGCATCAGTCAGGCCAACCGGCGGCTGACGGAGGGGGAAGCGGAATGAGGCTGCAACGATGCGCGGCGGTGATAATGGTCCTGGTCTGCCTGGCTGTGGCTGCAGGCGTCCAGGGGGAAGAGGCGGACGTGAAGGGCATTTTCTACAAGGTCACCAAGGAGGGCGGCGCGGCCTATGTGCTGGGCTCCATCCACATCGGCAGCCAGGAGATGCACCCCTTTGGGGCGGCCCTCCAGGCCGCCATGGAGGAGGCGGAGACCTTTGTTTTTGAGTGCGACAACACCTCCCAAGAGGCGGTGCAGGCAGCGGTGCAATGCATGTATTTCACCGACAAGACCCGCTTATACGACGTGGTTTCACCGGAGTGCTATGCCAGGGTGCAGGAGGTGTGCAAGCGAAAAGGCTATCGTTCCGATGCCTTTGACAAGCACCGCCCCTGGGCGGCCATGGCCGCCCTGTCCCTGGAGACCACCGCCGACATGATGGGGGCGGCCAACCTGGCGGAGGCGGAGACCCTGGGAGTGGAAACCGTGTTGGAGGGCTATGTGAAAAAAAGAAAAGCGCCCGTGGCCTACCTGGAAACCACCCAGGAGCAACTGGACGCCTTTAACCAGTTTAGCCCGGCCTTGCAGGAATATATGCTGGAGCAGGCGCTAGGCGTGGTGCTGGACCCCTCCACGGCCACCGGCCTGGACGCGGATATGCAGCTTTGGCCCACCTGGTGGCGGCAGGGAAACAGCCAGGCCTTTGTGGACAGCTTTTTGGCAGGGATGCAGGGGGAGCCGAATGTAGCCTTTGTGCAGGAATACAACCATGGGCTCATCACCAGGCGGAACCGGCTGATGGCGGACCGCCTGGATGCCATGATGCGGGAGGAGCCAGGGCGGGTGCTGTTTGTGACCGTGGGGCTGCTGCACCTGGTGTTGCCGGGGGACAGCGTGCTGGAGGATTTGGAGAGCCGGGGGTATAAGGTGGAGTGTTTGAGCGGGGAGTAGGGGAATGATGTGGTTTTTTCGTACCACAACAAAAGCAAACCCTTGTTTTTTTATGGCAAACAAGGTTCGCGGCAACAAATGCAACCATTCAGGTTTTGACTGCGGCTGGCAGCAGCCACCAATTCAGGTGGCTTTAGCCAAGGGAAAGGGAAGGTTTACGAACGGGAGTCGGGGGTATCGGAGGGGCTTGAAGGGCTGGCGGGTTGATTTTGAATGGTAGGCCGAAACCCAACTACTAATAAGCCGATAATACCCAGGAAGAAACCCCAGGCAAAGCCGCCTTCATAACCCTTGCTCTTTGCCACATATCTGCAGATGAAGCCAAAGACAACGCCCATGATGACATAATAAATAAGAAGTGCCGTAAAATCCATACGAAAAATCTCCTATCCGTATTTTTTGATAAAGATTATAACGCATGTCATTATACAGGCTTCGATTCATAAATGCAAGAAATGGAAGCCGGCTTCCTCAATGGCCCCGGCCACCGCTGCCCCACCGTGGGGTTGTTGCCCATACCGATGGGCCCATCCTGTAGGTGCCGGCGAATATAGAACAAAGATGAAACCCCCGGCTTTCGCCGGGGGCAGGTTGCTGAAAAAGCCTTATTTTTGTGAAAATTCTTTTTTACAGCTGCCTGGGACCGTGTGAAATACGGCCCAAGAAAGGGTCCAGGGCGAAGCCCTGGGCGGGTTTTAGGGGCGGCAGCCCCCAACGGATCTTCTTCGACAGTCTAAAAACCCCCGGCTTTCGCCGGGGGCTAAAATGTCACCGAACCTTGTAAATCGTATGATCAAAGTAGACATAATCGCCGTTGTAGGAGAATTTGGCGTAGGAGAAATTGCCGTCAAAGGCGGTGACTTCCTCGCCATAGCTATTGATATAGCCTTCCACGCCGTCCTTGTTTTGGGCTTTTATCATACGGCCATTGGTGTTGTTGCCGTATTTTTCAAGGCTGGCATAGTCGACCACAGTCTCGGTGCCGTCCGCCGCCGCAAGGATGTAGTTGCCTTCCAAGTCGGTAACGTAGTAACTGATGCCCAGGGTGGTAATGATGTCCTCTTTGTATTTGGCGGGGCTGGTGACTTCGCCCGTAAGGCTTACATAACCGAGCTTTCCATCATGGTTGTACATCACATAGCCGTTGTTGAAATAGCCGTTGTTGGCGCGAGAGAACTTAGCATATTCGCAGGGCACAACAAGGCCTTCCCCGATCCGGTATACCCCTAACACCCGGTTGTCGTAATTGCCCATGCCGACGATGACGTAGTTGCCGTCGGTACTGCTAATGTCGGTATATTCGGCAGGAATGATGATGTTGCCGTCCTTGTCCATGGCGCCGTACATATCGTTGAGCACCGAACGGATGGAGTAGACGTTATCGCTGAGCTTGTTGATGACTTTATACCCATCCAGCACAAGCTGCTGGTCGTCAGTGACACCGTTTTTGTAGATGGCGTTGGTGGTGTTATAGAAGAAGTCTTGGCTGTAGAAACTGCCCTCCACATCCTTGACAAAATTGAGTGAAAAATCATAGGCCTTCACAACGCCGCTGCGGTTTTCGATCATGAAGCCGTCGTGCAATAGAAGGATATCGCGTTTAAAGTCGGAGCGGGAGAGGCTGCCGATCTTTTCCTTGGTGGTCAAATTATAAAAATCGTAGGCAAGCACGTTGTAATGATCGTCGCCCGAGCCAAAGAAGCCGGAGGCGTAATCGTAGGCGTCGTCGGTGGTGCTTTCGAGCGACACGGCAATGCAATATTCGTTGGATATCATTTCAAAATCTGAATAGCTGTAGGGCACCACAAGCTCGCCCTGGGAGTTGAGAAGCCCGCACATATTTAAGCCGGAATCCTCGATTGTGAGGTAATAGCCGTACTTTTCATAGGACACTTTGGCACTGTCCACGGTGAACAGGACTTCGCCCTCGGGCGTCATCAGCTGATAGCCTTCGCTACGGGTGTTCACAAGTAGAAGACTTTGATCCTCCACCCATGAAAGCGAATAGCGCGTGTTCAACTCTGCGACCTGCTCGAGAGCCACGTCGAATGCGCGCCCCTCTGCGGTTGCACAGCCAAGCAACAGCACCATCATCAAGCAAACAAGGATAGACAGCAACTTTTTCATGATTCTCTCTCCATCTCGAACTAGATTTTGGTATTGGCCAAGTATATAACGTAGATACGGGTTTGTCAATCGGTTGTATTATGCACCTAACCATTCAATGGACAACACCCTAAAAAGCGGGTTTTGCCCTAAAAAAGAACCCTCCGCTGAACGGAAGGTTCTCTAAAACCCTTGTAGTCCCTTACTTCCCGGCTTCCTCAATGGCCACAGCCACGGCCACCGTCGCACCCACCATGGGGTTGTTGCCCATGCCGATGAGGCCCATCATTTCCACGTGGGCAGGCACGGAGGAGGACCCTGCAAACTGGGCGTCGCCGTGCATGCGGCCCATGGTGTCGGTCATGCCATAGCTGGCGGGACCTGCGCCCATGTTGTCCGGGTGCAAAGTGCGGCCCGTGCCGCCGCCGGAGGCCACGGAGAAATATTTCTTGCCATTCTCGATGGCCCACTTCTTGTAGGTGCCGGCCACCGGGTGCTGGAAGCGGGTGGGGTTGGTGCTGTTGCCGGTGATGGACACGTCCACCTTTTCCAGCCGCATCACGTCCACACCCTCGGTCACGTCATCGCAGCCATAGCAGCGAACCTTGGCCTTTTCCCCGTCGGAATAGGGGGTTTCCTTGACGATTTTCACCTTACCAGTGCTGTAATCCATCTGGGTCTGCACATAGGTGAAGCCGTTGATGCGGCTGATGATGAACGCGGCATCCTTGCCCAGGCCGTTCAAAATGACCCGCAGGGGCTTTTTGCGCACCTTGTTGGCGGTGCGGGCAATGCCGATGGCGCCTTCAGCGGCAGCAAAGCTCTCATGCCCGGCCAGGAAGGCGAAGCACTCGGTCTCTTCCCGCAGCAGCATAGCGCCCAGGTTGCCATGGCCCAGGCCCACTTCCCGCTGGTCCGCCACGGAACCGGGGATGCAGAAGGCCTGCAGGCCGATGCCAATGGCCTCGGCAGCCTCGGCGGCGGTTTTTGCGCCCTTTTTCAGCGCGATGGCGGCCCCCAGCTGATAGGCCCACACGGCGTTGTCAAAGGCGATGGGCTGAATGCCCCGCACGATGGGGCCCACGTCCACGCCCTTGTCCTTCACAAACTGCGCCATCGAGTCAAGATCCTGGAAGCCGTACTCGGCCAGCGTCTTTTCAATTTTTTGGATTCGTCTTTCGTATCCTTCAAAAGTAGCCATATTGCTTCTCACCTCTTATCGAATTCTCTTACTGATGGCGGGGGTCAATGTATTTGGCAGCCTCGGCAAAACGGCCATAGGTGCCGACGTTCTTTTCGTAAGCTTCCTTGGGGTCCGTGCCCTTTTTGATGGCTTCCATCATCTTGCCCAGGTGCACAAACTGGTAGCCGATCACCTCGTCGCCCTTGTCCAGCGCCAGCTTCAGCACATAGCCTTCCGCCATTTCCAAATAGCGCACGCCTTTTTTCAGGGTGCCGTACATGGTGCCGATTTGGCTGCGCAGGCCCTTGCCCAGGTCCTCCAGGCCCGCGCCGATGGGCAGGCCGTCCTCGGAGAAGGCGCTTTGGGTGCGGCCATAGGCGATCTGCAAAAACAGCTCCCGCATGGCGGTGTTGATGGCGTCGCAGACCAGGTCTGTGTTCAGGGCTTCCAGCACGGTTTTGCCGGGCAGAATTTCCGCGGCCATGGCGGCGGAGTGGGTCATGCCGCTGCAGCCGATGGTTTCCAGCAGCGCTTCCTGGATGATGCCTTCCTTCACGTTCAGGGTCAGCTTGCAGGTGCCCTGCTGGGGCGCGCACCAGCCCACGCCGTGGGTCAGGCCGCTGATATCCTTCACCTCACGGCTTTGTACCCAACGGCCCTCTTCGGGGATGGGTGCGGGGCCGTGGTTCGGGCCCTTTTTCACACATACCATTTCTTCCACTTCTCTGGAGTATTGCATCGATCGTAGCCTCCTGTTCCAACTCAATCTGTCACTGGACATACAATAATAGTATAGCATATTTTGCCTCATTCTAAAAGAGCGGAAGGGGGATTCTGATAAAAAATAGACGAAAAATGAACAGGAGGCAACAGAACGGACAAAATATGGTATACTACTCACACCATATCCTTGTTTTGGAGGGAACCCATGAGCCGACTGGGAGATTTATTGCATACCGAGCGCCTGCGCCGGAACCTGACCATGAAGCAGGTGGCCAAGCTGGGCGGAGTCAGCGAAAGCTATATCAAAGAGGTGGAGGCGGGCACCCGCATCATTGCGGATGACCAGGCCCGCCGCATTCTCAAAAAGATGGGCCTGGCGGAGCAGACCGAGGCTGGCTTTTCCCTGGACGATATTGCCGCCACGGTGGATTTGGAGACGGTGAAGCCCAGCAAGCTGACGCCCGCCCCGGCCCAGCGGCCCGGCCAGGAGGACGAAAAGCCCGTGTACCAAAGCAAGGCTGGGGAAGAGGACGCCAAGGCCCAGGGCGGTATCTGGCTGGACGCCTTGACCAGCGTGCTGAAACGGGTTCCTGTTTATAACGCCGTGATGAAAGAGGTGGACCACCGCCTGCTGCCCATTTTGGACGGGCGCATTGAAGGCGCGTCCCCGGAAAAGGTGTTTTACCTGGCCGTGCCGGATGACAGCATGCGGGGCTTCCGCATCTTAAAGGAGGACCTTTGCCTGGTGGTGCCCGCCGCCAGCCCCATCGACGGGGCCATCATGCTGGTGGAAGCGGGCAAGCACCGGATGCTGCGCAAGGTGAAGAAGCTGGACGCCCTCCATGTGCTGCTGCAAAGCTATGACCGGGAGTATACGGCGGAGCCCTATGCGCTGCCGGACATCACCCTGGTGGGGCAAGTGGTGCGGGTGGAGTTTTCGCTGTAAAGCGCGTACCTGTTTGTGATTCGGCACAAGAGTCTTTTTCTGTTGCATGTTTGAAAAAAAGGAGCGCACCCATGAAGAAGGCGGCTTCCGCCCATCAAAAAGCGTGGCTGTTTGCGATTCTGCTGGTGACGGCAGGCATGTTGCTGGTTTGGTGGAAAACGGGCATGCACTATGTGGAAACCGATGACACCCCCACGGTACGGGCCTTTATGGGCTACGAGGGGGGCGTGGTCCCCACGTTCCATCTGGTGCATCATACCCTGTTGACTTATCTGCTGGCGGGGCTTTCCACCCTGTGGCCGGGGGTGGCCTGGTATTCCTGGGTGCAGCTGTTTTGTATCTGGCTGGCCAATGGGGTAATCGTGAAAAGCTTTTGTCAAATCGCGCAACAGTGCCGGGGCCGGATGGGGGCGGGCATGGCGGTGAGCCTGCTGTATTTTGCTGCTGTGGCTTTGTATAGCTGTGCCCTGCCCACCTTTACCACCACCGCCGCTTTCTTGGGGGCGGCGGGGGTGGCGCAGCTTTGCGCCCTGCGGATGGACAGCAAACCCGCCTGGGGCCTGGCCGGGTCCGTTGGGCTGCTGCTGGCCGCCTATGCCTGGCGGGATGCCAGCCTATGGCCTGCCCTGGCCTTTTGGCTGCTGGGAATGGGCTGGAAGGCCTGGCAGGACGGCGCGCTGTTTGCCAGGAAGGGTCCAGCGGCTGGGAAGGGTCCGGAGGCGGGGAAGGGTCCGGCGGTCCAGCCTTCTCTGCGGCCCTACGGGGTCGGTGTGGCCCTGCTGCTGGTTTGCTGCTTGGCCGGATACGGCCTTCGCTTGCTGGATGTGAAGGTTTTCAACAAAATGGAAGAGCCCATGGCCTGGCAGGCGGCCAGGGCGCATCTTTTTGACTATACGGATTTTGAGACAGCCCCCAGCCTGGAGGCCCTGGAAGAAACCGGCTGGACGGAGGCGGAAGTGCGGCTGGTGTCCGACTGGTATTTTTTAGACCCAAACATCACCACAGAAGCCTTGCAAAAGCAAGCCCAGGCGCAAACGCCCCGCCGCCTGTCCCTCCAAAATCCCGGGGAGAGCCTTGCCCAGGGCCTAAGCCGGGCGCGGCGGTTTTTGGGGGAGGACAAGCAGTGGGTGTGGCTGGCCGTCCTTTCGGGCCTTTTCGGGGCCTGGTGCCTGTGGCGGGCTTGCCACAGCCCGAAAAAAGCGGCAACGCTGCTTTGCCTCCTGCTGTCAACCGCAGGCATGGCTGCCTTTTTCTTATACCTGGTGTGGGTGGACCGGCTGTTCCCCCGGACGTTTCTCAGCGCCCAGCTGCCCTGTAGCGCCCTCATGGCCTGCCTGTTTTTGACGACCCATACCGGGCCGGATGCCTCCAGGCTTTATCAGAGGGCGCAAAGGGCCTGCGCCGTGCTGCTTACGGCCCTGGCGCTGCTCACCGGGTTGGCCAGCTATCAGAACGTCACCAGCCGCTTTTACCAGCTGCTGCACGAGGTGAACGACCAAACCGCCTGGAACCTGGAGGCCTATGCCCGGGCAAACCCGGAGCAGTTTATCCTGTACAGCACGGACGATTTTCGGGACAGCAGGCTTTTTCCCAGCACAGGAAGGCCTGTGCCCCACAATCTGGCGGCCTGGGGGGATTGGGAAACCGGCAGCCAGGGCCAGCAGTACCAGTTCTCCTTGTTCGGCCTGGACCGCGCCGATTTTTCCGCCCAGGACTTTCTGCGGCACAACCTGCTGGTGATGGGCAACACCGAAGGCCCGCCCAAGGGCCTGACGGAGTACGTGGAAAGCATGTTGGCGCAGCCGGTGGAATATGAAGCGGTGGGCGTCCAGGGAGAGCTCTGCTTTTATCAGTACCGCCTGGCGGCCCCCCAGGCCGCGCCTTGAGGCCATCCCACCGCGCCACAACACCAGAAGGGAGAGAGCCGCGTGAGAAAAGCCAACCCCAAAGCCAACCCAAGCGCCAATCAGCAAGCCTGGCTCTTTGCCCTGCTGCTGGTGACGGCGGGCCTGCTGCTAATTTGGTTGAAAGCAGACCTTTACTATGCCGAAACCGATGACGCGCCCACGGTGCGGGCCTTGCTGGGATACGAGGGCGGGCATATCCCCACGTTCCATGTGTTTCAGCATCCCCTGCTGACTTTTTTGTTGGCGGGGCTTTCCCGCTGGGTTCCGGGCATTGCCTGGTATAGCTGGGTCCAGCTGGCCTGCCTGTGGCTGGCAGGGGTGGTGCTGGTGAAAAGCTTTTGCCAAATGAGTATCCGGAGCCAGGGCCGGATGCTGCCGGGAATGGCCGTCAGTACGCTGTTCTTTGGCGTGTTCTTGGTGGAATGTACGGCCTTGCTCACCTATACCACCACGGCGGCGCTGCTGGGCGCGGCGGCGGTGGCGCAGCTTTGTACGCTTCGGGTGCAGGAGAAGGCGGCCTGGGGTATGGCAGGGTCCATGGGGCTGCTGCTGGCGGCCTATGCCTGGCGGCTGATGAGTGCCTTGCCTGCCCTGGCCTTTTGGCTGCTGGCCCTGGGCTGGCAGGCCTGGCAGGAGGGGGCGCTGTTTGCGGCCAAGGGAAAGCCCAAACCGCCCCGGGGGCTGGCCCTCTATGGCAAGAGCCTGGCCCTGTGCCTGGCTTGCTTTGCGCTGCTGTATGGCATCCGGGCGCTGGATGTGAAAGCCCAGGGCCTGGAGGGCTACATGGACTGGCAGAACGCCAGAAACGAGCTGTTTGATTACACGGATTTTCAGAGAAACCCCAATACCCAGGCGGGGCAGGGGCTGTGGAGCGCGGAGGAGACCCGGCTGATTTCCGGGTGGTACCTGCTGGACGAAAAGATTACCGCCGAAGCCATGAGGCAGCAGGCCAGCAGCCAGCGGCCCAACGCGCTGTCCCTGGCACAGCCGGTGGACAGTCTGGCCCAACTGGCGCACAGGGCCTGGGTGTTCTTTCGGCTGGCCTGGCAGTGGGTTTTGGCCACGGCGCTGGTGGTAGGCAGCGCCGCCTTTTCCATCTGGCAGGTGTGCCAAGCAAAGGATCAAAGGCGGGGAAGCTGGCTTTGGGGGCTGCTGGCCCTGCTGGGGACGGGCTTGTTTGAAGCATACCTGCTCTGGGTGGACCGGATGCTGACCAGGACTTTTGTAAGCGCGCTCATTCCCGCCGCGGCCTTCATCGCCTGCCTGCTGCTCAGCGCCAGGACAGACCCGGCCAGGACGGCGGCCTACCGCCGGGGCCAGCGGGTCTGTGCCATTTTACTGACAGGTCTGGCCCTGTTGAGCAGCTATGCCAGCTACCGGGACGTGACCAGCCCCTACTATCAACAGTTCCATGACGACAATGACCGTACCGCCTGGGCCTTGGAGGCCTTCGCACGGGACAACCCCGACAAGCTGATTGTATACGGCGTGGGGCAGTGGCGGGATTGCCGCCTGTTCCCCAGCCAAGGCCAGCCTGTGCCGCAAAACCTGGCGGCCTGGGGCGGCTGGGATACGGGCAGCCTGGGGCAGCAGAAGCAGTTTGCCTTGCTGGGCCTGGACCGGAACCACTTCACCGCCCGGGATTTTTTGCGGGGCAATGTGCTGGCGCTGGGGGACGCCCAGGGCCCGCCCCAGGAGCTGACGGAATATGTGGCCGGGGCGCTGGGGCAAGCGCCCCAGGTGAAGCGATACGGTTCCCAAGACGGGGTGTGCTTTTACGGGTATGAAGGGCCTGGCAGCGGGGGACCGCCCCCATGAGCCAAGGGCGGGCCATAGCGCCAAACCCAGACCATGGCAGAACCCACAGGATAGGGAGGGAAAAGAGTGAGGGAGGCCAACCGGAAAGCGTGGCTGTTTGCGGTGGCGCTTGTGACGGCAGGCATGCTGCTGATTGCCTGCACCACAGGCATGCATTACATTGAGACGGACGACACCCCCACGGTGCGCTCCTTTATGGGATACGAAGGGGGCTTTCTCAACACCTTCCATCTGTTCTACCACTCCCTGCTGACCTATTTGCTGTACGGCCTGTCGGCGGCGTTTCCTGGCGTGGCCTGGGTGACCTTGTTGCAGCTGCTCAGCCTCTGGCTGGCCGGGGTGGTGATGGTGAAGAGCATTTGCCTGTGCGGCTTTACCGGGCAAGGGAAATGGGGCCCCGGCAGGCTGGCAGGCCTGGCTTTTTTTGGAGCCTATCTGTTTTTCTTTTACGCGCTGCCCACCTACACCACCACCAGTGCGCTGCTGGGCGCGGCGGCGGTGGCGCAGCTAATGTCTCTGGACGCCAGGAGAGAAGGGACAAAGTCCCTCCCCTGGGGGGGCATGGCCGGGTCCATCGGGCTGCTGGTGGCCGCGTACCAATGGCGCTCCCTTAGCGCCTTGCCGGCCCTGGCTTTTTGGGCCTTGGCTTTGGTGTGGCTGGCTTGGAGGCATGAATGCCTGCGCAGCCTGGCGGCCATGAAACCCTTTTTGCGGGCGGCGGCGCTGTGCGCGGCATGCCTGGGCCTTTGCGTAGGCATACGGGCGCTGGACATCCGCCTGCAACAGGCGGAGCCCTTGGTGAAGCTGAACCAGTCCCGCCAGGAATTGTTTGATTTTACGGACTTTATGTACAACCGGAGCCCCGCCGTGCTGGACCAAACCGGCTGGACAAAGGAAGAGCTTTTGCTGGTGACGGAATGGTACTTTTTGGATGAAAACATCACGGCGGAGGCCTTCGACATCCAGCGCACGGCGCAAAGCCCCCGGGTACCGGGGGACGCGGGGGTGGCGGCCCATCTGTACGGGGCGGCCAAGCTGGTGAAGGATTTTTTTGATGAAAATATAGCGTGGGTCCTGGCCGGGGGGTTGACGGTGCTTTGCGCCGGGGTCTATAGCTGGCTGGCAGCCCGCCGGAAGGGACCCGGAACAGGGGCCTGGCTCTGCGCTCCCGCTGCTCTGCTGGGCTGCGGACTGTTGTGGCTAGTGCTGGGCTGGAACGGGCGCATTTTTTTGCGGGCCATTGCCAGCGCCCTGCTGCCCGCCAGCGCGCTGATGACCTGCCTGCTGCTGGGTGTTCCCTGGGCTGCGGCCCCAGAGGGTCCGGCAGAGAGGCGGCCCCCAAAGAAGGGCCCTTGGCGCGTCCTGGCGGGGGTGCTGCTGGCCGGGGCAGTGCTGGTGACGGCGCTGCAGGTCCAAAGCGTGCTGGACCCGGAGCGGCGCGCCTTTCAGGCCGTTCAAACCAGAAACATGGAAACCCTGGAAGACTACGCCCGGGACAATCCAAACAAGCTGGTCCTTTTTAGCCCCGTGGATTTCCGGGACATTCGCCTGTTCCCGGACGTCTCTGAGGGCGTGCCCAAGAACCTGCTGCCCTGGGGCGACTGGGAGACGGATACCCCTGCCCAGGCCAAGCAGATGGCGCAGTTCGGCCTGGACCGCCGCCACTTCACCCCGGAGGACTACCTGCGGGAAAACCTGGTGGTGGTGGGCTATACCTATGGCCCGCCCAAGAACCTGACGCCCCATATCCGCAGTTGGCTGGGCGGGGACATCGAATACCGGTTGCTGGCGGAGCGAAACGGCCTGTATTTCTACCAGTTTTCCCGGGGCTCGGCGGTTCCATAGAAAAGGGCCGCGTCAGCCCAGGGCCACGTCCAGCACCATCATCACCAAAAAGCCCGCCATGACGCTGAGGGTGCCGGTGTGGCTGTGCTCGCCCAGATGGGCTTCGGGGATCAGCTCTTCCACCACCACATAAATCATGGCCCCGGCGGCAAAGGATAAAAACCAGGGCATGATGGCGCTGACCCCGCTGGCCAGCAGCACGCCGACCACCCCCGCGATGGGCTCCACCACGCCGCTCATGGCCCCCCAGAAGAAGCTTCTGCGATTGCTCATGCCTTGCTTTTTCAGCGGCAGGGAGATGGCCGCCCCTTCCGGGAAGTTTTGCAGCGCCATGCCCAGCGCCAGGGCCATGGCGCCGGAAAGGGACACCGCGCCGCCCCCGGAGCTGGCTAGGCCAAAGGCCAGGCCCACCGCCAGGCCTTCCGGAATGTTGTGCAGCGTCACTGCCAGCACCAGCATGGTGGTTTTGGCCAGATGGCTGGGCAGCCCCTCCGCTTCCTCGCTGCCAGGATGCATATGGGGCAGCAGGCGGTCCAGCAGCAGCAAAAAGGCCGCGCCCAAGGCAAAGCCGCCCGCTGCGGGCAGCCAGGAGAGGGCCAGCCCCTGCTCCGCCGCCATGTCCAGGGAGGGGATCAGTAGCGACCACACCGAGGCCGCGATCATCACCCCGGCGGCAAAGCCCAAAAAGGCCCGCTGCCAGTTTGCGGGAATGTCCTTGCGAAAGAAAAAGACGGTGGCCGCCCCCAGGGCCGTGGCCAGGCAGGTAAACGTGGTGCCAAGCAGCGCCAAAGCAAGCGGAGACATGGTTTTCCTCCTCTGTAAAGGCCTTTGGAAAAGCCGGTGGTGATGCGCCCAATCTTGGGATTGCAACTGGAACCAGTTTAGCATAAAATAGAGCGAGTGAAACGGCCCATGGCTCAAAAATTTCGGCCAGGGTCCGGGAAGGCGGCGGGACATGCAGGGGCAGGAGAAAGGGAAGAGCTTTGCCTGGAAAGAGTATGGGTATTTGACCCTGGGCACCGTGCTGATTTCCGTGGGCGTCTATTTTTTTAAGTTTCCCAACCACTTCTCCACCGGCGGCGTCAGCGGCATGGCCGTGGTCCTGGGCCATTATATCCACAACCTGACCCCCGGCGCGCTGGTGTTCATCATCAACCAGCTGTTGCTGATCGTGGGTTTTTTGCTGTTTGGGCGGTCCTTTGGCCTGCGCACCGCCTATTGCAGCCTGCTGATGTCCGGCCTCATCTGGGCTTTGGAGGCCGTTTTCCCCATGGAACGGCCCATGACCTCCCAGCCCCTGCTGGAGCTGATTTTTTCCGTGATGCTCCCGGCGGTGGGAAGCGCCATTTTGTTCAACCTGCAGGCTTCCAGCGGCGGCACGGACATCGTGGCCATGGTGCTGAAGCGCAAAACCTCCGTCAACATTGGCAACTGCCTCTTTTGTGTGGACTTCGTAATCACCGTGGCCGCCTGCTTTGCCTTTGGCATGGAAACCGGGCTGTTTAGCATGCTGGGCCTCATTGTGAAGGCGGTGCTGGTGGACACGGTTCTGGAAAGCATCAAGATCCACAAATGCTTCCAGATCATTACCGCCACGCCGGAGCCCATTGTGGAATACATTGTGAAAACCCTGAACCGGGGGGCCACGGAAATCGCCGCCGAGGGGGCCTATACCCACGAAAACAAGGTGATCATCATGACGGTGGTGAACCGGGGCCAGGCCATCCGGCTGCGGCAGTTCGCCAAAGAAGTGGACCCCCTCTGCTTTATTTTGATCACCAATACCGGAGAGATCATCGGCAAAGGGTTCCGGGGCGCCCTGTAATACAGGGAGGAGGGCCCGACGGGTCCTTGTAAATGGAGAGGAGCTTTTGACACCGTGACAGCACTGTTGATCCTGATTTATGCCGCCTTTATCAGCCTGGGCATCCCCGATTCCCTGCTGGGCGCTACCTGGCCCGCCATGCACCAGGCCCTGGGCGTTTCCGTTTCCATGGCGGGGCCTGTTTCCCTGGTGACCTCCCTGGGCACGGTGGTGTCCAGCCTGCTCAGCGTCCGCGTCATTGCCCGCTTTGGCACCGGCAAGGTGATGGTGGTTAGCGTGGCCATGACGGCGTTGGCCTTGCTGGGCTTCAGCCTGGCCCCCGCCTTCCCGTGGCTGCTGGTATTCGGCATTCCCCTGGGTTTGGGCGCAGGCGCGGTGGACTCCGCCCTGAACAACTTTGTAGCCTTGCACTATGAAGCCAAGCATATGAACTGGCTGCATTGCTTTTGGGGCGTGGGCGCGTCCATGGGGCCGGTGATCATTGGCGCGGTGCTGCAGGCCACAGGCAGCTGGCGGGGCGGCTATTCCTTCATGACTGCTTTTCAAATGGTGTTTGCGGGCATCCTGCTGGTGACCTTGCCCCTGTGGAAGAAGGCCAAGGAAGAAAAGCACGCGGACGAAGCCTCCATCAAGATGCTGTCTCTGGGGCAAAGCATGGGGCTGCCCAAGGCCAAGCCCGTATTTGCGGCCCTTCTGTTCTACTGCGGCGCGGAGGCTACCATGGGCCTGTGGAGCGCTAGCTTCTTGGTGGGCGCCAAGGGCATTGCCCCGGAGCAGGCGGCCATCTGGGTGTCGGCTTTTTACCTGGGCATTACCGTAGGCCGTTTCGCCTCCGGCTTCCTGTCCATGCGCCTCAATCATGCCCGCATGATTCTGTTGGGAGAAGGCTGCGCCCTGGTGGGCGTGGTACTGCTGCTGTGTCCCATCCCCACGGCGCTGCTGCCGGTGGCTATCTTTTTGGTGGGGCTAGGTTTTGCCCCCATTTTTCCCGCGATTTTGCACCAAACCCCGCTGGTGTTTGGCAGCGAGGTTTCCCAGTCCATGATGGGTTTGCAGATGGCCATGGCCTATGTGGGCAATATTGTGGTGCCGCCCCTGTTCGGCTTTTTGGCCACTTGGTTGAGCCTGGGCGCATTGCCCATCTTTGTGGGGGTTTTTGTGCTGCTGATGGTGGGATGTACCAGCTGGGTGCAGAACAGGATGAAAGAGCGGTAAGTGGAATGCTTCGGCAAAGTGGGCCTGCACACTTTGCCGAAGCATTAGAGCAAATTCCGAAAACATAGCACAGTCTTTACGGATCTTTTCCCCAGGCGCGTTGCCTCGTCCGGTCAGCATAGCCCCACTATGCCTCCCTTCCTCGGCTGAGCGCCAGGGAAAAATCTCTCGCAAATCCTGTTGCTACGTTTTCGGAATTTGCTCTAGCGACTATTCAAACTCCTCAAACCTTCTGCACCACACATATTTTGAAATGGCGCTGATTTGGGCGCTGTGCACATGGGAGCAGAGCAAATCGCGGATGTAGGGCGGTAGCACGCGGTTGAACTTGATTTCCAGGATCATCTCCCCATGGTCGAAGGGGGAGAGGGTGGGCACGTAGGGGTCAAACAGGTTTTTGGAAAAAAGCCCGGTGCGCAGCTGTTTGTCAAAGGTGATGCGCACCTCCTCCGCCGGGTGCAGGTAGGCCTCCCGCACATAGTCCACCAGCACCACGGGCCGCAGCAGGTTCAGCTTCATTTCCCGGTAAAGGTCCCGCAGCAGGCCGCTATGGGTCTGTTCCAGCCCGGTGGGGTCCCCGGCCATCAGTTGCTCCGCCAGCAGCTTGGGAATGCCCAGGGACCGCTTGGAGATCAGCGCGCCCACCTTGGTTTTGCATTCCATGCGGATCAGCTTGTCCGAAAAATTATAAATGCGAATGCGGTATTTGTCCCGGTCCTTCACGCCGCTGACCTTGTCCGCAACCGCGGCGTTAAAAAACGTATCAAAATACAGGGAGCGAATGTGGTACTCGTTGTTTTCGTCCCCGTTGGGGTCCCGGTCCAGAATCTGGTCCAACACCCGGTGCAGCACCTGGTATTCCAAGGGGGAAATAAAGTATTTTAGTTCATGCCGAAGGGGCATGGCAAAATCCATCCGGCGTCACCTCCCAAAGCGGATTGCGGGCAAGGGCTTACGCGCCCACTTCGCTTTGGCAGGCCACCAAGGTGGCGTCGTGCACGCCATCAATGTCCAGCATGCGGGTGACCACTTCGTGGCGCTCACTAAGGCGCACTTCAAAGGTCATTTCCGCGCCCGCCCGGGTGAGGGTCTTGGAGCGGAGCTTGTAGGATTTCACCGAGCGGTCCAATTCCTTGTTGATGGCGGACTCGCAGTACTCATCGTAGTGCATCACCAGCAAGTAGGCGTTGGGGGCGGTGAATTTCACAAAGGTAAGAACGAACATCAGCACGGAGATGCAAAGCACCACGATCAGCGCCACCAGGTGCAGCCCTGCCCCCAGCAGAATGCCCATGGTCAAAGACCAGAACATGTAGGCGGTGTCCATGGGGTCCTTCACCGCGGTGCGGAAGCGCACAATAGACAGCGCGCCCACCATACCCATGGACAGCGCGATATCGCTTTTGATGCACATGACCACCGGGGTGGTGATGAGGGTGAGCATGACCAGGGTCAAAGTAAAGGAAGGGCTGTACAGCACGCCCCGGTAGGTTTTGCGGTACACCAGGGCGATGACAATGCCCACCACGAAGCCAAGGCCCAAGGAGATGAATAAATCCAGGGGCACGATGCTTTTGAACTGGGCGGCTAAGCCGGTGGCATCCACCAGGTTGCTGGCGCTCATGGCTTGGGATAGGGCAGAAACGTTCATAGAAAAGACGCCTCCTTGGTATCAATGGGAATATAGTAGGGCGTGTAAGCGCTTTTGTCAAGGAAAAGGGAGCGAGTTATCCCCATTTTTTCCCCTCCGTGAAGGTGGCGTCCGGGGGCAGGGCAGGCTTTTCGCCAAAATACTGCACCATTTGCTCCGGGGTGAGCTGGAAGCGCTCCTGCACCATTTCGTAGAAATAGGTGGGCCGCTTTTTCAGCACGTTGCGGGTGCGGTCCAGACGGGTGTACCAGTAGCGCAGCGCGCCCTCCGGAGTGGTGGGGTTGTCAAAGGTGATGGCCTTGTCGGTCTCCTCGGCCCAGCGGGCAAAGTGCATGGGCATTTCCGGCTCCAGCTGGCCAGCCATGGCGTTGAATTCCGCCAGCATAAAATCCGTGGTGAGCACCTGGTAAATCTCGCCCAGCCGGGTCAAAAATTTGTCCTGCATCTGGTCGTTTTCCAGCAGCTTGCGGATCAGCGTATTGTCGATGTTCTGCTGGCCCGCGCCCTTGTCCTTCAAATAGCTGGTGGGGCTGTCAAAGCCGCTGTTGAACAGGCCGTAATCCGCGTCGTAGAAGATCCACTTCCACTTGCTGCCTTCGGTTTTTAGCTTATAGAACCGGATGTTGCCGGGGTCGGAGTTGCCAAAGTACATTTCAAAGGCCATGTAATCCAAATAATTGTCCACATCAATCCGGTCTGTGAGGTATTTTAGGTCCGCTTCGCTCTTGCCGGGGGACAGGGTCTTGGCCTTTTTGATCAGGTCCAGATATTCCTTGCTAGAGCCCCAGTTCACATTTCGGCTGGTGGCATTGGCCTCCAAAATGTCCATGTTGTCCGCCAGAGCCAAATCCAGGTTTTCATGCTGGGCCACAAAGAACCGGTCCACCCGCTCCCGCAGGTTGAAATGGCCCCAGTACACGCCGTTTAAGTACACCACCACCGGGGACCAGGCCTGGTGGATCACATCGGTGGGATCGTCCGTCACCTCGTTGAAGCGGTCGATGAGGCGGCCCTGGAAGCCGTCGTTCAGGCGGGTCCAGGCGCTGTCGTTGCCGCTGGTGCGCAGCACAAAGCTTTTGAACTGCGTAAAGTCGCGGTCCTCAAACAGCTTGGCCTCAAAGAATTTGGCCCCGTACTTGGCCTTGGCCCGCACCTTGAAGGTTTTTTGGGGCATGTCCAAGCTGTACTGGCCTTGCAGGCCAAACTCCACACCCTGGCTTAGCACCTGGTTGCCTTCCTTGTCGTACAGTTCCACAAAGCCAGGCCGGGCGATCTTGCCAAATTCCCGATAAATCGTGTTTTTGAAGGGGATCTTGTCCTTGATGACGTTTTCTCCCACGGTGAGCATGCCCCGCTGAGGGTCCCACAGCTCTGTGGGGTCGGTGACCAGGCTGACGATGGGGAAGGCATGGTAGAGGTTGGGCAGATAGGTCTGGGTGATGATCTCGCTGGGCTGCAGCATGCCGGAGGGGTCAAAGGCCCTGGCGCGAAGCACGGTAACGCGGCTGATGTCAAACACATCGCCTTCATGATACTGGGCGGCAGCCTCCGTGGGGATGGAGCCGTCCAGGGTATAGTAAACGGTAGCGTTTTCCGGAATGGCAATGCTGACCTCTACGGAGCCTTTATATTCACCGCCGCGCTGGGAAAAGGCGGGTTTGTTCGTGTAGCCATAGTATCCCGAGCCGTTGGCGGCGCCGGGGGTGGGAGCGTCATAGTAATAAAAACCGGGGGAGCCCAGGGTGCGGCCATAGCTGTGGTCCGTGGGGATCATGGAAAGGGGGATGCGGTCCAACACGCGGCCCGAGGGGTCGCAAAAGGTGATGGTTTCGCCTCCGGCACGGGTGAGGCTGAAATTGGTATGCAGCTCATAATAGGTGGAGATGGCGGTGTTCCCATCCAAATAGATGATTTTATATTCGCCCGGCTCAATGGCAGCTCCCTGGGGGAACTGCCATTTGCGCGGGCGTTTCAGGTTGTCGCTGAGGCCGTAATAGCTGAGGTCTACGGCCTTAGAGGAGGAGTTGTACAGCTCCACATAGTCGCAGGCAAAGGTGGAGGAACCCAGAATGGTCAGATCGTTGGAGGCCATCACCTCGCTGATGAAAACGCCGGTGGGGTTGAAGGAGCGGAACATTTCGTCCGTCTTGCTCTGGCCCTGGACATCATTGCTCTGGCCCGGGGTGGCCAGGGGAAAGAATTCCCAGGCGCCGGTGGCATTCCGGCCTACGGAATAGTCCGCCGGGACGTTTTCGATGGAAATGCGGTCGATGAGGCGGCCGTAGGGATCGGAGAGCACCACGGTCTCCCGCTCGGCGCTGACGCCAAAGTTGGTGTGGGGGATGCCGTTTTGCTGCAGCTTGTCCTTCCCGCTGCAAAACACCAGGTAGTAGCTGTTGGCGGGGATGATGGCGCTGTCTGGAAAACGCCATTTCATGGGCCGGTTCTCCTTGTCGCTGAGGCAAAAGCCCGCCAGGGAGATGGGCTCGTTGGTGTTGTTGCGAAGCTCCACCCAGTCCACGATCTCGCCATCCTCGTCCAGGATGCCCACCCGGGGGTCCGGGCAGACCTCGTTGATGACCAGCGCGCCGCTTTCCATGGACTTGGCGGTGCGGTAGGCGATAAACCCCTGCTCGTTGTCCTCAAAACCCGGGCTGTAAAAATCCGTGGTTTCATACTGGGCCTTCCCGTCGGCGGAAACGCCCACCCGGATATAGCTGGTATCTGCGGTGAGGGTGGGGGTGATGACCTCGTCAATCAAATACATGCCCGGATCATACAGGTACAGATGATCCCCGGCGGAAGAGATTTTGAACTTGCCGTGGAAGGGCTTGTTGGGGTCCAGCTGGTAGCTGTCGGACGCAAAGACGATGACCCGCTCTCCCGCCCTGAGCAGGTAGGAGGGAAACGGAAAGGTGATGCGGTCCGTGCGGTTGGTGAGCATAACCCCTTCCAAATTCAAATCCGCGCCAGTGCCGTTGTACAGCTCCAGCCAATCGCTGAACTCGCCGTTTTCATCGGGCACGGCGGAAGAATTGGCCGCCATCACCTCGCTGATGACCAGGCCGTCATAGACGGAGGCCCCCACATGTCGGCCCGCTTGCTTGGGGAAGATGACATACATTACCAGAAGTAAGCCAATGAACAGCAGCATCACCGGAAGGATGGACGCCGCTTTGCTTTTGCGCTTTTTGGGAGCGTAGTCCTTGGTGGGGCGCCGCTCTGGGGTAGGGTAGTTGCCGTTGGGCCTGCGCTGCGAAGGCGCGTTGGGTTGCATGCGTGCGCCTCCTTTCCTCTGTAAACTCTGGATGCCGCCACCCTTGGGACCCCGGAGGGAAGCCAGCATACAAGTGTGATTATAGCACAATTTCCCCAGGAAGGGAATAAACAACTTGTAACGAAAGGCAGGCGAAACCCAGGCGCTGCCAGGGAAAACCATGGGAAAGGATGGGGAAGGGGGCCCTTTGATCTGGCCTGCCAGTCCACGCAGGCTGAGGGCAGTTGGTGGGCAAACCTGACGGCAGTTGGTGGCCCAACTGGATACGATGCTAAGGGGAAGGCTGGGGGGAACGGCGAGGTGGCAGTCGGTGTTGCGCATTGCGCTACCGCTTATGCGCTCGCCTCCTTATCCCACCTCTATCTTCGGCCTCGACCAGCGCTTCGCTTGGCCGAGGCTACGCAATTCGCTTGCTTCGCAAGCTCGGTTGCTAGTCGGCCTATGGCCTCCCTCGGTTCGCTTGCCCCTTCGGGGCACAGTTCCGGCTCTTCGGTGTCGCGCACTGCGCTGCCGCTTGTGCGCTCGCCTCATCCCCCAACTTCGGGTCGCTTGCCGCTACGCGGCACCGCCCACTGGGCGGACACTTCCCTCCGTTGCCACAGGGCTGGCGCTCACTGGCGGTGCCCCAGACCCCGCCGGGCTCTGCGCGGACCCGTCTCCACTAGGACGGGTTACTTTTGTTCCTATGCATGTTAGCCGCTGTATACAAGTCGCAACCTGTCATACCCCTCTTGACCGCACAGGGGCAAACGCTTTTTGCCCATATCTGCAACGGGTCCGGGCGGAGCCCGGCGGGTCCGGGCCGAGCCCGGGCGGGGAGGGGGTATTGGGGGGATTGCTAAGGGGGGAGCAAAGGGCACCGCCAGTGAGCGCCAGCCCTGTGGGCTGTGCCGCGTAGCGGCAAGCGAACGAGAGGTGGGATAAGGAGGCGAGCGCATAAGCGGTAGCGCAATGCGCGACACCGACTGCCACCTCGCCGTTCCCCCTAGCTCTCCCCTTAGTATCATCGTTTCCAATTGGATCGCCAACGGCCCTCAGGCCTTTTCCTTCGCGGCGGCCAGCAGCGCGTAAAACAGCGGATGCGGGCGGCCAGGGCGGGATAAAAACTCCGGATGGTAGAGCACCGTCACATAGAAGGGATGGCCCGCCTGCTCAAAAATTTCAGGATACCCGGCCTCGGCGCTGGTGCCCACCATGCGGAACCCTTTGTCCATCAGGGGTTCCACATAGGCCGGGTCCACTTCATAGCGGTTGCTGTGCCGCTCCCGCACCACATCCTGCCCATACACCTGGCGCACCTTGCCCTCCGCAAGCCGCACATAGCCCGCGCCCATCCGGGCGGCCCCACGGCTGTCGTTTTGGCAGATCCGGTCCTCGGGGATGCGCACCACCGGGTGAGGGGTGGAGGGGTCCACCTCTGTGGTATGGGCGTCGCCGATGCCCAGCAGGTTGCGGGCGGCTTCCACCACGGCCAGCTGCATGCCAAAGCCAATGGCCAAAAAGGGAACCTGGTTTTCCCGGGCATAGCGGGCGGCGTACAGGACCCCTTCTGCGCCCCGGTCGCCAAAGCCGCCGGGAACAATGATGGCGGCGTGGCCTGCAAGCAGCGAGGCCGCCGTATCTTCGGTGAGGTCCTCGGCGTTGATGGAATGAATCGCCACCCGCACGCCGTTGGCAAAGCCCGCGTGGCGCAGGGATTCGTTCACGGAGAGGTAGGCGTCGGGCACGGTGTGGTACTTGCCCACCAGGGCCACCCGCAGGGTTTCCGTGGCGGCATAGCTCTGCTGGACCATGGCTTTCCAGTCCTCCAGGTCCGGGGGTCTGTCGGCCAGTTCCAGCTCCGCCAGTACAGTCTTGGCCAGGCCTTCCTTTTCCAGGGCCAGGGGAAGCTCGTACAGGCTGGGCACGTCGCTGTTTTCAATGACGTTGCCCACCCGCACGTTGCAAAACAAGGCGATTTTGTCCTTGGCCTCGCCGGTCATGGGCACCTCGGTGCGGCAAACGATGATGTCCGGCTGAATGCCCAAGGAGCGCAGCTCCTTGACGCTGTTTTGGGTGGGCTTGGTTTTTAATTCTCCCGCCGTGGCGATGTAGGGCATCAGCGTGACGTGAATGTAGCAGCAATCGCTGGGATTTTCACACTCCCAGCGCATTTGGCGGATGGCCTCCAGGTACACGGCGGCCTCCATGTCGCCCACGGTGCCGCCGATTTCAATGATGGCGATGTCCGCGCCGCTTTCCTGGGCGGCCTCCCGGATGCTGGTTTTGATTTCGTTGGCCACGTGGGGGATGGCCTGGATGGTGGAGCCGTGGTAATCGCCCCGCAGTTCCCGGTCAATGAGCCGCTTGTGAATCTTGCCGGTGGTGGAGCTGGCCTTGCCGGTCAAAAAGATGTCCACGAAGCGCTCGTAATGGCCCAGGTCCAAGTCGGCGGCGGTGCCATCCTCGGTAATGAAGGCCTCCCCGTGTTCCAGCGGGCTGAGAAAGCCAGGCTCCACATTGTAATACAGGTCCAATTTTTGCAGGGAGACCTGGTAGCCCCTGGCGCGCAGCAAACGGCCCAGGGAGGCCGCGGTCAGTCCCTTGCCCAAGGAAGAGACCACGCCGCCGGTGATGAATACGTATTTCATGGGTGGCAAGCTCCTTTGTATGATGCATTCCTTGTAGATTTTATCGGGGAGGAAAGGGCTTGTCAACCCTTTTTGCTTTTTGGCTAAAGGCCCTCCGGCGTGGTCATCAGAAGCAGGCCGGGCCGCTGGGAGATGTCCTGCTCCGTGATGCGCAGCAAGGGCATGGGGACCGGGTCCGCCCGCAGCAGCGCAAGAAAGTCCGCCACGGGGGCAATGGGCATGTCCAAATCCGCCTGGGTTTGGTAATGCATGGGAATGGTCACCTTGGGCCGCAGCTGGTCCATGACGGTTCGGGCGGTGGGGGCGTCGATGGTGTACGTGCCGCCCACAGGCAGCAGCAGCACATCCGGCGCGAAGAGGATTTCCGCCTGCGCCTCCGTCAGCACATGCCCCAAATCGCCTAGGTGCACCAGGCGCAGGCCCTCCGCCTCGATGAGGAACGCCAGGTTTGGGCCCCGCTTTTGGCCATGGACCTCATCATGGAAGGTGGGCACGCCGGTGATTGTCAGCCCCGGCCTGGGCAGGTGCATACCGGCGGTGCGGAGGATGATGGGGCTGCCCTCCAGGGAGTCCACAGCGTTATGGTCGTGATGGTCATGGCTGACGGTGCAAACGTCCGCCCGCAGCCGCCGCCGGGGGTACTGATGGAAGGAGCCGTAGGGGTCGGCGACCAACAGCGTGCCGTCCGCCAGGGTGAGGCGGAAAAGATCGTGGCCAAAGTAT
Source organism: Eubacteriales bacterium (assembly GCA_031549415.1). Lineage (GTDB taxonomy): Bacteria > Bacillota > Clostridia > Christensenellales > Aristaeellaceae > Limiplasma. The sequence goes on along the minus strand of JAVBPU010000005.1, from coordinate 146,828 downwards.
TCTACAATCATGGGAGAGCCTCCTTGGAAAGCATGGGCATCTCAAGCCTTTGCGTATCAAATCTTTTGCGTCCCCGCCCTTTGCGCCAGCCAGGCGCTCAGAAGCTGCCCGGCGGCATGGGGCAGGGGTTGTTTCTCACGCAGCAGCCCGGCGGCGGCCTCCCGCAAAGGGAAAACGGCCCGCAGCACCAAGGCCGGAGAGCCCCCGGCCCATTGCTTGAGCAAATGCCGCAAAGGACCTAAGGGCTGGTGGGCCAGGGGCGCGGGGTGCAGCAGCAGCAAACGGCACAGGGCGTAGGCCGCGTGCAGCGCATCGCTGGGGGGAAAAGGGGGCGGAGCCAGGGGCAAAGATGCCAGCAGGGCTTCGTAGGCCGCCAGTTCCGCATCCAGGTTCAAAAGCCCCCGGGACGGGTCCGGGCGGCACAGGAAACCGGCCCGCGCCAGCTGGGGCAGCAGGGGTTGCCATCGGGCTTCCTCTACGTGGCGCGGCAAGTCTGTCACAAATAAAAAGGCGTCGTCCTGGCTGCGGCGCAAAAAGCAGGGCGCGTCAGATTCCGCCAAGCAGGCATAGGCGCTTTGTTGCAAAGCGCCCAGCCACTGCGGGGGGCTACCCATGGCTTTGCTTCACCGCAAAGCGCAGGTCCAAATCATGCATGGCGGCGAACTGCCCGTTTAGGTCCAACTGGTATTGCAGGCGCAGCTTCCCGCCCTGGGGGTCCACCTGGAAGTCCACCTTGGTGGGGAAAATGGCCAGCTCCATGGCTCCCTGGGGGGTCAGGTACTGGCTTTCGTAGCGCTGGCCCTTGCGAAAGACCATGTTGGTCTCATATGCGCCGTGGCGAAGCATGCTCACCACGCCCTTTTGCAGGGACAGCTGCACCTGGGTGGGAGGGGCATCCTCGTCCAGGGTTTCCTCATAGCGCAGCACATACCCGTCCGGCAGGGTTTCCAGCTCGCCGGAGGTTAAGAGCTGCATGGCTTCGCTGGGGTCCCCCTCCAGGGAGGCCGTGGCTTGCAGCGACAGCAAAATGGGTGTGCTGGACACCGGCAGCCTCCCCCTTCTTCATCAGGTTTCCATGGCGACCAAAACCTGCTATAATAGCCCTACTATAGCATAAGTAGGGGTGCGTTGCAATGCTGCGGGTGACGGCAAGGGCAAAGATCAACTGGACCCTGGACATTCTGGGAACGCGCCCGGACGGATACCACCGGATGGACATGCTGCTTTCCAGCGTGGCCTGGCACGATACCCTGTGGGTGACCCAGGCAGAGGGCCTGGCGCTGGAAGTGGCGGAGTTGGGGGCGGGGGGCCAGAACGCAGAGGCCCCCCTACACTCCCTCCAGCCGCGTAGCCATTGGATGGACGCCCAGGCCACGGCGGTGCCCCTGGATGAGAAAAACCTGGTGATGAAAGCAGCGCTGGCCTTGCGACACGCCACCGGCTGCGAAAAAGGCGCGCACATGCGGCTGGAAAAGCGCATTCCCACAGGGGCGGGCATGGGCGGCGGCAGCGCGGACGCGGCGGCAGCCTTGCTGGGGCTGTGCCAGCTCTGGGGGCTGCGGCTTCCCCAGGAACAGTTGCTAGCCTTGGGCCTTTCTATTGGCGCGGATGTGCCGTTTTTGCTCACCGGCGGGCTGTGCCGGGTGGGGGGCATCGGCGAAGTGCTCACCCCGTTGCCCTGCCGCCATCCCTTTTGGCTGGTGGTGGTCCAGCCCTGCCAGGGCCTATCCACGCCGGAAATCTTTCGGGCCTTTGACAGCCTGCCCTCCCGGCAGGTGGTCCGGCCCCAAACGGATCAAGCCCAGCAGGCCTTGCAGCAGGGGGACGCCCGGCAGTTGGCCCTGGCCATGGGCAATGTGATGGAGCCGGTGAGCCTTCAAAAGCGGCCGGACATGGGCCAGGCCCTGGAGGCGCTGGCCCGGCAGGGGGCGCTGCGGGCCATGATGACAGGCAGCGGTTCCGCCGTATACGGGCTGTTTGAGACGGAAGAAAAGGCCCGCGCCGCCTATGAAAAGCTGCGGGGGCAGTGGGAGCGCATGTTTGTGACCCACACCACGAAGGAGAGCGTCACCTGGGAAGAGGTCCAGTAAGCAGGGAAGCGATGTCCGCCATGCTGGAGGCGCGCAGGTCCGCCTGGAGGGAGGGGAAGAACCCGTCCGGGTCAAAGAGCAGGGTGCGCAGCCCGGCGTTTTTGCCTGCGTGTACATCAATGTCCCGGTCGCCAATCATCAGGCCATCGCAAGGGGCAAAGCCGTGCTTTTTGGCCAGGGCCAGCAGGGCATCCGGCGCGGGTTTGTCCGCAAAGCCGTCCTCCCGGGTGATGAAATCCGTAAACAGCGGGGCCAGGCCATCGGCCTCCAATTGCCGGACGGCCACCAGGTCCCGGTGGGTATAGAGATAATGCCGGTGACCGGCCTGCCGCAGGGCCCGCAGGCAAGCCTCGGCCCCGGGATAGGAGGAAAAGTGGGTGGCGGCGTCGTGATGGGGCCGGAAGGCGTCCAGCACGCGGACTGTGGGCAGGGAAAAACGCCTGGCGAAGGTTTCGCAGGCGTGGAATACGGAGCGTTTCAGCAGCGCGTAGGCTTCCTCCCGGGTGGCTTCCAGGCGCAAATCTCGCAGGGCAGCCACCAGGGCCGTGGCCATAGCGCCATAGGTATCATAGAGGGTGCCGTCAAAGTCCCAGCAGAGGTGAAGGATGGTATGCATGGCGTTATTGCGCGGCTTTCATGTTTTTGTCGCCATCGGCGCTTTCCGCCGCCGGTTCCGCCACCTTGCTGACCAGCGCGGTTTCCACCCGGTGGTCGCAAATCTCCGTTACCTGGATGCGCAGGCCCCGGAGGGTCACCTCAAAGGTGGAGCCGTCCTCCGGAATGGTGGTGAGCTGGCTGAAAATCAGGCCGCTTAACGTGTCATATTCCTCGTCCAAGGGCAGGGGCACCGACAGCGCGTCGGACAAGGTTTCCAGATCCACCGTGCCGGACACCCGCCAAAGGTTGTCCTCCAGCGGTTCAATCTGGGCCTTTTCCGTGGGGTCAAATTCATCGTAGATATTGCCCACGATCTCTTCCAGCAGGTCCTCCATGGTGACGATGCCGCTCATCCCGCCGTATTCGTCCACCACGATGGCCATGTGCACCTTGCGCTTTTGCATGTCCCGAAACAGGGTGTCCGTCTGCACGGTTTCCGGCACCAAGTAGGCGGGGCGCAGCATGTCCCGCACAGTTTTGGGCGGGTCGCTCTCCCGGTTTAGCAGGAAATCCCGGGTGCTGAGCACGCCCACGATGTCGTCAATGTCGGACTCGTAGACTGGGAAGCGGGACAGGCCGCTCTCCCGGATGGTTTGTACAATTTCCTCCGCCGGGTCATCCACCTGGAGAGCCACCACGTCCATGCGGTGGATCATCACGTCCTCGGCGGTCATGTTGTTAAACTCAAAAATGTTTTCGATCATGGCCCGCTCGCCCTCTTCAATGGCGCCGCTTTCCCCGCCAATGTCCAGCATCATGCGAATTTCCTCTTCGGTAACTTCCTCGGAGGCGGCATTGGGGTTGATGCGGAACAAGCGCAGCATGCCGTTGGTGCTGGCGGACAGCAGCCACACCACGGGCTTGAAGATTTGGGCCACGGCGCTGATGATGCCGCAGGCGAAGCGGGCCACCGGCTCGGGATACTGCATGGCCACCCGCTTGGGGGTCAGCTCCCCCAGCACCAGCGTAAAATAGCTGAGCACCAAGGTGATGAGGATGACGCAGAGGGTGTTCAGCGCGCCAATGGGAATGGCGGTGAAACCGCCGCGCACCAAGGCGTCCACAATGCGGGAAGCAAAGTTGTCGGCGGCAAAGGCGCTGGCCAGGAAGCCGCTGAGGGTGATACACACTTGAATGGTAGATAAAAAGCGGTTGGGGGATTCGGCAAGCTTCACCATGATGGCGGCCTTTTTGTCCCCTTCTTCCGCCTGCTTGCGAATTTTGTTATCGTTGAGGGAAATCACCGCGATTTCCGTGGCGGCAAAGAACGCGTTGACGAGAATGAGCAGAAATTGAACCAAGAGTTGACCGCCTATGGGGTCGTCCAAAGAAAACCCTCCTTTGTTGTATCAGCGGCAGAAGCTGCATGATAGTATAGTATAGCATATTTTTTCTTTTTGTGCATCCGGTGCGCGGTTTTTTGCGGGAGGGCGTTATGTACGGTTTTTTGCGGGAGGGCGTTATTGACACGGGGTCATGGAGGCTTCGCCTCCAAACCTCCACCAGGGCTAACGCCCTGGACCCTTTCTCTGGCCACGTTCCACGTGGCCAGAGAGCAATGAGCATTCTGTCCTTCGTGCTACAAAGTCTGTCGCGTCGCCAGATACCACGGCATAACCATGCCATTCTTATTTCACTTTGACACCGCAAAGCGGTGTCAAATAAAGGGGTTCGGGGACTTGTCCCCGATGGGGCGCGGGGCGAAGCCCCGCATCAAAATCCTCAATGCCGCCGCCCGAGCCAGAAGCGGGTGTATTGATTTTCACAGGGCTTCATGCTAAGATAAAACCCTGTGGACAGGCCGTTGTGAAGCATGGACGCGATACGCTGGAACGCTTTGTGGGCTGTTCTGATGGGGCGGCTTCGCCCTTTTGGAGGGATTCGATCTTGCTTTTTCACTCCTCTATTTTCTTGTTTTTGTTTTTGCCGCTGGTTTTGATTCTCTATTTGATAGCAAAAGGGAACCTCCGCGTTTATTTTTTGCTGCTGGCCAGCTTGTTTTTTTACGCCTGGGGAGATCCCAAGCACGTCGCTGTCCTTCTCTTTGCCGTGGCTGCCAACTATGGCTTCGGATGGCTGATCCACGGCAGCCTCACCGCCAAAAGCTTTCTGCGAAAAGGCATACTGGCCGCCGCCATTGCCGCCAATTTGAGCCTTCTTTTTTATTTTAAATATTTTTATTTTACATGGCTGAATCTAAGCCGTATTCTGGGCACTACATTCGCGCTCCAGGAGATTGCCTTGCCCATTGGCATTTCGTTTTTCACCTTCAAAGGCATCTCTTACGTCATAGACGTGTACAAGAAAAAGGTGAACGTAGAGAAAAACCCCGCCTTTGTGGCGCTCTATCTGTCCTTTTTTCCCCAATTGCTGGCGGGGCCCATTGTGCGGTACAAGGACATAAGAAAGCAGATTGACAAAAGGACCGAATCCCTGGACGCCGTGGCGGACGGAGTGAAGCGTTTTGTTCTGGGCCTGTCTAAAAAGGTGATCCTGGCCAATACCCTGGGGCGCGTGGCGGACCAGATTTTTTTGCAGCCCGCCATGGAGAACACGGTGGCCACGGCCTGGCTGGGCGCGGTTTGCTATGCCTTGCAAATTTATATGGATTTTTCGGGGTATTCCGACATGGCCATCGGGCTGGGCGGCATGTTCGGCTTTCGCACGCCGGAGAACTTTAGCTACCCGTATATCGCGCGTTCTCTGACTGATTTTTGGAAGCGGTGGCACATGTCCCTGTCCCTGTGGTTTCGGGATTATGTGTACCTGCCCCTCAGCGGCAGCCTGCTGAAACGCAAATGGGGCCTGCGCTCCATTTACATCGTTTCGTCCCTGGTGGTTTGGTTTCTGACAGGGCTGTGGCATGGCGCCAACGTTACCTTCCTGGTATGGGGATTGTGGCATGCCCTCTTCCTGATCCTGGAGCGTACCTTGGAGCCTGGGCTGCCGCAAAGCAAATACCTGGCGCCGCTGCGGCATGGGCTCACCCTGCTGGTTGTGGTGATCGGCTGGGTTTTCTTCCGGGCTGATGGGCTGGAAGCGGCGCTGCAGTACCTGGGCGTCATGTTTGGGCTGGCGCAGCCGCAAAACGTGGGCTTTACGGTGGGGTATTATGTGGACATGAAGGTGGTGGGCGCGATGGTGATCGCGGGCCTTGTGTCCGCCCCGCTGACGAAGCTGAAATGGGTGGAAGCCGCCGCGCGCCATCCCGCCTGGAAGGTTGCGTCCATGGTGATGACGCTCCTGCTTCTCTTTGTGTGCATCGTGTTTGTAATGGCCTCCACGTACAATACGTTCATTTATTTTCAATTTTAAAGGATTTGAGTGGTGTGGATGAAAACAAAGGCTGTGAATGTCGTGCTGATCGCCGTTTTTCTGCTGGCGTTGCTGCTGCCCGCGGTATTCATAAATCCGGCTGGCGGCCGCGTTTCCCAGAAGGAAAACCGGATGTTGGCCAGCCGTCCCCCGTTTGCGGAGATGCTCACATCCCCCTCGGAGTATATCCGGCAGTTTGACCGTTTTTTTGCCGACAATGTGGGCTTTCGGGAACCGCTGATTGACGGCTACGACCGCTTCTTTGCGCGGGTGGGAAACAACGTCCAGTATACAGAGGGCCAAACGCCCATGCTGATTGGCGAAGAAGGCCACCACTATCATGCCGGGGGGCGGATGATTGAAAAATTTCAGGGGAAGCCTTTCCTATCCGCCGCCCAGATCGCCGGCCTGGCCGAAGGGTTGGAAAGCGCCAAGCAATATTTGGAGGACAGGGGCATACCGCTGATTTTCATGCTTTGCACCGACAAAGAAACCGTTTACCCGGAGTATTACCCCCCATCCATCCTTCGGGGGCCGGGCCCCACGCCGGTGGAAAGCATCACCCGGTATCTGCGGGAGCGTACCGATGTAGATTTGTTTGATATCCGGGAATGCCTGCTGGCGGCCAAAAAAGAGTATTTGGTCTACCCCAAGGACGGGGATATCAACATCCTGTCGCATTACAGCCAAATCGGCGGTTTTTTTGCCTATCAGGAGCTGATGAAGCACATCGGCCGGTATAGGCCCGAGTTGGAAGCCTTTACGCTGGACGATGTTTTAATCACCACGGAAACCATTGGCAGCTATCCCGATATCCCCAATGTGCAGCTGAAACAAGGGCCGGTGGGCCGGCTGCTGGACGCGAGCTTTTTTGACCCTGTGCCGCTCACCCATCCCATGTTCAACCTAGCCTATGAGGGCAAGGACGGCTCGCTGCCCATCCTCCTGTTGATGCGGGACAGCTATGCGGGGGAAGGGTATTTTTTGACCCGGTACCTGCCGCAGCATTTTAGCAACACCATTACCGTCCACTGGCGGAACATGGAGTTTCTTACGGACTATGTGGAATATTTTCAGCCGGACATCGTTGTGTTTGAAGTGGTGGAGAGAGAGATAGAACCGTTCGCCTACTATATGTCCCTGCTGAAAGACCTGGAATAGGCGGCGCGAGAGGCTTTTTTTCTTGCGGTTTTTGCGGTTTTTCATTATAATACAAAAATAGCCTATAAGCCTTCTTGGAAAGGGATGGATGGAGTGGACGGCAGCGGGACCCAGTGGCAAGCGCGAACGGCCCTGCTGCTTGGACAAGAAAACCTGGACAAGCTGCGAAACAGCCACGGCATGGTTTTTGGCCTGGGGGGCGTGGGCAGCTACGCCGCCGAAGCCCTGTGCCGGGCGGGCGTGGGCAAGCTGACCTTGGTGGATGCGGACACCGTGGCCCCCTCCAACCTGAACCGCCAGCTGCCCGCCCTCACCTCCACCCTGGGTCGTGCCAAGGCGGTGGTGGTGGGGGAGCGGCTGCGGGACATTGCCCCGGAGGCGGAGATCGTTGCCATAGAAGCCTTTCATATGCCGGAGACCCCGGTGCCCATTCCCCAGGATGTGGCCTTTGTGGTGGACGCGGTGGATACCGTGGCGGCGAAGATTGATCTGGCCGTTACCTGCAAAGCCCGGGGCATTCCGCTGGTGTCCTGCATGGGCATGGGCAACCGCCTGGACCCCACCCAGATCCGTATCGGGGACCTGTTTGATACCGCGGGCTGCCCCCTGTGCCGGGTGATGCGGCGGGAGCTACGCAAGCGGGGCGTGGAGGCCCTGCGGTGCGTGTACTCCACGGAAAAGGCCATGAAAGGCGAGGCGGACGGGGACACCCCTGTGGAACGCCGGGACAGCGGAAGGCCCTCCCCCGGCTCCGTGCCCTTTGTGCCCTCGGTGGCGGGGCTGTATATGGCCTATGATGTGGTGCGGACGCTGTGCGGCCTGCCCTAAAGCAATTTGATTCATCAGTACTGATTTGGAGGACTTCTGCTTTGAAAAAGGACATTGTCATCATTGGCGGCGGCGTGGTGGGCTGCGCGGTGGCCCGGTTGCTGTCCGCCTATGAGGCGGACATCGCGGTGCTGGAAAGGGGCCACGACGTGGCCGAGGGGGCCAGCAAGGCCAATAGCGGCATCGTGCATGCCGGGTTTGACGCCACCCCGGGCAGCCTGAAAGCCAGGCTGAACGTGCTGGGGGCTAGGATGTACCCGGAGCTGTGCAAGGAATTGCAGGTGCCCTATGGCAGGCCCGGCGCGCTGGTGGTGGCCTTTGACCCGGAAGGGGAAGCCACTCTGCGGCGGCTAAAGGAGCAGGGGGAGGCCAACGGGGTATCCGGCCTGGCGCTGGTGGATGGAGAGGAAGCCCGGGCGCTGGAACCGGGCCTGAACCCGGCGGTGGTGGGCGCGTTGCACGTGGCCACCAGCGGCATCACCAGCCCCTATGAGCTGACCTACGCCCTGGCGGACCATGCCGCCCTGAACGGCGTGGCCTTTTTGCGAAACACCGAAGTGGAGACCATTCAAAAAACAGAGGGCGGCTTTGTGCTGCATGTGGGGGAAGGCCGGGAGCCCATCCAGGCCCGGGTGGTGATCAACTGCGCAGGGATCGACGCCGCCCGGCTGCACAACCAAATCAGCGAAACCAAGCTGGAAACCAGCCCCCGCAAGGGCGAATACTATGTGCTGGACCATGTGCAGCCTCTGCCCTTTACCAAAACCATCTTTCAAACCCCCACCAAAATGGGAAAGGGGGTGCTGGTCAGCCCCACGGTCCACGGCAATTTGTTGCTGGGGCCCTCCGCCCAGGACGTGGACAGCCTGTGGGACGTGGGCACCACGGCGGAAGCGCTGGGGGCCGTGCTGGACGCGGCCCGGCTGACCTGGCCCGCCGAAAGCCTGCGCACGGTGATCACCACCTTTGCGGGCATCCGGACCCATGAAAAGGGGGACGATTTTGTGGTGGGGGCCGTGGGGGGCGCACCGGGGGCCTATGAGGCGGTGGGCATTGAAAGCCCGGGCCTCACCGCCGCCCCGGCCATCGCGGAGCTGCTTTGCGAAATGGTGCTGGCGGACAGCCCGCTGAAGCCCAAGAAGGACTGGAAGCCCTATCCCCGGATGGAGAAGCCCTTTGCCAGCATGACCCTCCAGGAGCGGGTGGAGGCGGCGAAACAGAACCCCCAGCAGGGCAACCTGGTGTGCCGCTGTGAGCAGGTCACCGAGGCGGAGATCCGCGCCGCCATCCGCAGGCCCGTGGGGGCCACCAGTATCGACGGGGTGAAGCGCCGGGTCCGGGCGGGCATGGGCCGTTGCCAGGGCGGGTTTTGCAGCCCCCGGGTGCTGGAGATTCTGGCGGAAGAGCTGGATATGTCACCCTTGGCGGTGACCAAATGCGGCGGGGACAGCCGGTTGCTGGTGGGCAGCCTGCAAGACGCCCGGAAGGGGGATGCCTGATGCTAAGCCCGGAGCTGAAAAGCCAAGTGATGTACGTGGATGTGCTGGTGGTGGGCGCGGGTCCGGCGGGGCTGGCGGCGGCCATCGCAGCCAGGGAAGCGGGGGTTTCCAACCTGCTGGTGCTGGAGAGGGAAGAGGAGATGGGCGGCATTCTGCGGCAGTGCATTCACAACGGCTTTGGCTTGCACCGCTTCAAAGAGGAGCTGACCGGCCCGGAATACGCCCAGCGGGACATGGAAAAAATCGAAGCTCTGGGCATCCCGGTGCAGCTGCAAACCACGGTGTTGAGCATAGACAGGAACCGTTTTGTGACGGCGGTCAGCAAAGAAAAGGGCGTGCAGCTTTTTGAGGCGGGGGCCATCGTGCTGGCCATGGGCTGCCGGGAGCGGCCCAGGGGCGCGCTGGGCACGCCGGGGACCCGCCCCGCGGGCATCTATTCCGCTGGCACCGCCCAGAAATTTGTGAACCTGGAAGGGCACATGCCCGGCAAGCGGGTGGTGATTTTGGGCAGTGGGGATATCGGGCTGATCATGGCCCGGCGCATGACTTTGCAAGGGGCCAAGGTGCTGGCCTGCGTGGAGCTGATGCCCTACAGCAGCGGCCTGAACCGCAATATTGTGCAGTGCTTGGAGGACTACGGCATTCCGCTGTTGCTGAGCCACACGGTGGTGGACATTGAAGGCAGGGAGCGGCTTAGCGCGGTGACCATCGCCCAGGTGGACGAGGACCGCAAGCCCATGCCCGGCACCGAGCAGCGGCTGGAATGCGATACGCTGCTGCTGTCCGTGGGCCTGATCCCAGAAAATGAGCTAAGCCAGCAGGCCCAGGTGGAGATTTCGCCCCTCACCCAGGGGCCTGTGGTGGACGACGACCTGCAAACCAGCCAGTCGGGCATTTTTGCCTGCGGCAATGTGCTGCACGTCCATGATTTGGTGGACTTTGTGAGCATGGAAAGCCTCAAGGCGGGCAAGGCCGCCGCGAATTTTGCTCAGGGCCGCGCCCGGACCGCCCCAACCGTCCCGGTGAAGGATGGGGAGGGCGTGCGGGGCGTTGTGCCGCAAAAGCTGCATGTGCCAGCCCCCGGGGAAGCGGCGGAGCCGGTGCAGCTGATGTTCCGGCCTGCGGGGGTGTTTGAAAACGCCACCATCCGCGTGCTGGAAGGGGACAGGGAGCTGCTCAAGCAAAAGAAGCGCATCCTGACCCCCGGCGAAATGGCCGATGTGTGGCTCAAGCCGGAGCAGCTATTTTCCCTGACGGGACAGGACCTTACCGTGCTCATTGAGAAGTAAAGGAGGGGCCCCATGGAACAGATCATCACTTGTATCAACTGCCCTGTGGGCTGCCGCCTGAAGGTGACGGTGGAAGAGGGCCAGGTGACGGAGGTCAGCGGCCAAAGCTGCAAGCGGGGTATCGACTATGCCAAGCAGGAGTGCCTGGCGCCCACCCGCATGGTGACCGCCGTGGTGCCTGTGGCGGGGCGCAGCATGCCCCTTAGCGTCAAAACTGCTTCGCCCATTCCCAAGGACAAAATTTTTGATTGCATGAGGGTATTGGAGTCGCTCCATCCCCAGCTGCCCGTCCGTATGGGGCAGGTGGTTTGCGCCGATGTTTGCGGCACCGGCATTGACGTGATCGCCACCAAGAATCTGGAATAGCATCCGTCAGTTGACATTGTATTTTTGGGTCGAAAAGTGTATACTGTAGCCATGAAGAAGAGCTTCATGGCTATAGGTCGTTTTGGGGAGGCTTGAAGGGACCGCAGTCCCTCCAAGTGAATTCGTCAACTCAATCAAGTGGCGTAGCCACTTGATTGACGTACCTTTGCGGAAGGGAGTGTGCGAAGGATGCGGCAGCTATACATCATCACAGGGGCCAACGGCCACCTGGGCAGCACCCTGGTGCGGGAATTGCAAGGAAAGGATTGCCAGGTCCGGGGGCTGGTGTTGCCCACGGAACAAGCCACAGACCAAGGAAACGTCCAGTATTTTCGGGGGGACGTGACGAAGAAAGACAGCCTGGCCCCGCTTTTGGAAGGGGTCCAGGCCCGGGACGCGGTATTGATTCACACGGCGGGCATTGTGGATATTTCGCAGGAGGCCACGCCGCAGATGTATGAGGTGAACGTGAACGGCACCAAGAACGTGGCGGCGCTGTGCCGGGAAAAGGGGCTGCGCATGGTGTACGTCAGTTCTGTCCATGCCATCCCCGAAGGGGACCGGCTGGATTTGATCACCGAGGTGGAGCATTTTTCCCCGGAAACGGTGGAGGGCGGGTACGCTAAAACCAAGGCGGAGGCCACCCAGGCCGTGATGGACGCGGTGAAAGCCGGGCTGGACGCGGTGATTGTGCATCCCTCCGGCATTTTAGGCCCCTATGACACCAGCAGCAACCACATTGTGCAAATGGTGAAGGACTATATGCGGGGCAGGCTGCCCGCCTGCGTGCGGGGCGGCTATGACTTTGTGGACGTGCGGGACGTGGCCCAGGGCTGCCTGCTGGCGGCGGAAAGTGGCAAGACGGGCAACTGCTACATTTTGTCCAACCGGCATTATGACGCCAAGGACATTTTGGCCATGGTGCGCCACATCAGCGGGGGCCGCAAGCTGCCCACTTTGCCCCTTTGGATGGCCAAGCTGGCCGTGCCTTTTTTGGCCGCCTGGGCCAAGCTGACCAAGCGACGGCCCCTGTATACGCCCTATTCCCTGCATACCTTGCAAGCCAATGACCGGTTCTCCCACGACAAAGCCACGGCGGAGCTTCGCTACCAGCCCAGGGATTTGCGCCAGACCATCGCGGACACGGTGGCCTGGCTCAAGCAATGGGAGGGAGTCGCGAAGCCCTTTTCCGGAGGGCGCAGCCGGAGACGCATGGCCAGGTCCGTGGCGTGGACACGTTTTACGCGGTAACGGGGGGGGGAGGGGCGCAAGGGACCCTTTGGATGCAGGGGCTTCGCCCCTGCACCTGACCAGGGATTTCATCCCTGGACCCTCTTTTGCAATGCCCATGAAATGGGCATTGCAAGGAAGGGATTCTTAAGGGCATAGCCCTTAAGCCGCCAGAGGCCGTTCCCCGCCCGCCTACTTCTTTTCGTTCCGTTGCGCTTCAAACCACATGGTTTCTTTGATTTTGAGGGTGCTGTCCTTTTGAATGAGCTTCATAATGCGCTGATGGTCCTTCCCCTCCGCCAGGATGGGCTGAAAATTGTTGCGGGGAATATCGCTGGAGGTGAGCACAGGCAGAATCTGCAGCTCCACCCCCTGGTACCCGGCCTCGTCAAAGCGCAGGGTGGCCTGGGCGATGTAGGCGTCAAAGGTGGTCATTTCATGGGTGCCGCCAAAGAGCAGGTTGCCCAGGCTGTACAGCACCGGGGCCCCCTTGTACTTGGCAATGCCCTGCACGCAGTGGGGATGGGTGCCCACAATGATGTCCACCCCTTTGTCGATGGCGTACCGGGCCATTTTTTGTTGCAAAGCGTTGTGCTTGGGGCTGTACTCCTCTCCCCAGTGAAAGGAGTAGAGGATCACATCGCAGCCCAAATCCTGTAGCTTTTGAATATCCTCGTCAAAAAGGCGGCGGTTTTGCCGGAACAGGGTTTCCCGGCAGCCGCCAAAGCCAATTTTGTAGCCGTCTTTTTCAAACACGTACAGCTCGCCATAGCCGCTGTAAAAGATGCCCGCTTCTTGCAGGGCCTTGAGGGTGGAGGCCCGCCCGGCCTTCCCATAGTCGATGATGTGGTTGTTGGCGATGTTCACCTGCTCCACGCTGGCTTGCCGTAGGATTTCCGTATGGGTGGTGGGGCCTCGGAAACGGTATTCCTTGTCCTTGACAACGTTTTTGCCGTCGTTTTTTAGCACCCCTTCCAGGTTTACAAAGGTCATGTCATCCTGCTGAAAAACGGGGAGCAGGTTGGCAAACCACCCGTCGGGGCCCAGGGCTTCCACCTGGGCGTTGAAGTTTTCCGGGTCCTTTTGCCATTCCTCCCGGGTGCCCAGCACACAGTCCCCCCCAAAGGTGAGGACGATTTCGGTTTCCGCGCCGGCGGGAAGGGCGGCCAGGCAAAGAAAGGCCAGGAGGCAGAGGCTACAAAGGATTCGCACGTTTTTCTCCTCTCTGCTTGCGGGGAAAAGCGGTTCATGCTATTTTATAGGATACACTACTCAGACGGAATTTACCAGTTTTTGGTTCAAAGGAGAAGTGCATTTTTATGATCTTGCCCAAAATCCGGGACCAGCGGTTCATCACCCTTCGCCGGGGAGGGACCTTGCTGGACGGGGACCACCGGCTGCTGGCGGTGTGGGCGGCGGAATGCGCGGAGCATGCGCTGCCCCTCTTTGAAGCGCTGTGCCCGGAGGACCGCCGCCCGAGGCTGGCGGTGGAGGCTGCCCACGCCTGGGTGAGGGGAGATATCTCCATGATGGAGGCCCGCTGTGCCGCCGGGGCGGCCCAGGACGCGGCCAGGGAAGTGAAGGCTCGGTCCGAAGCGGCCAAATGCGCGGCGCTGGCCGCAGGCCAGGCGGCGGCGGTGGCCCATGTGGCCGCCCATGAGCTGGGCGCGGCAGCCTATGCCATTTTAGCGGCCATGGCGGCCGCCCCCAAAGAGGAACGGGAAAACGCCAGACGGCAAGAGTGTGAATGGCAGCGGGACAGGCTGCCGGAGAAAATCCGGGCCCTGGTCATCGAAGATGAAGGGCTGCGAAATGACCTTTGCTGGTTTGTGTTTTCTGGGGATTGAGAAGTGGGTTTTCGCTCTCTCTATTTGAACACCTGAAAAATGCCGCATTTGAGATACTGCGTTTCCGGCGCGCTGGGCAAAATGGGATGATCCCGGCCCTGGGTGCGGTTTTCCACCTGCCTAAGCTGCACCCGGGCGTCCTTTTGCGCGTCCCGCAGCATATCCATAAACAGCGGCGGCAGCACATGGTGGCTGCAGGAACAGGTTACCAGATAGCCCCCGTCCCGCACCAGCTTCATGCCCCGCAGGTTGATTTCCTTGTACCCCCGCAGCGCCCCGGCCACGGCGGCCCGGGTTTTGGTGAAGGCGGGCGGGTCCAAGATCACCATATCGTACTGCTGGTGGCTGTCCTGGGCGTGCTTCAAAAAATCGAAGGCGTTGGCGCAGGCAAAGTGCACCCTGTCCTGGAAGCCGTTCAGCATGGCGTTTTCCGTGGCAAAGGCGCAGGCGGCCTCGCTGATGTCCACCCCGGTGACCTGGCTGGCCCCGTAGTGGGCGGCATGGAGGGCAAAGCTGCCGGTGTGGGTGAAGCAATCCAGCACCTGTGCCTCTTTCACAAAGGGGGCGATGGCCGCCCGGTTCTCCTTTTGGTCCAAAAAGAAGCCGGTTTTTTGGCCTTCCTTCACGTCCACCCAAAAACGCACGCCGTTTTCCACCATTTCCACCCGGTCGGGCACCTGCCCATAGAGCAGGCCGGTGTGTTGCTCCATGCCCTCTAGGCTGCGGACAGGCACGTCGTTGCGCTCGTACACGCCCTGGGGGTGCAGCTCTTCCACCAGAGCGTCCACGATGTCCTGCTGAAACTGGGCCATGCCCAGGCAGAGGTTTTGCAGCACGATCACATCGCCAAAGGCATCCGCGATCACGGCGGGCAGGCCGTCGCTTTCCGCAAACAATAGCCGGCAGCTGCGCAGGTCCGCAAAATGGCGGCGGTAGGCCAGGGCTCGCTTCACCCGGCCAAAAATAAAGGCCCGGTCAATGGGTTCCTCCTGGCGGCTGAGAAGGCGCAGGGCAATCTGGGAGCGGGGATTGTACACCGCCATGGCCAGAAACTGCCCCCGGTCGCTGACCACCCGCACCACGGCCCCCTCCGGGCAGGAGCCCTCCACCCGTTGGATATCGCTGCGAAACACCCAGGGGTGTCCGCCATATACGCGCTGTTCCTTATTCTTGTGCAAAACCAGCGTTGTCATAGCCGCCTCCAACCGTTCATTTCCTGCTATTATAGCGGTTTGTGAAGGAACTGTAAACAGGCCATTTGCCTGTTGACAAGGACCCAGAAATGGTCTACAATGCCAACGTGAAAGTTAGCCGACTAAATGTTTGGAACGGAAGAAGAAACATGGAAAAGGATTTTGCGGTATTCAAGTGCATCTTTGGTTTGCAGCACGCGTTCTTTCAGGTGCTGCATTCCCAGCTGGGGGGTATGGAGGCCCACCCCAGGCAGGGACCCATTCTGGGCATGCTGCTGCACGCGGACGGCCTGAGCCAGGCGGATCTGGTGCGGGAGATGAACGTCAGCGCGGCCACGGTGGCGGTGTCCCTGGCGCGGCTGGAAAAGCTGGGCTTTGTGACCCGGCAGCGCAACCAGAGCAACCAGCGGGCCAATGTGCTGGCCCTGACCGAAAAAGGCCGCCAGGAGGCGGCGCGGATGGAGCAAGTGATGCGGGAGCTGGGCCAGGTGGCCCTGACGGGCTTTAGCGGCCAGGAGATCAAAGAGATCATAACCTGTTTTCAGCGGATGAAAAGCAATTTACATCAGCATTATCATATGAAGGAGTGTGTTCAGCCCCATGCTTCGGATGACTAAACATTTGAAAAAATATGCGGGGACCATCCTGCTGATTGTGGCGCTGCTGGGCGTGCAGGCCATTTGTGACCTGGCGCTGCCCACCTATACCGCGGCGATTGTGGACGTGGGCATTCAGCAGCAGGGGGTGGAGCATGCCACGCCTACGATTCTGCGGGAGAGCACCCTAGAAGCCCTGGAACAATGGATGCCCACCCAGGCGGTGGCGGAGTGGGTGGCGCCCCATTATGCGACCATCGCCCCGGAGGAGGCGGCAAAGCAGGGTGTGACCCAGACCGGGGAGCCCCTGATGGCCCTGGCCCCGGTGGACCCGGACACCCAGGAGCGGCTGGACGGCTTGTTCAGCAAGGCGCTGACCCTGCAAAGCGTCATGAGCGGCCAAGGGGCCGTGGACCTGGGGGCGCTGCTCCAGGCCGGGGGCATTGATTCCTCCAAGGCCCAGGAGCTGAACCCCCAGAAGCTTAGCCCGGAGGAAATCCAGACCATGCTGGCGGCCATGCCGAAGGAACAGCGGGACGCGCTGCTCCAGCGGGTGGATGAAAAGCTGTTGGCCGCCCTGCCCCAGAGCATGCTGACCCAGGCCGCCAACAGCGCTGTGCGGTCGGAG
The DNA here is from genome assembly GCA_031549415.1 of Eubacteriales bacterium. Lineage (GTDB taxonomy): Bacteria > Bacillota > Clostridia > Christensenellales > Aristaeellaceae > Limiplasma. The sequence continues at coordinate 130,129 of JAVBPU010000005.1, read as the reverse complement.
TATACGGCCCTGGGCATGGATCTGGGCCAGATGCAAAGCAGAACCATCTGGACCAGGGGGCTGACCATGCTGGCGGTGGCGCTGCTGGGCACCTTTGCCTCCATTTTGGTGGGGTATTACGGGGCCCGCACGGCGGCGAAGCTGGGCCGGGATTTGCGCAGGCAGGTGTTCCACAAGGTGGTCCATTTTGGCCAGCAGGAAATGGAAAATTTTTCCACCGCCTCGCTGATCACCCGGTCCACCAACGACATCCAGCAGGTGCAAACGGTGATGGTGTTCATGCTGCGCATGGTGATTTACGCGCCCATCATCGGCATTGGCGGGGTGCTGCGGGCTTTGCAGACCAACCAGTCCATGGCCTGGATCATTCTGGTGGCGGTGCTGGCCGTGGTGACCATTGTGGTGGTAATGTACAGCCTGGCCATGCCCCGGTTTAAGAGCATGCAAACCTTGATTGACAAGGTAAACCAGGTGATGCGGGAAACCCTCACGGGCCTGCCGGTGATCCGCGCCTTTTGCACCGCGAAGCGGGAGGAGGAGCGTTTTGAGCAGGCCAGCACCCGCCTGATGAAAACCCAGCTGTTCGTGAACCGCCTGATGAGCGGCATGATGCCCCTGATGACGCTGGTGATGAGTGCGGTGATCATCCTGATCATGTGGGTGGGAGCCCACGGCATTGAGCAGGGAGCCATGCAGGTGGGCGATATGATCGCCTACATTCAGTACACCATGCAGATCATCATGGCGTTCCTGTTCATCTCCATGCTGAGCATCATGCTGCCCCGGGCCTCCGTGTCCGCCAAGCGCATCCAGGAAGTGCTGAACACGGAAATTTCCATCCGGGACCCGGAAAGCCCGAACGCCTTTGACGATACGCTGCGTGGCGTGGTGGAGTTTAAAGATGTCAGCTTCCGCTACCCCGGCGCGGAGGAGGATATGCTCAGCCATATCAGCTTTACCGCCTTGCCCGGCCAGACCACGGCCATTTTGGGCGGCACCGGCTCCGGAAAGTCCACCCTCATCAACCTGGTACCCCGGTTTTATGACGTCACCGGCGGCCAGGTGCTGGTGGACGGCCAGGATGTGCGGGAGGTGTCCCTGGAAGCCCTGCGGGACCGCATCGGCTACGTGCCCCAGAAGGGGAACCTGTTTACGGGCACGGTGATGGAAAACCTCACCTTTGGCTCCACCGACATTCCCAAGGAGCAGGCCCAGGAGGCAGCGCGCATCGCCCAGGCGGAGGACTTTATCTTGGAGCGGGAGGGCGGCTTTGACAGCGCCGTTGCCCAGGGCGGCAGCAATGTGTCCGGCGGGCAGAAGCAGCGGCTGTCCATCGCCCGAGCCATTGCCAAGGCCCCGGAAATCTATATTTTTGACGACAGCTTTTCCGCCCTGGACTTTAAGACGGACGTGGCGGTACGCGCTGCCCTGCACCAGGCCACGGCCAAGGCCACCCAGATGATTGTGGCCCAGCGCATCTCCACGGTGATGCAGGCGGACCAAATTTTGGTGCTGGACGAAGGAAAGCTGGTGGGCAAGGGCACCCATGAGGAATTGATGCGCTCCTGCGAGGTCTACCAGCAAATTGCCACCAGCCAGCTGTCAAAGGAGGAATTGGGCCATGCAAAATAACGCGCGAGGCGGCAGGGGACCCATGGGCCCCGGCCATGGCGGCATGCACGGGGTAGAAAAACCCAAGGACTTTCAGGGCACCTTCCGCAAGCTGGCCAGGTATTTGGGCCAGTTTCGGGGGCGGCTCATCGCGGTGGCCCTGCTGGCCATCGGCAGTTCCGTTTTTGGCGTGGTGGGCCCTAAGCGCATGGGCGAAATCACCACGGAAATTTTTGCGGGGCTGATGGGCAAATTAAGCGGCGGGCCGGGGATCGACTTTGGCAAGATCGGCGCGCTGCTGCTGTGGCTGCTGGGCCTGTACCTGGTCAGCGCCTTGCTGAGCTTTTTGCAGGGATATATCATGAGCGGGGTTTCCCAGCGGGTTAGCTACGGCCTGCGCAAGCAGTTGGCCGCCAAGGTCCACCGCCTGCCCATGAGCTATTTTGACCATACCACCCACGGCGAGGTGCTAAGCCGCGTCACCAACGACGTGGACACCCTGGGCCAGTCGCTGAACCAGAGCCTGTCTCAGGTCATCAGCTCCGTGGCCACCACCCTGGGCGTGCTGGTGATGATGCTGTCCATCAGCTGGCAAATGACGCTGGTGGCCCTGTGCATCGTGCCCATTTCCTTCTACCTGATGCGCTTTGTGGTGGGCCGCAGCCAAAAATACTTTGTGGGCCAGCAGGAATACCTGGGGAACGTAAACGGCCAGGTGGAAGAGGTGTTCAGCGGCCATGTGGTGGTGAAGGCCTTCAACGCCCAGGACGATGTGTCCAAGGTGTTTGACGAGACCAACAGAAAGCTGTACGATTCCGCCCGCAAATCCCAGTTCTTTTCCGGGCTGATGCACCCCATCATGAACTTCATCGGCAACCTGGGCTATGTGGCCGTGGTGGTGCTGGGCGGCTATTACGCGGCCCGGGGGATCATCACCGTGGGCGATATCCAGTCCTTCTTCCAGTATGTGCGCTCCTTTAACCAGCCCATTGCCCAGATTGCGCAGATCGCCAGCGTGCTGCAAAGCACCATGGCCGCCAGCGAGCGGGTGTTCACCTTTTTGGAGGAGGCGGAGGAGGAGCAGTCTGTGGCAAATCCGGTGCCCATCCAGGGTATCCGGGGCCGGGTGACCTTTGACCATGTGCGCTTTGGCTACGATCCCGGCCATCCTATCATCCACGATTTCAGCGCCACGGTGGAACCGGGCCAGAAGGTGGCCATTGTGGGCCCCACCGGCGCGGGCAAAACCACCATGGTGAAGCTGCTGATGCGGTTTTATGACGTGGACGGCGGCAGCATCCAGGTGGACGGCCACGACATTCGCGCCTTTGACCGGAACGAGCTGCGCAAGCTGTTTGGCATGGTGTTGCAGGACACCTGGCTCTTTGGCGGCAGCATCCAGGAGAACATCCGCTACGGCAAGCTGGACGCCACGGACGAAGAGGTGGTGGAGGCCGCCAAAACCGCCCATGCCAACCATTTCATCAAGACGCTGCCCGGCAGCTACCAGATGGAGCTGAACGAGGAAAGCAGCAACATCTCCCAGGGCCAAAAGCAGCTGCTGACCATTGCCCGGGCCATTCTGGCGGACCCCAAGATCATGATTTTGGACGAAGCCACCAGCTCGGTGGATACCCGCACGGAGATCCGCATCCAAAAGGGCATGGCGGAGCTGATGAAGGGCCGGACCAGCTTTGTGATCGCCCACCGGCTGTCCACCATCCGCGACGCGGACCTGATTTTGGTGATGAAGGACGGCGACATCGTGGAAACCGGCAAGCACGAGGAATTGCTGGCCCGGGGCGGCTTCTACGCGGAGCTGTATAGCGCGCAGTTTGAGAGGACGGCGTGAGGGCGGGGGAGCAGGGAACGGCGAGAAGGCAGCCGGTGTGGCGCATAGCGCTATCGCTTATGCGCTCGCTTCGTTATCCGATTCTCCATTGATAAGCGCTAGAGCAAATTCCCAAAACGGAGCCACAGGATTGCGAGAGATTTTTCCCTGGCGCTCAGCCGAGGAAGGGAGGCGTCCTGGTGCTATGCTGACCGGACGAGGCAACGCGCCGGGGGAAAAGATCCGCAAAGACTGGGCCATGTTTTTAGAATTTGCGATAGAAACACGAAAGCAAAAAGCGCCCCGCTCATACGGGACGCTTTCTTGCTTACTTCAAACTGCTTACGCCTCTTCCGCTCTTTCGGACTTGGTTGGCAGCGCGCGCTGCACAACGCCGCTGCGCAGGCAACGGGTGCATACATTGGCCCGGAGGGTGGTTCCGCCCGCCGTAATGCGAACACGCTGCACGTTGGGCGCCCAAGTGCGGTTGCTTTTACGGTTGGAGTGGCTGACCTTATGGCCGCTCATGGTTCCCTTGCCGCAAACCTGACATAAATGGCCCATATCCTTACACCTCCTAACGGGAGTATCACTTCTTAACAGCCTGTCTATTCTATCATCAATGTTCGGGTTTGACAAGAGGGATTGAAAAATATCCTGATTTTTCTCCTGAAAATATCCTGATTTTTCTCCTTTATCTAGTCATTGGCCAAACTCTTGACTATTCTGTGCCGGAACGGTAGAATCGTACCATAGAGTGGCCGGTGCTTCTGACGGAGTGGGATCGCGAATACCAAAGGGGAATGAAAAATGAATACAAACAAAGGGCCCGGTTCCTTTCATCTGATTCGGAAAAGCAGGGGTAGCCAGGTTTCCATGAACGCGCAGAGGGTTTTGCTCTGGTATGGTGGAGCGGACGTTACGGAGCGGGACGCGCTGATCGCGGACCTGCTGAGTATGGATGCCGGTGCGGATTGCGTTGTTTCCTACTTGGATGCGCCCTGCGTCCAGGCGGATGAGCAAGCGCTGCGGGATGAATTGGTGGATACGCAGGTATTGGTTTTGTGGGTGACTGTGGAGGCGCTCAAGGCCTTCGCGGCCGGTCATTGGCCTGCGGAATACCGTATCGCCCGGGAAAAGGAGCTGGCTACGCCCATTCTGCCCATTGTGAAGGATGACGCCTTGTTCCCCTATTTTACTAAAGTGGTTGGCGCGGTACACGGCATTGCTAAGACGGATGGGGAATACCGGGTGAAGCTGAAGAAGCATCTGGACGCTTTCCTTGCTTCGGAAGAAAGCATGCGAATGCTTCTGCATTTTGTCTTTGACGCCCAGGTGTTTTTAAGCTACCGCAAGAAGGACATCCACCAGGCCAGGCGGTTCATGAAAACGCTTCATAGCTTCGATTCCTTTGTGGCGGTTTCCGTTTGGTACGATCATGACCTGACCGCCGGGCGTGTTTTTAGTGAGGAAATCAATGAATCCATTGCCAAAAGCCATCTGTTTGTGCTGCTGGTGACGCCGACCCTGCTGGAGAAAAACGATGCGGGGGAGAATAATTATGTTGTGGCAACGGAATACCCCTTTGCGCGGCAAATGGGCAAACCCATCGCGCCAGTGGAAGCGGTTCCTACAGACGCCGTCCGGGTGAGGGCCGCCTTTCCCCAGGAGGACCGCCCGGTCTCGCTGGACGACCCTGCCGCCCTGCGCACATTTTTTCTGGAACGTTTGCCGGAGGATCGGGGCCATGATCTGCCGCCGGACCTGCGGGCGTATTGGCTGGGAACCGCTTATTTGAAGGGCTTTGGCGTGGAACGGGACGTGGAGAGAGCGATCGGACTGCTCACGGCGGCCGCGGAGGGGGAAGACGATACGGCCCTGCAAGCCACGTTTGAGCTGGCCAAGATTTATGAATATGGGGTGGGCGTCCCTGTGAATTACGCCGCGGCCTTGCCCTGGCGGGCAAAAACCGCCACCATTTGCGAGCGCCTGCATGGGCCGCAAGACGCGATCACCGCGGCAGCCTATTCCGCCCTTGCGGACGTGTATCAACGGCAGGGAGAGTATGAAAGTGCGCTGGAATGGTACCAGAAGGCCATTCAAATTGAGGAGAACCAGCCGGAACGCATGGACCAGGCCCTGGCGGGCAGTTACAATAGAATGGGCATTGTGGCCCAGAGGAAGGGCGCTTATACCAGCGCGCTAGAATGGTACCGGAAGGCCCTTGATCTTCTGGAGCCATCCTTGGGAGTCGGGGCCGCCGAAACGGCGGAGGTTTACCAAAACCTGGCCACCGTCTATACTGACCAGGGCGATAGCGCCAAGGCGCTAGAATGGTTACAAAAGGCGCTCAGCGTCTATGAAAAGCTGTATGGGGACAAGCATCCATCAACAGCCAGCGTTTACAGCAACATCGCGATGACGCATTTTCGCAAGGGCGATTTTCCCAAGGCCCTGGCATGGTCGCAGCGGGCACGGGATATTTATGAAAGCGTCCATGGCAAAGAGCATCCTGAAACCGCCATGATATACCTGAATCTTGGCGCGGTGTGCACTGAGCAAGGGAATTTCCCACAGGCGGAGGAATGGCTGCAAAAGGCGTTGGCGATCTGTGAAAGTCCGCTGGGAAGTGAACACCCAGGTACGGCTCTGGTCTATGATAACCTGGCGGTTTGCTACCAACGGCAGGGCGACAGCCTGCGGGCCTTGGAAATGCAGAAAAAAGCTTTGGCCATCCATGAAAGGAAGCTGGGGAAAGAGCATCCCATGGTGGCCACAACCTACAACAATATTGGCAGCGCTTTTGCCCAGTTGGGCGAATATCCCCAAGCGCTGGAATGGCTGGAAAAGGCGTTGGCCAGCCGGGAAAAAGCCTTGGGGCCAGAGCATCCCCTGACAGCGCGGACCCGTGGAAACATCGCATTGGTCTATGAGCGGCAGGGAAAAGGAGCGCAGCCGGATGAAACCGACGCTGCCAAGGCATGCAGCAATACCGGAATGGATTGCTTTCATCAGGGCGATTATGAAAAAGCGCTGGAGCATTTTGAAAAAGCAAGGTTGCTTTTTGAAAAGACCGTGGGCCCGGAGCACATCGACACAGCCCTGGTCTATAGCAATATGGGGAACGCCTATTTTAAGCAGGGCCAGTATGATCAAGCGATTGCATGGCTGGAAAAAGCGTTGGCCATACGCCAGAGGGAGTTAGGGGGCAACGCGCCGGATACCGTAACGCTACGCAACAACCTAGCCATCCTGCGGGCAGTCCAGGGCAAGCCCATGGACTTTAGGAAGCCTGCGGGCGAAAAGCCAGCCGCGGCGGAGCCTCCGCCCACCACTGCCATGGCTTATCTCAAAGTCGCGGAAGAGCATTCCCGCAAGGGAGAGACTTCCCAGGCGCTGGCCTGCTACCAGAAGGCGCTGGCGTTCCATGAAAAGCAGTTGGGCCCAGCACACCCCGACACCCTGGCAGTGTATCGAAGCGTCGTCATGATGCTTTACAGGCAAGGGAACTATCAACGGGCACAGGATGTGGCGCTTCAGATGTACCGGCTTTGTTATCAAACGCGGGGGATCAACCATCCGGAGACAAAAGCCGCCATGCAGCTGACGCGGGAAGCCTATCTGGCCAACGGCGGCAAAAAAATCACGTTTCCCTTTTGGCTGGCGAAGCAGGTGACGTAAGGCGCAGAGGATCGGTTTTGGTTGCGGGGCGGAAAAGTTTGCGTCCCGCTTTACTTGTCGTCCATTTTCAGCACCGCCAAAAACGCCTCGCTGGGCACTTCCACGCTGCCAAACTGGCGCATGCGCTTCTTGCCCTCCTTCTGCTTTTCCAGCAGCTTCTTTTTGCGGGTGATGTCGCCGCCATAGCACTTGGCCAGCACGTCCTTGCGCATGGCCTTCACGGTCTCCCGGGCGATGACCTTGCCGCCGATGGCCGCCTGGATGGGGATTTCAAACATCTGCCGGGGAATGACGTCCTTCAGCTTTTCGGCGATGTTCCGGCCCCGGGCATAGGCTTTGTCCTTGTGGACGATGAGGGAGAAGGCGTCGCAGATGTCGCCGTTGAGCAGAATGTCCATCTTCACCAGGTCGCTTTCCTGGTAGCCCTTCATTTCATAGTCAAAGCTGGCATAGCCCCGGGAGCGGCTTTTGATCTGGTCAAAAAACTCATAAATGATCTCGTTCAGCGGGATTTCGTACAGCAGCTTCACCCGGCCGCCCTCGTATTGCATGTCCAGGAAGGTCCCCCGTTTGTCCACGCAGATGTCCATGATGGCCCCCACGTATTCCTGGGGGGTGTAGAGGGTAGCGGAAACGTAAGGCTCCTCCATGCGCTCAATTTCCCCAATGGGGGGCAGGTTGGAAGGATTGTCGATGGACACCTCGGTCCCATCGGTTTTGAACACCTTGTAAATGACGCTGGGGGCGGTGGTGACCAAATCCAGGTCAAACTCCCGCTCCAAACGCTGCTGGATGATTTCCATGTGCAGCAGGCCCAAAAAGCCGCAGCGGAAGCCATAGCCCAGCGCCACGGAGGTTTCCGGGTCAAAGGACAGGGAGGCGTCGTTCATGCGGAGCTTTTCCAGGGCGTCCCGCAGGTTGTCGTAATCCGCGCCGTCGGCGGGATAGATGCCGCAGAACACCATGGGGGTCACCTGCCGGTAGCCGGGCAGGGCGGCGGCGGCGGGCCGGGCCGCGTCGGTGATGGTATCGCCCACCCGGGTGTCGCCCACGTCCTTGATGGAGGCGGAAATATAGCCCACATCCCCGGGCAGCAGCTGGCTACAGGGCCGGTAGCCCGGATGGAAGGTACCTACCTCCACCACCTCAAACTCCGCGCTACTGGCCATCAGCCGCATGCGCATGCCGGGGCGCACCGCCCCGTGCATCACCCGCACAAAGCAGATGGCCCCTTTGTAGTTGTCATAAAAAGCGTCAAAAATGAGGGCCTGCAAAGGCGCGTTCTCGTCCCCGGCGGGCGGGGGAATCTGGCGGACGATGGCCTCCAGCACGTCCTGGCAGTTGAGGCCGGTTTTGGCGGAGATCATGGGCGCGGTTTCCGCGTCCAGGCCAATCACGTCCTCAATTTCCTTTTTCACTTCTTCCGGCTGGGCGCTGGCCAGGTCGATTTTGTTAATGACGGGCACGGTTTCCAAATTGTGCTCCAGGGCCATGTACACATTGGCCAGGGTTTGGGCCTCGATGCCCTGGGTGGCGTCCACCACCAGCAGGGCCCCCTCGCAGGCGGCCAAGGCCCGGCTGACCTCATAGGAAAAGTCCACATGGCCGGGGGTGTCGATGAGGTTTAAGGTATAGGTTTCGCCGCTTTGGGCGGTGTAGCTCATGCGCACGGCCTTGCTTTTGATGGTGATGCCCCGCTCCCGCTCCAGCTCCATGCTGTCCAGGATCTGCTCGGTCATCTCCCGCTGCTCAAACACGCCGGTCATTTCCAGCAGGCGGTCCGCCAGGGTGGATTTGCCGTGGTCGATATGGGCGATGATGCAGAAATTGCGGATGTGGGAGAGCCGTGTGTTGTCCAAATACCATTCCTCCGTTGGCCGCCGGGCGCGGCAGTTTGTCAGTGGGGCGCGGGTTTTTCCTCCCGTATCATAGCGGATTTTTGGAAAAAATGCAATGCAAGACTACTTGCCAAAGCCGTTGAACCAGGCCCTTTCTGAAAAAGGCTTTTTCTGGGCGGCTTGGACCGGCTCAGCGGCCTTGCCCACGGGCAGGAAGCACACCAGCTCATAGTCCTTCGGCACGCCCAGCACGTCCGCCATTTTGCGGCCCGCCTGGTCCGGCCCGGTGACGTGGCCCTCCACCCAGCAGCTGGCATAGCCCAGGGCCATGAGGGCCAGCAGCATGTTTTGGATGGCGGCGGAATAGTCCTGCACGCTGTAGCAGCGGCCTCCCGCGGCGGGCAGCCGCTGGGTCAGCACCAGGAGCAGGGCCGGGGCGCTGCGGCCCACCTTGGAAGGGCAAACCTCCCGCAGCCTTTGCAGCAGAAAGGGATCGTCCACGGCGATGAGGCTGGTGGTCTGCACGTTGCAGCCGGAGGGCGCGGCCAGCCCCGCCTCCAAAATGGCTTGCAAATCGGCCCGGGGCACGGGGGCGGGGTCGTATTGTCCCCGGTAGCTGGCCCGCTCCTTGATGGCGGTGATGGCGTCCATAAAAACCCTCCTTGTGTTCCTTTAGGCTCCATGATAAGCCTTGCCAAGGGGGCTGTCAATGGCGCTTTTGCGATTGACAAAGGCCCGTCCCAGGCATACAATAGGGGGCAGATCGACCCCTATCAAAACGAAGGAGAGTCTCCCCCCATGAAAACTACAAAGATTTTACTGGCCATTTCCCTGGTGGTGATTTGCCTGTGTTCCCTCCTTGCCAGCCAGGTCCAAAGCGATTTTGGCAACATCTCGATCCAGGACATCCGCATCCCGGCGGAGGACGGGTCCAGCGTCAGCGCCCTGCTGTACACCCCCAAGGGCGTGGACGAAAGCCACAAGGCCCCTACCATCATCACCTGCGAGGGCTACCTGAACTCCCGGGAGATGCAAACCTGCTTCTCCGTGGAGTATGCCCGCCGGGGGTACGTGGTGCTGGCCATTGACATGTACGGCCACGGCCGCTCTTCCACCCAGGTGGAGGACTTCATGGCCATGGGCGTAGCCTTGCAGTATATGCTGAAGCAGCCCTTTGTGGACACCGCCAACATCGCCCTGGAAGGGCATTCCAAGGGCGGCTTCGCTTCCACCATGGCGGCGCTGACCCCCGGCGTGGCAACCCAGGTGAAGGCCGTTCTGGCCATTGGTTCCGGCCTGCAATGGCCCGCCTGGTACGGCGTGACCATGGACGCCACCACCCCCATCAGCTACGGCACCATCTTTGGCAGCTTTGACGAGTTTGGCTGGCTGTTCTGGCCCAGCTCGGTGGACGGCCGCGAGAATGTGTCCGCCAACGCGGGGCAGAGCCCCCTGATGCAGGCCGCCTGGGGCACCACCGAACCCGTGGTGGCGGAACAATGGTACGGCGACAAGGCCGCCAATACCCTGCGCATCTTCTACCAGCCTACCCAGACCCACCCGGCCAACCACATTTCCAAAACCGCCACCGGCTACGCCATGAATTTCATGAACGAAGTGCTGGAAGGCGGCAACAAGGCCGGGCTGGCGGATCACAACCAGACCTGGTACTGGAAAGAGATTTGCACCGCCCTTTCTATGGTGGCCTGGTTCGTGTTCATTTTCGCCTTTGGCGCGCTGCTGATTGGCGAAAAGAAAAAGAACGAGGCGGCCCTGCCCGAAGCCAAGGGCAAGATGGGCCTGCTGTTCTGGGTGCTGCTGTGCGTGGGCACCGCCATTCCGGCCCTGACCTACGGCCCCTTCATGACCATGGCTTCCGCCGGGAACTTCCCCGTGAGCCGTCTGCTGCCCATGGAACTGGCCAACCAGGTCTCCTTCTGGGCGGTGCTGAACGGCCTCATCGCCCTGGCGCTGTTTGTGGGCATGTACTTCCTCACCCGCAAGAAAGAGGGCCTGAAGGCCGCTGACTGGGGCCTGAAAGCCAAGCCTGCCCTGATTTTGCGCCAGGTGGGCCTGGGCCTTGCCACAGCCCTGGCCGCTTACCTTGTGCTGGTGTTGGTGGATGTGGTCTTCAAGGTGGACTTCCGCCTGTGGGTGGTGGGCTTTATGCCGCTGACCGGCGCGAAGTTCGCGACCCTGCTCACCTACCTGCTCTGCTTCCTGGCCTATGCGCTGTGCAACTCCATCGTGCTCAACGGCGCGTACCGCTTCGCTAACGGCAGCTACGCCAAGACCGCGATTTTCTCCGTGCTGGGCAACGCGCTGGGCATGTTCTGCCTGCTGGCCTTTGGCTACGGCGGATTGCTGATCACCGGCAGCCTGCCCTTTGCCAGCACCGATTGGTCCCTCATGATCATCGAGGCCATTCCCTTCCTGGTGACCCTATCCATGGCCGCGCTGGTGAATACCTACTTCTTTAAGAAGACGGGAACCGTGTACATGGGCACCGTGATTACGGGGCTGTTCCTGGCCTTTGCGGTGGTGGGGAATACCTGCTTCCAGTTCTTGTTTTAATTTAAAGTGGTTTGTTGGTGGGCCAACAGGAAACGGCGTTCAGGAGGGAGCGAGGGGGAACGGCGAGGTTCCCCCTCGGTCCCCCTTAGCATCGTTCTCTCCTTAGTCGGGGTACCGACTATGCTGGCATCAGCCTCACCAGCACCTGATTTTGCACCAGCAACCCCCGCTGGGTCAACACCAAGCGGCGCTCCGGCTGAGTCCCCTCCCAGTACGCCAGGCCCTCGCTGACCAGGCTTGCAAGAACCTCGCCATACACCTCTTCCAGCCCCACGCCAAAGCGCTCTAAAAAAGCCTTCTCCGCCACGCCCTGGAGGGTTCTCAGGCCCAGCATCAGGGTTTCAAACATGGCCTCCTCCTTGGTAATGTGGTGGGTTTCTGCAACGGGAAGCCTTCCGGAGCGCACCGCCTGCTCATACTGGGCCAGATCGGCGACGTTTTCCCGGCGCAGGGCAAGGGCTGCGCCCTTCGATCCTTCGCCTTCCGGGCTCGCGCCCTGCCCAGGCAGCAGGCTGGCCCCGCTGGCCCCCAGGCCCAGGTACCAGCCCCCTTGCCAGTACACCCGATTGTGGTGGCATTCGTAGCCGGGTTTGGCAAAATTGCTGATCTCGTATTGCTGGTAGCCCGCCGCCTCCAGAAAATCCCGCCCGGCCTCGTACATCTCCGCCACGGCGTCCTCCTCCGGCAGGGCGCAATCGCCCCGCTGTACGCTGGCAAACAGCGGCGTGGTTTCCTCCAAAATGAGGCTGTAGGCGGAGATATGGGTGGGGGAAAGGGCCACGGCCTGGGCCAGGGTGTCCAGATACTCCTGCAGGCTTTGGCCGGGCAGGCCAAACATCACGTCCAGGTTGAAATTGGCAAAGCCCGCTTCCCGCAGCATCCCCACCGCCTCCATCGCCTGGGCAAAGGTATGGACCCGGCCCAAAGCGCCCAGCAGTCTGTCCTGGGCGGCTTGCAGGCCCAGGGACAGCCGGTTCACGCCCTGGCGCTGTACCAGCCGCAAAAACTCCGGGGTGACGGTGCCCGGGTTCATTTCTAGGGTGAACTCCGCGCCGGACTCCACGGAAAAGTGGGCGTGCAGGGCGGTGAGCAGCTTGTCCATCAGCGGCGCGGGCAACACCGAAGGGGTGCCGCCGCCGATAAAAAGGGTGCGTATTTGCGCCTCCGGCAGGGATGCTTTGGCCAATGCCATCTCCAAAACCAAGGCGTCACAATAGCTTTCCATTTCCGCTGCCGTGGCGGGGACCGAACAAAAATCGCAATACAAACATTTTCTTTTACAAAATGGAATATGCAGGTATAATGAGAGCAACATGGTACATCCCCCTTCTTACGCATTGTACCATAAAACCGCATCAGCGAAGGAGAAATTGCGCATGCATCAGATTGAGCAATATTTTGACGTGTTTGTCCGGGGTTGCATTTTGCTGATTGAGATGGCGGGCATTTCGGTGATCGTCATCAGCATGGTGCGGGGGTTCGTTGGGTACATCCGCAAGCATGAGAGCATCCGCATCGACCTGGCCCAGGGCATTATGCTGGGGCTGGAATTTAAGGTGGGCAGCGAGGTGCTGCGCTCGGTGATCGTCAGCGGCTGGAACGAGCTGGGCACCCTGGCGGCGGTGATCTTGCTGCGAAGCATGCTGACTTTGCTGCTGCACTGGGAAATCCGCAACGAGGAGGAGCGCCTGGACCCGAACAAAGCCCACCACCGGGAGCCCATCACCGTGAAACAGCTGGTGCTGGGCGGCCACGGCGTGGACAAGCCGGGCAAGGACATGGACAAGACGGCGGAAAAGGCCGTCAAGGAATAGGCTACTGCCCGGTCATAATGCGGATGTTGGCCAGGTCCACCGCCCCATGGGCCACGCACAGCGACATAATGGTGGCGCTTTCTGCCGCCGTCAGCTCCTGGTCCCTCACCATCACGGTGAGGGCTTTGTTTTGCAGCAGCACCAGGCGGGTGGGGAAGCCCGCCTCCCCCAGGGCTTGCTCCAAGGCTAGCTCCTGCTGGTGGGCCTCCACCATCTGTTGCAGCTGCGCCGCCGCGTCCTCCCGGGTTTCCGGGGCCAGGGCCTGGTTGTCCGTCAGGGCCAGGAGGGCTTCCCGGTCCTGCTGGTAGGCGGCCTCCCGCAGCTCCCGCTGGGTGAGGGCCTCCGTGGCGGGCGGGGCGGTGGAAGGGGCGGCCTGGGGGGAGGGGCCCCCTTCCAGCAGCGCCTTGCCCTCCTCCAGCAATTGCCGCACCCCCGGCACCCGGGGCGTGTTCCAAAGGCTGGACAGCGGCCCCAGGCCCAGCAGCAGGCCTGCCGCCAGCAGTAGCCCGCACAGCACCGTGGTCCGAAGCCAGGAGAAGGAGCGGCGGGGCGCTACCGCCCGCTTTTTCTTTTCCGGCGGTCTTTCTTTTTCAGAACGTCTCTTTTTTTCGGCCCCTGTTGTTTGGGAAAGCCTCCCGGCGCTTTGCATCCCTTCCCCTGCGGGCTTTGCCGCCTGGGCGGTCCCCGCCGCCCCAGGGCGCAGGGTGCCCACCACCTTCATCTTGCTCATGGCGCATCCTCCATTACAAACACATCCACGGCGGTTTCCGGCAGGCCCAGCAGCGTGCGCACCGCCCGGGACAGCTCCAGGCGCACCTGCAAATTCCCCGCCCCCTCCGCCACCACCAACGCCCCGGTGGGGCGGCTTTTGGCCCCGCTGGAAAAGGCGGTGATCGCCTCGGTTTCATAAAACAGGGCCACTTCCACCCGGCCCGCCCCGGCCATGGCGCTAAGCACCTGGGCCACCCTTTTTTCCTCCTGGGTGGCGGCGCTTCTCGCCGTTTCGGGCCCCTGGCCTCGTACGGCCATCAGCAGGCAGGCTCCCACCAGCGCCGCCAGCGCCGCCCACCAGAGGCGCTTTCCCTGTTTCAGCCAAGAAAGCCACTTCACGTCATTCACCTTCGCTTACATTGACCTGGGATTCCTCCGCGCCAAAGGCCTTGGCCAGGGCCGTCCGCAGCTCCGCCGCCGCCAGCAGCGGGGTGGCGCGGGTTCCCTCCGGGCCTGGGGCAGGGCCCAGCAATTGCACCTGCATCCGCTCCAGCCCGCCGTCCTGCCGCAGGTACACCGCCGCCCGGGCCTGGTACCCGGCCTGCCGGGCCATGCGCAGGCATAGATTCTCCGCCTGGTTGGCCTGGGCGGTCAGGTACGCCTCCACATACCCGGCCCCGGTGGCGGCGGCGGGGGCCGCCTCGGCGCTTTGCTGGGCCAGGGCCCCCAGGCCTTCCATGGCGTCCTCCGGCAGGGAGGTGTTCAGCCAGCCGGACACCAGGTCCACCATGGACACCAGCAGCACCGCCATGGTGATCAGGCTCATGCACAGCCGGGCGGCCTTGTGCAGGCTGCCCTCGGGCAGCAGCAGCTCCGCCAGGGCCCACAGCCCGGACAGGGAGATCACCTGCCGTAAAAATCCACCCATGCCTTCACCTCAACATCACGGTCAAATTGCCCACCACCAGCATTTGGGCCACCAGCAGCACAAACATGGCCCCTACGCTGAGCTCAATGATGAACAGCAGCGTGTACACCCCGGAAAACTCGCCGATGCAATGGGCCAGGGGCGAATCCGCCACAGGCTCCAGCAGGGCGGCGGTGGCGCTGTATAAAAGCAGCGTGCACACCGTTTGCACCATGGGCCGCAGAATGCCCCCCAGCAGCACCAGCAGCCCCAGCACCCCCACGGCGTTTTGGATCAGCAGGGAGCAGCCCACCAGCGTGTCCACCGTGTCGGAAAACATGCCGCCCACAATGGGGATGAAGTTATCAATGGCATACTTGGCCGTGCGGATGGATACCCCGTCCACCGCGGCGGAGCCTAGCCCCTGCACCATCATCACCCCGATGAACACGGTGAAGCTGAACCCCAGCGTCCAATGGGCCACCTGGCGCATCAGCTTGCAAAGTCGGGTGATTTTGAGGTTTTCGCAGAGGCTGCCCACCAGGGTCAGCACCCCTAGGGCCACGGCAAAGGGCAAGGTGACGTTTTGCAGCAGCGCCGTCATGGTGCCGCTGGCGGCCACCACCGCAGGCTGGAAAAAGGCGGCGCTGGCCCGGCCCCCCACCGCTGCCAGAAGCGTCACCAGCAGGGGAAACAGGGCTTGCATGGTGGAGGCCATCTGGTCAATGGCGGCCCGGGCCAGGGACACATGCTCCTTCATATCCGCCACCAAGAAGCCCAGCACCAGCAGCATGCCCGCGTAGTTGCAGGCCTTGGCCACAAACTCCCGCCCCAGGGACACCCGCAGATGGGACAGCACCCCCAGCAGCAGGGCCGGGGCCAGCAGCCGGGTCATGCGCCACAGGCTGTCCTGAAAGGCCCCGGTGAACTGGCGGCCCAGCCAGGCCAGCAGATCCGGCCCGGAAAGCAGGGCCTGGCCGGAGGAGAGGGCGCGAAGCAGGCCCGGCACATCGCCGGGCAGCAGGTCCTGGCGGGCGGCCACCTGGGTGAGGGCCGTCAAATCCAGCCCGGAAAGTTGCGCGCTGAGGGCCTCCTGCAAGGTCTGTGCCTGGGCGGCGGGGGACAGCCCCAGGGAGAGGGCCACAAGGAAAAAGAGAAAGAGAAGGAGAATCCGCGTGCGCCGCGCCCTGCGCCCGGGCCTCATGGGGCCAGCTCCGCGATCATGGTCAGCAGGCTGACCAGCATGGGGGCCGCCAAGGTGAAAATGGCCAGCTTGCCGCAGAGGGCCACCTTCATGGCCAGGCCCTGTTCGCCTAAATCCAGGCAGGTTTGGGCCGCCAGCTCCCCCACGTAGGCAATGCCCAGGATTTTCAGCAGCAGGTTCATGTACCCCTGGTGCAGGCCGCTGAGTGTCATCAGCCGCCCAAAGACCTCCTGCACGGAGGCAAGGCTGGACAGGGCGGAAAGCAGCAGCATGGCCCCCGCCGCCAGGGCGCACAGGCCCGCCAGCTCCGGCTGTTGTTGCCGCACCACCATGCACAAAACCGCCGCGGCCACCGCCAGGCCGGCCCATTGCCACAGCCCCATCAGTACAGCTGAAAGATGCTCTTTACGCTGGCCAGAAGCTGAGAGATCAGCTCTACCACCATAAACAGCGCAATCACAACCCCCACCACCGTGGTGAGGGTGGCCAGCTCTTCCCGTCCAGCCCGGGTCAAGACCTGGTGGATCACCGCCACCACCACCCCAAGCCCCGCCAGCTTGAACAGCACATCAATTTGAATCATGGGGTTTGCCTCCTTACCCTGTTTGCCTCGTTTACCATAGGGCGATGGCCAGCATCAGCCCGCCTAGCATGCCCAGCTTGGCATAGAGCTTTCCGGCGCCCTCCGCCTTTTGCTCTGCCTTTTCCTGCAAGGCCCGCAGCCGCCTTTCACAGCCCATCACCCCCCGGCCCCGCATGGCGGCGGTGCCGACGCCCAGCTGGGAAAACAGCTGGGTGAGCAATTGCCGCTCTTCCGGCTTTTCACAGGGGATGGGATGCAGGCCGCAGGCCGCCTGGTAGGCTTCCTGCAAAGTGAGCCGGGGTTTCTCTTCCAAAAGGCGGGCTGTCTGTTGCAGCCGCCTATGGACTTGTCCCTCCGGCCCTTGCAGGGGAAGAGCCTCCCCGGCCATGTCCAGCAAGGAGGGCAGGGGCAGGCGTTCTTCTTCCAATAAAAGGCCCATGGTCCCCAGGGCGTCCCCCCAGGCCAGCAGCAGCCGGGCCCGGTCCTGGCAACGGGCCCGCAACAGCAGCCCCACCCCTGTGCAGGCCGCAAAGCAGGCAAAGGCTCCGGGAGCGCCCAGCATCATGGGGTCCCCCCGGTGGCAAGGGGCAGGGGTTGCCGGTCCTCTCCGTACAGGGCCTCCACCGCGCCGCTGCGGCCCGGGTCCATCACCGCGTACAGGGAAAACACATGGTTTTGCATCAGGTGGTACAGGGCGCTGCGGCCCACCAGGCTTTGCAGCCCCGCCCCGTGGACGCTGGTCAGCACCGATACGCCGCTTTGCACCGCTTCCAGCACCGCCAGGGCGTCCACCATGCCCCCCAGCTCATCGGTGACCAGGGCCTGGGGGGCCATGGCCCGCAGCATCCACCGCAGGCCCGCCTCCTTGGCCGCGCCGTCCAGCACGTCGGTGTTAGGGCCCACGTCCAGCTGGGGCACCCCCCGGCTCATGGCGGCCAGCTCGCTGCGCTCGTCCACCAGGCCCAGGCGAAGCCCCTTTTCGGATAGCTGGCGGCAGGCATCCCGCAGCAAGGTGGTTTTGCCTGTGCCCGGCAGGCCGATGACCAGCAGGTTTCTGGGATGGCCCTGCCCGTCCAGCAAATAGGGCAGCAGCGGGTCCGCAGTGCCAGTCCACTGGCCCGCCACCCGCACGCACAGGCTGCTGATGTCCCGCAGGGCGCGCACGGCCCCGCCCTGGGCCAGGACCCGCCCGCACAGGCCCATCCGGTGGCCCCCCCGCAGGGTGACAAAGCCCTGGCGCTGCTCCTCCGCCCGGGCATAGAGGGCGTGCTCGCTGAGGCTTTCCGCCATGGCGTTCACCTGCTCCGGGGTGGGGATAAGGCCGCAGGGCACGTCCCCCTGCCGGGTCACAAGGCACACGGGCTGATGGGCCCGCACGCGGATCTCCCGGGCCTCCCCGGCGGGCAGGGCGGCCAGGGCCTTGGCCACCGCCCCCGGCAGGCACAGGGAAAAGAAGGATACGGTTTCTTCCCAGGTCATGGCTTTCGCCTCTTTCCGGTGATTTTTGGCAAAGTGGGCCTTGCCGCTTGGCTACTCAAACAAAATGAGGCCGATGGCCTTGTAAAAGGCGTAGTCCACATGCTCGCCAGCGGGCAGGCCCAGCTCCTTGCGGGCCTTCTGCACCGCCTTGGCGGTGCCCTGGCCGTACAGGCCGTCGGAGGAGCCGTAGTAATAGCCCAGCGCCCGCAGTTTGCTTTGCACCGCCGCCACATGGCTGGTCCGGTCTCCGGGCTGCAAGGGGGGCAGGCTGGTGTCCAGCAGGCCGTAGGGCCCGCCCTCCAGCACCACCTTGGCCCCGTTGGGCACCTTGGCGTAGAGGGCCTCGCTATCCCTGACAAACATGCGGATGCAGCCGTGGGAGGCGTTGCTGCCGATGCTGCCGGGGGCGTTGGTGCCGTGGATGCCGTACATGCCCCAGGGCACGGAAAGCCCCAAAAAGCGCGTGCCAAAGCCCCCCAGCTCTCCGGCGAAGCGGTGGGACACCCGGTACACCCCAATGGGGGAGGGGGTTTCGTAGGTGCCTGTGGCGATGACGTACTGGGCCTGGGGCTTCACGCCCTTATACAGGGTGAGGTTTTTGCCGTGCAGGCTGACCCATACCCAATAGCCCTGGGGAACCCCCGCCCGCTGGGCGGCTTGCTGGTCCGGGTCCGGCCGGCCGCCCGCCGCCCCGGTGGTCAAAAATAGGTTGAGGAGGGCCGCCAGCAGACAAAAAAGCCCGGCAGCCCAGTGCTTTCCCTTTGGCATGCATCATCACACCCCTGGCCGCTTTGTTTGCTAAGGGTATGCGAAGGGGGCAGGGGGTATGACTGGGTTGTGACGGCCGGGGGACAAACTGTGGTTTGTGTTAACGGCGGTCCGCTTGCCAACAGTGGGATGCGATGCCGGTGGCATCCTCAGTCTCAAGAAGGAGGGGGCTGCTCTTTTTGTTCCTTGCATCATTCTTGTTCCCCCTGTGGGGCAACCAACTGCCATCAGTATCAAAAAGAGCAAAAGCCCCCGGCCTATACGGAATACGAAGCCCCCTTGGCGTTGCATCCTCCTCTGCTGGAAACAGGCTGCTATCAAGAAACGCAACCGAAGGTTTATGAACAAACTAAGAATTCCCGCAAAAACCCTATTGACAAAAAACCACAATCGGCATATGATAGGCATGTGTTAGCACTCAATTAAGGCGAGTGCTAACAACGGGGAAAAACCAAGGCGGCGCAAGGAAACGCCAGCGCCGCACCCGGACAGTTTCCAGCAAAGGAGGTGGGCAAGGGCCATGGATGAGCGGAAATTCCGCATTTTGCAAGCCATCATTGATGACTACATCTTAACAGCCATTCCGGTGGGAAGCCGCACCATATCCAAGAAGTATGAAACCAGCCTGTCCTCCGCCACCATCCGCAATGAAATGAGCGATTTGGAAGAGCTGGGCTACCTGGACCAGCCCCACGTCAGCGCCGGACGGGTGCCCAGCCCCAAGGCCTACCGCTTGTATGTGGACCAGCTTCTGGCCCAGGGCAAGATTTTAACCGCTAACCCGGAAAGCATCCGCGGCCATTTCCAGGAGCGGGCCCGGCAGATGGAGGACGTGATCGGCCACGCGGCCCAGGTGCTGTCCAGCCTGACCCACTACACCGCGTTGGTGCTCAGCCCCAAGGGGACGGAGATGCGCATCCGGCACATTCAGCTGGTGCCGGTGACCGGTTCCACCGCCCTGCTGGTGATCGTCACCGACGGCGGCATCGTGCGGGACACGGTGATCCGCGTGGGGGAGGACATGGACCCGGAGACCTTGCACAGCATCAGCCGGATGCTGACCGAAAGGCTCAACGGCCACACCCTGTCCGAAGCCCGTGGCATTTTAGCCACCGAGGACCCAGGGCAGGAGCAGCAGATGCTCAGCGGCCTGACCGGGCTGATGGAGGCGGTGGAAAAGCAATGCGCCCAGGGCAAGCTGGCCGTGGGCGGCACCAGCAATATTTTGAGCTTTCCGGAGTATAACGATGTAGAGAAGGCGAAGAATTTTCTCTCCCTGCTGGAGGGGAAGGAGCAGCTGCTGGAATTGCTGCAGCAAAGCGGCGAAATGGCCTTCACCGTGCGCATCGGGCCGGAAACAGGCATCCCGGAGCTGGCGGATTGCTCCCTGGTCACCGCCACCTACCGCCTGGGCAACAGCCGTCATGGGACGCTGGGGGTCATCGGCCCCACCCGGATGCACTACGGCCAGGTGTTTGGAGTGCTCAGCGCCATGGGCGAGCAGCTCTCCCGTCTGCTGGGGCAGGAGAAGGAGTAGCGGCATGAGCAAGAAAAATCAAGCAAGAAGCAAAGGAACTGTGCAGAATATGGAACAGGCAGGACCCATCCTCCGCCCGGAGGACCAGGAAGCCATCGACGCCCTGGGCAATGAGCTGGAAGCCGTTTGCGGCGAGCGGGCCGACGCCCCGGCGGCGGAAAACGGACCCCAGGAAGGAAGCCAGAAAGACCCCCAGGACATGGCCCAGGAGGCCACCCAGACCCAGGCCATGCTGATGGCCGAAGCCTTTGCAGCGGCCCAGGCCCAGGCGGAAGAGTACCTGGCCATGGCCCAGCGGGTGCAGGCGGATTTTGACAACTTCCGCCGCCGGAACCAAAGCGTGCGCAAGGAAGCCTACGATGACGGCGCCCGGACCTTTGCCACCACGCTGCTGCCCGTGCTGGACAATTTGGAGCGGGCCATTGACGCGGCCAAGGCCTCCCCGGATACGGCCCTGCGGGAGGGCGTGGAGATGGTATTCAAGCAAATGACAGAGGTCTTTGCCAAGAGGGACATTGTCCCCATCTGCCGCCTGGGGGAAAAATTTGACCCCAATCTGGAAAACGCGGTACTGCAAGGCAGCCCCCAGGACGGGGAGCCGGGTACGGTCTGCGAGGTGTTCCAAAAGGGGTACCAAATGGGCGAAACCGTCCTGCGCCATGCCATGGTAAAGGTCGTGCCCGAATAAGCTGTGGATGAGGGCGGGGCCCAACCCCACCTTTCCAACATAAAAAACACCCAAGCGATACGTATCTGCCACAGATCATAAGATCACAAACAAGCGGATTCCGCATTTTTTGAGGAGGAACTCATTATGGGAAAAATCATCGGTATTGACCTAGGCACCACCAATAGCTGCGTGGCGGTGATGGAGGGCGGCGAGCCCGTCGTCATCCCCAACGCCGAAGGCGCGCGCACTACGCCCTCTGTGGTCGCTTTTACCAAGGACGGGGAGCGGCTGGTGGGCCAAATCGCCAAGCGCCAGGCCGTCACCAACCCGGACCGCACCATTTCGTCCATCAAGCGGGAAATGGGCACCAACTTCAAGGCGAAGATCGACAGCAAGGAATACACCCCCCAGGAGATCAGCGCCATGGTGCTGCAAAAGCTGAAAACCGACGCGGAAGGCTATCTGGGCGAGACCGTCACCCAGGCGGTCATCACCGTACCCGCCTATTTTAGCGACAGCCAGCGCCAGGCCACCAAGGACGCGGGCCGCATCGCCGGGCTGGACGTGCTGCGCATCATCAACGAGCCCACGGCGGCCGCCCTGGCCTATGGCCTGGACAAGGAAGGCTCCCAGAAGATTTTGGTGTACGACCTGGGCGGCGGCACCTTTGACGTGAGCCTGCTGGAAATTGGCGACGGCGTGTTTGAAGTGCTGGCCACCAACGGCAACAACCGCTTGGGCGGCGACGATTTTGACGACAGGGTCATCACCTACATCACGGACACCTACAAGCGGGAAAGCGGCATTGACCTGAAGCAGGACCGGATGGCCTACCAGCGCCTGAAGGAAGCGGCGGAAAAGGCCAAGATTGACCTATCCGGCGTGATGACCGCTAACATCAACCTGCCCTTCATCACTAGCGACCAGAACGGCCCCAAGCATCTGGACATGACCCTGACCCGGGCCAAGTTTGACGAGCTTACCGCCGATCTGGTGGAAAAGACCATCGAGCCCATGACCAAGGCGTTAAAGGACGCGGGGCTCTCCGCCGAGCAGATCGACAAGGTGATTCTGGTGGGCGGCTCCACCCGCATTCCCGCGGTGCAGACCGCCGTGCAGAAGGTGACCCACAAGGACCCCTTCAAGGGCATCAACCCGGACGAGTGCGTGGCCATCGGTGCCGCCATCCAGGCCGGCGTGCTGGGCGGCGAAGTGAAGGACGTGCTGCTGCTGGACGTGACCCCGCTGTCTTTGGGCCTGGAAACCGAAGGCCACATCTTTACGCGGCTCATTGACCGCAACACCACCATCCCCACCACCAAGTCGCAGGTGTTTAGCACCGCCGCCGACGGCCAGACCACCGTGGAGATCCACGTGCTGCAGGGCGAGCGCCCCATGGCCTATGACAACAAAACCTTGGGCCGCTTCCAGCTGACGGGCATCCCCGCCGCGCCCCGCGGCGTGCCGCAGATTGAGGTCACCTTCAACATCGACCGCAACGGCATCGTGAACGTGTCCGCCAAGGACAAGGGCACCGGCAACGAGCAGAAGATCACCATCACCGCCTCCACCAACATGAGCGAGGACGAGATCAACCAGCGCATCAAGGAAGCCGAGCAATACGCCGAGGAGGACAAGAAGCGCAAGGATGAGGTGGAGACCCTAAACCGGGCCGACACGCTGATCTATGAGATGGAGAAGCAGCTGAAAGACAACGGCGACAAGCTGTCCGATGAGGACAAAGCCACCGTGCAAAGCGAGATCGACAGCTTTAAGAAGACCCGCGAGGGCGGGGACGCCGCCGCCATCAAGGCCGCCATGGAGGACTTCACCCAAAAGGTGTACCAGATCTTTGGCAAGCTGTACCAGCAAGAAGGCGGGCAGGGCGGCCCGGACATGGGCGGCCAGGGCGGCATGGGCGGAGAACCCGCGCAGAACGACGACGGCACCGTGAATACGGATTTTAACGTAGAGTAAGGAACGGCTTCTGGCGGCTAAAGGGCTGTGCCCTTTAGAATCCCCTTTTTGCAATGCCCATTGCTGGGCATTGCAAAGTTGGGTTTAGCCCAGCGAAGCGCGTACAAGGTAGGCAGTACCTTGTACCAGACTGTCAAATCATTCGATTCTTGGGAGGTTTGGAGGAATCGCAATTCCTCCAAGTGAATTCGTATCGACCGGCTTTGCCGGTCGGGCGGGGCGTTTGCGCGTCAGCGCAAACAATTCCCGTAAACTCGCCAAAGTGGGTGCGCCCGCTTTGGCGAAATCACGTAGAGGTGAGTGAGCCTTTGGCAAAGAAACGCGACTATTACGAGGTGTTGGGCGTGGCCAAAAACGCCTCGGATGACGACATCAAAAAAGCATACCGCAAGAAGGCCAAGGAGAGCCACCCGGACCTGCACCCCAATGACAAAACGGCGGAGGAGCGCTTTAAGGAGCTGAACGAGGCCAACGAGGTGCTCAGCGACCCGGACAAGCGCGCCCGCTATGACCAGTTTGGCCACGATGGGCCGTCCATGGGCGGCTTTGGCGGCGGGGGCGGCTTTGGCGGGTTTGATTTCAGCGGTTTTGGCGGCAGCGGCGGCTTTGGCGGCGGAGGCGGCTTTGACAGCATCTTCGACCAGCTTTTTGGCGGCGGCATGAGTGGCCAGCGCCGCCAGGGGCCCCAGCCCGGCAACGACCTGCGCTATGACATGACCATCACCTTTGAGGAAGCCGCCTTTGGGGCGGAAAAATCCTTTGATTTCTTTCGCAATGAAAACTGCGAGACCTGCAAGGGCAGCGGGGCCAAGGCGGGCAGCCAGCCCGAAACCTGCCCCACCTGCAAGGGCAGCGGCCAGGTCCGGGCGGGCGGCGGGTTCATGGTTACGGTGCGCACCTGCCCCACCTGCCACGGCGAGGGGCGGACCATCAAGGACAAGTGCGGGACCTGCAACGGCGCGGGCCGGGTAAAGAAAAAGCGCACCGCCACGGTGAAAATCCCCGAGGGCATTGACAACGGCCAGACCATCGTGATGAACGGCCAGGGGGAGCCGGGGCTCAAGGGCGGGCCTAGCGGCGATTTATACATCCGCATCACCGTGAAGCCCCACAGGCTCTTTGCGCGGGAAGGCACCACCTTGCGGCTGGATTTGCCCATTAGCATCACCCAGGCGGCCCTGGGGGCCGATGTGGACATCCCCACCCTGAAAACCCCGGTGAAGTACCGCATTCCCGAAGGCACCCAGCAGGGGGACCTGTTCCGCCTGAAAGGCCACGGCATCAAGCAGATCCAGGGCAACAGCAAGGGCGATTTGGTGGTGCGGGTCCAGGTGGAGGTGCCCAAGAAGCTGAGCGACAAGCAAAAGGAGCTGCTCAAGCAGCTGGAGGATTCCCTCACCGGCAAGGAGTACGAGGGGCGCAAATCCTTTCTGGAGAAAGTGAAAGCGGTGTTTCGGTAAGAAAGTGGGCGGGCGGCCGGGGCCATTTTTGGAAATGGCGCGAAGGGCTGCCCGCCTTTTGGAGGTTTTGCCATGCAATGGGTACAGGCGCAGGTGCACACCACCACCGCCGGGGCGGACCTGGTGAGCCAGCTGCTGATGGAGCTGGGCTCTGCCGGGACGGAGATCGTGGACAGGGCGGACATCCCGGACCCCACAAAGCCTGGGGTGTACTGGGAGCTGTATGATGAGAAGCTGCTGGAAAGCATGCCCGTGGATGTGCTGGTGCGGGGCTGGTTTCCCCTGGGGGAGGGGACCGCCGATGTACTGGCCGCCCTGCGGGGGGCGCTGGCGGAGATGAAAAGGAACGGCCTGGGTGGAGTAGAGGGGCCGGAAGGGGAAAGCGGCCTAGAAGGGCAGGACGGGAAGCAAGACCCGGAAGGACAGGGTGGTCTGGAAGGGGAAAGCGGCCCGGACGGGAAAAGCGGCCTGGGCAGCTTGGCCCTGGATGTGCAAGATGTGGAGGACAAGGACTGGGCGGAAAACTGGAAGCAGTTTTACAAGCCCTTCCGTATCGGCAGCCATCTGGTGGTGAAGCCCACCTGGGAACGCTATGCGGTCCAGCCGGGGGACGTGCTCATTGAGCTGGACCCGGGCATGGCCTTTGGCACCGGCACCCACGAGACCACCCACATGTGCATGGAGCTATTGGAAAAGCACCTGCGGCCCGGCCTGCGGGTGATGGACGTGGGCGCCGGTAGCGGCATTTTGGCCATTGCGGCGGCCAAGCTGGGGGCGGACCCGGTGCTGGCCATTGACATTGACCCGGACGCGGTGAAGGTGGCGGCGGAAAACGTGGCCCTCAATGGCGTGGGGGACCGGGTGCGGGTGATCTGCGGCGATTTGGTGAAAAGCCAGGCCATGCCCTGCGATGTGGCGGTGGCCAACATTGTGGCGGACGCCATTTGCCTGCTGGCCGGGCCCCTGACCCAGCATTTGGAAAAAGGCGGGCTGCTGCTGTGCAGCGGCATCATCCGGGAGCGGGAGCCGGATGTGCTGGCCGCTGCCCAGGCCGCGGGATACAAGGTGGCGGAGCGCTTGGCCATGGGCGAATGGGTGGCCCTGTGCCTGCAAAGAGAGGCCTAGGCCATGCACCGTTTTTATGTGGAAAGCCCCATCGAAGCCCTGGGCGGACCCGGCGCGGAGGTGGCCCTCTCCCCGGAGGAGAGCGCCCATGCCGCCAAAGTGCTGCGGTTGCGGTCGGGGGAAGAGGTACAGCTCTTGGACGGCGGGGCCCTGTACAGTGCGGAGCTGACACGGGTGGGGGACGGCACCGCCGGAAACCTCACCTGGGCCAAGGTGCTGGCAGCGCTGCCCTCCCCGGAGAGCCGCCTGCAAGTGACCCTGTGGCAGGGCCTGCCCAAGGGGGACAAGCTGGAAACGATCGCCCAAAAGGCCACGGAGCTGGGGGTATGGGCCCTGTGGCCCGTGGAGATGGAGCGCAGTGTGGCCAAACTGGACCGGGCGGGTCCGGCGGCCCAGGGGGGCAGGGGCGGCGGTGGCAAGGGCGTCAGCGGTGGAAAAGGCGGCGCTGGCAGCGGCGAAAGCCTGGGCCCAAAGCAGCAGCGGCTGCGGCGCATCGCCCTGGAAGCGGCCAAGCAAAGCGGCCGGGCCCATGTGCCGGAGATGGGACCGCCCTGCGGCTTTGCGGAGGCACTGGAAAGGGTGAAAGCGGCTCAGCCGCCCTTTGACTTGGTTCTGGTGGCCTGGGAGGAGGCGGAGGGCCTTCTGCTCAGCCAGGCGGTTGGAGAGGCGAAGGACCTGGGCAGACTGCTGCTGGTCATTGGCCCGGAAGGGGGCATCAGCCCGGGGGAATGCCGGCAGCTGCAAGATGTGGGCGGCAAGGCCGTCACCCTGGGGCGGCGGATTCTGCGGACGGAAACCGCCGGATGCACTGCCCTGGCAGTTCTTTGGGCCAGCCTAGGAGAGATGTGAGGACCGCCGGGGTATTGCTCTGGACCCATTTCTTAAACGTCATGAAATGGGCGTTTGAGAAATGAGATTCTGAAGGGCGGCAGTCCGTAATACTACTTAAAAACACTAACGCCATGCAAATCAATCGAGATATGGTAAACTAGAAGCCATAAAGGAGCCGGTTTGTATGGGGCAAAAATGAGCTTTAGCGAGGCGCAACAGAAGGAAATCAGCAAGGCAATGAAGGGAACCTATGCCAGTCATGTGTTGAAGCGGTTGCTGGTATTAAAGCTACGAGCACTGGATCAGTATGATAACAAAAAGCAGGGCAGGTGGCGGGGCTGCATGAAACCACAGTAAGCCGAATCGTGACGCGGTATCAACAGGAGCGAATGCAAGCAATCACGGGTTGGCGTCACAACCATGGGAGCCGCTATATGACATGGGAGCAGGAAAAAGTCTTTTTAAAGACGTTCATGGAAACAGCGAAGGCTGGTCAGGTGATTGAAGTCTGGCAAATCCATATAGCTTATGAAAAGGCAGTGGGACACCCCGTAACACGAGCAGCGATTTACTATAGGCTACACAAGCACGGATGGCGGAAAATCATGCCGCGCAGCCAACATCCTAAGAAAGCAAACGAGGAAGAAATCCGGGCTTATAAAAAAAATCAAAGAAAAGATCGCGTTGCTACTTATGGCGAAGAAAAACCTCCAAATCATGTTTCAGGACGAGGCTGGATTTGGGCGGATCAATCGGCCAAAGCGCTGTTGGTGTGGAAATGGCATTCGGCCATGCGTTCCATGCCACCACATACGAGAATACCGATATTTGTATGGCGCGGTTGCTCCCAATGAAGGGGAGTTCTTCTCCCTTGTTATGCCTTATACAAATACGGATTGCATGAATGTGTTTTTATCAGAACTTTCAAAGGCTTACCCAAACCAATCTATTCTGCTGATCGTAGACAATGCCGCCTGGCACCATGCAAAAGCGTTGGAAATCCCTGAAAACATTGAACTGTTTTCCTTGCTGCCTTATACACCAGAGCTTAACCCTATTAAAATGATCTGGGAGGAGCTACGAGAGAAAGGCTTTCGCAATGAGATTCTCCCCTCGCTGGAGAAGGTTGTTGATCGTTTATGTCAGGTTGTCGTTACTCTGGCTAGCGATCTCACAAGAGTCGCTTCCATTCCTCATAGGGATTGGATTGATTTGGCGTTCATGTTTTGAAATGGTATGATCCCCAACAAAACATGAACCAAAACCCCACATCAAAACCCCACCCCCGTACCTGCGAATGGCCCCCCATTTACAACACCTTCCGCAAGAAATCCTGGGTTCTGGGGTGCTTGGGGGCCTCAAAAATCTCCTTGGGGGTGCCCTCTTCCACCACCTGGCCTTCGTCCATAAACAGCACCCGGTCTCCCACCTCCTTGGCAAAGCCCATTTCGTGGGTCACCACCACCATGGTCATGCCCTCCTGGGCCAGCTGCTTCATCACATCCAGCACCTCGCCCACCATTTCCGGGTCCAGGGCGCTGGTGGGTTCATCAAAAAGCATCACATCCGGGTTCATGCACAGGGCCCGCACAATGGCGATGCGCTGCTGTTGCCCGCCGGACAGCTGCTTGGGATAGCTGGCCGCTTTTTCCGGCAGCCCCACCCGGTGCAGCAGCTCCATGGCCTTTTCGTGGGCCTGCTGCTTGCTGAGAAGGCCCAGCTTCACCGGGGCCAAGGTTAGGTTTTGCAGCACCGTCAAATGTGGAAAGAGGTTGAACTGCTGAAAAACCATGCCCATCCGGCAGCGGACCTGATTGATGTCGCACTTGGGCGTGGTGATTTCCATGCCTTCAAAGAAAATCTGGCCCCCTGTGGGCTGTTCCAGCAGGTTCAGGCAGCGCAGGAATGTGCTCTTGCCGCTGCCGGAAGGCCCGATGATGACCACCTTCTCGTTGGGCTTGATGTGCTGGTTGATCCCGCGTAGCACCTGAAGCGTGCCAAAGGATTTTTCCAAATTCTTAACGGTTATCACTTTGACGCAGCCTCCTTTCCAGCTTCCCCACCAGCCAGGTGAGGAAGATCACCAGCACCAGGTAGATCAGCGCCACGGCGATCAGCGGCATAAAGGCCGAATAGGTGACTCCGCGGATCCGGTTGCCCGCGAAGGTCAAATCCGCCACGGCCACATAGCCTGCCACCGAGGTTTCCTTCAGCAGCACAATGAACTCATTGGCCAACGTGGGCAGCACGGTTTTCAGCACCTGGGGCGCGATGATAAACATCATGGTCTGTGTATAATTGAGGCCCAGGCTGCGCCCCGCCTCAAACTGCCCCTTGTCGATGGACATGATGCCGCCCCGAAAAATCTCCGACACATAGGCGCCGGAGTTCATGCCAAAAGCCAGCATGGCCACCATCACGCCATTGTCCGAGGAGGCGAAGATGACATAATACATAATCATCAGTTGTATCACCACGGGGGTGCCCCGGATGACCGCGATATACAAGCGGCAAATGCGGTCCACAAGGGCAAACAGCGTCCGGCCCAGGCCCTTTGGCATGGTATGCTCCGTCTTGTCCCAGGTGGTGCGCACGGTGGCAATCACAATGCCAATAGCAATCCCCATCAGGCACGCCACCAGGGTGATGAGCAATGTGTTTTGCAGCCCATCCCATAGCAGCTTCCAGCGGTTTTTGTCCACAAAATTCAGCGTGAACTCCGCCACGACCCCGTCAAACCAGCTTCCGGCCTCCGCCAAGGCCACGGATGAACACAAGCCTATTCCCATATTTCCTCCCTGCGCCAAAAGGGGGCGGCTAAGCCGCTCCCTTTTGGCCACTGGCGCTTACGCGCTGGCTTTTACTTGGTGGCGATATATTTGTCAATAATGGCTTGCACGGTGCCATCCGCAATCAGCTCTTCCAGGGCCGTGTTGAACTTGGCCAGGAATTCGTCGTTGCCCTTGGCGATGCAGGCGGCGTAATCTTCCACCGCATACTCGGTGTCCAGCACCTTTAGCCCTGTATTGGCCGCCACATAGGCCTTGGCGGGCTCGTTGTCGATGACCACGCAGTCCACCTTGCCGCTGACCAGCGCCATCACCGCATCATTGCCGTTGGGGAAGCGGGACACGGTGCCCAGGCCCTTCTCCTCAATGTCCCAGGTGGTGTACAGGTCGCCCGTGGTGGAAAGCTGCACGCCGATGGTGTTCTTGGCGCCTTCCGCAAACAGGTCGTCCGCGCTGGCAATGGGAGAGCCTTCCTTCACAATGATGGCCTGGATGCCCGTGGCATAGCTTTTGGAAAAATTCACCAGCTGGGAGCGCTCTTCGGTGACGGTCATGCCGGCCATGGCAAAATCGGCCTTGCCGGACTGGACGGCGGACACGATGGAGTCAAACTCCATATCGGCGATCACCAGCGCAGCGCCCAGCTTTTTGCAAATGGCGGCGGCGATTTCCGCATCAATGCCCACCACGGTTTCCCCATCGTAAAATTCATAGGGCGGAAAAGACGCGTTGGTTGCCATGGTGTAGTGCTCCGCCAGGGCGGCCACCGCGGAAAAACTGAGGGTCAACGCCACTACCATCGCCAGGAACTTCTTCATAACCATTTGCCTCCTACACATTCTTGTTCTTGGAATATGCATAGTATAGGCCTAATTATGCAGAATGTCAACAGTTTTTTGCATATTTATTCAAATTTCTTTTCCCCATTTTTTGAAGCCCCAAAAACTTCCCGCTGCAAGGTTTTTGTATATTGATGCATGCCCTGCTCATAAAAATCATGGCCCTGGGCATCCATGGCCACCGTCAGGGGCAACGCCTCCACCACAAGCTTCTTGATGGATTCCGTGCCCAAGTCCTCGTAGGCCACCACCTGGCAGCTCTTCACGCAGTGGGCCATATACGCGGCCACCCCGCCCACCGCCGCAAAGTAAACCGCGCCATGCTTGCCTATGGCCTCTTTTACAGCCAGGCTGCGCCCGCCCTTGCCAATCATGGCAACCATCCCTTGTTCCAGCAGCGCCGGCGTATAAGCATCCATGCGCATACTGGTGGTAGGTCCAATGGAGCCTATGGGCTTCCCCGGGGGGGGCGGCGTGGGCCCTGCATAAAAAACCACCTGTCCCCGCAAATCCACAGGCAGCGGCTCGCCTTTTTTCAGCGCCTGGCAGAGCCTGCCATGGGCGGCATCCCGGGCGGTATAGACCACGCCGCTGAGCAGCACGCTGTCGCCGCAGCGCAGGTTTTGCAAATCTTCTTTTTGCAGCGGGGTTTGCAGATGCCAAGCGCTCATCCAAATTCCCCCTTCTTCACAGCTCCTGGGAGGCGTGCCGGGTCACATGGCAGCCCACATTCACCGCCACGGGCAGCCCCGCGATATGAGTCGGCGCGGCCTTGATGCGCAGGGAAAGTGCCGTGGTGAGCCCTCCGAAGCCCTGGGGACCAATGCCCAGGGCGTTCACCTCCCGCAGCCATTCCTCTTCCAGGCCGGCATAAAAAGGGTCTGGGTGGGGTCCCTCCCGCAGTTCCACCAGGGCTTCCTTGGCTAGTTCCGCCACTTGTTCAAAATTCCCACCGATGCCAACCCCCAGCACCATGGGCGGGCAGGGATTGGCCCCGGCCAAGCGGACGGTTTCCAGCACAAAGGCCTTCACTCCTGCCAGTCCCTCTGCCGGGGTCAGCATGGCCAGGCGGCTCATATTCTCACTGCCAAAGCCCTTGGGGGCCACAGTCAAAAGAACCCTGTCCCCAGGCACCAGCCGCACATGCAGCACAGCAGGGGTGTTGTCCCCTGTATTCCCCCGGCGGATGGGGTCCGCCACCACGGACTGGCGCAGATATCCTTCCCCATAGCCCTGGGCCACCCCCGCCTGCACCGCGGCTTCAAAGCTTCCGCCCACAATGCGCACATCCTGCCCCACCTGGGCATACACCACCGCCATGCCGGTGTCCTGGCAGATGGGCATGGCCTGCTCTCTGGCCATGGCGGCATTTTTGAGGATGAGCTCCAGGGTTTCCCGGGCTGGGGCATAGGGCTCCGCCTGGCAGGCCGCGCAAAGCAGGCCCTCCACCTGGCCGGGCAGCTCCCGGTTGGCCCGGATGCACAGCTTTGCCACGCAGGCGGTGATTTCATGGGTAGGCAGGGTCCGAAACTCACTCATAGGCCTCTCCTTTGCATGGGTCCATCAGTCCAGGGCAATGCGCAAGACTTCGCAAGGGTTGCCCCACCGGGGAATCCGCACCGGATTGCTGGCGCCCGCGCAGACGATCATGCGGCCATCCACTAGGCCCCGGGTCCATTTTGGAAAAATCCCCTGGCCCGGCGCGTATAGCCCCTGCCCGGCAATGCGGATCTGCCCCCCATGGGCATGGCCCGCCAGCACCAAATCCACGTCCAGGCCCCGCAGATGCCGCATATAATCCTCCGGCCTGTGGCACAGCATCAGTTTACAGCCAGGCAGCGCGGCAAACTCTTCCGCCATGTCCTTCTGTTCCAGCAAATGGGGCCGGTACCATCCGCCCAGCCAAATTTCCCCAAAGCGCACATAGCGGTTCATTAAAACGGTGGCCGGGCTTCTTTGCAGCGCTTCCAGCACCCTTTCCCGGTCCTTGAGGCGCATTTCATGGTTGCCCGGCGAAAAAAAGGTGGGAAGCCGCTGCTGGGCCTCCGCCAAAAACCGCATGCCCTTGCTGAATTTCTGTTGATAACGGTTGGCCACGTCGCCGGGTACCAGCAGGCAGTCCGCCCCCTGCACCAGCGGCCAAAGATCCTCATACTCGCAGTCATGCAGATCACTGACCACGGCAATGTCCATGGGTTTTGACAGCTTCCCGGTATGCCACTGGTAATGGACCACTTCTCGCACGTTCGTCCTCCTCTTTGCTGGGGGCCGGGGAGCGCCTTTACAGCTTACCCATTCTATCATAGAGGTTTGCTTTTTACAAACGACAAACCAAGGCCCGGCTCGTTGCCGAGCCGGGCCAGTGTGTCAAGAAAGAATCTCTTTGCGAGAAAGAACCTTTTGATTTCTTCGCTTCGCCCCGGGAAACGCGGTGAAGAAGGGGCTCAGGGCGAAGCCCTGGGCGGGATTTTAGGGGCGGCAGCCCCTAACGGACCTTTTTGATAGAACCGTCTTATTTCAACCGTTCCGGATAGACCTTCGCCCCGGCATCCTTCACCCAGGTATCCAAGGTGGTGGCAAAGAACTCATCCTGCTTGGCGGTCAGCAATTCTTGGGAAAGGGCGTCCTTCACTTCCGCCAGGGGCACTTCGCCTTCCTGCAGGTCGCTGGCATACTGGATCAAATGGATGCCAAAGGAAGTCCGCACCGCGGGAGATACGTCCCCAACCTTGCCAAGGGCCATGGAGGCCTCTGTAAACTCGGTCACGTATTGGGTATAGCCCTGGCACACCAGATAACCGGTTTCCTTGGCGGGGGAGGCTTTCATGCCGTCATCCTCGCCATACTCGGCCATCAGCGCGTCAAAGTCCCCGCCATCGGCCAGCTTCTGCAAAACCTCGTCAATGGCGGGCTGCACCTTGGCGTAGGCAGCCTCTTTGGCATTGGCCAGCTGGGTTTCGAGCGCGCCGATCTCCGACGTGAGCATGGCCTGGGTGCTCTGCAATTCCTTGCGGGCTTCCGCCTGCTCCGGCGTGTCTTTGGATGTGTCCACGTCCAACTCGCCAATAGAGGTGTTGACGGTGGTCAACTGGCCCTGCTTGTCGGTTAGCTGGGTGTTCAAATCGGCAATGGTCTTATTGTCCTCTTCGCTGAACTTGCGCAACAGGTTTTTCACGTACCGGTACCCGGCAGGACGGTAATACACCGTGCCCTGCCCGGCCGCGGTGCCATAGGCGTTCAGGTCGCTTTCATAGGTAGCCTTGGCGCTGGCCACATTTTCGTCATACTTGGCCTGAATTTCTTCCTCGGTCACCTGCACGTCTTTTACCACGCTGGTCTTTAGCTTTTCATAGGCGGCGTTGGTTTTTTCACTCTCCAGCATGGCCGCTTTGTCGGAATAGCCCAGCTCCGCCATCTTGGCTTCCACCGCCTGGTCCAGCGCTTCGCCGGTCAGCTCGGTTTCCGCAAAATAGGAAGTCTTCACCGAATCCAAGTTGGCCTTATAGGATTCATCCACCTTGGTCTCCAGCTGGGTCAGCTCTTCCGGCGTAAAGGAGGACATGCCCATCTCGTCCTGCTTTTGCTCCAGCACGGCCTGCTCCACCAGGCTGTCCAGCACCTGGGTCTGGGTATTGGCAATGATGGTGGCGTCCTTCGCGTCAAAGGCCATGCCGTACATGCTGTACATATACGCCTGATAATCCAGGGAATAGCTGACCTGGTCCAAAATTTCACCCTTGGTAAAAGTTTTCCCAGCCACCTCAATGACAGGGGTGGCCCGGTCCACCGCTTCATCCTTCACAATGAGGCCGCAGCCGGAGGTCACCAGCAGGGCAAAGACCAACATGAAAGCCAGAATGACACGCTTGCGCATGATGTTTCTCTCCTATCGTTCGCGAAATTTCCAACTTCACGTATTATACCCGAACCCTAACACTTGGGCAAGCATTTTTTGATGGATTTGCAGGAATTTGCGCCAAGAAAAGCCGATGGGAGGCAGCCCGTGGCTGTATCCATGGGCAGACGCCCCTGCCGCATCGGCCGCGGCGTTCCCAACTTTTTGCGAAAAACACCAACTTTTTGCGAAAAAAAACTCTGGGGTATTGCTTTTTCAGTGGCGGCATGGTACACTTTCCCTTGCGATTTATAGCACCAAGGAGGTGAAAGGCGTTGCCAAATATCAAGTCCGCTATGAAACGGGTAAAGGTCAGCGAGAAAAAGAATCTTCGCAACCGCATTGTGAAGTCGAAGGTGAAGACCGCGATTAAAAAGTTTGATGCGGAGCTGACTGTAAGCCCCGCTGCAGCCGGTGCACAGTACAGTGTCACCACCTCCGCTATTGATAAAGCTGTGGCCAAGGGCATTCTGCATAAGAATACCGCCAGCCGCAAAAAGTCCCGTATGGCGAAGAAGATGGCCAGCGTGGCGCAGTAAACAGCCTCATCCAATGAATGATTGTGCGTAAGATGCCCTGAGGGTATCTATGGGAAGAGCCGTATCGTCCAATGGCGATGCGGCTCTTGCTTGTTTTTACGGGTCTGTCTGCTTTAGCGACGCAGTGTTTTCACGGGTATGCCTTTCATTCTTCCGCCGCCAAAAAAATCTTTCCTTCCACGCGCCCGGGTTTTTTGTAGCAAGCAAAGGCCTCCTGCGCTTGGGACAAAGGAAAACGCGCATGCACCATTCCTTCGTCTATTTTTAGGCGGCCCGTTTGAAACGCGTGAGCCGTCAGTTCCCATTCCCTTCCAGGGAAAGGCGCTGAGTAGCTCATCCACGAGCCTCCCATGATGAGCTCCTTGCGGTTGAGGTTTTCCCATTCTTCGGGCGAAAAGGTGGTATTTTGATGCGGCGTGCCCACAAAGCTCACGATGGCTTTGCGGTCCGCTAACGCGAAGGCCATGCGTACGGTTTCGGGCGTCCCGCTGGTTTCAAAAACCGTGCCATATCGCTTGGCCCCTTTGCCAAAGACCTGGCGCTCAAAATCCGCACCGCCCACCCGGAGGGTCCTGTCGCATCCCAACCGCTTGGCCAGTACCAGGCGGCTGTCCAGCAGATCCAATACCGTCACGGTTCTCGCTCCCATGATGCGCGCCCACTGGGCGGTAAACTGGCCGATGGTTCCTCCGCCCAACACCGCCACGTCGACTCCCCCTTGGAAGCCGCATCGAAACAGTCCGTGCAGCGCCACCGTGGCAGGCTCCATCAGCGCCCCCATTTCGTAGGACACATCCTCCCCGATCGGCACAACATTGCGCGCCGGGAGCAGCAAATACTCCGCAAAGCTCCCTTGTCGCCGGGAACCGACAAAACTATACTGGTTGCATAGCGCATAATCACCGCGGACGCAATTCTCACACACCATGCACGGAAGGAGCGGCGCACCTGTAACGCGCATGCCGGTACGGATGTGGGTAACCCCCTCCCCCACCGCGTCCACATCGCCGCTAAACTCATGCCCCAAAACGATGGGATAGCTGTGCGCTCCATGGTACAAAACCCGCGGCACATCGGAACCGCAAATGCCCGATAGGCGGACGCGAATCAGCACTGTGCCGGGTTCGATCCTGGGGTCGGCGTATTCTTCATAGCGAATCTCTTCGTTTCCACGCAAAACAGCAGCCTTCACTCGTTCCTCATTCTCCTCCTATTTCATCGTGTGCGCTCTCTGAGGCAAGGTTCAACGCAGGGTGTCCGCCCCCGCCTTCCCTTTTGAGCCCAACATCCGAATCCGCTCACAAACCAGGGTAAACACTCTGTTTCGAGCCTGTTTGCCATAGGCCTTGGGGTCCAAAACTCCGGGCGACGCGGCCAGCGTTTCTTGGATTCCCAGGGTGTACGCTTGCCTAAGATCGGTGGCATAGTTGACTTTGCAAATACCGCACCGGATGCAGTCCCGTACCTCATCCTCATCCACCCCGGAGGTCCCATGCAACACCAGCGGTGCCGAGATGCGGGCCGCGATCTGGGACACAAGCGGAATCTTCAGGTGCGGCTTGCCCTGGTAGAGGCCATGGGCCGTGCCGATCCCCACAGCCAATGAGAAGGCGCCTGTCCGGCCCATGAATTCCTCCGCCTGTTCCGGATCGGTGTACTGCGCACAGGTCTCCTCCAAGCTATCCTCCTTGCCTCCCACCAGCCCCAGTTCGGCCTCAACGGGTATCTCACCGGCCATGGTAACCACCCGCTTGGTCAGGGCGATGTTCTCGTCAAAAGGCAGCTTCGATCCGTCCATCATGATGGACGTATATCCCGCGTCCAGGCAAGCTTGCACTTGCGCAAGGCTGTTACCATGATCCAGATGCAGCGCCACCGCACAACCTTTCGGCACCAGCGCTTGTACCATGCCCGCATAGGCGCCGGGCGGCGCATACAGCAGGGTGCCCGGCGTTGTCTGCAAGATGACCGGCGAGCCCATGGCTTCGGCAGCCATCAAAACCGCCTGTGCCATCTCCAGGTTTTCGATGTTGAAGGCGCCCACCGCGTATCCGCCCCGTTGGGCTTTGCGCAGCATGTCCCGAGGGTCTGTGAGCAAAGGAATCCCTCCTATCAGCAAAACAGCGCAGCCGCCTGGCGCACAGTATCCTCCGGATTTTCCGCGCCCCGCAGCTCCAACACAAACTCTCCTTGGTATCCTGCCAAGCGGGCATAGTCATGAATGGCCGGCCAATTGAGAATGCCGTCCCCAGGCAGATTGTGCTCATCCGTCCGCCCGTTGTTGTTGTGTACATGAAAGGTGATGAGCCGGTCCGCCACGGCGTCTATCTCCGCCTCGCAGGTGGTCTGGCCCATGATGGGCACATGGCCGATGTCCAAGCAATAGTACATATCCAGGCCGTCAAACATCTTCCGCTGGTTTGCCAGCGTGGTCAGAATCTCGTCTCCCCTCAGCGGGTCCGGCATGTTTTCCACGGCGATGCGAACGCCGTGCCTTTTTCCATACTCGGCCAGCTCCGCCAAACAGTCCCGCAATATGGGCAGCTGCGGGTTTTTGTAGGGATAATATTCCGGATCATAGGTATGAACCACCATCAACGGCGCTTCCAGCGCGGCGCAAGCCTCAATGGTGCGCCGGTGCAAATCCATCCGATACAGGCGAAAGACGTTCTCCTCCTGTGGATGTGGAAATGGATGCAGAATTGGCGCATGCAAAGAGTGCACCGCTTGCCGGTTCTGCCTGAGCCACTGCCGGACCCGCCCCACATCCGTGCCAAGGCGGGGATCCAAATGCTGCACAGAGGCCCAGATTTCCACCCTGTCAAAATCGTATTGGCGGAGCAAAGACAGGGCTTGCTCCAGCGGCAGGGTCTGTAAGGTCCAGGTGGACATGGCGTACTCTTCTTTTTGATAGGAAAATGGCATGGAACGATCACGCCTCCCTTTCGTTTTAGCCTTTGACGGCGCCAGCCGTCAACCCTTGCACCAAATATTTCTGCAGGAAAATGAAAAGGACTACCGGCGGCAGCGTATACACAAAGGCCGCCGCCATAATGGTGTTCCAAGGGGTGGAAAACTCGCCAATAAAGCTAGCCAGCCCGTTGGACATCAGCCATTTGCTCGATTGTGACATCAGCACAAAGGACATCATGTATTCATTCCAGCTATTGATAAACGCAAAAATCGCCGTACAGACATAACCAGGCAAGGCCAGGGGCAGCACCACCCGAAAAAGCGCGCCCAGCCTGGAGCACCCGTCAATGCAGGCGGCCTGTTCCACTTCTTCGGGGACGGAGTCGAAGTAGCCTTTGAGCATCCACATGCAGATGGGCAATGAAAATGTGGTAAAGGCGACCATGCACCCCAGGTACGAGTTGATCAAGCCCATCTTTGAAAAGGCCGTATAAATGGGCAGCATAAACAAGGTCCCTGGAAGCATTTGCGTAATCAGCACCAAAAAACCAATGGATTGATTCAAGCGATTCCGGTAACGGGACAGACTGTAGGCGGATAGCGTGGCCAACAGCATGGAGGACAGCATCACCACAGTAGAAACGGTCAAAGAATTTTGAAGCCATATGAAAATGGGCTGTTCTTTGGCGAGGCTGACCCACCCAGCCTGGGTAAAGTTCTTCACAAAAAACGTCGGCGGATAGCGGAATAAATTGCCTGTGCTCTCAAAGGAGGTTTTCAGCATCCAATAAAACGGGATCAAAATCAGCAAGGATAAAAAAGCGGCCACGCCCAGCCACAGCAGCGCGCGCTGTCCTTTCTTTCGCGTTCCATCAGGCATGTCTGTCGCCTCCCCTTCGCAAGGCTAGGAAATAGAGCACGCTAAAGGCGAGCGATAGCACAAACGTGACCATGCCCAGGGCGGATGCCAGGCCTAGCTCATAGTAATTAAAGGCGTAGGTATACGTGGTCAGCACCAATGTCTCTGTGGCGCGGGCCGGACCGCCATTGGTTAAAAGCCGAACCGTTGTGAACTCGCGGAAGCTCCATATGGTAATCAAAAGCACCAATACGCTGCCGCTGCTTTTCAGGCCCGGCAGCGTGATATGAAGAAACTGCCGAAAAGGCGAAGCGCCATCCACCCTTGCCGCCTCATAAAGGGTTGTGTCAATGGACTGCAATCCTGACAAAAGCATAAGGCAGGAGATGGAAAAATACTTCCATACCATTACAAAGCATAAGCTGGGCATAGCCATCTGCTTTGTGGTCAAAAATCCAATGTTTTGGGAGAGAAAGCCGAGGGATCGTAAGGCATAATTGATCAGGCCAAAATTATAGTCCATCAGCCAGGTCCATACCAGCACGGCCGCCACGGCCGGCGTCGCCCATGGGATGATGATCATCGAGCGAAAGAGTCCTCTGCCCCAAAGTTTATGGTTCAGCGCCAGCGCCAACAGCAGCCCCA
Source organism: Eubacteriales bacterium (assembly GCA_031549415.1). Lineage (GTDB taxonomy): Bacteria > Bacillota > Clostridia > Christensenellales > Aristaeellaceae > Limiplasma. The sequence continues at coordinate 91,049 of JAVBPU010000005.1, read as the reverse complement.
ACGCAACCGACATCAGCACCGTCACCACTGTTAGCAGCGCCGTATTGGCCAAGGATGTGCCGATCTTAGGATCACTCAATAGGATTCTGTAATTTTCAAGCCCGTGAAACACACCCTGGTCCGACTTCATGGTCGTCATCTGAAACAGGCTCATAAACGCCGTTTGGAAGATAGGAAATACCAGAATCACGGCAATGGGCACCAAAGAGGGAAGCGTCAGCAGATAGGGAAACAGCTTGCTTCTGGTGCGATAGGAAAGGGAGAAGCGGCTACTCATCGTTTTCTTTCCCCTCAATGCGTCGTGCAGCACGAGGTCTGTGCTGCACGACGCCACTTTCGTTACTTGGGTTCCTTTCGTTACTTGAGGCCCTTTTGCGCAGCAAGCGCATCGACTTCACCCTGGATCTTCTCAAGGGTGGCGGCAATGTCCGCATTGCTGTAAAGGATCTCCTGGCAATTGTCCAAAACGATTTTGCGAATCTCGTTGTTCACCAGGGCATATTTGTCTGATACCACGGCCATCGCGCCGCTGGCGCCGTCCACATATCCGGAGAACCACGGGTTCGCTTTCAGCCATTCTTCGGAAATCGCGGCGGGAATGCCCGCCGTGCAGCTGGTAAGCTCGGTAAACTTGGCCTGGTTTGCATACTCTGTGCACATTTCAATGAAGAGCATCGCGCCTTCTTTGTTTGTGGCATCTTCCGGAATGGTCATCAGGTTCTCGCTCATCACGGAACGGCCGGTGGGGAAAGGAACAGACGCCGTGCGAAGGTTCTCGATATCGTTGTTTTCCAGGGTCTTGGCAAAGTTGTAAACCCAGGGCCCGTCGATGAGGAACGCCACCTGGCCTTGTCCGAACATGGTGCGATAGGTCTGCTTGGGCACGCCGATGGGGGTGGCCTGGGCATCAAAAAGCTGCTTATAGTACCCCAGGGCCTCCTTGATGCCATCGGAATCAAAATGGAAACCATCGGTGAACACATTGGCGTCAAAGCCCAGTGCCCACATGTAAATATCATTGACAAAGGCGTCCTCGGACAGCGTCATAAACCCATATCCGTATTGATCCGGCGCTTTGGTCAGCTTGATGGCCGCATCTACGAATTCCTGGGCGGTTGTGGGGACGGCTATGCCCGCTTCTTGCAGCAGGCGCTGGTTGTACATCAACTGGTGGGAGGCCACCATCATATACACGCCAAAGATCTTGCCGTCTTGGTACACAGGCGCGCTGGTTTGGCAGGCCTGAAATTCCTTCGTCAAACGGTCCAGGGTTTCAGGGCTCATCAGGCCCACCAGATCGCTGAGTTCGCCCGCCTCAATCATCGCGGCCGCCCTTTCCCCTTTGTACATCATAATGTCCGGGGGGCTTCCCGCCGCGCAATCCGCAATCATTTTGTCCCAATACTGAGCCACAGGAATGGATACTTCCTCAATTTCATATTGCGGGTAGCGGTTGTGGAATTCCGTGGCCATGTAGCGATAAAAATCGCCAAACCCCGCTTCATTCCATTGGTAAGATGCCATGGTGATTTTTGTTGTTTCTTGCGCAAAGGCCGTGGGTACGCCCCCAAGGAACAGGGTGATTGCCATCAGTATTGCAAAAATACGGCTGAGGTGTTTCATGATTCTTCCTCCTATTGCTTTGTTTTCTCGTGCTCATAAGTAGTGAAAAGGAGCAAAACCGCTGGAAAAGATCACCTCCAATCAATTTTGGGACTCCATCTCAAATGCTATAATTGCATTATATATCAGAATCTTTTCTTGAGCAAGTTTGGTGAAAATATTGTAGATTTCGCACAATCCTGTGTTATAATGGTCAAAACCAATCAACTTCAATCAACCCTTTGGGAGGGAACCCTATGCTCCATATAACGGAACGCCATATGCAGATCATGCAATTGATGCAAAGCCGAGATTTCGTATCGGTAAGCGAGATGTGCAGCCAGCTATGCTTTAGCGCGGCTACGGTCCGGCGGGATCTGCACAAGCTGGAAAGTGCCGGGCTCTTGACGCGGGTTCGGGGCGGCGCGCTGTCCCGCCGGGCGCAAAACGCCGAAACGCCTTTGGTGGTTCGCAAAAGCCGTGAGAATGCAGTGAAAAAACGCATCGCGTCCTATGCGGCCTCTCTTGTGCAACACGGAGATGTGTTGATTTTGGATTCTAGCACCACCGTCCTGCATATGCTACCCTTTCTGTCCGGCAAAAAGGGGCTGACGGTGATCACCGAAGGCTTAACTACAGCCATGCAGGTTGTGGAGAAGCTCAATTGCTCCATGATTTGCCTGGGCGGTGTCTATAATCCCAGCACCTCTTCGTTTTTGGGATGGCTCACCCGCAATGCCGTTGCCCAGCATTTTGCGGCAAAGATGTTTTTCTCCGTCAACAGCGTTGATCCGATCTATGGCCTGACGGACCAAGGAGAAGAAATCGCCGAGGTAAAATGCGCCTTGCTGAAGCAGGCGGAAAAGCGCTTTTTGCTGGCCGACAGCAGCAAGTTTGGCAAGCATTCTTTCGCCTCCATCTGCCCTATTGACGCCATTGATTACATGATCTGTAACCAAAGCCCCCTGCTGGACAGCCCTGCGTGGGACTGCGTTCGCGAAAGGATCATCGCCTTGGACGAATGACCCCTATTCTTTTTTATTCAAAATATAGATGACTAAGGGCGGCCTTAAATGTGACCCCTCTTCGCTGGAAGGCTTTTATGCCCCTGGGTTTTAGCCTGGCTTCCTACACGGGTCTCTTTACGCTGTTCGATTTTCAAGTCCCCATCCGAAACGCATCCCATCACGAAAGGGCCTACTCCTCCCGCTCCTCCGGCCCCTTATCCACCAGCTCCTCGCCCTCGTCCCAGGCGGCCTCGTCCGCCTTGGTTTCGCTGACGCTATACAGGCTCACTGCCGTCACCACATCGTCCAAAATGGCCATGATGTAGGGCATGCCCTTGTCCTGCTTGCCTTGCAGCATCACTTCGCCGGCGTCCATGGGGGTGGGCGGGCTTTTCTTTTGGGCCACCAGCACCGTGGTGGGCAGCTCGCGCACCAGCAGCGCCCCGGCGATACGACTGCCGTTGGAGCCGCTCTTATTGAAGTAGAAGGCCTTCACGCCCTTGCCCGCCCGGGCCTGGGGCTCAAAGTCCATAAACAAAATGCGTTTGGCAAAGCCACGCTCGCTAAAGAGCAGCACCTGGTCCGTGGGCTCCGGCTGGGCCACCCAAAGCACCTCGTCCCCCGTTTCCAGGCTCATGCCCTTCACGCCGCCGGTGACCCGGCCCATGGCGGGCAGGCTGTCCGTATGAAAGCGGATGCTCATGCCGCTTTGGCTGATGCAGAGCATGTCCAGCGCGGGGTTTAGCTCCAGCACAAAACGCAGGCTGTCCCCCGGCCGCAGGCTCACCGCCGCGAACTTCTGCCGCCGTACATCGTACTCCGTGGCTGCGGAGCGCTTCACCGTGCCCTGCCGGGTCACAAACAGCAAATCCGGCTTCTTTTCCAGCTCGGCGGAGGTGCAGCAGAGCATGTGCACCACTTCTTCCCCGGCTTCCAGCCCAGCCAGCACCCCGCTAAGCAAGGAGCCACGGTCCTTGGGCTTGTTCATCTCCTGCAAGGCCCCCACGCCGAGGGTATAGCAGTTGCCCAGGTTGGTGAAAAAGAATAGGGTCCGGTCCGTGTCCGTTTCAAACAAGAAACGGGGCGCGTCTTCCATATTCTCGTTTTCCAGGCACACCGGGGGCAGCTTGCGGTACTGCTTGGGGTACATGCGGCGCAGATAGCCGGCGCTGGTGAAGGTCACCACCGCCTCCTCCGCCACGGTCTCCTCCTTCACCACGGCCTCAATGACGTTCTCTACGTCTTCCAGCGTGGTGCGGCGGTCGTCGCTATAGCGTTCCGCCACTTCCTTCAGCTCGTCTTTGATGACCTTCAGCAGCTTTCTTTCGTCCGCCAAAATGGCCTCCAGCTTTTCAATCAGCTTGACTAGCTCCGCGTATTCCTTGCGCAGGGCCAAAATCTCCAGCCCGGTGAGCCGTTGCAGCCGCAGGTCCAAAATGGCCTGGGCCTGGATTTCCGTCAGGGCAAACCGCTCCACCAGCCCGGCTTTTGCCGCTTTGGGGCTTTCGCTGGCCCGGATCAGGGCGATCACCTCGTCCAGGTGATCCACGGCGATCATCAGCCCTTCCAAAATATGGGCCCGGGCCCGGGCATGGTCCAGGTCGTACTGGGTGCGGGCGGTGACCACATTGCGCTGGTGCTTGATGTAGTAGCGGATCATCCGCCGCAGGCTGAGCTGCTTGGGCTTGCCCTCGGCAATGGCCACCATGTTCACCCCGAAGGTCACCTGCATATCGCTGTACTTGTACAGGTAGGCCAGGGTCTTGTCCACGTCCGCTTCCTTGCGCAGCTCAATCACCGCCCGCAGGCCGGTGCGGTCGCTCTCATCCCGGATGTCATAAATGCAGCCCAGGGCCGCTTTCTTTTCCTCGCTGAGCTTTAAGATTTTCTCCAGCATGGCCGCCTTGCTGACCTGGTAAGGCACCTCGGTGATGACGATCAGCTTGCGCCCGGCGCTGCCGTCCTCGATATGGACCCTGGCCCGCAGCAGGAGCTTGCCCTTGCCGGTCAGGTAAGCGTTTTTTAGTTCCCCGGTGTTCAGCAGCACCCCGCCGGTGGGGAAATCCGGCGCGGGCATCAGCTGCATCAGCTCTTCCACGGTGATGTCCGGGTTGTCAATCTGGGCGATGACGGCGCGGACCGCCTCCCGCAGATTATGGGGCGGAATGTTGGTGGCCAGGCCCACGGCAATGCCGCTGGCCCCATTCACCAGCAGGTTGGGGAACCGGGAGGGGAGCATGTCCGGCTCTTTTAGGGTGTCGTCAAAGTTCAGGCGAAAGGGGACGGTGTCCTTTTCAATGTCCCGCAGCATTTCCATGGCCAGGGGTGCCATCCGGGCCTCGGTATACCGCATGGCGGCGGCACTGTCCCCGTCGATGGAGCCGAAATTGCCATGGCCGCTGACCAGCATGCCCCGCAGGCTGAAATCCTGGGCCAGGCGCACCAGGGCGTCGTACACGCTGCTATCCCCGTGGGGATGGTATTTGCCCAGGCAATCGCCCACGATGCGGGCGCATTTGCGGTGGGGGTGCTCCGGCACCAGTCCCAGCTCGCTCATGGTGTACAGAATGCGGCGCTGCACGGGCTTCAAGCCGTCCTCCACCCGGGGCACGGCCCGCTCCATGATCACATGCTCCGCATAAGGGATCATGCTGTTGTGCATGACCTCCTCCATGGGGGTCTGAATGATGCCCAGGGTGCTAAGGATCACTTCCTTGCCGCTCATACCTCATCCCCCCCTTCCGAAATCACCGCCATGTCCGCAAAGCTGTCCTCCCGGTTAAAGTTGGCGTGCTGGCTGATGTACTCCCGCCGGGGCTCCACCTTGTCCCCCATCAAAATGGTCACCACCCGCTCCGCCTGGGCAGCGTCCTCAATGGTGACTTGCAGCAGCTTCCGCTGCTCTGGGTCCATGGTGGTGCTCCAAAGCTGCTCCGGGTTCATTTCCCCCAGGCCCTTGTAGCGCTGGATGGTATAGCCCTTGCTGCTGCCCCTGGTCAGTTTCTTCATTTCATTGTCGTCGTAAGCATAGCTGACCTTGTTGCCCCGCTGCACCTTGTACAGCGGAGGCATGCCAATGAACACATGGCCCTCGGTGATCAACTCCCGCATGTAGCGGTAAAAAAAGGTGAGCAAAATGGCGCGGATGTGGGCGCCGTCCTGGTCAGCGTCGGACAGAATAATGACCTTGTGATATTTGAGGCCGTCCAGGCTAAAGCTTTCATCAATGTTGGTGCCCAGGGCGGTGATGACCGTACGGAATTCTTCGTTGGCCAGCACCTGGTCCAGCCGCTTCTTTTCCGCGTTCAGCGGCTTGCCACGAAGGGGCAAAATGGCCTGGAAGCGGCGGTCCCGCCCCTGCTTGGCGCTGCCCCCGGCGCTGTCACCCTCCACAATGAACAGCTCGTTCTGCTCCGCCTTGCGCCCCGTGCAGCTGGACAGCTTGCCCACCAGGGGGGCAGCCTCCAGGGCGTTGCGGGTGCGGGCCACGTCCCGGGCCTTGCGGGCCGCCTCCCGCACATGGGCGGCACGGACGGCTTTTTCCACCAGCTGCTGGCAAAGCTCCTGGTTTTTCAGGTCCTCAAAATAGGCGGTGAGCTGCTGCGCCAAAATAGCCTCCACCACGGGCCGCACCTCTGTATTGCCCAGGCGGCCCTTGGTTTGCCCTTCAAACTGCGGGTTTTTCACCATGGCGATCATCACGGCGGTCATGCCCTCCCGGAAATCATCGCCGCTTAAGTTGTTTTCCTTTTCCTTCAGCAGGCCCAGCCGCCGGGCAAAATCGTTCATCACCTTGGTATAGGCGGCCTTAAAGCCGGTTTCGTGGCTGCCGCCTTCGCCGGTGGGGATGTTGTTCACATAGGAAAACACATTTTCCGTGTAGCTGTCGGTGTATTGGATGGCTACCTTAAAAATAACATCCTCCCGGCTGCCTTCCAAAAAAATGGGCTGCGCATACAGCGGGGTCTTATCCTCGTTGAGGTATTTCACATAGTCACTGATGCCGCCCTCATAGCAAAACTCCTGGGTATAGCCCAGCCGGGCGGGCTCCGTGGCGCGGGAAAGCACGCCCTCTTCCCCCGCCCCTTCGCCCTCGTTCTCCTCCTCGTCGGTCACCGGCGGGGCCATGCGTTCGTCCGTAAAGATGATTTTCAGCGCCTTGTTCAAATAGGCCAGCTCCCGCAGGCGGCGGCCCACGGTTTCGTGGTTGAAATCGGTGGTTTCAAAAATGGCGGAATCCGGTAAAAAGCGCACCAGGGTCCCCCTCTGCCGGGTATTGCCCACGGTCTGCAAGGGGCCGGTGGCCCTTCCGGCCACCATTTTGCCCGTCTTTTCATCCATTCCGCTGGCGAAGAGCATGCGGTAATGCTTAAAATCCCGAAAGACATCCACGGTCATCCATTTGGACAGCGCGTTCACCACGGACCCGCCCACCCCATGGAGGCCGCCGGAATAGCTGTAGCTGTTGTTATCAAACTTGCCCCCCGCGTGGAGCCGGGTGAAAATTACCTCCACACCGGGGATCTTCAGCGTGGGGTGCAAGTCCACCGGCACGCCCCGGCCATTGTCCTTCACGCTGGCAGAGCCGTCTTTGTGGAGGGTGACCTCCACCTGGGAGGCATAGCCGCCCATGGCCTCGTCAATGGCATTGTCCACGATTTCCCACAGCATGTGATGCAAGCCGCGGGCCCCCGTGGAGCCAATGTACATGCCGGGGCGCATGCGTACCGCCTCCAGCCCCTCCAGCACTTGAATGTTTCCGGCATCGTAGGTTTGTGGCATCTGATTCTCTCCTTGGGGGATGTGTACAGCTCGTCCATCCAACGGATTAGTATACCATATATTGTGGCAGGGCGGCAAGCCGCCGCCGAAAAACGCAAGAGGCCGAGCCATTTTCCAGGCAAAATTTCCGCGAAAATTCCAAGAAAAACCCTTGCAAAGGTCGCGCTTCTATGATAAACTTACTTTTGCGGTTTTATGAAACCCTCAGCATGCGCAAAAGAGGTGAAAATGTCATGAAAGAGAAGATCCATCCTAAATACGGCAAGTCTACCGTTCGTTGCGTGTGCGGTGAGACGTTCGAGTCCGGCTCTGTCAAGCCCGAGCTGAAAGTCGAAATTTGCTCCAAATGCCACCCCTTCTTTACCGGCAAGCAAAAGCTGGTGGATAGCGGCGGACGCGTGGATCGCTTTAAAAAGCGTTTCAACATGGAGTAATCCGTGTACAAAAAGGGCGGAGGCAGTATTGTCCCGCCCTTTTTTATGCTCTGCAAACGCTTGCGAAAGCTTGCTAGCAAACCATTCCATCTCCCGGACGGCAGGAGATGGACGGATCCTGTCGAATTGTTACCTGGTGCCTGCTGGAAAGCACCGGAAAGCACCGGAAAGGAACGGATCAAAGCATGATCAAAGGAAAAGAAGGCTCCTGCAAACGTGTGGATATCGGCGGACAGGCCGTGATGGAAGGCGTGATGATGAAATCGCCCAACGCCATTGCGGTGGCGGTGCGCCGTCCGGATCATAGCATCGTGGTGAAGCGCTCCCCCTACCATTCCCCAGCGGAAAAGCACGCCTGGATGGGCTGGCCCTTTGTGCGGGGCATCATCAACATGGGCACCATGCTGAAAATGGGGCTGAACACCCTGCAGCAAAGCACGGAAATGCTGGGCGTTTTGGATGAGGAGCCCAGCAAGTTTGAACTGTGGCTCAGCAAAAAGCTGGGCAAGGGCATTGATAAGATCATCATGGGCGTTGCCATGGTGCTGGCCATTGCGCTGTCCATCGGGCTGTTTTTCATGGTGCCGGAGTTTTTTGCCCGGCTGCTGAAAGGTCTTTGGCCAGACCCCAGCATGAGCTGGGTCATCAACCTGTTAAGCGGCGTCTTGCGCATCCTCATTTTGATCGGCTACATCCTGTTCTGCTCCAAGGTGCCCGATGTGCGCCGCACCTTCCAATACCATGGCGCGGAGCACAAAACCGTGTATTGCAACGAAAACGACCTGGAACTGACCCCGGAGAACGCGGACGGTTTCAGTACCCTGCACCCCCGCTGCGGAACCAGCTTCCTTCTGATCGTGTTTGTGATCTCCATTGTGCTGTTTACGCTGCTGGGCTACCAGGGCAGCAATTACATTCTGCGGCTTCTAAGCCGTTTGGCGCTGCTGCCCATCGTGGCGGGAATCAGCTATGAAGCCCTCAAGGGCCTGGCCCACAGCAATACCAAAATCGCCCACCTCCTTCGCTGGCCCGGGCTGCAAATGCAGCGTCTGACCACCAAGGCCCCGGACAAGGGGATGCTGGAAGTGGCCATCGTGGCCATGAATGTGGCCCTGCACGGCATGCCGGATATGGAACTGACCCCGGAAGGATACGCGGTGCTGCGGGAGTACCGGGAAAGCGAGCCGGGCTATGTGCGGCCTGCGGCGGAAAAGGCCGCCGAACCCTCCGAATCCTCCGAGTCACCGGAAGCAACCCCCGAAGCCCTGGAAACCTCCGGGTATCCCGAAACCTCCGACCCCGGCGCTCCTTCGCCCCTTCCCTGAACGCCTATGACCATCCGCGAAGCCCTGGTCCACACCACCCGTGCCTTGGAAGCCGCAAGCATCCCGGACCCCTCCACGGACGCGGCCTTGCTGCTCAGCCACGTGGCTCAGCTGCCCCCCATGGCGCTTCCCCTGCACGGCTCACAGCGGTTGACCTCCCAGCAGGAGCAACGTATAGCGTCGCTCCTGCTTTCGCGCACTTCCCGCCGCCCCCTGCAGTATGTGCTGGGGGAGCAATGCTTTTATGGCCTGACCTTTCAGACGGATGAACGGGCGCTGATCCCTCGCCCCGAAACCGAATTGCTTTGCGAGCTGGCCCTGTCCTTCCTGCGCGGGCGGCAGGCGCCCCGGGTGCTGGACCTTTGCACCGGCAGCGGCGCCATCGCTGTCACTCTGGGCCGTTTGCACCCCTCTGCCCAGGTCACCGCCACGGATATCAGCCCCCAGGCCCTGGCCCTGGCGGAAGAGAACGCCCGGCGCAACCACACCTCCATCCGCTTTTTGCAAGGAGACCTGTTCGCTCCTGTGGCGGCAGAAACCTTTGAATGCATCCTGTGCAATCCACCCTACATTGAAAGCAGGGCCTGCCTCAGCTTGCAGCCGGAAGTCCTGTTCGAGCCGGTGCTGGCCCTGGACGGCGGGCCGGATGGCCTGGCCTTTTACCGCCGTCTGGCGGCCGAGGTCGCGGACCACCTTGTCCCCGGCGGGTTTTTGGCCCTGGAGATCGGCGCGGCCCAGGGCCGGGCCGTCCTGGCGTTATTGCAAGCCGCCGGGAACTACCAGCACATCACCCTCCACCAGGATTTGCAGGGCGCGGACCGCATGATCTCCGCCCAGGCTTTTCCTACGTAGCGCGCCTTTGCGCCTTTTCCCAACATCGCAAAGGAGTGTTTCCCATGTTTGAAAAATTTGATTGGATTGTGGGCCGCCATCAGGAATTGGCCGAAGCGGTGAGCCAGCCGGAGATCATTGCGGACCAAGCTCTGTGGCAAAAGCTATTAAAGGAGCATGCCTCCCTGGAGCCTTCGGTGGAGGCCTACGGGGCTTATCAGCAAACCCTGGCGCAGATGCAGGAGGCCCGGGCCTTGCTCAGCCAGCCGGATTTGGCGGATTTGGCCCAGGAGGAGCTGGACGCCCTGCTGGCTCAAAAAACGGAGCAGGAGCATCAGCTGAAGCTGCTGCTGTTGCCCAAGGACCCGGACGATGACCGCAACGTGGTGGTGGAGATCCGCCAAGGGGCCGGAGGCGATGAGGCGGCCCTCTTTGGCGCGTTGCTGCTGCGCATGTACCAGCGGTACGCGGAGCGCAACCGGCTTAGGGTAGAGCCCGTCAGCTATAACATGACCGAGCTGGGGGGCGTGAAGGAAGCGGTGTTCAGCATCTGTGGCGCAGGCGCTTTCAGCCGCCTCAAATACGAAAGCGGGGTGCACCGGGTGCAGCGGGTGCCCTCCACGGAGTCCAGCGGCCGCATCCACACCAGCACCTGCACCGTGGCCGTGCTGCCCGAAGCGGAGGATGTGGAGATCACCGTGAACCCAAATGATCTGCGCATTGACGTGTACCGCTCCACGGGCCATGGCGGCCAATGCGTCAACACCACCGACAGCGCGGTTCGCATCACCCACCTGCCCACCGGCCTGGTGGTGACCTGCCAGGACGAAAAAAGCCAGATCAAGAACCGGGACAAAGCCATGCGCGTCCTCAAAAGCCGCCTGTATGACAAGCTGCGGGAGGAGAAGGACGCGGCCTACGCCGCCCACCGGAAGGGGCAAATTGGCACCGGGGACCGCAGTGAGCGTATCCGTACCTACAATTTCCCCCAGGGCCGGGTGACGGACCACCGCATCGGCCTCACCCTCTACCGGATCGACGACATTCTGGACGGGGATTTGGACGAGGTGATCGACGCGCTGCTGCTGGCGGAGCAGGCGGAAAAGCTGAAAGAGCTGGGGGACATGGCCTGATGAAAACCGCCGTCCTCCCCCCCACGGAAGCCGCCCTTTTGCAGGCCGCCGAATGGCTACAGCGTGGGCAGCTGGTGGCCTTTCCCACGGAAACGGTCTACGGCCTGGGCGCCAACGCCCTGGACGAAGCCGCCGTGGGGCGCATCTTTGCCGCCAAGGGCCGCCCCAGTAGCAACCCTCTCATCCTTCACGTGCCGGACATGGCTGCCGCGGAACCTTTGTGCCAGGTCAGTCCCACCGCCCGGCTTTTGATGGAAGCCTTCTGCCCCGGGCCCCTTACGCTGCTGCTGCCCAAAAAGCCCGTCATTCCGGCGGTGGTCAACGGGGGGCTGTCCAGCGTGGCCATCCGCATCCCCGCCCATCCGGTGGCCCAAAGCCTGCTAAAGGCCTGCGGCTTGCCCATCGCCGCCCCCAGCGCCAACACCAGCGGCAGGCCCAGCCCCACCACCGCCCAGCATGTGCTGGCGGACTTGGAAGGAAAGCTCCCGCTGATCCTGGACGGCGGGCCCTGTGCCCTGGGCCTGGAAAGCACGGTGGTGGACCTGACTGCCGACCCGCCCTCGGTGCTGCGGCCCGGCGGCGTCACCCCGGAGATGCTTCTTTCTGTGCTGCCCCAGGTGCAAGTGGCGGACAGCGTGCTGCGGCCCTTGCGGGAAGGCGAAACCGCCCTGTCCCCCGGGATGATGTACCGCCACTACGCCCCCCAGGCCAAGCTGGTGTTGGTGCAGGGCACAGAGGAACACGTCCGGGCCCGGTGCCAGGCGTTGCAAGCCCAGGCCGCAGACCAGGGTATTCCCGCCCGCATTCTGGCCTTTGCGGAGCATCTGCCCCTGTATGATCCCGCCGCCCGCCCGGTCTGCATCGGGTCCCTCCAGCAGCCGGAAACTGTGGCCCAAAGCCTGTTCGCCCGGCTGCGGCAAATGGATGCGGAAGGGGCCCAGCTCCTGTTGTGCGAGGTAATGGAGCCCACCGGCCTGGGACTGGCTATCATGAACCGGTTGCGCCGGGCCGCTTCCTTTTTGGTGGAGGACGCGGACCAGCCCGCCAACGGCGAGCTTCCTTAACCCTTCCCTGCCCACCCGCTTCCTCCCCTTGAAAGGAGCCCGCCTATGAAAAAAGTGCTGTTTCTCTGTACCGGCAATACATGCCGCAGCCCCATGGCCGCCTGCCTGTTTGACCAGCTTTGCCGGGAGCAGGGCCTGCCCTTCTCGTCGCGATCCGCGGGCCTGCATGCCCGGGAGGGCGCCCCGGCCTCCGACGGGGCCTATGCCGCCATGCAGGCCCAGGGTCTGTCCCTGCGCGGGCACCGGGCCACCCCCATCACCCAGGCCCTGGCCCAGGGGGCTGATCTCATCCTGGCGATGACGGCCGAGCATGCCGCCCTCCTCCACCAGCGTTTTCCCGGTTTGACCACGCCTGTCCGTGTTTTCTCCCCCTCCATCCCCGACCCCTTTGGGGGTGACCTCCAAGCCTACCGAGAGACGGCCCAGGCCCTGCAAAGGCAGCTCAGCCCTTTGGCCCAGGAACTTCAGGCATTTTTTGGTCCAAACTAAGCCGCCTTGCAAATCCCTGGTACGCAGTATATAATGGGGAAGCCTGTCGTGTGCTTTTCCCAGTTTTAACAGGCATGCGTTTCATAAGGAGGTTTTCCATGGACCTGTTTCACGAGGGCAAGCCGTTTTTCAAAGGCAACCTGCACTGCCACACCACGCTCAGCGACGGGCTGTTGCCTCCGGAGCAGGTGATAGACTTCTACCGCCAGGCCGGGTACGATTTTTTAGCCATCACAGACCACCGGAAGCTCTCCCCCTCCAGGTTGCACGAAAACGGCCTGTTCCTTCTCTCCGGCATTGAAATGGATTTTACCGTGCCCGGAGAGGCGCTTCACATCGTGGGGATCGGCATGGAGGAAAGCTATGCCCGCAGCAACAGCGCCCGGCTGGGCCCCCAGGCGTGCATCAATGGCATGCGCCGTTACGGTGGCCGCGCCATTTTGGCCCACCCCGCCTGGTCCCTAAACACCACCGCCACGCTGACGGCCCTGCGCCATGTGACGGCGGCAGAAATCTACAACTCTGTTTCCACCACCCCCTGGAACGGGCAGCGGGCCGATGCCAGCGTACTGCTGGACATTGCCGCCGTCCACGGCACGCCCTACCGCTTTGTGGCCTCGGACGACGCCCATTTTTACAATGGGGAGGCGGGCCGCTCCTGCACCATGGTCCAAGCCGAGGAGCTGACCCGGGAGGGCATCCTCACGGCGCTGGACCAGGGCCGCTTCTACGCCAGCCAGGGCCCCCGTTTTGAGCAGATCAGCCTGGCGGATGGCAAGCTCACCCTCCGCTGCTCGCCAGTGGAAACGGTCATTTTCTACAGCAACCTAGTCTGGTCCGATGCCCGCTGTATCACAAGGAGCGGTCAAACCCAGGCGGAATATGTGCTGCATCCCCAGCAAGGAGAAACCTTCCTGCGCTGCCAGATCATCGACAGCCAGGGCAACAGCGCCTGGTGCAACCCCATTTTGCTGTGATCCGAAGGGAGGCCCTATGAAAAAGACTCTTTTTCAAATCCCGCTCCTGTTGCTTCTTACATTGTTGCTCCTTTTGGGCGCGGCCCTGCCCGGCTTGGCCCAGGCCAGGACCCTTTCGCTCAACGCCGCCGATTACCCTGTAACCAAGGATGGCCGATATTCCACCCTGGAAGAGGTGGCGGTGTACCTGCACACCTTTGGTAAGCTGCCTTCCAACTTCATCACCAAAAAGCAGGCCCAGGACCTGGGCTGGGACAGCCGCGAAGGCAATCTTGCCCAGGTGGCCCCCGGTTGTTCCATCGGCGGGGACCGTTTTGGCAATTACGAGAAAAACCCGGACCTGCCCGCCGGAAAGCAGTGGACGGAATGCGACATCAACGCGGACGGCGGCTTCCGCAATGCCCAGCGCATCGTCTTTTCCAAGGATGGCCTGATCTATTACACCAACGACCATTACAACCACTTTTCTCAGATCCAGGTCACGGAAGGCAAGCCCCAAAAAGAAGGCACTGCGGTAGCTGGTTCCGGCCTGTCCGCTGCCCTGGACGAAGGCGGGGCCTACACCTCCAAAGAGGATGTGGCGGCCTTTCTTCACCAGTTTGACATGCTGCCCTACAATTACCTCACCAAAAAGGAAGCCCAGGAGCTGGGCTGGAGCAGCAAAAAGGACAACCTAGGCCAGGTGGCCCCCGGCTATGCCATTGGCGGCGATGCCTTTGGCAACCGGGAAAAACTCCTGCCCGACGCCAAGGACCGGTGTTGGTGGGAATGCGACGTGAACGTGGAGCACGGAAAGCGGGGCCGGGAGCGGCTGGTGTTTTCCAACGACGGCCTCATCTTTTACACCAAGGACAACCACAAATCCTTTGAGCAACTGTATTGATGGAGGAGACGGTCATCATGAAGGAAATCACATTGGACATCACGCCTTTTGAGGAAAAAATTTCGCTGCACCGGTACCTGAAAGAGCAGTTGGATTTCCCCTTTTACTACGGCGCCAACCTGGATGCCCTCTATGATGAGCTGTCCAGCAGCACGGAGCCCCTTTCCGTCACCCTGCGGTATTCCGCCAATCCCCAGGGCAAAATGGTGGACTATTTGCCCCGGCTGCTGATCGTCTTTGAGGACGCCGCCCGGGAAAACTACAATTTGGCCGTGGCTTTTGAAGCGGTGGGGTGACCTGAAAAAAACTATCCTGCCCCAAAGGCACCATAGAGAATGAAAACGAGAGCGCCCAGGAAAGGGCGCTCTTGCTTTTTTATGAAAGAAAAACCGCCGACGGTTCCTTTGTCGGCGGTCTATGCCAATTCTGCCCCGGCCCCATACTATTGCGAGGATTTTTGTTGGCCGACAAGGAGCCGAAGCACGGCGCAGCCAGCCGCACGGTGAGCGACGGCGACGCAGGCGGCTGGCAAAAAGGCCGCAAAGTTGTCGTGTTGTTGAGCGGAGAGTCGTCTCTTCCTCACCCAATGGGCCTGCTGCTCATGCGGTTTCCATCCCGCTCCACCTGGTAAAAGCCGATTAAATTGGTGGGCTTATAGCGCCGGTAGGCGTCGGCCACCAGGTCGTACTCGCCCAGGTCAAAGCGGATGCTGAGCCCGCAGCCCACGGCCACATCCCGGGGCGTGGTGATAATCGAAACGCGCGCGCCCTCCCGGCGAAGAACATTTTCAAACTTCATCACCTGCTGGCGCGAACGGAAAGATGCAATGCCAAAAACCTCATTCATGGGTTCATTTCCCCCTTCCTTCCTCATACAGTATACGGCAGTCCTCCGGGAAGGTGCCATATACCCATTCCCGCGAACGGAAGGGAGAGCCCGTATGATCTATTTGGATAACGCCGCCACGACCTTTCCCAAGCCGCCTATGGTGGCCCGGGCCATGGCGGGAACGCTGACGCGCATTGGCGGCAATCCGGGGCGGGCGGGGCACCGGCTCAGCCTGTGCGGGGGCCGGGTGATTGAAAACTGCCGGGAACTGCTGGCGCGGCATTTTCGACTAGCCGGTCCGGAGCAGGTGGTGTTCACCAGCAACTGCACCGAGGCGCTGAACATTGCCATCCGCGGCCTGCTCTTTGAGGGGGACGAGGTACTTTGCTCCCACGGGGAGCACAATGCGGTTATGCGGGTCCTCAAAGGGTACGAGCAGCAGGGGCTGATCAAGGTACGCCCGGTGATGCCCGGGGGCCGGGGCCTGCTGTCCCCGGAGGCCCTCCGCGCCGCCATCACACCCAAAACGGCCCTGTGCGTGCTGTGCCATGCCAGCAATGTGACCGGGGTCATCCAGCCCATGGCCGAGCTAGCGAAACCCCTGCGGGCGGCAGGCGTCCCCCTGCTGGTGGACGCGGCCCAGACCGCTGGGGTGCTGGATGCCGCCCCGGAAGCCCTGGGGGCGGACATGGTGGCCATGCCCGGGCATAAAGGCCTGCTGGGGCCTCACGGCACCGGTGTGCTATTGCTGGGCAAGGGCATGCTGCCCCGGCCCCTGGTCAGCGGGGGTACCGGCTCCCAGAGCGAAAGCCTGCTCCAGCCCGCCCACGCGCCGGACCGCTACGAAAGCGGCACCGCCAACCTGCCCGGTTTGGCGGGACTGTTGGTGGGGGCCCGGTTCGCCTTCCAGCACCGGCAGGAGATTGAGGCCTACGAGCACGGCCTGGCAGAGCGCCTGAGGGAACAGCTGGGCAACATTCGCGGCATCCGTCTCCTGGGGGACGCCTCCGCGCCCAAGGTGGGTGTGGTCAGCTTTGTGCCCCAGGGCATGGACAGCGGGGCCATGGCGGACGCCCTGTCCCAGGAAGGCTTTGCCATCCGCGCGGGGCTGCATTGCGCCCCGGCCATGCACCAGTGGCTGGGCACTTTGGAAAGCGGGGCCTGCCGGGCCAGCGTGGGTATTTACAATACTGAAATGGAAATGGACCGCTTCGCCGCCGCCGTGGGCCGCATCCTGCGGGAGGGGGGAAGGTAGCGCCCCTTTTGCCGCTCTTCCAAGCGCCGCCTGAAAGAGCGGAAGGCACCTCATAGGTACCCCTCTTCCTTTTGCGGCCGGTAGCAGCGGCAGGCGATGCAAAGCCCCAGGCAGATCACCGCCGGAATGGGATAGTAGGCAAAGCCCGTCACCAGCGCCAGTACCGTCAGCCCCAGCCCATAGAGGAAATAGCCCCTGGCTCGGCCCGGGGCAAGGACATGGTCTGCCCAACGCCGCCAGCCCAGGCGTTTTCCCTTCCTGGCCCCCAGGCCCTGCAGTTCCTCGTCCGTGGCGGGATGATACTGGCCCGCCAGGCGCACCAGCTCCTCCCGGGTCAGCAGCTTAATGGGCGGCGCGGCGGTCTCCGCGTAGGCCACCCCCTCTTTGCTGACGGTGGTGGTACAGCAAAGCACCAACCGCTGTGCCTTGGCCGCCATGGCCTCCTTCTGGGCGTCGATCACCTGCTGCACCGTCACCGGAAGGCTCTTGTGCTGGGCGATGAGCCGCACCAGCAATGGCTCCTGCCGGTGGCGGCACAGCACGCCGCCGGGGGTGGTCCGCTGCATCTCCAGCGGGGCCTTTTGGGCCAGCCAAAGCGCCGCCTGGAAGGCCCCATGGCGGTCCGGCAGCAGCAACAGGCGATCCACCGCCATTTCTCCGCCAATGGCCCGTCGAAGCTGCGCTTCCTTCCGCTGGATGGACATGGCCTCAAACCGCCGCACCGACAGCCACAGCAGGCAGCCAAAGGCGAACCCCGCCGTCAGGGCGGGCAAGGTCAAGCCCCAGAGCATCACAAACCAAAAAACCCCCGCCCCCACCACCAGTAGGCGCAATAAGAGCCTGTTGGCCGCCGTGGCCAGGGGCGTTTTGTGCCGGTAGGCCTCCATCTAGATCCCTCCTTTTTTCCCGCCTTATCTAAAAAAAGCCTTCCCCTTTGAAGGTTTTTTTAGTATACTGTATTGATTGCAAAAAGCGCGGAAAGGGGTGGGCCCCATGGGCAAGGCAAATGGAGCCGCCAAGAAGGCTGAGAGCATCGGCATCCTGGGCGGCAGCTTCAACCCCATCCACCGACGGCATGTGGACCTGGCCCGCTGCGCCCTGGCGGAAGCCCGTCTCAGCCGCGTGCTGTTTTTGCCCACGGGCCATCCGCCCCATAAGCACCGGGGCCTGGCGTCGGCGGAGCACCGCCTGGAAATGACCCGCTTGGCCATTTTGGGCCAGCCCGGCTTTGAAGTCAGCCGCATGGAGCTGGACCGGACCGGGCTCATCTACACCCTGGACACCCTGCGGCTGCTGAAGGAACAGTATCCCGCCGCAGAGCTTTGCTACCTTATCGGCGAGGACACTTTGCTGGACCTGCCCAATTGGTACAAGCCCGACGAAGTGTTCCCCCTCTGCCGTTTCCTGGTCTGCTGCCGGGAAACCTCAAACGCCAGCGCCCATCCCCTGGTGCCGCAGCTGGAGCGCCGGGGGGCGCGGTTCACCTTTTTGTCCCTGCCGCCCGTCGACATCTCCGCCACCGCTATCCGGGAGGACCTGGCCGCTGGGGTGGAGCCGGAAAGCCTGGCCCCCCAGGTGATGGAGTACATTCGCATCATGGGGCTGTATGGCGTGAAGGCCACCCCCAAGGGGGCCGCGGCCCTGTACCCGCTGCTTTCCGGCCTGCTCTCGGACAGGCGCTTGCTGCATTCCCTGCTGGTGGCCTATACCGCCCGCAAGCTGGCCCAGCTTCATGACCTGGACCCGGAACCCGCCGAAATGGCGGGCCTGCTCCACGACTGCGCCAAATGCATGCCCCTTTCGCAGCTGCAACAGCTGGCCAAGGAGCACCGCCTGCTGCTGGACCGGGAGACCCTGGCCAGCCAAAACCTGCTGCACGGTCCGGTCAGCGCTGTGCTGGCGGAGGCCCATTACGGCGTCACGGACCCCAATATTCTCTCCGCCATCCGCTGCCATACCACGGGGAAAGTGGGCATGCTACCCCTAGACATGGTGCTGTACCTGGCGGACAAAACGGAGCCTTCCCGCAACCAGTATCCGGCGCTGGAAGAGGTGCGGCGGCTGTCGGAAACGGACCTCATCGCCGCCATGAAGCGCATGCTTGATTCCACCCTGGAATACGTAGCCGCCCAAAAGACCCCGGCCCATCCTTCCACCCAGCGGGTGGCGAACTGGCTCAGCCGCCTGTCCCCGCAACATAGCAAAAGGAGCGAAAGCAATGACTGATTTGGTCCAACGGATCACCACCACCCTCTATGAAAAAAAGGCCCAGCAGATCGTGGCCCTGGATGTAAGCCATCTGACCATCATCACCGAGTGCATGGTGATCTGCAATGGCCGCAGCGCTTTGCAGGTCAAAACCCTGGCCGACAACCTGGAGGATGCCCTGGCCGCCGGGAAAGTTTTCCCCCTGCGCAAGGACGGCCAGCAGGAGGGGCGCTGGATCGTGCTGGATTATGGCCATGTGCTAGTACATATCTTCCATACCGAGGAGCGGGAGTTCTACCGCCTGGACAAATTGTGGGATGATGGCACCAACCATATGGCGCTGCCCTTTCAAAACGAAGAGTGAACCGGGAAAACCAGAAAAGAGGGCGGCAGCGCGTGCCTTGTGACGCAATATCCGTTATTTTCTGAAAAAGAACGTGTGAAACCATATTGACAACTCTCTATGTTTAGAAGTACAATGAAGCCGTAGCACATAGAAATCTTTCTATGTAATGCGGTTTTTTTCACAAAGGAGGGCCAGCGCCATGGACTGTTTCAAGGCCTCCATCCCCGTGCTGAAAACGCTGTGCGATGAGACGCGGCTGCATATCATGAGCATGCTGTCCCAGGCGGAAATGAACGCCTGCGAGATCCAAAAGGCCTTTTGCTGTACCCAGCCCACCATCAGCTACCACATGCGGCAGCTGGTGGAAAACCAGCTGGTGCTGGCCCGGCGGGAGGGGGCCCAAGTGCTGTATACGGTGAACCAGCAGCTTTGGCCCAGCATCCAGGCCCTGCTCACCGCCCTGTGCCGGGCCTACCATCACCGGGAAGAATGCCTCCAAAGTGTGGCACAAGGAGAGAGCCAGCCATGAACACAGAAGAATCCCCCGCCCCCATCCTGCGCCTTGTAGGCCTGGCCAAGGACTATGGCCAGGGTGAGGTGCTCCACGGCATCCATTTGGACGTGTACCCCGGCGAATTTTTGACCTTGCTGGGCCCCAGCGGCTGCGGCAAAACCACCACCCTGCGCATCATCGCCGGGCTGGAGCGGCCCACCCGGGGCCAGGTATTTCTGGAGGAGACGGATGTCACCGCCCACCCCCCAGAGGAGCGTAACGTGAACACGGTGTTTCAGAACTACGCCCTGTTTCCCCATATGAATGTGTTTCAAAACATCGCCTATGGGTTAAAACTTGGGCGGGTGGACAAGTCCGCCCAAAAGCAGCGGGTGGCGGAGGCCCTTTCTTTGGTGCAGCTCAGCGGCTATGAAAAGCGCATGCCCACCCAGCTTTCCGGCGGGCAGCGGCAGCGGGTGGCCATCGCCCGGGCCCTGGTGCTCCGCCCCAAGATCCTGCTGCTGGACGAGCCCTTGGGCGCGCTGGATTTAAAGCTGCGCCAGCAGATGCAAGAGGAGCTGAAAAAGCTGCAACAGCAGCTGGGGATCACCTTCTTGTACATCACCCACGACCAGGAGGAGGCCCTGAATATGTCCACCCGCATCGTGATCATGCGGGACGGCCATATCGAGCAGACCGGCACCCCGGAAGAGGTGTACGAGCATCCCAAAACGTTGTTCGCGGCCGGGTTCATCGGCCAGAGCAACCTGCTGCAAGGCCAAGTCACCGCTTGCGAAACAGCAGCGGCGGACGCGCCCCAGCCCTTCACCCTCACCGTGGAGGGAGTGGATTTGCCCGCCCTTTCGGACGGCTCTTTCCCCGTAAAACCGGGCGATGGGCTGGCCCTGTGCCTCCGGCCCCAGCGGGTGCTCTACGGCAGCACCCCCAAGTTTGACCTGTCCCTGACGGGTACGATTTTGTCGAAGGAATACGCCGGGGGCATGCAGCACACCCGCATCGCCCTGTCGGAACGGCTGACCCTCACGGCCGTGTCCCAGGCGGCGGAGCTGGACCGGTACCCCATCGGCGGCCAGGTCTGCGTGGGCTGGGATGTACGCCACGCCCCGGTGGTGCCCCTGGGCCCCGCCGGTACCCGGGAGGAGGCATGACCATGGATAGCCATCAGCGGGACCTGCGCTTTTCCAGGCTTTTAAAGCTTCCCATGTACCTGTGGGCCATCGTGTTCGTGTTTGTGGCCCTGCTGTACATCCTGGCCCTGTCCCTGAGGACCTCCGGCCCGAATATGACGGTATTGCCCCAGCTGACCCTGGACAACTACGCCCGCCTTTTTGCCCCCCAGTATCTGAAAGTGCTGCTCAGCAGCCTGGAGCTGGCCCTCCTCACCACGGCCACCTGCATTCTGGTGGGGTATCCCTTCGGGTATTTCATGGCGCGGCTGCTGCCTAAGGCCCGGAATCTTGTGATGCTACTGGTGATCGTACCCTTTTGGACCAACGCCCTCATTCGCATCTACGGCTGGCGGATTCTGCTGATCGCGGGCGGCCCCCTGAATCAGTTCCTGCGGTTTCTGGGCCTGACGGATGAGCCTTTGAAACTGCTGTACACCGACGGCGCGGTGCTGCTGGGCATGGTGTACGCCCTGATTCCCTTCATGATTCTGCCCACCTTCACCGCCGTGGAAAAGCTGGACTTCTCCGTGGTGGAGGCCTCCCGGGACCTGGGGGCCCGGCCCCTGCAAGCCTTCCTTACCATCACGGTGCCCCTCACCCTGCCCGGGCTGCTGGCGGGCTGCGTGCTGGTGTTCATTCCCTCCATGGGGCTTTTCTTCCTCAGCGATTTGCTGGGCGGCAGCAAAAGCGTGTTGGCAGGCGGGCTGATCCAAAAGCTGGTGTCCAGCCGCAACATCCCGCTGGCGGCGGCCCTGGCCGTGCTGCTGCTGGCGGTGACCACGGCCATCATCGGGGTGTACCGGCGGCTGGGCGGCCAAAGCGACATGAGCATGTTCTAGAAGGAGGTAGGACCCATGAAACGGCAATCCTTTGGTTCCATCCTCTTTTTGGCGCTGGTGCTGCTGGTGCTGTACCTGCCCATCCTCACTGTGGTGGCCTATTCCTTCAACGCCAACACAGCCCGGAGTCCTGTGGAATTCACGGGCCTTACCACCCAGTGGTACCAGGACCTGTTCACCGGCGCCCGGGGCTTTGGCGAGGCCCTGTGGGTCAGCGTCAAGGTGGCCCTGTGGTCCACGGCGCTGTCCGTGGTCATCGGTACCCTGGGGGCTGTGGGCATGGCCCAGCGCAAGCTCATCACCGGCGGGAGCGCCAAAACCGACGGCCTGATGGAAAACCTGGTGACTTTGCCCATCATGATCCCGGAGATCATCCTGGCCATGGCCTTTATGGCCCTGTTCTACGCCACGGGCCTGCCCTTTGGGGAATGGACCCTGGTGCTGGCCCACACCACCTTTTGCATCCCTTACCTGTTCCTCACCGTCAAAAGCCGACTGGTGGGCATGGACACAGCGCTCTTTGACGCGGCCCGGGACCTGGGGGCCCGGCCCCGGCAGGTGCTGCGGGACATCACCCTGCCCCTGGTGCGCCCCGCCATTGTATCCGGCGCGTTTCTGGCCATGGCCATGTCCCTGGATGATTTTATCATCAGCTTCTTCCTCTACGGCCCGGGCACGGTGACCCTGCCCATCAAGATCTATTCCAGCGTGAAGGTGGGCGTCTCTCCCCAGGTGAACGCCCTGTGCAGCCTGATGATCGCCGTGGTGTTCCTGACCATGGGCGTCAGCCAGTACCTGTCCAGCATGCGGGAAGCCAAGCAAAAAAAGCTGGCGGCCTGAGTCCCTCCCCTAGAGATGGCAAAGCAGGAAAGACCCCTGTTTTTTCCATAAAACCGCAACCCTGTCCAAAGGAATTTGGTATTTGAAAGGAGAACCCCAGCCATGAAAAGAATCCTCGCCCTGGCGCTCTGCTTGCTCATGACCCTGCCTGCCCTGTCCCTGGCGGAAGGCGGCAAGACCTTGAACCTGTTCACCTGGGAGACCTATATTGACGATGACACCATCGCCGCCTTTGAGAAAGAGACGGGCATTGACGTGGTCTACTCCCCTGCGGAGACCAACGATGACATGCTGCTGAAAATGAGCCAAAGCGGCGGCGAGGGCTTCGATTTGGTGCTGGCCAGCGACTATGCCCTGGCCATCCTGCAAAAGCAGGGCCTGCTGCAAAAGCTGGACAAAAGCAAGCTGCCGGGCTACGCCAACCTGGACGAGAAATTCCTGAGCCAATACTATGACCCCGCCAACGAATATGTGGTGCCCTACATGGCCGGAACGCCGCTGATCGTGTACGATCCCGCCAAGGTGACTGTGCCCATCGAAGGCTACGCGGACCTGTGGAACCCGGCGCTGAAAGACAGCCTGGTGCTGATCGACGATGCCCGCAACATCGTGGGTATCACGCTGAAAACCATGGGCAAGAGCCTCAACGAGACAGACCCTGCCGTGCTGGAGGAAGCCAAGGCCAAGCTGATGCCCCTGTTCTCCAATGTGCGCGTCTTTGACTACAACACCCCCTACACCCCCCTGGTCAGCGGCGAGGCCACCGTGGGCTATATGTTCACCCCCTTCGTGTACCTGGCCCTGATGGAGCGCCCGGATTTGAAAGTGGTCTATCCCAAGGAAGGCATGGGCTTTGGCATTGACGGCCTGGTGCTGTCCGCCAAGTCCCAGAACGTGGACAATGCCCATCTGTTCCTGGAGTACCTGATGCGTCCGGAGGTGGCCGCCCATAACGCCATGTGGCAGCTGTACCTGTGCGTGAACAAGGCTGCGGTGCCCTTCCTGGACGAAAGCTTCAAAACCAACCCCGTGGTCTACATCCCTGACGATCTGCTGAAGAATGCCGAGTTCGTCAAGGACATCGGCGAAAGCGAAACCACCTTCCAGGAGATCTACACCGCCTTCAAGATGCAATAAGCTTGTGGATTGGTACGGGGTGCGCTGCCGGGGGCGCGTACCCCATGCAATTTTTGCAAAGCCGCCTATGAGGAGGCTTGGAGGGGCGGAGCCCCTCCAAATGAAATCGTATCGACCGGGTTTCCCGGTCGGGCGGGGCGTTTCCGCGTCAGCGGAAACAATACCCGTAAACTCAATCAAGTGTCGTAGACACTTGATTGACAGTTGGAAAGGACGGATGCCCATGCTCATCACCCACGCCAACGCCCTGCTAGGGGGCGCTTTTGTGCCGGATACCACCCTGCACATCGAGAACGGCCAAATCGTCTCCCTGGAATCCGCCCCGGGCCGCGCCGCCTCAGGCGGCCCCACCCTGGACCTGGGAGGAGACTATCTGCTGCCCGGCTTTGTGGAGGTGCACATCCACGCTTTTATGGGCCGGGACACCATGGAGGGGGAGGACGCGGTGCGCCACATGAGCCGGGAACTGCGCAAGCTGGGGGTGGCGGCCTTTTTGCCCACCACCATGAGCGCCAGCCCGGAGGACACCGTAAAGGCCCTGGCGGGCATTCACGCGGTGATGGAGCGCCAGGAGCCGGAGGGGGCTGTGGTGCTGGGGGCCCATATGGAAGCGCCCTTCCTGCAACCGGCAAAGGCTGGGGCCCAGCGCAAGGAGTTCTTTTCCCTGCCCACGGAGGCCAACTGGAAGGCCTATGTGGGCGACCATGAGGGCATCGTGCGGCTCATCACCCTGGCGCCGGAGCTGGAAGGAGCCATGGCCTTCATCCGGACCCTGACGGACAAGGGCATCACGGTGAGCCTGGGCCATACGGACTGCACCGCCGAGCAGGTGCATGCCGCCGCCGGCCAGGGGGCCAGCCACATCACCCACACCTTTAACGCCCAGTCCGCTCTCAGCCACCGGGCCCCCGGGGTGCCCGGCGCGGCCCTGGTGGACGACCGCATCGCCTGCGAGTTCATCTGCGACGGCATCCATTTGCACCCGGACATCATCCGCCTCATCGTCCGCTGCAAGGGCCCCGCCTTGGCCGTGGCCATCACCGACGCCATGGAGGCCGCAGGCATGCCCGAGGGCCAATACGCCCTGGGGGGCCAAACCGTGTATGTGAAGGATGGGGCCGCCCGCCTGCAGGACGGCACCTTGGCAGGCAGTACCCTGACCCTGGTCCGCGCCCTGCAAAACCTGATTGGGTATGGCGTGCCCCCAGAGGACGCCGCCCGCATGGTCACCTCTGCCCCGGCCCTGTCCATTGGCGAGGAAGCCTTTGGACGGCTGTCAGTAGGCGCTCCCGCGGTGCTGGCGCGGTTCGACCGGCAGTGGGCCTTTCAGGGGATCGTGGTGTGCAAGGGGTAAACGTCTACAGGGATCGGCAAAGCGGCTTCCTCTTGCCAGTCCTCAACGGGCCTTCGGGCCTGTTTTTCATTTTGTCGTTTTTCATATATTTTCATGGAACCGTGGGTGTAAAACGATTGACGTAAGCGCTTTCATGCGATAAAATGAACGCATTGAAACTGTTTATAGATGGAATGGTTCCATTCATCATCATTGGAGGCCTTTTATGATTCGCATCGCTCTTTGCGACAATGACATCCATGCCCTGGAATCTCTTTTTGAGACGGTTCAGGCCTATGCCAGCCAACATGACGGCACAAAGTTTTTCATCCGCCGCTTTCAGTCGGTATATGATTTGCTGGAATGCGTGGAGAACCCCTCCCTCCGGTTCCAGATCTATTTTTTGAACACGCGAATGCCCATCTCAAATGGCTTTGAAGTGGGTCATGCCATCCGCAAAACCGATGACGCCGCCCACATCGTCTATACCTGCGAGGCCTCGGATCACCAGCAGGATTACCTGGGCACCGCGCCCCTGCAATACCTGGTGAAGCCCATCGCCGCTAACAAGGTGAACTCCCTCTTGGACAGCGCCTGCCGGAAGGTGAGCAAGGCCGCCAGCCGCAACCTGCTGATCAAGCACAAGGAGGGGCTGTCCAACGTATCCCTGCGCCACATTGAGTACGTGGAGTATAGGGACCACTCCCTCACCTTCCACCTGGTGGGTGGCCAGCGTCTGCCCAGCCGGGTGATCCGCAAGTCCTTCACCAATGTTATGAAGGAATCCTTTATGGACCCCCGTTTCATCCGCCCCCATGAGAGCTTCATCGTCAACATGGACGAGGTGCAGAGCATTGTGGGGTATTCCTTCCAGCTGGCCTCCGGCACAGTGGTGCCCATCTCCCGCCGGGTGTTCACCTCGGTGAAAAAATCCTTTGTGCAGCATGTGACCGATCGGGGCGCCGGACCGGTGATGGACGGGTAATGAATGGATTCTGGATGAAAAAAACTCGTTGTACGCGAATGTCATTCAAATCAGGCAATCACTGTGGGAGGCAAAGGAACCGAGTGTAGAACAAATCGCACCCGGTTCTTTTCCGTCAAGGTTTATGCAAAGATGCAAGGAAAAAAGTGGACAGAGAAGAGACAATTTCCGTTAAGACTATATCATACTACTCTCCACTCAAAAACACGATAACCTTGCGGTCTTTTGCCTGCCGCCCACGGGCCAGACACAACAAAAATAACCTTTATTTCATAAGAAAGAGGCGAAATTCACATGACGAAACCAAGGGCATACGCCTATCCCTTCGCGGATATTTATTCCCTCTTGGTCAAAAAAGCCGAGGGCAAAGGCCGGTTCAAAGAGGAAGTGGATCAGCTCATCTTCTGGTTGACCGGCTATGACCAGGATTCCTTGCAAAAGCAAATCTCCAGCGGCGTGGACATGGAGGCCTTCTTCAACCAGGCCCCGCACATGAACCCGGACGCCAAGCTGATTACGGGCATGATTTGCGGATACCGCGTGGAGGAAATTGAGGACGAGATCATGCAGAAAATCCGCTGGCTGGATAAGTTGGTGGACGAACTGGCCAAGGGCAAGCCCCTGGAGAAAATCCTCCGGAGGAACCCAACGCAGTCCATTTGAGGGAGCGCAACGCTTTGGAGCGCATCAGTTACCACTTTAGAGCAAATTCCGAAAACGTAGCCACAGGATTTGCTCTCATTGCAATGACTTTTGCGCCTCCCTGAAAGCCTCGAATCACCCTGTCCTGGGGCATGTGCCCATGGCGGTTGACGGCAGCGGGCGTTCATGGTCTTTGAGCAATACGATTCCTTGGCCACCTATCTTTTTCGCTTTTGCTGTGTTATGATATCGACTGAATTGCACATCCATGCAGAGTGCCCACATTGATGTCGCGCAGCATGCTGATGCTGGCCGGTGTAGACCGATATCGGGCTATTCTGGTACTTGATATACGAGGGGTTTGCCAATGAATTTGTTGCTTCGGATGGTTCGTGCCTCGCTGGGGTTGGTGCTTTTTGGGTTTGGCATATATCTCACCATTCAAGCCAACATTGGATTGGCGCCCTGGGATGTGTTCAGCATGGGCGTGTCTCACCATTTGCCGGTCACCTTCGGCACGGCCAGCGTGCTCATCAGCTTACTCATCACCGTAGTGGACATATTCATGAAGGAAAAAATTGGTATCGGCACCCTGCTGGACGCGGTACTTGTGGGTAAGAGTGTGGATCTTTTCCAGTGGTTAGGGCTGGTGCCGCGCCAGCAGGGCTTGCTCACCGGCATCGGCGTCATGTTCATCGGTCTGCTGCTGATGAGCTTTTCCCAGTATCTGTACATGTCCGCCGCCCTTTGCTGCGGCCCCCGGGACGCCATGCTGGTGGGCATAGGCAAGCGGCTTCGCTCTTTGCCCATTGGGCTGGTGGGCATCTTCATCCAGTTCATCGTCCTGCTGGTGGGCTTTTTCTTGGGCGGGCCAGTGGGCGTTGGCACGCTGTTATCCGTTTTCGGCATCGGGTTCACCATGCAGCTGGTGTTTCGGCTGCTGCGCTTCGAGCCACGGGATGTTGCGCACCAGGGGCTGGGATGGACTCACTAGGGTATATCCAAAACGTGCATAGCAAGAGCGAAGTCGAGCAAAAACAGCTCGACTTCGCTTCTTGATGACCCTATCGGGGCGGAAGAGGATTCCTTTCCCAACCGATGGAATAGGCCAAACTGCATACAAGTAGCGCCCGATCGCTTGGATCAGATTGCGCGGATGAGATGGCAAAAGCAGGGCGTTTTCTGATATTTTTTGAGGAAAAAAACACAAACGGCAAATATCATGTATGAACGACACGCTCTTTCCGTTGCAATTTGAGCGCGATTGTTGTAATTTAATAGTAAAGAAAAGGAAAAGTGAAAAAGAGAGCAGAAAAAGGGAGGTGAGAGATATTCAGATCAATGTATATGGGCCGGAAGGGAAACGAAAACGCCTGTATGCAATTTTTCCCTTCCTGGTAGCAGTCTCTTGCATTGTGGGACTATTTTTCTACTATCTGCATTTTGAGACGCCAGCCGCCATGAGGAACGTCGTTCAACTGGAAGGGTGGAGTGCTCAAACCGGCTCCATGGAGGCGCCCGTTGCGTTGGACAAGCTGGATACCTACATTCCACTAGCGCCCAATGAACGCATCACCCTGACCCGCACGATGAAGGAACGGGCCGAAAGGTCGGGCATTTTACTCTCGACGGAATACCAAAGAGTGCGCGTCCTTCTTGGAGAAGAAGTGCTGTTTGACAATACCGGCACTCTTTTGGACATCCAATTAGGCACAAGCACTACAGTCATTCCCCTGGCGGCCGATTATCAGGGCAAGCGGCTTGAGGTCACGGTGGAATCTCCTTATGAACTGTACGCCACTTCGCCGGACCCCATTTATTTCGGCGATGAATCCTCCCTGTACGCATGGATCAACGCAACCTCTACCAGAGACGTCCTATTTTCCTGTATCCTTGTTTTCAGCGGCTTGGTGTACATGCTGTTTTCGCTGTACGGGTTTTTGAAAAATGGTGAGGCGCGGCAGGGACAGATGGGGTTTGGCGTATTTTCCATCCTGCTGGGACTGAGCACTTTAACCGAAACCCACCTGGCCAGGCGTGCCTTTCTGCCGGCGGTCAGTGGACAGTTGGAGCTGGTGCTGTGGTACCTGCTCCCCATTCCACTCTTGTTCTTCCTCTATACACGCTTCACGGTGACGCGAAAGCCCGCCAGGGTCATCCTGATCATTTTCTGCGCAGTGGTTGCGGTCACCTTGGGCGCGGCGCTGGTGAATGCCTGGGATCTGCCGTATGCCTTGGTGTATATGAATCCGATCTACATCGCACTGGTGAGTTGTGTGATGGTGATTGTGATGGTGGAATGGGCCCGGAAAAACCGGGCTATTCGGATGTTTACGCCGGCGATTGCGGTGGTGTTTCTGTCTGCGGCGCTGTCGGCTATTAACATTGCGGGGTATTACTGGATCAAAGAGGCGCTCCGGGTGACGGGACTGTTTTTGCTTTCCCTTCTGGTGTGGGTGGATACCCTGTGGGAGGATATGCGAAAACGCAAGCAGGACATTATGGAAATGCAGCGGCTGAGGATGAAGTCCACCCTCATGCTGGAGCAGTATAATGCGGCAAGTTCCTTTGCGGAAGAAGCCAAGATGCTGCGCCATGAATTTAACCATCATTTGGCGGCGCTGCAAATGCTCAGCAAGCAGGGGGAGCTTTTCAAAATCCAAACCTATCTGGATAGCGTGATCCAAAGCGATCAAGTCCTGCCGGACCAGTTCTGCGAGCATCCCCTGGTGAACGCGATTTTGACCAAAACCGCACGGGATTGCCGAAAAGCAGGCATACGCTTCTCGTGCGAGGCGCATGTGCCTGCGGAGTTTGCCATGCTGGAGATAGACTTGGCCGGACTTTTGTTTAATATGCTTGAAAACGCGGTGCAAGCGGCCTCGCAAACAGAAGGCAAGGATCGTTACGTGGCGCTGCGGCTAAGACTGAAAGAGAATTTCCTGGCGGTATCCTGCAGGAACAGCATGCTGAAAAACAGTGTGAAGAGGGAAGATGGACGCTTTTTCTCCACCAAGCCGGACATCAAAGACCATGGATGCGGCATGACCATTATGCAAAACATTGTGAAAAAGTACGACAGCCAACTGAATATTGAGCTTGGCGAGGCAGAGTTTAACGTGAAAACGATCCTGCGCTTGACCGCGCTGGACCCCTTTAATTCCCATTGAGGTATTCAATGAAGGCCGATTGGGCTTCGGCGCAGAAGGCGCGGCCGATCGGCACAGTGACCTGATTGCGTAGCGTGATATGCGTACGCGTGATATCGTAAATTTTGCTCATGGGCACCAGATAGCTTTTGTGGCATTGCAAAATCGTGCCAAGGGGAGCCAGGGCTTTGACCTCTTTCAGGGGCAGGGTGGTGTGGATATCACCCTCCAGGGTATGAAAGATGGTTTCACGGCATAGGGATTCAACGTAATAGATACGGCTTAAGGAGATGGCCGAGATGCCGCCATGAATGGGAACCGGAATCACAGCCGGGACATGGTTTTTCCGGTAGTCGTGCAGCAACGCTTCCTTTAATTTTTCCGGCTCGGGGGGTTTGAGCAGATACTGAACCGGGTACACGCTATAACCCTCCTGGAAGAAGTCCTTGCTGTTTGAAATAAACAGGATGCTGCCGGAATACTCCGCTCGGCGAAGGGATTTGGCGAGGCGGATACCGTTGTCACTTCCCAGCAAAATATCCAGCAGCAGAATGTCAAAATGTTCCGGTTGCGCCAAAAGGAACGCCTTCAAATCAGCGGCGCGGGAAAAGACTTCGATCTCATGCGGTATGCCGGCTTCGCTCAGGATGCAAGCAGTCATGGATCGAATGGCTTGTAAATACGACATTTCATCGTCACAAATCGCAATGCGATACATACAACCAACCCGCAATTCACAAAGACTTGGTATGGAAACCCTTTGCTCATCGATCATTGTACCATAAATAGCAGGATTATGAAAGCATATAGGAATCCTGTGAAAACGAAAGGGCACCGCTGGGATAGGAGTGAGAATGAATGCAGCACAGAACCAATAGGTCACGAGTTCAACGAAATCATCCGCGAAGGCCAAGGGGCGTCACGATTGTGGTGACGGCGCTCATCACGGCGCTGGTTCTTGGGGGCGGGATCTGCGTTGGATATTGGTTGCTTCCTTACTTTGCCACAGGCGAAGAAGGGAAGCAAGCGGCGCAGCCGACGGTGGAAGCCGCTGAAACGTTTAGCCTGGATGCTGGAGCGGATGCGGAGATTCGGCTGAATCTGCGCAATTTGTCCCGCGGGCTTGGGCCTGCGAAAGTGGTTGCGCAAGAGGCTGCGCCCAAGAAAAAAGTTTCTTTGACCCTGGATGGCATGCTTTCCAAGCAAACCATGCAGGCCATCCTGGAGGCGCTCAAGCGCCACAGCATGATGGCCACCTTCTTCATCTCCGGGATGCAGGCGACGCAAAGCCCGGAGATTGTTAAAGCGATCATCGGGGAAGGGCATGCCGTTGGGAATTATACGTTGCGCGCTTTGCCATTTATGGAAAGCATGACGCAGGAGCAATTGGTGGAAGATTTCACCTGCGCCAACCACATGCTCGCCCGGAGCATGGGCAGGGCGCCGACCCGTATCAAGGCCAATGCCACGGAATACACAAACGAATGGCTGACGGCTGCCCGCGCCTGCGGATTGCAAGAGGCAGTGCGAAGCTCGGAGGTGCTCACCTACCATAGCTTTCGGTCGGCAGAGGAAACCCAGGCCTTTGTGGACAAGCTGCCTTACCAAAGCATCCTCTCCATCAAGCTCTCCGGGAAGCTGGAAGGCAGCGAGTTCCGGCCCAAGGAAGTGGTGGAAACACCAGCCATTGATAAGCAACCCGGTGCGTCCGCCACAGGGCCCGCCGCAACCATCATGCCTGCCAGCGATGAGCGCCTGCTCACCATGCTGGAATGGCTGCTGACCGCCATTGACAATACCAACTTTTCACCCGAGGTGGAAGTGCTGCGCATGCAAAACGGCGGCAAGCTGGCCCAGCCGCTCACCAGGCTGTATACGGTGGAGCCCTCCGTTGGGTATGCGTTCTACGGCTTTCGGCGTGTAGACGAACTGCGGGGCATTCTGGACGCGCTCAAAGCGGAAAACAGCGTGGGGACCTTTTTTATCACGGCGCAGGAAATACGCGACCATCCAGATCAATTACAAATGCTATTGAACGCAAAGCAAGCCATTGGCATTGCGGTTTTTCCCAAGCCGGACACGGCCTTCCATGCCCTTTGCTTTGAACTGTTGCAGGCGCGTAAGCTGCTGGAAGAGAATGGATATTATCCGCACATGCTGCTTGCGCCTTTTGGAACGCCCTCCGATGCGCTAAAGGAAGCGGCCTCGGCGCTTCAATTGCAAATTGCCCATGTTGATTTTTCCTTTGCCAGGGAGAGCAACCGGCTTGCCCAAACACCGCAAGAGGTGATTACCAGCATTTATAAGGAAAATACCTATGGCCTTCAACGGGGCCAAACGGTGTGCTTCCGTATGAACTTTTTTGACCGCAGCGGGCTTTTGCGGGAGCTCATTTTGGCGCTTCGGGGGAAGCGCAATGTGTACGCGGTACAAGATTTGTACCTGATGTGGAGCAATACGGAGGCCCGGTACAGCTATCCATTGCCCAAGGACGTGATTTTAACCCAGGTATATAACAAAATTCACCGGGGGCAGCTCGTCCCAACGGAGTTTATGGATCTTGTTCAGGCCCGCTACATTGGGAACCCGGATATCAATACACGGGCGCAACTGCCCGGGTTCAGCCTTGCACAGGTGTTCAAGCTGAACAAAACAGGGCGCATTTCCAATGAGGACAATGCTGCTTTTTTGACCTTTGACGACTGGGGAACCGACGTGAATGTGACCAAGCTCCTGCGTGTTTTGGAAAGGCATGGGGTAAAGGCGACGTTCTGCGTGCGTACGCAGTATGTGCCCGACAACCCAAACCTGCTTCGCGCCATCGCGGTGGCAGGGCACGAGATCATCAGCCATTCGGATACGCATATGCCCCTGGCCATGGACCTGAAGCAGAACTGGAATTTTACTGAGATCACCGAGGCTCAAGCGGAGGCGATCCAGGCAGATCTGGAAAAATCCTATCAGACCTTGCAAAGCATCGTAGGCGATGTGCGCCTGGAGAACGGCAAACCTGCGCTTTCGCGGCTGTTTCGGCCTCCCACCATGGCGGTGGGACGCAAGGGGATGGAAGCGGTGCTGGACTGCGGGTTTACCTACATTGTGAACGGACGCTATACCACGCGCGACTATGCGGCAACCAGCGCTTCGCGCCTGGCGAGAGAACTGGAAAGCATACGTAGCGGAGATGTGGTGATTCTGCACATGTCGGACAACAGCATTTATACGGCGGACGCTCTGGACCGGTTCCTGACAGCCAATGAGGCTTCAGACAAAGGGAAGAAACTGCGCTTTGCCAGGCTTTCCGATTATCTAGGAGAATAGGGGAACAGGACGTAAGGACTACAGAAAGTGGGGATGTTATGCAACACACACAAAACGGCCAGGATCCATTGCAAATCATTCCAGAAGACACGCCCGAAACCGTCCTCCACCCTCGGGAGGACCGGCGGTTGCTTCCGCATGTTCCTTCTGCCAGGCGGTTGGTGCTGGACCGCCGTGACCAAGCGGAAGAAAAACAAAAGCTTAGCAACCACGCCCGCAATCCGGCGCTGGTGGAGCACGATGGCCTGCGCTATATGGCGCGCTACAAGGTCCGCGTTCGCTGCCGCGTGCGGCGGCGCTGGCATTCATTCAAAGCTGAGAGTGAGGATATTTCCACCACGGGCATCTCTGTAAAGCTGACCCTGCCGGAGCAGCGCAAGCTGGTGGACTCTGCGCAGGCGATGAAGCTTGTCTTTCGCATACGCAGCGGCACCATGCCGGAGGGCTATGAAGGAAAAATGCGGATCAAAGCAAAACGCGTACGCATGCAGCCTTTGAAAGAGGGCGGGTACCAATGCGGCCTGCGTTTTGACCGCTCGCTGATCCAGCGGGTGTACAACCGAAAGGGCCGTCAGTTGCGTGCCATCGCGCTGGTTTCACTGGTGCTGCTGGTGGCGATGGTGGTCATCATGCGCGCCGTAAGCTTCCAATATTTTTCCTTTAACCGGCTGCTCTATGTATACAGCGTCGTGACGGGCACGTACCTGGTGAGCCGCTATCTTTTCGGCGCCATGTATAAGCCGGTGCCTGTGGACCCGGCTTATACCCCGAAGGTATCCATCGTGATTCCCTGCTTTAACGAGGAGGAATGGATCGCCCGCACGCTGCTCAGCTGCCTGGATCAAGAGTATCCGCCAGACGACCTGGAGGTGATTTTGGTGGATGATTGCTCCACAGACGCTTCCGCGGAACGGGTGGAGGCGGTGCTCAAAGAGCTGTACCAGCAGCGTGGGCAGGATGTGTACGGCCGCGTACGGTTTGTGCGCCAGCCGAGAAACCTGGGCAAGCGGGAGGCCATGGCACGTGGCGCGAAAATGGCGAACCATGATTTGCTGGTGTTTGTCGATTCTGACAGCTTTTTGGAACCCAACGCGATCATCAACCTGGTACAGCCCTTCAAGGACCCGCGGACGGGCGGTGTGTCGGGGCGGACGGATGTGGCCAACACCTATACCAATTTTATGACGAAGATGCAATCGGTCCGTTATTTTGTGGCGTTCCGCATCTTAAAGGCGGCCGAGGCCTACTTTGATTCGGTGACCTGCTTGTCGGGCCCCCTGTCTTGCTACCGCAAGGAAATCGTGCTGGAGCATTCCAAGGCATGGTTGTCGCAAAAATTTCTGGGCGTTCGCGCCACCTTTGGCGACGACCGCTCCATGACAAACTTTGTACTGCGCAAACACCGGACCTATTACCAGGATACGGCGGTTTGCTCCACCATCGTGCCAAGCACCCACAAGCAATTCCTTCGCCAACAGATGCGCTGGAAGCGTTCTTGGCTGAGGGAGTCCTGCATTGCCGCCACGTTCATGTGGCGCAAGGAACCGCTGATGGCGCTCTCGTTTTACTTTGGGTTTTTGATTCCGATTCTCTCCCCGGTGGTGGTGATTTATAACCTGGTCTACATCCCCATCGCATTCGGGTTTTTTCCACGGACCTTCCTCCTGGGTCTGCTGATCATGTCCTTGCTGATGAGCTCGACCCAACTACTGATGCGCAGAAGCAGCATCTGGTATTTTGGAATTGTCTTTTGCGCCTACTATCTTTTGGTGCTGATGTGGCAAATGCCCATTGCCTGGGTCACGTTCTGGAAATCCACCTGGGGGACCCGAATGACACCCAAGGATGTGGCGCAGCAAACGAGACACAACGGATATTCCGTAAGCGGATAGGGGGCGCTGGATGAATGGGGAAGGAAAGACTCCCACGCATTGTGCGTAAGAAAAACCGGCATAAGGCCTTTCGCGTGGTGCTGCAATACCTGCTTTTGATTTTGATTGCGGCGGTGGCTCTTCGCTATACGGTATTTCGCGATACTTACCAGCCGTTTGCGCAGCGTCAGGATTTCATTGGAACAAGCGCGCAATCCAGTGTGGCGGTAAGCCAAGGGACGGACAAAAAGCCAGGCTTTGTGGCAATCTCCTATTTTGGGGTGGCGTTGGAGGGCACCCGCACGCTCATCAGCCAGGAGCGGTTGGCCGAGCATTTGTATGCGCTGCGCGATGCGGGCTATGTGACGATTTCGCAACAGGATATTCTCGACTTCTACTATCTGGGCAAGGCGTTGCCCCCCAGGGCCCTGTTCCTGATGTTTGAAGACGGCAGAAGAGAAAGCGCGATGCTTGCGCAACCCCTTTTGGAAGAGTGCAATTTCAAAGCCACCATGTTCTCCTATGCGAATAATTTAGACAGCCATGACAACATTTTTTTGAACGCCGGTGATTTGCGCATCTTGGAAAAAAACACGTACTGGGAGATGGGCACCCATGGATACCGGCTGTCTTACGTCAACGTGTTTGACCGCCATCAAAACTACTTGGGGGAACTGCCGCCGGATGAGTTTGTACAGTTGTCCCCTTACTTTCGCAGGGAGTATAACCATTTCCTGATGGATTTTCTTCGGGATGAGTATGACATTCCCATTGAAAGCGTAGAGCAGATGAAGAAGCGCGTTGCAAACGATTATGAGCTGATGCAGCAGGAGTACCGGGCAAAGCTGGGCAATACGCCGGGGCTGTACATCCTGATGCACTCCAACACGGGGCAGTTCGCCACGGACTCGCTGGTCAGCGTAGAAAACGAACGGTGGATGTCGCAGATTTTTGGGATGAATTTCAACCGGGAAATGTTTTGCTTCAATGATCTGGATACGGACCTCTATGACCTGACCCGCATGCAGCCCCAACCCACCTGGACGGTGAACCATCTTCTCACGCGGATT
Organism: Eubacteriales bacterium; assembly: GCA_031549415.1. Taxonomy (GTDB): domain Bacteria; phylum Bacillota; class Clostridia; order Christensenellales; family Aristaeellaceae; genus Limiplasma. Next base: position 55,015 of record JAVBPU010000005.1, on the reverse strand, counting down.
CGCGATGATACGGGGGAGCCCCTCGCGTTTCACGAGGGCGAGGAAGTCCAGGCACGCCGTTGGACGGTGCTGTCGGGCGCAGCGCAGTATAAGCCTGAGGTGATTGAGCTGACCTCGGAATCCGAGGGGCGCGGGTGGATGCATCTAAACCACAGCCAGTTCGCGGGAGATTTCTCCATATCCACTTATTTGGATGGCAATAAACTGGGCAACCAAGCCATTGACCTTTGGGTGGACGAAGGGGGAGACCAGTCTGTGGCGGTAGAGATCGCCAGCAACGTCTTGCGCGTTTACCAAGCCCAGGGCGCGGATTTGAAGAGCATGCTGTTTCAGCAGAATTTGGACCAGCATGACGGTGTGGTCTACCAAACCTGGGAGGAAAACAGGCAAGAGGCATTGAGCGCCGAAATCCAGGTGAAGGGCAGGCAAACGGAACGGGCGGCCAACCGGGAGTACATCATTGGCAAATTGGAACGGGCCAAAACCGATTTGTCCGGCGTGAGACAGGGGCCTTTTGTGCCGGAAATCAAGCTGCTAGACCAGGCGAGCCGGTTTGTGGAGATTTTTGTGCAAAAAGGAAAGCTGTCCGTGCAAGTGGACGGCAAGATGGCGGTAAAAGACCTGGAAATTCCGGCCATTGCAGGTGGGGTGGCGCTACGGGTCGCCTGGGCGGAGTACGGCTATAGTGAGCGCAACCTGGCGGATGATGTGTACGATGGCGTTTTTCGTGACATGGTCATCGCGCCGCTGAAAAACGGGGCGCCGGAGCTGGAAGCGGCCTTATTGGACAACCGCTTGCAGCCGAAAGAGCAGGCGGTGGAGTGGCTACAAAACGTTTGGCACAAAATCATCCGTTGGGTGGGCAAAACCCTATAACAAGCGCGCGGCACGTGGAAAGGCGGCCCTTATGAGGAGTCAAAAAATCATTTGCTTTGCCCTGGCCTGTTGTTTGGTGTGTGGCATCGCGGGCAAGGCGGAGGACAGCCAGCGCGGCCATCTATCGGCGTGGATTTCGTATTGGAGCCAGCCCCAGGATTTGGAGGAGGCCAAAGGCCTGAGGAGCGCACTGAGCAAGCTGGTGTATTTTGCCGCGTACTTTGATGAGACAAACACGCCTTTTGTGCCACAGCCGTTGAACGGGATGTACGATCTTACGGAGAATGCTTTGCCCGGCATGGCCCCGGCGCGCTATCTTAGCATAGTGAACGACAAGGTGGACGAGGAAGGCAACGTGTCTATGAAGGATACGGCGCTGCTTTGGGACCTTCTGGGGGACCCGGAGTGCGCCAGGGCCCATGCGAAGGAATTGATTTCCCTGGCGCAGGATTACGCCTATGAAGGGCTGGAGATCGACTATGAAGCCATGGGCTCGGATAGGGCGTTATGGGAAAATTTTGCGGCTTTCCTACAGATCTTATGGGTTCATGCCCAGGAGGCGGGAATGCCTCTGCGGGTGCTGTTTGAGCCATCCGCGCCGATTGAAAAGTTACAATGGCCGGAAGGGCCCGAATATGTGATGATGTGTTACAACCTGTATGGACCCCACAGTGGACCGGGTGCGAAGGCCACCGTTTTGTTTATCCAGCAGATGGCCGCCAAAATGAGCGCCATGTTCCGCCCGTTCTCCCTGGCGATTGCGACCGGAGGAAACGAGTGGGTGAATGGCCAGTATTTCGATAAGCTAAGCTGCGCCGACGCCCAGGAAAAGGCGGCGGAAGCAGGGGTTGTCCCTTCCCGTGACGCAACGAGCCAGTGCCTTTTCTTTCGCTACCGGGATGCGCAGGGGGCGGAAAGGGAAGTATGGTATGCGGATGGGGAAACGCTGGCTTGCTGGCGCCGGGCGGCGCTGGAAAGTGGGGCCACGGAAGTGAGCCTATGGCTGCTGGGGGGGAATGGTTCCCTGCAAGAGCTGATAGGGGAACCCTCCGGTCTGTGAGAGCCTTCCAGCTTCCGCTGACCGACGCGACGCTCGCCGCGTATTGCTACCGGCCTGTGCGGCGTGGGGGTTGTGCATGGTTCACGGTTTGCGCGGACGTGACAGGGGACAACTGCATTCCGCTGCTCAAAAAAGGTTCCTGGCTTTGTGCCATGGGGATCAGGCGCACCGACGGGATACCGTCTAAAAAATTTCGTTCGGCCCTGCTGGGGATGGCATGATTTCATCAAATTGCCCTCCGCGTCAGTTTGCTCTCACGCAGTACATTTTCATAGACTGAAAGAATCAAGGATGAGCGGGCACGCTCATTTTTTTGTATCAGATAACCCGCCATGTAACTTTATTTTGATGTCCAGAATCGAATGCTCCTTATGGTGTCTTTTGAGGGAGACTAAAATATGGTAGCTTAGCGAAAGAGACATCAATTCTCTTCAATATCACAAAATCATGTAACCATCATGTAACCATAGTCTAAAAAAGTTACAGAAGAAATATTTGAAATTTCAAAAATGAGTGACAAAAAATGACAATCGCGGGGTCATTAATCATGAGGGGGTATTGGAAATGGATCAGGATCGCATTGAATTGGTCATTCAGGCTGGCTCCGGCAATATAGCCAGCTTTTCCGCGCTGTACAACCTTTATTGTGGCAAGGTTTACGCGCTTGTCCGCTCGATGGTGGAAAACGAGAAGGACGCGGAAGACATCGTGCAGGACACCTTCATCAGGGCATGGAGGAGCATCGGCACACTTTTGAAGCCCGAAGCGTTCAGCACCTGGATTCAGAGAATTGCGCACAACCGCTGCCGCACCTATCAACAGAAGAGGTACAAGAAGATTTTGTCAGAAGTAGCCCTGGAAGCGGAAGAGAATCAGGACCTTTTGGCTGGGCTGGAAGCGGAGGAAGCGAGTATCCCCTCCGTCTATGTGGAGCGGGACGATCTGAGGCAGCGCATGAATGAGATGATCAACAGCCTGGGCGATGCAAAAAAGCAAACGTTCACCCTGTTTTATTTGAACAATATGAGCGTGGAAGAAATCGCGCAGATCATGGAGTGCAGTGAAAATACGGTAAGAAGCCGCCTGCGCCTTGGCCGAAGGGCTATCCAGCTCAAGATTGAAGAGTGGGAAGAGGAAACCGGAGAAGTGTTCTACCATGCCGCCGGGGTCCCCCTGCTGCCCTTTGGGGAAGCCATTTCTTTGGCCATGCAAAAAGATTTGCTGGGCCAAACGGCCTCCGAAGCCATTCTCAGCAACATTCTGGCCGAAATATCCCAAGTTCCAATGAGCAGTACCAAGGACCTGACAAAAGGCGAAGGCTCCGTGAAGAACGCCGTGAAGCGCGGGGCGGTTTCCGCCAGCAAGGGACCCTCGGTCCTGGTGAAGGTCATGGTGGCTGTGTTGGCGGTAGAGCTGGTTGGCACGGGCATCTACCTTGCCATACAGGGAAACCGGAGCGAGAACATGCCAGTGACCGCCGTGGACCCCGTGGTCACGGAGGCTCCCCTGATGGACGCTTCCAACCCCGGCGGAATCCCATCGCCCACAGCGCTTGACAGCGCCGATCAGCCCCAGCAAACCGATATCCCCGCGCCAACCGATGAACCCCCAGCCGATGCGTTCATTGTATGGGCCGATCCTCACTTCGAGGCGGCGGTGCGCGCCTCCATGAAAATTCCCGAAGCGCCCATTGCGGTAAGCATGGCCATGGGGGAGAAGCGGCTTCGGCTGACGCTCCCCCAGGCGGTGGACCTGGGAGACCTGAAATACTTCCCCAATGTAGAGAGCTTAGAATTGGAGGGAGGCGGGGGCACGCTGGATTTATCGCCGCTGTCCGGTCTGGCCAAGCTGGAAGAGCTGCACATCAAAGGCGCGCAGGGATCCGATTGGACGAAGCTGGGCGGGCTGTCCGCGCTGAAATGGCTATCGCTGGAGAATGCGGACCTGTCCCATCCAACATGGCTGACGAAGCTGACCGGGCTTGAGCTGCTGCACTTTTCCCATGTGAACCCCTTTGACTTGGCCATTCTTCGCGGGTTGCCCGCGCTGGAAAGCCTGCAGATGACCGATTGCGCTCTGGCGGATCTAACGCCTCTGGGCAGCATGACCTCGCTGACCTGGATCAGCGTGAAGAACACCAGCGTATCCGACCTGGGCCCGCTGGCCGATCTACCCGCTCTCAAATGGCTGGATATCTCCGGTACAAAAGTCACGGACCTCTCCCCGGTCACCCATCAGCCGAACCCGCCGTATGTGGTCGCCGATGGGATGTAACCACTCACTTCACAACGATGCGCCACTGGCGCCAAAGGCAAAGGAGTAAGGACAATGAATCAAAACGGAAAGACACAGAAAAAGAACGCAAAGGGACAGTGGCTCCGCGTGCTGCCGCTGATTCTGGCGCTGGTAGCCGCCAGTACGGCGGCCATGGCGGAAGAGGGCCCGGGGCCAAGCCACGCCGAGACCGTCATGGAGCCGATGACGTATTACAGCAACCTGCTCACTGTTTCGGCAAAGCTGGTGACGCCAACGCCAACCCCCACCCCCACGCCCACCCAGGCGGAAGGCGTCCACACAGTGAACTACTATCTGCAAGAGCCTGTGAGCGGCACGTGGATGCCTTATTTCACAGAGGAAAGGGCGCATGGCCGCTTGGCCGGAGGCCCGCTGTACAACCCCATAGACCCTGCGGGCAATTATGAGCGGGTGTTCACAGGCTGGTATGAGGATGAGGCGTATACCCTGGGGCCTGTGAACCTGCTGCGCATGCCCGTCACAGCCGATATGAACCTGTACGCCCGCTTCGGCGGCGAGGAAGAGGTGTTCCAGCCGGAGAACTTCGAGGCCGTCATTACCTTTACGCCCAGGCTGAGCCTTGGCGGCGTGGACGCTGCTTCCGAAACCCCGGAGCCTATCCCGCAAGAAGTGATGGCCGCCGCTAGCGCCGGGGGGAAGGGCCTTCCGGAAAACCTGGTGGCCACCATTACCGCCCAGATTGAAGGCGTGCCGGAGGGCGTGTACTACACCCTGCAATGGCAAAACGACCTCTCCGGCGAGCTGGCGGATGTGCCGGGCGAAACTGGGAATAGTGTTACCTTCCCCGCCACCCAAGAGAATTTGAATTGCATGTGGCGGCTGGCCTTGGTGTTCTAACAGACAACCAATTTGTTCTCGTGGAACAGGTGCCGGCCTGCCCCCTGTGGTTTTCATACCCAATTGTAAGGAGGAATCTCTCATGAAGCACAATCGCATAAAAAGTGACAGCATTTATATAGCAGCGCGCATGCGCCGCGTCCTGCCGCGTTTTTTGGCGGCATTGCTTTGCGCGATGTTACTTGCGCCGTCCTTGCCGCTGCCCATGCTAGCCGGAGCCTTCGCCCCGGCGGCGAAAGCCGAGGGGGACGGGAGCGGGGACCCCGGCACCTATGTTCTCTATAGCGATCAGTTTTCCCTGAACGATTTGTTCCAGACCGCCAATGTGGCGAACCCGGGGGAAGTGTCCATTGCCTACCCCGATTACGCGGACACCAACACCACCTATGTGCTGGGGGAGCAAACGGACGATAAATTTACCGTGACCTACACCCCCCCCACCAACGGAACCAATGAAAACCTGTACCTGCTCATCACCGGGTTGCCTTATGGGGCGAAGTTTGATGAAAAGCCGGAAACCAACGCCACCATTTTGGCCAGCACCCTCGCGACCGATCAGAACGCGAACAAAGATAACAGCATTGTGCTGAAGCTGGCGGACCATATGACGAGTAACCTGGCGATTGAAGTGAAGATGGAGCATGCGGCCATTACCGACACCCAGGCGGAGCAGTGGATGGATGAAGGCAAGCTTCCCGAGGGCGGCGTCAGCGCGACGCTGTACGAGGGCGACCCCACTGCGGGCGGCACCGAGATCAAGAAGGCGCAGCATGGCAGCATGCGGCCTGTCAATTACGCGGCGAACCATGCCACCGGAACCCCCACCAGCTACCCCTATACGGAAGCGGGGGCAAGCCTGGTGATGCGGTATCCGTATATTGCGTATGTGCCCACCACTAGAATATTTCAGCCGTACATGCTGAGTGGCGGTGGTCTGACGAACAATGCTGGGCAGTACGCAGCGAGTTTCTACGGCCCCACTTCACAGCCCGCGATCGCTTATCAAATTTCTTCCGTGCACAAAGCCCAGACGCCGCTGATGGAAATCACGGGCATGAAGGTGTACTGCCCGGATTCCAGATTGCAATTGGTAGGCCTCACGGGAGTTTTTAATTCCACCGGGGTCAATCATAACATCGATGAGATATCAGCCTCCGGAGTTGCATGGACGAATTGGACAATAGGCCCTCGGCAAAGCGATGGAGCCGGGGACTATTACCTGATAACACCCCAAAGCCGTACTTTCAATAACTGGCTGGTGGACTGGTACTATCGCGCCATTGTGCCAAAGTGGGATTTTATGAATAAAGAGGATGAGTTGGAATGGACCCCCTCCGCCTATACGGAGTTTGCGGCGCCAGCCAATACCCAGCTACAGTACCGCGTTCCCGATGAAACGGCTTCCACCTACCAAGCGGTGACCTACAGCCATGAAGGCCCCAAAATTTTCACCAGAACCCGCGTAGACATTTTGCCCGTGTATGGGTACAACTCCACTAGGCATTCCAGCGCCAGCCAAAGCGGCGCGCTGGCCAACCAGAAGGTGCCTGGCTCCACCTATATCAATGAAGTGTTTACCTATATCGGCCAAGCTTTCTATAGAACTAGCACTGGCGGAGTATCAGCGGATGGATACCCCTCCTACAACGGGCCGATCATCCAGCGCTACACCTTTCCCTACGAAATTCAGCCCACAGCCATACGTATCACAGACTGGTCTTCCTTTAATGTTGTCGTCGAAACGCGGTTGGCCAGTGTGGCATACACAACGGACGACGGCAATACCCACATGGCTCCGGTCGGGGCCATTGCCGCAGCCAACGCCCAGCTAAGCGCGAAGAGCGACCTGAATTTTGACTTTGCGTTTTCTGCTGCGTCTGCCACAAATCGGGTGACAGAGGTCACGGTGACCTGGGAGCGGATTTTCCAGGCCGGTCGCATAGGCAGCAATATCACAGGCACAGAAGTTGATAATGCACCAAGCTATACCAATGATGCCAGCAACGGGACTGGCAAGAAGACCTTTCACAAAAGTGAGGTAACGAATTTTTCATACACAGTGGCCACCACAAATGAGGAGGGAGAGCCTCTTGCGGAGGGAGACCGGGTAAAGGTAGAATACCGCGTGGAACTGGACGGTACCGCCGCAAACAGCCATCCGGTGGATAACCCAAGCCAATGGTTGTGGTTCCAAATCAAAAGCCAAAAATGCCCCTTGCTATTGGCGAAATGTGATTTGAGAACCGTCCCCGACACCAGTGGGCGCCGAGGTTATGAGAACACCGTGATGGACAACAAAACGACCGTTAGCTTTGGCGACTTGGGCCTGAATATTTCATCGCCTGGCAGTACACTTGAGTTTTTGGATCATCCGGTCATAGAACTCAAAACCAACACAGAAAAATTCTATGGCGGTATTACACAAGCCCAACCCTATACAGGAATTGCCGCCAAGGAGTTTCTGTCGTTCTTAACCGGAAAATTTACGGCCTCGCCCAAGCTTTCCGGCTGGACCTTTACCTATACCACCAACCAAAGGACAGATGCCAAGTGGACCGTGCCGGAACTGACGGCGAATACTGCCGTGCAAGTTCCGCTGAATAGCGGTGAGTTCTTCAAAGCCCTGTCCCTTTCCTACGACGGCATGTATGAAGTGGTGCGGGACAATGACACCGATACCACTTTGCCCCTGATGTACGATATCGAAATGTGCGCCTATCGGGAGAACCCCTTTACGGGAGAAGATATCAAATTTCCTAATAATACCGCTACATCAATGTTCCGCCTGCAAATTACATTAGAGGCGTGGCTGCGCATTGGAAATTGTGCGGATGGGCTGCATAAGATGGAGGGCAGCGGGAAAATAAACGATAACGCCTATAATTACATGATCCGGATTCTCGCACGGCAGCAAAGATTTGTGTTTGGCAAGGGCGTTCACACCCCGCAGCCGTTTGCATCAAAGTCTCAGGGGAGCGACTATATCGCTACCAATGCCTTCGATTTCCACGCAATATCCATGGCGCCGCATACCTCTACTGCTGGGACAGAAGTTACGACTAATCCAGCATCAAGACCGGGCCCATGGGATATAGCGGAAGCCGCTTATGTGGAACTCACGGATCCACAGTTTCATTTTGATTTAGCGAGCACCACATTCTATGGCGTGCCCCTCAATGATAGCGCGGTGAAACATTCAATCGTGACTGTCGTCGATTCGTCAGGCCCCAGGAGGTTCCTGAAAATGCAGTTTGTGGAGGGCTACATCCGCGGAGGCAATTTTGGAAAGGGGCGAGTGGGTCATTTGGGTTCCAATTTGGCAGGCAACATCAACATTGGCTTCAAGATCCTTCCGGGGGCGGACCCGGGCCTGCACCACCCCCTGGGTACGGTGTACCTGGATTTTTCGGAGCTGCTGGCGTACGACGCGCCCACCAACGCCCCGGATTTCAATACAACGAAATATTTGCTGCAAGGCACGGTGGAAGATACGCTGGGGCTGTCGGCCACGGCCTTCACGGGCCCCAAATTATACGAATACGACCTGTCCAGCTTGGAGGTGGATGTGCTCAAGAGGGTGGTCACCGGCGCACAGCTGTTCCCTACCAAGAACGAAGCCATGGATTCGAGCGGAAAGGTCTCCTTTGTGCCGCAGGAGCGGGATAAGCTGGGCGGCTACTTCTCCATAACCGGCGCTACAGGGGCCGAAGCATCCACCATGAATGATTTGAATGCCTATATCTCCATTCCCAAGAAAGGAGATGCGCTGGATAGCGAGTATGACATGTTTTTAACCGGCCAGCCGGGGATCGAGATCAACGCCACTGGTGGCACTGTAAGCTTTGCGTATACCACTGACGGTACTTCCTACACCACCACCGCACCTGTCAACCAGGCTGGGTGGAATGCTATCACCGGGATTCGGATCTCTATGAGCGAAGTGGGCCCAGAACAAAACGTCACGGTCAACTGGCCCATGATGGCTGGTTCCAAAACGAAACTGGAGACCGAGTACGCTTTCGCGGACGGCAAGCTGTATTATAAGACGGCGGGCGATACAGAATCCACGGAATTGCTCCTTGACAGATGCATCTATGAGTATAATAGCTATCAGGTGAAGGGCACAGTCTGGCGGGATTCTTACGATGAGAACGGTTCAAGGCACACAACCGCCACCGCATATGAAGTTTGGCTGAAAGACATTCCGGTTTCCCTGTATGAGCCGGACGGAACCACGCTGATTGAGTCCACTGTCACCGATGCCAGCGGCGCGTTTACGCTGCACACACTCAAGACGGACAGCGGGCAAGTGGTGAAGGTCACCATGCCTTCCGACGGAAGCTGGGTATTGACGAAACCGAGCACGGCGTACCTTACCAACAAGAATGATGACAGCGACTTTGAGCGGACTTGGACGCTGGGCAATGGTACGAAACTTACCAACGCGCTGGTGTTGCCGGGTATTGGCATCAACGGCCTGGCGAATGTGAGCGCGGGCCTTGTGAAGTTGCCCGCAATCACCGTGCCGGATCAGGTGATTACCCTGGGTGTGACCCCGAATAATCAGGTAACCTATCAAGCCACCGTGAACAGGTTCTACCGGAAGGTTTCCTTCACAAGCCCCATCCACCATCTGGTTTGCAGCGGGGCCCTGGATACCACCATTGCCACGGTGCCCGCCAGCACAACGAACCTGTACACATCGGCCACCACCGAGGTTCCGGCCGCTAATGTGGTGAACCTCACCGCCACCGGCCTAAAGGTGGGGACGACCACGGCTACCGCCAAGATCACCAACAATTTGGGTGATACCAACAATTTGGGTGATGAAGTGACCGTAACGTACAATATCACCGTACAATCCGGCCAATACACGGTGGAGCATTACCTCCAGCAGATGGACGGAACCTATCCGGCCACCCCTGACGACACGGACACAGCCGCCGCCGCCGTGGGCACGGTGGTGAGTGGGGCAAGCTATATCAAAACCACCTACACCAACCATGCATACGACCACAGCGACCCGGCGGGGGGAAGCATTACCCTGGACGGCAGCGGCACCCAGGTGTTGAAGCTGTATTACGGGTTGAACAAGCACACCGTCACCTATGACGGCAATGGAAGTACCGGAGGCACCGCGCCTGTGGATACGGCAGGCAACGCAGCCAACGGATCGAACCAGTACTTCTACGGCAGCACGGTGACGGTGCTGGGCCAGGGCACCCTGGAAAAGGCCAACTATACCTTCCAGGGCTGGGCTACGTCACAGGCCAATGCCAATGCGGGCACAGTGGCCTACGGGGCGGATGCCACAGGCGCGGGGAGCGCCACCTTCACCATCACGGCGAATACCACGCTGTACGCGGTGTGGAAGGAGAACGACAAGTACGCCGTTTCCTACAACGGCAACGGGAATACCGACGGCACAGTGCCTGTGGATACGGCAGGCAATGCGCCCAGTGGAACGAACAGCTACTATGTAAACAGCACGGTGACGGTGCTGGGCAAGGGCACCCTGGAAAAGGCCAACTATACCTTCAAGGGGTGGGCTACGTCTCAGGCCAACGCCAATGCGGGCACAGTGGCCTACGGGGCGAACGCCACCTTCTCTATCGCGGCGAATACCACGCTGTACGCGGTGTGGAAGGAGAACGACAAGTACGCCGTTTCCTACAACGGCAACGGGAATACCGGCGGTACAGCGCCTGTGGATACGGCAGGCAACGCGCCCAGTGGAACGAACAGCTACTATGTAAACAGCACGGTGACCGTGCTGGGCAAGGGCACCCTGGAAAAGGCCAACTATACCTTCAAGGGCTGGGCTACGTCACAGACCGATGCGGACGCGGGCACAGTGGCCTACGGGGCGGATGCCACAGGCGCGGTGAGCGCCACCTTCCCCATCAAGGCGGATACCACCCTGTACGCGGTTTGGAAGGCGGACACTTACAAAATCGCTTATAAGCTGAACAGCGGCGCCAATGCCCCCGGAAACCCCACAACCTATACCGTAGAAAACACGTTCCCCATCTCGATCACCGATCCGACGCGTGAGGCGTATGCCTTCGCGGGTTGGACTGTGGACTACGCGAACTCTGCTCTGACGGATCTCACCACGGCTACGAAGCCTTATGAGATCCCTGCCGGAACCACCGGAGACGTGACCCTCACCGCGCATTGGACGTTGATCAATTACAAGATTGAGTACGTCATGAACGGCGGGGTGAATTCGGCGGGCAATCCGTCAGAATACCACGCGGAAAGCAGCTTCCCGATTTATATCGGCAATCCCACCCTGGACGGTCATATCTTCCTGGGATGGAAGGTGGATTACACGAACCCGAACCTGACGGATATCACCAGTGAGACGATAGACTACAAAATCGTTCAAGGAACCACAGGCGATATCAAGCTGACCGCCGTTTGGCAGGAGAGGCAGAAAGTACGTGTATCCTTCTTCGACTCCCAAACGAAAGAGTTGCTGAAGGAAGAAATGGTGTACATCGGTGGGAGCGCGACCCCGCCCACGCCCAAGCCGCACGATGGTTATCGGTTCGTAAGCTGGTATGGAAACTACGAAAATGTGCAGAAGAACGAAGAAGTATGGACGCAGTATGAGTCCACAGGCGGGAACGGCGGGGGCGGCGAGGAACCGAAGCCGATCTCCATCCGGGTGACGAAGGTCTGGAACGCTCCGGATCGCATCACCAGCCTGCCCAGCGTGACTGTGCGCCTGCTGCGGGATGGGCTGCAATACCGCACTGCAACCATGAACGGCAGCGAGGGCTGGACCAGTCTCTTTGCGGACCTGCCTGTGGAGGCATCCGACGGACACACCTATGCCTACACTGTGGATGAGGTCTCTGTACCCGGCTTTACCAAGAGCATTTCCGGATCGGCGGAGAGCGGGTTTGTCATCACCAACCGGGCGGGCAACCCTGACGGACTGCTCAATGTATATTTTGTGGATGGGGATGGAACCGGAACGCTGCTGAAGCAGGAGATGGTTCCCTACGGAGGTAGCGCGACGCCTCCGCCCAATCCGGCCCGTGAAGGATGGACATTTGTGGGCTGGAGCGGCAACTATACCGGCGTCACGAAAGACGAATGGGTCTATGCGCGGTATGAACGGGAAGCCCGCGGCACCACCGGCATAGAAATGATAGACCAGGCCATCCCGTTGGCCGGCGGATCTGTATCCAACTATGGTGATTGCGTAGAGTGACGGTTGGTTTGGGGGATGGCAGGGCGGAAGGAGTTTCCGCCCGCCCCCCTTCTCCCGGCTACGCTCTGCCTCAACAAAAATTGCCGCAGAGATAGGGGGAACCAACCAGTGGACTGGGAAGACTTTGATTGGACCTTTTGCGCGAAAGCCGACGATACCGACGTTTTTTTAGCCCTTTATCATGCGTATTACAAAAAGATTTTTTGGACCGCCCATTCCCTCCTGAACGATGTCAGCACGGCGGAAGAGATTGTGCGGGAGACCTTTCTGATTGCATGGAAACGATTGGATACCTTGGAGAGCCCTTGCGGCTTTAGCGCGTGGATGGAGGAAATAGCGAGCAACCTTTGCCGCTCGTTTTTGGACAATACTCTTTTGATAAGGAGCGAAACATCATGAAGAAACTTCTGGCAGTGGCCATCGTTTTCATACTAAGCCTCTCCGGCATTGGCCCGGCGCTGGCGGAGGGGAAGGCGTCAATGCCTTTAACTGTGGGTGTGACCACCCGGATGAGCGGGGCCTTTTTTACCAGCAAGTGGGGCATCAACGCGGCGGACATTGACCTGCGGGAGTTGATCCACGGTCACAACACCATTTCCTGGGAGCGGAACGGCGACTACGCCATAGACGAGACGGTGGTTCTGGATTTGGACGCCTTTGTGGATGGCAAGGACAAAACCTTCCGCATCTCCATGAACCAAAACCTGGCGTACAGCAATGGTTCGCCCATCACCGCGTGGGATTACGCCTTCTGCGCACTGTTGCTGTCTTCGGCGGAGTTTGCCGCTTTGGGCGGCGAACCCACGGAGCTCAGCTGGTTTAAAGGATACGAAGCCTTCCGCCAAGGCGAGGCTTTCTCTGGCGTGCATGTGGTGGATGACTATACGCTGGAATTGACCGTAGATGGACGCTACCTGCCGTACTTTTACGAGATTATTCTATTGAACCTCACACCATATCCCATCGCGGTTCTCGCGCCTGGCTGCGTGGTAAAGGATGATGGGCAGGGCGTGTATATCGACGGCACCTTTACGGATGCCCAGGAGAAGCTTGCGGCCATGCGTGAGGATGGAACCCTTCAGTATACCGACGAAGCGTTCCTGACTGGCCTGATGCGGAAAATTGAGGAAGGCGGCCCGGACGCCTACCCCCAAGGCCTGTTTTGCGAGGAATTGCTGCGGGAGACCATCCTCAGCGAGGCGTCCGGATATCTGTTTCATCCCGTCATTGCGGCGGGGCCCTATGTGATGGAGTCCTTTGACAAGGAAAAACAGACCGCGCGGTTTGTGAAGAACCCGCATTACGCGGGAAATTTTCAAAAGGTTGTGCCGCAGATCGACCAGTTGACGGTGGTATACGCCGATCCTTCCTCCGCGCTGGACAGGATTGAGAATGGAACGCTGGACTTGGTGAATAAAATTTCCGATGGCGGGATCATTGCCGACGGCACGCAGCGCATGCGGGAGGAAAGGGTGCGGGCGGTCAACTATTTGCGCACGGGCATGAACTTCATTTCTTTTGCGTGCGAAGAGGGACCCACCCAGTCGGCCAACGTACGCAAAGCCATTGCGCACTGTGTGGACAAGAACGGGGTCATGACGGAATTTACGCAGGGCTTCGGCCAGGCGGTGTACGGATACTATGGCACGGGCCAATGGATGGCGCAGGAACTGCAAAATGAGCTGCAAGCGTATGAGACACCGCTGGATTTGGACGAGGCGATCCGGCTGTTGGAGGCGGAGGGATGGGCGCTGAACGAAGAGGGCCAGCCGTATGATAGGGAAGTGGGCGGCGTGCGCTGGCGCAGCCGTGAGGACGGCACGCTGGAGAAGCTGGCGCTGAAATGGGCGCAGCCGGAGGAGACAACCATGTCGGCGCTGCTGGAGGAGGCCATGCTCTCCAATCTGAAAGCGGTTGGAGTGGAGGCGCAGATTGTACGCCTGCCCTTTGAGGAGGTATTGGCCCATTACTACCGCCAGACCGACCGGGAGTACCAGATGATGAGCCTGGCCACCAACTTCAACCTGGCATTCGACCCGTACTACACGTTTCATATTGCCGATGAGTTCCAGGGTGTGTCCAACAAGACCGGCCTTGCCGACGAGCAGCTCATGAATCTGGCGCTGAGCATGCGGCAGACCGAGGTCATGGACAAAGAAGGGTATTTAGAAAAGTGGCTGAAATTCCAGGACCGGTTCTGCGAAATGCAGCCCCTGGTCCCCCTGTTCTCCAATGTGTATTTCGATTTTTACCGCACCGATTTGCAGGAATACCGCTCCAATGCATATTTCAGTTGGGCTACAGCTATTGTCTACGCATATATAGGCGAGCCGCCGGAGGAGGAGCCGGTGGTTCCGGTGGCCGTGGACCTTGCGGAGGCTGGTGACGGGGCTGCGATGGCGGATTAGAGCAAATTCCGAAAACGTAGCCACAGGATGTGCGAGAGATTTTTCCCTGGCGCTCAGCCGAGGAAGGGAGGCATAGCGGTGCTATGCTGACCGGACGAGGCAACGCGCCTGGGGAAAAGATCCGCAAAGACTGGGCTATGTTTTCGGAATTGGCTCTAAGAGAACGGGGTTCCAAAAACCCAATGCTGGCGAGGAAATCGCCGCGTTGGGTTTTTTGTTCATAGGAACCAGGAGGCCTCTACGCCACCTTCACAAGCTTTCGCCTGTAAGTTGCCATTACAAAAATTAAATGTAAGTTAATATTTTTGCTAAAATAGTGATTACTGATACAAATCATATCGGAATATGATTCAAATATAGACGTTGCGCTGGTTTCAATTCGTCATTTATGCCAAAAAAATCTGTTGACAGAACTGAAATCCAGTGTTAATATTAATTCACACAAAGCAGATCCGAAAAATTTTTAATCAATAATTAATTTTTAACAGTGAAGTCCATCGTCCCTCGTGAAGGCAGGCGCTTACCCAAAGAAAGAATACCCCTTTCCTGTCTTGCACAGGGAGTCGTTCCAAAAACAGCGGGGCTCGGATGTCAGCCCTTCAAACGGAAGAAGGAGTCATAAAGCAATGATGGATCTTGGCAAAAATATTAAAGAAGCAAGGAAGCAACAGAAGATCTCTCTCCAGGAAATGGCGCAGAAAGTTCAGGTGACCCCCAGCTTTCTCTCCCAGATTGAAAACGGAAAAAATGACCCTTCGCTCACTACGCTCAAGCGCATCGCAAACAGTCTTAGCGTGCCCATCAGCCAGCTGCTGGGGGAAGAAACGCCCCACGTTCAAATGTTGGTACGAGCAGGGGACCGGCACCAATTGGTCAATTTAGAAGAAGGCGGGCTCACCATTGAGTTTCTCTCCGCTTTTGACCCGCAAAATGTGATGGAAGTCTGCATCCACAACATCGCCCCCGGCGCGAAATCCGGCGCGATTCCCTATGCGCATGAAGGCCAAGAAGTATTCATTGTACTCAAGGGCTGCATCGCATTAACCATTGACGATACCATCATTCAAATGAAGGAAGGTGACTGTTACTATTTAAAGGACTGTTCCCGCACTCACTTGTTCAGTAACCCCTCGGGAACGGAAGAAGCCAGCATGCTTTGCGTCACCAATCCGCCATACTTTTACAGTTGCAAACAGCCCTAAGGCTGCCCATGCAAAGCGCAGATCATTGGAGGAGGGTAATTCATGGGAAAGATCGTTAATGCACATGTTCACTTTGGCGTTCCATGGGGGCCTTCGTGTCATCTGGACGTCAGCTATACGCCCACTACCTTGTTGCGGGATATGGATCGGGACGGCGTAGATATGTCCATCATTCTGCCTCTGATCTTCAATTATGATATTGAGTGGCACTGCCGTTGCGCCCGCGAGCATAGCGACCGCCTGATCGCCTATGTGATGATCAACCCCTGGCGGCACCGGCATATGAGGGATGAAATCCGCCAATGGAAGGACTGGGGCGCCCGCGGCGTAAAGCTTCGTCCGCCCTCGGAAGGGTTTAACATTAATTCGTTTGATTTACTTGGCGAATGTTTCGAGACCTGTCAGGAAGAAAACATGATTTTGATGGTTCACACCGGTGACGATGTATCCTCCACCCCCTTGCAATGTGAAGAGGTGCTCAGATACTATCCCAAGTTGACCATCTCCATTGCCCATTCGGGTTTTCGCAACGTAGCCGACGAGGCCATCCGGGTGGCGCAACGCAATCCAAACATCATATTGGATCAGACTGCCGCCACATCCCAGCAGCTGCGCGATGCATTGGCCGCCATTGAACCCGAAAGGATTATTTGGGGCAGCGACAGCCCTTTCATGGATGAACGTGTTGAAATGGAGAAGATCCGCGTCGGTGTCACCGACCCTGCCATTCGCGAAAAAATCATGGGCCAAAACATACTCGACATTCTCGGCATCAAATAGGAAAGGAGATTTGAGTATGATCATTGATTGTCATAACCACATCGGTGAACCTTGGGGAACCAAAGACCGGCAAACGGCGGACGAACTGCTGGCCAAAATGGACCGGGCCGGTATCGACATGGCCGTGGTCTTCCCCTTCCGCTATGAGAATTTTGATAACCACTACACATATGAGGCCGTCAAAAAACACCCGGATCGCCTCATCGGGTTCTGTATGGCTGCGCCGTGGGTACAGCGCGATTATCAGGATGTTGCCCGCCGTGAAATTCAGGAATATGGCTTTAAAGGCATTAAAATTCATGCGAACGCCCATAGTTTCAAAATGACGGGTGTGGGAACCCTGGCTCCCATCTTCGAGGTCGCCCGTGAGTTTGATATTCCCATCATCGCTTATTCCGGCGATGAACTGGTGGCCGTGCCGCACACATTTATCCCCATCGCTAACGAGTTCCCGGACGTAAAAATCATCATGGCCCATTCCGGGTTCATGCAAAATACGCCGGAGGCCATCACGGTGGCCAAGGAGTGCCCCAATATTTATTTGGCGCATGAATCGGGCATCTCGGGTGGGCTGGCCCAAAGTGTAGTGGAGCTGCCCGTGGAGCGAGTGCTCATGGGTACCGACACGCCCTATTGGGATTTTGAAGTACAACTGAAAAAAATTGAGGTGGCTGTGCCCGACCCGGCGGACCGCAAAAAGATTATGGGAGAAAACCTGGCCAAACTGCTCAAACTACCCGTCTAGAGACCGCATGGTAAAAATGCCTCGTTAGAGCCAATTCTTGGACGTAACGCCCTTGCCTCATCCAAGGTCTATTTGGATTGCCTACTGGTTCACGGTTTGCGAACAAAACTGCATTGCGTATCGTTTGATTGAAGCAGAACGTTTTTCACCATTCGTTCCCGGTTGTGTTTTTTGTACCCTGCCGTGCCTGAGGGCGCGGTCGGCAATAAAGAAGGAGGGAATCCCATGATCAAGAGGCTATCCCTGCTCGTCGTTGTCGTTATGCTGCTGAGCTTCGTTTTCTCCTTGGTTCCTGCGTCTGCAGAAGAGAAAACTTTGGTCGTCGGCGTACCGACACTGCTGAACTCACTCGACTTTGAGGAACCCACCCTGGCAGGCGGTCAGATCATCTCATTGATGCGTGACAAGGGGCTCCGGTGGAAAGAACAGGCCTACCCCTATGACGCGGATCTGGCCGCCAAAAACGTTTTCTACCCAGACTTCACAGCAACCGAAGGCCGGCTGATTGAATCCTATGAAGTGGCCAGCGACGCGAAAAGCGCCGTGTTCCACCTTCGCCAGGGCGTAACCAGCCAATGGGGCAACGAAATGACCAGCGAGGATGTGCGCTATACCCTGGAGCGCGCCAAGGCCCTGCAGGGCTTCCAGGCTTTCTTGTGGGGCACCGCGGGCATGACGGGCCCCGAAAACATCAAAGTGATTGACAAGTATACCTATGAAGTGGTCCTTCCGGAGGCAAACGGCCTGATCGCGCTGATCAACTGCCATAGCTGGACGAGCTTCATCGATTCCACGGAATGTAAAGAGCACGCCACCGCGGAGGACCCCTATGCAACGGAATGGGTATCCCGCAACAACTGCGGCTTCTCTCCCTACGAGCTGGTGGAATGGCGCGCGGGCGAATATATGATGTGGAAAGCCCGCGAAGATTGGTGGGCAGGCAAGCCCAGCATCGACAACATCATGATCCGTGAAATCCCGGAATCCTCCAACCGGGTGGCCATGTTGGAAGCCGGCGCGGTGGACATGGTGCTCAATCTTTCGCCCGAGGAGTTGGACTACCTGAAGGGCAAGGATCAGGTTGACGTTTGGAACATTCAGACCGCAAACAGCACGTGGATTTTCTTGGATTGCGAGGATGAGATCTTTGACGACGTCAAGGTTCGTCAAGCCATGCTCTATGCCATGCCCAGCGAAGAAATCGCCGAGGACGTATACAAAGGCTATGGCACGCCCATGAAGTCCATGGTGCCCGCCATGATTCCCGGCTCTTCGGATTACTGGCCCTACACCTATGACCTGGAAAAGGCCAAGGCGCTGCTAACAGAGGCGGGCTATCCGGACGGCTTCACCTGCGAAATCGCCTATGACAATTCCAACCCCATGGATCAGGCGATTTGCGTGGCGTATCAGGCCAGCTTGGCGCAAATCGGCGTGACCGCCCAACTGAATAGCGCCATGCTCTCCACGCTGACGGAGCAGAAATACTCCAAGAAACTGCAAATCTGCATGGAGACAGGGCTTCCTGTTCAGCCGGACATCAACTTTGGGTGTCGCCTCTACTTTGAGCCCGGCGGATCCAACAATTTCGGCAAGTATGCCAACGACGACGTTCTGCGCATGATGCGGGAAGGCGCCACCATCCTGGACTACAACGAGCGCGTTGCCTTCCACGAGGAACTGCAGAAAATTCTTGCGGATGAAGTCTGCGCCATCCCCGTTGTGTCTACGAACCTGCAGATTGCCAAGCGTTCCAATATCGGCGGGCGGCTGGTATACGACACGGTAAACGACTTCTACTGGGATTCGCTGGAAAAGGAGTGAGTTCCCATCCAAGTAAGGCAGGGGCGCCCTCGCGGCGCCCCGCCGATCCCGTGAGGACTGCCAGAAGCCAAGGAGGGAAAGGGTATGAGCTGGTTTAAGGTCCAAAAAACACTTCGCTTTATCGGCAAAAGGCTGCTATTTTTGCTGCCGCAGTTGATTGGCGTCACCATTGTGGTTTTTCTATTGGTGCGAATGATTCCCGGCAATCCCGCCTATATCCTGCTTGGGCAAGGCGCATCGGAGCAGGCGGTGGCTGCGCTGTCCGAACGGATGGGGCTGGCGGAACCCCTGTGGAAACAGTATATTTTCTTTATTCGAGACCTGCTTACAGGCAATATGGGCAACTCGTGGTTTACTTCCAACCCCGTGATGGAGGACATTGGCCGCCGTTTGCCTGCCACCTTGGAAATGATCAGCTATTCCATGGTGATCATCATTGTGCTCTCGCTTTCCATTGCCCGCGTAACGGCCATTCGCGGCAACAAGACTGTGAACCGTCTGCTACGCGGCTACGGATTTCTCTCGGGCGCTTTCCCGGATTTCTGGCTCTCACTCATCATTGTCTTTTTCTTATATACATTAGCGCACATCATTCCGGCGCCCATCGGCAGGCTGGATATGATCTTCATCCCGCCCCGCCATGTAACGGGTTTTTTTACCATTGATGCCCTCCTAGAGGGTGATCTGGCGAAGTTTGGCAATGCTTGGGCCCATCTGTGTTCACCGGTGTTGGCATTGGTCATCTGCAACGCGGCTCCCATCCTAAAAATGGCGCAAGCCACCATGCTTCGCATCCAGAAGGAGGAGTATGTGAAGTTTGCCAGGGACAACGGCCTGAGCGAAAAAGGGGTAGAGCGCATGATCTTCCGCAACTCCTTGCCTCCGGTGTTAACCCTGATGGGGTACATCTACATTTTTATGCTGGGGGGCAGCGTGCTGGTGGAGAACATCTTTAGCTGGGGAGGGCTTGGACAGTATGCCGTCAAGTCCATCACCCATTCCGACTACGCCCCCATGCAAATGATTGTGCTGGTGACGGCCATTGTGTCCTTCGTGGTGTATCTGGTGCTGGACATCATCTACTATTCCATTGATCCGAGGGTTGAAATATGAAAAAGAACAGCCGCGCAAACCGACTGAAAAAATATATCAACAGCAACCTTATCATCGGAATTTGTATTCTGGTTCCCATTGTGACGGTCACCCTGTTAGCGCCCGTCCTTTTCCCCGGCGATCCCACCAAGGTCTATGCGGGGCAGTACAATAAGCCTATGAGCGCCGTACATCCCCTGGGCACGGATTCCCTGGGCATGGATGTATTTGCCCGTCTTCTTTATGCGCCGCGCATTGACTTGCTCATAGGCCTCATGGCGACGTTTTTGGGCTTTATCCTAGGCGTGCCCATCGGCTTATTCGTGGGGTATTTTGAGTCCCGTAAGGGCGTAAGCGGTGTGATCAGTCTGGTGGTGATCCGCATCATGGATGTGATCCAGGCATTCCCGGTTTTTATACTTGGGCTGGCAGTGGTTGCGGCCACTGGGCAGCAGGTCATCAACGTGATCTATGTGTTGGGTTTCATCTGGATTCCGGTTTTCTGCCGTCTCGTCCGTACCGAGGTGCTGCGTGTGCGCGACAATCTATTTGTCATGCAAGAGCGCGTTATCGGGAATACCAACGCCTCCATTATTTTTAAGCACATCTTGCCAAACGCTATTTCCCCCGCCATCACGCAAGTGTCCACTTGTATCGCCTCCTCCATCTTGCTGACTGCCGGGCTGAGCTTTGTGGGCGCAGGCGTTCGTATGCCTCAACCGGAACTGGGCCTCATGATCTCCATTGGCTCGGGCGGCATGATCACCGGACACTGGTGGCCTGTGGTTTTCCCGGGCTTGGTGCTGTGCATTCTGGTATTCGGACTGTCCATGCTGGGGGAAGGCGTATCCTCCTCCATTGATCCCCGCAATTGGAGGTAACAAAGATGGCCAAGCGAATCCTTGAAATTCAAAATTTGAGCGTCTCCATCCCTGCCGAGTATGGGAAGGATGCCGTGCCTATCCTGCGAGGTATCAACCTACACCTGGATGAGCAGGAATGTGTGGGGATCATCGGCGGTTCAGGCGCGGGCAAATCCGTGCTCATGAGCGCGATGATCCATTCCCTCCGCGAACCATTGACGGTGACGGAAGGAGCGGAATTTTTGGAGGGGCAAGATTTGTTCCTGATGGCCCCCTCCATGATCAGAAAATCTGTGTTGGGCAAAAAAATTGCCAGCATTTGCCCCAACCCTCACTGGCGGCTGGATCCCATCAATTGTATCGGCGACCAAATCAGGAACATTTATCTTTCCCATTTTCCTATCAAGCCCGACCAAGCCAAACGGCGGGTGATCGAGCTATTACAGCTGGTGGGCATTCCCGATCCCGAAAAGCGGTACAATGCCTTCCCCAGCGAGCTTTCCGGGGGCATGGCCCAGCGTGTGCTGGTGACGATTGCTCTGATCTGTGAGCCCACCTTGTTGCTGGCTGACGAACCCACCGGCGGGCTGGATGTGACCATTCAAATTCAGGTTTTTAACCTGATCCGCCGCCTCATCCGTGAGCAAAAGCGTTCCACGATCGTAGCCTCCCGCGACATCGCGCTAATCTACCACCTTTGTGACAGGGTCTATGTGCTGCATGAGGGGCGGATCGTGGAATCGGGCACGGTTTCCCAAGTCATCCACAATCCCCAGCACCCGTACACAGCCCGACTGGTCAAGTTGAGCGAGTCCAACCATCAGACGCGCAAAGCGACCGAATATCAAGCCTATTTGTCCAGCACACAAACCCATTATGAGCGCTTGCTGGCCGAGCACGCCAGGGGAAGCATGAACGGATATGTGGATGTGGGCGAAGGCCATCAAGTGGGGGTGAATGCATGAAAGGCACTGCACTCTTGGAGCTACAGGGGCTGACAATGTTCTATGGGAACAAACATGCAAAAGACGTGGTGAAGGCGGTGGACCATGTCAGTTTCACGCTGCCTGAAGATTGTACTTTGGGCGTAGTAGGGGAGAGCGGGTGCGGAAAAACAACGCTGGGAAAATGTATTTTGGGGCTGCTCCCCATCACAGAGGGGGAGATTCGCTATCAAGGAGCACTGATCAGCAGCATGTCTCCCGAACAATTCCGGCCATACCGCAAGGAGATCCAGGTTGTTTTTCAAAATCCTCACGATGCGCTTAACCCGCGGATGAAAATCCATAAATTGTTGGCAGAGCCTTTCCAACTGTGGAACAAAGGGATTTCAAACGATGAGGTGGACCAAAAATTACGTGGGCTGCTTGCTTCCGTGCGATTGGACGAAAGCACCTTGGACAAATATCCGCACCAGCTTTCCGGAGGGCAGCTCCAGCGCATTTCCATCGCCATGGCGATTGCGAACCAACCCAAGCTGATCGTCCTGGACGAGCCGACCACCTCGCTGGACGCGGAAAACTCCGCCGAGCTGATCGACCTATTCATCAGCCTGAAGGAGCGGCTGAAGAACAGCTACATCTTCATTTCGCATGATTTACACGCCGTGCGGGACATCTGCGACACCATTGCCGTGATGTACTTGGGCCGCATTGTGGAGATGGGCAGCAAGGAGCAAATCTTTTCAGCGCCCCGTCATCCTTACACCCAGGCCCTGATGGGCGCTATGCTGAGCATTCACAAAAAAAGCGATGAAATTGTGGAACTTTCCGGAGAAGTACCCTCCCCGATGAACCTCCCTGAGGGCTGCTATTTTCATTCCCGTTGCGCAAAGGCCATAGATCGATGCAAACGCGAATATCCCCCAAGGACCGAACTGGCAAACGGTGGCTATGTCCACTGCTTTTGTTGTCAGCCAAATCAAATCCGCGAAGGAGACGCTGTATGAATCAACCCACTCAATTCCCCAAAGAAGAGTTTCTGGCCCGAATCAAAAGGGTGCAGGAGAACATGGCTACCTGTTCCTTGGATGCTTTGATCGCTTTTTCCTCCTCGGGTGAGCCCCAGTATGCGCGCTATCTGGCAGATTTTCGCGTATCTTTTGAAACATGCGCTGTGGCGGTCCCCCGCAAGGGTGACGCCTCCCTGCTGGTGGGGCCTGAAACCAATGAGCGCGCCAGCCGATATGACGTGCTAGGCTCCATGAAGCGCATGCTAGCCTTCCGTGAGCCCGCCGCCCCCAAATATGAAGACAATTCCTTTGATACCTTTGAGGCCCTGCTGAAAGCCTATCATGATGTGCACCCTCTGCGCCGTCTGGGCATTGCGGGTTGGCGAATTTTGCCCATGGACATCTTCCGGGAGATTAAGGACGCGCTTTTCACGGTTGCGCCCGAAGCGGAGATTGTGGACGCGGATGAAGCGGTGGACCTGGCGCGCAGCCACAAAACGCCTTTGGAATTGGAGTGCCTGTGCCATGCTGCCAAAATTGCCCGCCAAACCATGGAGTACGTGCTGCAAAACATTCGCGTGGGCATGACAGGAGGCCAAATCAAGGGCTTAGCGCTCTCCAAGATGCATGAGCTGGGCGCCGAGGGCGAGGCCTTTCCCATGTGGATGACCTGCAATGAGGACACTGCCTTTGCCATCAGCGTATCCAGCAAGGACGTGGTGAAAGAAGGAGACCTGTGGCAGTTACAAATCGGGGCCAACTATCACGGCTATGCCTCCGCCATCGGCCGTCCCGTGGTGATTGGACGTGCCAGCGATGCGCAGCGGGAGTTGATCGAATCCTGCATTCTCGCCAAAGAGGTTGTGGAGGATGCCCTTGAACAGAAAATGAGCAGCGGACAGGTGGCGGCCGCCCACCGCCAAGAGGTGATCCGCCAGGGGCATGAGCATTGGCTGGTGTATGGGCCGTGCCATAGCATTGGCACAGTGGAATGTGAGTTCCCCTGGATTGAGGAAGGGAAGGACTATCCACTAAGGGCGGGCATGGTCTTTTGTGTGGACATCTTCTTCCACGACGCAGCCTCCCACCGTGGCGTGCGCTATGAGGACATGGTTTTGATTACGGAGCTTGGCGTTGAACGTCTGACCGGTTTCCCCAACGAACTGATTGAAATCCCCCTGTCGTAAATCTCCTGTTGTCGTGATCTGACATGGAGAGGAGAGGCGCTATGGACGCTGTGTGCATCGGGGAAATCCTCATTGATTGGGTCCCTGGGAGTGAACCGGGTACGTATGTGCAACATCCGGGTGGCGCACCGGTGAATGTGGCCGTTGCCATGGCGCGTAATGGGCTGGACATCGGCTTTCTGGGCAAGGTCGGCACGGACTCCCTGGGCGACTTTTTAATCGACACGCTACGAAAAGAAAACGTAACGCCTCTGTGTGAAATGCATACGAATCAAGCCGTGACCACCATGGTCATTGTATCCTTACAACCGGATGGCGAGAGAACCTTTACTTTTGTGCGCAAGCCTGGCGCGGACATGCTTCTGCGCGAAGCGGACATTAGCGAAACCACCCTGTGCGCCACGCGGCTATTACATGCCGGCTCCGTTTCCCTTTCAGCAGAGCCAGCCCGTGGCGCCACCCTCTCCGCCATGCGCCGCGCGAAGGAATTAGGCAAATTGGTGAGCTTTGACCTCAACTATCGGAGCCATGTTTGGCATGACGATTCCGCAGAGGCCGAGCGCGTGGTGCGCGGCGTCCTTCCTTATGTGGATCTGTTGAAACTGTCCCAGGAGGATCAAGCGATTTTTCCCGCGGGAACGGATATGCGGTGCTTGTTGGAAATGTACGGCATTCGCGCCGTAGTTGTGACCTATGGCGAAGGCGGGTCCTGTTGCATGATGCGCGGCTGTGAGGACATCCACATGCCGGCGGTCAAGACTCATGCGATCGATACCACAGGCTGCGGCGATGCTTTTTGGGGAAACGCGTTGTCTTATTTGCTTCGGAAGGGCGTGCACACTGCCGGAGGCATTGACACGGCTCTTATGGCGGGCGCTTTGCGCGTGGGCAGCTTGGCTGGCAGCCTATGTGCCGGCCAAAAGGGAGCCCTCGCCAGCATGCCCTTGGGTTTGGACCTTACGTAGCCTTGCGGCGGTCCAAGTCCGCCGCGTGGCCATTGGGACTGGCGTTCTTGCGTAGCCAAGCCCAAAGGCTGAAAAATTTCAGCCAGGAAGGCTCCCTTTCCCCGGAGGTGATGCGAGCCATCATGTCCGAGGAAAAGAAGCCGGAGCCGGACAAAATCACCCTGGGCAGTGAAAAGCTACGCAAGTTTTCCCTCAAAGCTACACTCCGCAACAGATGGAGCAGATCATTCTGAAGCTGCCGGAACAGTGGCACAAAAGGCGGTAACCGGAACCGGAGGGGTAGATGTCGCCTAAACAACCAATCCACCAAAGGCCGGAGCGAATCTCTCCGGCCTTTTGCCTATTTCCATCAAAAAACTGAAAAAGGTATTGACAATGACACTGTGTCAAGTGATATGCTCTCCTCAACGAAAGGAACGAGGAGGGCGTCCATGTTCAGAATTGGCGCTTTCTCAAAGCTCGTGCATGTCTCTGCCCGAATGCTCCGGCATTATGAAAAATGCGGCCTCATCTATCCTGCACACTTTGATAAAGCAAGCGGACACCGGTATTACAGCATTTCGCAGATTTCTCTCATTGACCGAATTGTGAAACTGCGGGACATGGGCTTTTCCATTGAGGAAATTGGGGATGCCCTGGAGAACTATGACGACAGCGGTTTCTTGGAGACCATGCTGGCGGAAAAACAATCGGTGATCGAATCCGAGATGGAGCAAAGCCGCCAAAAGCTAGAAAACATCCGGCAGATGAACAGCGTCATGGCCACCACCGATTACAGGCAGCCTCAAAAAATCCAGTGCAAGCCGCTTCCTGCCCAAAAGGTTCTGTCCCTCCGGGAGATTCTTCCCAGCTATGCGGAGCAAGAAGCGCTGTGGAACAAGCTGCTGGCTTATCTTCAGGCCAATAACCTCCATGACAACCTGGCCGGACAGCTATTGCTCATCAATCACAATGACGAGTATGCCGAAAAGGATGTGGACTTGGAGGTATGCGCGCTTGTGAAAGAGCTGGGTGAATCAAAGGACGGCTTTGTTTACAAGGAAACCGAGCCGGTTCCTTTGGCGGCAGTCTCGACTTTCGTGGGCTACTACAGCGAAATGGCCCTGTGGGAGAGCATCATGGCGCAATGGATTGACCAGAATGGCTACGAGAGCATTGGAAAAGAGCGCTCCCTGTGCCTCAAGCATTCCCTCAATTGCGATAACCCGAATGCCTACGAAACCGAAATGCAATTCCCCGTCCAAAAGCAAAAAACAGAAAGGTAGCATTCACATGAACACCAGCATTGTCATCAATTTCAACGGAGACGGTCAGGAAGCCATTGCCCTGTACACGAAAACTTTTGGGCTGCAAAAGCCGGAAATCCAGACCTATGGGCAACTGCCGCCGGACCCCAGCTTTCCCATCTCAGAGGAGGAAAAGGACTATGTCATGTCCGCCACCATCAACATTCAGGGGCTGGACATCATGGTGCAGGACTTGGTGAAAGCCATGCAAAAGCCCTATGACAACAATATTACCATCAGCGTCAGCACTTCGGATAAGGAAACCGTGAACCGCTGGTTCCAGATCATGGAAGTGGGCGGGCAGGTGACATGCCCTTTGCAGGCAATGCCTTGGAGCCAGTGGTATGGCGCTGTGAAAGACAAGTTTGGCACGTCTTGGCAGTTTCAGGTGATGTAAGCCAAAAGGGCCGCAAGGCGATTGCGGCAGCAGGAGCGCTAGGCGTTCAAAAAGCCTGCGTCCTGAAACCATGAAAAGAAGACCGGAGATGATCTGCGCTTGTCTCCGGTCTTTTTTTGTCCCGCCGCAGGGGGATCACGAGAGCAAATCCTGTGCCTACCTTTTCGGAATTTGCTCTAACATACGGTTTTCGGAAAAAGCGCAAACAGCAGACTTGTGCAAACAGCAGACATTAGGACGGATTTGCATTTTCCGCCTTTGCTCGCTGTTCACACAATAGCCACAGCTTTTCCTGCGCCGCCTCATCGTAAGCGTTTTTGTTGCAGCGGACCTCCCGCAGCTTTTCGTCATAGTAGAAGCCGCTGCGTTTATCTTCCGTGGCCAAAGCGGTATACACCGCTGCCATAGCCTCCGGCGAGATGGAGAACTTGCTCTTGAACCGGTACATGGATTTCAACATGGGAGAAAGGTTGGGGTAGCGGGTTAGGTCGATCTTTACGTTGGTGACCCGCACGGCATAAACCGAAACGGAGGACCCCTCCAGCCGCTGCCTAAGCGCCAAGGAAAGCATCAGCAGCCCCAGCTTGGTTTGATAATAGGTCTTGGCGGGGTTGTAGGATTTTCCCGCGTCCACATTGTCAAAATCAAATGCTAGGTTTGGATAGACCACCAGCCCCTGGGAAGCGATGTTGATGATTCTGCCATCTGCGCTTTGCCGAAGCAAGGGGAGCAATTTCTCCGTCAAAACAAAGGGTGCAAGAAGATTGGTACTGAACTGCGCCTCATTGCCTTCTTCCGTGATCAAGTGCTTTTTGCGGGAAATATCAAAATCCGCCGCGTTATGGATCAGGATGTCCAATACGCCAAATTCTTGGATGAACTCATCGGCAAAGCGGCAAGTATCCGCTACCAACGCCAAATCCACCCTCCGCGCAAACACCTGCTCGTTGCCAGTGGCTTTGCGGATCTTTTCAGCGGCAGCCTCCGCTCGCCCCATGTTGCGGCAAGCCAAAACCACGCGGATGCCCTTGGCCGCCAGTTGCGTGGCCGCGCTTTTGCCGATACCGGAGTTAGCCCCGGTGATGATACAAGTGCGCATCTGATTTCCTCCTGTCCTGTTTGAGAGCGGTCTTTTGTCTTTGCTGGAACTGCTTGCCGACGCTGCAACCGACCCCAGACCCGGCCCAGTTCCAGCGCATCATTGATACCTTCTTGCTGCGTTCAGTATACTGGTTTTCGCCCCGCAATTCAATCGTTTTCGCGCCAAGCTGTGTATGCTCAATGTGAAGATTAGTTCTCAAGCAAAAATCGAGGACAGTCAACTGTACGAAAAAATCGTATGGTTGAAAACAAAGGCCAGCTTTTGCTCGCCATCGTGCACAACGGCGATGACGCCCCCACCGATCAATAACCCCTAACAAAGGGAAAGTTAGAAAACTCAACAAAATAAGGCAACATGAGGCCGGAGGGCTAGGAACCTTCCCCGGCATCGAAAGTTTGTACACTATGATTTCCGTGAACCTATCATTTTCGCATTGGCTGTGCTATGATATCGACGGAATGGCACATTCAGCAACAAGAAGGATTATGCTTAGATGACGATTGCCTTTCTTTCTGCGATACTCGCATGGAACTTGCTCGTGTTTCTTCTCTATGGCGTAGACAAAACCAAGGCGAAGAAGGGGCACTGGCGCATCTCTGAAAAGACGTTGCTTTTCTCCACGCTGTTGCTTGGCGGCATCGGCGGCTTTGCCGGAATGCGTGTGTTTCACCATAAGACCCGGCACCTCGGATTCCGCATTTTGGCGCCCGCCAGCTGCATCCTGACCCTTGCGGCCATCCCGGTTTCTCTGCACTTTGTTGCGGGTGCCTTTTAGAGTAGAGGGTAACCCCCTGTTCGTTTCCGAAAATGGACCTAGATGACAACGCATGTGGAGGTACAAATGGTGAAGCTGTGGCAAAAAAATGATCTGCTGATGATTGCGCCGCTTCTGGCGCTGGTGATCGGCGCCATCGTGATGCATCAAAGCGCAATCAGCCCGCTTGTTTATGGGCAAAATATCATTTGTTATCTTGTGACAGGAGTTCTCGTGCTTTTTCTGACCGCCAGACCAGCGTCTGCCAAGCGTGGCAATCGGTTTTATCTTGTTTTGCTTGCTGTGGGATGTCTGGCGCTGGCAGGCACTTTTGGGGACCGTGGACTGGAAAATGTCCACCGGTGGCTGGCCATCGGGAGTTTTCGCCTGTATATCGCCAGCCTCGTTATACCAAGCATGGTCATCGGCTTAGGCACACTTTTTTCCAAAAAAACGGGGGCGCTTCCCATCGCCATTGCCGCGCTCATGGCTCTGCTGCTGGTCTTTCAGCCGGATGCATCGCAGCTATCAGCCTTTGCGGTTTCCATTACTTTTTTGGTTTGGATGCAGGTGAGGCAACCATTGTTGAAGTACGGCGCGGCGCTGCTATCCCTCGTCGCCATCGTGTATTCGTGGATGCATCTGGATGCCTTGCAGCCTGTGGCGCATGTGGAAGGTATTTTGCGTATGGCGCGAGAGATGGGGACGGCGTGGTTTTGGCTCGGCATTGCCTCCTTGCTCCTGTTGCTGGTACCGTTTCTAGGGTTCGCTGGGAACTCCACGCTCGCAAAGGCTGTTGGCTTATACTATCTCGTTGTTTTGATTTCTACCTTCTTTGGAAATTTCCCCATTCCGTTTATGGGATTTGGCGTCTCACCTATTCTGGGGTACCAATTGGCGCTATTCTTTTTACGCAGAGAAAGACTCGAATTGGATTGATGTCGGAGTGAAGCGCAAAGTGTATTCACAAGCCCCGCCAGCAAACAAAAGGGCGACTATGGGGCAAAAAATGAGCTTTTGCGAGGCGCAACAGAAGGAAATCAGCAAGGCAATGAAGGGGTCCTAGGCGGCCAATCAGCATGGTGTCGGTAGGCAGGGCGGAGAACAGGGCCCGGTTGGTAAAACCACCATCCACCGCGCAGATGAGCCGTTTCTTTGGGACTTCCTTTCGTAAATCCAAAAGCCGGCGTGCGGCCAAAGCGCTGACTTTTGTTCGGTTTTGCTCAGAGCGGTATGCCTCCCAAGCCTGCAGTGGCTCTGCTTTGCGAGGCTTTACAGGAGCGGGCGCATGTATAAAATCAATGGGTATGCCCCGTGCCCGACCTTGGCTGCCCGGCTCAGGCAAAGCGGCGGATACCTGCAAAAAGCGTTGCCCCCACACAAGTTGGTATGAAAAGGAGGCCCTGGCGGGTCCCGCTTCCAACTGGCGTCCGCAACTTTTTTTCCGCGTTTGCGGATCAATGTCTCATCCATGACCACAACCAGCGGATCCTCCTGGCTTAGGTGGCGGGTCACTGCTGTTATGGCTGGGGCAGTGAGGCAGAGCGCAGCGCGCGGTAGTGCCCTGCGCGACACCGAGCAACCGGGGCAAAGCCTCCGCATCACCGCATCCCCGTCTCATCCCGCTTCGTGCCCCCTCGTTGTGTTCTCATCCATGATGTGCTACAATATGTAGCGTATCATGGATGATTTTTTTGATGCGGGAGGCCCACATGGCAGAGCGGGAATTGCGCGGGGCGCTTTCAAAGGTAAAATGCTTCATGCTGGATATGGACGGTACTTTTTACTTGGGGAACCGGATTTTGCCGGGTTCCCTGGAATTTTTGGACAAGCTGGAGGAAACCGGGCGGACCGCTTTGTTTGTGACCAACAATTCCAGCAAATCCGCCGGGGCCTATGTGAAAAAGCTGCAAGCCATGGGGGTGCGGCCGGGTTTTTTGGAGGTGCTCACCTCGGGCCAGGCGGCGGGGGTGCATGCACTGAAGCACTTTGCCGGGCAAAAAGCGTATGTGCTGGGCAATGAAGAGCTGCGGCAGGAGCTGGCCGCCATGGGCGTGCCTCAGTCGGAGGACGCGCCGGATTATGTGCTGATGGGCTACGATACCACCCTCACCTACGAAAAAATGACCAGGGCCTGCGATTTTCTGCGGGCGGGCCTGCCCTATATCGCCACCCATCCGGACAAGAACTGCCCCACAGAAACGGGTTTCGCGCCGGATATCGGCGCTATGATCGCCTTTATCGAGGCCAGCACCGGCAGGCAGCCGGATGTGATCCTGGGCAAGCCCTATGGCGGCATTGTGGAGGAGGCGTTGCGGCGCACCGGCCTGCAGCCCGCCCAGTTGGCCATGGTGGGGGACCGGCTGTATACGGACATTGCCACGGGGGTGAACTTCGGCATCCTCAGCATTTTGGTGCTGACGGGAGAGACCCGGCCGGAGGACCTGCCGGGTTCCTCCATTCAGCCGGATCTTGTGATGCCCCGGCTGGCGGCTATGAATGAATATTTGTAACAATTGATCCATTGCATAGGAAACGGCGGCTGGGCCACGAATGCTAACGATATAGAGGGAAGGACTTTCGACAGGAGCGAGGTGCGAAGATGAAGCGTTGGATGGCGTTGGGGCTTGCGCTGCTGTGGTTGGCCGCGGGCCTGGCTGGACCGGCGGGCGAAGAGAGGGCCTTGGCCCAGGAAAGCTACAAACCTTTGCAATATGGCGACCAAGGCGACGCGGTCCTCGCCATTCAGGAGCGGCTGACAGAGCTGGGCTATTATTCCGGCAAGGTGAGCGGCAACTTTTTGGAGGGCACCCAATACGGCATCAAGCGCTTTCAACGGGATTACGGCCTGGAAGAAACCGGCGTGGTGGATGGGGAGACGGAGGCGCTTTTGATGAACGCCGAGTACCGGGTCCTGTCGGAAAACTGCACCGGTACGGATGTGGAGCGCCTGCAGGAAAACCTGGAAGCCTTGGGGTATTATAAGACAAAAATTTCTGGCAATTACCAGGAAGTGACCAAAAGCGCCGTGCAGGCCTTTCAGGAGAAGAACGGGCTGGAAGCCACGGGCGAAGCGGACATGCTGACCCAGCAGATGCTTTTTAGCGGCAAGGCCCTGGCCAAGGACAGCCTGGAGGCGGCCCCGACCCTGGACCCCCATATGGACCTGGGCGACATCAACGATGTGGTGATGGTGGAGGACGGCGCGGATAACAAGATTGCGCCCAAGGAACTGGATTATGACAAAAAGCTGCGCCGGGGCGCTAAAGGCGAAAATGTGAAGCAGGTGCAGCAGCGGCTGACGGAGCTGGGCTTTTTTGACGGCCCCATCAGCGGCAACTACATGGACAAGACCATTGATGCCATGAGGGCTTTTCAGGAAAAGAACGGGCTGCGGGTGGACGGCATCGTGGGGGAAGAAAGCTGGAACTTGCTGCTGAACTCCACCCAGGTGCTGGACGTGTCCGCCACCCCCAGGCCCACCCCAGTGCCCACCCCGGTGCCCTACGCCATCACCGTGGACGTTCGCAACCAGGTGGTGATCGTCTATGGCCGGGATGAAATGGGCGGGTACACCGTGCCCGTGCGCCGCATGATCTGCTCCACCGGCATGAAAGCCACCCCCAGCGATGTGGGGGAATGGGTGACGGATGGCCGCCATGCCCGCTGGTGCTATTTCAGCCTCTACGGCAGCCACGCCCAGTATTGGACCCGGATCAACAGCAATATCGCCTTCCACTCGGTCATTTACCGCCAGGTGGATTACAATGCCATGAGCGTCAAATCTTACAATATGCTGGGTTCCCGGGCTTCCCACGGCTGCATCCGGTTGCTGGTCAGCGAGGCCAAGTGGATCTATGAAAACATCCATGAAGGCGTCGTGGTCACCGTACGGGAGGATCTGCCGGAGGACCAGGAGTTGACCAAGGCCCTGCGGCCCCCGGCCCTGAACCGGGAATATATGCGCCCGGTGAATACCCCCATTCCCACCGCAGAGCCCCACTACCGGGCGGACCAGCCGCCGCCTCAGCCCTACCGCAGCCTGAAAAAGGGCAAGGAGGGGGAGGACGTGTACTGGCTGCAGCGGAAGCTACAGGACCTGGGCTTCTACACAGGCACAGCCACGGGAAGCTTTTATAACGGCACCTTCAAGGCCGTGAAGGCCTTCCAGAAGGCCAACGGCATCTATTCCAGCGGAACGGTGAATGAGCAAACCTGGGAGGCCCTCTATGCGGATGTGCTGGCCCCCCAAGTCCCTCAAGCGCTGGAAGGAACAGAAGGCCCCGTGGCCCCTCCCGGTACGCCTGCCCCTACCGGGACCGCGCCCGCCGGGACCGTGTCCCCGGCCCCTTAGCTCTTTGCCCCGCTTCGGTATTCCATGGGGCTGACGCCGGTGAGCTTCTTAAAGTTTTTGCTAAAATGCGCCACATCGCCATAGCCCACCTCTTGGGCGATTTCATGGACCTTTAAGGCCGGGTCGCTAAGCAGCTCCTTGGCCTTTTCGATGCGCAAGCCGTTGACAATGTCAAAAAAGCTTTGGCCCAAATGGCCGTTGATCAGCTTGCTCAAATGCCATTGGCTGACGTATACGCTGTCCGCCACATCGCTGAGGCTGATGTGCTCGGCAAAATGCTGCTTGATATACTGCAAGGCGGCCCGGGCCACAAAGTTACCGGCCTCGCTTTGGCTGTCCTCCGGCGGTTCCTCTGGGTCCGCGCTGGTGGGAAGGGTGCCGAGCACCTCTTTCATATGGCCAACGGCCTCTTTCAGCTCCTCCATTTTGCTGGGCTTGAGCAGATAGCGGCACACGCCCAGGTGCAGGGCCTGCTGGGCATAGTCAAAATTCCGGAAGGCGGTCAGCACCGCTACTTGCATATGAGGGAACTCGCTTTGCAGGGCGGCCAGCATGTGCAGCCCGTCCATGTTGGGCATGCGGATATCCGTCAGCACCATATGGGGCTTTACCTGGCGGATCAGGCGCAAGCCCTCCACCCCGTCGGTAGCCGTGCCCACCACCTGGCAGTCAAAATCCTTCCAGGGAAAAACCTTCATAAGCCCTTGCAAAATCAGCTGTTCATCATCCACCAGCACAACCCGGTACATGGTAGGCCTCCCTTCGGCTGTATCGCAAAAAATCATCTTTCGTGCTGCGTTGGCTGGGCCTTCGCCGGGAAGGGGTCCAGGGCCATCACCTGCCGCCACATCTCCGTCGGGTCCACCGTGCCTTCCGCGATCCCGGCGATGGAGGTGAACCATAGGGAGCGGGCCGCCGGGTCCATAGCGTCCTGCATGGGTAGGTTCATGGCCTCCTCGTGGCGGAGCATGGCCTGGGTGCTTTCCAGCAGGCGGCCGGAGAAGTTGAAGCCGCCTAGGGCGGCGGCATTGTCGCCGGTGGTGAGAAAGGCCAGCAGGTCCACCGCGGCATCCCGCTTGGCCGGGTCGTCCCAGGCGGCGCGGCTGAGGTAAAAGCCCATGGACACGCCGCCCAGGAACGCCTGGGGATTGGCGTCCGGCGCATGGGCTGGAAAGGGCATGACGATGGTGGAATCCATGTTCTCCACGGGAATGCCGTTGGCAAACCAGCTGCCCTCCAGCTGCATGGCAGCCTTCTTCTCCAGAAACATCTGGCCCACCACATCGTTGGTGGTGGCGTTGGCGTTTTCCGGAAAAGCACCCAGCCGGTCCAGCCTGCGGATCAGCGCCATGGCATCCACCCAGCTTTTTGGCACCGTGTCTCCCTGGCGGGGCCGGGCCAAATGGTCGGAAAGGGGTCCGGCGGCCAGAATGCAATATTCGGCAATGTAATGGGGCACATCGCTGAAGCTGAGCGCGATGGGCGTAATGCCCAGCTTCTGAAACTTCCGGATGGCGGTTTCCAGTTTTTCCCAAGTGGTCGGGAGCTCAATACCGTTATTTTCAAACAGGTCCACATTGCAAAAGAGGGCCTCCCAGAAGGACCGGGCGGGGATGGCATAGACCACGCCGTCCGCCTCCGCTACGGAGGTGTCCTCCGGCAGGTGCAGCTGGGGATAGGCCGCGTTGATTTCGTGAATGGGCACCACTTTGTTCAGCAGCAGGGCGCTGTCCGCTGTCCGGGCAAAGAAGAACAGCACATCCGCCTCATTACCCGCGGCAAAGTCCTGCAACACGCCGTTCTTCCAGTCCTCGTCCGAGGTGGAAGAGCTGTCTTGCACAATGTTGCCGGTGCGGGCCTCCCAGTCCTTCAACAGGTCCAGGTAGGTATCGGCGGCGGCGTCATTGCCCGCAAAAATGCTGGTGGTTTTTAGCGTGACCCCTTCCGCCCGGGCACAGCAGCCTAGGAGCAGAAGACAGGAAAGAAGAAGAGCAGCGGCTTTTTTCATGTGGAGTCTCCCTTGCTGAAAAATCATAGGGTGGGATGGGAAGAAGGCGGGGCCGCCTCGGGGGACGTGGAGGGAATGCGCAGGGTGGCCACCGTTTGGCCGTGGACGTCCGTGCCCAGAGAGAGGGAGGCAGCATCATCATACAGCAGCTTGAGCCTTCTGGCGATATTGTGGATGCCCAGATGCTGGCCGCCCGTGGACTCATCCGAAAGCAGCTTGGCAATGCGTTGCCGGGCTTCGGCGGTGAGGCCCTTGCCACTGTTGATGATCTCTACCAGCAAAAAACCGGCCTCGGAAAAGATGTTCAAGCAGATCCTGCCTCCACCCGCCGGCTCAATGCCGTGCTCGATGGCGTTTTCCACCAAGGTTTGGATGGCCAGCCGGGGAATGAGCTGGTTTTGCAGCCCCTCCTGGATGGACTTGAAAACGGAGAGCCGCTCCCCAAAGCGCAGACCCACAAAGTAGAAGTAGGCGTCGGCGATCTTGAGTTCCTCATGCAGCGGCACCAGGTGCTGCTCCCCCCGGTCCATGCTGGCATTGAGCAGTAAGCTCAGCGCCTCCACCATGGCAGACACGGTATCGTTTTCCTCCATGCGGGCCTGCCAGTT
The DNA here is from genome assembly GCA_031549415.1 of Eubacteriales bacterium. Classification (GTDB taxonomy): domain Bacteria; phylum Bacillota; class Clostridia; order Christensenellales; family Aristaeellaceae; genus Limiplasma. The sequence goes on along the minus strand of JAVBPU010000005.1, from coordinate 19,175 downwards.
GATGGTTTCCAGGGCATTGTTGAGAAAATGCGGGTTGATACGGCTTTGCATGGCCTGGATCCGCGCGTCCCGCAGGGCGATTTCCTCCTTGTAAGACTTATCCACCAGGGTTTTCAGCTGCAAGCTCATGTTGGAAAAGGCGTTGCCCAGCCGGCCCAGCTCGTCCGGGCCCCGGATGGGTACGGTGATGCCCAGCTCTCCGTTCTGAATGCGAGTGGAGGCCTTGGAAAGGATGCCCAGGGGCCGGATGATGCGGCGGTTGACAAAGTACATCATGGCCACGCCCAGGGGTACCACCAGCACAAACATCCAGATCAGCAGGGTTTGAAACTGCTCGATTTCCCTATATACGGTCCGTTTGTCCGCCTGGGCCTGGAAGGCAAACTGGTAGTCCCGGGTGTGGGCGGAAAGGGTGTACAGCAGCAGCTGGTCCTGCTCGCTGAGGCCGTCTTGGCGGTCCCAATAGGCCCGCAGGCCGGAATGGTAGCTATCCAGCATCAGGCTGTAGCGGGCATGCCACCCGGCGCACCATTCCTGGATGGGCAAAAAGAGGCGGCTTTCGTTGATGCCGATGAGCAGCATGCCGTACCGCTCCAGGCGGCTGTTGTATAGGTTGCGGACCAGGTAGGTGCGACCGGCCTCGGCCAGAAAGGTGCAGCGGGTGTCCAAAGTCTCGCCCAGGGCCAGAACCTGGGGCTGCACCTGCCGCGTCAGCAAGGTGGCCTCGCCGTAATCATCGGCGGTGTAAAACACAGTGGACAGGTCCGCGATGCGAAAGAACAGCGCAAAATCGCAGAGCGGTTCCCGGCCAAATTTGCGCTCCAAATAGCTTCGGCACAAGCGGAAATAGGTTTCCCGGCTGATGCGCTGGCTTTCAAAGTCACTGACGGCGGTGGCTAGGTCGCCGTCATATACAACGTTTTTCGCCAGGGTCACCACGCTGTTAATATTTTCCAGGGTGCGCAGGTGGGCCTGGTCCGCGCCGGTGGTGAGGGAGGCCTCCGTTTTCTCCCGCATGGAGGAAAAGAAGCGGCCGCCCATCAGCGCGCCCAGCAAAATGGTGGGCAGCAGCCAACACAGCAGCACAATGGACAGGAGGGACAGCCGAAGGGACATGAACCTTTGAAAGAAAGATTTCATGTCGATCCCTCCTTTGTGTGGATTATGCTGATTATATCATAAAACGCGAGAAAGTGGGTTGGTACTTTGGGATAGGATGCTTTGCTTGGGGCCGTTGCCGTCGTAAGCAAGGCATGCTATAATCGTCGTGGTTTGAAGAGCAAAAGTGTTTTATATGAGGAGTACACAAAATGAGAGAGCGCCTAACATCGTTCCTAAGAACCGATATCAATAATGAATGGGCCCATTCAGGAATTGTGATAGCGGGCGAGTATGCTTTTATCAGCTATTGTATGTGCAACGAAGGGCAAGATATAGAAAGTCAAATCAATGGCGCTTTTGATATTTTAAGTCTAAGGCTCAAATTGATTGGCCTACCCCTCGAATCTGTTGTAAAAATGGATTGCCTGTTTAAGGATATTCAAGATGTATCGTTTTTGGGAGAGATCATCAAGCAAAGGTTTGACGGAAAATATCCCGCAAGAAAAGCATTGGAAACGAAATTCATCCGAGAGGGAATTAGGTTTCAGGTTGACGCCATCGCTTATAGAGGAATGATTATAAATTAGGCGATTTCTGCTTTTGCGGGGTTATCGGTCTTGCATGGCTTCAAACCCTCTGGAGAGGATTGCGCGCAAGTTACGAAAGAAGCTCTCGCCGTGCATTACGCGGCGAGAGCAGAGATGTTTGAAATAAAGTGTCCAGGGGCGTGCCCCTGGTGGGGTCGCAGGGGCAAAGCCCCTGCATAGGCCCCCTTACCCCTCCATATTCAACCCCAAAAACTCCGCCATGACGGCGGCCATCTGCTCCGCTTCCTTCCGGGTGGGCATTTCGCAGAACACCCGGAGGCGGGGCTCTGTGCCGCTAAAGCGGGCGATGATCCACCCGTTTTCAAAAAGCACCTTGCAGCCGTCCATGTAATTGACGCTTTCTACGGGGATGGGGAAGTCCGGCAGCTTTCTGTCCTCCATCAGCAGCTTGTGCAGGGAGGCTTTCAGGCCCTGGTCAAAGGGCCAGTCGTATTCGGCCATATAGGTGGCGCCAAATTCCTGGTAAAGGCTTTGCATCAGCTCGCTGAGCTTCTTGCCGGTGACGCTGAGCATCTCCACCAGCAGCGTGGCGGCATAGATGCCGTCCTTGCCGTTGATGTGGCCCCGCACCGTCAGGCCGCCGGAGCTTTCCCCGCCGATGACCGCGTTGTACTTCTGCATACCGGCGGAAATATGCTTAAAGCCCACGGGCACCTCGTAGCATTGTTCGCCAAAGGCTGCGGCAATGCGGTCCAGCATGTGGGTGGTGGCCAGGTTCCGCACGGCGGGTCCGTGCCAGTTCTTGTATTTCAGCAGGTAGTAATACAGCAGCACCAAAATGTCATTGGGGTGGATGAAATGGCCCTTGTCGTCGATGATGCCCAAGCGGTCCGCATCGCCATCGGTGGCAATGCCTATGTCCGCGCCGTTTTCCAGCACAAAGGCCCGCAGCGCGCCCAGGGTCTCCACGTTGGGGGCGGGCAAACGGCCGCCAAAGAGGGCGTCATGCCGCTCGTGGATGATGCTGACCTCACAGCGGGCGGTGAGCAAAATGGTCTGCAGGGAGGTGCGGCTGACCCCGTACATAGGGTCCAGAATGATTTGCAGGCTGCGGCTGCGAATGGCGTCCATGTTCACCCCGCGGATGATGGCGTCCAGGTATTGGTTTTGGGGGTTGATCTCCTCCACGATGCCGGAGCGCAGGGCCTGGGCGTAGGGGATGGCCCGGATGTCGGCGGCGGTGAAGCTGTTGGCCACCTCGCCCAGCTCGTTGGTGACGGTCTCGTTGGCGTCCCGGCCGCCCTTGGTGAACAGCTTGATGCCGTTGTACAGCGCCGGGTTGTGGCTGGCCGTGACGGCAATGCCATAAGGCAGGCCAAAGGACTGCACCGTAAACATGATGAGCGGCGTGGGCGCTTCCCGGTTGATGACCCAGGTGTGGATGTTTTCCCCAGCCATGACCTCCGCCGCCCACTCGGCGGACTGGCGGCTGAGAAACCGGCGGTCATAGCCAATACAAAAGCTTTTGTCCGCCACATCCTCCGCCTGCATGCGCCGGGCAATGGCCAGCATCAGTTTTTGCACGTTTTCCTTGGTAAAGTCCTCGCCGATGATGGCCCGCCAGCCGCCGGTTCCAAAAACAATCATATCAGTGCTTCCCTTCCTTCCTGGTTAGCCCATGGTCACCACTACGTTGTGTTCGCCTGATAAGAAGCAGGGGATCTGGCTGGACGCGGCGCCGTCCACCGTGAGAGAGGCCACGCCCTTTTGCACATGGGAGGGGTTGCTGACCTTGATGTGATAGGTGGCCCCCCGCCATTTCCGCGTCACGGAAAAGCCGTCCCATTGGGCGGGGATGCAGGGGTCTACGGTCAGTTGGTCAAACCCGGGCCGGATGCCCAGCAGATACCGGGTGGCGGCGTAATAGCTCCAGCCCGCAGAGCCGGTCATAAAGGGATGGCGGGCCCGGCCAAAAGCGGTATGGTCCCGGCCCATGATAAACTGGCAATAGCTGTAGGGCTCGGCTTGGCGGATTTCGATCTTGTCGTTTTGCAGCTCCGGCAGCAGCGCGTTATAGAATTTCATGGCCCGGTCCCCCCGGCCCAGCATGGATTCCGCCACCCAGGCCCAGGGGTTGGGGTGGCTGAAAATCGCGCCGTTTTCCTTGACCCCGGGGTATACCCGGGTGACGAAGCCTATGGTATCGTCCGGGGTGACGAAGGAGGGGGCGTTGAGCATCAGGCCATAGGGGGTGTACAGGTATTCGTCCACGGCATCCATGCAACTGATGCCCTGGCTTTTGGTGGCGGCCCCGCAAATGACGGCCCAGGTGTTGCTTTCCATATGCACCTTGCCCTCGGTGGCGGTGTGGGAGCCGATGGGCCGGTTGGCGCTGGTGATGCCCCGCAGGAACCAGCTTCCATCCCACAGCGCCTTTTGGCAGGTGACCTTCATGGCCTCCGCCTGGCAGCGGTACAGGTCCGCGTCCTCCTGGTGGCCCAGGTGCCGCGCCAGGTCCTCAAAATGGTCCACCGCCCACAGCAGCAAGAAGCTCACCATGGCGCTTTCCCCGCCGCCCAGATTCAAACAGTCGTTCCAGTCCGCCCGCAGGCCCTTACAAACGCCGTTTTGCCCCACCTGGGCAAAGCCAAAGTCCAGGATGGCCTTCATGTGGTTGTATACGGTGGCCTCCCCTTCGTCCGCATAGGGGATCACATCGTTTAGGAAGTTCAGCTCCCCAGTTTCCCGCACGTACTCCACAATGGCGGGGATGAGCCACAGGGCATCGTCCGCGCAGGTGTCTTTGAGGCCGTGGATCATGGTGGCTTTGTCCGGCTTGGGCACCACGGTGGGGGAGGTAAAGCTTTGCTGCGCACCGGTCTCAAACCAAGCCGGGTCAAACAGATGCAACCCGTATCCCGCCTGGACCTGCCCATGCAAAAGCTGCTGGATGCGCTTTTTGCACATGGCGGGGTCCGCGTGGGGGATGCACATGGCATCCTGGGCGGTGTCCCGGTAGCCTAGGCCGGTGCGGCCGCCCACTTCAATGAAGGAGGCGAACCGGGAGAAGGAAACGTTCACCTGGCTCTGGTACAAATTCCACAGGTTCAGGCTGGTATTCATCTCCGGGTGGGGGGTGTTCACCTGGAGCTGGGAGAGCTTTTCCTCCCAGTAGCCCCGCAGGGACACAAAGGCCTGGTCGGTGGCCTCGTCCGTATATTTTTCCCGGATGCGGCGGGCCGCGGCGGCATCGCCGGTGCCCAGGAAAAAGCGCAGGCGCGCCTCCTGGCCAGGCTGCAAGGTGAGGCGCTTTTGCAGCGCACCGCAGTGGTTGCCCCCCAGCTCCACGCTTGCGCTCATTTTGCCGGATTCCACCGCCAGGGGACTTCGCTCTGTGCGGTACGGGCCCAGGAAGCTGTCCCGCAGGCTGTCAAAGCCATCGGGCACAAAGCTGGCGGTGAAAAACTCGTGGCTGTTTTCCTCGTAGTGCAGCTCATACTCCACCGCGCCGTCCACATAGCGGGACCCCGCCGCGTACAGGCTCATCTGGAAGTTTTGGTTGTCCATGTCAATGTGGTGGAAGCTGAACTCGCAATAGCCATACACGCTGAGCTGCCGGGTTTTTTCACCTTGATTGGTCAGCCGCACCTCCCAAATCTCCACATCGTCATCCAAGGGAATGAAAAGGGTTTGCGCCCCGTGGATGCCCTCATAGGCGCAGGAATAGGTGGAGTAGCTCAGGCCATGGCGGCAGGTATACTTGGCCTTGTCCAGGGGCAGGCCCACGGGCTGCCAGCTGAGGGACCAGTATTTTCCGCTTTCCTCATCCCGCAGGTACACATAATGGCCGGGCTGGTCCATGGGCACGCCATTGGGCCGGAAACGGGTGATCCGGTGGAATTGCGGGCTTCCGTTCCAAAGATAGCCTCCGGCGCAGTGGTTGACCACGGCCCCCATGCTTTTGGTGCCCAGGTAATTGGTAAAGCTCTGGGGCACGTCGACCCGGTCGATGACGTACTCCCGCTGTTCATCATCAAAATGTCCGTAATGCATGGCGAAGCCTCCCAACGGAAAAATCAGAATCCACCCATAGGATAGCAAATCCGGGAACTTGGGAAAATGGCAGGGGCTGTGATTTTTTGTACGTGGTTGCCCGGAATGGGGGGACCTTGGCACCCACAGAAAAAGCGCCTCTGATGGATACCAGAGGCGCACTGCGTGTTGACAAACCTCTTTTGGAGGCTCCGCCTCCAAACCGCCGTCAGGGCTTTGCGCTACACCGCCGGAGGCAAGCAGACCTCACAGCAGCACGATGCCCGCCTTTTCGCAGGTTCGCTTGGTTTCCTCGTCCCAGATGGAAGATTGCACCTCGCCGATATGGGCTTTGCCTAGCAGCAGCATGCACAGGCGGCTTTGCCCGATGCCACCGCCCAGGGTCAGGGGCAGTTCGTCCCCCAGCAGCATGCGGTGGTACTGAAGGCCCCGGCGGTGATCGCAGCCGGCCAAAGCCAGCTGCTCATCCAGGGTGTGGCTGTCCACCCGGATGCCCATGCTGCTAATTTCAAAGGAGCAGTCCAGCACCGGGTTGTAAAACAGGATGTCGCCGTTGAGGGTCCAGTCGTCATAGTCCGGGGCGCGCCCGTCATGGGAAGCGCCGTTGCTGAGCTTGTGGCCGATCTTCATCAGGAAGGTGATGGGATGCTGCCGCACATAGGCGTTTTCCCGCTCCTTGGCGGGAAGGTCCGGGTACAAATCCAGCAGCTCCTGGGTGGTGATGAAGGAGACATCGCCGCCGAGCTGGGTGTGCAGCTTGGGGTACCGGCCGTTGACGGTGAGGGAGGCGTCCCGGATGCAACCTACAATGGCGCGGACGGTCTCCTTGAGCGTATGTAAGTTACGGGTCTCCGGGGTGATGACCCGCTCCCAGTCCCATTGGTCCACATAGATGGAGTGCAGGTTATCCAAGTCCTCATCCCGGCGGATGGCGTTCATGTCCGTATAGATGCCCTTGCCCGGATGCACGTCATAGCGGTACAGGGCCATGCGCTTCCATTTCGCCAGGCTTTGCACCACTTCCGCGTCAATGCTGGCGGCGGGCACGTCAAAACGGACAGGCCTCTCGATGCCGTTGAGGTCATCATTGAGGCCTGTGGCTGGGTCCACAAAAAGGGGCGCGGACACCCGTTTTAAGTTGAGGGCCAAAGACAGGCTGTCCTGGAACACGCGCTTGATCAGGCTGATGGCGGCCTGGGTTTCGTACAGCGTCAGCCGGGGACGGTAGCCCTCGGGAATGAGGACCTTGTTCATCCTTCCACATCCTTCCGTTTCGGATCATCCAAGTATACAAGCGGAAGGAAGCCCTTGTCAAACCAATGGCTGGATTTTCTTGGTTTTTCTTGTTCCGGTTCTTTTTACGCCTGGGGTTCGCTGCCCAGCAGGGCATACCCGTTCTTTCCCAACGCTTTTGCCTGGTACATGGCGGCGTCCGCGTTTTTGTATAGGGTTTCAAAATCTGTGCCATCTTTCGGCGCCAGGGAGATGCCCAAGCTGGCGGACACCCGGATGCCCGGATGGTTGGTGACGGCCATTTCCTGCAGGATGGCCAGGGTTTTTTGCGCCTTGACATGGACCAACCCTTCATCCCCGGAATAGCCCATGAAGGCCACAAACTCGTCTCCGCCCAGCCGTCCAAATAGGTCGGAAGCGCGGAAGCTTTTTTTCAGGGCCTTGGCAACGGTCAAGATGACGGCATCCCCGATGGCATGGCCATGGGTATCGTTCACATGCTTGAAGTCATCAATGTCCAGCAGGAAGAAAGCATAGGAGAGGTCCGGGTTTTCTTCCAGCAGCTGCACAATGCGCTCCTGGGTGGTGCGGCGGTTGAGCAGCGTGGAAACCGGGTCCAGCTCCGCCCGCTTGCGCAGCTCGGCCTCCGCTCGCTTCTGCCGGTCCACCACCTTGAGGTAGAACAGCAATTTGGGGGGATTGTTTTCGCTTGCCTCCAGCAGGTGCACGGTGATCTCTGTCCACACCCACTCCTCCCGGGTGCCTTTGATACGTGCTTGGAATTTTAGCTCATCATGGCGTTTTTCGTACAGGCCGTGGAGGTAGGGTTCGGAGAACAGGTTTTCGATGTGGGGCAAGTCGTCCGGGTGGAAGCTGGCAGTATTTTTGCCCTCAAAGGTATACTGGTCGTAGGGGAAATACCGGGTTTCCGCTTCAGGCGCGGAATGCAGCAGCTCGTACTGCTTGGTGGCCAGGTCATAATCAAACACATAGAGGGTCTCCGACAGGAATGCCTTGCGGTATTGCAATTCCACCTGCAACAGCTCTTCGGCGTGCTTTTCCCGGTCGATGTCCAGCACCCGGCCCACGATGCGGAACACCTGGTCGCTTTCATCGGCGATGCTGACAAAGTGGACCCGGCACCAATGATAGGGCTCCCCTTCAAAGCTGGCGGGGAATTCCAGGGTATTTTCCAGCGGCTCCGCGCAGGCGGCCTGGAGCGCTTTTTGGTACAGGGGCTTAAACTGGTCCAGCAGCATGGTGGACTGGGCCAGGGCGTGCAGGTGGTTTTCCGTCACCTGGGTGTAGGCCTCCCCCAGCAGCGGGTGGAAGTGCAGGGTCAGGGCATCCTTGGGCACATCGTAGTCGAAGGTCAGCAGGTCGGCGTATTCCGAAAGCAGGCGGCTGCGCTCCTGCTCCCATTGCAAGGTGCGGCTGCTTTCCACGTAGTGGGTAACCTCGGAGGCGGCGATGCAGCAGATGGGCATGCCTTTTTCCAAATGGGTCAGGGTGTAGTAGAAGCGAACCCAAATGGCCTTTCCATCCTTGCGCTTGCAGGAGTAGACCCGGGAGGTGCTGGGCGATGCTTGAAGCAATTCCGCGTCTTGCACCTTTTCCGCTACCCCGTCTTTGCTATAGAAGGGCAGGATATCCGCCAGTTCTTCCGGGGCCTTGCCCCGCAGCTCTTCCTTATCATAGCCGAAGATTTGCGCCAGGGGCTGGTTTAAGTAGGCCAGCGAGGGAGCGCCTTCAAACTCGATAATGCCCACACCGATGGGGATTTCATTGAGCAGGCTGTACAAATGCTCCTGGGTCTGCTTCAGCTCGGTGATGTCGGCATTGGAGGCCAGCACCAGCATGGGTTCCCCCGGCGCGGAATACAGCGCGGAGGACTCGGTGCGGAAGCACCCCACGCCGCCGTTTTTGCGCTGGACGTGGAATTCCAGGCCAAAGGGCAGGCCCGTGCGGCAGAGTTCCTTCAGGGCGTCCATCAGGGCCGCCTGGTCCTCGGGGAAAACGCAGGCGAAGGGGTCCTTGCCAAAGGTGGTAAACTCCAAAGGCGTATAGCCCAGCATGCGCTTGTAATTGTCACTGACGTAGAGCAGCTTCACCTGGCCGTCTAAATACTCGTACAGGCACAGGCCCATCAACACATTATTGGCAATGCTTTCCAGGTTTTTCTGGATGTCCGAAACCAGCATTTGCCGGTCCGCCTTGTCCCCGTCGGAGCTGGTGCAAAGCAAGTACACGTCCTCGTGGCCGGGCCCGTCGATCTTGATGAAGGTGCGGGAAGCCCAGCGGTGGCTTCCGTTGGGGCTCATTTTCCGGTGCTCCAGGGTGAGGGCGCGGCTGGGGGCAATGTGCTGGAAGCTGGCTTTCAAATACGCCGGGTCATAGGTTTTGAGGAACAGCTCCTGGTCATCGGGATGGTACAATTTTTTATAGCGCTGGCTGGCCTCTTCCAAAGTAATGGGCGGAGCCAACGGGGAACCGTCGGAGTGGTACACCTCGCTGAACTGATTGGTGGTGAAGTTGACCTCATATACGTTGTAAAAGAGGTTGCGCATCAGTTGGGTATACTGGCTGAGGGTCCGGGTCAGGTCGTATTCCTTTTGGGTGGTCACATCATTGACGATGAAGAGGAACACGGGGAACTCCGAATCCGAAGCCAGGTGGCGGATCTTGTTTTCCAGCCAGATCATATGCCCGTCGCCATGCTTGCGGCGAATGGTCACATACTCCACCCGGTCGGAGCGCAAGGCGGACAGGCAGGCTTCCAGCAAGGGTTCCCGGTCATCGGGGAACACGTCCTCAAAGGCGTCCTGGCTGTCCCGGAACACCTGCTGAGGGGTCAGGCCCATCACATGGTAGTAGGCGTCGTTCACCCGGCGCACCTCCAGCGCGCCTTCCCGCAGCTCAAAGATGGCCATGCCGCCAATCATGGTGTTAAACAGCAGGTTCACATCCATGCTGGGATTCCACAGGAAATCCAGGTTGCATTCCTGCACGGAGCTGCTTCTGCGGTGGCTGTTTTCCGGATTGACATTTTGCAGCAGGGTTTCAAAATCCGCCAGGGGAATGGGCCGGGAGAAGTAGTACCCCTGGCCGTCATCGCAGCCGATGGAATAGAGGAAATCCAGCTGCGCTTTGGTTTCCACCCCCTCGGCGATGACGGGAAGCTCCAGCCATTTGGCCATGCGTACCACGCTGGTTAAAATGCTGGCGGCCCGGGGGCTGTCCTCCAGCTCTTCCAAGAAGCGCATATCCACCTTGAGAATGTTGATGGGCATGTCCTTTAAGGTGTTCAGGCTGCTGTAGCCGCTGCCAAAATCGTCCATCAGGATGCGGAAACCAGCGGCTCTCAGGCGTCGCAGCACCGCCGTGAGCACCTCCATGTCGTCGATGTAGGCGCTTTCGGTGATTTCCAGCTTCAGCAGGGAGGGGTCCAAATCATACTTGCGCAGCAGGCCCACCAAATCCTCGCACAGCTGGGGATGGTACAAGTCGATGCGGCTGATGTTGATGCTCAGCGGCACCAGGGGCATGTGGTTCACCTTCCACCGGTGCAGGATGGCGCAGGCCTGTTCCCACAGGGAATAGTCCAGCTTGGTGATAAAGCCGTTGCGCTCAAACAGGGGAATGAAGGTGCCGGGAGAGATCATGCCCTTTTCCGGATGCTTCCAGCGCACCAGCACCTCGGCGCTGACAGGGGTTAATGTGTTCAGGTTATAGATGGGCTGCAGGTAGGGGATGAATTGCCCCTGCTCCAGGGCATCGTTCATCTCTTCGATGATGCCCTGCTCCTCCATCATGTTTTTCCGCATGTTTTCGTCATAGAAGGCATAGCGCTTCACCGCGCTGCCCTTGATGGTCTTGAGCGCCATGCTGGCCCGGTCGCACATCTGGTCCACGGCCACGTGCACATTGTGCACCTGATAGACGCCAAAGAGCACCTCAATATGATAATCCACATACTGGGCCTTCATTTCGCTGTCCAGCATGTGCATGATGCGCTCCATGTTCAGCTCCGAGGAGGGGAAGCAGGCCATGAAATGGTCCGCCTCCATGCGCCCGCAAACGCCAATGTCGCCAAAGAGGCGCTCCATGCCCCGGCTTAGGGTGATGAGCACCCGGTCGCCCATATCCGTGCCAAACAGCTCGTTGACCACCTTGAAGCGCTGGATGTTCAGGGCCAGCAACACATGGGGGATATCCGCGTTTTTCAGCAGCAGCTCCTGGGCCTTTTGGTTGAAAGTCTCCCGGTTCCAAAGCGCGGTTAAGGCGTCATGCTCGCTGCGGTACTGCATTTCCTTAAAGGCCTGTTCCAGCTTGAGGTCGGATTCCTTTTCCACGCTGACGTCGCTGCATACGCAGTTGGCCAGCAGCGTGCCGTCCACGGTGACCAGCGGGGACGCAGACAGGCGCACCCAGCGGATTTCGCCGTCCTTGCAGACCACCCGGAAGGTATCGCCCATGGCCTGGGGATGGGCCAAAAAGCGCGCGGCAAGATCCCGCAAAATATGGACGTCCTCGGGGAAGAGGAAGGCGTAGACGTTCTCCTCCGCCTGCTTTTGAAACTCCGCCCGGGTCAGCTTCACGATATCGCAGGCCGTGTCGTTGAAGAAGGTGATGCGGGGCGTTTCGCTCATTTCAAAGGTGATGATGCCGCCAGGCACCGCGTTGATAAGGGATTTGAGCCGCTGGTCCGCGTCCCGCAGGGCCAGCTCCGTGCGGCGCTGGTCGGTGACGTCGGAAATGCTGGTGAGATAGATGGGGTTTTGGAAATGTTCGTAGCGGATGGACAGGGCGTGCAGCTCGTGGGTGGCCACCGTACCGTCCTGGCGGGTGATGTGATAGGTCATGTCCACGGGGGTGCCGTTCTTCTGGTTGCCTTGGAGCAGCTCCACCAGCAGCTGGGCATCCTCCGGGTACAGGGTCCCCAGCATATCGGTGGAGAAAGCCGTGGTGCTGCCGCAGGCCGAGGTCACCATGTCGGACATGCTTTGGTTCATGTACAGGGCCTTCACGTGATTTTCGGTGAACTCGAACAGGCCCAGGGGAGAAACGATGCTGCTTAAGGTATCGCGGAGTTGGTGCGCCCGCTGCTGCTCGGCAATCTTGCGCTCCATTTCGCGCATTTCAATGAGGTTGCGGATCCGGTGGCGGACCACCCGCGCGTTAAAGGGCTTGGTGATGAAGTCCGTGGAGCCCAAGTCCAGCGCCCGGACCTGTACGTCCACCTCGGCATGCTCGGTACAAATGACCACGGGCAGGTGCGCCCAGGAGGGCTCGCCGCGGATGACCTTTAGGGTGGCAAAACCATCCAGCACGGGCATGACAATGTCCAGGATCACCAGGTCGATCTCCGGGCGCGCCTTTAAGAGATCCAGCGCCTCCTGGCCGTTTTCGGCCTCCAGCACCGTGCATTCCGATTGGAAAAGCTCCGCCAGAATGGCGCGGTTGATCTCCATGTCATCCACGACCAAAATGGTCGTTTGTTCTCTCATGACGCGTCCCTCCAAGTGTTGTAACATGTGTGGGTATGGACAGCGGGCTGACCGCCCCAGAAGCTGACAAAAAAAGCCAATCCATACAGATCATAGATTCTCATTATTTTACCAAAAGAGACCCATTGTTTCAAGTCCATTTGGGGTTTCTGATCGAAAAAAGGTGTGAAAAGGCTACGGTGGGATATTTCCGGGGAATGTTGTCGCAACGTGGCGTTTATGGTATAATTCCCATACCGTGACGATTCACCGGTTGGCATCTCCAACGCAGAGCTTTTATACAGGAGGAACCGAAGCCTTTGTATTTCACGCATGCTTGAACAAAGTCATCCGTTTTACGGGGCTCCTGGGAAAGAGCGTAAGCGAAAGGGAAGCAAATGATCTGTTCGGGGAGGGCTTATGAGCGAAATGGATGCCGTTCTGAAGGTGATTCGGGATACCATACCCGATTTGATTTTTTATAAGGACAAAGAGGGCAGATATACGGGTTGTAATCCGAGCTTTGAGCGTTTTGCCAATTGCAGTGAAGCAGAGCTGATTGGGAAAACGGATTTAGAAGTATTCAATATTGACGCGGAAATGGCCGCGTTGTTTATTGAGGCGGACAAGCGTGTGATGGCCGGGAACCGGACCGAATCCATCGAAGAGTGGATCACCTATCACGACGGAACCAAGCGGTTTATGGAGACGAAAAAGACCCCGTTGATTGTGGACGGCGAGCTGCAAGGCCTGTTGGGGATCGCCAGGGATATTACCGGCCGATATGAGCAGGAGGTGGCCACGCAAGAGTCGGAGCTGAGAAACAAGCTCGTGCTGGACGCTTGCCCCCTGGCAGCGGATATTTGGAACGACAAAATGGAAATGATTGACTGCAATGAGGCAGCCGTGAAGCTATTTCAATGCGCGTCCAAGGAGGAGTACTGCGAGAATTTTTTCACGCTTTCCGCGGAGATCCAGCCCTCGGGGCGCCGTGCCGATGAAATGGCGCTGGAATACATTGATCGGGCCATGAAGTGTGGCGAAGTCACTTTTCCATGGCTGCACAAAACCATGGGAGGGGGCCTGCTGCCCGCCGAGGTCACGCTCAAGCGGGTGGCCTATAAAGACAGCCACCGGATTATTGGGTACATTCGGGATATGCGCGCGGAGCTGGAGGCGCGGGAAAAGGCACGGGAAGCGGACGAGCTCAACCAGATCATGATTGACGCGACACCCATAGGCTTTGGCTTTTGGGACGATGAAGGCAGGCTGGTGGAATGCAATGATACCACCCTGAAATTCTTCCAGGTGGAGGATAAAAGACAGCTGACTGAGCGCTTCTTTGAATTCTCGCCGGAGTTTCAGCCCGATGGCGTCCGTTCCGCGGAAAAGCACAGGCGGGTGATGCAACAGGCCATGCGGGAAGGCGCCTGCACCTTTGAGTGGATGCACCAAAACAGCAAGAATGAGCTGATCCCCGCCGAGGTAACGCTGGTGAAGGTGGCGTATCAAGGCAGCTTTCGCGTGGCGGGCTATTTCAGGGATTTGAGAGAATACAAGGCCATGATGGCGGAGGTGGAAAAAGCGAAGAACGCCGCCGAAAACAGCGCTTCGGCCAAAAGCGTCTTTCTCGCCAATATGAGCCATGAAATCCGCACGCCCATGAATGCGATCATCGGGATGACGAGAATTGGGCAGACGTCCAAGGACCCCGAAAAAATGCTCTATTGCCTGGATCGGATCAACGAAGCCTCCCGCCATTTGCTGGCCCTCATTAACGACATTCTGGACATGTCCAAAATCGACGCCAATAAGCTGGAGCTTCAGCCTGAACCCTTTAATTTGGAGAAAATGCTGGAGAACATCACAAGCGTCATCTCCGTCAAGGCGGAGGAAAAGAAAATCAATTTATTTGTCAACCTGGACACCGCGATACCCCATTGTGTGATTGGGGACGAGCTTCGGCTTTCCCAGGTGATCACCAATCTTTTGTCCAACGCGGTCAAATTTACGCCCGATCACGGCAATGTTACGCTGAAAATCAGCAATGTAGAGAAAAGCGAGCAGTTTTGTACCCTGTGCTGTGAAGTGATTGATAACGGCATTGGCATTTCGCCGGAGCAAATGACAAAGCTCTTCCGGTCCTTTGAGCAGGCGGAGGCGAACATTACCCGTAAATTTGGTGGAACCGGGCTGGGACTGGCTATCTCCAAGAAAATTATCGAGCTGATGGGCGGTTCTGTCAGCGTGACCAGCGAGCCTGGCAAAGGCAGTTGCTTCAGCTTTACGGTGAAGCTTGCGGTGGACCGCCTGAACGAGAACAAGAATGTTTTTGATCAATCTGTTTATGCCGCCATCCGGGTTTTGGCCATTGATGACGATCCGGAGGTTTTGGAGTACTTTCGGCGCATGATGGAGCAGTTTGGCATTCACTGCGACCTGGCCCATGATGGGGAGGAGGCCATCTCCATCTTCCGCCAGGCGATGCATCAAAGGGAAAATTACGATATCGTCTTTGTGGACTATACCATGGAAGGCATGGATGGCATTGAAACCGCTCGCCGGATCCGCTTGCTGGCAGGGGACAGCGTCAACGTCATCATGATCTCCATTTCCGATTGGAACCAAATTGAAGCGGAAGCGCGGGAAGCGGGGATTATGCGGTTTATCCAAAAACCCCTCTTCCAGTCTTCCATTTTGAACGCGATCCATGAGCTGGTGATCAACCAAGAGTCGTTGGTGTCGAGGCGAACTGAAAAAGAGCGGGTTTTGAAAACTTTTAGCCGTTGCCGTATGCTTTTGGTGGAGGACATTCAAATTAACCAAGAAATTGTCAAGGCGCTGTTGGAGGAAACGAAAATCAAGATAGATTGCGCGGAAAACGGCGAGGAAGCCTTGCGCATGTTCGCAGAAAATCAGGACCAGTATGATATGATTTTTATGGATGTACAGATGCCTGTGATGGACGGGCTGACGGCCACGCGAAAAATCCGGGAGATGGGAACGGCCAAAGCGTTGTCCATTCCCATTGTGGCCATGACGGCCAATGCTTTCAAAGAAGATGCGGATGCTTGCCGGGCGGCCGGGATGAATGAACATATTGGAAAACCGATTGATACGGCAGAGCTAATGAGGATCATTGGGGCATTTCTTAAGGGATTGGAAGATTAAGCGAAGCTGGAAGAAATATGCTACGGCGCTTTTCAAAACAAAACACCTATGATATACTTAAATTTAACAGCTTTTGCAAGCTGGTGAAACTGTGGTAACAAGGATGGTGGAAAAGGGTGCAGAGCATGACCGGATATGGCAGTTGCCTGCTGTGCCGCGAGGAGCGGGAAATGCTGGTAGAGCTCAAAACCGTGAACCACCGTTTTTTGGACGTATCCTACCGGCTGCCCAGGGCGCTGCTGTTTTTGGAGGACGCGCTGCGGGGGTGCATCAATGCCAGCGGCCTGGGCCGGGGGCATCTGGACGTGTTTGTGACCTATCAAAATCACCGGGAGGATGCCCGCGCGGTGAAACTGGATATGCCGTTGCTCACAGCTTGCCAGCAGGCGCTGCAGGGGGCGGCAGACATGCTGCCCGAGGCAGCCCAGCCCAGCCTGGCGGAAATGCTGACCCTATGCGGGGCGCTCAGCATCCAGGAGGGCCAGGAGGACCCCCAGCAGGTGACGGCGTTGGCGGAGGAAGCCTTTGACAAGGCCATTGCCCAGCTGATGGCCATGCGCCGGATGGAAGGGGAGGCCCTTGGGGAAGATATGGAACAGAACCTGGCGGAGCTGCTGCAAAAGGTAGAAGGGATCGCCGCCTTGGCCCCCAGGACGGCGCTGGCCTATAAGGCCCGGCTGGAAAGCCGTTTGCGGGAGTGGCAGGTGGAAGCCATCGACCCCCAGCGCCTGGCCCAGGAGGTGGCCACCCTGGCGGACCGCGCCGCCATTGATGAAGAGTTGAGCCGCCTGCGCAGCCACATGGCGCAGTTTGAGGCCGGGCTGAAAAGCCGGGCAGAAATTGGCCGAAAGCTGGATTTTTTGCTGCAGGAGATGAACCGGGAGGTCAATACCATCGGCTCCAAATCTTCGGACGCGGACATCGCGCAGCTTGTGGTGGAGGCCAAGTGCATCCTGGAAAAGCTGCGGGAGCAGGCGCAAAACGTGGTATAGGAGGCAAGGATGCGGCTGATCAACATTGGTTTTGGCAACATGGTGGTGGCGGAGCGCATCATCGCCATCGTCAGCCCGGATAGCGCGCCCATCAAGCGGATGGTACAGGAGGCGCGGGAACAGAAGCGGGTGGTGGACGCCACCCAGGGCCGCAGGACCCGCGCGGTGATCCTGACCGACAGCGACCATGTGATTCTCTCCGCCATTCAGCCGGAAACGGTTTCTGGGCGCGTAGGCAGCCGGGAGGCAGGCATCCAGACCGAGGAAAGGGAGGCTTGAGCGGAACGTGCAGATTCAGCGCAAGAGCATGCTTCTGATTATTTCAGGGCCCTCGGGCACAGGCAAGGGAACGCTGGTGAAGAAGCTGATGAACAGCGACCCAAGCATTGTGTTTTCCTGCAGCGTGACCACCCGGGAACCCAGGCCGGGGGAGGTCAACGGGGTCCATTATTATTTTGTGGACGAGATGGCCTTTGATGGTTTACTGGCGCGGAACGCTTTTTTGGAACATGCCACCGTCCACGGGCACCGGTACGGCACCCTGAAGGAAGAGGTGCAAAAGAACCTGGACGCGGGCAAGAACGTGCTGCTGGACGTGGACCCCCAGGGGGCCATCCACGTGATGGAGCAGGCGGAGGAATATGTCAGCATTTTCATTTTGCCGCCCAGCTTTTCGGCCCTGCGCGTGCGCCTTCATACCCGAAATACCGACGATCCGGCGGAGATTGAGCGCAGGCTGAACAATGCCCGTGAGGAGATTCAAAAAATCTCCTGCTATCAATATGCTTTGATCAACGATGATCTGGAATTGGCCTATGTGCAGCTCAAGAACATCGTGGACGCCGAAAAGCAGCGCACCATCCGGTTTATCCCAACCATCCCGGAAGAATAAAGGAGGAATCCCAGAATGGCCATCGTAAGACCTTCCATTGTGGAACTGAGCGAAAAGGTGGACAGCCGCTATACTTTGGTGGTGGAGACCAGCAAACGGGCCCGCCAGCTGGTGGGCGGCGCCCAGCCCCTGATCGACCCTAAGGAGATGAAGCCCCTGATGGTTGCCATTGACGAGGTGAACCGGGGGTTGCTCACCTATCACCGGGACCCCGAAACGGAGGAATAGCATGCTTTCCGGCAAGTGCGTGGTGCTGGGCGTCACAGGCGGCATTGCGGCCTACAAGGCCGTGGATATGGTTTCGCGCCTGAAAAAGCTGGGGGCGACGGTGGACGTGGTGATGACAAAGAACGCCACGGAGTTCGTAACCCCCTTGACCTTTGAAACCCTTTCCGGGCAGCCTGTGACGGTGGATACCTTCCACCGGGAGGCGGCCTGGGAAGTGGAGCACGTGGCCCTTGCCAAGAAGGCGGACTTGATGCTGGTGGCCCCCGCCACAGCCAACCTGCTGGCCAAGCTGCGGGCGGGGATTGCGGACGATATGCTCACCACCACGTTGCTGGCCAGCCGGGGGCCCATTCTGTTAGCACCGGCCATGAACACCGCCATGTGGGAGGCCCCCGCGACCCAGGAAAACCTGCGGGCGTTGCGACAGCGGGGCGTGCATACCATAGGCCCGGACACAGGCCTGCTGGCCTGTGGGGACAATGGGGCGGGCCGCATGAGCGAGCCCCAGGACATCGTGGAGGCGGCGCTTTTGCTGCTGCTGCCCAGGCGGGACATGGAGGGCCTACCCGTCTTGGTCACCGCCGGTCCCACGGTGGAGCGGCTGGACCCGGTACGCTACCTCACCAATGATTCCTCCGGCAAGATGGGCTATGCCCTGGCGGAGGCGGCCCAGCAGCGGGGCGCAAAGGTCACCCTGGTATCCGGGCCTGTAAGCCTGCCGGTGCCCGGGGGAGTGACCCGGGTGCCCGTGACAAGCACCCAGGACCTATATGATACCATGATGGAGCTTTGCCAGGAGCAGGAGATCATCGTCCAGGCTGCCGCCCCGGCGGATTACCGTTTCAAGAACGAAAGCCAACAGAAGCTGAAAAAGCAAGAGGGCGCCCCTCTGATACTGGAACTGGTGGAAAACCCGGACGTGGCCAAGGCTGTGGGGCAGCGCAAAAGACCGGGGCAGGTGCTGGTGGCCTTTGCCGCGGAGACCCAGGATTTGGTGGCCAATGCCCGCAAAAAGCTGCGAAGCAAGCAGGTGGACCTGGTGGTGGCCAATGACGTGACGAAGGAAGGGGCGGGCTTTGGCACCGACACCAACATCGCCACCTTGGTGACCGCCCAGGGGGAGACCGAATACCCTATGCTTTCCAAGCGGGAGCTGGCGGACAGGATCTGGGACCAGGCGCTGGCGTTGCTGGGGAAGGCCTAGCGGGCCTTTGTCCTAGCGCGTCTCCAGCGGGACGCGCACAGAAAATTTCCAATCCACGGCATTTGCGTATTGACAAATGGCCTGGTGGCAGGTATGATATATCACGTCGCCGCCCAAAGCGGCATTGGGGAGCATAGCTCAGCTGGGAGAGCATCTGCCTTACAAGCAGAGGGTCACAGGTTCGAGCCCTGTTGTTCCCACCAGAATGGCCCGGTAGTTCAGTTGGTTAGAATGCCAGCCTGTCACGCTGGAGGTCGAGGGTTCGAG
>JAVBPU010000022.1:0-122208 GCA_031549415.1 Eubacteriales bacterium | reverse complement strand
CAGCCGCGAAGCGGCAAACGACCCGCAGGTGTGAGCTTTGACAAGTGCGTGAACGGTAGTGAAACGCACGCCGATCAAAGCGAGGCGCGGTGCGCACAGCCGCGCAGCGGCTAGCGACCCGCAGGTGTGAGCTTTGACAAGTGCGTGAACGGTAGTGAAACGCACGCCGATCAAAGCGAGGCGCAGTGCGCACAGCCGCGAAGCGGCTAGCGACCCGCAGGTGTGAGCTTTGACAAGTGCGTGAACGGTAGTGAAACGCACGCCGATCAAAGCGAGGCGCGGTGCGCACAGCCGCGCAGCGGCAAACGACCCTGGGGTCTAAACGCAAAGGAAACCCTTGCAGCATAAAGCTTGCAAGGGTCTTTCTTTTGTGTTGCCGCACACTTTACCGCAGCCGGGCCTCTTTCGATATGGCGGAACGCTACCGAAACAATATTTCGGTATAGGCATCCATTCGATCGGCTGATTCTTTTTTTATCTGCTCACTGACATGGCCGAAAACGTCAAGCGTCGTGCTGATGGTGCTGTGTCCCATGTTCTGTTGTAGGTTTTGATATTTCTCCTTGGGTCAATGGGCGGCGTCTGGATAGCTCAGCCTTTAAGCCATCGATTCTATTGAATAGATCCATGTACTCCTGCCGATCTCGCTGTCCTTCACCGCTTATTCCCATGTCGCGCCAAAGCCCTTCACGCACCAGGACGAGTTGCGGGGCTTGATGATCAGCCGCTCCTCCGCGCCCTCCGGCGGTTTTTCTAAAAAGCTCATGTTGCCCTGCTGGTAGATCGCGTGCGGATCGTACAGGAAGAGGTAATGCCGGATGGTGTTCCCCTGGTTTCCCTCGATGGTTTCGATCAGGTAGCGCCCATCCGCCTGCAGCTCGGCGCTACGCACGATCCCCACGTGCATCTCCCACAGACCCGATCTGCTGGCGAATATGATCGTATATCCCGGGCGGGGCACCGCGCTGACCCGCCCAACATCCTCAAATGCCTTGAACAGCGGCGGGATAAATCGCACTTTGAAATTGAATATCTCATCCTTGGGCTTTTCTTCGGGCTTTTGGGAGATGTCCTTCAGGAAGTACAACGGAATATCCTGCTGCGCCGAGCACCACGTGACGAATATGCTGCACCAAGCGCATCCCCCGACGCCGTACCAGCGCGTGTACGCGTTGGCGCGCTTCAGGGATTTCCCGCCCACCTTCGTATACTCATCATACGCCGTATCCACCACGCGCTGGATGACCTCCGGCGTTTCCTTGTCCTCCAGCTGTTCCTCTTGGCCGTATAATTCCCAAGCGCTGTATTTTACCAGCCGTGTGTTACCCGCCTGGGCGGAGGTTGTCAGGCACAGCAGCAGAGTGCAGACGATAATTCCTATCTTTTTTCCCATCGTGATAACCATTCCTTCCGCTCCGTTCCAGCACAAAGTGTGATGAAATTGAGAGAACCAACGGGAATACTATACCACAATTAGTAGATGATGCAATATACTCGATGCAGGTCATACTCAGCACTCATGATTTCTCACCATCCAAACAAACAAACGCTCCACGGATTTCCTCCATCTGGGTCTCTCCTCTGGGCAGCCCTGTTATTTAGGAAGCTTTACATAACAAGGCGTTATGCACGACCCAAGAGAGATCAACGCCTCGGCCTTGCACCATGCCAGCGTTCGCCCAGCGTCCAGACGGAGGCATTGGAATTGGGGTCGCCGCGAACGCTTCGAGCACGGCCTGATGCAGAATCCTCCCTCAAGTTCAATGGGCTTGTCCGCCAGAATTTTTTCCATAATGTGTGAAATGATCATTGACAGCTTGTCCGTTTGGGCATATCAAGATGTTTATGATTCATACATCGGTATTGCGCCGGGGTCGGTATCCCTTCCGCATTGAATTGCGCCGCGATTTCGCTTGGAAGTTTCCCCTCTAAGATCATGGAAAAAATTCGCCTCACAACAGCCGCGCTTTCCTCATTGATGATCAGCCTGTTCTTATGATCAGAGCTTTTCTGAGAACCCTATCATGTGTGTCCTCCCGTGGCAGCTTTTCAGAATGCACGACGGTTCAGACGGAAAAACTTCAAATATCTTGTTTGAATTTTCCTTTTCAATCTATTTTTCCAAATCCATAAACTTTTTCCCAACCTTATTCGTCCTATGTATGAAACCCGGGCAAAGCCGCTATGCAAAAGAACCGCTGTTAGGAGGGCCCTCCTGCGGCAGCGAAAGGAGAGAACCGTGTGGATGCCGTAACGTTTCAAGCGGAAGCCATGCGTTTGGAAAAGCTCATGTACCATGTGAGCTTTTCCGTGTTGCGCAATAACAACGACTGCGCTGATGCGGTACAGGAGGCACTGACCCGCGCATGGCAAAAGAGGGGAACACTTCGCAGCATGGATTGTTTTCGCCCCTGGCTGATGCGTATTTTGGTCAACCAGTGCAACGACATGCTTCGTAAGCATAAAAAACGCAGCTACCTTCCCTTGGAGGAGGCTACCGCGGCTGTGCCGCCGCCCCAGACCCCCGTTCCGCTCCAGGAAGCGATCGACTCACTCAAACCGGAATGGCGCGTGTTGATCACACTCCACTATTTGGAGGGATACTCTGTGCAGGACATGGCGGAGCTGCTGGGCTTGCCTTCCGGCACCGTCAAATCGCGCATGAAGTTTGCGCGGGAGCGCCTGAGCGTCCTGCTCCGCGAGGAATGGGAGGAAGACTTATGTTCAATATAAAGCAGTATCAACAGGCGATGGGGATGAGCCCGGATGTGCCCGGAAAGTTTCACAATGCGATGTGCAGCACGCTGGATGGCATTGTCGCCAGGGAAGCATACGAGCAGATGAACCAAGAACGCCCCATGGCAGGCAGAAGGAATTGGCAAGGCCGCCGGACACTGGCCTTTGCTTTGCTGATCGCCCTGCTTCTCGGCGCAGTGGCCTTTGCCGCGTATCAGTGGCATATCTTCGATACCTTGTCCTTCATGACCGGCCCTGCCCCCAAGAACGCAGACCAGGTGATGCAAAGCGGTTTGGCACAGACAACGGTTCATCATGTGGATATCACCATCCTGGAGGCCGGATACGACGGCAGGACCCTGTTTATCCGGTATTCCTACCGGATGAAGGATGTGGATACCCCCTTGGGCATGTACAGGACAGGTGAAACCGGCGAGGGCATTGCCGAGGAAGACATGCAGCTGCTCTATGACCATGGCGTGGGCTGGTGGATCGATCAGCTTTGGATCAATGGCCAAGCGGTGGATATGCCGGGCAATTCCGGGTCTGTTACCAGCGGCAGCAAGACCCCTGGCGAAATCATTCAGGATGAATACTGGCGGCTGGACAACGAGGCCGTTCAGCTCTCCGGCCAGGTGGAGATCGGGCTGCCCATTGGGGAGCGCCAGTCCTTGGACGAGTACCGAAAAAATGCCAATCCCGACAAGTACGATGAAAGCGGCAAATTAAAGCAGCCGGACAAGGGGATCGTCACCTTTACGCTGGATACGGCGGATACCCTTGCCAAGGTGCGGGTTGAACATCCCAACGTTGCCGTCAAAACCCCCGAGGTGACCGCCCAGGTGACAGAGGTGTGCTATTCGCCCATGATGACTTATCTTACGCTTTCCCTGGAGGGGAATCCGGACGCGATTGCCGCGTACAAGGCCGAGAACGGAGAAGGCTTTTATGGTGAGGACGGTAAGCTGCTGTGGGAATATGGCGGCGCGGACGTGTTTGGAGGCTGGGTCGCCAGTTTGGAATTGGTGGATGGAAATGGGAAGCAGCTGTTCCCCGGTGTGTTTGGCAACAATGGCTGCGGAAATGAATGGGCAGAGTTTGTCTATCCCCATATCGAAAACCTGCCGGAGGAGCTGTACCTTGCGCCTATGGAGGACGGGGTCGCAGACATGACGGTGGCCATCAAGGTCAAGTAAAGAGCATCACGATGACTCTTTTGTGTCCAAAAATCCGCTTTGATCAGGATGTGTGTAACGATGAAGCAGTGAGAACCGTCCAGTTGTACATCCAAAAAGACTGACCTGGAGGGAACATCATGAAAGGCATAAAAAGGGTATGTATGGTTGCAGCTTTGCTTTCGCTGTCTCTGGTTATTTTGCCCATGACAGCGGGCGCCAGCGAGGTGGCAAAAAAGAATACCGATGGGCTGTATTTATTTTGGGACATCCCCTTTGACAGCACCACGCCGGAAGAGTTTCAACAGGCGGCGCAAAAGCAAGCAGGGATGCACATGACCATCGAAGCCGTGGCCGATGATCAGATTGTGACAAGCCAAAACCATGAAACGGACTTGTTTGGCTATCCTGCCACCCTTGCCGCAACGTTCCGTGGCGAGGATGCCAAGCTGCAATATATCAAGCGATACTCGCAGCTTTTACAGATTCTTCCGGAATATGAGAATGGGATCACAGATTACGGCGCACTGGGGCTACAGGTTTATCAAGAGATGTGGGAAAAGGCGGTTCTGCAATTTGGGGCGCCGGACAAGGATTATTTGATCCTTCAAGGCAATGGCATCGGCTTACTGAAGCCCGAAGGTCCATGGGATTCAGCGGAGATGGTAAAAATCCTTGAAAAGGAAAAATCAAATGTTGGTATATATACCCATTGGGGAAATGTGCGATTATCTTGCCTGATGTACTTAGACCAGCGGGGACCCGCTTTTATCGAATTTTGCTATGCCAACATGGAATGGCCCGTACCGAAAACCATGAAGGAGTATGCACTGGCCAAATAAGGGAAGGGCTTTCAAAATCAAAAAAATGGCCCTGTTTTTCATGAAAGTGAGAACAGGGCTTATACTAGAGCAAATTCCAGAAACATAGCACAGTCTTTGCGGATCTTTTTCCCTGGCGCGTTGCCTCGTCCGGTCAGCATAGCACCAGGATGCCTCCCTCGGCTGAGCGCCAGGAAAAAATCTCTCGCAAATCCTGTTGCTACGTTTCTGGAGTTTGCTCTATGATCCACTCAGAAACACGTTTGGCGGTCTGGTGCATGCCTTGCCATACTTTGTGTCCAACTACCCGTTAGCTATGCCGGTACACCTGCCAGCCCATGTAATTGCCCAGGGCTTCCTCCAAAATGTCCGCCACGCCCGCCTGGGTCAAGGCCACGTGGTGCTCGTATCCATTCTGCGTCAGGTGTCTCATCAGCCCGTTCAAATCCGGCACCTCGCACACGGCCACGCCGCCGAAGGTGGGCAGGGGATCGTCGGTAAACGTTCCTTCGCCCAGGTAACACTTGATGGTTCCTGTGCGGTCCTCCGTGCTTACTTTCAGGTACGTCATGGCGCTGGGACGCACCCGGCCCTTCAGTGCGCCGAAGGAGACTTCGGTACCCAGGGTGGTGGCCAGAATGTCCAGGTTGGCGATTTCCGGCTTTTCCTGGAAAGCGCAGGCGGGGTAGTTGGAGCAATGCACGTTGATGCATTTGTTGGGCTCGTTTTTGTAGTTGTTGTTCCAGTCCTGGTAGATGGGCGGAACGCCGCTGGCCCGCAGCAGCGCCAGCATGCTTACCGCCCCCATCACATCTGTTTCACAGGCGGAGGGCATACCCTTCTCCCCCATCATGGACATGACAAGGCACATGGCGCAGCCGTAGTTGGCTTCCACACTGTCCCAGCACTGGATAGCGCTGGCGTCGCAGTGGTGGTCCGTCATCCAGTCTTCCATGGCGATGCATAGCTTGGCCTGCCGCCGGATCTTGGCTTCGTCGATGTCCGCTGCAATCTTGCCATAGGCCTTGATTTCCGCGACCTTATCGGCTATGCGCTTCTCATCCGTCAATTGTTCAATATCCGCCAGAATTTCGCTGAAATCCTCGGTCTCCACGGTGATGCCCGCCTGCTGCAACAGCTTTTCGCTGTACCGCACGGTGCGAAACGGCATCACCCGGGCGCCGATTTGCGCGATACGGGCGGTTTTCATGGCCTTCACCACTGCGCACACCCTTGCGAACTTCTCCACATCCGCCTGGAACTCCGGGCCGTCCACGGGGCAGGTGTGCCGTGTGGTCAGGCTGTACTTGATGCCATACTGGTACAGGTTGTTGCACAGGCTCAGCTTTCCGCAGAAGGCATCCCGGCGGTTTTCCAGCTGCAGCTTGTCAAAATCATCATCACAGGCCTGGATCAAAATGGGCACCTGGCACTTGGACCACTTCACGGCGTCCGCAATGCCGGTTTCCTCGCCAAAATTGGGCAGGCAGATGATGATGCCGTCCATTTCGTCCATATGCTCCCGGAACAGCTTGGCGCATTTTTGCGCCTCCTCATAGGTCATGGTCTCTCCCATGAAGGTATCCTCCGTGGAGAGGGTGATGACCTCATGCCCCCAGGCCTTCAAGCTTTTCAGCAGCTTTTCCCGCGCGGTAAGCACCAGATGGTCGGGAAAAAAACTGCGGTTTGAAATCAGTACGCCAAAGGTTGCCATGAACAACAACTCCTTTTTATGATGCTGAATGAATCCAGGCCGATCTCAGGGCTGCTACCGGCAGCGTTCCACCGCCGCCTTCCAACCCTCCAAGGCATTTTTCCGCCAGGCAACGCTGCAGCCGGGCTCATACCGGGTTCCCGCGCCCCGCTGCACGCTTTCCATGCCCTGGTACAGGCCCACCGTTCGGCCCGCCATATAGCCTGCGCCCAGGGCGCTCAGCTCGCTGGCGCTGGCGCACTGCACAGGGCAATCCAGCAAGTCCGCCTGCAGCTGCATCAGCAGGGCGTTGTGGGTGGGCCCCCCGTCCACCCGAAGCTCCCGAAGGCGGCTCCCCGTGTCTCCTTCCATGGCCCGGATGATGTCCGCATCCTGAAAGGCCATGCTTTCCAGCGCCGCCCGCAGGATATGGGCACGGGTGGTTCCCCGGTTCATGCCGCACAGCAGAGCCCTGGCGTTGCTGTCGCTGTACGGCGCGCCAAGCCCGGAGAAGGCGGGCACCAAGTATACCCCCTGGGTATCCGGCACCGTGTCTGCCAGCCGTTCCACTTCCGCCACATCGGCCACCATCCCTGCCTCATCCCGCAGCCAGCACAGGGTGTCTCCGGAGCAGGTCACATTTCCCTCCAGCACATAGCAGGTTTGCCCCTGAAAGGCATACCCCACGGAGGTGGACAGCCCGAAGCCGGACAGCCTGGGCGCTAGGCCGATGTTCATCATCACCGAGGACCCGGTGCCATAGGTGGCCTTGGCCATGCCCTGTTGGTGGCACCCCTGGCCAAAGAGGGCGGCGTGGCTGTCCCCCATCACACCCGTAATCCTCAGCCCCTGGGGCAGGCCGCCGGCCTCTACCTGGCCAAAATCTCCATCCGAGGGAACGATGCGGGGCAAACAATGCCTGGGAATCCCAAACAAATCGCACAGGCCCTGGTCCCAGGCCAGCTTCCGCAAATCCATCAGCTGGGTGCGGCTGGCGTTGCTCACATCAGTTTGAAACACCTGGCCCTCCGTCAGCCGGTAGGCCAGGTAGCTGTCCACCGTGCCAATGCACAGGCTGCCCTCCCGGGCTTTGGCCCGCAAATCCGGCCTTTCCCGCAATACGCTGGCGGCTTTGGCTGCCGGAAAGTAGGCGGATAAGGCAAGGCCGGTTTTCGCCCGCACGTCCTCGCCATGGGCGGCCAATTCCTTGCACAGGGCTTCTCCCCGCACGTCCTGCCATACCACCGCGTGGCAAAGGGGCTTTCCGCTTGCTCGGTCCCAAAGCACGGTGGTTTCCCGCTGGTTGGTGATGGCCAGGGCGGCCAGGTCCGTTACCCCCGCAGCCACCTGCGAAATCCCCTCCCGCAGGTTTTGCCATATCTCCTCCGCGTCATGCTCCACATGTCCCGGCCCGGGGTAGAATTGCTGATGGTTTTTGGAGAACCGGCCCACAATCTCTCCCTTTTCGTCCAAAAGAAAGACCTTGCTGGCCGAGGTGCTTTGGTCCACCACCATCAAATGCTTTCCACTCATTGGCCCATCGCCTCCAATACGGCGGCGGCTATGCCCTCCCCCGTCAGGCCATAGTGGGCGAATACCTCCGCCGAAGCGCCGCTGCGGAGCCATTCGTCCGGCAGGCCCAGAATGCGCATTTGGGTGGGCTTCTTCACGGCCAGCACCTCCGCCACCGCGCCGCCCAGACCTCCGTGAACACTGTGCTCCTCTACCGTAACCACAAGGCCCGTTTCCGCCGCTTCCAAAACGGCGGCTTCATCCAGGGGCCGAAGGGTGTGCATATCATAGACGGATACGCGGATTCCTTTTTGCCCTAGCCGCTTGGCCGCCTCCAGGGCAGGGTAGACCATCTCCCCACAGGCGATGAGGGCCGCATCCTGGCCCGCCGCCAGCCGATTGGCCTTGCCGGGCGTAAAGGGAACCTCTCCTTCGTACACCGTGGGGACCGCGCCGCGGCCCATGCGCACATAGGCGGGTTCTCCGGAACCTGCCAGGTAGTCCGTCAGCTTCTCCATTTGAGGGCCATCCGCAGGCAGAAAGATTTCAAGGCCGGGAATGGCCCGCATCAGGGCAATGTCCTGGGTGGCGTGATGGGTGCCCCCCAGCGCGCCATAGCTCACCCCGCCGGAAACGCCCATGATCTTCACATTCATGTGGGAATAGGCCACGTCCACCTTCACCTGCTCGGCGGAGCGCAGGGAGTAAAAACAGGCGGGCCCGCACACAAAGGGCCTCAGCCCTGCGTTGGCCAGCCCGGCGGATACGCCGATGGCGTCCTGCTCGGCAATGCCGCACTCCACAAACTGTGTTGGCAGCTCGCTGGCAAAGTCTCCCAAGGTCACGGACCCACGGCTGTCCGTGGCCACGGCGAAAAGGGCTTTGTCTTCTCTCGCCAGCTCCAACAGCCTTTTGGTAAAGGCCATGCGTACGGCTTCGGTTTTCATGCCCAGCTCACCCCTTCCACGCCCAGGGCCTTGTAGCCCTGCTGCACCTGCTCCGCCGTGGGCACCTTGTGATGCCAGTCCTTCTGGTTTTCCGCAAAGGGCAGCCCCTTGGCCTTCACCGTATGGCAGATCAGGCAGTGGGGTTTGCCCCCGGCCTTGGCGCTGTGGAAGTAGTCCAGCAGCGCTCCCACGTCATGGCCGTCCACGTCCGTGACCTCCCAGCCAAAGGCAGCCCATTTGTCATGGAAGTGTTCCAGGGCCATCACCTGCTCGGTGCTCCCGCTGATTTGCAGACCGTTCCGGTCAATCATGGCAAACAAATTGTCCAGCTTGTAGTGGGCGCCCGCCATGGCCGCCTCCCACACGCTGCCCTCCGCTTGCTCGCCGTCCCCCATGACCACAAAGGTGCGGTAGTTCTTTTGCAGCCGCTTGGCGGCCAGGGCCATGCCCACGCCCACGGGCAAGCCATGGCCCAGGGCCCCGGTGCAAACCTCTACACCGGGCGTTTTGTTGCTGGGGTGCCCAATCAGGCGGCTTCCCGCCACCGAGAAGGTGCGCAGCTCCTCCTTGGGGAAAAACCCCAAATCCGCCAGCAACGCCAGGTATCCTTCCACGCTGTGGCCCTTGCTGAGCAGAAAGCGGTCCCGGTCCTCCCACAAGGGTTGCTCTGGCCGCACACGCAGTATGTCATAGTATAAAACGCTGAGAATATCCAAAACGGATAGCGCTCCCCCGGTATGCCCGGTCCCTGCCCGGTGAATCATGGTGATGGCGTCCGCCCGGCGCTGGTTGGCCAAACGGGCGATTTGCTCCGCATCCATGCGCATTCCTCCTTTTCTCCTGCCATCCACGCAAAGAAAGCGTACTCCTTGCGCCCTTTGCTTCTACTTGACCCGCGCCGCCAAAGCGGCCTTCTTCTGCAAATCCTTTTGCACCAGGTCGATGACCACGGCGATGATGATCACAACGCCTTTAATGACCATTTGCCAGAAGGTGGAAACCCCCATCATGATCATGCCGTCGTTGAGCACCGTAATCACCAGCACGCCGATGATGGTGCCGCCGATGGTGCCCACGCCGCCGGACATGCTGGTGCCGCCCAGCACCACGGAAGCAATGGCGTTCATTTCCCAGGCCTCGCCGGTGGCGGGATGGGCCGCCCGCAGCTCGCTGGCTTTGATAATGCCGCAAAGCGCCGCGCAAAAGGCGGAAAACATGTAAACGAACAGCTTGACCCGGGTGGTTTTGATGCCGGAAAGCACGGCGGCGCGCTCATTTCCGCCCACCGCGTAGATCTGGTTGCCCAGCGGTGTTTTTTTCATCACAAAGGTGGAAATGGCCGCCATCACCAGGAAAACAAGAATGGCATAAGGGATGCCCCCTAGCGTGCCGGAGCCGATCAGGTCAAATCCCAAATTGCCCAGCTCCGCGCTGCCAAACAGATTGGGAAACGTCGCGCCGCCGGAGCGCAGCATGGCAAAGCCCCGGCAGATGTACATGGCCCCCAGGGTGGCAATGAACGCGGGCACCTTCACCCGGGCGATCAGCGAGCCGGAACCCAGCCCGATCAGCACCGCCATCCCGCAAACGATGATTAAAATCAACGGCACATTGGGGTAAACGGTTCCGCCGAGGAAGGGCAAACGAAGGCCCTGCACCATCATGCCCCCCGCGATCATCCCTGCCAGGCCCACCACCGCGCCAACGCTCAAATCAATGCCGCCGGTGATGATGACCATGGTCATCCCCAGGGCCAGCAGTCCGTAGATGGACGCATGCTTCACCAGCAGCACAATGGAGGACCATTCCATGAAATTCGGGGCGCTAAAAGCAAAATAGACCAGCAAAATCGCCAGGGCGATGAAGGTGCGCCCTCTAAGCAGCAGCATGCCCAAAGAGGTTTTTCCCTTGGCCGGGTTGTTGGTTTGGATCATTGTCCTTCTCCCCCTTTTTTGTCGCTTGCGTCACTCCGCCCAGGCGCGGCATGTCCGGCGCCTCTTCCGGTATGAAGGGCGGCAGCGGAGGCCTTCACCAGGGCGTCTTCCGTCATCTCGGCGCCACGCAAATCGGCGGTCAGCTTGCCGTTGCTCATCACCAGCACCCGGTCGCACACGGAAACGATCTCCTTCAGCTCGCTGCCCACAAAGATCACGCCCATGCCCTCGGCGGCAAAGCGCCGCATCAGGCAAAAAATGTCCGTCTTTGCGCCCACATCAATGCCGCGGGAGGGCTCATCCATCATAAAGATTTTGGCCTTGGCCATCACGCATTTGCCGATGACCACCTTTTGCTGGTTCCCGCCGGACAGGCTGGTGATCAAATGCCTTACATCCGCCACCTTCACCTGCATTTCCTTGACAATGCCATCCACTTCCAGCCTGCACTGGCCCTTGTTGATGACGCCGTTTTTGGTAAAGCGGGGGATGCTGGTAAGCGCCACATTTTGGGCAATGGACATGGTTTGCACCAGGCCGTCCTTTTGGCGGTCCTCCGGCACCAGCACCATGCCCCGGGCGATCTGCTGGCTCACATTGGGCTTTCCCACGCTCTCGCCATCCACCACCAGGGTTCCCGTGGCTTCGGAATGGAGGCCCATCAGGCTTTCCACCAGTTCGGTACGCCCCGCGCCCATCAAGCCGTAAATGCCCAGCACCTCGCCCTTATGCAGGGTAAAGCTGACATGGTCCACCGTATAGCCGCCCCCCAGCCGGGGCAGGCAATACTCCTCCACTTTCAAAAGCTCCGTGGCAGCGCCTTGATAAGGGGGCTTTTCAATGGTCAGCGCCGAATGGCCCACCATCCGCTCCACAATCCAGCTGACGTTGATGTCCTTCACCTGGGCATCCGCCACCCGGCTGCCGTCCCGCAGGATGGTCACCACATCGCCAATGCGGATAATTTCCTCCAGGCGGTGGGAGATATAAATAATGGCAATGCCCTGATTTTTCAAATCTTCAATGAGCTTGAAAAGCACCTCCACCTCGGCGTTGGACAGGGAGGAGGTGGGCTCATCCATGATCAGCACTTTCAGTTCCCGTTGCAGCATGGTTTTGGCGATTTCCACCACCTGCTGCTGCCCCACCCGCAGATTGCGCATCATCTCGCCCGGATCAATGTCCTGTTGCAGGCGGCTGAGCACTTCCCGGGCGCGCTTGGACTGGGTTTTGCGGTCCACCATGCCCATCCGGCTGATTTCCTTGCCCGCAAACATGTTGTCCGCCACGCGCATCTCCCGGAACATGTTCAGCTCCTGATGGATGATGCCCACGCCGCGCCCTGAGGCCTCCCGGGTATCCTGAAAACGGACGGCCTCCCCCTCCAGGGTGATGGTTCCTTCCGTCGGCTTTTCGATGCCCGCCAGAATTTTCATCAGCGTGCTTTTGCCCGCCCCGTTTTCACCGATGAGCACGTTGACCTTGCCGGGATACACCTCAAAATCAACGTTTTTCAGCGCCGTGGTTCCGGGGTAGACTTTCGTGATGTTCTGGGCCTGCATCACGGGGTTCATGCCCTTCTCCATCCTCTATTCCTCCACAACCTTCAATTCCACTGGAATGATGACCAGGGACTCCGGTTTCGCATCCTGCAACGAGATGCAGCCATAAAAGGAAATGCGCTTTTGCAAAAAGTCCTGCGCACTTTGCTTGAGAATTATGGACTCCTTCACCTGGTTATTAAAGGCCGTGGTCAGGTCCGCAAATTCCACCTGGTTGGCAAAATCGTCCAGGTGCAAAAAGCCCACCCCATCCCGGATGGCGTTTTTGATATTGGAGGGGAACACCTTCCCAAAATGCAGCTTCATATCCACGCTGCCGTCATAGGGGGGCAGGTCCAAAAGAAGGTTGGTTTTATTGGGCTTATCCGCGTTCTCAATCTCCACCACCTTGGCCGTGCCCTTGACGCAAAAGCTCCAGGCGCTGGTTTCATTGGCGCGGTTGCCATATTGTTGGCCCGCCTCGTTCAAACCGGCGGTTACGTCTTGCAGAAACTGGGGCGCGTCCACGGCCCTTTCCTGAATGGCGGGAATGACTTTGCTGTCCCAGTTGTCGACACGGTACTGCTCCGTGACGGACAGCTTTTCCACCACAACGGTCTCCCCTGCCGCGTTGACCATGGTCTCCGGCACTTCGTCCGGAATGATGGTGACGCGGCAGGTAAGCGCCACCAGCACGAGAAAGAGTCCAACAAAAATCCAAGGAATAAAACGGTTTTGCTTTTTCATCCGCACAGCCCCCTGTATTCGTTGAAAAAGAGGGCGGACGCCCTCGGCAATGATGCCATAACGCCGCCCTCTTGTTGCCTCGCCGCGAACCGCCTTACTTCTGCGCGAAGTTGTCCAGCGTATTGGCGTTGTCCTTGTTGATGAGCACGCAATCCATCAGCTGCTTCTCTTCCTTGTCGGTCTTGCCGCCGGCCTTGATGTACTCATCCGCCTGCACAACCGCCTGCTCGGAGATATACGCGATGGGCTGGAGGCCCGTGGCCTTGATCTCGCCGCGGAGGATGGAGTCCCGCACGTCGTTGGAGCCGTCAAAGCCGCATACGATAACATCCTTCATGCCGGCTTTCAGGCAAGCTTCGATGACGCCCATGGCCATGGTGTCGTTGCCGCAGATCACACCCTTGATGTTCTCAGCGCCCTGGGCCTGGATGATGGATTCCATCTTTTCAAAGGCCTCGGTCTGGCTCCAGTTGGCGGTCTGCTGCTCAATCATCTTCAGGCCTTCATACTGGTCGATCACATCATGGAAGCCCTGGGAGCGGACGCCCGCATTGGTGTCAGACTCTTTGCCCGTGAATTCCACGAAGTTGCCTTCTTCGGCCATGCACTCCACGAAGTACTCGGCCACCAGGGACGCGCCCTGATAGTTGTTAGAAACCATCTGCGCCACGGCGTCGCCGGTGGAGTTGATTTCACGGTCTACCAGGAAGGTGGGGATCCCGGCAGCCTTGGCGGCTTGCACGGGAGCGATGGAGGCATCCGCGCCGGCATTGTCGCAAATGATGGCGGCCGCCTTGCGGGCAATGGCGGTGTCAAAGGCTTCGGCCTGCTTGGTCACATCGTCGTCATGCTGGATGACCAATGCTTCGTAGCCCAGTTCCGTGGCCTTGGCGGAGGCGGCGTCCGCCACGGTCTTAAAATAGGGGTTGGAGTGGCTGGGCGTGATGATCACGATGAGGGGTTTGCCCTCCGCCAGCGCGGAGACGGCCAGCATGGACACGACCATCAGCATAGCAAGTACCAGAGCAATCAGTTTTTTCATTGATTCTTCCTCCTTCATGAAATGGGTGATGGGTCTATTTCTTCACACGGGTGCTTCCCGTGAGAGAGAACAAGGGATGGGATGGCTCAAATATCCCGAAGGTCGCATACGCTTTGCCGGTCCACCAATTCCACGCTGACCTCCGTCTTTTGGATGCAGCGGGAGGTGGTCTCGTCTATCATCTCCATCAGCCTTCGCACGGCAATCCGCGCGATGTCCTCCCGGAATACCCGGATGGTGGAAAGGGCCGGGTTGGTGATCTGACAGATGGCCAAATCATCCATGCCGATGACGGAAACCTCCTGCGGCACCTTGATGCCACGCTCCTTCATGGCCCGGACGCAGCCCGCGGCCATGATGTCATTGGCGATGAAAAAAGCGGTGGGCATGGGGTCCTTGCGCTGCCCCACCAGGGCGTACATATCGCGGTAGGCCCCTTCCAGGGTGGGGGTTACGCGCCAGAGGGCGTTTGCTGGAACGGATAATTTTGCATCCTCCATGGCCGCCTCATAGCCCTTGCGGCGGTAGCGCATATTGTTGAAGCGCACCGATGAGGTGACATGCTCGATCCGGGTGTGCCCCATCTTGATCAACCGTTCCGTGGCGATATAGCCGGCTTCAAAGTTGTTCATCACCACGCAGTTGAAGGGCTTGTTGCGAAACAGGCTGTCCAGCACCAGAAGCGGGGCCTTGCTGTGGGCGAACAGCTCCACGTCCTCGGAATACATTTCGGTGGCCAGCAGCAGGATTCCGGCGCATTCCTCCTGGCAGATGTCGCGGATGCGCTGGTGGTAGTCATCGTCCTTTTCCATATGGATGTGGGTGATGATCATTTCCAGCCCGCTCTGGTGGCATAAGCGTTCCAGGGCTTCCATCAGCTCGGCGAAGAACTGGGTGTCCATCACCACCAGGCCATGGCGTCTAAAAAACACAAGCCGGATGTAGTCCTTCATGGGAGAGGCGGCTTTGTCGAAAACGTACCCCATTTCCCGGGCGATGGACTGGATCCGTTTGCTGGTTTCATCCCCCACGCCGCCCTTGCCATTTAAGGCGTTGCTCACCGTCGCCGCGGACACGCCCGCCTGCTCCGCAATATCGCGCACTCGTACTTTCATTTGTCGATCCCTCGCATCTTTGATTGGTGATCTCCATCATAGCACAAGTTGCCGAATCTTGCTAATGCGTTTAGTCCCTGCCGCCTTTTTTTAGGTCTCTGTGGAGGCTCCACTAAAAAAACAAAGCGGGATGAATCCTCTCTTTCTCCATGGGCTCTTTCCAAAATCAGTCAAGAATTTCTTTAGAATGCTTGTGTTCTTTGCCGCTCGCCCTGGAATCTGATTGGAGTATACGCAAACCGCATACACATGTCAACTAATTTATTTATTGATTTGTTAAGTGAATATTTACTTTCCCCTGTTCAAATCCGCATCGTTTTCAAGGGTTTCCGCCCGGGCTCTCTGGCCCGTGAAACCCAAAAAGGCTCTCCTTGATGAAATTTACTAAACATTTTAGCGTTTTAGTAAAAACAAAAATGAAATTAACCTGTTTACACCGGATTTACAAAAAGGCTCCTTTATAGAGCCCCCGCTTGTCAAAAAGCTATGTTTTTGCAAAAACAGCCTTTTATAAATTATTCTTTCACTGCGTGAAACGCAGTGAAAGAAGGGGTTCAGGACGAAACTCTGAGCGGGGCACCGTCAACGAGTGCACCGGAGGGAAGCGTGTGCGCAGTGCGCACAACCGCGTAGCGGTTAGCGACCCGAAGGTGTGAGCTTTGACAAGTGCGTGAACGGCAGTGAAGCGCACGCCGATCAAAGCGAGGCCCTGTGGGCGCTTTGCCGTAGGCAAAAGCGAGTGAGAGGTGGGGCAGTGAGGCGAGTACAAGGCACGGCAGTGCCTTGTACGACACCGAACAACCGGTTTTAGGGGCGGCAGCCCCTAACGGACCTTTTTCGACAGCCTGAGGCTCCTTTATAGAGCCCCTGCCGGCGGGAAAAACAACTGCATTTTGGCGTAGAAGTCCTCCAGGGTCATCCGCGCGTCAATGGTGTGATACACGCGAATCTGGCGGTTTTGCGGCGCGGATACATAGCGGTAGTCCGCTCCCACCCGGGGGGCGGGTTTCATCGTATAGTTTTCCCGCTCGCCATCCTCCAGCAGGACGGAAACGGTGGGCTGGTCGCCAATGCACCAGCTTTCCCCATGGGGCCATTGCAGGGAGTCACCCAGCGCGTCGTTGAGCTCCACCATTTGTTTGAACAGATACGCCCCCAGCGCGCCACAGGGCGCAACCCGCACCTGAAGCTCCGCCAGCGTCACATTCACCTGCTTATACACATCCTTGGGCACCTGCCACAAAGGCACCTGCGAGCAGAACACCACATTGGCCGCGTGCACGTCCTGCATCAGGTTGAACTCTTCCCCGCCCTCCGGCCACGTGCCGCCGCCAATCCATACGGCCGTCATGCGGGAGGCAATTTGGGGTTCGATCAAAAGCGCGGAGGCCAAGTCGGTGATGGTCCCCAGAAAAACCACAAACAGCGGCCGGTCGTCCTCCTTGAGCGCCTCCTGGATGATCAGCTGCGCCCCTTCCGAGTTCACCGGCGTGCTTTCATCCGGCAGGGCCTCCGGCGCACCCTTGCAAACGGGGTATTGGCCCTCCAACCCCATCAACTGCAGCACAAGCTGTATTTCATCGTAGCTGGCCTGCATGGTTTTTTTCCGGCCAAACAGCTCCTGTTTGGATTCAAAATGCGCCGAGATGATGCCCTTGACATCAAACTTGGGCGTCATCAAGTGGTGTGCCAAAGCGAACTGGTCATCCGCTTCATTTTTACAGTCCGTATTGATGATCAGGCGAACTCTTTTCCGCGGTGGTACCTGAAATAGCAAACGGTTGTTCATCAAAAGTATCTCACCTTTCCTTGTGGTAGTCGGCGCATCCCTTCACACTCAGTTCCATAGCTGCATTATAGCCCGAACTAAAATTTTGTCAACAAATTTTATATATTGCTTTAAAAGCGCCCATGTCCACCGGGGCGTATCCTTTGCCCGCACCCTAAACAGCCCGGATTCCAAAGCGGTTCCCTTTGTCCCCGGGTTGCCTGCGGCGGGCCATCTAAAATTTTTGATAAAATCACACTTTTTGCTGCACGGTTTGCCCTGTATGGAATGCGGGCGCCAGCAAAATCTCCGTGGAAGCGTTTCGGTTGTCCTTTTCGATCCGGTAGAGCAACTGCCGGACCACCTGGCCGCTGCGTTCGCGGTGGGGCATGCTAAAGCGGCTTAAATCGACGGATTGGAGTGTGGAAGTCGGCAGATCATCAATGCCGATCAACGAAATATCCCCCGGTACGGAAAGGCCCATCTTCTGCAAGGCTTTCAGCGCACCGATGGACACGGTGAAATTCTCTAAAAACAAGGCGTCGGGCAGCTTGGCCCTGCCCTGCAGGTACTTCGTCAAACAGTCACAAATCACCTCCGGCGCACTGCCCACGTTGACGATCTCGGGCATTCTCCCAGGCCCCTCCTCACAATATTGCACATAGTGTTTGCGCCGGACCGAAAAATTGTGAATGGTCACAGAATTGCGCAAATACACAATATCCCGGTGGCCATTGCTTTCCAGATACCGCATGCCGTCAAAGATCGCTTTCTTGTTATGAAAATTCACAACGTCCCATCCCTCGCCGTACAGTTCACAATCGTACAATACCAGTGGCGTAGGGCATGCGCTGAGCATGGGGCGAAGCTCGTCCGAAAGCTCATTGGCCTCCAGCAGCACGCCAATCGCGCCCTCCGCCTCACTGGCCATCAAGGCCTCGTGAAGCTCCGTTTTGGTGGCAACGCTGACCAGCCGCAGCTCGATCTGTTTCTGCTGCAAAAGGCGCGAGATTTCCACATAGCCAAGGTTGAACAAGTCCCGCTCCTCATAATTCTTCAAATGCTCCGTGGCGGCGAACAGGATCAGCTTCACAAACGCGCCCGCCGGAGGGTCCTGCTTCTTGGCCTGCGCGTTTTTTACATATTCAAACACCCGCAGCTTGGTCTGTTCACTCACCCCGGCCCGGTTATTCAGCGCAAGGGACACCGTAGCGGGAGAAATGCCCATATCAAAGGCTATTTCTTTCGTTTTTAGCTTCCGCATCACGGCTTCCTCCCCTTTTCTTCAATTCGCAGACGCTTTCCCGCTCCACAAAGCTAGTGCAGACTTGGATCTTGGTTTTGATCTTGTTATCGTCCCGCATCATCTCCACAACCCGGCGAACCGCCAGCTGCCCCATTTCCTGCTTAGGGACGCGGATCGTAGTCAGGGGTGGGCTGGCGATCTCACTATAGGAAATATCGTCAAAGCCAATGATGGAAACATCCTGGGGGATGCGGTATCCACGCTCCTGCAATGCTTTCATGGCGCCCAACGCCATCAGGTCATTGTCGGCAAAGAACGCGGTCGGGAGGGGCGCGCCGCTGTCGATATGCGCCAGCATGTCCTCATACGCGCCAAGGATGGACGTCTGCACGGTCACCGTGTGGTCTGGGTTTACAGTGAGCTCCGCCGCGTGCATGGCAAAGCGGTATCCCTGCGCCCTGGAATGGAACGCCTTGATCCGGAACCGTCCCCGCAGATACCCGATCTCTCTGTGCCCTTTGCTGATCAAATAGGCCACCGCCATGCGCGCCGAGTCCGTATTATTGATCAGCACGCCGTTGAATGTCATATCGCTGCACCAAAAGTCCAGCGTGAGGACCGGGCAGCTGGCATTGGCAAACTGCTTCACGTCCTTGTCCGACAATTCGGTCCCCAGAATGATCAATGCGGATGAGCTGTCATTGAGGAGCCACCGGACCTGCGCCACATAGTCCGGCTCCTCCTGGTTCAAGTGGCTCAACGCCACTTCATACCCCAGCGCACGGCACTCTTTTTCAATCCCCTCAAAAATCAAGGAAAAAAAAGGAGTGTCTTCAATGATCAGCCCGTTTTTTCGGAAAATGACGAATTTGATTTTGGAAATCGTATCTTCTTTGATATATCCCAGCTCTTTGGCCACACGAAACACGGCCGCCGCCGTCTGGGTATTCACGCCTCTTTTATGATTCAAGGCGTTGGACACGGTTGCCAGGGAAACGCCCAGCCGCTCGCTGATCTGTTTTAAGTTGACCTTCTGTTTCGTCTGGTTAGCAGCCATGAAACGTACCTCAGTCCAGGGAAATTGAAACTGTTTTAGCTTATCAGGTCATACCCCGCTTGTCAAACAAACGGAAGCGCTGGCCCGCGAATTTGCTCCGGCGTTGTCATTGGGCTTTTATGTAAAATTTTAGACTCCCGGGAGGATTCCGGTTTTGACCGCATAATTTTGGATATTTCATACAAATTATTTACTACTAATCTGTTCTATTTGCTGAATGTCATTTTTCCGATTGAAAAAAATTTTCTGTCATGCTACTGTTCATTTAAACAATCTTCTAAAAAGCATGAACCCAATTTTAGAAGAGACGCTTATCCGCAAATAGAATAAAAGGGAGGTATACTCATGTTTGGTACCAAATCCAAAACCAGAATCGCTGCCCTGCTCATGTTTGTCGTCCTTCTGACCGCTTGCGTCGGCCCGGTGGCTGTGGCCGGTGAAATCACGGAGGTCACCTTTTGGACCCTGAACACCCGCCAAGGCGCTGTGGAACCCATTGTGGAAGCCTTTAACGCGGCAAACCCCACCATCAAAGTGACGGCGGCATTCTATGACACCGACGGCATCAAGGATGGCTGCAAAGTGGCGGCTTCTTCCAAAACCTTGCCCGACATGTGGTTCAATTGGGGCGGCAGCCTGGGCGGCTTCTACGCCGAAAACGGCCTGACCTATGATTTGACGGCTTATGCGCAGACGCATGGCTGGGCGGACAAATTCAACCCCGGCGTGTTGAGCCTGTGCACCTTAGGCGGCAAGCTCTCCGGCTATCCTACGGCATACAACGTGTTGGACGTGTACTACAGCAAAGCCATCTTCGAGCAGTACGGCCTGTCCGTGCCCACCACCTTTGAAGAGTTTGAAGCTGTTTGCGCCAAGCTGAAGGAGAATAACATTACCCCCATTTCCACCGCAGGCCTGTATGGCTGGCACGTGATGCGCTTTGTAGAACTGTTGATTGAGCATTACGCCGGCGCCGAGCTCCACGACAAAATGAACGCTTTCCAAGAGAGCTATGACAACGAAGCGGTGGTCCAGGCCCTGACCAAGTATCAGGAGTTCTGCGACAAGGGGTACCTGCCCCTAGGCTTTGTGACCGCCGATCCGAACAACACGATGCTGGACCTGTTCTCCGGCAAGGCCGCCATGGACATCCAGGGCCAGTGGTTCGACGGCCTGATCTTGCAGGAAGAGCAGGATGTGAACCGTTTTGCCACCTTTGCGTTCCCCTCCGGCGGCGCCAACCGGCTCTCCGCCTTTGCGGAAATGATCCAGTTCAACGCGGACCTGACGGAAGCCGAGCTGGACGCCTGCATGACCTTCGCGGATTACTATTACAGCGCCGAGAATGTGGCTAAATATCCCGAGTACTACAACTTCCCGCAACCGCGGATCGGCGCGGAAATGCCCGAGGGCCAGCCCAACGTCCCGGATATGATCGCGGCCTCCGCTGCAAACGGCACCTTTACCATTACCGACCAGGCCTTCCCCACCGAAGTGGCGGATGCGCTGTTCAACGTGCAGGCCGGCATCGCCAACGGTGAGGTGACGCCTGCCGATGGCGCCAAGCAAATTCAGGCCGCCATCGAAGCCTATCTGGCCAAATAAGTGGTACGCTGTAAAAACGGGCAGGTTGCAACGCCTGCCCGTTTTTACACAGCAATCGGCCCATTGGCTGACATAGGAGGCGCGCATGCAACTCAACAAGAGAGAATGGAATGCCTACTTATTTCTGGCGCCCGCCGCAATCATCTATCTTTCGGTGATTGTGGCCCCTGTATTTTATTCGCTTTTCACCAGCCTCCATAAATGGAACGGCATTGGCGAAATGGAATTTCTAGGCCTTCAGAACTACCTGAACCTCTTCACCAACGATTCCGTCTTTCATACCGCCTTAGCCAACAATCTGGTTTGGATCGTGTTAACCATCGCCATCACCATGACGGTGGCGTTGGCCCTGGCGGTGGTCCTGAACAAGGCCTTTGCCGGGCGCACCTTTTTTCGCGGCTTTTTTTATTTTCCCTGCGTCATCGCGCCCATCGCGGTTTCCATCATCTGGCGCTGGATTTACAACCCCAACATCGGCTTTATCAACCAATTCATGGGCGCGCTTCATATCAACTACCAGCAAAGCTGGCTTTCGGACCCAAAGGTAAGTCTGTACGCCATTTTTGTCGCCGCCCTATGGCAGGGCATCGGGCAGCCCATGATCCTTTTCCTGGCCGGCTTGCAAACCGTGCCGGAGGATGTGCTGGAAGCCGCCAGAATTGATGGCGCGTCCAGGCCCCGCACTTTTTTTATGATCACCTGCGTGATGATGAAAGAAACCTTTGTCATCGTCATTGCCAACCTGGTGACCTCCGCCTTGAGAGTGTTTGATGTTGTGCAGGGCCTGACCGGCGGCGGCCCGAACAACGCCACGCAGATGCTTTCCACCTATATGTATTCCCAAACCTTCCAATACAGCAACGTGGGGATTGGCACGGCCATCGCCTGCATTATGGTGCTCATGATGATGGTTGTGATCATTCCCTATGTACTGTTCACAGCCAGAGAGGATTGAGGATAGAATGATGCCAATATCTGCCCCTAAAGTAGGCCGCCGCCTTTTGCTCTATGCGGTTCTCAGTTTTTTGGTGGTGCTGTGGATTGTGCCCATATTCACCCTCATCGCCACAGCCATCAAAGGAAAGCAGGAGTTTTACAGTGGAAAAAGCTTGTTTTCCTTTCCAGAACAGATTGCCTGGTCCAACTTTACCAAGGCCATTACCGAAGGTCGCCTTCTGCTGTATATGAAAAACGACCTGATCATTTCCGGGCTCAAGGTCCCCATCGGCATCTTCATTGAGGCGCTGGCGGCCTTTGCCTTGACGCGGCTGAACATCAAGCATAAGACGGGCATCTTCCTCTTCTTTCTCGTGGGCATGATGCTCCCCTTCCAGGCAGCCTTGGTCCCCATCAACGTGGCCTTCAGCCGCCTGAATCTGCTGAATACCTACTTTGGCCTGTTCTACGTCTATGTGGGGTTCGGCATTTCCTATGGCATTTTGATCCTTCGCGGTTTCTTCCGGGCCATTCCGCGGGAAATTGATGAAGCGGCGTCCATTGATGGCTGCAACAAGTGGCAGCTTTTCTCCCACATCATTCTTCCCATGTCCAAGCCCGCCATTGCCACGTTGGTGATCACCGACTTTCTGGCCACCTGGAATGAGTACCTGTTGGCCAGCGTGATCATCAATGATAACAAAATGAAGACCGTTCCCGTCGGCATCATGGCTTTCGTAGGCGAGCATGGCACCAACTACGGCTATCTATGCGCAGGCATTTTGATTGCCGTCATCCCCGTTTTGGTGGTTTACTTGATCTTCCAGCGTTACTTTGTGGAGGGGCTTGCGGGTGCTGTAAAAGGGTAACGGCATGGTCTTCACCGGGCATGCTTGCGCTCCTTTTTCGTCCATCTTGGAGGAAAAAGGAGCGTTTTTCTCAAGAAGTCGCCCACTGCACGCAATTTTGAGAAATTCTCAATCCTGTGGCCTGTATGGATTAGAGCGCCATGGCTGAAAGCAGTATGGCATAAAACAACGCCCGGGACAAATAGACAGCCCAAGCCCATCGATATGAAACAGAAGAATCCTCACTCGCTGGTCATAATCCGCAAAATCTCCTGATCCGTAGGGCTCATGCCCACCTTCGCCAGACGTCCGATACTGTGGATGGTGTTTTCCACGCCCTTTTTCACAATGCCATCGCCGCCGCGAAACTGCCTTTTGTTCAAGGCCATATGATAGCCAAGTAACGCCGCGTGCACCGCGCTGGCGATTTTGGCCGCGCAGGAAGCCTTGGCCCCATCGCAAATGGTGCCCGACAATATGGCTAGGCTGTTGACAATGGTATGCTCAATCACATACAAATCTCCACCTTGGAGATACGCAATGCCCGCGCCTGCCGCGCAGCCTGCGGACACCACGCCGCAATAGGCCGACAGGCAACCGATCTGCGTTTTCTGATGAATGGCCGTCAGGTTGCTAAGGACCAGGGCCCGGTAAAGCTGCTCCTGCGACGAACCCAGGGCTTTTGCGTAGCATATCACCGGCACTGAAACCGTGATCCCTTGGTTGCCGCTGCCGGAATTGATGACTACCGGCAGTTCGCAGCCGCCCATGCGGGCATCAGAGGCAGCGGCGGCATACGCGCAGGCCTGAACGCCCACATCCGTGGCGTCTTGCGTATCCAAAAGCGTTCTGCCAATCCCGGCCCCCCACGCGCCGCCAAGCCCCTCCTTGGCAATGGCAAAGTTATCATCAATCTGCCGTTGCAGGCATTCCCGCACATCCTCCAAATCACAGGTGGACGCATAATCATAAATGCCCGCGATCGTCAGCAAGTCGGCCTTATCGTTTGTGTCCCCGGTTTCCTCGGAAAGCTCCTTTTGCACAAGCGCCTCCCCGTCCCGTTCCACCCACACCACTTGGGTATGACTGTCTGCGATGCGCACGCTGCTTGTATGGCCGCCGCCAGCCATTTCTACCAGGATATCAAGCAGCCTCCCGGATTCCTTCAGAGCTACCAAAATCCGTTTCTGTTCCAGGAACTGTTCCACTTGCTGCATCTGTCGGGGCGTGATGGCGGCAATCACCTCTAGCTTATTTTCAGGAACGCCTGCCACCACTCCAGCGGCGCAAGCGGCCGCAATCCCCTTTTTGCCGCCGGTATTGGGCACGGTGACCGATTTCGCATTTTTGATGATGTTGCTGCTGACCCGCACGAGGACCGATTCAGGCAGGCAGCCAAGCGCCCTGCGGGCAATGGCCGACGCATAAGCGATGGCAATGGGTTCCGTACAGCCCATGGCCGGGCGCAATTGCTCCCTCAAAATGGCCGTATAGGCTGCATAGCGGGAATCGTCTTGATGCATGGTTCTCTTCCTTTCTAGCGCTTGTATCAAAAAATTTGCACAAGCTCATATAAAAAATGGGCGCATATGCCACTAACCAGCCCGCCCAGCGCATGGAAAAGGACCGCCTTGCCGATCAGCCCCGGATACCCCAGGCTGTTCATCATGGTGGCATGGGTGCTCAAATATCCGCCCCAGCTTATGCACATTGCGGTAAAAACAGCGATGTTGCCTCCCGTTACCTGCCCGGTCGCAAGCATGCCGGGAATCAAACCCACAGCAGCCCCGGCAGAGCCCAGCGCGGTCACCGGCACGGCAATGGCGGCCGGATTCGTAAAGCCCAGCAATGGGCTCAAAAGAAACTGCAACTTTTCCCCCAGCCAGGGCAGCAACGCAATGCCCTGATAGGCTTCGCCGGTATAGCCATTCGCCCCGGCGCCATAGGTAAGCATCATCACCAGGGTGCAAAGCACCAGCACGCCAGGAATGAGGGTTGCGCCCATGCGGACCCCCGCCCTGCCCCCATCCATGATGGCGTTGATCAGCCGGGTGGCATAGCTTCCGCCACGCACCCTGCGCCAACCTTGCGGCAGGGGTTGGATATCCTCCGCATGCAGCCCTTGGTTTTGAAGAGGGGTTTGCTTGGAGGCAAACCAAAGCATCAGCCGCACGCTGCAAACGCTCCCCCCGATCACCCCCACATGTCCGATCAGCACCGGAAGCAGGAACCCCTTTCCATCAGGCCCGGTCAGCCCCAGCATGAAAACGGTAACGATCAGCCCCATGCCAAAGGACGCGCCCAGGTTCGTCAGCGCCGCCCTTTGCGGCGGCGTAAAGCTGTGGTGGACGTCCCTTTCTTCCATCAGGTTTACCACAGCCGGATTGTCAGACAGGTAGGCGGTAACCGCCCCCAGTGCCGCAACGCCCGGCATATTGTACAGTGGCTTCATCACCGGGGCAAGCAGCCTATCCAGCAGCGCCCCCACGCCGAATTCCATGAGAACGCTGGAAATAGCCCCAGTCATCACAGAGATGGCTGTCAAATACAGCACGGTGTCCATCAAAAGCCGGTAGGCGGTGTGCATCAGGGTACTGCAAAAATTGCCAAAGCCCATTACCCAGGAAAAGCCGAAGCCACAGGCCAGCAGTAATCCGAGGGCAACGAAGCCTTCAAAGCCCACGGCCCGCTTGGCATTGCCGCTGCCCTG
This sequence comes from Eubacteriales bacterium, assembly GCA_031549415.1. Classification (GTDB taxonomy): domain Bacteria; phylum Bacillota; class Clostridia; order Christensenellales; family Aristaeellaceae; genus Limiplasma. Next base: position 96,775 of record JAVBPU010000022.1, on the reverse strand, counting down.
GACGGGGGCGGCCCAGGGAGATTGCGAGGGGAAATCCACGAATGTACAGCCCCCTTACAGGATGGTCAGTTCTTTTGGGGAATGGGTCAGGTTTTCATAACCCTCCGCCGTTACCGCCACCATATCCTCAATGCGCACGCCAAATTCCCCCGGCAGATAGATGCCGGGCTCCACTGTCAGCACGTTGCCTGGCCGCAGCACATAAGGGTCCGTTTGATTGAAACGGGGGTTTTCATGGATTTCCACACCCAGGCTGTGGCCCAGGCCGTGGCCGAAGAAATCACCATACCCACGGGCTTCAATATAGCTTCGGGCTGCCCCGTCCACTTGGCGGCAGACCGCGCCGGGCTTGATCAGGGCTAGAGCCTTCTCCTGCGCCTGCCGGACGATTTCGTAAATCTGCTTCTGCTTCGGGGATGCCCCGCCCACAGCCACCGTACGGGTCATGTCGGCATAATAGCCGTTCACCACACAGCCGAAATCCAGTGTGACCAAATCCCCCCGGCGAATTTCGCGCAAACCGGCCTTGCCGTGGGGCAGGGAGGTCTTTTCGCCGGAAATGGCGATGAAGTCAAAGGTCCGGCATTCGTTCCCCAACCGCTCCATATAAGCGCCCATATTTAGAATGATATCCTGTTCGGTAACGCCGGGATGGATGTGATTGAGAATGTAATGAAAAGCCCGGTCGGTCATTTGCTGGGCACGGCGCAAGGAATCGAGTTCATCTACCGTTTTTACCGCCCGAAGGCCCTCGATGGCATCAGACAGGCGGGAATCCTCCAGCACCTGCGTGTTCAGCGTGCGGGCGAAGTTTTGATAGGCAGCCAGCGGCAAGGTGTTCGCTTCCACCGCCAGCGTGCTGGCCCCGTGCTTGTCCAGCAAAGCATTCAGCTGCGCAGTCAAATCCTGCTGCAAAAGGACCTGGCAGCCCTCGATGGCATTGCGGGCTGCCTCGAAATAGCGAAAATCCACAATGAAGTACGCCTGCTGGCGGGTTATCAAAAGCGTTCCCGCAGAGGAGCGAAAATGAGTGAAGTAAAACCGGTTGGCGCCTGAAACCACCAGCGCCGCGTCTATGCCAGGGTCAAGGGCTTCCAGCAAACGGCGAATCGCCTGCATCAAAAAGGCCTCCTCTAAAAAAGGGAGTGTTGATTGGATAGATCAATTTTTCCAAGATCCTTGCGCAGGCCCTCAATGGCATTGTTCACATTGCCTTGCTTCAGGGCCTCCACAATGATATGATGGCAGGTAACATTGACAATGGTCGCTTCCGCCTCCGCGTGCCTGCGAAAATATTGGGCATAGCCGCGCATCTGGATGTTCATCGTCCGCTTCAGTTCATCGTATATGTAGCGGTTGCGTGCGATGCTTACCAGCAGCAGATGGAACTGGGTATTGTTTTTCCAGTGCGCGGTAACGGGGTAATCCGGGTTTGCCTGGATATCTTTTTGTACCTGCTCTTCCAGCGCCTCCAAATCAGCGATGTTTTTCGGCGTCACCAGATGGATGGCTTTGTGCAGGCTTTGGGATTCCAGATAAAACCGGTATTCCATCATCTCTTGCATGCTCTCCCGGCTGATATGAATGATCTGATAGCCATAGCGGGGGATGCTTTTGAGCACCTGATTGGCGCACAGCTCCATCAGCGCATCCCGGACCGGGGATTTGCTCACGCCAAATTTTTCGATCAAATCCTTCTCCGTAATCACCGAATCGGAGTGGTAGGTTCCGTCGATGATTCCGTCGATTACGGAGTCCACAATCTTGCTTTTATACGTTGTTTGAGGCTCCATCGTATCCTCCTTGATTGCCTGAGATACCAGGCAGTCCACGCGAAGCGGGTCCTATTTTGTTTATTATAATACATTCCCCGCCCTCTGGCCAGCCCTTACCCCTTCACCGCGCCGCTCATCAAATCCGCAATCTGAAATTTCTGCAGAATGAAATACAAAATCACAATGGGCATCACCGCGATGGTGGTTCCCGCCAGGATCACCGGCCAGGGGGTTGCCAGGCCTTCCCCCACCGGCAAAAGGGAAATCACCACCATCAGCGTGAACTTAGAGCGGGAACGCAGGAAAATGAGCGGGAAGAAAAAATCATTCCAGCGGGAGATCATGGTCAGCGCGGCCCAGGATGCGATAGCTGGCTTGATCACCGGCAGCACCACGCGGGTATAGGTTTTAAAATTACCGCAGCCATCGATCCGCGCGGCCTCGATCAGTTCCGTGGGAATGGACATGCAGTATTGCCGCATGTAAAAAATGCCCAGCGCCGTCGCCGCCCTAGGAACGATCAGCGCCCATAGGGAGTTGACCAGGCCCAACTGCCGCATCACACTATAGAGGGGCACAATGCACACCTCCTGTGGAATGAACAGCGTCAGCAGCACCACCAGGAACAGCCCATCCCTTCCGGGAAAGCGAAACTTGGCAAAGGCAAAGCCCGCCAAAGAGCAAAACAAAAGGGAGGTGACGGTTCCCAGCGCCATGGCAAACGTGCTGTTAAGGATGGGGCCTGCCATGGGCACAACGGCATTCACCTTCACATAGTTGTCGAAGGTGAGGGCATGAATTTTCAGCGATTCAAACCCCGCCATGGTTTCATTGGTGGGTTTCAGGGACGCCACAACCATCCAATAGATGGGAAAAACCGAGATGAACACGGCCGCGCAAAGCGCGAAATAAACCAGGGCCTTCCGGCACGTCCGGCCTAAAGCATGCATACATGTCCCTCCTTACGCATCGCCGACGCGTTTCATCATCCAAAATTGAATCAATGAAAACCCCAGCAGGATCAAGGTCAAAATATAGCCAATCGCCGAGGCATAACCCATTTTGAACATGGAAAAGGCGTTGTTGTACAGGTACTGCGAGATGGAATAGTTGGACGAGCCTGGGCCAGGCATCAGATAGGGCTCGGTAAAAATCTGCCAGGCGGAGACCGTCAGCGTCAGCATGCAAAACACCATGATATTCCCCAGCGAGGGCAAGGTGATTTTCCAAAACTTCATCACATTTCCCGCGCCGTCAACGGTGGCGGCTTCATACAACTCCGCCGGAATATTCAGCAGGGCTGAAAAAATGATGATGGTATACCAGGGCACATTGCGAAACACATACAGCGCCAGGGGTGGGATTTTGGATAGCTGTGAACTGACCAGCCATTTCACCGGCTCGCCCCCGAAGCATTTGATCATTTCATTGATCAGCCCCGCGTTATAGTCGAAAAGCATATTAAAAATAAGCCCCATGGCCACGCTTGCGCACACATACGGCAAAAACGTAAGCGATTTGAAAACGCCCAAGGCGCGAAGCTTCTTATAATTCAGTAGCATGGCCATGGCCATGGATAAAACCAAGACGATCGCCAAGCCGAAAATCCAATAGAAAAACGTGTTGCCAAAGGAAGTCAGGAAAATGCTGTCCTTGAAAATCATCTCATAATTTTTCAGGCCAATGTAGGTTTGCGGACCCAAGCCATCCCAGCTATGAAAGCTGATTACGGCCGACCAGATCATGGGGAAGAGTTGAAAGACGAAAAACAGCAGGAAAAAAGGCATGATGAAAAGATAGGCGCTGCCATACTTGCGCAGGAAGGCTTGGATGGAATTTGTCTTTTTCACATGAACCACCTTTCCAGTTGTCAGGCTAGCCATCCCGTCACGAGCAGGCTGCGCGGGCTGCGAAGAAGGGGCAAGGGGAGGGGGCAAAACGCCCCCTCCGCCGCAGCGGGATCATTGGCCCTTGCCAAGCTTGGTTTTCAGCTCCGCATCGATATTGGCCAGGGTGGTTTCCATATCCCATTCGCCGGCCACCAGCTTATCCACGCCGTTGATAATGATGGCATCCGCCTCCACATCGCTGGCGGTGATCACCATGTTAGGGGCGCTGTTTTCCAGGCCGGTGGTCTCCATCTCTTTGAAAGACTGGCCTGCGTAGTATTCGGCGGGCTGCTTCCAATAGTCGTTGGCGGCCAGTTCCTTGGACAGGGGGTTCCAGCAGGGCATGGTTTGTTCCGCCATGATATCGGCAAACTTGTTGCGGAATTCGGCGGTGAACTGATAGTCGTACCAGCAATCCTTGATGAGCTGCTCATATTTGGTCTCACCCTGCTTGTTGATGATGCAGAACATCTCGGTAACAGGCGCGCCGCGAAGGCCATTGTCATAGGTGGGGGCTTTCATCAGCCGCCACTCCCCGGATTGCTCGGGCACGTTCTTGGTCAGGAATTCATCCCAGAAGGCCCCCACATAGAACGTGGCGATTTCATGATTGCGGGTGGCGTCCCACATGGGGGGCTGAAGCACCTGGGTGATCAGCACCAGCTTCTCCTCTAACAGGGTGTTCAGGGTGGCCATGGCTTGGCGGGTGCCTGGATCAGACCCGAAGACCACGTTGCCCTGCTCGTCAAAGATCTTTGCACCTGCCTGGGGCCAAAAGCCACGGCGGCCCACATAGCCCCAGGTCTTTTGGCTGGGAGAAATGCTGGTCAGGGCCACCTTGCCCTCGCTCTTGTCGCGCAGTTCTTTGCCTACTTCGATCCAGCCATCAAAGGTATCCATGCGGGCCGGGTCTATGCCATATTCATCAAAGATGACCTGGTTATAAAAAAGAATCTGGGGCCGGAAGGAAACGGGCATCGCATAAGCTTTACCGTCCACGGTCACATCGCCTGTAACGCCCTCCAGCAGTTCATCCTTGAGGGTGCTCAGATAATCGGTCGTTTCCAGCACGATGCCGGTTTTCGCCATGGCATTTAGGGTGGCGGCCTGGGTAGCAATCAGGTCGGGTAGGTCCTCATACGCGCCGGACTGATAGGTGAGCATGATTTTTTTGCGCACATCCTCCGCGCCTTCACATTGCACAACTTCAATCTCAACGCCCTCGCACTGCTCGGGATGCATTTCACACCACAGCTTGAACTGGGTTTCGTAGGCCTGGGGATTGCCGTACCCATAGATCACCAGCTTGCCAGCGGGGTACTTTACGCTGCGGTCGGGCTGATAGCTTTCCGCATTGGCGCAGAACATGAGAAGGCATAGGACCAGTATACAAATGACGGCAAAACTCTTTTTCATGGTGATGCTCCTTTACTGGTTGGCCAGTTCTTTGGTTGCTTCAATCGCGATACGGATGTTCCCATAGGGGATGTCGGTGGGCAATGTGCAGTCAGCGCCCAGGATAAAGGGGGTTCCCGCCATGGCCTTCACAAGGGAGAACACCTCTTCCTTGATTTCATCGGGGGTTCCGTCCACCAGCGCGCCAGCGCGGTCATCCAGGCCGCCCAAAATTGTTTTTCCAGGAAACAGCAGTTTTCCTTCCGCCAGGCTGGGGTTGTTGGAATATACGCCCCAGTTCACCACATCGCAGGGGTAATCGCGGTACCGGGTCAAATCGAGCCCATCCTTGCACATATGAAGGACCACATAATGCTTTTCATCCTTGGCGCTCCGTAAGAGGGCTGTTTCCCTGGGTTGTACATATTGGGCAAATTCATCCGTCGTAAGCAGTTCCTTTTCAGCGCCCAGCGCGGCGTAGTAAAAACCATGGACGCCTGTGCCCTTCATTTCCTCAACGAGGTATGCAAGCCCCTCTGTTACCACATCCAGCCCGTGCTGAAACGCATCGGGATCTTCCCTGAGTTGCGCCGCTAAAAGGCTCCGCTTTGCTTCGTAATCATCCGGGCCATTGAAAATATGAAACATAGACGCCCAAACCCCATGCACCGTAGCCAGCAGAACCAGCTGACCGTCCAGCCCGGCGCATACCTGTTTCATCATATCAATTTGCTGCGTGATGAAGGCTGAATGTCTGCTAAAAGGCTTTAGCGACTTCCAGTCTGACGCCTTTTGAATATTCCCGTAAGGCATCAGCGATTCCGTCATAATTTTCAGCATGTCCAGTTCAATTTTCCGGGCCAGTTCCAAGTGGGCATTCACTGCCGCTTGGCCAAAATGCTGTTCTTTGGAAAAATGAAACCAAAAACCGGCGGGTACCCTATCCACCTCCTTTCCTTCAAATGCTGCGATCACGCGCTGCACGTTTGTCATTGCAATCCCTCCGTACGTCTTGATCTGGCCTTGTAGTAACAATATAACTGATAATATCAGTAATGTCAATAGTGGATTTGAAAAATTTGGCGTTTGACCGATCGCCCATTTCGCAGTCTGCAAGCCAAGTTGTGCGTGTTCTTAGGCGCAAGGCGTTACCCAGATTATGGGAGTAAGACTACGATCCACTCAAAAACACGACAACTTTGCGGTCTTTTTGCCTGCCGCCAGCGTCGCCGTCGCTCACCGTAGCGGCTGGCTGCGCCTCGCCCCTGCTCCTTGTCGGCAAACAAAAATCCTCGCAAATTTTGTCATGTTTTGAATGGATCATAGTATGAAAGGCAGGGATCAGTTTTGCTAGAAGAGAATAAGGTAACTTATGAACACTATATGCATAGATTATCCCCCCAGACGGGATGAAGGAGTATGCTGAACGCATCCATGATATCTTTCTACAAGCCCAACTGGCATCGAAGGGAATCCGTTTGAAGCGCTTGGCTTACAGCATTGACGCTTCTAAATTGGGTCGGAGTGAAAGACTCGCGATGCGCTGGAAAGAGAAGAACCTATTATATGCCTAGTGATAGGATTCCAATAGAACGTGCAGAGGAGGAAACATGCATGACGCGCAAATTCGTTTGTTGTTTTGTGGTTGCGATCCTATTGAGCCCCCTACTGGCTTTTGCCGGAGGGCAAGACGATGGAATATCCCAAAAAGCGTACACTCTTTGGGACATTCCCTGGGGAACGTCAAAAGAAGAAGTCCCGAAGGTAGTTTTGAGCAAGACGTCTGCTAAAGTGGACATGTTGTTGGCACCGTATGTGTATAAAATCTATGCCGACGCTGGCTTAGAGCTGTTAGGCCTAAATGTCGATGAGGTCTCGCTGAATTGCTTGAATGGATCTTTGAAGGGTGCTTTGGTGTTTTTTGAAAAGAATGCGTTGATGACAGGAAAAGTAAATTTTGGTGACCATGGGGCATTGGTCGCAGTGCCATGGGAGGTTTTCTCACCGTTTTTCCAAAAATGTGTGGAAGCCTATGGGCAACCAACCGTTTTATATGCGAATTTTGGAGGTCAAATGCTTTCGATTGATCGTGAAATCGATCGAGAGGTCTATTATTCAGTGATGCATCTTGCGTTGAAATATAGAAGCTGTTTATATGTTGATTTTCATAATGTCTCGATAGAATTTTGTATGGGACCGGCAAAGCAGGGACTTTTGACGACGAGCGTAGCGATGGAATTCTGGTCAGAATCTGCTCCAGAGACCCAATATGATGGAACCTTAGAAATCCTTTCTTTTGAGCAATAACGCAGGGGTTCAGCGTGAGGGCATATTATCATGCGAAGTTAAACGTTATGGTTATTAAGTTAAAGACCTCCAGATAGTGTCGATATGAGATATGGAAATATGGCAAAATGGAAGAAAACCGCAGGAGGTTTTCTCCATGGGACCAACACACAGGCGGCGCGATATATCGGCTGGGGTACGGGAAATGCTTAGCCCTCTACTGCCGGGGCAGGTAGGCCAGTGGTGTACGATAGCAAAAGACAATCGGTTGTTTATGAATGCGGTGTTTTGGATTTTGCGTACCGGGGTGCCCCGGCGCGTTGCCCGGTCCGGTCAGCATAGCACCACTATGCCTCCCTCCCTCGGCTGAGCGCCAGGAAAAAATCTCTCGCAAATCCTGTGCTATGTTTCTGGAATTTGCTCTAAACCCGGACTACGGAGTGTACTCCGGTCTCGGCGTCATGATCGGGAAGTTGATCGGAAAGCGTCTCAGGTGCGTAAGCAGTTCATCGGCATATTGTCTGCTTTCCGGTGTGGTAAACAGCCGGAGCTGCGCCGCCTGATCCTCTTCGGCGAGGGCACGGAAAAAATCCACCTTGCTGCCAATGACAGTAAATGTCGCTTCCCTTTTGCACCCGTATCCCGTTCTGTAATGAACGACCCCGCGCCCAATGCGCACGCTTGCGTATTCCGGACGGCGGCCCTCGGTTTGCACTCCCATCACACTGCTTTCCAGCACGGGGTTTCCCTCTTTGCCGTCATACATGATGCCAATGAGCTGCAGGATCCTATCAAGGCTCATGGTGTGAATCGTATCGTCGTCGAACCTTTGATAGTTCTCCGGCGGCAAAACTCCGGACAGCTCCTCCGCAGCTGAGAGGTACATGTTGCGCCATGTTGCCGCCTCCGACCTGTATCCAAGCTCCCGCAGCGATCGCGCCAGCTGATTTCTTGCCAATGTTTTATCCTCCGGTATGTCGGCGTTCATGATGAGATTCAATACCTCCGCGATCCAGGCGTGATTCGGATTGACCAAATACAGTTCTTCGGCTACCTTTCTGACAATGGCGTCATATCCGTTCATATATTCCACATATTTTGTGGCGGAAACGGTGGGCATGTTCCGGTTTAAGTTGACGGGGTTGCCGTCGAACCACCCGATATAGCGCTGATAAACCGCCTTGGCGTTGTGGTTGGCCGTCCCATAGAAGCCGTGGGCGCACCATTCGTTTTGAAGTTCCTCCGGCATGCCGATTTTATCGGAAAGAAGCCGCCCGACCTCGTCAATCGTGTAACCGAGGTTGACGAGATGGAGCGTCCTGTTGTGGATAAAGCGGTACATGTCGCGTTGCAGCTCCAGATACCGGATGGAATCTTCGTTGCCGAAGTGCGGCCAGTTGTGGGCGCTGCAAACGGCAGTCAAATCAGGGAACGAAACGATGGTCTGGTCGATATAGTTGGCCCACGCCAGCGTATCGCGCACCTGCGCCCCGCGAGGCGTCAACACATTGTGCAGCGTACCGGTGCAGTTTTCAGCCGCAAAGAGAACCTTCTGCTCCGGCGCGTATACATTCATCTCGGCGGGCGCTTCGGTGTCCGGCGTCAGTTGGAATTGCAGCCGCACGCAGTTCACGCAGATCTCCGCATAGTTTTTGCCTCTCTTGTAGTCCCCGAACCCGATTTCGCGGGTCGGCGCAAGCAGTGTGCTGTGGCCTTTTGCGGTAACCTTCCCAAGCCCTGCGTCAATCTGCCGGTCGGACTGCACCGGGAGCAGATGCCCGAACTGATACATAGCGCGGCGCTGCATCACCGGCCCCACATAGATGTTTTCGCTAACAGCGTGTTTCGTGAACCCTTCGGGCGCGTATAGGGCAACATTTTTTGCAAAAAACGGCTTGAGGCCGCCCACCCCGCCGTAATGGTCCAGATGGGAATGAGAATAAATAACGCACCTGATCGGTGCGTCCTTCAAATATTTTTGCACGAGGTTTTTCCATGCCGCCGCCGCGACTTCCGAAACGGTCAGCACATCCATGAGGATCCAGCCGCATAAGCCGTATATCAGCGTCATGTTGGAAATATCATAGCCTCGGATCTGAAAAACGTCGCCCCTCGATACGCGGAAAGCCCCGCCGGATTTTTTAGCCTGCTCGTCCGCCGTGGCGTTTTTCTCAATGTTGTTGACCCGGAAGAGTCCGGCGTTCATGTTTAATTTTGCCTGCTCCCACAAATTCGGGTGCGCTGTGGGCGGGCAAGCGGGGTCGTTTTCAGAAAGGCATACGCCAACATATCAAAATGATTCTTCAGCTCAAGTCCGCCTTCGATCAGCATGCCTTTCTTCGCGTTTGCCTTTTCTTTTTCAAGACTTTCTGCAAGTCCGGAATGATTCATGATTAAATGATTGTTGAAATCACACATGCGTTAACCTCCGTTTCATCTCGCTGTTGGAGCGTCTGGTCTGTAAACAGCGGAATCATTCCGACGGTCCTGCCTGTGAGTTTGTCCGGTTCCCTTAGACCGCCATACATGATCCTATGCGCAAGTATCACTTGTCGTTCCTTTTGATCGAACCACCCAGCGATGCCGCCTCGTATAAAAGCGACATCCCGGCGTTTCGGCATGCCAACCCCCCCTGCAAAAATTGCGTAATCCTCCACCTTCTGGTATAGTATAAGCATCACCCGTATGGAGATTTGATACAGGAAGGAGCGCATCGTGGGAAAAAAATTAAAACGAATGCTTTCGGAAGCGCTTTCCGCAGTGCTACCCATTACTCTCATTGTGTTTTCACTCAGCGTGCTTGTGGTGCCCATGCCGGTGGGAACGCTTATGCTCTTTTTGTTGGGGTCGGTGCTTCTCATTCTCGGCATGGGGCTGTTTACCCTTGGGGCGGACATGTCCATGATCCCGCTGGGGGAAGACATCGGCGCCGCTATGACCAAGACCAAGAAAATTACCCTGGTTTGTTTGGTCAGCTTTGCCATGGGCTCCATCATCACCTTGGCGGAGCCGGATTTGCAAGTCCTGGCGGAGCTGGTGCCCTCCATCCCCAATTTGACATTGATTGTGGCTGTGGCTGGTGGGGTCGGCCTGTTCTTGCTGTTCTCCATCTTGCGCATCCTGTTTCGCGTCAGCCTTTCCAAAATGCTGATCGTCTGTTATGCCATCGTCATTCCCCTTTCCATTTTCGCGCCGTCCAATTTTGTGCCGGTAGCCTTTGATTCTGGCGGCGTCACCACCGGCCCCATCACCGTTCCCTTTATTATGGCCATGGCCTTAGGCCTGGCCTCTGTCCGCAGCGACAGGGAATCCATCGAGGACAGCTTTGGCTTTGTGGCGCTGTGCAGCGTTGGGCCGATCCTTGCCGTGCTCATTCTGGGCATTTGCTTTCATCCGGAAAACACCGTGTATGTGCCTCCGGTAATTCCCGACATTATGACCTCCCAAGATGCCACCTTGGAGTTTGTCCATGAAATGCCCCACCATTTCGTTGAGGTGGCCCGCTCGGTCTGGCCCATTGCCGCCGTGCTGGCCCTCTTTCAACTGATGACACGGCGGTATCACAAGCGCCACCTTCTGCGCATTGTGGTGGGCCTGGTGTACACCTTCGCGGGGCTGGTGCTGTTTATGACAGGCGTCAATGTGGGCTTCATCCCCATCGGGCAAGCGCTGGGGGCTGATTTGGCCTCCTCCTCCATGAGATGGCTGCTGGTGCCCTTGGGCGGGCTCATCGGATATTTTATCGTGGCCGCGGAGCCGGCTGTGCACGTGCTGAAAAAACAGGTGGAGGAGGTTTCGCTGGGCGCTATTTCGGGTAGCGCCGTACAGCGCTATCTCTCCATCGGCGTGGCGGCCTCGTTAGCCATTTCCATGTTCCGCGTGCTCACCGGGGTTTCCATTTACTGGTTCTTGATTCCCGGATACATTGCCGCCATCGTCCTCACCTTTTTCACGCCGAAAATTTTCATCGGCATTGCCTTTGACTCCGGCGGCGTGGTGAGCGGCCCCATGACCTCCACCTTCCTGCTGCCCTTTGCCATTGGCGCATGTACGGACCCCTCCCGGCTGATGACCGACGCCTTTGGCTTGGTGGCCATGGTGGCCATGACCCCGCTGCTGGCCATCCAAGTGATGGGGGTGGCTTACAAGGGAAAAATGGCCGAAACCCAGCCAGTTGAATTGATGGATGACGCGGAAGATGAAATCATTGAATATGGGGAGGATACCAATGAACCAGCATGATAGTGAGCTTCATCCGGTGCCCAAGCTGCTGGCCGCGATTGTGGACAGAAGTGAACGAAGCCGGTTGGAAAAAATCTTGCAAGAAAAGCATGTGCGCTTTCAGTTCATGCTTAACGCCATGGGAACCGCAAGTTCGGAAATGCTGCAAACCCTTGGGCTTTCCGGTACGGAAAAAACCCTGTGCGTCTGCATAGCGCCGGAGCACAAGGCCAATCTTTTGTTTACCTCTGTGATGGAGCGCATGGAACTGACGCAGTCCGGAAACGGAATCGTATTCATCATTCCTGTTTCAGGCATAGGCGCCACCCTACTGGGCGCTTTCTCCAAAGAACAGCAGAAAGAGGGAGGGATGGACATGATGGAACATGAAAATGAAGCCACGCATCTGGAAACTGCGCATCATGAAATTCGGTTTGAACTGGTGGTGGCGGTGGTAGACCAGGGTTTCAGCGAAAATGTGATGGAAGCGGCCCACCATGCCGGCGCTCGGGGCGGCACCATTTTGAACGCCCGCCGGACAGGCCTGGAAGAGGCCGTGAAATTCTTTGGAATCTCGCTGCAATCGGAAAAAGAAATGGTGTGCATCCTCATTCCCAAGAGCCAGAAAAAAGAACTGATGCAAGCCATCAGCAAAGCTTGCGGCATGAAAACCGACGCCCATGGGATCGTGCTCTCCCTGCCGGTGGAAAGCTGCGCGGGCATTGATATGGCGCAAGAGGATCAATAGCTGATCAGGGGCGTCCCATCCTCCCAGTTCACGGTGTAGACGGTGTTGCACTCCAGCCATTCATCCTCGGTGAAAGGCAGCGCGTTTTCATACACCGTGTTGTTTTCGTCCATGCAAACCAGGTGGGTCACCTGGTCGTATTGCAGCTTGGCGGTGAATTCTTCCTGGGAAATGTCCCCAAAAATGTAGAGCAGCTTCGCGGGCATCAGCGCGTATTGCAGCAACTCCCCCTTGAAGGGATAAGGCTCCACCCCATACAAAACAATGGCGTCCTCAGGGGCTTCCAGATCGCTGACCCATCCGTTTTCCGCCTCAAAAATGTACCGTTCTTCCGGGGACGGGTTGCTGGCTAAATAGTTTTCCGGCAGCAGGTTCTGGAAGAGATTGCCCCAAGGGCTGCTCAGCAGCAGCACCAGCGCCACGCACGCACCCGCCAAGCGATAGGGCGTATGGGAACGTCCGCCCGCAGGCGATTGCTCCTGCCACAAAAAGCCCAGCAGCACCGCCATGCCAATCCACAGCGGGGCAGCGTACCGCTCCAGCAAAAAGTGCATAGAAATCCAATGTTCACCGGTGAATCCCTCGGTTTCGGGGTAAAAGGTGGTCATAAAGCTGACCCCGAAGGACAGCAGGAACAGCGCCATGCAGCCCACCACCCAAAGGGTCAGCCGCCCCATTTCGCGCCTGGACCTGCCTTGCAGCCAACAAAGCAGCATGGGCAGGGCCATGAAGGCAAGCATCCAATAGATTTTGGGCACCTCCAAAATCTGAAAGCCCATGTCGCTATGGCTTCTAATGGGTACCGTCAGCGCCTGCCAGATGGTGGAGGGCAGCAGCGCAAAGCCCGGGGGAGGCGTCCAGGTGCCCTGCAGGAGGCTCGCAAACCCAGTGGAGGTTTGGCGCACATGCACGCCACTGAGCTGCTTTCCCTGGCAAAACACAAACCAGCTGGCACAAACCAGCACCGGAAGGGCGATGGAAAGGAGCAGCGGCAACAGCTTCACGCCCGGTTGCTTGCGGGGGCGCACCACGAAGAACAAGCCCAGGGCCACCAGCGCCCACATCATGCCAATTTGCTTCACCAGCAGCAACACGCTCAGGGACAGGGCCAGGCAAACCAAGTGGAACGTCGTATTTTGCCCGCCCCGCAGGCTCCACACCTGCATCAGCGCATACCCCAGGCAAATGCCCAGCGCCGTATCCACCCGCAGCATGCTGTAGGCATTGCCGTTGAAAAGCAACGGAAGCAGGATGGCAAAGAGCAGAAACACGGGAATCCAATAGGCTTTTTTCCAGGAGATGCGCTGGGCAAAGGGCAGCAAAAACACCATGTAAAAAAGCGCAAGCTGGTAAAACAGCAAACCCTCGTTCCATTCCCCCAGGATGGATTGCCCGATCCATTGAAACAGCTGCATACCGGGGGTATAGGTCATAAAGCGCGGGGAGTAGTGGTGTACCGCGTCCACCAGGCCGCCATGGGCGAAGAGGGAGCGGACCTCAATGCCCCAATAGTAGATATCGTCTGTGTGGTACACAAAATGGGTCATGGCTCCGGCATAAAAAACCCCGGCCAGCAACAGAAAGCATGCAAACCCGGGGGTGAAGAAATACGCCAGCAGACGGTGGGGCAGCTGCGCCCATTCTTTTTTGCGGGCGGCCCCCACCCCCACCCCGCCTAGGGCGGTAAGCGCCAGGGCGCACAGGATGTACGGGCACCAGCTGAGCTTGCCAAACAGCGCCAGTCCATAGCAAAGCAAGATCAAGCCACAGACAAAGGGCGGCAGCAGCACTTCAAACCGTTTTTTGAAGAGGACCGGCAATGCCGCCAGCAATACCAGCAGAGAAATGAGCAATAGCACCAAGATGGCCTCCTTTGTACAAAAGGGGCTGCAAGCCCTTGCGTCCAGGGTCTTACAGCCGCAGCTGGATGACAAAAAAGAAGTAATACAAAACCGGCACACCCACCAACACAGCGGCCACTGTCAGGACCGTTCGCGCGTTTTTCTCGCCTCTAAAAAGCCACACCACAAGCCGGTAGAAGAAAAGGCCCGCCAAACCGCCCAGGCAGTTGAGCAGGATGTCGTCCACATCGGCTGTTCCCAGGCCAAAAATCCCCTGGATGATTTCCGTTGCCAGGCTTACAGCCAAAATGACCAGCAGAGTGGGCCCGATCCTTTTCTCTTTCCGAAGCAGAGGCAAAAACATCCCTAAAGGCACAAACAGGATCATGTTCCCCACTACGTTGCTCCACGCAAACCGCCGGACGTTCTCCGTGGCCCCGGCCAGATAGTCCCCAATACTATGAAAGGGGATCAGGTTCACAGACCGGGCCATGGCCTCCTCCCCCTGCAACAAGGCCATCTCCGAAAACCTGGACGCAATCAAAATTTTTACCAAAAACATCAGGTAAAAAAGGAAAACCCCATAGAGGAAAAATCTCTCAATCCGCTCCCGTTTGGCCATGCTGCCTCCGCAATTCATTCATTCCCGAGCGTTCGGTTACGCGCCGTGACGGAATACCCAATGCAGCGAGAATACCACAATTCCACAGGAAAGGCAAGAATGAAGGCGGCAGCACGCCCTCTATGCGCTATTTGTCCCGCAAAAACAGACCGCCTTTCACCAGCAGGGCCACGCCAGCAGGAAGCAGCATCAATTCCTCCGCCAAAAACACGCTGTAGGGCCCCAGCCATCCCAACGCGCCCAGGGCCAGCAGCAGGATACCTGCCGCCATCAGCGTGGCGCAGATTCGATACACTTCATTCCGCTTTCTTTTTTCAGGCGTTGGGTGCAGGCTCCCGCGGGTGAAAAAGAAGGCGATCCACAGAAACATGGCGCCAAACCCTATGGCGGACCCCAGAAAATGCACCCAGTTGGAGGCGGTGTGGGATAGCCCCAGCAGCCCCACCCGGTCAAATTCCAGGTAGGGGCTGTCGCACAGCTGCATAGCCGCCACCGCAAAGGCCAGGGCCATGCCCCGCACCAGCTTTCTTTCGCTGCGGCAATAGCCCACGTAGGCGATGCCGTAGGTGAACATGCAGCCCAGGGCAAAGGGCAACAGCATCCCGGCGCGGCTGCCGGTGGTGGCGCTTTCGCTGATGGACGTCAGGGGCGGAAGGCCGTATACAAAAACCACGTCCAGCATGCATACGATCCCCACGGTCAGGGACACAAAACCCAGAAATACCATTTGCAAATGGGAAGATTTGGGACCCAACGTTTTGTTCATGTTGCCTCCTCCCGCCGCTTGCGGCTTCTCCCCATTCCTATTCACAGTCAGAAGGATACAGACCCCACGGGATGTGATATACTGGGAATCATCCCTAGGCTAAGGAGGGGTTCTCCATGGAGGTACGCACCGCGGAGCTGGTCTTTTCCATCCCCTATGCCCGGTCGCTCAAGGAGAAACGGCAGGTGGCCCGCAGCCTGATGGGCGCCGCCAAGCACCGCTTCAATGCCTCCATTGCCGAGGTGGGCACCCAGGATGTGCACCAAACCCTGACCTTGGGCATAGCCGTGGTCTCCGGGGAGGGGGCCCATGCCCAGGCCATGCTGGAAGAAATCGTGCGGGTTTTGGAAACCAGCACGGATGCGGAATTGACGGAGGTGTTTTACGGATAACGCCCTGGCCCCCAAAGCCCGCAAACCCAGTCCCGGCGCGCTTGACAAGGCTGTATCCCCATGCTACTATGCATGGGATAACAACAGATTGTGATGAACAAAGGATGGCGGAAGCGGTGAAACGGATTTTTCTTGCCCACGGAAAAGCCTGGGTTGCCGTGTTTTTTCTTCTGCTGGCGCTGCTGGGCTGCTTCACGGCCAAGGATTACGGCCTTCCCTGGGACACCACCGGCGAAATGGGCATCCTGCGTATGTCCCTCATGGAATACGCCGGGAAAATTCCCCTGCAAACGCCCTGGAAACAAGCCTTAGAGGACATGCAAACCATCCCCGTCTCCCAAAGCATTGAGCGGGACCATGGCGTGTCGCTGTACTACCCGCTTTTTTGGGCCGTCTGCCAAACGGATTGGAGCCTCGAGCAGACAGTTTTGATATGGAACGGCTACACCTGGCTGGTGTTCCTGCTGGGTGCTTTTGCGCTGTACGCCCTGGCCCGGGCCCTGGGGCTGGGCCGCTTGTTCGCCTGCGCCGGCGCGCTGCTGCTGGTGCTGACCCCGGCTTTCTTTGCCCATGGCCATTACAACAACAAGGACATCGCCCTCATGAGCCTCACCTTGGTGGTGCTGTGGCAAACCCTGCGGCTGCTGCAACGCCCCTGCTTTTCCAGGGCGGTGGGCTTTGCCTTGGCCGCCGGTTTCTGCGTAAATACCAAGGTGATCGGCGTGGCGGTTTGCGGGCTCTGCGGGCTGATGCTGCTGGCGCGCCTGGCGCTGGACCGTCGCCTCACCCCCAAGATGTGGGGCCTGGCCCTTGCCACCTTTGCCATGAGTGCGCTGTGGTACTTTGTCTTGACCCCCGCCTTCCTCGCGGACCCGGTGGGTTTTATGGACTATCTGCTGCATAACGCGGTGGGCTTCACCCGCTGGCATGCCACCCTCCTGTTTGACGGCAAGCTCATTTCCGCCGCCTCCCAGCGCCCGCCCAGAAGCTACCTCCCGGTGATGATAGGTCTGACCACGCCCCTGTGGCAACTGGCCCTGCTGTTTGTGGGGCAGGCCCTGTTTGTTAGACAGGCTATCAAAAAGCGCCTGGCCCTGCTCAAAAACGACGAGGGCTTTCTACTTACCTGCGCGTCGCTTTTGTGGCTGCTTCCCCTGCTGGGCGGCATCGCCTTGAACATTCTGGTGTACAACGGCTGGCGGCATTCCTACTTCCTCTATGGCCCCATGGTGCTGGTGATGACCTATGGGATACAGCGGCTTTGGCATCGGGCACAGCGGGCAAAATTTTCTCCTTGGCCCAGGCGGGCCCTGGCGGGGGGCCTGGGCTGCTGCTTGCTGCTGAATGCCGTGGGCATCGGCCTGAACCACCCCTACCAGTACGGGTATTACAACGCGCTTGTGCCCCGGGAGGGCCTGGAGGCCCGCTTTGAGCTGGATTATTGGAACGTGAGCTGCGTAAACGCCCTACGGGAGCTGTTGGCCAACACCCAAGGCCCTGTCCAGGTGGCTCCCAGCGATTTCCATACCCGAAGCGGGCTGATGATGGCTATAGACTATTTGAACGATCCCCGCCTGAAGGCCGTGCCCTATGACCCGGAGGGCCCTCATGAGGGGTACGTCCTTTCCAACCTGGGGTATGCTAAAATCTATGGCTTTGCGCCCACGCCGAACATGCGCCCGGTGGTGACGCTTTCTTCCTACGGCGTGCCCATGACAAAAATCTATGAATACACCCCAGAACATATCCCGACTGCGCAGGAGGTGCCAAAGTGACGCAACGCCTAAAACAGGGAGCCGTATTGCTATCGCTGCTTCTTGGCGGCATTTTGCTGGGCTTTGGGCTGCTGCTGGCCGTGTACGCGCTGCCCCAGCCGCCCATCGCGGAGCATGTGCGGCTGTCCGCCGCCGCCTTGGACGGCAGCTGGGCCACCGGCGAAATCGCCTACGAACAGCTGGTAAAGGGCTATGCCGGATCGCAGCTGGATAATAGCACCGACGCGGCCATGCTGCTGGCGGCTGCCCATGAAAGCGATGCAAGCCTTGTGCAGCAGGTGATAGACGCGTCCACCTATACCGGGGCGGGTACTGCCTACGATGCCCTTTGCGCCTATGGCCAGTCTGGGCCGGAAGGGCTGGCCAGCGCACCGGTAGCCCGGTATTGGCATGGCTATTTGGTGGGGCTAAAACCCCTGTTGCTTTTTCTCAGCTATATGGACATCCGCATGCTGCAAATGCTGCTGCAAGGCCTGCTGCTGGCGGCGGTGCTAACGGGCTTTGCCCGGCGGGGCTTGGGCCGTTACGGCTTCGCCTTCGCGCTGTCTTTGATGGCGGTTTCCCCTGCCATTACGGGTTTTTCCTTGCAGTTTTCCACCACTTACACCATTTTTTTGCTGGCCCTGCTGGCCCTTCTGTATGGCCCCGGCCTGGGCCGGACTCCCTTTTCCCAGGCGGTGTTCTTCCTGCTGGTGGGCATGGCCACCAGCTATGTGGATTACCTCACCTACCCCCTGGCCAGCTTTGGCATGCCCTTCATCCTCCTGCTAGTGCTTCGGCCCCCCGCCAGCGCAAAGGCGGGCCTGGGCATGCTTCTGGGCTGCGGCCTTTCTTGGGCCCTGGGCTATGGCGGCATGTGGGCCGGAAAATGGCTGCTAACGCTGCTCCTTGGCAACGACCCCTGGTTCTTTGCCAACCTGGGCGCCAAGCTTTCGGAAAGAAGCGCCTACCAGGTCCGGGAAGAAGCGCTGAGCTTTGGCGCGGTGCTACAGGCAGTGCTGGGCATCTTTGCCAAAAAGGCCTATCTGGTGGCTGGTGCCATGCTGTTGGCGGGATACGCCGCGGCCCTGCTGCGGGCCCGCCTGGGCAAGGGAAAAGGCCCACAGGCTCTTTCAGCCTTTGCCTCTCCCCCTATGGACGGTGCCCTAGCGCTGCTGCTTACGGGGCTGCTGCCCTTGGCCTGGTTCCTTTTCACGGCCAACCACAGCTTTAACCACGCTTTTTTCACTTCCCGGACCCTGGTAGTCACCGCCTTTGCTTTCTTTTGTGCCCTGGCGGCCCTATGGGAGCGGGTGGCTGCAAAGCATGCAAGGACGTAACGGTTCGGCATTGAGCTTTATCCTCTCTCGTGTTATACTTTTGCCATGTGATTCTTTGTGGGCGGTCTGCCCAACAGTCTTTGATGAAATGAGATGCGCATATGGAAAAGCGGGCGGTCATTTTGGCGGGAGGCATGGGAACCAGGCTGCGGCCCTATACCACGGCGCTGCCCAAGCCCTTGATGCCTATTGGGGAATATCCCATTCTGGAAGTGATCATCCGCCAACTGGCCCGTGCCCAATTCACCCATATCACCCTGGCGGTGAACCACCAGGCGCATATCATCAAGGCCTATTTTGGCAATGGGTCCCAGTGGGGCGTGACCATCGACTATTCCATGGAATCGAAGCCCCTGAGCACCATGGGCCCCTTAAAGCTGATCCCGGACCTGCCGGAGCATTTTCTGGTGATGAACGGCGATGTACTGACGGATGTGGACTATGAAGCCTTTTTTAACGACCACGTGAAAAGCGGCCATATCTTCACCATTCTGGCCCATCCGCGCACGGAGAAGGTGGATTACGGGGTGCTGCAGGTGAACGGAGAGCAGCAGCTCACCGGGTTCATGGAGAAGCCCACCCACCAGTATCTGGTCAGCATGGGCATTTACGCCCTGCAAAAAAAGGCGCTGGATTTTATCCCCGCCGACGTGAAGTTTGGCTTTGACGATTTGATGCGGGTTTTTTTAGAAACCTCCCTGGCGGTGCAAACCGTGCAGCACCCAGGCTATTGGCTGGACATTGGCCGCCCGGATGACTATATGCAGGCCATTGACGAGTTTGAACAGATGAAATCTCGTTTTATTTGAGGTGGTATAGTCCATGCAAAAGAAGGTTCTGGTCACCGGCGCGAACGGTTTTTTAGGCAAGTGGCTGGTGCGGGCTCTGTGCCAGCATGCAGTTCTCCCCTTTGACCTGGCCCAGGGGGATGTGGTGACCCACGATTTCACCGGTTGCGGGGCGAAGCATGTGTTCCACCTGGCGGCCAAAACCTTTGTGCCCGATAGCTGGAAGGACCCACTTTCCTTCTACCGCATCAATTTCATGGGCACAGCCAACCTGCTGGAATACTGTAGGCAGAGCGGCGCCTCCCTCACCTTTGTGAACACCTATCCCTACGGCGTGCCGGTGTACATGCCCATTGACGAGCAGCATCCTTTAGACCCCAACTCCGCCTACAACCATTCCAAGCACTTGGCGGAAAACCTGTGCCTGTTTTATGCCAAGCAATTTGGCGTGAACGTGACCACCCTGCGCCTGTTTAATATCTACGGCCCTGGGCAGAGCTCGCAATTTCTGATCCCCACCATCATCCAGCAAGCCCTTGCAGGCAGCATCCAGGTGGCGGATCTGACCCCCCGGCGGGACTATGTCTACGTGGAGGACGCGGTGAAGGCCATGGCGGCCACCCTGGGGCATCCGGGGGGACATGTGTACAATGTGGGCAGCGGCGCTTCCAAAAGTGTTCTGGAAGTCTGCCAAACCGTGGCGCGGGTCCTGCAAGAGGACATTCCCATCTCCGACCGGGGCGAGGTCCGGAAAAACGAGGTCATGGACGTGGTGGCGGACATTTCCGCCATTGAAAGGGACCTGCATTGGCGCCCGGAGACCCCCTTTGAAGAAGGCATCCGAAAAACTGTCGAAGCGGCGCGTAAGGAGCTACAGCCATGAAGTGCATCAGTATCATTTTACCGGTCTACAACGAAGAAAAGGGCATCGGGCCTTTTTGCGAGGTGTTGTTTGCCCAGCTGGACGCCTTGCGGGACCGCTATCGGTTTGAAATCATCTTCTGCGTGGACAAGTGCAAGGACCAGACCGCCCAAGTGATCAAGGGGATCTGTGACCGCCGGGAGGACGCGGTTTTGCTGGCCCTCTCCCGCCGCTTTGGCCACCAGATGTCCTTGGTGGCGGGCATGGACCATTGCCATGGGGATGCCGCCATCATGATGGATTGCGATTTGGAGCATCCCCCATCATTGATTCCGACGCTTCTTGAAAAGTATGAGCAAGGCTTTGATGTGGTACATACCCTTCGCACCTACAACGAGAAAGTCTCCCCCATCAAAAGACTTACTTCCCAGCTTTATTACAAGCTGCTTAGCGCCCTTTCCTCCATCAAGCTGGAGGAGGGCAGCGCGGATTTCCGGCTGGTTTCCAGAAAATGCCTGGATGTGTTCAAGCATTCCATCCGGGAACAGCACCAGTTTTTGCGGGGACTCTTTCGCTGGGTGGGCTTTGAGCAATGCACGGTTCCCTTTGTGTCCGGCGTTCGCACGGCGGGCCAAAGCAAGTATTCCGTGCGGAAGATGCTCGATCTGGCCGTCAGCGGCATCACCTCTTTTTCCAAAGTCCCCCTGACCTTTTCCGCCACTGTGGGCCTGGTGGTGGCAGGGCTTGGCTTTTTGTATGGACTCTTTATCACCATCGCCAGCTTCCTGCAGCCCTCCATCCCCCGGGGCTGGCCCTCCACCGTTGCGCTGGTGGCATTTTTAGGCGGATTGCAGCTGGCGGTGTTGGGGGTCATCGGTCGGTATATCGGCGATATTTTTGACGAGGTCAAGCATCGGCCCCTCTATCTGATCCAGGAGGAATACCGGGGCCAAGGAGAAAAGGCGGCAAAAGAGGCTTGACGCATAAGCGAAGGGAGACCCAGAGATGAAACTGCTTGTAACGGGTGCGGATGGGTTTATCGGGAGCCATTTGACGGAGCTGCTGGTGGCAGAGGGCTACGAAGTGCGCGCCTTTGTATACTACAATTCCTTTGGCAACTGGGGCTGGCTGGACACGGTGGACGAAAAAATCCGCGCCTCTTTGGAGGTTGTTGCCGGAGACATCCGGGACCCCTATGCGGTGCGAGGCGCCTGCCAGGGTTGCGACGCGGTGCTGCATCTGGCGGCGCTCATTGCCATTCCCTTTAGCTATGCCGCGCCGGACGCCTATGTGGACACCAATATCAAGGGCACGCTGAATGTGCTGCAAGCCTGCAGAGACCGGGATACCCGCCTGCTGGTCACCTCCACCTCGGAGGTCTACGGCACCGCCCAGTATGTGCCCATTGATGAAAAGCACCCCTTCCAGGGGCAGTCCCCCTACTCCGCCACCAAAATCGGCGCGGACCGGCTGGCGGAGAGCTTTTACCGCAGCTTCTCCCTGCCGGTGACCATCGTGCGGCCCTTCAACACCTATGGCCCGCGCCAGTCCAGCCGCGCGGTGATTCCCACCATCATCACCCAGCTGCTTTCCGGAGCCACGCAAATCAAACTGGGGAAGCTTTCCCCCACCCGAGATTTTAACTATGTCAAGGACACCGTGGCCGGGTTCCTGGCCATCCTACGGGAAGAAAAAACCATTGGAGAAGAAATCAACATCGCTTCCCATTCCGAAATCTCCGTTGGCGACATGGCGCGGGAGATCATCCGCCAGCTAAACCCCGCGGCGGAGATTCTCTGTGACGAGCAACGCCTGCGCCCGGAGAAAAGCGAAGTGGAGCGGCTCTTTGGCGACAACGCCAAAATCCAGCGGCTCACCGGCTGGCGCCCACAGTTTTCCCTGGCGGAGGGCATGAAAGAGACCATCGCCTGGTTTTCCAAGGAGGAGAACCTACGCAAGTATAAGGCGGATCTTTACAATGTATAAAAGGTAACCGAAAAAGCGAAAGCGGCGTCCCGCATCACGGGACGCCGCTTTTTTGTCATATCTCAATAGCTGCAAAGATAAACCGTATCCCCTTCAATGTACACCTGGGCGGGGTCAAAGGCGTTCCAGTCCTTGCCCTCAAAATGGGCGGCGTAGATGTCCGGAGGCATGTCCACAATAGCAAGGCTGGACCCGGCGTAAAATTCAACCGCATAGGGAAGCGAAAAGCTTAAGGATCTGGTGCTGATGTTAGTATCGTGGGTGTAAAACTCGATATAGTTCCCATAGTACGCGTTGGGGTCCGCATCCACTGCGGTTGCGATCTTGGTCACAGGAACGCCCTGCTCTTCCTCATAAGCGGTAATGACCCGGACAACCTGCTGACAATATACTTTGTCCAAGGCGTTGGTGATGAACTGGTCCACAGCGATGTTTTGCACGGACCAAATGTTCAGGGCCAGAAAGCAGCAGCTCAAAATGGCTATGAACCGATTGATCCAAACGCGGTTGCCCATGATCATTGCTGCGATGGCCAGCAAAGAAAACAGAGAAAAGAACGCCGGAAAAATCCTTTCCGCCAGCCAAAGATCGCCCGCCACGATGTGGGGCGAAAACAGCAGCACGTAGCAAACACCCAGGAGGACCAGCGTGAAAAGAACGCCCGGGAGGTGTTCCCTGTGGTTCCGAAGGCCAATCATACCCAGAAGTGCCGCCGGGATCAGAAAAGCGATGAAGGTACTGTACTTTGGCAACAGGTCGAAGGAAATAACCCAAAAAACACGCTGATATTTCAAAATGCCCTGTAGGTTTCTTAAAATCCGACTCATGGAGGACGTGGCGGAGCGTGGGTTCATGGCGTCAATATGCAGGGAAATGATCTTGCTGATCAGAAGAGTGGCCGCAATGGTTGCCACAATCAGCAGCAGCACCTTTGCGCACAGGAAAATGGTTTTGCGGTTCACGACAAAGCCTTGCCGAAGCAAAATGAGAGTGAACGCAAAAACCGCAAAATATTGAAAATAGACCTGATACGTGTTGGTTGCCAGGAGTAGAAAGAAAAAGGAGGAAAGCAGGCCCAGCACTTGATTTTTCATGAAAAAGCACCGGATAGCGCCAAGGGTAAACAACAGCGCGAAAAACATCACCACGGAGCACTCCGTAAACATAAACCAGTCCACAAAATATACATTGACCAGGGACAGCAGCAACACTGCCTGTACGATCCAAACATGCAGCGGCGAGAGATTTTTGATCTCCTTTAGCATCCACAAGGAAAGCTTCCATACGCAGATCACCACCGCCATCATCAGCAGATAGGTGAACAGCGGTTGGCTGAACACGCTATGGAGGTGCAACGCCTCCATAGCCAGCATGATGACCGCGGAAACCGGACGCCCCGCCGCGCTATAAAAATAGACATTTCTATGTGGATTGTTGATGTACCGGTAGGAGTCAATCGAGTAATGGTCGCGAATGAACAGGCCATAGGTCAATAGCACCACAGCCACGTCCACCAGCAACAGCAAGAGAGGGGTGATACGGCCTCCCGCCAAGGGGGCCGTCAGGGAATCCGAAATCCGTTTTAGAAATGGTTTTTTGGCAACAGTATTTTGCATGGCAATTGCAAGTCCTTTCGGTCTTTAGTAGGCGCAAATATAGGCTGTATCCCCTTCCACTACCACCTGGGCGGGGTCGAAGGCGTTCCAATTCTTGCCCTCATAATGGGCTGCGTAGATGTCCGGAGGCATGTCCACAAAGACAATGTCGTGGCCGCCGTAGAAGCTGATCAAGTACGGCAAGGACCAGCCGATGGATTTTGCGCTGACATTCGTGTCCATTTCATAAAACCGCGTAAAATCGCTGTAGTACAGGGCTGGGTCCGCGTCCCTGGCTGTGGCGATCCGGGAGACTTCGGTCTGCGTCGCCTTTTCATGCTCAGCAATCACTTGCCCCACCTGGATGGCGTATTGCTTGTCCAGCGCGTTCACAATCATCTGGTCCATCGCCATGTTTTGAATGGCCCAGCTGTTCAGCGCCAAAAAGCAAACGCAAAAACCGGCCACCCACCGGTGCAGCTTCCGCTGGCCACACAGCGCCACCGCGCCCACGGCCCACAGCAAAAACACCGAGAACAGCGGGAACAGGGTTCTTTCCGGCATCCAAAACTGGCCCACCACCAAATGGGGTGAAAGGGCCATCACCAGCCCAATCCCCGCAGCCGCCAAGAGCAGCAGGAAGCCCACATGGAGCCTCTTGGGCTTGCGCAGCCCCGCATAGGCCAGGCATGTCAGCAACGCCGCCCCAAAGCCAAGGAATGTATACTTGGGCAACAGGCCGTAGGCCTCCACCCAGAGGGTGGGCTGGAATTGTACAATGCTCCTTGCGTTCTGCTTGATGAGCGACAGGGAAAAAGAGGCGGAGCGTCCATCCGTGGCGGGGACAAAGGGCGCGATGATCTTGCCGATGATGAGTGACGCCACCACCGCCGCCAGGGCGATGAGCAACACCCGCAAATACTGCCACAGGGCTTTACGGTCCACTGCGAAGCGATGCTTCATCATCGCCAGCAGCAGCGCCAAAGCTCCAAACACCACAAAATAGACCTGATAGATGCAAAGGGCGCACAGTAAGCAAAAAAAGGCCAGAAAGCTGCCAGCCCACTGGTTCTTGGAACCGGCGCAGCCAATGGCTGCCGTTGTCAGGGGAATGGCCGCCACCATGTGGCTGGAGCAGTCCGCATACATAAACCAAGGGGTAAAAAAAACATTGACGTAGGTCAGCAGCGCCGCCGTCTGCACCACAATGATCTGGCTGAGGCTTGGGCTTTCCATCTCCCGCAGGAGCTTCAGCGAAAGCCACCAGCAGCATAAAACGATGACCGCCATCAGCCAATAGGTATAAAATGGCTGGCTAAACACGGCATGGATGCCCAGCGCCTCGGACAGCCAATCAATCCCCGCTGCCACCGGGCGGCCCGCCCCCAGAAAAATCTCCAAATTAGCCTGGGGATCGTACAGATAGCGGTACCCATCCAAGGAATAGTGGGTGCGTATGAACAGCCCATAGGCCAGCAGCACCAGCAGCGCATCCACCACCAGCAGGTGAATGGGCTTGATGGCCGTTTTGCCCAGGGGCTTGCTCGCGGAGCGGAGCAGCCGTTTACGCAAAGTGTTTTTAGGGGCCGCCTGTTCCATTGCAGGCCACCTCCTTTGCCATTCTCTGATTATGCTTGTGTTTTCACGAAGGCCTGAACGGCCTGAATCACTTCACCCACCTCATCCTCGGTGAGCTCTGGGAAAATAGGCAGACAAACCGTCTCCTGGCAAAGCCTTTCGGCCATGGGCAGGGACCCTTCCTGGTAGCCTAGATGATCAAAGGCCTTTTGCAAATGCAGCGGCACCGGGTAAAAGGCGCCGGAGCCGATGCCCCGTTCCGCCAAGAACTGGCCCATCTCCTTTTTATGAGGCGTAAGGATGGCGTATTGGTGGTAGCAGGGCTTTGCCGTGACCTCCCATCTGGGCAACCCCACCAGGCCTTGCAGCTCCCGGGTGTACCGCTCTCCGATTGCAGCCCGGGCCGCATTGAACCGGTCCAAATGCTTCAGCTTCACGCTCAGCATGGCCGCCTGCACTGAATCCAGGCGGGAATTGTACCCGATAAGATAATTATAGTATTTGTACGGATTGTGCAGGGGGTCCGCCCCGGTCGCCCCGGCCACGCTGTTCAAAGAATCGTCCCGGATGCCAAAGAGCAGCTCCCGGGCCTTGGCCCCATTCTGGCCCGACCCGTGCTCCCGCAGCGCCCGCAGAATAATGGCCAGTTCATCGTCGTTGGTGGTGACCATGCCGCCATCCCCAAAAGCGCCCAGGTTTTTGGTGGGATAAAAAGAAAAACTGGCGATGTTTTCCGTGTTGCCAATCTTCTTTCCCTGGTACTGGCTGCCAATGGCCTGGGCCGCGTCCTCAATCACGCGCAGGCCATGCTTTTTTGCGATGGCGTTGATGGCCTCCATGTCACAGGGCATGCCAAAAATGTGCACCGGCAAGATCGCCTTGGTGCGGGCGGTCACTTTCTTTTCGATTGCAGCGGGGTCGATGGTAAAGTCCGTCTCCTTCACGTCCACAAAAACAGGAACCGCTCCAACGGCTGCAATGGCCTCCGCCGAGGCAAAAAAGGTAAAAGGCGTGGTGATGACCTCATCGCCGGGCTGCACCTGGCAGGCCCGCAGGGCCAGGGCCAAGGCATCCGTGCCATTGCCGCAGCCAATCACATGCTTTACGCCCAAGTACGCCTTCATATCCTCTTCAAAGGCCGTGACGTACGTTCCGCCAATATAGTTTCCGCAGCGCAGGGCCTCCAGCGCCACAGGCTCCAGCTCATGCTGTAACGTCTCATACTGCCGTTTCAGGTCCAGAAAGGGTACGCTCATCTGTGTGGCTCCTTTGTCTTGCAAAATCATGCCCGTGCTATTATCCCATGGACTGTGCCGAGGGTCAAGAGCAACCGCTATCCGTGAGGATACACAATATCAATCTCCTCCAGAACTTTCCAGTTTTCAAAGTCCTTGGCATCGCCGTCCACCTCATAAACCACCAGGTGCTCCGGTTTCTTTTCCGTCCAGTTCATGCGGTAATAAAACATGCGCACCACCGAGGCATCCTCCGGCACCTCCCAATAGGCGGGGCCATAGGCATCCGTTTCCATTCCCGTCATTTCGATGATGGAGGCGCGGAAATTGGCCGGGTTCAGCGGCGCGTTGCTTGTTTTCAGCGGGCCGGTTTCCCCTCTGCGCTTCACGAACAGGCCGGTGCGCACGGGCCCTTCCAGATCAAGAATATCCAGCGACTTGCCATGGTCTCCGGTGATGATGATGTTGGCGTCTTCGTAAACGCCCAACTGCCGAAGCTGGTCCAAAAACTGGCCCACTTTCTTAAAAGTGCCCTTGGCGTGCTGCGACAGTGTGGCCTGTCCCGGGGGAAGCGCCTGGCCATTCTCATCCCAGCGATAAGGCGTGTGCATGCCCGCCAGGTGGTAGTACACAAAATTCTTCTGCGGACCCGCGATGCGAAGCCCTTGCAGTTGCATGTTTTCAAAGAACTCCACATCGTTCTCAACGTAGCGTTGCGGGTCTTGCTCCATCTGTACTAGCTCCATATAATTTCCGGTGTGACTCCAAAAGCCCGGCTTTAACACATGGGGCGCATAGCGGAACAGGGAGAGCTTCCAAAATTCCTTGACGGACTCTGTTTTGTCCGTTTGCATGACGCCGCTGGAAATGTTGTCCGCCAGTCCTTTCAATTGAAATATATCCGTATAGGTGTATTCGGGGGCCATATACAATTTGCTTCCATAGCCCTGCTTTTTGATGTCCGGCAGGAAGGTGGAGTTCTTGTAAGCCGCCGTCGCGAATCGATCGGCTTCCACGCCGTAATCGGTCACAGCGCCGGTAAACATGTTGATCACCGAAGGATAACTCCTGGCATAGCAAGAAATGTTGTTGGTATAGTGGGTGAACCCGTCCAAATTGTCAAAAAACGTTGGGTCCTCCTGCAGGATGCCTTCAATATATTGCTCATCCAGGCGGTCCAGCAGAATGACGATGATGTTGTCCTTGGGGGCCACGTCATACATGCCTTCCACCGACAGGTAAGAAACGGCTGTCACCTCACGAAGATCGCTCGCGCCGGACAGGGTGACAATCAGGGAAATCACCTGAACCACCGTCAGCAAGGAAGGCGCGATGAGGCAAAACCCTTTCCAGAGGACTTTGCTAAAACGAAAAATAATAGAGGGCACCGAGGCGATCACCAGGCATAACACCGCGTTCCACAGCCCGTGGAATAAAAACTCCTCCCAGGGGATGGGGTTGCCAGTTAGCTGGCCAAGGTACACATTGAAAAAATTGCCCTGCAAATATCCGGCAATCAGTGCCCCCGCAACCCATGAAACCGCCATTTCAAACAGCCTGCCCCGCAGCAGCAGCAGCAAGGCCAGCAGCCCCACAAACACCCCAAGGCCCGCCAGCAAAATGGGCAGCCAGACGGCCCCAAAGGTCATGGGCAGGATGTCCCGGTTGCGCAAAAATAGGTCATAGGGACCAAAAATGAAGAAGGTGAATGCCACGGAAAAGGCCACCGCTAAGGCCAGGCCCAGCCGTTCCCGAAAAGGGCGGTCGTCCAGCAGAAAAGACCGCACTGGGCCTGGCAGAAACGCCAAGGCGGTACCCTGGGGGGCCTCTCCCGGCGCACCGCCGGCCTTTCTGCGGATTCTCTCTTCCAGCAGCTTCATTTTCAGCCTGGTAAACGCCATTTTGGCCCGGGTGGTAAAGGCGCTGAGCACCACGCCCAGCGTGATAAAAAACGCGGCCACGATTTGAATGATATAGGAAGTCGTGGCCGGGTCAATATACGCCTGGGCCGAGCCAGAAAACAGCAGCAGGCAAAAAAACACAAAATAGCTGTACTTGCAAATCCCTTTCCACAGTCCCATCCTCATCAAAACCCTTCATTGTGAATAAACAAAATAAGCAATCTGCGCGCCTCATGGATGATACCAGGTCAAGTACACCCACTACCCATGGGGAAACAGGATTTCTTTCACTTCCAGCTTCTTCCAGTTGGCAAAATCCTTGGCATCGCCGTATACCTCATAGGTTACCAAATACCCTGGGTTTCCGTCCATGCTGTTGATGCGGTAGTAGAAATGGCGCACCACCGGGGCATCCTCAGGCACCTCCCAGTAGGCGGGGCCATAGGCATCCGTTTCCATCTCCGCCATTTCGATGATGGAGGCGCGGAAATTGGCCGCGTCCAGCGGCGCGTTGCTCATTTTCAGCGGGCCTGTCTCCCCCCTGCGCTTCACCAGCAGGCCGGTGCGCAGGGATTGGTCCAGCTCATGAATGTCCGGCGATGCGCCGTGGTCCCCGGTGATGATAATGTTGGCATCCTCATAAACGCCCAACTGCCGCAGCTGGTCCAAAAACAGGCCTACCTTCTTGAAGCTGCCCATGGTATGGCGAAGCCTGTTGGTTTGGTCCGCGGGGACCTCCTGGCCATTCTCGTCCCAAAAAAAGGGATTGTGCATGCCCTCCAGGTGGTAGTACACAAAATTCTTCTGGGGACCGGAGACGCGCAGGCCTTGCTGTTCCAGGTTTTCATAGAACCTCACATCGCCGGCCACGTAGGGCTGCGGGTCTCGTTCCATTTGTACCAGCTGTGAAAAATCCCCCGTGTACATCCAAAATCCCGGCTTCATCACATGGGGCGCGTAGCGGAACAGGGACAGCTTCCAAAAATCCTTGATGGCCCCCAGGCTGTCCGTTTTCATTTCTCCGCTGGAAATATTATCCGCCAATCCCCTCAGCTGCACGATGTTTGTGTAGCCATACTTGGCGGCCATGTATAGCTTCGTGTCATACCCTTGCTTTTTGATGTCCGACAGGAAGGTGGAATTCCGGTACGCCTCCGTGACAAAGGTATCCGCCTCCACGCCAAAATCGGTCACCGCGCCTGTCAGCAGGTTCACCACGGAAGGATAGGTTCTGCCATAGCTGGAAATGTTGTTGGTATAATGGGTAAAGCCATCCAGGTTGGCAAAAAAGTCCGGGTCCTCTTGCAGAATGTCCTCAATATACCGCTCATCCAGGCGGTCCAGCAAAATCACGATGATGTTGTCCTTGGGGGCCACGTCATACAGGCCCTCCACCGACAGGTAGGACAGGGGGGTGACTTCATGAAGCAGGCCCGTGCTGGAAAATGTGACCAGCAGGGAAACCACCTGCACCGCCACCAGCAGGGATGGCGCAATGAGGCAAACCCCCTTCCACAGGATTTTGCTAAAATACAAAAGGATGGAGGGCAGGGCCGCAACCACCAGCCATACCAAGGTGTTCACCAGCCCATGGAACAAATATTGCTCCCAGTGGATGGCCTCTCCGGTGAGCTGGCCCAGGTTCAAATTGAGAAAATTGCCCTGCAAATATCCCGCCAGCAGCAGGCCCACCGCCCAGGACACCGCCATGTCAAACAGCCTGCCCCGCAGCAGCACAAGCAGGGCTAGTAGCAGCGCAAACACCGCAAGGCCCGCCAGCAGAAGGGGCAGCCGAAGGCTCCCGAAGGTCATGGGCATGATGTTCCGGTTGCCCATAAAAAGGTCATAGGGCCCAAAAAGGAAGAAGGTAAACGCCAGGGAAAAGGCCGCCGCCAGCGCCAGGGCCAGGCGCTCCTTGGCGGGGCGGCTGTCCTGCACCAAAGCGCCAAGGGAGCCCGCTGGGAAAGCCAGGTTGCTCCCCTGGGGGTCCTTCCCCTGTGCGCCGCCCGCCTTCCGGCGGATGCTCTCTTCCAGCAGCTTCATTCTTAGCTTCGTCAGCGCCATTTTGGCCCGGGTGGTAAAGGCGCTGAACACCACGCCCAGCGTGATGAAGAACGCAGCTACGATTTGAATGATGTAAGAGGTGGTGGCCGGGTCAATATACGCCTGGGCCGAGCCTGAAAACAGCAGCAGGCAGAAAAACACAAAATAGGCGTACTTGCAAATTCCTTTCCAGGTGCCCATCCTCATCAAAACCCTTCTGTGCATAGACTGCCACCGTTGTAGAGGCTCTGTGTTACTCCTTGGGGGATTCCTTCGGCAGCTCCTTGGCCTTTCCCTGGGCCTTTTCCCGCAAGGCCCCGATGATATAGGTCCCGGCGGCCTCGGCCCCGTCTCCCACGTAGAAAATGTTCTCCTCCAGCACCTTGGTAATCTTCTCCCGCCAGGCCTCTGGATGGGTCACCATCTCCTCCACAATGGCCGGCAGCCCCGAAAGATCGCCAGGGTCCACAGACACGCCGATCTGGTCTCGGAGGGAAATGTCCAGCGGGACGCTTTCGATTTTATCATAGTTGGGGTTCATCACCTTCATGGGGGTGTTGATGAAGATGGAGGGCCGCTTGGTGGCGTAGGAAAACTCCTGGGCAATGGAGGACCAGTCCGTAATCACCACATCGGAGGTGTACACGGTCTCGTTGGAGGAAAAGTCCGTTTCCAGAAGGAATTCGTCCACAGGCTCGTCCTTGTACTGTTCCTGAATGGCCTGGATCTTGCCGGGAAAGCGCTTCACAAACTCCGGGTGGGGCCGCAGGATCACCCGGTACCCCCGGTGGAGCAGCTGGGCCAGCAGCGGGTCCAGGCAAAACTCTAGCAGGCTGTCCTTTTGCCAGGAGGGCCCGATCAGAATTTGCTTGGTGTTGCGCTCGGTTTTGGGCAGCTTGTCCACCTTGGCCAGCAGGTCCTCCAGCAGCCCATAGCCGGTTTTTACCAGCTTTTTCTCCGGCAGGCCGTAAAGCTTCTCCGTTTCCCGCACCTCTGCCATGTGGTTGGGGCCGTAGCAGAAAATGGTGTCAAAATGGTCCAGGGCGTGCTCCCGCAGCATCAGGTGAAAGCTGGTCATGCCATGGTCCAGATAGACGTATTCCACATCCTTCTTCACCAAGGAGCGCTTGATGTGGAACAGCTCCAAATCCGGCGTGGTCATCACCACCATGTCCGCGTCCATGCGCATCATGAAGGAAATGAGCCGGGTGGGCCCAATGTAATAGGGGTAGATGCGGGGATTTTCCTTTTGAAAGATAGCGTCATGAAAATCGTTGGTCACATAATGGATGTCCAAATCGGAATGGGCCAGAATGTAGTCGATCACATGGCTAAAATACTTGTAAAACCCGCTGCTTTCCGAGTAGAACACCAGCTGCTTGGGGCGGTCAAA
Source organism: Eubacteriales bacterium (assembly GCA_031549415.1). Taxonomy (GTDB): domain Bacteria; phylum Bacillota; class Clostridia; order Christensenellales; family Aristaeellaceae; genus Limiplasma. The sequence continues at coordinate 64,365 of JAVBPU010000022.1, read as the reverse complement.
AAAGCGCTTGTCGTCCTGCTTTTCCCGGGCCTTTTGCTGCCGCTTTTCCTCCTGGCGGGCCTGCCGCTCCTCCTTGGTGGGCTTCCTCTTTACCGGACGGCTGGCGTAGTCGATGTATTGGGCGGGATTGTACACCCAGTTGCAGGCAAATAATACGACAATGGACAACAGGTTGCCCGCGATCCAATACAGGCCGATCCCGGCTGGCACCAAAAAGGCGAAATAGACGGAGAAGGCCACCAAAAACAGGGCCGTGCCCCATTTCCCCACAAAGCCTTGCTCCTGCTGCAGCACGTTGTGCTTGTTTTGCAATGCGCTGAGCAGCAGGGAGCTCAGCCCGGAAAGAATGGGCACGATGATATACAACGAGGCGGCGGTGGGCACCACGGACAGGTCCATCCCCAAAAAGCTGAAATTAAAATGGAGAATCTGCTGGAGGATGGCGTCGTTTTGCAAAATGCCCGCAAAGGCATCCGGGGCCGTTTGCATGGCTTTCAAAATATCAATCTGCGCGGAGGCTCCCGCCGGGAGCCCCGCCTGCTGCGCCAGCTGCGCAATCACCTCCGGGGGGATGTGCAGCAAATGCTGTAATGGATTATATACCACGTTGATCAGGCCCAAAATCAGCGGAACCTGGATCAGCAGCGGCAGCACCCCCGCCAGGGAGCTGTACTTTTCCTTTTTGTACAGGGCCTTTTGCTCGCTTAACACCAGGCCGGGATTGCCGGCGTTCCTTTGCTTGATGTCCTCCAGCAAGGGCTGCATTTTCACCATTTTGATGGAATTTTTTTGAGACACCAAAGACAGCGGAAACATCAAAAGCTTGGTGATCAGCGCAAACAAGAGGATGGCCCAGCCATAGTTGCGCACCAGCTCATAGGAAAAATACATGATAGTTCCCAGTGGGACCCCCACCACGGTATTGATCAGCTCCATCCTGATTGACCCCTTCCCCAGCCTGCTTCACAACAGCCTATAAGTGGATATTATACCGAAACGGACCCCTTTCGTCAATTTTTGACGGATTTTTTGCCTGCCTTTGCGGTTCCCGGTGGATTTCCCCTCCCATCCATTGTACAATACAGGCATGGTGCAGCAGGATTCAAAAGCGCCGCCTCCCCAGGAAGTCCCGAAAAACCCCCAGGAGGTTCCCATGAAAAGCACTTGGCGGTCCATCCGCCCACAGTTGCGGCTTCCCGGCCTCATGGCCCGGGGATTTGCCACCTTCAAAAGCAAAAAATCCTTTGCGTACAAGCAAAAGATCCTTCAAAAATTCTTTGTGGGCCGTAAGCCCAGGGGATTGCTCTATGAGCAGGTGGTCATCCCCACACCAAGCCAGCCAAAGCTGCGGCTTTGCGTTGTGAAGGCAAAGCATTGTAAAGAAAATGCCGTGGGCCTGTTATGGCTCCACGGGGGCGGCTATGCCATGGGAACGCCGGAGCAATCTATGGGGTTCATCCGGCTGTTTGCACAAACGGGCCAATGCGTGGTGGTGGCCCCGGACTATACCCTGTCCTTGGACGCGCCCTATCCGGCGGCTTTGCAGGATGGCTACGCCGCGTTGGAATGGATGGCGCGGCACGCGGATACCCTGGGCATCCGCCCGGACCAGCTGTTCCTGGGCGGCGAAAGCGCCGGAGGCGGCCTGGCCGCGGCGGTTTCCCTGCTGGCCCGTGACAAAGGCCAGCCAAGCATTGCCTTTCAAATGCCCCTCTACCCCATGCTGGATGACCGGAGGAACACGCCCTCCGCCCAAAACAACCGGACCCCCGGCTGGGATTCCAGGGCGAATGAAATTGCGTGGCGGCTGTATTTGGGGGATTTGTTTGGCAGTGCCCACGTGCCCGCCTATGCCACCCCGGCCCGGGCCGAAAGCCTTGCGGGGCTGCCCCCCACCTATACCTATGTGGGCGATATCGAGCCCTTTTACGATGAAACCCTGCGCTTTGTGGCCGCCCTGCAAGCAGCAGGCGTGGAGGCCCAGGCGGATGTCTATGCAGGCTGCTTTCACGGCTTTGACATCATCGCTCCCGGCTCGTCCGTCGCCCGCCAGGCCCGCAAAGCGCTGCTCACCAGGTTTCTATGGGCGGTGGAACATTGCAAACGGGAACAGCCCAAGGATTTTTATCCTTTCGATCCTTCTGCGCCTTCTGCCCCCTCTATCCCCTCTGGCCCTTCAAACAGCAGCTGCGGCTGCCCATAATAGCGGGCCACCCGCTCCGCCTCCTGGCTGTCCAGGCCACAATACTCCCCGGCAAACCCGGCGGGGCCTTGCCGTCCGATCTGCTCCGCCATTTTTTCCACGCTGGAGTCCGGGAGATGGCGAAACAGCATGCCTGCCGCAATGCCTTTCAGTATCTGTTCATAGTCCACGCCTTCCTGCTTGCAGCGGTTGACCGCGCCCACCATGCGGTCTGTGGCGGCCAGCTTGCGCAGGGGGTCCTGCCCCACCCGGGGGATGGGGTCCGCCAGCAGGGGGCTGCCAAAGCGCCGCATCAGCTGGCGGGCAAAGGCGTGCAGTTCCTCCCGGTCCCGCCGGTAGGCCTTGGCGATGGCGTCACAGGAAGAAAACATAGCCCCCAGGGCCACCTGGGCCACCACTGGGTCCTGGGCTGCCTGCCAAAGAAAGCCATGGCCCCGCAGCGCCCCCAGATAGGCGCATACCGCATGGCCCATGTTCTGCACAAACAGCTTCTTCTCCTCATGGAAGGCAAAGGGCGGCTGGGCGTCCAGATACCGGATGGCGGGGACCTCCCCCAGAAAGGCCTTAGTGTTCACCGGCAAGGAGCAATAGGGTTCCGCCACAATGGCGCTGGGGTCCTCCGCCCGCATGGCCGCCGTGGGCCGGGGCACCGTGCGGCACATGGTGGTTTCCACCAGCCCCACCTGGGCCAGCAGCTTCTCGTCCTCCGGCAAAAACAGCGGTTCCAATACATTTTTGAAAAAATCAGCGGCATGGAGCAGGTTTTCGCACAGCAGAATGTTCAGCGGGCCTGCCTCCGGCCTTTTCATCCGCTCCTTCATGCCTGCCAGCACGTAGGGGGCCACCTCACACAGCTTGGCCTTTCCCACAGAAACGGTCATGAACCGGCACTGGGCGATGGCCTGGGCCACTTCCGGCAGGTCGTACCCGCTTACCGCCCGCACCCGGTCGATCACGCGGGTTTCGTCGCTCTGCTGGTCCACCAGCCGAAGGGTGTAGGCCTGCCGTTGGTTGAGGGCCTCCACCAGGGGCAAGTCAATATCAATGAACACCACCTCATATCCGGAATCGTGCAACACCTGGCCCAGGAACCCCCGGCCAATGCAGCCCGCGCCCACCACCACAACGCTTGCCATGTTCTGTTCTCCTTCCCACTCTTTCTTGGGCCGCACCGCAGGCCTGCTATGGATGCCGCGCCCTACTCCGTCAGCTGGTCAAGGGGCATCCCATCCTGCGGGATGAACCGCCGCCAATAGGCTACGCTCTGCTGAAGCCAAGGCAGCAGCTCATGGGCCCGCTGGCCCGTGCCGGAAAACACTTCCAGGGTCAGGTAAATATCCGGCACAGGGGGCGGCATGCCCGGGGCCTCCTGGCCTTCATAGGACCGCCGCAGGGCCGCCAGCACCTTTTCCCCGGTGACGATGCCCTTCCCATTGTGTTCCGGCGTAAAAGGCCAGTGGGGGGAGGAAACCCCGTCCGTCTGCTGCAAATGAATGATGGCGGAGTACTTGCCAAAGCCCTCCAGCCAGCTTTCATAGGAGCCGTCCTGGGGAGACGCAAACAGATAGGGGTATTCCCCGAAGGAAGCCTCCACAGCCTCCGCCTGGCTTGCGGCCAGGGTTTCCCTGCCCCGCGCCTTCTTGTCCCCGGCTTTCTTCTCTCCGGCTTCCCCGCCTATAACGCCTATGGCGCACGCGCTTCGCATGTTGTTTTCTGCTTCCTGATACCGCTGCCTTGCCCCCTCCGGCCCCAGCCACAGGGCTTGCCGCTCCTGCGGGGAGGCTTCGCCCAGCAAGCATTTTGCGATCATTCCCCTGTCTGGCCGCAAAAACCGCTGCTGGCCGGACTGGTGCCCCACGTCCACGGACAGGTAGAAGGGCGTTTCGGAAAGAGCGTTTACCTGCCGCAGCAATTTCTCGGCGCTTTCCAGGGTCCAGGGAGGCTGGTGGGGGGAGTACATGGTTTCCACAGCGGCCCCGGCGCAGCCGCTTTGCTTCGCCATCTGGGCAATAGCTGACAGGTTTTCATACAGGGTGGCAAGAGCGGCTTCGTACTGCTGGGGATCCTGCAAAACAGCCTCCGGCAGGGCATGGCAGAAGAAGCCCAGGTACGCCCCAAAGGAGCCCGCCATTTGGCACATGGGCTTCATCCAGTTTTCCAGCATGTGGCGGCGCACCCGCTCGTCCGTATGGCTGAGGCCGATGGTGGAATAGGTGCCATGGCCCGAATAGAACTGGCTGACCGTCACGCCATACTTGGCGGAAGCGGAGCGCACCTGCCGGGCCCAATCCAGCAGAAAGTCCTTTGTGGAATACAGGGGGTCGCACTCGTTGTCCGCGCTGGCTTCCACATAGCGCAGCCCCAGCTGGTCCAGGATGCGCATCCAGTCCTCCGGGGCGGTCCACCGCTTGGAGGCAAAGCAGTTGTCGATGGAAAGATAGACCCGTGGATACAAGGCAGCGTTTGTGCTAGGAGCCATACAATTCTTCAACGCCTTTTCATCAAAAATCATTTGCGCGCCCCCTGCGCCACGGGTACCCCGGACGTGTGCCCTTACCGGATGTCCTCCCGCAGAAAGCGCTTCTCGGTTTCGGGCAGGTCCAGGCCCAGGGTACCACCGGGGTTCATGATATTGTCCGGGTCAAAATGCCGTTTCAGCGCCTTGAAAATGGCAAATTCATTGCGGCCCAGGCTGCCCTCCAGCCAGGGGGCGAACATCTTGCCGATGCCGTGATGGTGGCTCATGGAGGCGCCGCTTTTTTGAATGGCGTCCAAAATGCCCGCATGGTAAGCCTTGTAGGCCTCCGGGTCGCTTTCCATGGTAATGAAAATCCAGTACAAATTGGCCCCCTGGGGGTACACATGGCTCATGTGGGTCATGCAAATGGTGTTGGGGCGGCTGTGGCAATATTCCCGCACCTCCCGGTGCACCCGGCCCATGTTGCTCCAGTTCACGCTGCACTCCATGGTGTCCATCACAATGCCAAAGTCCTGCAAGGTGTCCCGTAGATAGGGGTCGGAAAACCGTCCCTTTTCCCAGGCCTTGGTCACGATCCCCGTCAGGCTCATGCCCCCAAAGCGCTTGGCCACGGCCTTCACCACCCGGGCGCAGTTTTGGGAAAAGCCCTTTTCTCCGTTGGTGAAGCCCAGGAACAGGCACATCTGGTTTTCTTCAAAGCCCCGGGCCGCAAACAGCTTGGCCAGCGGGCTGTCCACCACGCCGTACATATGCAGCATCAGGGCGGTTTCCTCCGGATCCGAAAGCCGGAACACAGAAGGGTGCCCGCCCTCGCTTTGCATCATCTCCCGGGCGGCGGCCTGGGCGGTTTCCCAGTTCTTGAACAGATAGGAAAAGCGGCGGATGGTCTCTGGCATGTGGCGGAACACCTTTAGGGTCACATGGGTCAGCACCCCAAAGGCCCCTTCGCTGCCCATCATAATTTCGTCGATGTCCGGCCCGGTGGCCTTGCGGGGGTAGTGGTCCGTTTGGAGGGGGCCCACCGGCGTGGCGTATTCCTGGCCCAGCACCAAGTCCTGGATGCAGCCGTAGTAGGTGGAGTTCTGCCCCGCCCCCCGGGTCACCACCCAGCCCCCCACGGAGGAATATTCAAAGCTCTGGGGGAAATGCCCGCAGGTATAGGCCCGCTTGGCCCCAAACTCCTTCACGGCATCGTTGAGCAGCGCTTCCAGCCGGGGCCCGCTGATGCCCGCCTGCACGGTGATGGTCTGGTCCGTTTCATTAAAGGAAATCACTTTCCCAAAGCGCAGGCGCATGTCTAAAGAGACGCCGCCCTTCACGCACTCCACTCCCCGGGTCACGGAGGATCCGCCGCCGTAGACATACACCGGAATCTTCTCCTGGGCGCAATAGGCCACGATGGCCTCGATCTGCTCCTTGCTGTCCGGGTAAAGCACCGCGTCGGGCACGTTTTCCACCCTTTTGTTCCGGGCCCGCAGCAGGTCATACATGGTTTTGCCATAGGCCACGGAAAAGCGGGCATAGTCGTCCGTGCGCACAAACTCCTTGCCCAAAATGCGGTGGAACCTCTCCAACTGCTCCTGGGTCAGATGAATGGGCAGGTCAAAACACACCGGGTCCAGGCCCAGGTCCTCCCGGTAGCTTTGGAAGGCTTCGTCCGCCAGGCCGAACCGCCCCTTCAACAGCTTGTACAGCGATTCCCTGGGGATTTTGATTTGCTCCGGCTCCCCCCACTTAAAAACAGCGCGGTAGGAATCCTTAGGAAACTTTCCCTGGAACCAGCGGGGTTCAAAGTCCTTGTAGGGATGCGCCATGGTTATGCCTCCTCTGTTTCCATCAGTTGGTTGCTGGTGATGATCACGGCGTAGCCGCTGCCTGCCACATCCGGCAGCACCACGGCCCCGCAGCCCAGCCTTTCCCGCACCACCAGCCGGGACAGGGCCAACAGCGCCTCTGGTATTTTCTCCTTGGGAATTTCCCCCTCCGTGCGCACCGGCAAGGCCGGAACCCCCGCAAAGGCCGTGCGCACCGTGGTGGTGAGGGAGCGCATGGGGTGGGTCATCTCCGCCTTGGCAAAGGCCACGCCCCGCTTACAGCCCTGGCCCGTCACCTGAATATCGTCCCCCACCCGCTCCGCCTGCAAATGGCAGCCCGTGGGGCAGACGATGCAAAGCAGCTCCTTTGTCATGGGCAGTCCTCCATTTCAAAGCGAATCTCCTGGCAGGGCTTCTCCCGCAAGGCCCCCACCGGCAGCGCCAGCCGCTCCATCTCCGGCGGGCGCAGGCTGCCATATTTTTTTTGCAGCAGCTCCCGCCCGTCCGCCAGCACCCGCACCAGGGTTTTGCCCCGCTCCTCCTTGGCGCGGAAATACAGCACCGGCTCCTGGTCCAGCCGCTTCATATCCACCGCCTGGGGGGCCAGGTACAAAAAGTCCGGGGAAGCGTTCACCGGCACCAGCCTGCGCTCTTTTCCCTCATATTCGGCGGCGCTTCGCCCCGCCACCGCCGCGCCTTCCGACACATAGTCCACCAGGTCGCTTACATGCAGGGCATTGCCGCAGCAAAACACGCCGTCCAGCAACGTCCCATAGATGTGGTCGCAAAAAGGGCCGCCCGTGGCCGGATGCAAGGCGATGCCCAGCTTCTCCGCCAGCTCGTTCTCCGGGATCAGGCCCACGGAGAGGATCAGGCAGTCGCAGGGCAGCCGTTCCTCCGTGCCGGGAATGGGCCGCATCTGTTCATCCACCGCCGCGATTTCCACGGCTTCCAGCCGCTGCCTACCAAAGACCCGGGTCACGGTTTTGCTGACATGCAGGGGGATGTCAAAATCGTGCAGGCATTGGGCAAGGTTGCGGTTTAAGCCGCTGGGGCTTGGCTTGGCCTCGTACACCCCCAGCACTTGCCCCCCTTCCAGGGTCAGCCGCCGGGCCATGATCAGCCCAATGTCCCCGGAGCCCAGCACCACCACCCGCTGGCCGGGCATTTGCCCCAGCACATTGGTGTAATACTGGGCGCTGCCCGCCGTCAGCACCCCGGCGGGACGAGCGCCATGGATACCGATCTGCCGGGCCGTCCGCTCCCGGCAGCCGGTAGCCAGCACCACGCTGCCCGCCTGCACCTGGGTGATGCCTTCCCGGCTGACGGTTTGCAGCTGGAACCCGCTTGGCTCCTTTTTCAGCTCCGTCACGAAGCTCAAAAGGGCGATCTCCGCGCCGCTTTGCCGCAGCTCCTTTTCATAGCGGTAGGCGTATTCCGGCCCGCTGAGCTTCTCCCCAAAGCGGATGAGCCCAAAGCCGTCATGGATGCACTGCTTCAAAATGCCGCCCAGCCGCGCTTCCCGCTCAATGAGCAGCACCTTCGCGCCCTGCTGCCGGGCCGCCAGGGCCGCCGCCATGCCCGCCGGGCCGCCGCCGATGACCACCACATCGCAGACTTGCTCTCTCATAAGCCCCCGCCGCCCTTCACCGGGCCCAGGACCACAGGGCTGCCCTCCCCGTTTTTTTGCACCGCTTCCAGGGGCATTCCCAGCTCCCGGGCGATCAGCACCGCCACCAGCGGGCCGCAAAAGCCGCCCTGACACCGGCCCATGCCCGCCCGCACCCGGCGCTTCACCCCATCCACCGTATGGCAGGGAATGGGCCGGTGCAGCGCCGCTTTCATCTCCCCCAGGCTCACCTCTTCGCAGCGGCACAGGATGACCCCGTAGTCCGGGTCCTGCCGGATGAGGGCTTCCCGCTCCGGGTTGGGCAGCTCCGCCGCCTTTACGATGGGCTTGCGCAGGGGGGAAAAGCCGGGGTTGGGTTCCACAGGCTTTTCCTTGCTTAACTGCTCCACCGCCAGCCGGGCCACCTCCACCCCAATGGCCGGGGCTGCCGTAAGGCCCGGGCTTTGGATGCCCGCCGCATGGACCAGGTTTTTGGTCTTGACGCCCATTTGCACCACAAAATCCTCCGTATAGGTGGAGGCGCGCACCCCGGTAAAATACGTGATGATCTGCCGGGGAGACAGCGCCGGGGCCGCCTGCTGTTGCTTTGCAAAGGTAGCCTGGATGCTCTCCCGTTGGGTGGCAAAGTTCTCCCGCTCAAAGGTTTCCACCGCGTCCGGCCCCACCAGGGTATTGCCCTCCACCGTGCGGACGATACCGCCGCCCTTGGTGTGCTGGGCCTTGTTGCTTTTGGTGTCCACAGCGGCCATGACGGTGCGGCAAAGTTCCTGGCTGTATTTCTTGTCCAAAATGGAATTGGTGCCCCGCCGGGGATGGATGGAATAGAACTGGTCCCCTGCCATGGCCGCCACCTCGTCCGCAAAGACCCCGGCGGCGTTCACCACCAGGCGGGGGTACACCGTGCCCCGGTTGGTCTGTACGCGCACAATCCGCCCATTCTCCACTTCCATGCCAAGGGCGGCGGTCTGAAGGCTCACCTGGGCCCCGTTTTCCACGGCATTTTCCCCCAGGGCGATGGTGAGGCTGTAGGGGCACACAATGCCCGCATTCGGGAAGAGCACCGCGCAGCGGACCTTGCCGCTCACCGTGGGCTCCCTCCTCCGGAGGGCCTTTTTGCCCAGCACCCTCACGCCGGGAATGCCCAAAAAGCGCCAGTACAGCCGGGCTAGCATCAGCAACGGCATCCGCCCACGCTTGGTGAAGCACACCGTTTGCCCACAACGCCAAAAGGGTACCCCCAAGTCCGCGCAGAGCTGGTCAAACATGGGGTTCCCCTCTTTGTTGAAGCGGTATTTGGCCGTGCCTTTTTTCAGGTCGATACCGGGGTGCACCATGCCATCGTTCCGGGAAGAGGCATGAAGGGCCAGGTCCTGCTCCTTTTCCACCAGCAGCACCCGCAGCTTGTGCCGGGTCAACTCCCTGGCGATGGCGCAGCCCGTGATGCCGCCGCCCACCACCAGCACGTCCGGGGCCGCGCCTTCCAGGGCGCTGTCCCGCAGGCTGGGCTTCTCCATGGGCGGCACAGCCAGCCCCGGCACCGTGACCCGGCTCACGATATTCTTGCCTTTTCTGTATTTTGCCGCGATCCGGCCCGCTTCCACCGCCTGGGCCCAGCTGTCCGCCTGGCCGGTCAGCTCAAAGAAATGGCCCCGGTCCTGTACGGTTATAGTGCTCCCCAGGGCCGCCCGGAGCCTCCGCTCCATCTTCCCATTGCCGCTTCTCAAGGTCGTCAGCCCTCCACCCGCAACCGGCCGGAGGCCACCTTGTTCCCCGTGGCTTTGTCAAACAGCAATGCCTGCTTGGAAAAGCCAAAGCGCACCCGGCTGTCCGCCGGAAAGTCCACGTCCCCAAACACCACCGCCGTCAGCAGCGTGCCCTGCACGTCCAGCTTCACGGTGGTTTCCATCCCGGCGGGCAAGGTGGAATACACCCGCGCTTCCAGGGAGCCATTCTCACGGATTTCAATATGCTCTGGCCGCACGCCCAGCACCGCCTCCCGGCCTTCCAGGAAAATGGGCGCCTCCGCCTCAAACACGCAGGGCAGCCCGCCAAAGGACCCCTTGGCCATGCTTCCCGTGACCTCTGCGGTCCCTTCCAGAAAGTTCATGGCCGGGTTGCCCATAAAATCCGCCACAAACAAATTGGCGGGCTGGTTGTACATCATAAGGGGCGGCGCGTACTGCTGCAGCACCCCGGTATGCATGATGCACACCCGGGTGGACAGGGTCATGGCCTCCAACTGGTCATGGGTCACATACACAAAGGTGGAATCCGTGTCTTTATGCAGGCGCTTTAATTCCGTGCGCATTTCCATGCGCAGCTTGGCATCCAGGTTGGACAGCGGCTCATCCATAAACAGCACCCGGGGGCCGGGGGCCAAGGTCCGGGCAATGGCCACCCGCTGCTGCTGCCCGCCGGACAACTCGCTGGGATAGCGCTTTTCAAAGGGCTCAATCCGCAGCATTTGCAGCAATTCCTGCACCCGGCCGTCAATGCGCTTTTTGTCCCATTTCATGTTTTCCAGGCCGAAGGCAATGTTCTGCCGCACCGTCATATGGGGCCAAAGGGCGTAGTTTTGGAACAGGAAGCCCACGTCCCGCTTGTTGGGAGGCAGGTTTAACCCGGTTTCCGCGTCAAAGACCGGCTTGCCGTCAATGCTGATGAAGCCCTCCGTGGGGGTTTCCAGCCCGGCGATCATCCGCAGCGTGGTGGTTTTGCCGCAGCCGGAGGGGCCCAGCAGCGTAATAAAGGCGTTGCTGTCAATGCGCAAATCCAGCCGGTCCACCGCCACAAATTTCCCAAAGCGCTTGGTTACGTTCTGTAATACAATCTCCGGCATATCAGCCACCCACTCCCTTGTCGATGGACGCTCCCGTCAGTTTGTTGACCGTAAAATTCACCAGCAGCACCACCAGCGTGATCAGCAGGTTGATGGCATTGCCAAACTGGGCCCAGCCCTTTTCAGAGTATTGCATCAGCATGGTGGTCAGAATGGTGTTGCTGGTGGGGACCAGCAGCACAAACAGTGACAATTCCCGCATGCAGGAGACCATGGGCAGCAAATAGCCGGACAAAAAGCTGGCCTTTTGGATGGGGAAAATCACCCGGGTCATCCGCTTCCACCAGGGCACCCCGGTGATGATGGCCGCCTCCTCAATCTCCCCGGAAAGCTGCAGCATGGCGTTGACCCCGGAGCGGGAGGCAAAGGGCAGGTATTTGACCGAGCCCACCAGGGCCAGCAGCGCAAACCCATGCAGCCACTGGATGCGGGCTGCCATGGACAGGTAGATGGCGCCAAAGGCCAGGGAGGGCATCAGGTACGGGAAAAAGGACAGGCTGTTCACCCAGGTGGCCAGCTTGCTGCCCCGCTTTTTGGCGATGCCGTAGCCCACTAAAATGCCGCTGGTGCCCGCCACGACGGAGCAGGAAGCCGCCAGCAGCAGGCTATACCCCAGCGCCTTCCAGACCTTCTGGGACAGCAGAATGCCGTTGCTGTCCCCCTGGTCCAGGTACTGCAAATCCCGGCCGATCCAGAAATCCAGGGTCATATTGGCCAGGGAATAATCCCCCGCCTTGATGATCACCGATTCCAGCGCGAAGGTGACCAGCGGCAGCACCGCCACCAGCACCAGCACCACCACCAGGAACAGGGCGATGGGCCGGTTGGCCTTGCGGAGGTTGATCTTGGAGATTTGCGAGGACTTGCCCGTCACCGTGGTGAACTGCTTGCGGGAGTTGGTCACCCGCTGGTTCAGCGCCAGAATGGCCACCCCGAACAGGATCATCACCGCGGCGATGATGTAGGCTTGGCCGCTATAGGTGTCCATCAGGGCCTTCATTTTGGTGGACAGCACATAGTAGCGCACCGGGGAGCCCAGGAAAACGGGCACCGCATAGGCGCTCATGCTGCTGGCAAACACCAGCAAAAAGGTGGACAGCACCGCGGGCAGCACAATGGGCATGGTGATGCGCCCAATGATCCGCCAGCGGGGGGTTTTCAAAATGGTGGCGGCCTCTTCCAAATTGGCGTCCATGTTGCGCAAAATCCCGCCGATGAGGATGTAGGCAAAGGGCGCGTAGTGCAAGCCCAGCACCAGGCTGATGGGGAAGAAGCCGTATACGAACCACTCCGGCACGTACAGGCCGAACACCGCCGCCATGATGCCGTTGGAGGTGCCGGTGCCAATATTCACATTCTTAAAAAAGGTTTGCCAAAACAGGGCCAGGGTCCAGGAGGGCATGATGTAGGGAAAGACAAATACGGTGGATACGAATTTCTTGTATTGGATGTTGGTACGGGCGATCAAAAACGCCACGGTGCCCCCAAAGAGGATGGCGATGGTGGAGGCCATCAGCGACACCGCCAGGGTGTTGAAAAGCGGCTCATAAAACTGAATCCAGCTATTGGACAGGCGAATGCCCCCCGCGCCGCCATCGTCTAAGGTAAACAGCAGCCGGGAGAAGTGGTACCAGGTCATGTCATTCTTTTTCAGGCCCAGGGAGCGCACCGCGCTGGCCTCCCGGCCAGAATGCACAGTCACCGTCTCCATCAGCATCGAAAGCAGCGGATACAACGTCAAAAAACAAAGGATCACAAAAAATAAGAGTAATATCACATGGGCCGGTTTGGACAGGTAGGCCCGGGCGCCTCCCATCAGCCGCCTTACCTGCGCTTTGCGTGTGCGCTCCATGATGTTCCTTGCCCTCCTGTTTCTGGAACCGCCGGGCGGAAGGGGGTGTATCCCTCCCGCCCGGCTTTCCCTTTCATCCGTATGGGTGGCAACCGCTTATTGCAGATACTTCACCACAAAGGTGGACACTTCTTCATAATTGTCCAGGATGTAGGTGGGGTCTTCCATCACCAAAGTCTGCTTCCACACGTCAATGCCCAGATCGTCCTCGATGGGGGCGATGGTGGAGTTGGTGGAGTACGCGCCAATGCTCTTGCCCCAGGGCGCAAAGCCGTCCGCGCCCATCAGGTATTCGATGAACAGCATGGCGGTATAGGGCCGGGCCGCGCCGGCGGAGACCAGCGCGTACATGGGATACATGAAGCCGGAGAAGGGCTCCAGCACGTAGCTGTTTTTCGTGGCGTCATACTGGCCCACGGTCAGGTTGTCCGTCAGCACGGAGGAGGAGCGCAGCTTGCTGAGCACAAACAGGCCGATCTTGCCCTGGGCGGTCTCCTGGCTTAATTCCTCGGCGATGTCCGTGTCGGAGGAGCCGAAGGTGCAGTTGCTAAGGAACTCGGCGATCCATTTGAAGCCCGCGTTCTTGTACTCGCCCAGGTCGATGTCCGCGCCCTTCCAGGCTTTGTAGGCCTCGGCCAGCTTGGCGGACCATTCCTCGTTGGTCAGCATCACCAGGAAGTTCATGTTCACCTGCTCGGACTCGGGGGTCTTGAACACGATGTTGCCCTTGAGGGCGGGGTCGGTCAGCTCCCACACGTTCTTGATGGCGGGCACCTTGTCTCCCTTGTTGTTATAAATGAACAGCTTGTTGATGTACTGCTGCACCAGGGGAGACTGATCATTTTCGCTGACCAGCGCCTTCACGGAGGCGGGCACGTAGTTGACCAAAATGCCGTCTTCCACCGCATACGTCAGGGCCGCGCCGTCCTGGATCATCACCATGTCGGCGCCCTTGCCGCCGCCCTGCACTTCGCTTTCCAGCTTGGTGTAAATCTCGGCGTCCTTCAGGTTGTTGCCCTCGCCGGTAAGGCCATACAGGGCGCAGAACTCCTCCAGCGCCGTGGTGATGCGGCTGGTGTTGCCGTATACCACAAAGGCGCCTTCTTCGGCCATGGCCTTTTCCAGCAATTGGTCATGGGTAAACTCCGCAGCGGAAGCGACCGTCTCGGCCACCTCTGCCCACGCGGGTACTGCGGCCAGGAGCATGCAGGCGGCCAACAATAGGGGTAGAACCTTTTTCATCTGGGAGACCTCCTTGATTTTTCTTGTGTCTACCATAAGTCTGAAAGCGCCGGCATACACCGCCGCGCCCGGTGACTCCGCCCTGTCTGTTCGTATCGGTCTTTTTTCTATGATTATAAGCCGCATGCCACGCGGCGCTGCCAATATCTTCTACCCCGCTTGGCCTTGCAACAAAAAACCAGCGGGTGAACACCCCTGGAAGCTTTTCCTTCCCTTCATCCTTCGCTTCTTGCTACATCCATCATACAAGAGGAGCGGGGCAAAAGTCAAGCTTGGCCCATTCACTCTGTTGGAAAATAGAAAACACACCGCAATGTGTGCGCACACATCATTTTGTGTGTGCGCACACATTATTTTGTCGAAAGGGATTGACAGCCTGTCTTTCCAGTGTTATACTCACACCATAAGAAAAAACGCCTAAAGGATTCGCCTAAAAAATGGTGTTTTTGCTAGTTTCATTCTTTTTCTTTGTGCAACTCCCACCAAAATCCCTCGTTCCCATTGTTTTCAGGCAGCAATGCTTGAACATAGAAAAAAAGGAGAGATGTCCTATGAAACGGTTACTATCGGTACTCGTCGTTTTGGTACTGTCCCTGACCTTGGTTGGCACTGCCTTCGCCGCGGAAAAGGTCGGCGTGGCCATGCCCACCCAAAGCCTCCAACGTTGGAACCAAGATGGTGACAACATGAAGAAGCAGCTGGAAGCTGCCGGCTATGAAGTGGATCTGCAATACGCGGACAACGACGTGGCCCGCCAGGTTTCCCAGCTGGAGAACATGATCCTGGGCGGCTGCAAAGTGCTGGTTGTTGCCTCTATCGACGGCAGCGCTCTGGGCACCGTGCTGGCCACCGCCAAGGAAAACAGCATCCCCGTCATCGCTTATGACCGTCTGATCATGGAAACCGATGCTGTGGACTATTATGCCACCTTCGACAACTACATGGTCGGCACCATCCAGGGCCAGTTCATCGAAGAGAAGCTGGGCCTCAAAGATGGCAAGGGCCCCTTCAACATCGAGATCACCGGCGGCTCTCCCGATGACAACAACGCTCGCTTGTTCTACCAGGGTGCCATCGACGTGCTGAAGCCCTACATCGACAGCGGCAAGCTGGTTGTGCCTTCTGGCCAGATCGAGTTTGAAAAGGTCGGCACCTTGGCGTGGAAGACCGAAACCGCCCAGGCCCGTATGGACAACATCCTCACCGCCAACTATGCCACCGGCGCCAAGCTGGATGCTTGCCTCTGCTCCAACGACTCCACCGCTCTGGGCGTCATCAACGCGCTGATTAACTTCGGCCTGGATGCCAGCAACTTCCCCATCGTCACCGGCCAAGACTGCGACAAGCCCAACATGCAGTACATCATCAATGGCACGCAGGCGATGTCCGTGTTCAAGGATACCCGTACCCTGGCCGAGAAGACCGTGGGCATGGTGAACGCGATCATGAGCGGCAAAGAGCCCGAAGTGAACAACACCACGGATTATGACAACCATGTGAAGGTCGTTCCTTCCTACCTGTGCACCCCCGTGTTCGGCGATGCCAGCAACTACAAAGAACTGCTCATCGACAGCGGCTACTACACCCTGGAGGACATCGGGCAGAAATAAGCCCCCTCTTTGGTACGCCCCGCTGCGGGCAATCTCCGGGCAGCGCTAGCTGCCCGGCACCCTATCAAACATAGGGTTGGGCGCAGAGGCGGGTGAGGGCAACAGCTTTCGCCCGCCTCTGTTCTATCTTTCTTCGATATGGCATCGTTATGTACATCACCATCCACAAGCGCTGAAGCGCAGGGAGGGATACAGTTGGGCAAAGTGCTACTGGAAATGCGGGATATTACCAAGCTCTTCCCGGGCGTTCGCGCTCTTTCTGACGTGAACATCGTCGTGGAGGAAGGCGAAATCCACGCCCTGTGCGGAGAAAACGGCGCGGGGAAATCCACGCTGATGAACGTGCTAAGCGGCATCTACCCCTATGGCACCTATGACGGGGAAATCTATTACGATGGAGAGCTGTGCCAGTTCCATACCATCAAGGACAGCGAAAAAAAGGGCATCGTCATCATCCACCAGGAGCTGGCGTTGGTGCCCTACCTGTCCATTGCGGAAAACATGTTTTTAGGGAACGAGCAGCAGCGTGGCGGCCGCATGAACTGGGACGCCACCTACCAAAGGGCCGAGGAATACATGGAGGTGGTGGGTCTGCACGAAAACCCCCGCACCCTCATCAAGGACATCGGCATGGGCAAGCAGCAGCTGCTGGAAATTGCCAAGGCGCTGGCCAAAAACGTGCGCCTGCTGATTTTGGACGAACCCACGTCCTCGCTGAACGAAAGCGATGCCCGCAACCTGCTGGATTTATTGCTGCGTTTTAAGAAGGAGAAGGGGATCACCTCCATCCTGATTTCACATAAACTCAACGAACTGGCCTACGTGGCGGACAAGATCACGGTGCTACGGGACGGCAAAACCATTGAGACCCTGCCCACGGAGCTGGTCAGCGAGGACCGCATCATCCGCAGCATGGTGGGCCGGGAAATGAGCAACCGCTATCCGCCCAAAACCTCCACCCCCAGCCAGGAAGTGGCCCTGGAAGTGCAAAACTGGAACGTGTACCACCCCCTGTATGCCGGAAAAAAAGTGGTGGACAACGTCAGTTTGAAGGTGCACAAGGGCGAAGTGGTGGGCGTAGCGGGCCTCATCGGCGCGGGCCGGACGGAGCTGGCCATGAGCATCTTTGGCAAGGCCTATGGCACCAAGATCTCCGGCACGCTCATCAAGGACGGGGAAGTATTGCAACTGACCGGCGTGCCGGATGCCATCGCCCATGGCCTGGCCTACATCACCGAGGACCGCAAGGGCAACGGATTGGTGCTGGGGGACAGCATCAAGCACAACGTCACTTTGGCCCATCCCAAGGCCATCAGCGAGCATGGCGTGGTGGACCAGGACAAGGAAGCCCAAAGCGTGGAGGTGTACCGGACCAAGCTGGGCATCAAATGCCCCACCATCGAGCAAAAGGTGGGCAACCTGTCCGGCGGCAACCAGCAAAAGGTGCTGGTGGGCAAGTGGATGTTTGCCCAGCCCGATATCATGATGCTGGACGAACCCACCCGGGGCGTGGACGTGGGGGCCAAGTACGAAATTTACCAAATCATCAATGACCTCATTGCCGAGGGCAAATCCATCCTGATGATCTCGTCGGAAATGCCGGAGCTGCTGGGCATGTGCGACCGGATCTACGTCATGAACGAAGGCAAGCTGATTGCCGAGCTCACCCGGGAAGAAGCCTCGCAAGAGGTGATCATGAACCACATCATGCAAGCAAGCAAGGGGGAAATTGGAGCATGAGCCAGACCACAGCCACCCAAAGCCGCAAACAGCGCCGGTCCTTCGGGGGAAACATGAAGCAGTCCTCCATGTTGATCGCGCTGGTTGCCATCGTCATCCTGTTCTATATTTTGACCAAGGGCATCCTGCTGGCGCCCATGAACGTTTCCAACCTGATCGCGCAGAACGCCTACGTGGTGATCCTGGCCATCGGTATGCTGATTTGTATCGTGGGCGGCGGCAACATCGACTTGTCCGTGGGCTCCGTGGTGGCCCTGGTGGGCGCGGCCGCCGGTACCTTCATCATCAACAACCATATGAACGTGTACCAGGCCGCCGGGCTCTGCTTGCTGCTGGGCCTGCTCATCGGCGCATGGCAGGGCTTCTGGATCGCCTATGTGCGCATTCCGGCCTTTATCGTCACCCTGGCGGGCATGCTGATTTTCCGCGGCCTGACCCTGACGGTGCTGCAAGGCCTGACCCTGGCCCCCTTCCCCCCGGAATTTCTGATGTATTCCACCGGCTTTGTGGGCGATCTGATCGGGCCTGTGCTGGGGGTGAAAAACGGCACCTCCCTCCTTGTGGGCGTGCTGATCATGCTGGTTTTCTGGGTCACCCAAATTATCAGCTTCATCAACCGCCGCAAAAAGGGCTATGACACCGGCAGCCTGCTGGGCCTCTGCGCCAAGATGCTCATCATCGGCGGCGTGGTGGTGGCGCTGTTTTATATGCTGTCCCTGTACAAGGGCGTCCCCACGGTGCTGGTGCTGCTGGGCGTTTTGCTGCTGCTGTATTCCTTCATCACCGGCAACACGGTCACGGGCCGCCATTTGTACGCCATGGGCGGCAACGAAAAGGCCGCCAGGCTTTCCGGCGTGAATACCAACCGGCTGCTGTTCCTCTCCTACGTCAACATGGGCCTGCTGTCCGCGGTGGCCGGTTTGGTGTTTGCCGCCCGGCTGAACTCCGCTTCCCCCCAGGCGGGCCAAAGCTTTGAGCTGGACGCCATCGCGGCCTGCTACATCGGCGGCGCTTCCGCCTACGGCGGTATCGGCACGGTGGGCGGCACGCTGATCGGCGCCCTCATCATGGGCGTGCTCAACAACGGCATGTCCATCCTGGGCATCGCCTCCAGCGACCAGATGAGCGTCAAGGGCCTGGTGCTGCTGATGGCCGTTGCCTTCGACGTGATCTCCAAAAAGCAGACCGCCCTGCCCGCCTTCCACAATCCCTTCAAGAAAAAGGCTGCCCAACCCACCGCAATTGAGAAATAAGTTTCATTTTGAACAGGGCCTTGCCCGCACGAGCCAGGGAGCATTGACATGACCATACGAGAAATCGCAACGCAATGCGGCGTTTCCACCGCCACGGTGGACCGGGTGCTGAACGGTCGGGGCAAAGTGCGCCCGGACACCGAGGCCCGCGTGTTGGAAGCCCTGGAAAAAGCTGGGTATACCAAGAACATTGCCGCCCGCGCCCTGGCCATCCGCAAAGCCTCCCCCGTGGTGGGCGTGGTGCTGTCCAGCAAGGGCAACCCCTTCTTTGACGAGGTGCTGGCCGGGGTGGCCCGGGCTGAGGCGGAGCTTTTGGACTATGGCATCCAGGTGCGGCTGTCGTTGATGCGGGGCTATAACCCAGACCGGCAGCTGGCCCTGATCAGCGAGCTGGAACCCTCCCTTTCCGCCCTGGTGCTGCACCCCATTGATGACAGCAGCATCGTGGCCAAGGTGGGCGAAATGGCGGAGCAAGGCATTCCCACCGTCACCGTCAATACCGATTTGGTCGGGAGCCGCCGCCGCTGCTATGTGGGCAGCGACTACGAGCAGGGGGGCCGCACGGCGGCGGGCGTGATGCATTTGGCTGTTACCAAACCGGCCCGGCTGGGTATTCTTACCGGTGTGGAGACTTTGCTGGGGCACCGGCAGCGGCTGTACGGGTTTGAGACCCATCTGGCCCAGAACTGCCCCCACATCCAAATTGTGGCCCACCGCAGCGCTCAGGACGACGACGAAAGCGCCTATGCCGCCACCCGCGCCATGCTGCGGGCCGATCCTCTCATAGACACGTTGGTCCTCATTGCCGCCGGCCTCAAAGGCGTTTGGGAAGCCATCCTGGATATGAAGATGGAAAAGCGGATCCAGCTGTTTGCCTTTGACAACATCCCCATCACCCAGCAGGTCATGGCCAGCGGGCTGCTAAAAGCCGTGGTCTGCCAGCAACCGTTTCAACAGGGGTACCTGGCCGTGCGGACCGCCATGGACATCATTTTGTCCGGCTCACCCGCCAGCGAAAAAATCATCATGGAAAACCAGATCCGCATCCAGGAAAACCTGCTGAACTGACCCGTTGCCCACCCACCCTTTTGCGAAGCGCAAAACCGGTTACCCCTCTTTCTTGACGATGCGCCGCCAGGAGCGTACACGGGGGCCAGCCTCAGGCTGGCTCTTCACCCTAAAATGTGCCCGGGCACATCCATCTGGCCTTATCCACGACCCCACATCACCCATTTTCAAAAGGAGGAAGCATCCATGTCCACTATTTTCGCAAACCTGCCCACGGTTTCCTACGAAGGCCCCCAGTCCAAGAATCCCTTTGCTTTCAAATACTATGACGCAGACAAGATGGTCCTGGGCAAGCCCATGAAGGAGCACCTGCCCTTTGCCATGGCCTGGTGGCACAACCTGTGCGCCACCGGCACGGATATGTTTGGCCCAGGCACTGCGGACAAGAGCTTTGGCGCAACCCCCGGCACCATGGAGCATGCCAAGGCCAAGGTGGACGCGGGCTTTGAATTCATGCAGAAGCTGGGCCTCCGCTATTTCTGCTTCCACGATGTGGACCTGGTACCCGAGGCGGCCACCCTGGAGGAGACCAACCGGCGTCTGGACGAAATTTCCGACTACATTTTGGAAAAAATGAAGGGTACCTCCATCCAATGCCTGTGGGGCACGGCCAACATGTTCTCCAACCCCCGCTTTATGAACGGCGCGGGCTCCAGCAATAGCGTGGACGTATTCTGCCACGCCGCGGCCCAGATCAAGAAGGCCCTGGACGTCACCGTGAAGCTGGGGGGCCGGGGCTACGTGTTTTGGGGTGGCCGGGAGGGCTACGAAACCCTGCTGAACACCGACATGAGATTTGAGCAGGAAAACATCGCCAGCCTGATGAAGATGGCCGTGGCCTATGGCCGCAGCATTGGCTTCACCGGAGATTTCTACATTGAGCCCAAGCCCAAGGAGCCCATGAAGCACCAGTACGATTTTGACGCCGCCACCGCCATCGGCTTCCTGCGCCAATATGGCCTTGACAAGGATTTCAAAATGAACATCGAGGCCAACCACGCCACCTTGGCCGGGCATACCTTTCAGCACGATCTGCGGGTGTCCGCCATCAATGGAATGCTGGGCTCCGTGGACGCCAACCAGGGCGACTATCTGCTGGGCTGGGATACGGACCAGTTCCCCTCCAATGTATATGAAACCACCCTGTGCATGTACGAAATCCTGCGGGCAGGCGGCCTCACCGGCGGCCTGAACTTTGACGCCAAAACCCGCCGCCCCTCCTACACCTATGAGGACATGTTTTTAAGCTTCATCCTGGGCATGGACAGCTTTGCCCTGGGCCTTTTGAAAGCGGCGGAGATCATCGAGGATGGCCGCATTGACGGCTTTATTGCCGAGCGGTACAGCAGCTACAATGGAGAGTTGGGCCAAAAGATCCGCAGCGGCAAGGCCACCCTCCAGGAGCTGTCCGACATCGCCGTGAAGAACGGCTCCCCCGCCCTGCCCGGCAGCGGCAAGCAAGAATGGCTGGAAAGCGTGGTCAATTCCATCCTGTTCAGCTAAAAAGGAGGACTGAAAATGGCTTTTTTGCTGGGGATTGATATTGGCACCTCCGGCGCCAAAACCGTGCTGTTTACGCCGGATGGCAAGGCCGTGGCCTCCCACAGCGCGGAATACCCCCTGTACCAGCCCCACAACGGCTGGGCGGAGCAGGACGCGAGCGACTGGTGGAGCGCGGTTTGTGAAACCTGCCGGGCGGTGATCAGCAAAAGCGGCGTAAGCCCTGCGGACATCAAAGGCGTGGGCCTCTCCGGCCAGATGCACGGCCTGGTGATGCTGGACGCCCAGGGGGAGCCTTTGCGCAGGTCCATCATCTGGTGCGACCAGCGTACCGGGAAGCAATGCGAGGCCATGACCTCCTTGGTGGGTGCGGACAAGATGATCGGCATCACCGCCAACCCTGCCATGACCGGCTTCACCGCCTCCAAAATCCTATGGGTGCGGGACAACGAGCCTCAAGTGTACGAGAAATGCCGCCGCATTCTTCTGCCCAAGGATTACATCCGCTACAAGCTCACCGGAGAATTTGCCACCGAGGTTTCCGACGCCTCCGGCATGCAGTTGCTGGACGTGAAGGGGCGCAAGTGGTCCGACGAGCTGCTCAGCCTGCTGCAAATTGACAAGGCTCTGCTGGGCCGGGTGTATGAATCCCCTGAAATCACGGGCCAGGTCCACGGGCCAGCGGCCCAGGCTACCGGACTGCAAGAGGGTACCCTGGTGGCGGGCGGCGCGGGAGACAACGCCGCCGCCGCTGTGGGCACCGGCACCGTGCGGGAAGGCCGGGCCTTTACCACCATTGGCACCTCCGGCGTGGTCTACGCCCATACCAACACCCCGGTAATCGACCCCAAGGGCCGCATCCACACCTTCTGCTGCGCCGTGCCCGGCGCATGGCATGTGATGGGTGTCACCCAGGGGGCTGGGCTGTCCCTGCAATGGTTCCGCAATAACTTCTGCCAGGCGGAAATGGAAACCGCCAGGGGCCTGGGCGTGGACCCCTACGAGCTGATGAACCAGCAGGCGGCCCGCATTCCCATTGGTTCGGAGCGGCTGCTGTACCTGCCCTATTTGATGGGCGAGCGGACCCCCCATGTAGACCCGGACGCCCGGGGCGTGTTCTTTGGAGTAAGCAGCATCCATACCAAGGCCCACCTGCTGCGGGCGGTGATGGAAGGCGTGGCCTTCTCCCTGCGGGACTGCATGGAGATCCTTCGCGCCTCCTCCATCAATCCCAAAGAAATGCTGGTCTGCGGCGGCGGCGCCAAAAGCCCGGTGTGGAAGCAAATGCTCTCCGACCTCTTTGGCCTGCCCACCGCCACCGTCAGCAGCGAAGGCCCGGCCCTGGGCGTCGCCATCCTGGCAGGCGTGGCCGCCGGCGTGTATGCCTCCGTGCCCGAGGGCTGTGACGCGGTGATCCGCAAGGAGCCCGCCGGGACGCCGGACGCCGCCAGCAGCCAGGCCTACGAGCCCTTCTACCAGCTCTACACCCAGCTCTACCCGGCATTGCGGGAAAGCTACAAGAGCTTGGCGAGGCTGTAAGGACGGGAGGACGGGAGGACGGGAGGACAGGGGAACGCTAGGGGCTGCCGCCCCTACCCCCGCTCAGGGCTTCGCCCTGAACCCATTGTTTCACTGCGTTTCACGCAGTGAAGAAAAATTGATAAAAGGCCGTTTTTGCAAAAAAGGTCTTAGAAACGGTCGACCACAGCTTACGGGCTTCACCCTGCACCCATTGTTTATCACCACAAAAAGCCCGTCTCTGCGCTTCGTTCAGAGACGGGCTTTTTGCAAAATCGCTTACTCCACAGCCTTCTTGGCTTCCTCAAACCTCTCCCTGGGAATATGGCAGTATCCTTCCGGGTTCTTGTCCAGGTACTTCTGGTGATAGGCTTCCGCCAGATAAAAGCTGGAAAGGGGCAACGCCTCCACCGCCAGCGGGGCGGAAAGGGTGGCTTGCAGCTTTTCCAGAGATTCCTGGATCACCGGCCCATCCTCCGGATATTCATAGTAAATCCCAGTGCGGTACTGCTCCCCCACATCATTCCCCTGCCGGTTTACCGATGTGGGATCAATGACGCGGTAGAAGCACTCCAGTAGAAAGGACAGGCTAAGGCGGGTCTCGTCATACTCCACCTCCACGGCCTCCGCATAGCCTGTGTGGCCACGGCAGACCTGCTCATAGGTGGGGTTTTTTGTTGTTCCGTTAGCATAGCCCACATGGGTCCGCTCCACCCCCGGAATGGAGGCCAGGTATTTTTCCGTTCCCCAGAAACAACCCCCGGCCAAGTAGATGGTCTGGCTCATGGCTCTCCCCCATTTCTCGTTTCCAAATATCGCGCCGTAACGGATTCCTTGCAATCTCGCAGTTTTGCTACCGGGCCTTCAAACAAGATCTGTCCGCCCCGGGTGCCGCCATCCGGCCCCAGGTCCACCACCCAATCCGCGCTACGGATGACGTCCAGGTTGTGCTCAATCACCAGCACGGTGTTGCCCTTTTGCACCAGCTGTTCCAAAATGCCAAGCATATGCGCCACATCCGAAACATGCAGCCCGGTGGTGGGTTCGTCCAGGATATATAGGTTTCCTTTTTTCCCCAGCTCCTTTGCCAGCTTCATCCGCTGGCATTCCCCGCCGGAGAGGGTACTCATGGGCTGGCCCAACGTCATATACGAAAGCCCAACCGTCACCAGGCTTTGCAGCTTCTTCCCAATGTCCTTGTCGGTAAAAAAGGCAAGGGCCTCCTGGCAGGTCATGGCCAGCACTTCCACGATGTTCTTGCCTTGGTAGCGATACTCCAGGGCGGCTGGCTGAAACCGCTTGCCCGCGCATTCCTCGCAGGGGGTTTCCAGGGTGTCCATGTAGCTCAGGTTCAGCTCCATCATGCCGGTGCCGTGGCAGGCGGGGCAGGCTCCCTCGGAGTTGGAGCTGAACAGCCCGGCGCTTACGCCGTTTTCCTTGGCAAACAGCTGCCGGATGGCGTCCATGCAGCCGATAAAGGTGGCCGGATTGGAGCGCAGGTTTACGCTGATGGGGTTCTGGTCGATGCGGAGGGCTTCGGGAAAATCCTTGGCAAAGACCTCGTTCACCAACGTGCTTTTGCCGGAACCCGCCACGCCGGTCACCACGGTCAGCAGCCCCTTGGGCACCCGCAGGGCCACCTCTTGCAGGTTATGTAGGCTGGAAGGGCTGCTTTCATAAAACTCCACAGGCCGGCGGGGATTTTGCCGGATGGGCAGGGTTTTGCCCAGGCTGCGCCCCGTCAGGGTATCCGCCTGCAGCAAGCCCTCATAGCTGCCCTCATACACTACCTGGCCGCCCTGGGAGCCCGCCTTTGGCCCCATGTCCACAATATGGTCCGCGATCCGGATCACATCCGGGTCATGCTCCACCACAATCACCGTATTGCCCTTGTCCCGCAGCCTCACCAGCAGCTCATTCAGCCGGTGCACGTCCCGGGCATGCAGGCCGATGCTGGGCTCGTCAAAAATGTACATCACATCCGTCAGGCTGGAGGAAAGCTGCTTCACCATCTTCACCCGCTGGGATTCCCCACCAGACAGGGTGGCGGTTTCCCGGCTGAGGGTCACATAATCCAGGCCAATGTCCATCAAATTCTGCACCCGCAACAAAATGCTCTGCACGATGGGCGCGGCATGGGGGTCCAGCGTTTTCAGCGCCGCCACCAGCTCCGCCAGGGGCATCCGGGTCCAGGCCTCAATGTCACGGCCCGCCAACGTAGGGGTCAGCGCCCGCTCATTCAGCCGCTTTCCGTGGCAGGCCGGGCAACGGCACACTTTTGAAAAGGCCTCCACCTTCTTTTGGTTGGCTTCGGATTTCTCCCTCTCCGTGCGGATGTTTTGGCGCACAAAGCGCTCCACCAGGCCCTCATAGGTGGTGTTCATCTCGCTGTCCAGAAACTGCATGGGCACCTTTTCCGGCTTGGCATAGACCAGCTTGTGGTATTCCTCCGGGGAATAGTCGGCAATTTTTTTGTCGTTGTCAAAAAAGCCCAGGTTGGCGTACATCTTCCACTGCCAGGTGCCCACGCCGAAGCCGGGCAGCAAAAGGGCCCCCTCGTTCAAGGATTTGCTGGGATCAATGGCCTTGTCCAAGTCCAGGGTCACAATTTTGCCAATGCCCTCGCACTCCTTGCACATGCCGCTGGGATCGTTAAAGGAAAAGGCGTTGGCATAGCCGATGTGGGGCTGAGCAAAGCGGGAAAACAGCAGTCGCAAAAAGGTATTGATGTCCGTGATGGTGCCCAGGGTGGAGCGGGAGTTACCCCCCAGCCGCTTCTGGTCCACCACGATGGCGGTGGACAGGTTTTCGATGCTGTCCGCGTCGGGCTGGCTGTACCGGGGCAAAAACATGCGCACGATATTGCGGAAGGTCTCGTTCAGCTGCCGCCCCGCCTCCTGGGCCAGGGTGTCAAACACCAGGGAGGACTTGCCCGAGCCGGAAACCCCCGTGAAGATGGTGATCTGCCGCTTGGGAACCTCCAAGCTCACATTTTTCAGGTTATTTTCCCGGGCCCCCAGGATGCGGATATACTCTTGCGCCACAGTATCGGGCCCTCCGTTTTAAGGTGTGATGAAAAAAGAGATCGCTTGTCAATGTCAATCATTGTACATAAAAAAGAAGGGCTGCGCAAGCCCTCCCCAGATAAAAAGGTTCCCTATGGGGCGTTTTACCGCTCCTCCCGGAAATAATTCGTGCCGCAGGCCGCAGGCTGGGAGCGTTCCCGGCTGCGCAGCATGCTGGTGAAGATCAGCACCAGCACCGTGGCCACATAGGGCAGCATGTCGTAAATCTGGTCCGGCAGGCCCAGGGACACATACATGCGCAGGATGGACAGCCCGCCGAAGATCAGCGCCGCCAGCAAGGCCTGGGTGGGGCTCCAGGCGGCGAAGATCACCAGCGCCACCGCCAGCCAGCCATAGCCCTTGATGGGGTTGTGCACCCATACTCCCTTGAAGGTCACCATCACCATGTACATGCCGCCGGTGCCGCAAATGCCGCCGCCCAGCACCGTGGCCAGGTACTTATACCGGGTCACATTGATGCCCGCCGCGTCGGCGGTGGCGGGATTTTCGCCCACGGCGCGCAGGTTCATGCCCTTGCGGGTCTTGCCCAGGTACCAGGCCATCACCAGCGCCACCGCCACGGCAAAGTACACCACCCAGTTGTAGGTAAACAGCAGCCGGTTCGCATAGGGGATGTCCGACAGGAAGGGGATGTGGATGTTGCCAAAGGCGTCCTTCACCTCGGTGCCCACGGCCACATAGCCCCCGGCCTTCAGGCCCATGAACTCGCCAAAGAAATTGCCAAAGCCCGTGCCGAAGATGGTCAGCGCCAGGCCCGTCACGTTCTGGTTGGCCCGCAGGGTCACCACCAAAAAGGAGTAGATCAGCGCACCCAAGGCCCCCGCCAGGAAGGACGCCAGCAGCGCCGCCAGCGCTGCCGCCAGGCCGCTGACCACGCCAAAGGTGGCCATGGCCCATTGCTGGTAATAAAAAGCGCCCGCCAGGCCCGTGACGCCGCCCATGAACATCATGCCTTCCACGCCCAGGTTCAGGTTGCCGGACTTGCTGGTCAAAATGCTGCCCAGGGAGCCCAGCAAGAGCGGCGCGCCCGCCAGCACAGCCGCGTTCAACAGATTGATGAGGTTATCCATCGGTGCGCTCCTTTCTGCCGCGGAAGATGAGCTTGTAATTGATGAAGAACTCACAGCCCAGCATGAAGAATAGAATCACGCCGATGAGTACCTCGGCGGCGGAAGCGGGGATTTTGAAGGTGGTTTGAATCTTATTGGCGCCCCGCTCCAGCATGGCGATAAAGAAGGCCACCACAATCATCACCACCGGGTGCAGCTGGGACAGCCAGGCCACCGTGATGCCGGTAAAGCCCGCGCCGCCTGTGGTGCTGGCGCTTAACGTATAGTCCGCGCCGGAAACGATGACAAACCCGGCCAGGCCGCAGAGGGCCCCGGAGAGGAACATGGTGCGGATCAGCACCCAGCTGACGTTCATGCCCGCGTATTTGGCGGTGCGGGGGCTTTCCCCCACCACGGAAATCTCATACCCATGCTTCGTGTGGTTCAGATACACATACAGCACCCCCACCAGCACCAGCGCGATGATCCAGCCAATGTGTACCCCCAGTACCAGGGGCAGCTTGGCCGGGGCCTCAAACATGGCGATCTTGGGGAAGCCGCGTAGCAGGGGGTTTTTCCAGGGGCCGTTTTGCAAATACAGCACCAGCTGCATGGCGATGTAGTTGATCATCAGGGTAAACAGGGTTTCGTTGGTGTCCCATCTGGCCTTGAACAGGGAGGGAATCACGCCTGCCAGGCCCCCGGCCAGCGCGGAGCAAAGCCCCATCACGATCAGCAGCAGCCAGCTGGGCATGGCCTGGTACTGAAACAGCGCGAAATAGCTGGCAGCCATGGCCCCAAACAAAATCTGTCCCTCGCCGCCAATGTTCCAAAAGCGCATCTTAAACGCCAGGGAAATGCCCAGCGCCACGATCAGCAGCGGAATGGCGATGCGGATGGTTTCAATCAGCGGGGTCTTGGAGCCCACGCTGCCCACCACCATGTCCTGGTAGACTAAAATGGGGTCGTGGCCCAAAAACAGAATGATCAGCCCGCCAGTGATGAGGGCGCACACCAGCGCCAGCAGTCGAATGAGCATGGTTTTGCCCATGGAGATATTCTCCCGCTTGGCCATGCGCACCCATGGGTCCCGGCGCACTTGGACCGCCGCTTGCGTATTCACTGGGCCACCTCCCCTTCGCCTTTATGGGTCATCAGGAAGCCGATCTGCTCCTTGGTGGTGGTCCGGGCGTCCACAATGCCGCTGACGCATCCGCCGCAAAGCACCAAGATCCGGTCGCACAGCTCCAGCAGCACGTCCAGGTCCTCGCCCACAAAGATGACGCCTACCCCCTTGGCCTTCTGCTCGTTCAGCAGGTCATACACCAGGTAGGAAGCGCCGATGTCCAGGCCGCGCACCGCGTAGGCGGTGACGATCATCTGCGGCTCCTCGTTCAGCTCCCGGCCCAGCAGAATCTTTTGCACATTGCCGCCGGACAGCTTGCTCACCCGCTGGAAAGGGCCTGTGGTCACCACACTCAGCCACTTGATCAGCTCACCCGCCTGCTCCACCGCGGGCCTGCGGCTGAGGAAGAAGCCCTTTTGCTTGCGAAACCCGCGCACCAGCAGGTTTTCCGTGATGTTCAGGCTGCCCACCAGGCCCATGCCCAGCCGGTCCTCCGGCACAAAGCCAATGCGCACCCCTGCCTTTTGCAGCGCATCCGGCTGCAAGTTCGCGGTTTCCACCCCCTGAAGGGTGATGCTGCCGCTTTCAATGGGCTGTAGGCCGGTCAGCGCTTCGCACAGCTCCTTCTGGCCGCTTCCCGCAATGCCCGCGATGCCCAAAATCTCGCCCCCATGGGCCTCAAAGCAAACATTGTCCAGGGCCACGTGGCCGTCCTTGTGCCGGACGGTGAGGCCCCGCACCTGGCACAGGGGCGTGGAGGCGGGCTCCTTGCGCATGATCTCCAGGGAGGTGGCCCGGCCCACCATCATGTCCGTCAGGGATTGCACGTTGGCCCCGGCGGTTTGCACCGTGTCGATGTAATGGCCCTTGCGCAAAATGGTGACCCGGTCGCTGACGGCCAGCACCTCGTTCAGCTTGTGGGTGATGATGATGATGGCCTTGCCGTCGGCCTTCATGGCCCGCAGCACGTCAAACAGCTTCAGGGTTTCCTGGGGGGTCAGCACGGCGGTGGGTTCGTCCAGAATCAGGATATCCGCGCCCCGGTACAGCACCTTCACAATTTCCACGGCCTGCTTTTCTGACACCGACATCCGGTAAATCTTCTTTTCCGGGTCCAGAGAGAAGCCGTATTTTTCGCTGATGGCGCGAATCTCTTCGTTGAGCGCCTTGCGGTTCAGCAAAACGCTGCCACCCAGCCCCAGCACGATGTTCTCCGCGGCGGTCAGCACGTCCACCAGCTTAAAATGCTGGTGAATCATCCCAATGCCCAAGGCAAAGGCATCCTTGGGAGAGCGGATGGACACTTCCTTGCCATTGACCTTGATGATGCCGCTATCCGGGTAATAGATGCCTGAAAGCATGTTCATCAGCGTGGTTTTGCCAGAGCCATTCTCCCCCAGCAGCGCCAGGATCTCGCCCCGGCGCACGGTCAGGCAGACCTTGTCATTGGCCACCACGGAACCAAATGATTTGGTAACGTTGCATACCTCAATGGCATTGTCCTGTTGCCTCGTCAATGAGCGTCCCCTCTCTTTCCATGGACCGGCCACAAAAGAAAGCAGGGCCGTTTGGACGGCCCTGCTGCTCTTGTGGAGTTATCCTTCAATGACAGTGATGCCGTCAACGATGTAGACCCAGGAAGGAGCGGAGATGGGCTCTTTGAAAGTCTCGCCGTCCTTGAGGTCCATGGTGATTTCTTTGCCGTCAAAGTCCTTGCCCACGCCGTGGAGGGGACCCGTAAACACGTCCCAATCGGTGGTCAGCAGGCGCTGTTCGGCTTCCTTGATGGCCTCGGCGGTGCCGGGGGCCGCGATGGCTTCGTTCAGCGGAGAGAGGAACACAGCGCCGTCCTTGAGGCCCTGGCACCAGTCGGTGGGAATGGCTTCGCCCTTTAGGTACGCGTCCACCGCGAAGATCAGGTACTTGGACCAGTCGATGCGGGCGGAGATCAAAGACGCCTTGGGGGCGGCGGGGATCATGTCGGAGTTGTAGCCCACCTGGAACACATTGTTGGCTTCCGCGGTGGTGGCAGGGGCGGTGGAGTCGGAGTGCTGGGAGATGACATCGCAGCCCATGTCGATGAGGGCTTTGGCCACCTGGGCTTCCTTGGTGGGGTCATTCCAGCTGCCGGTGTACATCACCTGCATGGTCACGTCCGGGTTCACGGACTTGGCGCCCAGGTAGAAGCCAGTAAAGCCGCTGATGACTTCTGCGAAGGGGAAGGCGCCCACATAGCCCAGCTTGTTGGTGGTGGTTTTCAGGCCGGCGGCGATGCCCGCCAGGTACCGGGCCTGGTAGATTTCGGCAAAATAGTTGTGGTAATTGGCCAAACCCGCGCCGGAGGCATAGTAGCCGGTGGCGTGGCAGAATTCCACTTCCGGATGCTCTTTGGCGGCGGCCAGCATATAGTCGCCATGGCCGAAGCTGGTGGCGAAAATGATGTTGCAGCCCGCTTCCAGCAGCTCGTTGATGGCCGTTTCGCATTCGGAGGTCTCGGGGATGTTGTATTTGTTGATCACCTGCGCCTCGGTAATGCCCAGTTCCTTCATCATGGCCTGGGTGCCCAGGTCGTGGTTGTAGGTGTATCCCATATCGCTGGGGTCAGAAACATGGATAAAGCCCATTTTGATCGTGTCTTTTGTGACAGCGGTTTCAGCCAGGGTAGAAGGGATCAGTCCAACCACCAGCAATAGCGCCACCAGGAGTGCGAGCGTCTTTCTCATACATCATTCTCCTTGTCCTATTCATTTTGATTGCCCCTTGTAGGCTTCCCTATGAATATTCTACGCGAAGGGATGTATGCTGTCAAGTATGGCTAATTGCGGTCATTCTGGGAAAAATGAACGCTGCTTTGCATCTTCTTTTATTTCATTATGAAAAAAAAATAATTTTTAGGGCGGATTTTTAGTAAAAATTTTTTAGCAAATCCGTGGCAAGCCTTCCCCGGCCAGGGGCTGCACGCTGCGGGTGCTGCCCGCCCGGGTTTTCACCGTGACGCCGGGAGTCGCAGTGGCCTGTACCCTGGCCACCCTCCGCGCGCCCTGCCCGTAGCGGGAGGCCCGCAAAACCGCCAGGGCTTCCTGGGCGTGGCTTTCCGGCAGCACCAGGGCCAGCTTGCCCTCATTGCCCATATACAGGGGGTCCAGGCCCAGCAAATCGCAAAAGCCCGCCACCGTCTCATCGGTGAGGGGCACGGTTTCATCCAGGGCAATGTGCACGCCGGAGCTCTCCGCGATCTCATACAGCACCGTGCCCAGGCCGCCCCTTGTGATGTCCCGCAGGGTGTGAACGGGCAGGCCCGCTCCCAGCAGCCTGCCCACCATATCATGAAGGGGCGCGGCGTCGCTTTCGATAGTGTTTTCAATGCCCATGCGGCTGGACAAAATGGCGGCATGATGGTTGCCCATGTCCCCGGAGATCAGCACCACGTCCCCGGGCCTGGCGTTTTGCACGCTGATGTCCTGGGTGCAGAGCATCTCCCCCACCCCGGCGGTGTTGATGTACAGCCCTCCATGGCCCTCCACCACCTTGGTGTCCCCCGCCACGATGGAAACCCCCGCCTCCCGGGCGGTTTCCGCCATGGAAGCCACCACCTGCTCCAAAAGCTCCGTTTCCAGCCCTTCCTCTAAAATAAACCCGGCGGTTAAAAACCGGGGGGTGGCCCCCCGCATCAGCAAATCATTCACCGTACCGCAGACGGACAGGCGGCCAATGTCTCCGCCGGGAAACACCAGCGGCGTCACCACAAAGGAATCCGTGGTCAGAGCGATGTGGGGGGTGCTGAGGGCCAGCACCGCCGCGTCCTCCATCCGGGCCAGGGTGTCGTTGGCAAAAAACCGGGCGAAGAGGTCCGTAATCAGTTGGGCGGTCAGCCTTCCGCCACCACCGTGGGCCATGGTAATCTTCATAGGGCTCCTTTTGCGCTTTGCCGCTTTCGTTTTACCGCAGGCGTTTTACTTCTTGCTTTTGCCGCTTTCTTTGTTACCGCTTTCGTTTTACCGCTTTCCTTGGTTACCGCTTGCCTATCACCGCATACGGTCCGTTTGATACCAGATGCCGCAGGTGCCCTCGCTGGAAACCATGCAGGGGCCTACGGGGTTTTCTGGGGTGCAGGTTTTCCCAAACAACGGGCAATCCCGCGGGGCGCAGCGGCCCAGGATCACGCTGGCACAGCGGCAGCCCGCCGGGTCCTGGTCCTCCTCTGCCCAGTTCATGGGCTCTTCAAAGGCGGCATAGGCCGGAGCCAGCCCGTAGCCGGAGCCGGGAATCTCCCCCATCCCCCGCCAGGGGGACGCCTTTGGTACAAAAAATTCACCGATCAGCCTTTGGGCTTTTTCATTCCCCTTAGGCAGCACCACCGAGGGGTAGAAGTTGCGCGCCCGGTGCCGGCCCTTGGTGATCTGGGAGATCAAATCATGGAGGGCGATCACCAGATGCTCATAGCCAAAGCCTGCGATGGCCACGGGCCGCCGGTAGGTCTCGCAAAAAGGCCCGTAGGCCTCCGCTCCCAAAATGGCGCTCACATGGCCGGGGCCGATGAATCCATGGATGGCCGGGTCATGGTCGCAGAGCCAACAAAGGCAGGGCAGCAGGGCTTTCAGCTGGGACAGCAGCCGCACGTTGCCCACCCCCTCCGCCTGCAGACGCCGCACCAGCAGGGCGTACAGGGGCAAGGTGGTTTCAAAGCCCAGGGCCGCCACCACAAAACGCCGCTCCGGCTGGGCCTGGGCCAGGCGAACCGCCTCCATGGGCGAGTACATCATCCGCAGGCTGCCGCCCTCCGCCTGGGCTTCCATCAAGGAGGTTTTCCGGCCCGGCACCCGCAGCATATCGCCAAAGGTCAGCACGGTGGTGTCGTCCCGCTTGGCCAAGGCGCACAGGGCATCAATGTACCCGGCAGGGGTGACGCACACCGGGCAGCCCGGCCCGGAAATGAGGCGAATGCTATCCGGCAGCAGCGAGGCGATGCCCAGCTTGGAAATGGCGGCAGTGTGGGTGCCGCAGACCTCCATCAGACGGAGGGGCGGCCCATCGTACTCCCGCAGCTTGCTCGCCAGCCCGTCAATCCTCTGCTGCATAGGCATCCACCATGGCAAGCAGTTCCAGCAGTTCTTCCGCTTCCGCCTGGTTCACCCTCTGGATGGCGCAGCCCGCATGGACCAGCAGGTAATCCCCCGGGGCGCAGTCCACCAAGCCCAGCTCCACGGAGATGATATTCCCCCGCACGTCGCACTGGCCCCTGGCCCCGTCCTTTTCAATCAGCTTGCCCGGAACCGCTATGCACATCGTCCGTCCCCTCCTTCTGCGTGGCCAGCGCAATGGCCGCCTGGCCCAAAGAAATGCCGCCGTCCCCTGGGGGCACGGCCTGGTTCCAATAGAGGAGAAACCCGTGGACCCGCAGCCTTGCGAGAATCATCTCCAACAGCAGCCGGTTTTGAAACACCCCGCCGGACAGGCATACGGTGCGCAGGCCTTCCGCTTCCGCAAGGCGCGTCGCCACTTCCAGCACCATGTCCGCCACCGTCCCATGAAAGGCGTAGGCCAGCCTGCCGGTCGCCTCCCCTTGGGCCTGCCTGCCCAGCAGCGCCAGCAGGGCCGGGGCAAAGTCGATGATCCCTTGGGGCCCCACGGTATACGGCAGGGGGAGCGCGGGGGGCTCAGCCCTTTTTTCCTGCGCGTCCACCTCGCCATCCATGTTTTCCTGCCCATGTTCCAGCGCGTAGGCAGCGGCCGCGTCCGACAGCGCGATGGCGCACTGGCCCCCATAGGTGGACACATGGCACAGGCCCAGCAAGGAGCTGACCCCGTCAAACAGCCGACCCATGCTGGAACAAAGCCAGGTGTTCACCCGGTGGTCCAGCGCCCCCTCAACCAGCGGGTCCAGCCCGTCCCGCTTTCCCGCGTCGTAGCGGTAGCACTGGGCCGTCAGCCAAGCCTTGCGCACAGACTCCTCCCCGCCCAGCATCCGCACGGGCTTCAAATGGGCGGCCCGGCGGAAATCCTGCCGGGTGGCCACCAAAAACTCGCCGCCCCACACCGTGCTATCCGGGCCGTACCCGGTGCCGTCAAAGGCCACGCCGATCACCGGGCCCTGCAAATCATGCTCCGCCATCACCGAGGCGATGTGGGCATGATGGTGAAACACCGGCTGCTTGTGCCCCGGCAGGGGGGCTGCCAGGGCCTGCACCGTGTACTCCGGGTGGCAATCATAGGCCACCCAGCCAGGCTTGGTGGAAAGCAAGGTCTGCATAGACCCCAAGGCCTCCCGGTATCGGTCCAAGTTCTCCAGGCCGTCCAAATCCCCCTGCTCCGCCGAGGGATAAGCATACCCGTCCTTCACCACCGTGAACACGCTTTTTTCCTGGGCCCCCAGGGCCAGCCCTTCCCCCCCGGGAAGAGGCAGTGCCAGGGGCACAAAGCCCCGGCTGCGGCGCAGAAAAAGAGGCTTGCCGTCCACCACCTGCAGCACGGAATCGTCCTGGGGGTTCACAATGGCCCGGTCATGGTACAGCACGCCAGAAAGGGCCGGGGTGTGCCGCAAAAAGGCCAGGGCCTCCCCGTCCTCCGCCACAATGGGCAAGGCGGACAGGTTCATGCTGGTCATCACCAGGGGGGGCAAGTGTGCAAGCAGCATATGCTGCAAAGGCGTATAGGGCAAAAACGCGCCCACATCCGGGCTGGTGCTGTACACCTGGGGGACCAGGGCCGAGGCCTTGCGCCGCAGCAAAACGATGGGGCGGGCGGGGCTTTGCAGCAGCACCTGCTCCTCATGGCTGGCCTGGGCATATCCCAGCAAGGTATCCATGTCCCGGAACATCACCGCAAAGGGCTTGGCTTCCCGGCGCTTGATCTCCCGCAGGGCCTCCACCGAGGCTTGGTGGGTGGCATCCGTGGCCAGATGGTACCCGCCGATGCCCTTGACCGCCAGCACCTGGCCCTCCCGCAAACCCTGCACAGCCCGCCGCAACGCCTCCTGGCCCGTCAGCGTCTGCCCCTCGCGGCCCTGAAAGCGCAACGTAGGCCCGCACTGGTTGCAGCACACGGTCTGGGCGTGAAAGCGCCGGTTGTCCAGCTCTTTATATTCTCTATCGCAAAGGGGGCAAAGGGGGAAGCCCCCCATGGAGGTATGGGCGCGGTCATACGGAATGGCGGTTAAAATGGAAAACCGGGGCCCGCAATGGGTGCAGGAAATAAACGGGTTTTGGTACCGGGGGTCCCCCGGCTGGTTCATCTCCCGCAGGCAGTCCGGGCAGACCGCCAAATCCGGGGAGGGCATCACCAGCCCCGCTTCCGCCCCCTGGCTGGGGGCGATCACAAAGCCCTGGGGAAGCGCCTTGTCCGGCTCCAACGGCTGTTCCACACAGGAAAAACGAAAAATGACGCTTTCGGGCGGCTTTTCTACTTGCAAAGCCTGGGCAAAGGCTTCCACCGCCTGCTTGTCCCCGACTGCTTCAATATAGACCGCCCCTTGCCGGTTTTGCACGCTGCCCGCGATTTGGTGCCTGGCGGCCATGCGCCCCACAAAGGGCCGAAACCCCACCCCCTGCACGATGCCTTCTATCTCAATGCATACGCAAACCCCTACCGCCGCTTTTGTATCCATTCACAAACCTCTGCAAAGCCCTCGCCCGTTTTGGCGGACACCAGCACAATGGGCGCTTCCGGGTTCAGGGCCCGGATGCCCTTGGTAAAATAATCCAGGTCAAACTCCACATGGGGCAGCAAATCCGCCTTGTTCACCACAATCAGGGCCGCCTTTTCAAAGGCCAGGGGGTATTTGTAGGGCTTGTCCGACCCGTCGGTCACCGCGCAGACCAGCAGCTTCGCGTCCTCGCCGATGGAGAACTCGGCAGGGCAGACCAAATTGCCAATGTTCTCCACAAACAGCAGGCTGTTTTCTGTGAGGGGCAGGTCCGCCACGGTGCTGTGCATCAAGCCTGCGTCAATGTGGCACGCGCCGCCGGTGTTGATCTGCACGGACTGGATGCCCAGGCTTTGCAGCTTTTGCGTGTCAATGTCCGACTGAATGTCTCCCTCCACCACGGCGGAGCGCACCTCCGGCAGGCCTTCCACAATGCGGATCAACGTGGAGGTTTTGCCCACCCCCGGCGCGCCCATCACATTCAGGGTAAAAATCCCCTTGTTTTGCAGAATCTTGTGGGTCTCCTCCGCGATCTGATCGTTTTCGCGGTTGATGTCCGCCATCATATCGACATTTTTCTTGCTCATTGCCAATCCTTCTTTCTTCACAGAAATGCCCTTCAAAAATACCTGTCACAGCCCGTCGTCCAGCTCCACGCTTTCCACGTAGAACTCGTTCCCCACCTGGGTAGGGTGCCCCAACGCGCCGCAAATAGGACAGGCAAAGGAAAAGCGGGGCCGCACAAAGGGGCGGTCACAGGCGGGGCAGTGCATCTGGGCAGGCACGGTGCGGACCGTAAGCTTTGCGCCCTCCGCCTTTGTGCCCTTGGCGATCTGGTCAAAATACAGCTGCACAGAGCCTGGGATGATGCTGGTATTTTCCCCCACCACCACATGGGCCGCCAGCACCTTTGCCGCCTGGTGCTCCTCCGCCGCCCGCAAAATCACGTCCACCATCCGCCGGGTCAGCCCATACTCATGCACCTTCATCCCCCCAGTTCCCGCTCTATTATAGGCCCATTTGCGTAAGAGTCAAGCCAGCGCCATGCCGCAAAACAGACAAAAATACCTTCTGTATGCACAGCGAAAACACCAGTTGACGGATGTCGAATCCAGTCCTATAATGAGGGCGGCTTGCATGCTGCATACGCGCATGCAAGCGTTCTACGTCCGAATTTCCTCGGGGGAGGTATGGTTTGATGGTAAGTCCGTCCCTGTTGCTCATGGTGGTGTTTGTGCCGCTGATTGGCGCCTGCGTCCTGCCCATCGCCGGACGCATGTCCACGGCGTTCCGCAATGCGCTGGCCTTTCTGCTCGTCCTCTTCCCGTTTATGCTGCTGACCCGGCTGGTGCCCAGCGCGCTGTCCGGCGCGCCGGTGTCCCTGCATGTGGAGTTGCCCCTGGGCCTCAGCTTTGGCCTGCTGGCAGATAGCCTGGCCGTGTTCATGGCCCTCACCAGCGCCTTTTTAGGGCTGATCATCGTCTTGTATTCCTACGGCTACATCGCCCACGCGGAGCACCAAAGCGAGTATTACCTGTTTGTGGTGCTGTTCATTGGCGCCATGATGGGCATCACCCTCACCACCAACCTGATTTTCCTGTATGCTTTTTGGGAAATCTCTGCGGTGTGCTGCTGGCGTCTCATCGGTTTTTTCCGGGAAAAGGAATATGTGCGCCGGGCCAACAAGGCCTTCCTGATCACCGGGGCCGGGGCGCTGCTGATGCTGGGCGGCTTCATCGCCATTTACCAGCAGTATGGCACCTTTGATTTGACCGTGCTGAAGGGCCAGCCCATTTCCGACCTGGCTGTGGTCCTCATTCTCTTTGGCATCCTGTCCAAGTCCGCCACGCTGCCCCTGCACTCCTGGATCGCGGACGGCGGCGTGGCCCCCACCCCCGCCACGGCGCTGCTGCACGCGGCGGTGCTGGTAAAAATCGGCGTATACGTCTTTACCCGCCTCTTTGTGGTAGATTTTACCATCGCCCCGGTGTTTCATACCATTGTCCCCATCATCGCGGCGGTGAGCGCCACCCTGTCCGCGGGGGCCGCCATCCGGGAAAATGACCTAAAGCGCATCATTGCCTATTCCACTGTCAGCCAGCTGGGCTTCATTCTGCTGGGCCTGTCTGTCCCCGGCGGGCTTTCCCTGGCGGGCGGGCTGCTGTACATTTTGATGCACGCCATTTCCAAGGCTGGGCTGTTCCTTTGCGCCGGGGTGATTGAGCATGCCTGCCACACCAAGGACATCCGGCAGATGGGCGGGCTGTTCAAGCAAATGCCGGTCACCGGGGTCTGCTTCCTGCTCTGCGCCCTGTCCGTCATGGGCGTTCCGCCCTTTGGCGGTTTCTTTAGCAAGTACATGGTCATCGCGGGCAGCGTCAGCGCCGGGCAGCCCATCCTTTCCATCGTGTTTATCGTCAGCGCCGTGATGACGCTGCTATACCTGCTGCGGGCCTTCTCCCGGGTATTTCTGGGCACGCCCGCAGCAGAGTACGCCCATGCCAAGGACGCCACGCCCAGCATGATGCTTTCCGTGGTGCTGCTGGCCCTGCTGTCCTTTGCCAGCGGGCTGCTGGTGTACTACCCCGCAAACTTTGTGGAGACCATCGTTGCGCAGTTGGGAGGGATGATGCCATGACCATCACGGCGGATCAAACCATTTTGCTCTGGCTCATTGCCGCCCCGGCCTGCTTTGGCCTGTTTTCCCTGCTGGTGCCCAGAAAATGGGCCCATGGCAAGGAAACCGTGGCGGTGGCCAGCGCCCTTTTGCAGTTTGTGCTGGCCTGCCTGCTGCTGGGCAAGGAAGTGAGCTTCACCGCTCCCTGGGCCGGTTTTGGCATTGATTTTTCCCTGCGCTGGTACCATTTTAGCGGCTTCATCGTCTTTACCGCCACCCTCACCACGCTGCTGGTGAGCCTGTACACCGCCGCCTTTGCCAAGGGGCAGCCCTACCGCCCCCTGTACTACGCCTGCATGATGATCACCCAGACCTTGGTCTGCGGCGCGGTGCTGGCAAACAACCTGATTGTGATGCTGTTCTTCTGGGAAGCCATCATGGGCGCCATGTACGGCATGATCGTATCCAATGGCAAGAAGGCGGAAAAGACCGCCGTAAAAGCCTTCATCATCGCAGGCGTGGCGGATTTGCTGATGATGCTGGGCATCGGCCTCATTGCTTTCCTGGCTAACACCCTGAACATGCAGCAGATTCACCTGGAAATCTCCGGCTGGGGCGCGGTGGCCTTTGTGCTGCTGATGACCGGGGCCGTGGCCAAGGCCGGAGCCATGCCCTTTCACACTTGGATCCCCAATGCCGCCGATGACGCGCCTACGCCCTTTTTGCCCTTTTTGCCGGGCACCCTGGAAAAGCTGCTGGGCATGTACCTGCTAAGCCGGGTCACCTTGGACCTGTTCCAATTCGAGCATGGTTCCCCCATGAGCCTGGTGATGATGATCCTTGGCGCGGGCACCCTGATTTGCGCCGTGATGATGGCGCTGATCCAGCGGGATTTCAAGCGGCTGCTTTCCTACCACGCTGTCAGCCAGGTGGGCTACATGATTTTGGGCATGGGCACCGCCCTGCCCGTGGGCATCATCGGCAGCCTGTTCCACATGCTCAACAACGCGGTGTACAAGGGCCTGCTGTTTTTAACCGCCGGGGCCGTGGAAAAGCAGGCGGGCACCACCAATTTGAACAAGCTTTCGGGCCTTTCCAAAAAAATGCCCGTCACCACCGTTTGCTTCTTGGTGGCGGCCCTGTCCATTGCGGGCTTCCCCATGACCAACGGCTTCTTCTCCAAGGAGTTCATTTTTGACGGAGCCTTGGAAAGCGGCCTGGTGTTTTACATCATTGCGGCCATCGGCGCGTTCTTTACCCCCATCTCCTTCTTAAAGCTGGGCCATGCGGCCTTCTTTGGCAAAACCGCCCAGGAGTACAAGGACGTGACCGAAGCGCCCAAAGCCATGCTGGTTCCCATGTGTATCCTGGCGGCGGCCTGCCTGCTGCTGGGCCTCTTCAAACAGCCCCTGGTGGACCACGTGCTGCTGCCCATTTTGGGCGCACACGGCCATGGGGAGCACATCGGCGGCCATACCAACTGGACCTTGGTGGGCATCTCCGCTGGGCTGCTGCTGCTGGCGGTGTTGGACCACTGGCGGGGCTTCAAAAAGACCGGCCGGGGCATCGAGTCCGCCGACCATTTCCACTATGCGCCGGGGCTGCACCAAATTTACAGCCTGGCGGAAAAACAGGTCTTTGACCCCTACCGCTGGGCCCGGGGCCTCATCAGCGGCTACGCGGCCCTGTCCCTGACCATCAACGACGCCATCAGCTGGTTCTACGATGTGGGCGTGGTGAAGGCCGTGGGCTTTTGCTCCCTGCTGGTGAAAAAAGCCCATAACGGCAACCAGGCCCGCTACGTGCTGTGGATCTTGCTGGGCCTTGCCATCGTCACCGCCATTTTCCTTCTAGGCTAACCCATACAGGAGGTGGACCCATGCCAATTCTCTTTATCGCCATTCCCTTGGTGGCCGTGGTGGCCCTCAACCTGTATACCTGGATAGACCGCAGAAGCGCACTGTTTGCCGCCATCACGGCCTCAGTGTGCCAAATGCTGCTGGCTGCCTTTGACATCTACCGCTGCTTCACCTACGGCCAGGTGATGACCTCCACCTTCTTTGGCACCTTCTCCGTGGACCTGCTGTCGGCGGTGGTGCTGTTCCTCATCGCGCTCATTTCCTGCGTGACGCTGCTGGTGGCGGAAGAGATCATCAAGGCCCACCAGTTCAGCTTTGGCGGCGCGGTGATTTTGCTGATGATGGGCATGAACGGCATCGTCATGGTCCGGGACCTGTTCAGCCTCTACGCCTTCATTGAGGTCACCGGCGCTTCCTCCTTCTTGCTGATTGCCATCAACACCAAGCGCAACGAGCTGGAAGGCGCTTTTAAGTACTTTTTGATGAGCGCCATTGCTACGGTGATGATGCTGGCGGCCCTGGCCATCCTGTTCATGCTCTCCGGCGGCACCTCCTTTGCGGGGGTGGCAGCCTATGTGCAGGCCCAGAACGGGCAGTTCCCCGTGATGCTGACGGTGGCCCTGGTGCTGTACACCGCCGCCCTGTGCATCAAGTCCGGCACGGTGCCCTTCCATACCTGGGTGCCCGATGCCCACTCCAGCGCCCCCTCCCCGGTGTCGGTGATGCTGG
The DNA here is from genome assembly GCA_031549415.1 of Eubacteriales bacterium. Lineage (GTDB taxonomy): Bacteria > Bacillota > Clostridia > Christensenellales > Aristaeellaceae > Limiplasma. Next base: position 23,509 of record JAVBPU010000022.1, on the reverse strand, counting down.
CGGGCATCGTCATCAAGGTCTCCGGCGTCTACAGCATGATCCGCCTCTTTCGGGACGTGTTCGGCTCCGACCCGCGCATTGGCAACGTGATGCTGATTCTGGGCCTGTGCTCCATCGTGGTGGGGGCCCTGGGGGCCATGGGCCAAACCGACATCAAGCGCATGCTGGCCTTCTCCAGCGTCAGCCAGATCGGCTACATCATGCTGGGGGTGGCCACCGGCTCAACCCTTGGTTATGTGGGCGCCATGATGCACTTTTTTAACCACGCCACCTTCAAGTCCCTGCTGTTTGTGGATGCCGCCGCCATCCTGGACGCCACCAAAACCCGTAACATGGACGACATGGGCGGCCTTTCGGAGCGCATGCCCGTCACCAGCACTACCTCGATCTTGGGCCTCATGTCCATGGCGGGCATTCCCCCGCTGTCCGGGTTTTGGAGCAAGCTGCTCATCGTCATGGCCGTGTGGCAAGTGTCCAGCGGGCTGGCCCTAGCCGCCCTGGCGTCCAGCCTGCTCACCCTTACCTACTTCCTGGTGCTGCAAAAGAAGGTATTCTACGGCAAGCTGAACCCCAGGTTTGATGAAGTGGTGGAATGCCACGGACCCCTGCGCTTTGTGGAGGTGGCCCTGGCCACCGTCAATGTGGGGGCCGGGCTGCTGTTCCCCGCGCTGTTGCTACTGCTCAAAAGCAAGGGCATGCTATAACCGGCTGCGATAGAAGAGAAGGTGATTGTATGAATTTGACGCTTGTGGTGATTTTGCTGGTGGGGCTTGTGCTGTCCGCCGTGATGGTGGTGCTGATGCGGGATTTGCTCAAGGCCTGCATCGGCCTTTCCCTGGTCAGCGCCATTCTCTCCGTGCTGATGTTTGCCATGGGGGCCCATCTGGCGGCGGTGTTTGAGCTTTCCGTTTGCGCCGGTCTGATTACGGTGGTGTTTGTCAGCGCCATCAGCATGACCAAGGTGCTGTCCAAGGAGGAAGCGGAGGAGATGGAGCGGCTCCGCCGCAAGCGCTTCCGGTACCTGCCCCTTTTGCTCATCGCGGTGCTGACGGTCTCCTTGGTTTTTTTATGGCCCCATCTTTCGGAGCTGCTGATGCACACGCCCATGCCGGTAAACCCCAATAGCACGGAGAAGGATATGATCTGGAACCTGCGGCAAACGGACCTGCTGGCCCAGGTCATCATCGTGCTGGTGGGCATTTACGCGGTGCTGATCTTCTTTAAAAGGGAGCGTGAAGAAAAATGACCGCTATGTTTGCCTTGTTTCTGGTGGCTGCCGCGCTGATCATCACCATCGGCATCTACAGCATTGTGGTGACCCGGAACCTGATGCGCATTCTGCTGTCCCTGGAAATCCTCACCAAGGCCATGACCCTGCTGATCATCGGCGCGGGGTACATGACCGGGGAACTAGCCATGGCCCAGTCCTATGTCATCACCATCATCGTCATTGAGGTGATGCTGCTGGTGATTGCCGTGGGCATCGTCTTTGGCGTATACCGGCAAAACGGTACCCTGCGTACCGACCGGCTGAACAACCTGAAAGGCTAAGGAGGGCTGCGGATGGAACATGTACTGCTCATGCCGCCGGTGGCGTTCCTGATCTTGCTGGGCCTTTGCCTGGGGCTCAGCTTCGTGTCCGGCAAGCTGGCCCCCAAGGGAAGGGATACGGAAAAGAAGCTGCAATCCTATGCCTGCGGCGAAACCCTGGAGGAAAACCAGGCCCAGCCGGAATATGGAGAATTTTTCATGTTTGCTTTGTTTTTTACCATCATGCACGTGATCGTGCTGGTGGTGGCCTCGGACCCCGGCGGATTGTCCCTGCAAATGGTGGTCTATCTGGGCGTGACAGCCCTGGGCCTGTTTGTGATGCGGCGGAGGTGACGGAATGAAAACCATACAAAAACTGATCACCTGGGCCCGGTGCAAGTCCCCCTGGATCATCCATTTCAACTCCGGCGCGTGCAATGCCTGCGACATTGAGGTGCTGTGCGCCCTCACCCCCCGCTATGACATGGAGCGCTTTGGCGTGCTGCAAAAGGGCACGCCCCGGCATGCGGACGTGCTGGTTTGCACCGGCCCGGTGACCCTGCAGCAGCGGGAGCGGCTGGTGACCATTTACGAGCAGATGCCGGAGCCCAAATTCGTGCTGGCGGCGGGCACCTGCGCCTGCTCCGGCGGCGTGTTTGAAGGCTGCTATTGCATTGAAGGCGGCGTGGACCGGGCCATTCCCGTGGACATGTACATCCCCGGCTGCCCGGCCAAGCCCGAGGCCATCATTGACGGCGTGGTAAAACTGCTGTCCAAATTGGAGGCAAGCGAAAATGGAAAATGAGCAAAAGGTAGTGGACAGCCTGGTGAAGCAGTTCCCCACTTTGGCGGGGGCGCAGCCCGCGCTAAAGCCCCACCGCATCTATTTCCCAGTGCCCGGCGATTTGCTGACCCTGGTCCTGCGCTATAGCAAGAAAGAGCTGGGCTTTACCCATCTCATCACCATCACGGGGCTGGACAATGGCACGGAGTATGAGTTTTTATACCACATCGCCCGTCCGGACGGGATTTTGCTGACCGTAAAGCGCACGGCCCCCTACGAAGAACCGGTTTCCATTCCCAGCATTCTGCCCATTTATCAGGGGGCCACCTTTTACGAAAAGGAGCTGGAAGCTCTGCTGGGCGTTCATGTGGAGGGGTTGCCCGAGGGGAGGCCCTATCCCCTGCCGGACAACTGGCCCCAGGGGGAATACCCCCTGCGCAAAAGCTGGACGCCGAAACAACCGGCCAAAAACGAGTAGGAGGCGAGCCTATGGCAAAGATCATGGTGCCCTTAGGGCCCCAACACCCCGCCCTGGAAGAGCCGGAAAGCTTTACCCTGCTACTAGAGGGGGAGCGGGTGGCCGCTGCCCAGGTGTGCATCGGGTACAACCACCGGGGCATGGAAAAGGCGGCGGAGTCCCGCACCTATTTGCAAAACGTGTATTTGCTGGAGCGGATTTGCGGCATTTGCTCCCATTCCCATTCCACCTGCTACTGCCAAACCGTGGAGGATTTGGCGGGGGTGGAGGTGCCCAAACGCGCCCAGTATATCCGCGCGCTGATTGGCGAGCTGGAGCGCATCCACAGCCACATGCTGTGGCTGGGCATCGCGGGCCATGAAATCGGCTTTATGACGCTGTTCATGTACGCCTGGAAGGACCGGGAGATCGTCATGGACATTCTGGAAATGGTGACGGGCAACCGCATCAACTACGGCATGAACACCCTGGGCGGCGTCCGCCGGGACGTCACCCAGGAGATCACGGAGCGCATTTTGGAAGCGGTGGACCAGCTGGAAGAGCGCACCCTGTACTACAGCCGCGTGATCCTCAATGAGGAAACCGTGGTGCTGCGCCTGTCGGACGTGGGGAAACTCAGCCAGGCGGACGCCCTGCGCTTTAACACCTCCGGGCCTGTGCTGCGGGCCTCCGGCGTGGCCCGGGACGTGCGCAAGGACGACCCCGTGGGCATCTATCACGAGCTGGACTTTGAGGTCTGCACCGACGACCATGCGGATGTGTACGGCCGCACGGTGGTGCGGGTCCATGAGCTGCTGCAAAGCTACCGCATCATCCGCCAGGTGCTGGCGCAAATGCCGGAGGGGCCCCTCTCCGTCCGGGTGCCGGTGCGCATCCCTGCTGGGGAAGCCGTCAGCCGCTATGAAGCCCCCCGTGGAGAGGACTTCCACTACACCCGCGCCAACGGCGCCGACAAGCCGGACCGGGTAAAGGTCCGCGCCCCCACCTTGGCCAACTCCGCCGCCGTGGCCCATATGATTGACGGCGGCTATCTGGCGGACGTGCCCATCATCATCGCCGCCATTGACCCCTGCTTCTCCTGCACGGACCGCATGATCCGGGTGACGGACGCGGCCTCCGGCAAGGAGCGCCGGTTTGACTGGCAGGCCCTGCGGGATTATTCCACCCAGTGGTATGGGGCCCGGGGCCTGGACTTTTCCAAAATTCCAACCCGATAAGGAGGCCGGACACGTGCTGCTAGACCTGTTCTACATCCTCATCTTCCCCGGCTTTCTGTTCCTTGGGGTCATCTCCTTGGTGTATGAGTACATCGACCGGAAGCTGTACGCCCGGCTGCAAAACCGCGTGGGCCCGCCCTGGTACCAGCCCCTGGCGGACATTGTGAAGCTGCTGGCCAAGGAAAGCATCATCCCCAGGGAGGCCGACAAGCGGTTCTTCATCGCCATTCCCATGGTGGCCCTGGCAGCCACCACGGCGGCCTTCCTGTACGTGCCCATTTGGTCCACCCAGTCGCTGTTGCCCTTTGACAGCGATTTGATCGTGGTCATGTATTTCTTGACCGTGCCCACCCTGTGCTTCTTCTTGGCCGGGTGGTATTCCTCCTCGCTGTTTGCGCAGATCGGCGCGGTGCGGGCCATGACCCAGCTGTTTGCTTACGAGGTCCCCTTCTACATGGCCCTGCTGGCCCCGGCCATTTTGGCGGGTACCTGGTCCATCAGCTCCATGTCCCAGTTCTACCACCAAAATCCCACGCTTTTGCTGCTGAACCTGCCCTCCTTCTTTGTGTGCATCATCTCCGCCCAGGGCAAGCTGGAGCGGGTGCCCTTTGACATCCCCGACGCGGAAACGGAAATTGTGGGCGGCACCTTTACGGAATACAGCGGGCGGCTCTTTGCCATGTTCAAAATGACCCTGAATTCCGAGCTGGTGGTGGTGGCCGCGCTGATCTCCGCCATCTTCTTCCCGGTGTTTTTCGCGGGCAGCGCGTTCCTCAGCTTCCTGCTGTTCCTGGTGAAGGTGCTGGTGATCGTCTTCTTGCTGTCGCTGATGCGGGCCACCTTTGCCCGGTTCCGCATTGACCAGATGGTGGAGTTCTGCTGGAAGATTTTGGCGCCCGTGTCCCTGGGGCAGATTCTGCTGGACATCGTTGTGAAAGGAATGCTCTAAGCATGAAAGTTTTTGGCAAAATGGCCCCGGACCTGCTGGCCATGCTGGGCAAAAAGACCCATACCGTACTCTACCCCCAGGTCAAGGCGGAGGTGCCGGAGCGCTTCCGGGGCGCCCTGGCCTTTGACCCGGAAAAATGCGTAGGCTGCAAGCTGTGCATGCGGGTCTGCCCCGCAAACGCCATTGTGATTGAACCGGTGCCGGACAAGGAGAAGGTGTTCCGCTGCCGGGTGCAGATGGACAAATGCATCTTTTGCGGGCAATGCGTGGACTCCTGCAATAAGAACTCCCTGCGGAGCACCCACCGCTTTGAACTGGCCACCGGGGACAAGGCGTCCATGGATGAGGAGATTTGACCATGGGCAGCGTGGAAGCCCTGCTACGGGAAAAACTGCGTAGCGCGAAAAACGTGGTGGTGCTGGGGGTAGGCTCCACCCTGCGGGCGGACGACGGCGCGGGCATGCGCATTGTGCAGCGGCTGGCCCCCCGGTTTGAGGGGGACCCCCATCTGCTGTTTTGTGGCGGGGAAACCGCCCCGGAGAACTTCACCGGCAAGATCAAGGCCTTTGGCCCCTCGCTGATGATTGTGGTGGACGCCTGCGACGTGGGGGCGGCCCCGGGCCAGATGGCGGCCATTCCCCACGAAACCGTGGGCGGCCCCGGCTTTTGCTCCCACATGCTGCCCATCAAGGTGATGATTGATTACCTGATCCACGAAACCGGAACCCAGGCGGTGCTGCTGGGGCTGCAATACAAGACCCTGGCCTTTGACGGCCCCATGTCCACCGAAATGGAGGAAGCGGTGGAGGGGTTTTGCCAGTTGTTGGAAAACCTGCTTCAGGAAAGCAGGCAAGGGGGCAAAGTCCGTTTAGGGGCTGCCGCCCCTAAAACCCCGCTCAGGGCTTCGCCCTGAACCCTTTATTGGATCGTGTTTCACAAGGTCCAAGACAGCCGTGAAAAAATATTTTTAAATCATAAGGCTTTTTCAGCAAGCCGAGGCCGTAAGGCCTTTTTTAGATTGCTGGCGGGTTCGGGTTTGGAGGATTCCGTTTTGGAGGCTCCGCCTTCAAGCCACCGCCAGAGCTTCGCCCTGGACCCCTAATTGGACCGCGTTTCACACGGTCCAGACCGTGCTAAAGGGATGCCTTTTCCCATCAAATGGACTTTTTCAGCCAGAAGCCCTTGCCAAATGAAGCCTCCTCGTGTAAAATCAAATATGTTTTAGGAGACCAAAAAATTTGTTTTCCGCAGGATGGAAACTCGGGGAGGATGGCCCATGAACATTTGGCACGATTGCAACCCCGCGCGGATCACGCCGGAGGATTTTCTGGCGGTGATTGAAATTGAAAAGGGCAGCAAAAAGAAGTACGAGCTGGACAAGGAATCCGGCATGCTCCTCCTGGACCGGGTGCTGTATACCTCCACCCATTATCCGGCCAACTATGGCTTCATCCCCCGCACCTACGCGGACGACTTTGACCCGCTGGACGTGCTGGTGCTCTGTTCCGAGCCCATCAGCCCCCTGGTGCTGGTGCGGGCCTACCCCATCGGCGTCATCAGCATGATCGACAACGGCCGCAACGATGAAAAGATCATTGCCATTCCCTTTGGCGACCCTACCTACAATGGCTACCGCAGCATCGAGACCCTGCCGGGCCACCTCTTCACGGAAATGCGGCATTTCTTCCGGGTGTACAAGGAGCTGGAAAACAAGGAAACCGCCGTCAACGAGGTGAAGGGCCGAGAGGCAGCCATCGCCATCATTCAAAACGCCATTTTAAGCTATGAAGAACGCTTTGCTAAAACTGCAGAAAAGCTGTAGAATAGGGGCCAAGGAGGTGTCTTTTCCTTGGCGAAATATGAATGTACCCTCACTGGGGATTTTGGAGCTCTGCTGGGTTTAGTGGAGAACGGCATCCTGCGGGGCAGCCTGTCGGCCTCGCTGGAAGAGGGCAGCGACTACCGCTTTGGCGATGTTTCCTGCGCAATTCGTGTCTTTGAACGCTATAGCATGGTAGGCAGCAACCGGGTCAGCCTCAGCGTGACCTTGGTCAGCCATGACCGGGAGCTGTTTCTCTCCGCCATCACTTCCGGGGGCAGCCAGGCCGTGTTCTTCAAAATGAACACCTTGGGTGAAGCCGCCTTTTTAGACCGCTTGGTGGAAATTGTGGAAAAATACAAAGCATCTCAGCCCTAACCCGCCCGCCTGGCCCGGGGGATTGGGGAAGAATTGACAATCCCAGCAACCTCACAGTATAACTGGTTGGCGTGGCCATCTGGCTGAACTTCGTCGACCAGGGCCGGTTTTACAACCCCTTTTCAGGATAAAAATTCCCCACGGCGGGCTTGCCTGCCGTGGGGACGTTGATGCTCGCTTCATCCTCCTGGTTTACAGAAAATTCTTCCGGCAGGGGGTAAAGACGTCCAGCAGCTTTCCGCTGTCGCTGAGCAGCCTACAGCCATAGGGCACATCTACGGGCATGTACGGCGTGTCCCCCCTCTTTCACCCGCTGGGTCTCCTCCCCCACGGTGAACTCAAACTCCCCGCCCAGGCAAAATGTGGCCTGGGTATGCGGGTGGCTGTGCACCGCGCCCACGGCCCCTTTGTCAAACAGCATTTCCACCATCATGATCTGGTCGTCATATACCCGAATTGCCCGGTGCAAAGTGGGGTCTGGCAATGTTTGCCAGGCCTCTTCCCCTTTTTTTTGAAAATAGCTCATAGCGGTCCCGTCCTTTTCGTATTTTCCCCATTTTACCTCATGGCGCTGTGCTTTTCAATCCATCCCCTTCCATGCCGGCATGCATATCTCTGTCACTTTGCGGAAAACCTAGCTTCCGGAGAGGTGACAAGCATGCGGGAAGGCGCGCTCACAGAAAAGGAATGGCACAAGCAGGCAGGGCAAAAGCCCAGGCCCGGGTCTCCCCATTGGGGGGCCCAGTGCATGGCGCCGCAAATTCAGCGCATGCCCAAGCAGCGCAAAATTTCTTGGCGCGCCGTGGCGCTGCTGGCGGCCCTGTCCTCTCTGGGGCTGTCGGTGCTTTTCCTGTGCTGGCCCCACCCGCCCCAGGCCGAGTTTTCCATTCTGCCCGCTCTCAGCGAGGCCGTCACCGCCAAAGCGCCCGCCCCGCTGCCCACCGCTCCCACCCACCGCGACATCACCTACGGCTACCCAAAGGTTCCTTCTGTGGAGTTCTCCTTTTCCAAAAAGGACCTGATGCGCGGCAAAATTCTGCTGGTGAGCCAGGAGCATCCTCTGCCTACGGACCTGCCCGGAGCCAACACCGTCACCATCGCCACCTACGGAAAGGGCATTGTGCCGGTGCGGGATCTGGCCCTGCAAACCGGCCCGGAGACCATTGACGCCCTTTATCAGTTCTTTGTCTTGGCCCGGCAAAAGGGCATGGAGGGCCTGGCGGTCTTTCGCGGCGCTCTCAGTGAGGCCCAGCAGCGGGAATGGCAGTTGGAGCGGGTCCGTGTGCATTCCGCTTCCATGCCCATGGAACAGGCGGTACAAAAGGCCCGCCAGGAGGTGGACGACCCCCGGGCCAGCGACCTGCAACAGCAGTATACCGTAGATATCCGGCTGTTTTCTCCCTGGGAGGGCGCTGCCAGCCAGGAGCTGTACGCCACGGCCCAGGGCCGTTTCCTATTGCAAAACATCTGGCGGTACGGGTTCATCCGCCGTTTTCCCGGCGAAAATGTACCCACGGAGCGGGCCACCCTGTTCCGCTACGTGGGCCTGGCCCACAGCACCGCCATGACCTACCTGGACTTGAGCCTGGAGCAGTACCTGGCGCTGTTGCACGAAAAAAAAGCCCTCCAAATCATGGAGGGCGGGGTGCTGAAATATCTGATCCTCTGCCTGCCGCTGACCGACGGCTATGTGAACTTCCCCCTTCCCGAGGGGACCGCCTACGAAGCCGGGTACGACAACCTGGGCTATGCCGTGGTGGCGTGCACGTTCCCTGGGGCGTAAAGCGCTAGCGCACGGCGGGAAGCCACCCGCCCTTTGCTATTGGATGCCCCGCATCTGCCCAAAGGGGAATACCACGCATTGCACATGGCCCACAATCTGGTCCCGGGTCAGGGCGGCGGGCGCGTTATAGCCATAATAATTGCGGCTGTCATGGCTGTTGTCCCGGTTGTCGCCCATCACAAAATACCCTTCATCACCCAGGGTAAAGGCTGCCATGCTGAACCCGTCATCGTTGTTGTCGGGATTCAAATAGGGTTCGTCCAGGGCCTCGCCGTTGCGGTACACCACGTTGTTTTTCACTTCGATCACGTCTCCCGGCCCGCCCATCAGCCGCTTCACAAAATACTCTGTGCGGCCAGGGTACCGGCAAATGACTACATCGCCCAAAGTGGGCTGGCCCAAAAGATACTCCGGTTTGGTGACAAACATGATCTCTCCGTTGGCCAAGGTGTTGTTCATGCTAGCGCCATCCACCCGGATGGGCTCAAACAAAAAATACCGGATGCCCAGCGCAATCACCACCGCCGCGCCCAGCGTCACGATCCAACTGATGATTTCCTTTTTGACGTTTTTTTTCTTGTCCGTTACCGTTTCTGCCTGGTTGTCCGGTTCCACCGCGGCCTGCTGCGCCGTCAACTTTTCGCTTTCCATCTGCATGGGGGAACGCCTCCTTCTATTGTTGCTCTGCCATCTGGCGCAGGGTTTCCGCTTCGGGCACAGGCCCCTGAGAGAGCACCTTTTTACGCCGCTTCACAAAATCGGCCCGGTCCATCATCACGATGCGGCCGCAGCCGACACATTTGATCTTGATATCAGCACCAATACGAATCACGGTCCATTGGTCGCTGCCGCAGGGATGCGTCTTTCGCATTTGAACGGTATCGCCCAAGCGAATCTCTTCCACTGCGCGCACCTCCCACATGGTTCTTATGCATTATACAACCCATGCAGAAAAGTTTCAAGCGAAAGCAATTGCCAAATCAAAGCGCATCTGTGAATATTTGATGAATTCTGCCGCGCCAAAGCCCCTGGCCTTGCCCCTTGCCGCGCCTTGTGGTATACTGCCGGAAGCAACCCAGCAAGGAGGCCCTTTCCATGGCAATGAACGCAAGAAAGCAAGCCCACACCAAGGCCTGGTGGACTCGGGTCCTCTGCCTGGCCCTGGCGGCCCTGATGATCGGCTCGGTGGCGTTTTCCGCTATTTTTTCACGGGGCTGGTAAAAAGCTAAAAAGTGGGCGAATCGCCCACTTTTTAGCTTTTACGCCACCGGCAAGCAAAACCAAAACACGCTTCCGCTGCCCACTTGGCTTTCCACCCCATAGTCCAGGTGGTGGCTGTCCAAAATGCTCTGCACGATGCTCAGGCCCAAGCCCGTACCAATGGCGGCCCGCTTGTGGGGCTTTTGCCCCCGGTAGTAGCGGCCCCAAATGGAGGGCAGCTCCTCCGGGGCGATGCCCTCCCCGCTGTCCCTCACCTGGATTTTTACCTGGCCCTGGTCCACGCTTTGGGTCACCGTGACGGTCTTGTCCTCGCCTGTATAGGTGAGGGCGTTATTGATGAGATTATACACCACCTGCCCCACCTGGGTGGGGTCCGCGCAAACGCTTACATGCCGGTCAAAATCAAAGCGCACCTGGTAGCCATCCTGCTGGGTCAGCTTTTGGTAACGCTGCAAAATGGCCAAAATTTCCGACGTTAGGTCAAACACTTCCCGCTTGGCGGGTTGCCCACCGTTCTTGCCCGCGCTGTAGCTCAGCACCGCATTGACCAAAGTGGACAGCCGCTTGGCCTCGTCCAAAATCACCTGGACGTTTTCCGGGGTGTTTTCCCCGGGGATGTCCCGCATGGCCTCCGCATAGCCCTCCATCAGCGTCAGCGGTGTGCGCAGGTCGTGGGAAATGTTGGCCATCAGCTCCCGCTGCATGGCCTCCACCTTGCACAGGTCCTGGGCAGCCTGGGTGAGCTGATGGTTTAGCTCCTCCACCTCCCGGTAGCTGACGGGGGTTTTTGCCGGGGCAAACCGGCCCACGGGCAGCTCCTTGGCGGCCTCCTTGGTGGCCAAAATGGGCTGGGTGATGCGTCGGGTCAGCACCATGGACAGCAGGAAGGACAGCAGCACCAAAATGCCGCTGATAAACAGCAGCTGGTGGCGCAGGGTGTCCACCGTGGCATTCACCGGGGTGATGACGGCATTCAGGAAAAGATAGGCCTGCTGGCCGCCGGAGAGGGTCACCTGCCGCGTGGCGATCATGCTTTTCACCTCGCCACGGGTGGACAGGGGCACCCGGCCCACAAAGCGGCCCGCGTCATACTGGCTGTTGCGGAAGCCCTCCACCCGCAGCACCTTAAAAACCGTGTTTTCCGGGCCCTGGCCCGTGGTGGCCATCAGGCGCAGCAGCTCCAGCGGGCCCATGCGGTGGATGGCGCAGCCCGGGCCGGCCTCCGCCGTGGCCATCATAGAATAGTCGTCCCCCACAATGAGCACGCAGACCTCGTTCTCCTCGGACACGCGGGTGACCAAGGCCTGCAGCTCCGGGTTTTCGATATTGCCCGCCAGGGTATCCGCCACAGCGCCCAGCATGGCGGTCTTTTGGAAACGGTAAAAATCATCCAGCAGCACCGTTTGAAACACCCACAGCAGCACCAGCAGCAGCGCTGTAAACAAAAGGAAATAGAAAAAAATGCGGCTTCTGATGCTAAAGCCGTCCAGCCTGGCCCGCATTCTGGCGCGGCAGGAGGGGCGTTTTTCCGCCGCCCAATCAGCCTTTTTCAAAGCGGTATCCCACCCCTCTGAGGGTCGTGATGCAGCGGGCATACGGCCCCAGCTGCCTGCGCAGCAGCTTGATGTGGGTGTCCAGGGTACGGTCATCCCCAAAAAAGTCGTAGCCCCACACTTCGCTGATGATCTTATCCCGGCTCAGGGCGATGCCCCGGTTGCGCACCAAAAAGAACAACAGCTCATATTCCTTGGGCGACAGGGAGAGGGGCTCCCCGTCCAGCAGCACCTGCCGGGCGGTGAAATCCACCACCAAAGCGCCCAGGGTCACGGCCTCATGGGCGTTCTCCTCCACGGGGCCGGCCCCCGCCCGCCGCAGCACCGCCCCCACCCGCAGCATCAATTCCTTGGGGGAAAAGGGCTTCACCACATAATCATCAATGCCCAGCTCAAAACCGTGGATCTTGTCGTACTCCTCCCCACGGGCGGACAGCAAAATGATGGGGGTGGACTGGTGCTTGCGGATCTCCCGGGAGGCGGAAAAGCCGTCCAATTCCGGCATCATGATGTCCATGATGATCAAATCGAAGGCCTCCGCCTTGGCCTTGTCAATGGCCTGCATCCCATTTTCCGCCTCCGCTGTCCCATAGCCTTCAAATACCGCGTATTTGGCAATGAGTTCCCGGATCTTCGGTTCATCGTCCACAATCAGAAGCTTCATCCCATCCATCCTCCGCTGGGTTTTTGGTTTCTACAGTATAGCAAACCCTGCCCCGGGCGGCAATGGCCTCCAGCAACAGGGGCGCCCAAAGGGCCAGCCCCAGCCTACTCCATAGTACAAACAACATGTGACCGTTGTATGAACAGGACCTGAACCTTCCTTGAAATCCAGCGCTTTTCGCCTTTTTCCGTCTTTTTTCCTTCGGTGATGACGAAGGGGGAAAGGCGTGGTATAATGCTTCCAAGCTTTGTAAGGGGGAACACCTATGCACTCGGCCATCGACCGCCACAGGGACGCTACCTTGATTGGAAACATGGACACTTCCTTTTTGAAGGTTCTGGCGCTCATTTTTATGCTCATCGACCATATCGGCGCTGCCATTCTTCCCGGCGTGGCGGAGCTGCGGGTGATCGGCCGCATGGCCTTCCCGCTGTATTGCTGGTGCCTGGTGGTGGGCAGCCTGAAAACCAAAAACCCCATCCGCTATGGCCTGCGCCTGCTGGTGCTGGGCATCATCGCCCAACCGCTGTACATGATGGCCCTATCCCATTCTTGGGCGGACCTTAACATCCTTTTCTCCCTGCTGATCGGACTGATCGCCCTGGTGGGCATCCAACAGAAATGGTGCTTCAGCCAGTTTTGGGTCCCGGCCCTGTGCTATTTGCTGCTGGGGTTCATCAAGGTGGACTATGGCTGGATGGGCCTCACCTTCATTTTGGTGCTGTATGGCGCCCGCAAGAACCGGGGCGGCCTCATCGCCGCCTACCTGGCCTATGCCCTGTTCTGGGGCACCACCAGCAGCACCGTCACCCACTTCTTCAGCATTCCCTTTGTGTTCCATGAGTGGCCCGGCATCGGCCGGATCACCACAGCCTTCTTCCGCATGCAGGGCATGGTGTGGCTGTCTCTGCCCTTGATTGTGCTGCCCTCCCACACGGGCATCAAAATGCCCAAATGGCTGGGCTACGCCCTCTACCCCATGCACCTGGTGGTCATCATCGGCTTTAAAATCTGGCTGCTGCTGCAACATGGTTCCAGCCTGAGCGTTCTATTCAATGGGTTTTGAATGCGGGACGCCGTTCTATTCTTTGCAGCAGTAACAATATCTTGGTTCCCCACAACACAATACCATCAGGATCACAAGAAAAATGAAAATCAACACACTAAGAAAGATACACCAGAACAGGGGGAACGGGGGGGTCCACTGGGCGTACAGCGTCCAAGGCTGGTACACCGTTACCGTGTCTCCCGGGGCATAGGAATGGCCGCTGCCATCCGGCTCGGAATTCCAACCGGCAAACCGGTAACCGGCCCGTGAGATTCCCGTTGCTTCAAGGGGCAAAAGCATCTCCGTGTAGCTGGGTGTAATGCCCCCTTGGACATAGTGGCCTGTTCCGCCATTGCTTACATATTCCACATGGAATGTGAGCACTTGCGTACCGCTAAAGTTAATGTCATAGTTATTGAGGGGATGATCCCCAATACTGGGGGAGGCAAACAGGAGGTTGGGATACTTTTCCAGTGCGTTTTCAGGCGGCGTATAGGCTATCGATGCCCTGTTTCCGCTGAATCTCGTTCCCCTGTCTGTGGATAGATTGCCATACTCCCCGGCGCTTTCCGTAAAAATGCCGCCGCCATGGCCGTTGGGCGCACTATTGTTGGTTATCACGCTGGCCGCTGAAATCACGGCGTTCCCAGCCTCCGCAAGATAGAAGCCGCCGCCATGGCCCAGAACTGTCCGGTTGCCGTCCACCACGCCTCCGGAGAGGGTCACCGCACCGTGGCTGAGGACGCCGCCGCCTTCGGTTCCGGCCACATTGGCGCTGATCCTGCCGCCGCTCATTTCCAGCTTTGTCTCCACGTTCAGGTACAGACCCCCGCCGTATGCGGCATTGTTGCCGTATACAGCAGAAGTACCGGACATCGTAACCAATGACAGATCGTTTTGCAGATAGATTCCGCCGCCTTTGCCATCGTCTGCCGTGACCGAGTTGCCAAAGACGCTGGCCGCGTCTGACAAATGGACCTCTGATCTGGAGGCATAAATTCCGCCGCCCGCTCCCAGGCGGGTCGTGTTGCCGCTGATTTTTGCGTTGCCCTGCATCGTAAGAATGGAGCGGTTCAGCCCGACGCCGCCAACCATTGTTTCCGCGGTGTTGTGCGAAATGGAGGCGTCAAAGGCCATATTCAGTTCCCCGTCTACCAAATATATGCCTCCGCCATAGTAAATCGTGGAGGTATTGTGGGAGATGCTGGGCGCGTCGCCCTCCTTAAGCCCCATATTGATGACGCTGCCCTCGCCGGCCAGCACGCCCACGCCTGTTCTAACGGCCGTATTGTGGGAGATGGTCGCTTTGTCCTCCATATTTAGCGTGGACCCGAGCAAAGCAAATCCGTACCCATCGTTGTCTGAGACAGATGCACTGCCGCTCATATAGACCGTTCCGGAAGCGACCAGGACTACGGCGTCCAGGCTGACCCCTGTGATTAGCCCGCCCTTCATGTGAAAGGTACCGCCCACATCGGGATCGCCATGCTTTCCAACGGTGACGGCCCTGTTGCGGCCATCGCTGAGCAGGTTTTTCAGCACAGCCCCATCCTGCATCGTGAACGTTGCGCCGCTCACCGTTACCAAAGACACGTATGCCCCGTTTCCGTCCAGGGTAATGTCCTCCAGGGTCAAATGGGCGTTGCTGCCCACCACTGTAAACAGGGTCCCTCTGGCGGGGCCGCCCCAAAGCAAGGTGGCGCCTGCCGATGATTTGATGGTCAATTCCCGCGTGATCTGGCGCGGCTTCGTTACCGTGATGTCGTTAGCGACGACAATCATCGTTTCAGAGGAGTTGATCGCATCGATCAGGCCCTGCTCATCCGTGACAATGATTTCAGCAGACGCGGCCGGGATGCCACCCATGCAGCAGAACATCCCTGCGGACAAAAGGAAAATAACGAACGCTCGTTTGATGAGCCTATTTTTTTTACGCATAGTTGCCTCCTGTTTCACTAGGACTCCTCTACACCTTATTCTCCTGTAGGTGGAAGTGTGTTACCTAGCGTTTGGTAGGAGGCGGGGGGAGGCTTACCCCTTCCCAACAAGGGCGGTCTCGCAATAGTGGCAGCGGTACACCCGCCGCTCCGGGTCCGCCAGGAAGAAGATCTGGTCCACTTCCTGCTCCGTCTGGGTGATGCAGCGGGGGTTTTTGCAGCGCATCACATTCACCACTTTGGCAGGCAGTTGCAGGCTGCGCTTTTCCACCCGCTGGCCGCTGCGAATGACGTTCACGGTGATGCCGGGGTCAATGTAGCCCAGCATGTCCAGATTGATGGGAATCTCCTCGTCGATCTTGAGGATGTCCTTCTTGCCCATGCGCCCGGATTTTGCGTTTTTGATGATGGCCACGGAGCAGTCCAGGCTGTCCAGGCCCAGGTAGCGGTAGACTTCCATGCTGCGCCCGGCGGAAATATGGTCGATCACGTAGCCGTTTTGAATGCTGTCAATGTTCATGCCTTCTCCTCCATCAGTTTCAAAATGAGGGCCATGCGCACAAACTTGCCGCAGAGCGCCTGGCGGAAATAGGCGGCCCGGGGGTCGTGGTCCACAGCCCGGCTAATCTCGTTCACCCGGGGCAGAGGATGCAGGACGCATAGGTCTTTCTTCGCCTTTTGCAGCTTTTCCGGGTCCAGGATGTAGCTGTCCTTCAGGCGCACATAGTCCGCTTCGTTAAAGAAGCGCTCCTTTTGCACCCGGGTCATGTACAGAATGTCCAGGGTGTCCATGACCTCCTCCAGCTTTTCCACCTCGGCATAGGGCACCCCCGCCTTTTGCATGCTCTCCCGCAGATAATCCGGGATGCGCAGCTCATTGGGCGAAATCAGCACGAAGCGGATGTCCTGGTAGCGGGCCATGGCGCTCATCAGGCTATGCACTGTGCGGCCAAACTGCAAGTCCCCGCACAGGCCCACCACCAGTTGGTTCAGCCGCCCCTTTTCCCGCCGGATGGTCAGCAGGTCCGTCAGGGTTTGGGTGGGGTGGTTGTGGCCGCCGTCCCCAGCGTTGATGATGGGCACCGTGGACACCTGGGCCGCCACCGTGGGCGCACCCTCCTTGGGGTGGCGCATGGCGATGATGTCCGCGTAGCAGCCCACGGTGCGGATGGTATCCCCCACGCTTTCGCCCTTGGCGGCGGAGCTGCTGTCCGCCGAGGAAAAGCCCAGCACGTTCCCCCCCAGCTCCATCATGGCCGCCTCAAAGGACAGCCGGGTGCGGGTGCTGGGCTCAAAAAACAGGGTGGCCAGCTTTTTGTGGGCCATTTTGCTCTGGTACTTTTCCGGGTTCGCGATGATGTCGTCCGCCACGTCCAGCAATGCTTCGATCTCCTGGGTGGAAAGGTCCACGATATCCAACAAATGCCGCATAAGCATCCCTCCTATGTATTAGACGGTCCTCCAGCTTTCATCGCCGGGGTTGTCCCGGAAGCGGAGCAGCCCAGCCACCTGGCCAGGCTTAATATACCCGGCCTGGGCGGCCACCTCCACCAGTGTGTCAAAGCCGCACAGGCTCACGTTTTTCACCTGGGCCTGGGCCAGCCTGTCCAGCCCCTTTCCCATGCCATAGGTGAAGATGCTGGCAATGCCCAGCACCTGCGCCCCATGCTCCCGCAGGGCCTGCACCACCTCGATGACGCTGCCCCCGGTGGAAATGAGGTCCTCGATCACCACCACTTTCTGGCCCTTTTCCAGCTTGCCTTCAATTTGGTTGGCCCGGCCATGATCCTTGGCCCCAGAGCGCACATAGCCCATGGGCAGGTTCATCAAATGGGCCACAATGGCGGCATGGGCAATGCCCGCGGTGCTGGTGCCCATCAGCGCTTCGCAGTCCGGGTACTCCCGCTTCACCACGTCCATCAGGCCGGTTTCCACCTGGGTGCGCACCTCCGGCGCGGTGAGGGTGAGGCGGTTGTCGCAATAGATGGGGCTTTTGATGCCGCTGGCCCAGGTGAAAGGCTCCTGGGGCCGCAGAAACACCGCGCCGATGGATAGCAGCGCCTTGGCAATCTCTTGTTCCATGGGGTCTCCTCCTTTTGATGGGGTGTTAGCCCAGAAATTCTGTCACGCAGCGGTTGTACTGGGCCACCGGGTCCTGGGCCTGGGTGATGGGCCGGCCCACCACAATGTAGTCGCTGCCGCCCAGCCGGGCCTTTTCCGGGGTCATCACCCGGGCCTGGTCGTCCGCTGCCGCCTCCGCAAAGCGGATGCCCGGGGTCACGGTTTGGAAGGCTTCGCCACAGGCGTCCTTCACCAGCCTGGCTTCCAGGGGCGAGCAAACCACCCCGTCCAGCCCGGCCTCCTTCGCATTCTGGGCATACCGGGCCACGGTATCCACCATGCTGGCCCCGATGAGCAGCTCCCGTTGCATCCTCTCCTCGCTGGTGGAGGTCAGCTGGGTCACGGCCAGCAGCAGGGGCCGGGAGCCATCGGGCCGGGTGAGCCCTTCCAGGGCGGCCTTCATCATGTCCATGGTGCCCGCGGCGTGCAGGTTGGCCATGTCCACCTCCAAGCGGGCCAGGGCGCGCATGGCGCTTTTCACGGTATTGGGGATGTCGTGCAGCTTCAAATCCAGAAAGATTTGATGCCCCCGGGCTTTCAGTTCCCGCACGATCTGCGGGCCTTCGGCGTAAAACAGCTCCATGCCCACCTTCACATAGGGCTTCTTCTCCCGGAACCGGTCCAAAAAGGCGTACACTGCCTTGCTGTCCGGAAAATCCAGCGCGATGATCACGTCTCCCTTGGGCCCTTTCATTTCCACGCACCTCCAATGATTTCTTGCAAATCGGTGATGCCATACCGCGCCATGGCGGCGGGCAGTTCCTCCACAATTTTTTGGCAGGCGTAGGGGTCCACCAGGGTCTGCGCCCCCACCTGCACGGCGGTGGCCCCGGCCAGCATCATTTCCAGCACATCCTCCGCCGTGGCCACGCCGCCCATGCCCATCAACGGAACCTGCACCGCCTTGGCCACCTGGTACACCATGCGCAGCGCCACCGGGAAGATGGCCGGACCGGACAGACCCCCCATGAGGTTCGCCAGCAGGGGCTTCCTGCAGCGCAAATCCATCCGCATGCCCAGCAGCGTATTGATGAGGCTGAGGCCGTCCGCCCCGGCCTCCTGGCAGGCCCTGGCCACGGCCACGATGTCCGCCGCGTTGGGGCTTAGCTTGATATACACCGGCTTCTTCGTCACCGCCTTCACGGCCCGGGTCACCTGGGCGGCGCTTTCCGGCTGCATGCCAAAGGCCATGCCGCCCCCGTGGACGTTGGGGCAGCTGATATTCACTTCGATAAGACCCACTTGGGGCTGGCCGTCCATCAGCCGGCAGCACTCCACATACTCCTCCACAGAAAAACCGCTGATGTTGGCAATGACAGGCTTGTGAAAGAAGGTGGACAGCTCCGGCAGCTCCCGGGCGATGACCTGATGCACGCCGGGGTTTTGCAGACCCACGGCGTTGAGGAGCCCGCCGGTGCATTCGGCAATGCGGGGGGTGGGGTTGCCAAAGCGCGGCTCCCAGGTGACGCCCTTCATTACAAAGCTGCCCAGCAGGTTTACGTCATAGAACTCCCGCATCTCCTGGCCATAGCCAAAGGTGCCGCTGGCGGGGATCACCGGGTTGTCCAGCGTCCAGCCGGACAGGGTCACCTGGGTGCTTACCATACAATCTCCTCCCCCCGCAGCACCGGGCCGTCCTTGCAGATGCGCTTGCTGCCATACTTCGTTTGGCAGCTGCACCCCATGCACACCCCAAAGCCGCAGGCCATCCGCTCCTCAAAGCTGTACTGGCCGGGGAGGCCCAGACCCTGGCACAGGCAGTGGACCGCCCGCAGCATGGGCTCCGGGCCGCAGGCAAACACCGAGCCATACCGGCCTTCCAGCGCCTCCATCCCCTGGGTGACAAAGCCGCGAATGCCTGCGGAGCCGTCCAGGGTACACAGGGTCACCGAGACCCCCAGGGCCTCAAACTCGTCCACCAAAAAGGCTTCAGCCGCAGTGGTAAACCCCAGCGCCACCTCTGGCCGCAGGCCACAGGCCAGCAAACGCTTGCACAGGCCGTACAAAGGCGGCGTGCCCACCCCGCCGCCCACCAGCAGAGGGGGGCCCTGAACCGCTTTTTCTATGGCTGTTTCGGCAGTTTCGGCGGATTCGGTGGCGGTTCCGGCGGATTCGATGGCTGTTTCGGCGGTTTCGGTGGACTCGATGGTTTTGGCTTCCCCGATGGCAAATCCGTTGCCCAGGCCCACCAGCAGGTACAGCTCCGCGCCCGGCTGTAGCTGGCTCATGGCCAGGGTGCCCCGGCCCACCTTCTTTACCACCAGCTCCAGCCATCCCTGCTCCCCGGGCTGCCAATCGCATACGGATATGGGCCTGCGCAGGTACAACCCCGGCAGGGCCACTTGCACAAACTGCCCAGGCCGGGTGATGCCCCGGGTGTCCCCCGCCAGCCTCATGCGGAACACGTCCGCCGTCAGGGCTTGGTTCCCCTCCACCCTGCATTTCACACTCTCTGCCATGCCACTTCCCCTTCCACTAAGGTCATAGTGCACCGGCCCCATACCCGCTGGCCCGCAAAGGGCGTGGCCCGGCCCAAGGAAACAAAGGCCCCCGGGTCTACCGTGGTTTCCTGGTCCAAGTCGAACACCGCCACGTCTGCGCTCTGGCCCTCGCCAAGGCTTACCTCCGGCAGGCCAAAGCGCCTGCGGGGCGCGTCCGCCATGGCTTCCAGCAGCCGGGAAAGCGGCACCAGACCCGCTTTTACCAGCCCGGTATAGCACACCGCAAAGGCACATTCCAGCCCCACCACGCCAAAGGCGCTGCCCGCCAGGCCCTTGGCCTTTTCCTCCGGGCTATGGGGGGCGTGGTCCGTGGCGATGATGTCAATGGTGCCATCCAAAAGCCCATCCAGCAGCGCGTCCCGGTCCGCCTCCTCCCGGAGGGGCGGGTTCATCTTCCAGCGGCCATCCTCCTGCAACAGGCCCTCGTGCAGCAGCAGGTAATGAGGCGCGGTTTCGCAGCTGACGTCCAGCCCTTCCTTCTTGGCCTGGCGCAGCAGCGCCACGCTCTCCTTGGTGGACACATGGCACACATGGTAGCGGCAGCCAGTCTCCCGCACCAGCCGCAAGTCCCGCTCCACCTGCCGCCATTCGCTTTCGCTGCAAATGCCAGGGTGCCCGTGGGCCTGGGCATAGGCCCCCCCGTGGACGTATCCGCCCCGCAGCAGGGCGTTGTCCTCGCAATGGGCGACCAAAAGGCCTCCCGCCTGCTTCACCCGCCGCATGGCCTCCCGCATGGTATCCTCTGCCTGCACGCCCCGGCCATCGTCCGAGAAGCCGATGACGAAGGGCGCCAGGGCCGCAAAATCCACCAGCTCCCCCTCCCCCTTTTGCCCCAGGGTGATGGACCCATAGGGGTACACCCGCACCGCCGCGTCCCGGTCGATGATGGCCTGCTGGGCCTGCACATGGGCCAGGCAGTCCGGCGCGGGGTGTACGTTGGGCATGGCGCACAGGGCCGCGTAGCCGCCCCGGGCCCCGGCCCGGCTGCCGGTAAAAACAGTCTCTTTATAAGAAAAACCCGGCTCTCGAAGATGTACGTGTACATCCACAAGACCGGGAATCAGCAACTGACCATGCAAGGGGAAAATAGAAATTCCGTCCGAAGGCTTCAAGGAGGAAGGAAGAACGATCCGGCCTCCGGAAACTGCCACATCGCCCCGGAAAAGCCGTCCTTTTCGATACAGGATTCCATCCGCGAACAAACGTTGCAAGGGAGGCCCTCCTTCCGCTGTCGCCCCAAGGGCGCTTGCGCTCAAGAAAGTATATTGCCCGAAAACTGCTCCCTTGTCAAGAGGTAACAGCTAGATTTAGATAAAAAAGTTTTGATTGGCAGTTTCTGGTACTGTATATAGTGGCCCCAGTTGCGCAAGCTATTTCTACCACAAAGAACAGGAGGCGTCTGCCATGTCGCGCCAATGGAAAAAGGACCTGCTGCTGGGCGGGCTGGGATACCCCCTGCTGGAAATTTGCTACCGGGGCCGCAGCCACCCAGCCATGGCCCTGGCCGGGGGCCTGGGCCTGCTGCTGCTACGCCACACCCACCGCACCCAAAAAAAACGCCCCCTTTGGCGGGCGGCTCTGCGGGGCGGCCTGATGCTGACGGGCCTGGAATATGCCATCGGGCGGCTGATGAACCGCCGCTTTCACATTTGGGATTACCGGCGCATGCCCCTGAACCTGCACGGGCAAATCTGCCTGGCCTACACCGCCTGCTGGTGCGGCCTCTCCGCGGCGGTGCTGGCGGTGATGCGCAGGGGGCGGGGGTAAGGGGACGGGAGACGGGGGAACGGTAGGGGCTGCGCCCCTACAACCCCGCCCAGGGCTTTGCCCTGGACCCTTTTCTGACGGCGTGCCGCCGTCAGATGGATTGTCTACAAAGACCCGTCTCAGGGGATATGGCCAAGTCCTTCCCGAACACGCACAAAGCCATTCTGCATCCATGCCTTACAAAAAAGCGGACAAGAAACTGCCTGCCCCGAGGGTGGTATCGGAGGGGTCTCCCCTCCGATAGAAATCGTATCGCCCGGGTTCAGGTTGATCGTCGCCTTGGTCGCTGCCGCTCCCAATGCTTGTCAACCTTCCCACTTCGGGTCGCTTGCCACCTTCGGTAGCAGTGCCCACTGGGCACACGCTTCCCTCCGTGTTTTGCCGGGCGGGCGGGGCGTTTCCGCGTGAGCGGAAACAATTCCCGTAAACTCAACAAAGTGGGCGCGCCCACTTTGTTGAAGCCCTAGGCCTGCAGCTCCATCTGCAAAATATCCGCGATGTACTGGCTGGCATTGCCATCCCCGTAGGGGTTGTTGGCCCGCTCCATCTCCTGGTAGGCGGCAGGGTCGTGCAACAGCCGCCAGATGGCGTCATAAATCGCCTTCTCCTGGGTGCCCACCAGCTGCAAGGTTCCCGCCTCCACCCCTTCCGGGCGCTCTGTGGTGTCCCGCATCACCAGCACCGGCTTGCCCAGGGAGGGGGCCTCCTCCTGGATGCCGCCGCTGTCGGTCAAAATCAGAAACGCCCGGGCCATGATGTTGTGGAAGTCCAGCACATCCATGGGTTCCACCATCCGGATGCGGTCCTGGCCCCCGAAGCACTGGGCAGCCATCTCCCGCACCAGGGGGTTCAAATGCATGGGGTAGATCACCTTCACCGCCGGGTCATCCTCCACGATACGGCGAATGGCCGTAAACATATGGCGCATCGGCTCTCCCAGGTTTTCCCGGCGGTGGGCCGTCAGCAAAATCAGCCGGCTGCCCTTGGCCCATGCAATGTCCGGATGCTGGTAGTCCCTGCGCACGGTGGTGGCCAGGGCGTCAATCACCGTATTGCCGGTCACAAAGATGTTGCGGCTGGGCTTGCCTTCCCGCAGCAGGTTTTCCTGGCTCATCACCGTGGGGGCAAAATAAAACCGGGCGATCAGGTCCACCGCTTGGCGGTTGAACTCCTCCGGAAAGGGCGAGTGCAAATTGTAGGTGCGAAGCCCCGCTTCCACATGGCCCACGGGAATACTCAGGTAAAAGCAGGCCAGCGCGGTCACAAAGGCCGTGGACGTATCGCCATGCACCAGCACCACGTCCGGCTTTTCAGTCTCCAAAATATGGCGCAGTCTTTGCAAAATGTTGACGGTCACGTCAAAAAGGGTTTGGTTCTCCTGCATGATGCTGAGATCATACTGGGGTTCCACCTGAAAACAAGTCAGAATTTGATCCAGCATTTGCCGGTGCTGCCCCGAAACGCAAACCACGGTCTCAAATTCGGGTCGACTTTTCAGCACATGGACCAAAGGGCACATTTTGATTGCCTCTGGCCGCGTGCCAAAAACAAGCATAACCTTCTTCATGGGTATTTCTCCATTCTCCGCAAGCACGGCCTGCCGATGTGTTGCGGAAACTTAGAGCAAATTCCGAAAACGTAGCCACAGGATATGCGAGAGATTTTTCCCTGGCGCTCAGCCGAGGAAGGGAGGCATAGTGGTGCTATGCTGACCGGACGAGGCAACGCGCCGGGGGAAAAGATCCGCAAAGACTGGGCT